>NZ_JBHFHG010000003.1:0-684865 GCF_041927495.1 Herbiconiux liukaitaii | reverse complement strand
GTCCGGTGGCGGTGCAGGCCGGGTCTGGCGGGCGTCCGCGTAGCGGATGCGGGAAGCACCGCCACCGGACAACCCACCCCGCCCCGCCCCCACGAGCGGGCTCCACCCCGCTCACGAGCGCGCGCCGCGGGGACACCCCCAAGGGGAGGCGGCGGGTCAGGTGATGTTGAGGAGGACGTGGCCTGAGGAGACTGTGGCTCCTACGGTGGCGGCGACGTTGGAGATGGTGCCGTCTTTGTGGGCTGTGATGGGCTGCTCCATCTTCATGGCCTCCAGCACCAGCACCAGGTCGCCCTTCACCACGGTGTCGCCCTCGGCGACCGCGAGCTTCACCACGGTCGCCTGCATCGGCGCCTTCACGGAGTCTCCGGTGGCGGTGGAGGTGCCGGCCACGGAGGCACCACGCCGCCGAGGGGCAGCGCCGGCGGTGGCACCGGATCCGGAGCGAGCAGCGGCGCCACCCGACCGGGCGCCCGCCGCAAGGAGACGCGCGGGCAGCACGACCTCCACGCGCTTGCCGTCGACCTCCACGATCACGGTGCGCCGCTCAGCCGCGGGGGCCGAGTCTTCGAGCGATCCGCTCCACGGCTCGGCCGGGTTCTCGTAGTCGGTCTCGATCCAGCGTGTGTAGATGGAGAACGGCTCGCCGTCCGCCGGGGCGAAGGCCGGGTTGCGCACGACGTCGCGGTGGAAGGGCAGCACGGTGGGGAGCCCGGCCACCTCGAACTCGTCGAGGGCACGGCGGGAGCGCTCGAGCGCATCCTCTCGGCTCGATCCGGTGACGATGAGCTTGGCGAGCAGCGAGTCGAACGATCCGGAGATCTCGTCGCCGGCCTGCACACCGGAGTCGACGCGCACGCCGGGGCCGCCGGCGGGCTTGAAGACGTGCACGGGGCCGGGGGAGGGCAGGAAGCCGCGACCAGGATCCTCACCGTTGATCCTGAACTCGAACGAGTGGCCGTGCGGCACGGGGTCGGCGTAGTCGAGCACGCCGCCCTCGGCGAGGCGGAACTGCTCGCGCACGAGGTCGATTCCCGTGACCTCCTCGGAGACGGGGTGCTCGACCTGCAGGCGCGTGTTGACCTCGAGGAACGACACCGTTCCGTCTTTGCCGATGAGGAACTCGCACGTGCCGGCGCCGAGGTAGCCGACCTCCTTGAGGATGGCCTTCGAGGCCGAGTAGAGGAGGTCGTTCTGCTCCTCGGTGAGGAAGGGCGCCGGCGCCTCTTCGACGAGCTTCTGGTGGCGGCGCTGCAGCGAGCAGTCGCGGGTGGATACGACCACGACGTTGCCGTGCGCATCTGCGAGGCACTGCGTCTCGACGTGGCGTGGCTGGTCGAGGTACTTCTCGACGAAGCACTCGCCGCGGCCGAACGCCGCGATGGCCTCGCGGGTGGCCGAGTCGAACATCTCGGGCACCTCCTCGATGGTGCGGGCAACCTTGAGCCCGCGACCGCCGCCGCCGAAGGCCGCCTTGATGGCCACGGGCAGGCCGTGCTCGGCCACGAACTCGAGCACGTCGGCCGCCCCGGAGACGGGATCGATGGTGCCGGGGGCGAGGGGTGCGCCGACCTTCTCGGCCACGTGGCGGGCAGAGACCTTGTCGCCGAGCTTCTCGATGGCCTCGGGCGAGGGGCCGATCCAGGTGAGCCCCGCACCGATCACGGCGCGCGCGAAGTCGGCGTTCTCGGCCAGGAAGCCGTAGCCGGGGTGCACGGCGTCGGCGCCGGAGCGGCGGGCCACCGAGAGGATCTTCTCGATCACGAGGTACGTCTCGGCGCTCGAGGTGCCGTCGAGCGCGTAGGCCTCGTCGGCGAGCTGGGCGTGCAGGGCGTCTCTGTCCTGGTCGGCGTAGACGGCCACGGAGGCGATGCCGCTGTCGCGGGCCGCCCGGATGACTCGAACGGCGATCTCGCCTCGGTTGGCGATGAGGACCTTGGTGATTCTCGGCATGATTTCCCTAGCCTATGGCCGGGGCGCATCCCTCCTTTGGCATGTAGTCACAAAAATAGTCCACCGACCCTGGGGGATCGGCACAAGGAGTGCGTGAGAGGATGCCCGCATGGCACTGCCCCTCGTCGACACCGTCGTCACCTATCCGCGCGGCGACACCCGCTCCACCAGCATCGTCCTGCACCGCGAACCGCTCGGCGAAGGGCGGCAGGCCGTGCTGCTCGACGTGACCGCCGCGCACCCCGTCGACTCGGCCTGGCCCGACCAGGGGCCCGACCGCGGCACCCTCACGGTGGGCGAGGCGATCCTCGACCTGCTCGACTGCGTGGTGGGCGCCACCGACGGCTCCGTGCTGCGCATCGGCGCCGACGTGCCCGTGAAGAAGGGCACCGAGGGGTGGGCCTTCGTGGTCGTGCACGTGGTCGACGCGGCGACCCCGGTGGAGGAGGGGGAGGAGGTGCTCGTCGCCGTCGACGCCGTGCACCGCGAGGCCCTCTCGGTGGGGCACACCGCCTGCCACCTCGCCTCGCTCGCGCTCAACGCCGCGCTCGCCGAGGACTGGTCGAAGCAGGCGGCGACGGATGCGCTCGGCCACCCCGACTTCGACGCCCTCGCCATCGCGACCTCCACGATCGAGGAGAACGGATCCGTCGACCGCTACCGGGTGGGCAAGTCGCTGCGCAAGAAGGGCTTCGCGCCCGCGCGGCTCGAGGGCGCTGCGGATGCCGTGGCCGGCCGGGTGGGCGAGACACTGGCCGGGTGGGTGGCGAGCGGGGCATCCGCGCGCATCGAGTGCGACGGCGACCGCCTCACCGACCGCCGGTACTGGACCACGACCCTCGATGGCCGGCCGGTCTCGATCGCGTGCGGCGGCACGCACGCGCCCGCGCTCTCGGAGCTCGGCACGACGGCGGTGGCCCTCGAGCTCGCGGCCGCCGACGGCGCCCTCGCCGTCACGATGCGCACCATCGCCCGCCTCCCCGCCTGAACCGCACCACGACCCTCTAGCGGGCCGGCGGCGTCCAGAACTGCGTCCAGGGGGCGCCGGCGGCGGCCAGGAGGTCGCGCACCACGGGGAGCGACATGCCGATGACGGCGGAGGGCGCACCCGTGATGGTGCGGATGAAGGGGGCCGCGAGACCGTCGATCGTGAACGCACCCGCCACGAGCAACGGCTCACCCGAGGCGACGTAGGCGTCGATCTCGGCGTCGGAGATGTCGTCGGCGAAGGTGAGCTCGGCGTGGTCGGTGCGACCCGATCCGCCCTGCCGCCGCCCGCCGCGGTGATCGACGAGCCAGTGGCCGGAGTGCAGCACGCCTGTGCCGCCGCGCTGCGCCAGCCACCGCTCGCGAGCCACCGCGGGCAGGTGCGGTTTGCCGTAGGCCGTGCCGCCGATCTCGAACGCCGAGTCGCCGCCCAGCACGAAGCCGTCGAGCGGGCCGGGTGCGCCCTGTGCGGCGAGCGTCTCGTCGAGCGCACCCGAGGCGGCCGCGGCCACCACGGCCTCGGCCTTCGCCTCGGCGAGCAGCTGCACCATCTCGGCGGTCGACATCGGCGGTGCACCGGCGGCCCGGCGGGCCTCGGCCTCGGCGGCGACCGCCGCGTCCTCGTCGACCTCCGACGGCAGCACCACCGGCTCGATGCCGATCTGGCGCAGCAGCGCGAGGCGGGCGGGCGAGGTGGAGGCGAGGTAGAGACGCACGGTGTCGGCCTTCGTGAAGCGGGGTGTGGGATGCTCGGAGGATGCCTGAGAACCGGAACGACCTCGTCGAGCTGAACGTTGACAATGTAGCCCACGGCGGTGTGGCCGTGGCCAGGCTCGATGGCCGCGTGGTGTTCGTGGCCGACGCCATCCCGGGTGAGCGCGTGCTCGCGCGCATCGCCGACGACTCGAAGTCGTCGTTCTGGCGCGCCGACACCGTTGAGGTCGTCGAGGCATCCCCCGACCGCGTGCCGCACGTGTGGGCCGAGGCCGCCCTCGATCGCGCTCCCGAGCAGCGCGCAGGCGGCGCGGAGTTCGGGCACATCGCGCTGCCCCGCCAGCGCGAGCTCAAGGCCGACGTGCTGCAGGATGCGCTCCGCCGCTTCGGAGGCGGCATCGACCGCCGCATCGAGGTCGAGGCGATCGGCACCGACGCCGCAGGCACCGTCGCAGCAGGCACCGCCTCCGCCCCCGGCACCCGCTGGCGCACCCGCGTGCGCCTGCACATCGGTCCCGACGGCCGCATCGGCCCCTACGCCGCGCGCAGCCACACCGTGGTGCCCGTCGAGTCGCTCCCGCTCGCCACCGAGGCCATCGAGCGAGAAGCGCTGCAGCTCGCCGAGGCCCTCCGCCACGACCGCCAGGGAGCCGCAGCCATCGAGCTCGTCGAGACCTCCGAGGGCGAGGTGCGCGTCTCGCTCGTGGCCGAGGAGCAGTCGAAGACCGGAGGCCGCACGGGGGCGGGCGGCCGCAAGCAGGGTGGCCGAGGCGGCCGAGGTGCCGCCGGCCAGCGAAGTGGATCCCGCGCCGCCGCCGGGCAGAACGGCGACCGCCGCGTGCCCGACTCCTCCGCAGCCCGCGCCGACCGCCCCGCCACGATCGTCGAGCGGATCGGCGACCGCGAGTTCCGGCTCGCCGAGAACGGCTTCTGGCAGGTGCACCGTGACGCGGCCACCACGCTCTCCGACGCCGTGCGCACCCTCACGAGGCACGACCTCTTCGATCCGCGTGCCTCGAACCACGACCTCTACGGCGGAGTCGGCCTGCTCGCCGCGGCCCTGGCCGACGAGTTCGGCCCCGCCACACGCATCACGAGCGTGGAGAGCGACGAGCTCGCCACCGACTACGCGGGCGACAACCTCGCCGAGTGGATCGGCGCCGGCGCCGTGACGGCCCGCGTCGACCGCTACCTCGCCGACCTCGAGAAGCAGGCCTCGGCAGAGGAGCGCCGCCGGCTGCAGGCGGCCACCATGGTGGTCGACCCGCCGCGCTCCGGTGCGGGCAAGCAGGTGGTGGGCTCGCTGACACGGCTCGGCGTGGCCCAGGTGGTCTACGTGGCCTGCGATCCGGTGGCCTTCGCGCGCGACGTCGCCCTGTTCCGCGAGGCCGGCTACGAGCTCGACGCCGCCCGCGCCTACGACCTCTTCCCGCACACCCACCACGTCGAGACGGTGGGCGTGCTCGTGCGCGCGTGACCCGGAAACGCTGCATCCCCGCACACAGCTCACCCCACCCCGGCGCACAGCCCACCCATAGGATGGCAGCGTGGACCACATGACCGATGGCGCGACGGCGGGGCCTCAGGCGCAGGCTCCGGCCGTGGTGCGCGTGGCCGTGGTCGACGACCACGAGTCGGTGCGTCTCGGCATCCGCGCCGCCTGCCAGGAGGCCGGATTCGAGGTCGTCGCGGCGTGCGCCTCGGTGAGCGAGCTGTGGGTCGCCCTCGCCGGCACGAGCTGCGACGTGGTGGTGCTCGACCTCAGCCTCGGCGACGGCTTCACGGTGACCGAGAACGTGCAGCACGCCCGCTCCATGGGGGCGGCGGTGCTCGTGCACAGCATCGCCGACCGGGTGGGGCTCGTGCGCGAGGCGCTCGCGGCCGGAGCCGCTGGAGTCATCCCCAAGTCCGCCGCCACGAGCGCCGTGATCGCCGCCATCGCGGCCGTGGCGCGGGGAGACGTGCTCAACAACCTCGAGTGGGCGAGCGCCATCGACGCCGACCGCGAGTTCGGCAAGGCCCAGCTCGCCCAGCGCGAGCGCGACGTGCTGCACCTCTACGCGTCGGGGCTCCCGCTCTCGCAGGTGGCACTGAAGCTCAACATCAAGGTCTCGACCGCCAAGGAGTATCTCGACCGCGTGCGGGCGAAGTACGTGGAGGTGGGCCGCCCCGCCCGCAGCAAGGTCGAACTCCTCCGCCGGGCCGTGGAGGACGGAATCCTCGCCCTCGACGACAACGGACATGTCCGCTAGCGGCGGGATCACGACCCGCGCGGCCGTTCCGCTCAGCCGCCGCAAGATCGAACGCGTTCTCGCGCGCCTGCAGGGCGTCTTCGGCCTCACCTTCGCCGTGCTCTCGCTGCCCGTGCTCAGCTCGTCGATCCACACCCTCAAGCCCGAGTGGGCGCTCGGCGTCGCCATCGCCCTGTTCGGCGCCATCTCGGTGGCGTTCGTGTGCTCGTTCGTGGGCCGTGGCGTGCGCATCGCGATGGGGGCCGTGGCGTGCGTGTTCGTGGTGACGCTCACCCTCTGGCCGTTCGCGGTGCGGAGCCCGGAGGCCGCCATCGGCACCCAGCCGTGGCTGTGGTACATCGTGATCGTGGCGGTGGGCGCCGCCGCCTACGCGTTCCCCACGTTCTGGGCGGCCGTCTACACGGTCGCCGTCCCCGCGATCTTCGCGGTGCTCGAGGTGCTGCCGGCGGGAGGCGGGGTCTCGGTGCCCCTCGCCCTGCTCGACGCCATCTACGCCCTGCTGCTCGGCGCGTTCCTCGTGTTCGTCATCGCCGCCCTGCGGCAGACCGCGAGTCGCGTCGACCAGGCGCAGGCGACGGCCGTGGCGCGCTACGCCGAGGCGGCCAAGCGCGCCGCCACCGAGCAGGAGCGCACGAGGGTCGACACGGTCATCCACGATCGCGTGCTCTCGACCCTGCTCGCCGCGGCGAGAGGCACCACACCGGCCGACAGGCGCATGACCGTGCAGATGGCCGAGCGCGCCCTCGTGGCGCTGCAGAGCGCCGACGCCGAGACCGAGGCCTCGCCCGACCTGCCCGCCACCGTGCTCGTCGAGCGCTGCCAGGCGCTCGCCGACGCGCTCGCCGCCGACATCGGCTTCTCGGCCCAGGGGTCGTTCGACCAGGTGGTGCCCGCGCGCGTGGTGGAGGGGATCTACTCCGCCACCGTGCAGGCGATCGTCAACAGCATGCAGCACGCGGGGTTCACGGATGAGCGCGGGCGCCACGTCGTGCGCACCATCTCGATGCTCGGCGATCCGGATGAGGGACTGACCCTCGTGATCTCGGACACGGGCCAGGGGTTCGACCCCGCCGGCGTGCCCGCCGACCGGCTCGGCGTGCGCATCTCCATCCGTGAGCGGATCGACTCGGTGGGCGGCTCGGTGCAGGTGCGCTCCGTGCCCGGGGCGGGCACCTCGGTCATCATCGAGTGGCGAGCCGACCGTCGGGGTGAGGCGTTCGCATGATCTCGCTCCCGCGCCGCCTGCTCGTCGGCCTCGCCGCCGCCTTCTCGATGTTCCACATCGTGCTGGCCCTCTACACGATCGACATGCCCGCGGCGCCGGGCCCCTCGTTCGTGGCGATGGCGCTCTACGGCGCGGCGACCGCCCTCACGCTCGCGCCGTGGCCCACCCTCTCCATCCCGATCTGGCTGGCCGCGGGCAACATCGGGGTGACGACGGTCGGGCTCATCCTCGTGCTCAGCCAGCTGGATCCGACGGCGCAGAACGGCTACGCCACCTGGATCATCGGCGCGGTGGGCACACTCATGACCATCACCGCCGTGCGCCAGCGGCCGTGGTTCGCCTGGGGCGGCATCGCCGTGATGGTCGTAAGCGCGCTCGTCTGGACGGGGGATCCGCTCGAGCTCCCGGCCCTCGGCGCCATCGGCGGCCCGGTCTGGGTGGCGGTCGCGCACGCCACGACCATCTCGATCGTGCGGGCCTCGCGTGACGCACGGCTGCTCGAGCTCGCCGAGCAGCGGGCCGCCGAGTGGCAGGCCAGGGAGGAGGCGGAGTTCTTCGAGCGCCGCCTGCGCCTCGCCCAGATGGATGCGGAGGTCGCGCCCATGCTCCGCCGCATCGTGACGGACGACGCCGAGCTCACCGAGGAGGAGCGCCGGGAGTGCCTGCACCTCGAGGCGGCGATGCGCGACGAGATCCGCGGGCGGCGCCTGCTCGACGACCGGGTGCGCAATGCCGTGCGGGATGCGCGGCGCCGAGGGGTGGAGGTGACGCTGCTCGACGACGGCGGCATCGACGACCTCGATCGGGCGGCGCACGCGCGGGTGACGGCGGTGATCGCGAAGGAGATCGGCGAGACGACGGCCGACCGTGTGGTGGTGCGCACCGCGCACGACGACGAGGAGGTGGCCGTCACGATCGTGGGGCTGCGCGATGCCGATCCGGCGCTCGCCGCGGAGGGTCTCGAGGAGGAGCCGGAACTCGACCTGTGGCTCGAGGTGCCGAGACTCGGAGACGAGTGAAGATGCTCGAGTCAGGGCGGCAACCCGAATGCCGCCCTGACTCGCCCCCGGAACACGAGCCCGCTTACCCTAGTCGACCCGTATCCGGCGATGCATTTCCGGAGAAACACACCTAGCACTACCTATCCTGGCGGCCGTCGGGCAAGCCCACAGTCCGTTCTTCGGTGGACATTTTCGCCCGCCTTCACAGAGTCCGCTCAGAGAGCATCCAGACTGAGTGGCGTCAGCCCGAGAAGGAGCGCCAGGCGCCCGGCCCGGGCACGAGGGCGGCGCGCGGCGCACGCTGGCTGCGCTCCCACGCCGAGGGCTCGATGTGCACATCGGCGTGCAGCTCGTCGAGCTCCTCCTCCACCGCGGCCTCGAGCACGGCGGTGACGGCGGCGAGCTCGGCGGCCGAGATGTTCGCCGACACCACCTGAAGTGGGGCGTCCGCAGCGTTCGATTCGTTCACACCGACGAGGCTACATTAGAGCCAGGCACCAGAGGGGGATCGTGGCCATGCACAAGACCATCGTGTTCGCGGGGCGGTACCTCCGGACCGTGCCGCTCAGCATCGGCTTCGCCGTGCTCATCCTCGCCACCGCGCTCGCGGCGGGCACTTTCTTCGGCCCGCCCTCCGAGGTCACGCAGAACGCGTGGGCCGCCGGCGTCACCACCACCGTCGACGCGGGTCGCTGGTGGACCGTGCTCACGGCCCTCTTCATCCCGTGGGATCCGTTCCAGCTCGTAGCCGGCATCGTGCTCTCGCTCGTGCTGCTCGGCGTGGCCGAGCGGCTGCTCGGGTGGCAGAGGCTGCTGCTCGCGTTCTTCGTCACGGGCATCGTTGGTGTGGGCGTCGGTGTGCTGCTGCAGTGGATCGGGTCGCTCGCCGGGGAGTGGTGGGCAGACGGCACGAGCATCGACCTCACCGTCGATCCGCTCACCCCCATCGCGGGTGCGCTGCTCACCGCGAGCGGTCTCATGGGCCCGCTCTGGCGCCGTCGGGTGCGGCTCGTGACCTTCGGACTGCTCATCATGTTCGCTCTGTACGACGGCGACACCTCATCCGTCTACCGCCTCATCGCGGGCATCGCAGGGCTCGTGCTCGGCTATCTCCTCTCCGGCCGTCGCGGGCGCAACTCGCTGTGGCTCAAGAGCTCGTTCGGCGAGGTGCGTGTGCTCATCGCCACGATCGTGCTCATCACCGCCATCGGGCCCCTCGTCTCGTGGCTCGATCCCTCGGGCAGCGGCGCGTTCGGCCTCGCGGGCAGCTTCTACGGAGACATCTTCCCGAGCGCCACCGACATCGACTCCTTCTGCGCCACGGCCACCTCGGTGGTGTGCGACGACATGAAGAAGCTCGCGGCCCTCGGCGGCCTCGGCCCCATCGTGCAGACCTTCGTGCCGCTCGCGCTGCTGCTCATCTCGGCCTGGGGGCTCCGCAAGGGGCGCCGCTTCGCGCTGTGGCTCGGCATCGTCACGAACCTCGCCATGATCGCTCTCGCGCTCGTGTTCCTCGGTCTCGTGGGCAGCTTCGCGCTGGGTGACGACACCTCCGACCTGCCGGCCCTGCAGGCCATCGACATCGGCGAGTACATCGTGTGGCTCGGCTCGACCGTGCTCGTGCCGCTCGCGGTGGCGATCCTGCTGTTCGTGCACCGCCGCCGCTTCGCGCTCCGGGCGCCGCGCGAGGCGTTCATCCGCTTCTGCGTGGTGGTGGCGGGGGCGTTCGTGGCCCTCGCGCTCGTCTACGTCGTGGCGTGTGTGCTCGCGCTCAGCAGCCTGGCGCCCGCGGGCACCACGATCGTCGAGGTCGTGTTCGACGTGCCGCGCCGGTTCCTGCCGATCACGCTCGTGGGCATCACGGGCGACGTCATCATCCCGCCGCCGAGCCCCACGCTGTTCGTGTTCCAGTGGGTGGGGCCTGTGTTCTGGGCGATCTTCGCGATCGCGGCGTTCCAGCTCATCGCCGCCCAGGAGCAGCGTGTGCAGGTGGGCGACCACCAGCGCATCCGTGCGCTGCTGCGTCGGGGCGGCGGCGGCACGCTCGGCTGGATGACCACGTGGCCGGGCAACGTCTACTGGTTCAACGAGGCGGGGGATGCTGCCGTGGCGTACCGGGTCATCAACGACGTCGCCATCACGATGTCCGACCCCGTGTGCCGACCGGAGGACGAGCGGCAGACCGTGCGCGACTTCGCCCGGTTCTGCGACAGCAACAGCTGGGTTCCGGTGTTCTACAGCGTGCACTCGCAGTTCCTGCCGGTCTTCGAGGAGATGGGCTGGTCGCACATGTCGGTGGGCGAGGAGACGCTCATGCACCCGCAGACGCTCGAGATGACGGGCAAGTCGTGGCAGAACGTGCGCTCCTCGCTCAACAAGGGCGTGCGCGAGGGCATGACGACGGTCTGGACGACCTACGACGAGCTGTCGCGCTCCAAGATCACCCAGATCAACGCCATCTCGGAGGCCTGGGTCTCGGAGAAGGAGCTGCCCGAGATGGGCTTCACCCTGGGCGCGCTCGAGGAGATCAAGGATCCGGATGTCGCGCTCATGCTCGCTCTCGATGCCGACGGTCGCATCGCCGCCGTCACGAGCTGGCTGCCGATGTACCGCGAGGGAGTGGCGGTGGGGTACACGCTCGACTTCATGCGCCGGGGCGACGGATCGATGCCCGGCGTCATGGAGTACCTCATCGCCTCGTCGGCGCTGCACATGAAGGAGCTCGGTGTGGAGGTGCTCTCGCTCTCGGGAGCGCCGCTCGCCACGGCTCCCGTGCCGAAGGGCGCCGAGCCGCCGGCCCCCACGGTCATGACGGAGCTCGCCGAGGTGCTCGCGAAGACGCTGGAGCCGGCCTACGGGTTCTCGTCGCTCTTCAAGTTCAAGGCGAAGTTCAACCCCACGTACTCCACCATCCACATGGCCTACCCGGACCCGCTGGCCCTGCCGACGATCGGGACGGCGATCGGTAAGGCCTACCTGCCGTCGATGTCTGCAAAAGAGACTGTCGCCCTAGTCAGAACCCTCGTCCCGAAGCATTAGCACGGCGAATCACGCGACAGGTCGTGCGTTCGTTCTGTTTTCTTTGCTGCGCCGCCCCCTGTGCGGCGCAGGCGACATGCGGTGCCGCCGTCGGGCGACGTCGCTGCGCGGCGCCTCCCGGCGGCGGTACCGCCTTGGGGCGGCGAGTACGGCCTGTTGCGTGGTTGCTTGGGCTCTTGCCAGGGTGATTGGGGCTACAGGGGGATGTTGCCGTGCTTCTTTGGCGGGAGGGTTGCTCGCTTCGTCTTCAGGGCTCGGAGGGCCTTCGTGATCGAGACCCGCGTGGCTGCGGGCTCTATGACACCGTCCAGCTCGCCTCGTTCGGCGGCTAGGAAGGGGCTCGCTACGTTGTAGGTGTACTCGTTGGCTAGGCGGGTGCGTACGGCCGCGACGTCTTCGCCGGCCTCCTCGGCGCGCTTGATCTCGCCGCGGTAGAGGATGTTCACGGCGCCCTGGCCGCCCATCACCGCGATCTCGGCCGTGGGCCAGGCGAGGTTGATGTCGGCTCCGAGCTGCTTCGAGCCCATCACGATGTACGCGCCGCCGTAGGCCTTCCGCAGGATGACGGTCACGAGCGGCACGGTCGCCTCGGCGTAGGCGTAGAGCAGCTTGGCGCCGCGGCGGATGACGCCCGTCCACTCCTGGTCGGTGCCTGGCAGGTAGCCGGGCACATCCACGAGCGTGAGGATCGGGATGGAGAACGCGTCGCAGAAGCGCACGAAGCGCGAGGCCTTCTCGCCCGCCTCGATGTTGAGTGTGCCGGCCATCGAGTTCGGCTGGTTGGCGACGATGCCCACCGAGCGCCCCTCGATGCGCGCGAAGCCCACCACGATGTTGGGCGCGTAGAGCGGCTGGGTCTCGAGGAATTCGCCGCCGTCGACGAGGTGCTCGATGACGGTGTGCACGTCGTAGGGCTGGTTGGGCGAATCCGGGATGATCGTGTTGAGCTTGCGGTCGGCATCCGTGATCTCGAGCTCGACGTCGCTGTCGTAGACCGGCAGCTCCGCGAGGTTGTTCTGCGGCAGGAAGCTCAGCAAGGCGCGGGCGTAGTCGAGCGCGTCGTCCTCGTCGCTCGCGAGGTAGTGCGAGACGCCCGAGACGCTGTTGTGCGTGAGCGCACCGCCGAGCTCCTCCATGCCCACGTCTTCACCCGTGACGGTCTTGATGACATCCGGGCCGGTCACGAACATCTGGCTCGTCTTGTCGACCATGATCACGAAGTCGGTGAGGGCGGGGGAGTAGACGGCTCCACCGGCGGCAGGGCCCATGATGATCGAGATCTGCGGGATGACACCGGAGGCGGCCGTGTTGCGGCGGAAGATCTCGCCGTACTTGCCGAGCGCCACGACACCCTCCTGGATGCGCGCACCGCCCGAGTCGAGCATGCCGATGATGGGCACACCCGTCTTGAGCGCCAGATCCATGACCTTGATGATCTTCTCGCCCGCGACCTCGCCGAGCGAGCCGCCGAAGATCGTGAAGTCCTGCGCGTACACGGCCACCTGGCGGCCGTGGATGGTGCCGGTGCCGGTCACGACGGCGTCGCCGTACGGCCTCGACTTCTCCATGCCGAAGGCGTGGGTGCGGTGCCGCACGAACTCGTCGATCTCCACGAACGAGCCGTGGTCGAGCAGTTGCTCGATGCGCTCGCGGGCTGTCTTCTTGCCCCGCTTGTGCTGCTTCTCGATGGCGGTGGCCCCTGAGGCCGTCACCGCCTCGTGGTAGCGGTTCTTCAGGTCGGCCAGCTTGCCCGCCGTCGTGTACATGTCGGGCTGGTCGGTCGTCGCGTCTTCACTCACGCCGTTCACTCTACCGGCCAGCACTCCCGCCCCTTCGTTGCCGAAACCCTACAAAAGGCGGTGGCCGGCTTGTGGGGGCGGGGGTCTGGTTCCGGTAGCTTGGCGGCATGCACCTGCCGAAGCGCACCCCGCATCCGCACCTGCCGCTCTCGTCGGCGATCGCCTCTAGGCTCGAGTGGCTGCCGAGTGCGGGGTCCACGAACGACGTGCTCGTGCAGGCGGCCACGGGTCCCTCGGCGGCGGAGTGGCCCGATCTCGCGGTCGTGGCCACCGACCACCAGACCGCGGGGCGAGGCCGCCTCGGCCGCACCTGGAGTGCGCCGGCCGGCGGGTCGCTCGCCATCTCGGTGCTGCTGCGGCCCACGGGGGCGGATGGCGAGCCGATCCCGGTGGAGCGCTGGGGGGTGCTGCCGCTCCTCGCGGGCATCGCCATGTCCCAGGTGATCGGCGGGCTCGCGCACCGCTCTCCCGATGCGGTGGCGCTCAAGTGGCCGAACGACGTGCTCATCGGATCGCGCAAGGTCTCCGGCATCCTCGGCGAGCTGCTGCCGGGCGGTGCCGGCCTCGTGATCGGGGCAGGCGTCAACCTCACGCTCACCGAGGAGCAGCTGCCCGTGCCCACCGCCACCTCGCTGCTGCTCGCGGGAGTGCAGCAGATCGATCCGGATGCGGTGCTCGCCGGCTACCTGCACGATCTCGGTGTGCTCTACGACCGCTGGCAGGCGCACGGCGGCGATGCGGTGGCGAGCGGGGTGATCGACGACGCGGTGCGCGTGTCGGCCACACTCGGGCGGGCCGTGCGGGTGGAACTGCCGGACGGCGCGGTGCGGCGGGGCGTCGCGCGGTCGCTCGACGACTCCGGTCGGCTCGTGGTGGAGCTGCCGGACGGGGCCCCGCCGCTCGTGGTCTCGGCGGGCGATGTGACGCATCTCCGGCACGACGACAGCTGATTCGCGGGATCGCGGTAAAGAATGAGGGCATGACCCCTCCGCGCTCCTCCGACGCCACCGAGCGGTTCGGGTGGGGTGCGGCGCGTGCGGCCGATGGCGCCACCGAGGCGACCACGCGGTATCCGACGCCGCCTCAGGCCGAACGCGTGCCCTATCCGGCACCGCCGCCGTACCCGGGTGCGGCACCCACGGGCGAGCCGGGGTTCTCCGAGCTCATGCATCCGGAGCCCGATGTGGTCGACGCCGGGTACGCCGATCCCCGCTACCGCGACGCCGGTCGCACCGACCCCCGCTACAGCGACGCCGGGTACGCCGACCACCGGGAGCCGGGTTTCGCCGACCTAGGCTTCGACGACACCGACCCCGGCACCGCGGGGCACGAGCACCCCGGCTACGGCGGCTACACCACCTCCGTCGATCCCACGCCCGAGGTCATCCTGGTGCGGGCGCGGCCCCACGCGAGGCGACTCACGGTGCCCGTGCTCATCCTCTTCGCCACCGCGGCGGCGTTCGGCTGGTTCGGCGGCCGGTTCCCCGAGGAGTGGCAGAACTGGGCGGCGCTCGCCGGGGCCTGTGCCCTCGTCTTCTTCGGCACCCTGCTCCCGTTCTTCGCCTGGCTCGGCCACCGCTACACCGTGACCTCCCGCCGCGTCATCGCCCGCCGAGGCCTCTTCGTGCGCGACCGCCAGGACCTCTACCTCGCCCGCGTCACCGACGTGCGCCTGCGCCACACCCCCTTCCAGGCCGCGGCGGCTTCGGGCGACGTGCGCATCACGGCGGGCCCCGACCTCACCGTCGTCCTCCACGACATCCCCTCGGCCCGCCTCACCGCCGACCTCCTGGGCGCCCTCACAGAACACCCCACCCCCACTTCCTACTCATCCCGCGAGTGACAGTGTCGGGGGCATGAGCTATTCTCATGTCTCATGAAGCCTCGTCTCGTCTCCGCCGCCGCAGTCTGCGTCGTCGCCCTGCTCACGGTCGGCCTGGCGCAGGGTGCCGCGGCAGCCCCTCGTGACTTCGAGCTGGCGCGCCTGGCGTCCGTGGCGCCGAGCGCCTCCGGCGACGGCATCGGAGACATCGCCATCGACAGCACCACCCAGCGCGCCTTCGTGCTCGATCAACGCAACAAGGCCGTGCACGTCTACGACATCAGCGGCGATGCCTTCGTGCCGGTCGCCACGATCTCCGGAGCCCTCGACTTCCCGGTTGCCGCCGCGGTGAACGAGACCACTCACACTCTCTACGTCGCCGACGGCGGCCGGGCGGATGCCATCGTCGCGATCGATGTCGACCCGGCGTCGCCCACCGCGAACAAGGTGGTGCGCACCGTGGCATCGGGTGGTGACGGCGTGGGGGCGATCGCTGTCGACCCAGCGAGGAACACCGTGTACGTCACCAACCGCTCCACACACACGGTGAGCGTTCTCGATGCGGCCGGTACCACCACACCGAGGCTGATCGCCACGGGCGACGAGCCGCAGGACGTCGAGGTCGACCCGCGAACCGGCAAGGCCTACGTCTCCAGTTCCGAGGACTCCTCGCTCACGGTCGTGAGTCCCGATGGGTCGTCGACGAACTGGCCTCTCGACAACCGGCCGTTCCGGCTTGTCGTGGTCGGCGACGAACTGATCGCGACCAGCGATCGGCCCTACGCCGCCCACCTCGATAAATACGACCTGCAGACCGGGCAACGCGTCGCGAGTTCGCCGCCGCTCGGCGCGATGCCCTTCGGTCTCGCTGCCGACCCCGCACTGCGCGCAATCTACATCGGCAGTGCCGCGGGTGGGGTGGCGGGGGTGCGGGCTCTCCGCTCCACGGATCTCGTTCTTGAAGGTGGCGGTTCCGAGGACTACTTCAACTCCGTCGTCGTGGATCCCGTGACCCATCGTCTCCTGGTCGGCGAGACTCCCCGCTTCGGGAGGCCGTCGGAGGTCGTGATGTTCGATCCGCAGCCTCGGCCGTTGGCGTCGGTGGATCGGATCGGTGGAGCCGACCGGTTCGAGGTCTCCGCAGGCGTTGCCGCCGACACCTTCGACTCCGGGGGGCCTGTGGCGTATGTCGCGAGCGGTGGGGGTTTCGCGGATGCGCTGTCGGGATCGGCCGCGGCGGGTGCACAGGGCGGGCCCGTGCTCCTGGTGTCGAAGGACTCTGTGCCGGGGGCGGTCGCAGCGCGCCTCAAGTCGTTGCGGCCCCAGCGGATCGTGGTGCTGGGCGGCACCGCGAGCGTGAGTGCGGCCGTTGAGAAGCAGCTGAGCGCGTACAGCCCTTCTGTCACGCGCCTCGCGGGTGCGGATCGCTATGGTGTCTCGGCGGGGGTGTCGGCGGCGGCCTTCCCCGAAGGTGCTGACGTCGCCTACCTCGCGTCGGGTGCTGTCTTCAGCGACGCGCTCTCGGGATCAGCCGCGGCGGGGCGCGAGAGCGGCCCGGTGCTGCTGACGCGCAAGGACGGCGTGCCGGCCGAGGTGCTCGACGAGCTGCGGCGCCTGAAGCCCAAGGTCGTCATGGTGCTCGGGGGCCTCGCCACGGTGGACGAGTCGGTCGTCACTGCGCTGCAGCAGTCGTGGCCCGTCATCCGCGTCGACGGTGCAGACAGGTACGCAGTCTCGGCCGCCATCTCGGCCCGAACGTTCAGCGACGGGGCCTACACGGTCTACTTAGCCTCGGGTGCGGTGTTCCCCGACGCCCTGTCGGGCTCCGCAGCGGCCATTGCCGAGGACTCTCCGGTACTGCTGGTGACTAAGGACGCCATTCCAGCGCCGGTTGCCGCCGAACTAGACAGACTCGACCCCTACCGGGTAGTGGTCCTGGGAGGCCCGAGCACAGTCTCCGAACAGGTCGAAACCCAACTCGAAACCTACCTCCCCCGATAAGAGCCCACTCAACCGGCCGCACGGCCCAACCGACCGCAACAACCGCACCCGCACGACGCAACAGGCCGTACCCGCCGACCCGAGGCGGTATCGTCGCCGGGTGGCGCCGCGCAGCGACGCCGCACGACGGCGGCACCGCATGTCGCCCGCGCCGCAGAGGCGGCGGCGCGGCAACCAATACATCACCGCATGTCGCCCGCGCCGGGCAGGGACCGGCGCGGCATCCAGCACATCACCGCATGTCGCCCCGCGCCGCAGAGGCGGCGGCGCGGCAATAAACTGAGCTCGTGACTTTTCGTGTGGGTGTTGTAGGTGGCGGACAGCTGGCGCGGATGATGGTGCCGCCCGCGATCGAGCTCGGGATCGACATCCGTGTGCTCGCCGAGACCGAGGGCATGTCGGCCGCCATCGCCGCCACCGGCGTGGGCGACTACACCGACCTCGAGACCGTGCGCGCCTTCGCGAAGACCGTCGACGTCGTGACGTTCGACCACGAGCACGTGCCCCAGGCCGTGCTGCGGGCGCTCGAGGCCGAGGGTGTGGCCGTGCACCCCGGCCCGGATGCGCTGCTGTTCGCCCAGGACAAGCTCGCCATGCGCGAGCGGCTCGGCGCCCTCGGCATCCCGATGCCCGATTGGGCCCGTGTCGAGACCACCGAGGAGCTCGCCGGCTTCCTCGCCGACCACGGCGGCAGGGCCGTGGTGAAGACCGCCCGCGGCGGCTACGACGGCAAGGGTGTGCGCGTCATCACGGGCGCCGATCAGGCCGAGGACTGGTTCGCCGCTCTCGCCGAGGACGGCCGCGGGGGAGCGCTGCTCGTGGAGGAGCTCGTCGACTTCCGCCGCGAGCTCGCCCAGCTCGTGGCGCGGCGCCCCAGCGGCGACGTGACCCTGTGGCCCGTGGTCGAGTCGATCCAGCAGAACGGCGTGTGCGCCGAGGTCATCGCCCCCGCCCCCCGCGCGGCCGGCCGACTGGCCGAGATGGCGGCGCAGATCGGCACCACGATCGCCGAGTTGCTCGGCGTCACCGGCGTGCTCGCCGTGGAGCTGTTCGAGACCACGGATGACCGCATCCTCGTGAACGAACTCGCCATGCGCCCCCACAACACCGGCCACTGGACCATCGACGGCTCCACCACGAGCCAGTTCGAGCAGCACCTGCGCGCTGTGCTCGACCTGCCCTTCGGCGCGACGGGTTACCGCGAGCCGTGGTCGGTCATGATCAACATCCTCGGCGGGCCGAGCCACGGCGACCTGGACACTCCCGTGCGGCGCGCGGCGGAGGCGCACCCGACCGCCAAGATCCACCTCTACGGCAAGGAGCCCCGCCCCGGTCGCAAGATCGGGCACGTCACCGTCTCGGGCGACGAGCTCGACGACGTCGTCTTCCAGGCGCGCGCCGCCGCCGCCTTCTTCCAGGACTGACAGGCCCGGCACGCCCGACGCGCTACCGGGCGCCCACAGAACCTGCACCTAGCATGGGCATCATGCCCGAGAACAGGCCCGTCGTGGGCGTCGTCATGGGGTCGGACTCCGACTTCACCGTCATGAGCGACGCCGTGCAGGTGCTCACCGACTTCGGCGTGCCCCACGAGGTGCAGGTCGTCTCGGCGCACCGCACGCCCGAGAAGATGATCGACTACGGCAAGACGGCGCGCGATCGCGGCCTGAAGGTGGTCATCGCCGGTGCCGGCGGTGCCGCCCACCTCCCCGGCATGATCGCGAGCGTCACCACGCTCCCCGTCATCGGCGTGCCCGTGCCGCTGGCCAAGCTCGACGGCCTCGACTCCCTGCTCTCCATCGTGCAGATGCCCGCAGGCATCCCGGTGGCTACCGTCTCGATCGGCGGCGCCACGAACGCCGGTCTCCTCGCTGTCAGCATTCTCTCGACCGGTGATGATGAGCTTGCCGCTGCCCTCGGGCGCTACCGCACCGGGCTCGCCGAGCTCGTCGCCCAGAAGAACGAAGGCCTCCAGACCCGCCTATGACCAGCATGACCGCAGGAGCCCCCACCCGAACCGGCTATCAGACCGGCTCGGCGTCGGCCAACGCCACCGCGAGCCCGATCCGCTACCCCGACGTCTCGTCGGAGAAGGCGATGACCGTGCGCGGCTGGTGGCTCGTGGTGCTCAACGTGCTGATCCCGGGCTCGGCGCAGGTGCTCGCGGGCAACCGCCGCCTCGGCCGCTTCGGTCTGGGCTGCACGCTCGTGCTGTGGACGCTCGCCATCATCGCGGGTGTCATCTACCTCATCTGGCCGCAGGTCATCTTCTCCATCGCCACCAACCTCGTGCCGCTCGCCATCGTGCAGGTGCTGCTCGTGGCCTACGCGGTGCTGTGGGTCGTGCTGACCCTGGATGCGCTCCGGCTCGTGCGCCTCGTGCGCGTGGGCCCGCGGGCCCGGCCGGCCATCGCGATCTTCTCCGTGGTGCTCATGGTGGTGACCGCGGGTGGTGCGGGTGCCGCCGCGTACATCGCCAACGTGGCGCAGTCCGGCCTCGCCTCCGTGTTCTCGGTGCAGGCCGCCGCCGAACCGCCCGTCGACGGCCGCTACAACATCCTGTTGCTCGGCGGTGACGCCGGCCCCGACCGCGACGGCATGCGCCCCGACAGCATGACAGTGGTCTCGATCGAGGCCGACACGGGCCGCGCCACCATGATCGGCATCCCGCGCGACCTGCAGCAGGTTCCGCTGCCCGCCGACTCCCCGCTCGTGGGCACCGACTACGCCCCCGACGGCTCCTACGACTGCGGCAGCGACTGCCAGATCAGCTTCCTCTACCCCCGCGTGATGGCCTTCGACCAGGATCTGTACCCGAACGCCGAGGCCGAGGGCTCCAACGCCGGCGTCGAGGCCACCAAGGATGCTGTCCAGGGCGCGCTCGGCATCACCATCCAGTACTACGTGATGATCGACATGCAGGGCTTCTCCGACCTCATCGACGCGCTCGGTGGCGTGACCATCGACGTGAAGGAAGAGCTGCCCATGGGCGGCGACGAAGAGGGCAACGAGATCGAGGGCTGGATCTGGCCCGGCGTGCAGCACATGGACGGCTACACGGCCCTCTGGTACGCCAGGTCGCGCCACACCACGAGCGACTACGACCGCATGGAACGGCAGCGCGAGCTGCAGACGGCGATCCTCAACCAGTTCGAGCCGGTGAACGTGATCACCAAGTTCGAGGGCATCGTGCAGGCGGGCACTCAGGTGGTGCAGACGGACATCCCCCAGTCGACCCTGAGCTACTTCATCGATCTTGCGCTCAAGACGAAGGATCTGCCGATCGACCACGTGGAGCTGACGCCGCCGCTGATCGACCCGGAGTACCCGGACTGGGCGGTGGTGCAGCAGACGGTTTCCGACGCGTTAGTGCTGTCGAACGCGACTGAGGCTCCGGCGGGCTAGTTGCCGCGCCGCCGCTTCTGCGGCGCGGGCGATATGCGGTGCACCTGTCGGGTCACGTCGCTTCGCGGCGCGCCCCGGCAGGTGTACCGCCTTGGGGCGGCGAGTACGGCCTGTTGCGTGGGGGAACGGCGGGGGTGGTGGGTAGTGCGGCCTCGGTTAGAGGTCTGCGTGCAGTTGCCAGACCTTGTCGGCGCTGTCTCGCCAGCTGAAGGCTCTGGCTCTGTCTAGGCCTGAGATGGAGAGGCGGCGGGAGAGGGCGGCGTCTGTGGTGACTGCTTCTATGGCTGTGGCCAGTTGGGATGCGTAGGCGGCTGGGGTTGTGCGTTCTACTACGTGGGTGGAGCCTGCTGCCACCTCCAGGAGGGCCGGGACGTCGGCGTGGATGACCGGGGTGCCGAAGTTGAAGGCCTCGATGAGGGGGAGGCCGAAGCCTTCGGCGAGGGAGGGGTAGACGAAGACCGTGGCGCGCTCGATGGCGAGTGCGAGGTCGCTGTCGCTCACGAAGCCGAGCACCTTGATCCGCGAGGCATCGACACCCGCCGATGCGGCGACCGAGGCCACGTCGACATCGCCCCAGCCCTCGGGCCCGGCGATGACGAGCGGCAGCGATCCGGTGGCCGGCAGCGCCAGCGCCTGGATGAGCGCCGCGAGCCCCTTGCGCGGCTCGAGCGTGCCCACGGCCAGGATGTACCGCTCCGGCAGCCCCAGGTCGGCAGCCCGGGCGGCGGGATCGGCAGGCAGCCGCAGCTCGTCGCTCACGGCCCCGCCGATCACGCGGATGCGGTCGCCGAAGTCGAAGTAGCGCGACAGCTCCTCGGCCACCGCGTGCGTGGGTACCACGATCGCGTCGGCGTGCTTGTACGCGCGCTTGGCCATGGCCTTGTGCCAGGTGACCCCGCGAGGGGTGAGGGTCTGCGGATGCGTCCACGGCACCACGTCGTGGATGGTCACGGCCGTCTGCGTGCCGAGCTCGGCCCGCCGGTCGTGCTTGCGCAACGGCGCGAGCAGGCTCGTGGCGTGCACCATGCCCGAACCCGATCCGCCGATGACGCCGTGCTGCCAGGCCGCCGCGAGCTCGCGACGGGGGAGGGCAGCACGACTGAGCGAGGCGAGCCCGGGCAGCTTGGCCGACACCTCGTCGACCCGCTCCTGCGGCACCGCCGAGATGATGCCCTCGACGTCGCAGTTGCGCGGCGCCGTGGCGATCAGCTGGCGCGTCAGTTCGAGGGTGTAGCGACCGATACCGCCTGGAACGGGTGCGACCAGCTGGTCAATGATCACCCGAAGCGTGGCCATCAGTCTCCAAATACTCCCGAGGAAGCCGCCTCATGAAGGGCGGCACGCCAGTCGCGCATGGGATCCAGGCCTGCTCGGGACCACGCGTCGTGCCCGAGTACGGAGTACGCGGGACGCGGGGCAGGACGGACGAACTGCGAACTGTCTGTCGGCTTGACCTTAGCAGGGTCGAGTCCGGCTTCCTGAAAGGTTGCCTGGGCGAAGTCGAACCAGGATCCCTGGCCCGAATTGGTGCCATGGTAGACCCCTGCGGGGGCTCCGGAATCGGCCAGGAGGATGAGCTGACGCGCCAGATCCGCGGTCCACGTGGGCTGCCCCACCTGGTCGTCGACCACCGAGACGGAGTCGCGTTCGCGCCCCAGCCGCAGCATCGTGGCGGGGAAGTTGTTGCCGTGGCGGCCGTAGATCCAGGCCGTGCGCACCACGTAGCCGCGAGCGGCGTTGAGCCGCAGCACGGCCTCCTCGCCGAAGGCCTTCGTGCGCCCATAGGCGTTGAGCGGATCGCGCTCGCCGTCTTCGGGGTACGGGCTCGTGGCCGAGCCCTTGAAGACGTAATCGGTCGAGATGTGGATGAGGGCGGCCCCCGTGGCGGCCGTCGCCTCGGCGAGGGTCGCCGGGCCGACTCCGTTCACCTGGAGTGCCGCCTCCTCGTCCGTCTCCGCGGCGTCGACGGCCGTGTAGGCGGCGCAGTTGAAGACCACGTCGACCCCCGCGACCGCGGCGGCGACCGCCGAGGCGTCGGTGATGTCGAGCTCACTGCGGGTGAGGGCGACGAGGTCGACGGAGGCGTCGCGCTCGCGCAGCGCCTCCTGGAGGTCGCGGCCGAGCATGCCGACGGCGCCGGTGATGAGATAACGCGTCATGAGGGAGTGACCGCCCGCTCAGATGAGTGCGGCGCGGGCCTTGAGGGGCTCCCACCACTGCCGGTTGTCGCGGTACCACTGCACCACGTCGGCGAGACCCTGCTCGAAGGGCACGAGCGGCTCGTAGCCGAGCTCGTTCTGGATCTTCGAGATGTCGACCGAGTAGCGCAGGTCGTGGCCGAGGCGGTCGGCCACGCGGTCCACGTAGTCCCAGCTCTTGCCCGTGGCGTCGAGCAGCATCTGGGTGAGCTCCTTGTTGGTGAGCTCGGTGCCTCCGCCGATGTTGTAGATCTCGCCGGCGCGGCCCTTGACGAGCACCATGGCGATGCCGCGGGTGTGGTCGTCGACGTGCAGCCAGTCGCGGATGTTGTTGCCCTCGCCGTAGAGGGGCACGTGCTTGTCGTCGATGAGGTTGGTGACGAAGAGCGGGATGACCTTCTCGGGGAAGTGGTACGGCCCGTAGTTGTTCGAGCAGCGCGTGATCGAGACGTTCATGCCGTGCGTGCGGTGGTACGAGCGCGCGAGCAGGTCGCTGCCGGCCTTCGAGGCCGAGTAGGGCGAGTTCGGCTCGAGCGGGCGGTCCTCGGCCCAGGAGCCCTCGGCGATCGAGCCGTAGACCTCGTCGGTCGAGACGTGCACGAAGCGGGGCAGGTTGTTGCGGAGAGCCGCGTCGAGCAGCTGCTGCGTGCCGAGCACGTTCGACTCCACGAAGATCGAGGCGTCGCGCACCGAGCGGTCCACGTGCGACTCTGCGGCGAAGTGCACCACGGCGTCGAGGCCGGGGAACAGGTCGTCGAGCAGCTGGCCGTTGCGGATGTCGCCGTGCACGAAGGTGAGGCGCGGGGAGTCCTTGACGGGCAGCAGGTTGTCGAGGTTGCCCGAGTAGGTGAGCGCGTCGAGAACGACCACCTCGGCGCCCTCGAGGCCGGGATAGGCGTCTTCGAGCGTGCGGCGGACGAAGTTGGAGCCGATGAACCCGGCTCCTCCGGTGACAAGAATCTTCATGGTGGGGCGTTCTCCTCGAGTGTGGTCGCCCCCGATTGTAGCGGGCGGCCCTCCGCGCGCCCCGAGGCAGGGCCACCGGAGCCCTCTGACCCCAGAAGCGGGGGTACCGGCCGTCGAGCGTGGGGGCCGTCGAATCCAGCCGTGGGCTCTAGAGTGACCACGTGACACAGCCGGGCGAGGAGAACAGCGGCCCGCGACCGGGGCTGCTGCTGCGTCTCGTGAAGGATCAGCGCATCGCGTTCCTTCTCGTCGGCGGCTTCAACACGGGCTTCGGATTCGTGCTCTTCGTGGCGTTCGACCTCACCGTGGGCACCTGGCTCGACCGGGAGGTCAACGAGACCGTAGGCTCGCTCGCCACCCTCTTCTGCGCGCACGTCATCGGCGTGCTGATCGCCTTCGTGCTCTACCGCCGCTTCGTGTTCACCGTGCGCGGGCACGTCTGGCGCGACCTCGTGCGCTTCGAGAGCGTCTACCTGGTCTCGATCACCATCAACGCGATCGTGCTGCCCATCCTCGTGAACATCGGCTGGAACCGCATCCTCGCCCAGCTCTCCATCCTCATCGTGACCGTCGCCATCAGCTGGTTCGGCCACAAGCGGTTCTCGTTCAAGCGCACCGACCACGAGGTCGAGGCCGCCACCGAGATCGATCCGCACCTCGAGGACCGTACCGATGAAGGAACCCGCTGATGCCCAGATACTCCGTGGTCGTGCCCGCGTTCGACAACGCGGCCTACATCGAGGCGACCGTGCGCTCGGTGCTGTCGCAGCGGCATCCTGACTTCGAGCTCGTGATCGCCGACCACTCCTCCACGGATGCGACGCCTCAGCTGCTCGAGAAGTACGCGGCCGACCCGCGCGTGCGGCTGATCACCACCCCTACGGGCGGTGGCGCCGAGGCGAACTGGCGCCGGGTGACCGAGGCGGCGACGGGCGAGTACGTGAAGCTGCTGCCCGGTGACGACGTGCTGTACCCCGGCGCCCTGAGCGCCCACTCCGACGCGCTCGACGCGCACCCCGGCGTGGTGCTCGTGTCGAGCCCACGCGACATCGTCGACGCGAGGGGCCGCGCGACCATCCGCAACCGCGGCCTGCAGGGAGTCGCCCGCCGCGTGCAGCCGGGCGTCGAGGCCGTGCGCACCACGGTGCGGAAGGGCACGAACGTGTTCGGCGAGCCCGGCTCGGTCACCATGCGCCGCTCGGTGCTCGAGGATGCCGGCGGCTGGGACGCCCGGTTCCCCTACCTCATCGACCAGACCGGGTACACCAAGGTGCTGCTGCGCGGCGACTACCTGCCGGTGGATCAGACTCTCGGGGCGTTCCGCGTGAACGACGCCCAGTGGAGCGTGGCCCTCATGAACGACCAGGCCACACAGGCGAAGGCGTACCACGCGTGGTGCCGCGAGCAGGCGCCCGACACCATCAGCGCGGCCGACGTGCGGCTCGGCGACCGTCGGGCCGAGCTCATGGCGCTCGCGAGGCGGGCCTACTACACGCTCAACAGCCGCGGCATGAAGGCGGGGGCGCGCGCGTGAGCGGGGCCCGCAGCATGCTCGCCCAGCGCTGGGTGCCCTACGCCCTGGCCGCCCTGCTCGCTCTCGCGGCCACCTGGTACGGCCTCGACCTCTGGAACCTCGAATGGAAGGTCCCCCTCTACTACTCGGGCGATGCGCTCGCCGTGGCCTCGCACTTCAAGACCGTGATCGAGACGGGCTGGTTCACCCATCAGTCCGCGCTCGGCGCCCCCTACGGCCAGTACTACGGCGACTACCCGCAGGCCGACAACCTGCACTTCATCGCCGCCAACCTGCTGCGGGTGTTCTCGGGCGACTTCGGTGTGCTCATGAACGTCTACTTCGTGCTCGGCTTTCCGCTCGCGGCCATCACGGGCCTGTGGTTCCTGCGGCTCGTGGGCGTGAGCCGCACGCTCGGTGTGGCGCTCGCCGTGGCCTTCGCCATCGCGCCGTACCACTTCATCAAGGGGGAGGGGCACCTCTTCCTCGCGGCCTACTTCGTGGTGCCGCTCGCGCTCGGGGTCGTCTACAAGGTGGCCGTGGGCCAACCGCTGTGGTCGCGGCGCATCCTGAGCGGTCGCAACCTGGCGACCGTCGGCACGCTCGCGCTGCTCGGCACCGCCTCGAGCTACTACTCGGTGTTCGTGGCGCTCGTGCTCGCCGTCGTGGGTGTGGCGAAGCTGTGGCAGACCCGCGGCTGGCGCCCATTCTTCGGCGCGGCGGCGGCCGGGCTCGTGATCGCGGGCACGATGCTCATCAACCTGCTGCCGAGCATCCTGTACCGGCTCGCGAACGGCGCCAACGAGGCCGTGCTCGTGCGGAGCCCTCCCGAGGCCGAGCTCTACTCGTTCAAGCTCTCGTCGCTGCTGCTGCCCGTGCCCGGGCACCGCTTCGGGCCGTTCGCCACGCTGCGCCAGCTCTACGACGAGTCGTATCCGCTGCCCTCAGAGGCCCCTGCGCTCGGCCTCATCGCCGCGGCGGGGTTCGTGGCGCTCGTGGTGGTGGCGGTGTTCTTCCTGCTGAGCGCCGGCCGCACGGGCTGGCGCGCGCCCAAGTCGTACACCCGCAAGCTCGCCGTGCTCTCGGGGCTCGCGCTCGTGACCTTCCTCTTCGGCACGGTGGGCGGGCTCTCGACCCTCCTGTCGTTCGTCAACTTCCCCATCCGCTCGTGGAACCGCATCGCCATCCTGCTCGCGCTGCTGGCGCTCGCCGCGGTGGGCCTGCTGCTCGACCGGCTCGTGCGCCGGGTGGCGAAGCGCCTGCGGGCCCGCCGTACCCGGTCGGCGGTCATCCCCGCGCTCGCCGCCTCCGCCCCCTTGTCGGGCACCGGCCGCACGCGCCCCGTGCTCGCGGCCGTCGTGGCCGTGCTGCTGCTCGTGCTCGCGGTGTGGGACCAGATCCCGCCCGTCGACTCCGCCGCGCGGGCCGCCACAGTGGCGAGCTTCGACTCCGACCAGGCCTTCGTGGAGCAGATCGAGGGCACGGTGGAGGAGGGCTGCCTCATCTACCAGCTGCCCTACATCGCCTTCCCCGAGTCGCCGCCCGTCAACGGCGTCACCGACTCCGAGCAGATGCGCATGTTCCTGCACTCCGACTCCCTGCGCTGGTCGTCAGGCGGCATCAAGGGCCGTGCGCCGATCGACGAGGTGGGTGCCCTCGCCTCGCTGCCGGTGCCCGCCATGATCATGGCGTTCCGCGAGCTCGGGGTGTGCGGCATGGTGATCGACAAGGCGGCGTTCACGGATGGCGGCTCCGCGCTGCTCGAGCAGATCGTGGCCGTCACGCGCGTCGACACCACCTCGGGCGGCGACGCGTTCGCCTCCGACGACGGCCGCTTCCTCTTCGTGAGGCTGCCGGCGTGATAACTTCTCATCCCGTGGGCACCAGCGACGCGGTCGATTCCACGGTGTACACGATCAGTGTGATCGTGCCCGTGTACCAGGGGGAGCGCACGCTCGGGGCCGTGGTCGACGAGCTCGTGCCCTACACGCGCGGCGGCACGACGCCCGAGGGCGTGGCCTTCCGCATCTCCGAGGTCATCCTCGTGCACGACAACGGTCCGGATGCCTCCGACACCGTCATGAAGCAGCTCGAGGCCGCGCATCCGTTCGTGAGCATCCTGTTCCTCAGCCGCAACTTCGGGCAGCACGCGGCCACGATCGCGGGCATGACCGTGTCGACCGGGCGCTGGATCCTCACGATGGACGAGGACGGCCAGCACGACCCGGCCGCGATCGGCCCGTTCCTCGACACGGCCATCCGCGAGCGCGCCGGCGTGGTCTACGCGCGCTTCACCAACGAGCGGCCGCACGGCTTCCTGCGAAACGCGGCCTCGAAGTCGTCGAAGCGGCTCATGCGCACGGCCTTCAACCTGCCGGATGCGAGCCAGTTCCAGAGCTACCGCCTCGTGCGCGGCGACGTGGGCCGCAAACTCGCGTCGTTCGCCGTGACGGGGGTCTACCTCGATGTGGCGCTCTCGTGGGTCACCAACCGCGTGGCCACCGTGCCCACCGTGCTGCGCACCGCCGACGGCCGGGTCTCCGGCTATTCGCTGCCCGCGCTCATCGCCTACTTCTGGCGCATGGTGCTCACGAGCGGCACCACGGGCCTCAGGGCGGTGAGCGTGCTGGGCGGGGTCATCGCCGCGCTCGGTTTCGCGCTCATCGTCTACATCCTCATCGCGCCCCAGGTGGGGCAGGATCCGGAGACGGCCGGCTGGGCGTCGCTCATGGTGGCCGTGCTGCTGTGCTCGGGCGCGATCCTCGTGTCGCTGGGGGTGATCGCCGAGTACATCGGGGTGTCGCTCAACGTGTCGATGGGTCGGCCGCTCTACCTCGTGGTCGACGACCCGGAGACGATCATGCCGGAGGACGACGCGACGGCAGATGCTGTCGCCGCCGCAGCCCCCGTGGAAGAACGAACGGAACCCGCCTCCGGTGCTTGACGACATCCTCTTCAGCCGCCCTTTCCGCTCCCCGGGCGAGCTGGAGAACCTCGCTGCCGTGCTGCGGTCGGATCACGCGCACGGCGACGGCGCGTTCACGGCCTCGGCCTCGGCCCGCCTCACCGGCATGCTCGGCGCCCGCGCAGCGCTCCTCACGACGTCGTGCACCCACGCGCTCGAGCTCGCCGCCCTGCTGCTCGAGCTCGAGCCGGGAGACGAGGTGGTGATGCCGAGCTTCACGTTCCCCTCGGCGGCCACGGCGGTCGTGCAGCGCGGAGCGGTGCCGGTGTTCGTGGACCTCGACGAGAGCACGGGCAACCTCGATCCCGCCGAGTTCGCGGCGGCCATCACGCCGCGCACGAAGGCCGTCACGGTCATGCACTACGGAGGGGTGCCCGTGGATCTCGCCGCGGTCGAGGCCATCGCTGCCGAGGCCGGCATCGCGGTGGTGGAGGACAACGCGCACGGCCTCGGCGGGCGCACCGTCGACGGGCGCATGCTCGGCACGGTGGGCGTCTTCGGCACGCAGAGCTTCCACGACACCAAGAACGTGCACTCCGGTGAGGGCGGCGCCCTGATCGTGAACGACGAGCGCTACCTCGAGCGGGCCGAGATCCTGCGCGAGAAGGGTACGAACCGGGCACGCTTCCTGCGCGGCGAGATCGACAAGTACACCTGGCAGGACCAGGGATCGAGCTACCTGCCGAGCGAGCTCAACGCGGCGGTGCTGGATGCGCAGCTGGCGGCGTTCGACGAGATCCAGGCGAACCGGCTGCGCGTGTGGTCGGGCTACGCCGCGGGCCTCGCGCAGTGGGCCTCCGAGAACGGCGTGCGGCTCATGTCGGACGACTCTGCACTGCTGCACACCTCGCACCTGTTCTGGCTGCAACTGCCCTCCGAGGCCGCGCGCGAGGGCCTGCTCGCCCACCTGCGCGCCCTCGGCATCCGCGCCGCCTTCCACTACGTGCCGCTCGACTCGAGCCCCGCGGGCCGCCGCCTCGGCCGCACGGCGGCCCCCCTCGAGCGCACGGCCCGCTTCGCAGGCCGCCTCGTGCGCCTCCCCCTCTGGGCGTCCCTCACCGACGCCGAGGTTGCCCGCGTCGTCGCCGCGGTCAGCTCCTACCGCGTCGGCTGAGCCGGGGCGTCCTCAACCACGGTCGGCACCGGCGAGACTCGACCCCCGCCGATCCGGAACCGCAGCGCCATCGCACGCTTCTCGATCAGATGCCACGACCCTACGGCGAGCGCCGCCGTGACACCGGTGACGAGCACGAGGTTGAGTGCCCCAGGGATGATGCCGATCGTGGCGATCACAGCCTGCTGAACAGGGAAGGCGTAGAGGTAGAGACCATACGAGAGGTCGCCGTACCGGGCACTGCGTCGGAGCACAGGGGTGCTGGCGAGACCGAAGGTGAGCACGATGTAGGGAGTGAGGGCCCAGGAGACCACCGTCGGGTCGGCGCGGAGCGAAGGAAGTGTGAGCCACAGCACCGATGCCAGCACCGCGATGTCGAGGCGGAAGAAGCCCGGTCGTGAGAACGCCGCGATCAGCGAACCCACCGCGAAGAACACCCAGAGCCTCGTCGCTTCGTTGAGCAGAGTGCCCCAGACCACGATGGGCTCACCGGTGCGCAGCAGGAGCAGCCAGCCGATCGACGCGGCCAGCAGCAGGGCGACCACCGCAGGGAGTATGAGGCGGCGCGGGAGGAACCCGATGATGAGCACGACCACGTAGCAGAAGAACTCGGCAGGCAGAGTCCAGACGGAGCCGTTGACCGCCACGGGATAGGGCAGATCCGTGAACACACCGGGCAGGGCGTACGCCGGACGGAGAAGGATGTTCCAGAGATAATCCCACGTGCCCATCTCAGAGAAGTACTGACCGTTCGACAGCGTGGAGAACAGGATGCCGAGCACCACGATGGAAGCGATCACGACGGCGATGAGCGCAGGGAAGATGCGCAGCACGCGGTTCACCGAGAACTGAAGGGCGGTGTTGCGGCCCAATCGGCTCTTCATGATGAGGTATCCGCTGATGACGAAGAAGACATCGACGCCGACCACGTGGATGGGCAGTCCGCCGATGATGGGAATCGACGAGGGGTTGCCGCGGAGCGCGAAGGAATGCCCGATGATGACGGCGAGAGCTGCAGCGATGCGCAGGAAATCGAAGTTGTTGTCGCGCGCTCTCACGTCCCCCATGCGCCAAGAGTAGCGGCAGCCCGGAGCCTCCTCCGCCCGCTCCGGAGCACTGGGCCTATAGACTCGCCGGATCCGTCATCGACGGGTGTCGACCCCCCGGGGGTCGCCGCCCGTCCCTCCCTGCCCCGACGGTGGGATCCTCCCTAGGACACCATGCTGAAGCCAGACAACGGCCTCAACCTCGTCAGACTGGCGATGGTTGTACTCGTCATTCTCTCTCACTCGTATACGATCGGCCGCCACGGCGGGTCTCCGCTCTACCTCGGCAACACCTCCGGGCAATGGGCGCTCGCAGGTCTGTTCTCGGTATCGGGGTTCCTGGTTTCGAGCGGCCGGCTTCGCCGGGGACTGGCGCTCTACCTCTGGCATCGTGTGCTCCGGCTGTGGCCGGCCTTCATGCTGTGTCTGCTCGTGATTGTCCTTCTCTTCGCGCCGGTGGCGTACATCCTGGAGAGAGGCTCGATCTCCGGATTCTTCGGGGCACAGAGTGGCCCCGGGCCCTTCCTGCTCTCGAACTCCCTCTTCGAGATCCGTCAGTACACCGTCTCTGGCACCCCGAACACCGACCCCGCGGGCTGGATCGGCAACCTCTGGACGGTGTTCTTCACCGTGGTGTGCTACGTCGCGATCGGAGTGGTGCTCGGGATCAGGCGGGAGCGCGTGCGGCTCCTCGTGCTGGTGTCGGTCTTCGTCCTGACCGTCGTCGCGCACGCCAACATCGATGCGGTCATGACCTACGCCCAGGATGGCCGGGTCGCCCCTGTCCTGCGTTTCCTCCCCTTCTTCCTAGGCGGCACGATCATCTACGAGCTCCGCCGTCGGCTCCGTCTCTCGGTGCTCTTCGCCCTGCCGGCCGCTGGGGCGACGGCGTTGCTGGCGCTGCTGTTCCCAGCATGGGCGCTGCAGATGGCGTCTCCTCTGATCGCCTACTGTCTTCTGGTACTGGGGAACATCCTCCCGGCACCGAGGGTGCTGCGAGCGAATGACCTCGCCATGGGTGCGTTCATGTACAGCTACGCCGTGCAGATGCTGCTCCGGGTGTTCGGAGTGCCCGCTCTCGTGGACGGCGTCTGGGCGTTCTTCGCCCTGAGCGTCCTCGCCACCGTGCCGTTCGCGATCGGATCGTGGCTCCTCGCTGAACGTCCAGTCATTCGACGATTGCGATCAGGGGAGGGCAGACCCGAACGGAACGTTGATGGGACGGCTCGTCCCATCAAGAGAGTTCCTCAGGCCCTACTATGAAGCCGGGGATCGTGTGGGAGTCGCGTCATCACGGTTTGGATGAGCGAGAGTGCAAAGAACGATAGGTGGGGTCAGTGACCGAATACACGAGCATCACACTGCAGTCGGTGCTCTTCCATACCCCTGCGGAGTCGTTGGTGCGGGCTCTCGAGAGTGTCGACCGCGTGTCGCAGCTTGGCCAGAGTTCCGGGCGCCACGGACTCGTGGACGTGTCGTACGGGGACTGTTCCCCCTCGCCGGTCTTCCAGGACGACGAGATCGACTCGCTCAACAAGCGCTTCAGCGGTATCAAGATCCGCTACACCCACTTCGGACGGAACCTCGGGCACGGCGGCGCTCAGAACCAGCTGGCGGCCCGCACCGAGACGGACCGACTCGTCACGGCGAACCCCGACGTCCTCCCCTCGCACCGCACGCTCGGGGAGCTCACGGCGGTGCTGGAGGACAAGACCATAGGCATCGCCGAGGCTAAGCAGCTTCCGCTCGAGCACCCGAAGGAGTACGACCGCGCGTCGGGCGCGACCTCCTGGGCCTCAGGCGCCTTCTCCATGTTCAGGACCGTCGAGTTCGTCGATCTTGGGGGCTTCGATCACGAGTCGTTCTTTATGTACGGAGACGACGTCGACCTCTCCTGGCGGTACCGTCTGCGCGGCTTCCAGGTGATCTTCCAACCTGCCGCCATCGCTTTCCACGACAAGCGGCTCGGAGGCAGCGGCGAGTGGCTCGCCTCGGAGACCGAACAGTACTACTCCGCCGAGTCGGCTCTCATGCTGGCGTACAAGTGGTCGCGCGATGACATCCTCGATCGCTTGTTGGAGAACATGACTGACTTCCCGGATCCGATCATCCAACGCGCGGTCACCGCCTTCCTGAAGCGCCGCGACGAGGGGGCGCTTCCCCTGCGACTCGACGAGGGCAACACGACGGCGGAATTCGTGAACGGTAACTATGCGGGGCACCGATGGTGAGGTCTGACGTGGACAAGAAGTATGACAACGCCTACTCTCCGGAAAACCTGTACGGGCATGTCATCCACCTGCTCGGTCGCCATCTCGGAAATGAGATCGCGCCAGGGTCGATCCACCTCGACATCGCGAGCGGTTACGCCGCGATCGGTGAAGTGGTCGAGGGTGAGTTCGGGTTGCACTACGTGGGGGTCGACATCGATCAGCTCGCGGTGTCGGAGGTCTCGAAGCGGGGTCTCGAGGCCCATGTGGCCAACCTCGAGGAGCGGGGGTCGATCGCGGCCACCCTGAAGCGTGTCATCGCGGGCCGCTCCGTCGCATCCATCACTGTGCTCGACGGCCTCGAGCACATCGCCGACGGCAGCGAACTCTTGGCCGCCATCCGCGGTGTCGTTGTGGAGCACAGTGCGGTCGTGCTCTTCAGCATCCCGAACGTGACGCACCGCGACGTCGGCTACAAGCTCGCGCTCGGGTCATGGGAGTACACGTCCACGGGGTTGCTGGATGTGACGCACCTGCGTCTCTACGGCGATCGCGAGCTCTCTCGGGTGCTCGAGGCCGCGGGGCTGTACCGTGTCGGGCGCAACGACTTCTCGCTGTCGGCCAGCGACCAGCACTATCCGGCAGGCCACCCCGCTCTGCAGCCGGGCACCAACCTCAACCGCTTCCTGAATGAGCTCCGAGACGACGCCGAACCCCATGCTCGCGTCAATCAGTTCGTCTGGGCCTGCGTGGCCGGTCCCATCAAGAGTCTGGTGCCCGCAGCACCGATCGAGGAACCCTTCCTGACAGTTGTCATCCGTACCCAGGGGCGCAGGGTGGCAGAACTCGAAGAGGTGCTGCTCTGCCTCACCGGGCAGACGAGCACCGATTTCGAGGTCGTGATCATCGCGCACCGGGTGGACCTCGATCAGCAGATCGCGATCGAAGCGGCCGTCGACGGTGTGCCCGAATGGCTCGGCCGCAAGGTGCGCATCGTGCATGTCGACCACGGCAACCGGGCCACCTTGCTCAACACCGGCCTGGAAGAGGCGCGCGGTCGCTACGTCGTGGCGCTGGACGACGACGACCTGGTGTTCGCGCACTGGGTTGAGGTCTTCGCGGAACTGGAGAAGAAGCACTCCGGGAGGGTACTCCGGAGCGTATGCGCTCGGCAGCAGGCCGATCGCGTCGAGGTGCGCCATGAGCGAGGTACCCGTGCGGCCTCGGGTGTCACGATGCCGTACGCGACCGAGTTCTCCTTCATCGAGCATCTGTCGCTGAACAGCACGCCGTTCATGTCGGCGGCGATCCCTCGTTCGCTGTATCGCGATCTCGGTTTCCGGTATGACGAGACGCTCACGACCACCGAGGACTGGGACTACCTGCTGCGTGCCGTCTCGACAGTGGGGATCGCCGACTCCGGAGCCCTGACGGCGATCTACCGCGGTTGGGTGTCGCAGGATTCGTCCATCACCGAGCACGTGCACGACGAGTGGATGCTCAACCAGTACGCGGTCGACCGCAAGCTGGATGCCCGGCCCATCCTGCTGCCCGCGGGAGAGACCAGGGCCATCCGCAAGCTCATCCGTCGACCGCCCGTCGAGGTGCAGATCCCGGCGCCCGAACGCGATGTCGACGGTGAAGTCGCCGCCAAGGTGGAGATGGTCGTGCGCGAACGTCTGGCTCAGCGGGATCGGCTGCACCTCCGAGTGGTGAGCCTGCTCGAGTCACGGTCGTGGCGGGCGAGTTCCGGCATCCGGGCAGCGGGCGTGCTGGTGGGGCGTGGCAAGCCCATCAAGGCCAGCCACGTGCTCCTGATGAGCGACGCCGAACTGAGCGCCGTGATCGACGCGATCGAGTCGTCGAGGTCGTGGAGGGTCACCCGCCTCCTGCGCCGTCGCTGACAATGGGTAGACTCGCAAGGTGCAATTCCGCGAACTGAGCATCCCAGACAGCTACGAGATCACGCCGAAGCAGTTCGGCGACGACCGGGGCGTGTTCCTCGAGTGGTACCGCTTCGACAAGCTGGAGGCCGAGATCGGGCACTCCATCGACCTCGCGCAGGCCAACACGAGCGTATCGAAGCGCGGTGTGGTGCGCGGCATCCACTTCGCCGACATCCCGCCGTCGCAGGCCAAGTACGTCACCGCCACCCATGGTGCGGTGCTCGACTACGTGATCGACATCCGGGTGGGTTCGCCGACCTTCGGTCAGTGGGACTCCGTGCTGCTGGATGACAAGGATCGCAAGGGCATCTACCTCGCCGAGGGTCTCGGCCACGCGTTCGTGGCGCTCACCGACGACGCGACCGTGAGCTACCTCGTCACGTCGACCTTCGCGGCCGAGCGCGAGCACGGCATCAACCCCCTCGACGAGGAGGTGGCGCTCGTGTTCCCCGAGGCCGCAGGTGAACTGCTGCTCTCGCCGAAGGACACGGATGCACCGAGCCTCTCCGAGGCCGCCGCCTCCGGCCTCCTCCCCACGTGGGACGAAGCGCGCGCGTTCTACGCCTCGCTCAACGAGAAGGCACAGAACGAGAAGGGTCGCTGATGCGCGGAATCATCCTGGCCGGCGGATCCGGCACCCGGCTGTGGCCCATCACCAAGGGCATCTCGAAGCAGCTCATGCCCATCTACGACAAGCCGATGGTCTACTACCCCCTCTCGACGCTCATGATGGCCGGGATCAACGAGATCCTCATCATCACGACCCCGGAGTACAACGACCAGTTCAAGGCGCTGTTCGGCGACGGCAGCGAGCTCGGCATCCGCCTCGAGTACGCCGTGCAGCCCTCGCCCGACGGTCTGGCGCAGGCGTTCATCATCGGTGAGGACTTCATCGGCGAGGAGTCGGTGGCGCTCGTGCTCGGCGACAACATCTTCCACGGCGCGGGCCTCGGCTCGTCGCTCCGGGCCAACGGCGAGATCAAGGGTGCGCGCATCTTCGCGTACCACGTGGCCGAGCCGCGCGCCTACGGCGTGGTGGAGTTCGACGACGACTTCAAGGCCCTCTCCATCGAGGAGAAGCCGGTCGAGCCGAAGTCGAACTACGCCGTTCCCGGTCTCTACTTCTACGACAACGACGTGGTGGCCATCGCGAAGTCGATCGAGCCCTCCGCCCGCGGCGAGCTCGAGATCTCGACCGTCAACGAGCGCTACCTCGAGCGCGGCGACCTGCAGGTGCAGGTGCTCGACCGCGGCACGGCCTGGCTCGACACCGGAACCTTCGAGTCGATGATGCAGGCCTCCGAGTACGTGCGCGTGATCGAGGACCGTCAGGGCTTCAAGATCGGCTGCATCGAGGAGATCGCCTGGCGCGCGGGGTGGATCGACACCGAGCAGCTCGCCAAGCTCGCCGCCCCGCTCGTGAAGAGCGGCTACGGCTCCTACCTCGAGACGCTCATCGCCGACGCTCAGTCCTGAGGCGGCGGGCCCTGCCGGGGCGCGGCGTGGCCGCACGGCGTGCGAGCGGCGTGGTCGTACCGTAGGGTCGTGCGCAACTCGACCTCGACCCTCGCGGTGACCATGCTCGTGATCGCCGCCGTGCTGGGCACGGGTGGCGTGGCCTCGGCGGAGGTCGAGCCGCCGGTGGAGGTCTCCGAGCCGACCACCGAGACGCCGGAATCCGCCACGGAGCCGGCGCCCGCAGCCGCTCCCGCCCTGCCGCGGATGGACGACTCCTACACGGCCGAGCAGTTCACGGCCCAGGCGGCGGAGCTGCCGGCCGAGCTGCACGACGCCATCGCCCGCGACCTCGACGAGGCCCCCGAGGACTACCTGGCCCGCACGGCCGCCGCCCTCGACGCCGGAGTCGTGGTGGAGGCCCTGGTCGAGACCGGTGTCGAGGTGCTCGGCTCGAGGCTCGAGGGCACACAGCTCGTCGTCAACGTTCCGGACGAGGCCTCCGCGGCCACGGTGGGCGAGACCGGAGCGGTCGCCGAGATCGGTGACCCCACGGTGCCCGACTACTCCGGCGAACGGCTCGAGGCCCTCGCCGAGCTGGTGGGTGGCCAGGCGTTCCAGTTCCTCTCCGCCGGATCCACCTACGTCTGCACGGCGGGCTTCGGCGGCCGCTACGGCCCCTACCCGCAGATGCAGTTCATCACCGCAGGCCACTGCATCGAGCCCGACCGCTCGAGCGGCAACTACTTCTACGAGTCGCGGCAGTCCCGAGCCGGCTCGGCCCCCTCGCGCGGCTCGATCATCGGCGCCCCTGTCGACAGCCTCTTCCGTTTCGGCGGCGGATCCGACGTGGGCGTGGTGGCCCTCTCGGACGAGTGGACGCCCACCCCGAAGGTCTCCACCTGGGGTGGCGGTCAGGGCGCGCTCGGCGACGGCAGCCCCGTGACGATCACCGACATGACGACGGGGGTGGTGGGAGCTCCCGTCTGCAAGTCGGGCCGCACCACGGGCTGGACCTGCGGCACCATCATCGTGGTCGACGAGTCGTACCCCGTGTACAACCGGGCCGGAACCCCCGTGTACGTCAATCTCACCCTCACCGACGTCTGCATGCTCCCGGGTGACAGCGGAGCGAGCGCGGTCATCGGCAGCGCAGCCTTCGGCCTCGGATCGGCCGGCACGTTCCAGAACAACTGCGACAAGGGCGCCCAGCCGAACGCCATCAGCGCCTTCTTCCCCATGCTCACCACGAACAGCGCCAAGAAGAGCGTGTCGAACACGGTGCCCGACTGGGAGATGAAGGTCGCCGTGGCGACGCCGACCGTGGTGAGGCCCTCCTTCGTGGGCGACAGCATCCGGGGCACGCTGCCCGGCGCCGGCCCGCGCCACACGGTGCAGATCACGATCGACAGCACGAACTTCTCGGTCACGCCGAACGCCTCCGGCCAGTGGTCGCTCGCCATCCCGGCCGCCCTGCAGTCGGGCAGGCGCTCCTTCTCGGTCACGGCGCGCTGGGGCAGCTTCTCGCTCTCCTCCACGGTCAGCGACACCTACGAGCTCAAGGCCAAGCCCTCCGTGGAGAGGGTGAGCGGCGCCGACCGCTACGCCGTGGCGCTGCAGATCGCCCAGCGCGCGCACCCCCAGGCCATCCCCTCGGGAACGGTCTACCTCGCGACAGGCGGCAACTACCCGGATGCGCTCAGCTCGGTGCCCGCGGCCGTCAAGCAGGGCGGCCCGCTGCTCCTCACGCCGAGCGATCGGCTGCTGCCGGAGGTGGCCGCCGAGATCAGGCGGCTGGCGCCCGCGGCCATCGTGGTGGTGGGAGGCACGGCCTCCGTCTCCGACGCGGTGCTCGCCGAGCTCCGACCGCTCGCCGCCACCGTCACCCGGCTCGCCGGTGCCGACCGCTACGAGGCCTCCCGTGCCGTGGCCCGGTTCGCCTTCGGCACCGCTCCCCGCAGCTACGTGGCCACGGGAGGCAACTTCCCCGACGCCCTCTCGGCCGGCTCGGCGGCGGGATCCGCCGGCATCCCCATCACGCTCGTCAACGGAGGAGCAGGCACCGCCGACGCCGCGACCGTCGATCACTTCCGCACCATGGGCACCTCCGCGGTGACCATCGCGGGCGGCCCGAACTCCGTGGGCGCCGGGGTGGCGGATGCTCTGAAGACCCGCATCCCCGCCACGGTCGAGAGGCTCTCCGGCAGCGATCGCTTCACCGCGTCACTGGCCATCAACCGGGCCGCCTACTCCTCGAGCTCCACGGTGTACCTCGCCACGGGCTACAACTACCCTGACGCGCTCGCCGGCGGCGTGCTCGCCGCGAAGAGCAAGGCCCCGCTCTACATGGTGCCCGGCGACTGCGTGCCGCGCGGCGTGATCGACGACATCAGCAGACTCAAGGCCACCAAGGTGGTGCTGCTGGGTGGGCCCTCGTCGCTCAGCGACTCGGTGGCCACGCTGTCCGCCTGCAGCTGGTGATCCGCCGGTCACCTGTCGGTAACTCGTAGGTAGCCCGCTGATACCCAGCTGAAGTCCCGTGGGAGTACCCTGAGCGCACGACGCTCGCGGAGGTGACTGGCATGGTGACCCACATCGGTAGCAGGATGGCGGCTCCGGCGCGCACTCCCCGGGGGGTGATCCGCCCCAGAGCTCTGCTCGTCGCCGTGCTCGCCGCGGTGCTGGCCGTGGGAGGTCTCACGGTGGGCGGCCCGGCCCCCGCGGCCCTCGCCGCCGCGGAGGAAGACAGGGTGCACGACCTGGTCAACTACCACCGCATCGCCTCGAGCCTGCCCTCGCTCGTGCGGGACGCCACGATCGACGCGGCCGCCGAGGAGTGGGCGAACCACATGGGCACCCTGGCGAACCCGCTCACGCACAGCACCCGCGAGTGGCGTGCCTCGAGGATGCCCCCGGGCTGGACGGCGAACGGCGAGAACATCGCCTACGGCTACGGCACGGCCGACGCGGTGATGGAGGCCTGGATGAACTCACCCGGCCACCGCAGCAACATCTTGGGCGGTGCCTTCACCCGCATCGGCATCGGCTACGCCATGACGCCCAACGGCACGATGTGGGTGCAGATCTTCGGCGGCTACGCCTCGAACCCGCAGCCGCCGGTCTCCGCGCCGTCGAGCCCGCCGAGCATCTCGGGCACGCCGGGGGTCGGTCAGGCGCTCACGGCGTCGCCCGGCACCTGGGCGGCGGGGGTCTCGGTGTCGTACCAGTGGTCGGTGGCCAACAGCCCGGTGCCCGGCGCCACCGCACCCGTATTCTACCCCGACCAGTCGATGGTGGGCCGCTCGATCACGGTCTCGGTCACGGGATCGCGGCCGGGTTACACGCCGGTCTCGGTGAGCCCTCCGCCGAGCCCCCAGGTGACCACGCCGTTCACGGTCGACCGCATCAGCGGACCGGATCGGTACGCGGTGGCGGTCTCGATCGCCCGGCGCGCCTATCCCGCAACCGCACCGGTGGTCTACGTGGCCACAGGCACCAACTACCCGGATGCGCTCTCGGCCGGCCCCGCCGCGGCCCTCCAGGGCGGCCCTCTGCTGCTCACGCGGCCCGACGTCGTGCCGGCCGAGGTGGAGCAGGCCATCGCGGCGCTCGCCCCGCAGCGGATCGTCATCGTGGGAGGCCCCGCCTCGGTGTCGCCTGCGGTGGAATCCCGCCTGGCCGCCCTGGCCCCCACGGTCGTGCGCCTCTCGGGCGCCGACCGGTTCGAGGCATCCCGGGCGATCGTGCAGTACGCCTTCGGAGAGCCGAAGGCCGCCACCGCCTACGTGGCCACGGGCCTCAACTTCCCCGACGCTCTCGCGGCAGGGGCGGCCGGCGGCTCGAGCGGCAGCCCGGTGCTTCTTGTCAACGGATCCACGACGGGTGCGGATGCCGCGAGCATCGCCACGCTGCAGGGCCTCGGGGTGTCGGCCGTCAAGATCGCGGGAGGACCGAACTCGGTGAGCCCCGGGGTGGAGGCGGGCCTCGCGGCCATCGGCAGCGTGCAGCGGCTCTCCGGGGCGGATCGCTACGAGGCCGCCACCTCCATCAACCTCGACGCGTACGGCGGGGCCACCACGGCGTACCTGGCCACGGGCACCAACTTCCCCGATGCGCTCGCGGGGTCTGCGCTCGCCGGCATCCAGGACGCCCCGCTGTTCGTGGTTCCCACCGAGTGCGTGCCCCGCAAGGTGCTCGGCGCCCTCACCTCGCTGGGCGTCTCGAACGTGGTGCTCCTCGGTGGCCCCGCCTCGCTCGCGGCCCCGGTGCAGAACCTCAGCGCGTGCTGGTTCTGACGGAGAGGTAGCGGAAGAACTCGCGCTTGAGGTCGCCCAGCGACCAGTGCTGGTTGGTGTCGCTCAGCACGAACTCGATCTCGACCGGGAGCTTCTTCAGCGTGTAGCCGCGCGAGGTGGCGAACCAGGTGAACCAGAGGTCGTCGAGCATCCAGTAGCGCTGCGGCAGCGCGGTGAAGAACTCGTCGTCGAGGAAGATGGCCGAGCTGCAGACCATGCCACCCGGCCCCACGTGGTCGACGGGGCCACCGACCACGGCGGGCGTGCGGTCGAAGTAGTCGTCGGAGGCCACGGTGAACGCCCACCAGGCGTGCACCGCGCCCGGCTCGTGCACCTCGAGCGCCGTCTGCACGAAGGTGGGCTCGATCACCTCGTCGTCGTCGATCACGATGATCGGCTGCTCCCGCTTCTTCGCGAGCGCCCTGGCCCAGTAGAAGCGGGCGATGGAGCCGAGGTTGTAGGGGGAGCGCACGATGCGCACGCTCCGCAGGGCGCCGGAGGGGCGGTAGAAGGCCAGCTCCTCGAGGTAGAGGTCGTGCTCGACCTTGTTGTTGTTCCACAGGTAGAGGTCGATCGGCGGCGTGCCGGTCTGCGCGTCGAGCAGCTCGAGCATGGTGCGGAAGTGACCGGGCCGGTTCCACAGGCACATGAGCACGGCCACGCCGCGGGGGCGGCCGGCGCCGGGGGCGGAGATGTCGAAGTCGTCGGAACGGAAGCGGCCCGCGAGCAGACGGCGGCGGATGACGGCCTTGACCGGCTTCTCCGCGAGGAGCGCGAGGCGCGAGGAGCGGAGACGAGCGAGGAGCGGCACCCCGGAAGCCTACCCGGTGGTGCTCAGCGGCTCCGCATCCACTCGACCGTCGCCGCCAGACCGCGCTCGAGCGAGACCGGCTGCAGGGCGGGGAACAACCGCGCCATTTCGGCTCCCTCGGCCTGGGAGTGCAGCACGTCGCCCCGCCTGGCCTGGTCGAAGACCGTCTCGACCGGGTGCCCGATCGCGGTCTCGATGGCTCCGATGAGCTCGAGCAGGCTCGTGCGCACCCCGAAACCGAGGTCGACGGGGGTGTCGGAGACCACGCGGCGGCGCACGGCGTCGGCGATGACCGAGCACACCGAGTCGACGTAGGTGAAGTCGCGTGACTGCTCGCCCGTGCCGTAGACGACGAGCGGTTCGCCGGCGATCGCCCTCTCGAGGAAGGCGGGCACCACGGCCGGGTAGGCGGAGGAGGCCTGCTGGCGCGGACCGAAGACGTTGAAGAAGCGGAAGGCGAGCACCGGGAGCCCGTAGACGCGCTGCCAGGTGAGGGCGTAGGCCTCGGCGGCGAGCTTGCTCACGCCGTAGGGGCTCTCGGTGCGGGGCAGCAGGCCCTCGTGCTTGGGCAGGGTCGGATCGCTGCCGTAGACCGACGAGGAGGAGGCCAGGATGACATGGGCGCCGCCGCCGGCCGCGTCACCGGACCCGCCGCCGCTCCGGCGTGCCGCCTCGAGCACGAGGGCGGTGCCCGTCACATTGACGTCGAGCACCCGCAGCGGGTTCTCGACCGATTCCTGCACCGAGGCCACGGCCGCGAGGTGCACCACGGCGTCCGCTCCCGCGAAGGCGGCGTCGATCGCCTGGGGGTCGAGCACCGAGCCCTCGATGATCGTGAGGTCGAGGCCGTCGAGCCGCCCGGCGTCGCCCACCGAGAAGTCGTCGAGCACCACGAGCTCGATCTGCGGATCGGCCGCGAGCAGGCGGCAGAGGTTGCTGCCGATGAAGCCGCAGCCCCCCGTGACCACGACCTTCAGGGCACGGGCGCCCCCGTCAGCGGGCACGTCGACCGCCCCGGCGCACACGGTTCGACACGCGCACCTCCCAGCGCTCGGAGAGCTCGCCCACCCGGGTCTCGAGCGAGGTCACGTGGGCCTGGGTGAGGGTGTCGAGCTGCTCGAGCTGCAGCACGCGGGCATCGCGCTCCGCCACGGTCGCCTCGACCTCGGCGATCCGTGACTTCGCGGCGTCGATCTCCGCGTGGAGGTCGGCGATCGTGGCGGCGCTCTCGGCCTCGAGCGCCTCGTAGCGCAGCTGCAGCAGGCCGAAGCGCGACTCGGCCTCGCGCAGCGCGGGGGCGACCGTGTCGAACTCGGCCTGCTCCTCGGGCGAGAAGCCCTCATCCTCGACCGCGGACACGACGGTGTCGGCGAGCACACGCTCCTCGGCGTAGCGGCCCGCCTCGAGACCGGCGGCGAGCTCGGCCTCGTCGGGGTGGCGGAGCAGGTAGTGGTGCTGCAGCAGGCCAGCCTTCAACCGCGCGTAGTCGCGCATGCCGTGGTGGTTGGGGCTCGGGGTGAGCTCGGGGTTGCTCTCGTAGGCGCGACCCGAGACCTCGACCTTGTTGCGGAACTGCTCGTACGAGCGCCACGGCAGGTGCAGCACCTCGAGGGCGAACGCCTCGTCCGGCACTCCCTTCGAGGCGAGGCTCACGAAGTGGTTGCCCTGGATCACGTCGATGTCGGGCACTCCGATGTGCACGGCATCGGCGGTGGGATGCGCGCGCAGCCCCGCCGCGGCCAGCTCGGCGTCGGAGCGCAGGTCGCGGTAGTGCAGGCGCTGCACACCGGAACCGCGGCGGGCGGCGGAGCCCGTGAGGTTCGTGACCGGCACCAGGAAGGCCTCGATGCTCTTCGGGATGCCCTCGAACGCCTCGTGCAGCGTGAGGGAGCGGTCGACGGGCAGGAAGAACTCGTCGGCGTCTGCGTTGATGACCCAGTCGGCACCGTGCACCGTGTACGCGTCGCGGGCCATGGCGGTCACGACGGAGCTCTGCTGCTTGCGCTGCACCGGGTCGTGCCTCAGGTCGATGAGGCCGCGGGCCGCGTACCCCTCGAGCAGCTCGGCGGTGCCGTCGACGGAGCCGTTGTCGGTCACGATGATGACGTCGACGCCCTGGGCCAGGTGGTGGTCGAGCATCGACGACACGATGTCGGCCTCGTCGCGGACCATCAGTGTCATGGCGAGCTTCACGGATAGACCTTCCTTCGTGTTCGCCGGTTCGGGTTCCGGCTGGTCCCGCACCACCCTATCGGCGGGTGCGGGCTCTGATCGCGAACGAGCGCAGCGACAGACCGGCCGAGAGCGCCGTGCGCACGGGCCAGAGCAGGGGCCCCGAGTACTTCTTGGCGAGGAACCGCTTGGCGCTGTCGTGGTGCGCCTTGAGCATGCGCTCCGACTCGCCGCCCGCGGTGGAGTGGGCGCCGGTGTGCAGCACCTCGGCCGCGGGCTCGTAGAGGTTGCGCCAGCCGTGCTCCCCGAGGCGGTACCCGAGGTCGACGTCTTCGAAGTACATGAAGTACCGGGTGTCGAAGCCGCCCAGCTCGTCGAAGGCCGCGCGCCGGATGAGGAAGCAGGCGCCCGAGAGCCAGCCGGCATCGCGGCGGATCGGGTTCGCGCCCACCTCGTTGCGGTAGGAGCGGGTCCACGGGTTGCGCGGCCACACGGTCGAGAACAGGGCGTGCCCGATGCCGTTGCGGATCGACGGCACGGCCCGCGCGGAGGGATAGGCCGATCCGTCGAGCTCGAGGATCTTGGGGCCGACCGCTCCCACGTCGGGGAACTCGTCCAGCGCCTCCACGAGGCGGTCGATCGCCCCGGGCGACAGCACGACGTCGGGGTTCGACACGAGCACGAACTCCACGTCGGCGGGCAGCGTGGCCACCACCACGTTGACCGCGTGACCGTAGCCGAGATTGCTCAGCATGGGGCGGTACTCGGCGTCGTGCTCGGCGGCCATCCGCTCGATGCGCTGCCGTTCCGTGGAGGCCGGCTTGTTGTCGGCCACGTAGACGGCGGTGGGCGTGGCGGCCGCCGCGGGCGGCACGGAGGCGAGGAACGGCTCGAGCACCACGGCGGAGTCGTAGGTGACCGTGACGACCGCCACCCGGGCAGCGGCGGCGCTCATGCGGCCACCTCGACGCCCGCCTGCCGGTAGGCCTCCACGTGCGCGCGGGCACAGGCCGCCCAGGTGAACTCCGCCGAACGTGCACGGGCTGCGGTCGAGAGCGCCTCGCGGCGGGTCGGATCGGCGAGCAGCGCTCCGAGCGCGTCGGCGACGGCCTCGGCGTCGGGCTCGGTGTACGCGACAGCGGATCCGCCCACCTCAGGTATGGAGAGGCGACGCGTGGTGAGCACGGCGGCGCCGCTCGCCATGGCCTCGAGCACGGGAAGACCGAACCCCTCGCCGAGACTCGGATAGGCAACGACCTCGGCGCCACCGAGGAAGGCGGGCAGCTCGTCGAGCGGCAGGTAGCCGGCCTCCACCACGCCGTCGTCGGGCCCCAGAGCGTCGAGCAGTCGTGCGGCCTCCTCGTCCCAGCCGCGCGAGCCCGAGAGCACGAGCGGGGGGACGGGAGCGGAGCTGCTCGCGCGGAGGAGGGCGTGGGCGCGCAGCAGCGCGGGGATGTTCTTGCGGGGCTCGATGGTGCCCAGGAACCCGATCCAGCCGCCCTCGAGCCCGTGCGCGGTGGCGAAGCGGGCCACTTCGGCGGCCGTCGGCTCGTGGAACACCTCGGGGTCGACCCCAAGGTAGGCGACCACGATGGAGGGGCGCACACGTCGCACGCTCGAGCGCACGGCGTCGGCCGTGGCGGCGCTCGGGGTGAGCAGCGCCGCGGCGCGGTGGGCGGCACGTCTGGTCCACCAGGTGAAGAAGGTGCGCTTGAGACGCGAGTGCACCTCGGGGTCGGTGAAGAAGGTGGCGTCGTGCAGCGTCACCACCCGGGCCGCCCCGGTGACGAGCGGCAGCGTGTAGTGCGGAGAGTGGATGGCGCGCACCCCGAGGCGTCGCGCCATCCGGGGCAGGCCGAGCTGCTCCCAGAGGAAGCGGGCGGGTCGGACCGAGATGAGGGCGGGAGCGGCGTGGTACTCGTGGCCGGGGGCGCCGTCGCGTAGCCGCTCGATGTCACTCGGCTTCGCCACGACGTGCAACCGCACGCCCAGCTCGTCGAGACCGGCCAGCACACCCTGGATGTAGCGGGCCACGCCTCCCCAGTTCGGCGGCAACGAGGTCGCGTCGAAGAGAACGGGGGTGGAGGGGGTCACCGGTCATCCTCCTGGTGCCGATTCGGAGCAACCTCCAGCATAGCCGCGGCCACTCCGGCTCAGTCCTCGACCAGGAGCGCGGCGACGGCCGAGCGCGGCACCACGGCCTCGCGGTCGAGGCGCCGGCGCTCGCCGAGGGTGGCGGGCAGGCGGCGCACCGCGGCGGCCAGAGACGTGAGGCGACGGCGGAAGGCCGTGCGGGCGAGGGCGGTCAGGAGCACCGGGAGCGGTGCGTGCTTCGCGGCGACGAGGATGCGGTTGCGCTCGTTGTGGAAGCGGAACAGCGCCGACCCGGTTCCGCTCGAGGCCGCGTGGGCGTGGTGCACGGTGGCGCCGGGGGCGTAGCGGATGCTCCAGCCGGCGCGTCGCAGCCGCCACGACAGGTCGGTGTCCTCGTAGTACATGAAGAGGCTCTCGTCGAAGAGTCCCACCTCGCGGAGGGCCGCGGCTCGGAGCGCCGACGCGCCGCCCGAGAAGCCCATCGCCTCTCCCGCCGCGCGCGAGTCGAGCGAGACGGGCACGAGCCAGTCGCGGTCACGGCCGTTTCCCGACCTGGTCATCTCGTTGCCGGTGCTGTTGAGCAGCGCCTCGCCCGAGGCATCCGGCACCCAGCGGGTGCCGTCGGCGGCCACGAGGGCGCCGCGGGCGTCTCCGCCCTGCGGCTGACCGCTGGGCACCCTGCGGTAGAGATCGCGCAACACGATGCGCGCCGTGGCGGCGCCCGCTCGTGGATCCTCGACGAGGGCATCCACCAGCGAGCGCACGAACAGGGGCCCGGCCGAGGCGTCGTTGTTGAGCAGCACGAACGCATCCTGGTCGTCGCCCGCGGCGCGGATGCCGGCGTTCACACCGGCCCCGAAACCGCCGTTCACCTGCACGGTCAGCACGCGGTGCTGCGGATGCCGTTCGGCGAGAACCCGCGCGGAGTCATCACCCGATCCGTTGTCGACGACCACGATCGAGAGGTCGACGCCGCGCCGCCCACCATCGGCCTCGAGGCCCTCCTGGGTCTCGAGCGACCGCACCGCCGCCGAGGTCAGCTCCGGCTGCCGCCAGTTCACCACCACCGCGGTCACCCGGAACGGCGCACCGGTCACCGCCACGGCTCAGCTGCCGAGGTCGTCGAACTCGGGGACGGCGTGGATGACGCCCACGGCGAGCGAGTAGAACGGCACATCGAACGAGGTGATCTGCGGCATGTCGTGCAGGTGCCGCCCCTCCGAGTCCATGAGCGAGGTGTTGACGAAGTACTTGCCGGAGCCGAAGTTGACGTTCTTGAGCGTGAACTCCACGGTGCGCGGGCCGGTGAGGCGCGGCAGGGAGAACCCGAGGCGCTTGGACGTGGTGCCGTAGACCACCTGGCCCTGCACGTTGTCGATCTGCACCGCAGCGATCCAGTCCACGATGCCCTCGCCGTCGTGCTCGAACTGCATCGAGACCACGAGGTCGTCGCCGGGTTCGATCGGCTCTCCCTCGGCCTTGCCCTTCGCGTGCGCCGTGGTGGAGAGCACCCGACCGTGGCGCACCGCCTCGACGTGCTGGGTGGTGGCCTCATCGACCCGGCGCTCCTCCAGGATGTCGCGGAAGTCGCGCACCGCCTCGTGTGGGGCGCCGTCGAACATGACCTTGCCCTTGGAGAGCAGTACTGCGCGAGTGCACAGCTCGGTGACCTGACCGAGCGAGTGGGTCACGAGCACGATCGTGCGGCCCTCGGCCTGGAACGAGCGGATCTTGTCGAGGCACTTGCGCTGGAAGGCCTCGTCGCCCACCGCGAGCACCTCGTCGACGAGCAGCAGGTCGGGGTCGACGTGCACGGCCACCGCGAAGGCGAGCCGCACGTACATGCCGGAGGAGTAGAACTTGACCTGAGTGTCGATGAAGTCGCGGATGCCCGAGAAGTCCACGATCTCGTCGAAGTACTCGTCGGTCTGCTTGCGCGAGAGCCCGAGGATGGAGGCGTTGAGGTAGACGTTCTCGCGACCGGTCAGATCCTGGTGGAAGCCGGCGCCGAGCTCGAGCAGGGCGGCGAGCCGGCCGCGGCGCTGCACCGAGCCGGACGTGGGCTGGATGATGCCGCCGATCATCTTCAGGAGCGTCGACTTGCCGGAACCGTTCGGTCCGATCAGACCGATCGTGGTGCCGGACGTGATCTCGAGATCGATGTTCTTGAGGGCCCAGAAGTCCTCTTTGAACTGCTTCGAACGACCGGCATTGACCAGACGCTCCTTGAGGCTCTTCTCCTTGCGGATGATGAAGCGCTTCGAGACGTCGTTCACCTGGACGACGGGGACATGACTGGCCACGATCAGAGCTCCTGTGCGAAGTCGCCCTGCAGGCGACTGAAGACTTTTTGGGCACCGAACAGGGCGATGAGCCCCACGGCGAACGCGATCAGCATGCGCATGCCGAGAAGGGGCAGCGGCACACCGTTGGAGGCCTCGGACCAGAACGCCTCCTGGAAGCCGAGCACCGCGAGCGTGATCGGCGAGTTCACGTAGACCTCGAGGAGCCACGCCGGCAACACCGCGGCGGCCTGCTGCCACGAGTACAGGATGGGCGAGGCCCACATGAGCAGCAGGAGTACGACCTCGACCAGGTACTGGATGTCGCGCAGGTACACGTTCAAAGCGGAGAGCAGCAGCGCGATCGCAGTGCCCCAGACGAGCACGAGCACGAGCGCGCCCACGAAGAACAGCAGGTTCGCTCCGAAGCCGAGAGTGCCGAGCACCGCCGCCGCGATGAGCAGGATCACCATCTGCACGACGAAGTTGAACAGCGCGGAGCCGACAGCGGCGAGGGGGAAGATCTCCCGTGGGAGATACACCTTCTTCACCAGCCCCTGGTTGGCGATGATCGACGCCGTTCCCGAGGCCACGATCTCGCTGAAGAGCGTGTACACCGTCAACCCGGCGAAGATGTAGATCGCGAAGTTCTCGATTCCGCGGGCGGCGCCGAGGAACTGGCCGATCACCAGGTAGTAGATGAAGAGCTGCGTGAGCGGCTTGGCGAGGCTCCAGAGGAACCCGCCCGCGCTGTCCTTGTAGCGGCTCTTGAGCTCGCGCTTCGTGAGCAGGCCGAGCAGCTGGCGGTGCGCCCAGATCTCCTTGACCGACTCGACGGTGCCGGAGACTCCGCCGTTGACGGCGCCGGCGTGCTGCCAGGGCTCGTTGAGCAAGCGGGTCGAGCGCTCGGTAGGGGACTCGTCCAGTCCAGCCATGTTCACGGCCTCCAAGCCACTGCATGCGGCAGTCGGGAGAACTGCCGGGATCGAGGATACATGACGGTGCCGGAGCAGTCGCTCAGGCTTTCCCGGCCTTGCGGTATGCCAGCCGGGAGCGGATCTTGCCGCCCAGCGAGGAGAGCCCGCCGTTCTCCACGTAGTGGCGGGCGAGTGCGAGATCGCGACGGATGCCGTGCCGCCTCGTCGAGATGGCCTGGAACTTCTCCTCCGCCGTCACCGGCCGGGAACGTCGCCCACCTGCCCCTGCCGCGAGGTCGAGCGGTGCCGAGAGCGACCCGAGCACGCGGTCGGCCGCGGGGTGCGGGTCGCGGCAGAAGGCCACGAGAGGGGCGAGCGTGCGCTCCCAGGTGAAGTCCTCCCGCACCCGCGCGACGGCCTGCACGGCCTTCTTGCGGGCCGGCGCGTCGTACAGCATGCGCTCGAGGGCATCGGCCAGGGCGTCGACGTCGCGCTCGCCGACGGCCACTCCGAGCCCCTCCTTCTCCACGAGGTCGCCGAAGCTGTCTCCGCCCGTCGTGACGATGGGGAGGCCGGCCCACAGGTAGTCGAGGATGCGGGTGCGGAACGAGAAGGTGGTCTCGATGTGGTCGAAGTGCGTGCTGACCCCCACATCCGCCTCGAGCAGGTAGTTCTGGCGGTCGTCGAGATCCACCCACGACTCGTTGAAGAACACGTGGCGGCCGGTGAGGCCGAGATCGGCCGAGAGCTGCCTCGTCTTCTGCACCACGGCCATCTCGGGCACATCCGGGTTGGGGTGGGCGGTGCCCATGAAGAAGAGCCGCACGTTCGGGCGCTTCTCGGCCAGCTGACCCACGGCCCGCACGAGCGTGAGGGTGTCGAACCAGTTGTAGATGCCGCCGCCCCAGATGATGACCTTGTCGGCCTTGCCGATGCCGGGCACCACCCCTCGGATCGCGTCGCGGGTGTGCCTCGGGGGCGTGGAGTCGAGGCCGAACGGCGCGATCGAGATGAGCTCGTCGAGCGAGTCGTCGGCCGCGTAGTTGGCGGGGTTGATGCGGCCGAGGGCTGCGAGCTGGCCGAGCCAGAACAAGCGCTGCCGCTCGGAGGCGCAGAGGAAGAAGTCGGCCCTCGAGAGCTGCTGGTTGAGCACCTCGGTGGCCGAGCGCACGATGTTGGTCCAGCGCTCGGTGCCGAACTCGCGGCCCTGCTCGAGCTGCTCGAGGTGCATCGGATCGTAGATGTCGGCGACCACGATCTTCTCCGACTTCTGCAGCGTGGTGAAGTGGTGCAGCGCGTAGCCCTGGAAGAAGATCACGTCGGCCCACTGCTCGTGCACCTTCATCTGGCGCTCGTTCTGCAGCTGCACGTGCTCGACCTCGAAGCGGTCGGAGTGCCGGTTGGCCGCGTTCCAGGTGACGAGGCGCACGTCGTGCTCGTCGGCCAGGGCCTCGGAGATCTTCCAGGCCCGGAGCCCTGGCCCCGCCATCTTCTCGCCGAGCGAGTCGCCCGTGATCACGAGGATGCGGCGGCGATCGGACGACGACTCGATCTCGAAGGCGTCGACGACGGCCCGGAAGCCCGTGAGGTACGACGATCCGCCGAGCAGCGGATGGATCATGTTGCCGAAGAGCCGGAACAGCTCGGCGTCGGTGCGCCGACGGCGGCCCTGGATGTCGTCGCGCGAGACGCTCAGCGACTCGAGCTCCTCCACGAACTGGTCGAGCGCGAACAGGCCAGCGAGCGACTCCTTGGCCACCGGGGTGGTCTCGTCGAACTCGTCGGCACCGCCCTCGAACCTCCGGATGTCGAAGAGCTGCGAGTCGAGGTCGCTCTTCGAGACCGCGCGGCGGGCGAGCAGGGCCATGGCGCCGGGCAGGAAGCGGGCGAGGTTCTCGGCCGAGAGGTTCTTGTAGAGCGTGGCGAGGGCGTTGCGCTCGAGCAGGTAGCTCTCGCGGTACGGGCCGAAGCTCCGCATCGAGGCGTGGTGGCGGTGGTAGACCACGGAGGCGGGGGCGAAGCGCACCCGGTAGCCGAGCAGGTTGAGGCGCCAGCCGAGGTCGACGTCCTCGTAGAACATGAAGAAGCGCTCGTCGAAACCGCCCACCTCCTCGAAGGTCGCTGCCCGCACGAAGAGTGCGGATCCGGTGCCGTAGAGGATGTCGCGGGGCGCCTGGAAGCGCTCGTCGTCGGGCTGGTTCTCGTGATCCTTGTACCCCATGCCGAACCAGGTGAGGCTGCCGCCCACGAAGTCGACCACCTTGCCCTCCCAGTCGAGCACCTTGCTGCCGACCGCGGCCACCGCGGGGCTGGTCTCGAACTGGGCGACGGCTCCGCGCACCCAGCCGGGAGCGGGCTTGGCGTCGCTGTTGAGGAAGGCGAGGAACTCGCCCCTGGCGCTCCGCGCGCCGAGGTTGCTGCCGCCCGCGAAGCCGAGGTTCTCGGCGGAGGAGATCACGCGCACGCGCTCGTCGCCCGCGAAGGCCGCGGTGAGCCGAGGCAGGCTGTCGTCGCCCGATCCGTTCTCGACCACGATGATCTCGAGGTCGGCCGAGGGCCAGTCGACCGCTCCCAGCTGCTTCACGCACTCGATGGTGTCGTCGGCACCGCGGTAGTTGACCACCACCACCGAGACGACCCCGGGAACTCGGACGACGCTGGGATTCTTCACCCGTTCAGCCTATCGCCGGAGCGTCAGCGGGCCGGGGAGCCCGCCGTCCCTATGATCGGGGCATGGCCAGATCCACTCTTCTCCGCGTGACCCTCAGCAGCCTCCTCGCGCTCGGTGTCTCCGCCGCCCTGGTCGGCTGCATCGGTGGCGACGGCGGATCGCCCACGCCGACGCCCACCTCCTCGGCGACCTCGACGCCGACAGGCTCGGCCACCCCCACGCCCACCAGGAGCGCAGCTCCCACCCCCACCACGGCGCCGACTCCCACGCCGACCGCCGAGCCCACCACCCCCGCCATCTCCGGTGTCTCGATCGAGATCCTCAACACCTCCTACGACCCGGCGGCCGGCACCCTCTCGGTGGCCGGCATCGTGGGCGACCTGGTGAGCGAGACGGGTGTCTGCATCGCCACAGCCACGCAGGACGCGGCGTCGGCCAGCGCCCAGTCGCCCGGAGTCGCCGGCCCGAGCATGACCTACTGCTCCGACCTCACGATCACGCTCCCCGCGGGGTCGACGGGCACCTGGACCGTGGAGCTCGCGTTCGCCGACTCGAGCCACTCCGGTTCGGCCAGCACGAGCATCGCGCTCGAGTAGGCGCCCCGGCGCCCCCGTCGCACTCGGCTCCCTCGCAGGCGGGCCTCCGACATCGTGGCTACTATGGGGGGCGTTTCCTCCTGTTCGAAAGTGCGGTAGCAGTCATGAGCTCACGTCTCACAGCCACCGGCGACGTCGACGTCACCAACGAACTCCGCGAGCTCCGGCTCGAGGTGGCTTCGCTGCGCGCTCAGCTCGCACGCAAGACCGCCGAGACGGACGAGTACCGTCGGCGGCTGCAGGCGAGCCGCAACCAGTGCGAGCGCTACGGCGCCCAGCTCAAGGCCCTCCGCGCATCGACCTCGTGGTCGATCACGCGCCCGCTGCGCATGCGCCGCCGCAAGTCGCTCAACAACGGCTGGACCTGAGCGGCGTGGGTGGCAGAGTCCTCGACAGCGTCCTCCCGGCGAGCTGGATCGAGTCCGAGCGCTCCACGCTGCCCGTGACCGATCGGGTCGCGGTCGTGGCGAGCTACGCCCCGGGGCCCGAGGTCTCGCTCTCGCTCTCGTGGATGGTCGCTCGCCTCGAGGAGCAGGACTACTCGGTCGTCGTCGTGCGCGCGTCGGACGACAAGCGCCCGCTCGACTGGTCCCGCGGGCCCGCCAACGAGGCGATCGTGGTGCGCAAGCCGAACATCGGCTACGACTTCGGGTCGTGGGCCACCGCGTTCGAGCTCTTCCCCGCCATCCGCAGCACGCCCAACGTCATCATCACCAACGACTCGCTCGTGGGCCCGTTCTCGAGCCTCGGGCCGATGCTCGCCGACTTCGAGGAGTCGTACTTCGACGTCTGGGGCGGCACCTGGACGAGCCAGTACATGCCTCACCTGCAGAGCTTCCTGCTGGGGTTCAAGGGCGGCGTGCTCGACGACCCGTCGCTCCGCCACTTCTGGAGCGAGCTGCCCGAGCAGCGCACCAAGTTCGAGATCATCGACAAGTACGAGCTCGGCCTCAATCGACTGCTGCAGGGCGAGGGCTTCGTGACCGGCGCCTGGTTCGACTACGAGCTCGTGGTCGAGTACACCCAGAACCCCACCATCCTGGGCTGGAGGAGGCTGCTGGATCTCGGCTTTCCGTTCGTCAAGAGGGAGCTCGTGACGAACCCCAGTATTGTGGGCGATGGTCCCGAAGTCCGCGCCGTGGTGGAGAAGAAATTCGGGATCGACCCGACGACCTGGGTCTGACCGGTCGCCGAGCGAGTTAAGGGCACATGAGGAAAATCACCGTCGGAGGCGTCAAACGGCGCACAGGTCGCGCGCTGCTGCGCGCGGGAACCGTGCTCGCCACCACCCCCCAGCCCGTGGTGTCCGACGACTTCCGCGCGAGCTTCGCGCGTTGGGCCTCCTCGCGCACCAACCGCCTCAAGGCGCTCTACCCGGGTGAGTGGAAGAAGCAGTTCACCTCCGAGCCCACCACCTCCCGCGTGGCCGTGGTGGTGCACGTGTTCTACACCGACCTCGTGCCGCAGATCCTCGAGTCGCTCGCCGCCCTCCCCGTGCAGTTCGACCTGCTCGTCACCAACGCCTCGGGCACGCCGCTCGAGATCGACACGTCGGGCATGCCGAACCTCGACCGCCTGCAGGTGTTCGACATCGCCAACCACGGCCGCGACATCCTCCCCCTCGTCTCGCTCGTGAACGCCGGGCTTCTCGACGACTACGAGCTCGTCTTCAAGGTGCACACCAAGAAGAGCGCCTGGCGCGAAGGGCACGCCGAACTCGGCGGCTCGGGCGACCAGTGGCGCGAGAGCTTCTTCGAGGAGCTCGTGGGCTCGGTCGAGAACGTCACGCGTGTGCTCGAGGAGTTCGCCGGCGATCCCTCCCTCGGCATCCTCACCTCGTCGGGCAACGTGCTCGGGCCGGAGTTCTGGGGCGGCGACCGCGACATCGTGGGGGCGCTCCTCAGGCGCATCCAGCTCGACCTCGACGTGGACGGCCTGCGCTTCGCCGCGGGCTCGATCTACTGGATCCGCGGCTTCATCCTGCAGGGGCTCCGCTCGTTCGAGCTCTCCGCTGGCGACTTCGAGACCGAGGCCGGCCAGGTCGACGCCACCACGGCTCACGCCATCGAGCGCATCATCGGCATCGTGGCCGGCGAAGCCGGGTACGGCATCCGCGACACCACCACGCTGCCCGCCCTCGAGGCCGGCTCGACCGGTTCCGAGGCGTGGAAGCGCTTCACCCCCGAGTTCGAGACCGTGCCGCGCGCCAGGGTGTTCCCCTTCTATCTGCCGCAGTTCCACACGTTCCCCGAGAACGACGAGTGGTGGGAGAAGGGCTTCACCGAGTGGTCGAACGTGGCCTCGGGTGTTCCCCTCTACCCCGGCCACATCCAGCCCCTGCTGCCGAGCGAGCTCGGCTTCTACGACCTCACCACGCCCGGCGTGCGGGATGCCCAGTACGAGCTCGCGAACTCGATGGGCATCGAGGGCTTCATGTACTACTACTACTGGTTCGCCGGCAAGAAGCTCATGCAGATGCCGATCGAGGATCTCGTGGCGGGCGACGGCGACCAGAAGTTCTGCATCATGTGGGCCAACGAGAACTGGACCAGGCGCTGGGACGGCAGCGAGAAGAACATCCTCATCGCTCAGGACTACGACCGCGTGCCCGCCACGCAGTTCATCCACGACGTGATGCCGCTCATCACCGACCCGCGCTACTCCACGATCGACGGCAAGCCCGTGATCGCGGTCTACCGCATCACCCAGATCCCGAACCACATCGAGGTCGTGGAGTACTGGCGGAAGGCCGCCGAAGAGGCAGGACTGCCGGGCCTCACCCTGCTCACGGTCGACGTGGGCACCTCGATGCAGGGTATCGAGGGCGAGGACCTCGCCGAGCACGGTCTCGACGCGCACATGGAGTTCGCCCCCCACAACATGTTCTGGGGTGCGATCCCGCGCGATCACCGCGGTCTCGATCCGCGGTTCGAAGGCAACCTGCTGAGCTACCGTGCCATGGCCGAGCGTGCAGAGGAGCGCCTCAACTCGGCGCCCCCCGAGCACCGCTACCCGGGCGTGATGGTCAACTTCGACAACACGGCCCGCCGGCAGTGGCAGCCCGACATGTGGTACGGATCGAACCCCTACACGTTCCGCCGGTGGCTCAACACCACGGTCTCGTCGGTGAGCGACCGCGAGCGTGACCAGCGCGTGGTGTTCATCAACGCCTGGAACGAGTGGGCGGAGGGCGCCGTGCTCGAGCCCTCCCAGCGCTACGCCCGCACCTACCTGCTGGCCGTGCGCGACGTGCTGCACCGCTGAGCACGTCCTTGTGCCCTCGGGTGGCCGACGGCCGCCGACTCGCCGCGATTCAGCAGATCTGAGGCCAGCCGACAGTCGTTGCCTAGGATGAACCCGTGATGGGTAGATCTCGGGTGCATCGGTTCGTAGCCTCAGCGGCGGCTTTCTTCGTCGTTCTCAGCGGCCTGACGGCCATCTCGGTCGCCGTCTCCGAACCGGAACCCGCCTCGGCGGCCAACGCCGTCGACTTCCGGCCGGGCAACATCATCAGCGACGCCAACTTCTTCAACGGCAACGCCATGAACTCCGGTGTGGTGCAGGCTTTCCTCAACTCGCAGGGGGCCTCGTGCAACGTCGGCGCGAACTGCCTCAAGAACTACACCCAGACCACCTGGACCCGCGCCGCGGATCCCATGTGCAACGCCTACCAGGGCGCGGCCAACGAGACGGCCGCCACGATCATCACGCGCGTGGGCCAGGCCTGCAACATCAGCCAGGCCGTGCTGCTCGTGCTGCTGCAGAAGGAGCAGTCCCTCGTGACCTCCACGAACCCGACGGCCAGGCAGTACGCCGCGGCCACCGGGTTCGCGTGCCCTGACACGGCTCCGTGCGACGCCGAGTACTCCGGCTTCTACAACCAGGTGTACAAGGCCGCCTGGCAGTACAAGCGGTACTCGAACCCGCCGGGCACCTCGGCGTTCTTCACCTGGATCCCCGTCGGCAAGTACTCCAACATCCCGTACCACCCCAATGCCAACTGCGGCACCTCGCCGGTGCTCATCGAGAACCGCGCCACGGCCGGCCTCTACTACTACACGCCGTACCAGCCCAACGCCACCGCGATGTCCAACATCTACGGCGGGCAGAGCGACGGATGCTCCTCGTACGGCAACCGCAACTTCTGGCGGCTCTACACCGACTGGTTCGGCGACCCCGCCGGGGTGAACAACCCGCACGGCGCCTTCGACACCGTGGCCGCCGTCGCCGGTGGTGTGCAGGTCACGGGGTGGGCTGTCGATCCCTCCTCCGACGCCGCCGTGTCGCTCACGGTCACCGTCGACGACCGGCCCACGCAGATCACGGCCGACAAGCCGCTCGCCTGGATCCCCGTGCTGTATCCCTCGCTCGGCCAGAACCACGGCTTCTCCAGCATCGTCGGAGCATCGCCGGGCAGCCACAAGGTGTGCGTCGCCAAGTCGAACGGCACCAACCTCGGCTGCAAGAACGTGGTGATCCCCAACAAGACGGCGGCGGGCTACCTCGACACCGCTGAAGGCGTTGTGGGTGGCATCAGGGTCGCCGGCTGGTCGCTCAACACCAAGAGCTCCGCCCAGACGTACATCTGGGTCGACATCGACGGCAAGGGTCAGCCCTTCAAGGTCGACAAGCAGCTCTCCTGGACCCCCGTGCTCTACCCCAACACGGGCAACACGCACGGCTTCGACCGTGTCGTGCCCGCGTCTCCCGGCAGCCACCGCGTCTGCGTCTACGGCTACGACTCGGTGCTGCTCGCCTGTCAGACGGTGAACGTGCCGAAGAACGAGGCCGGCACCATCGAGAACGCCGTGGGCACCCTCGGCACCATCACCGTGAGCGGCTGGAGCCTCGACAAGAGGTCGACGGCCTCCACCTACGTGTGGGTCGACGTCGACGGCAAGGGCAAGGCCGTCTACGCCAACGCGGTCTCCGCCTCGGCGGCGAAGGCGTGGCCGGCCTCCGGTGACAAGCACGGCTTCTCCACGACCATCACGGCCACACCAGGGCCGCACCAGGTCTGCGTCTACGGCACCACGGAGAACACGTCGTACGGCTGCCGCACCGTCACGGTCCCGAACAACGAGGTCGGTTCGTTCGACACCGCCGCGGGAGTGCAGGGCGGCATCAACGTCTCGGGCTGGTCGCTCGACCAGACCAGGACGGAGTCGACCTACGTGTGGGTCAACGTCGACGGCAAGGGTCGCGGGATCCTCGCGAACGTCGCGCTCCCGTGGATCGACGGGATGTTCAAGAAGGGCGCCAACCACGGGTTCAGCGACTTCTTCCCGGCTTCGGCCGGCGTGCACCAGGTGTGCGTGACGGGCACGAAGGAGAACGTCTCCTACGGCTGCAAGCAGGTCACAGTGCCCTCGAGCGGCGCCGCCTCGTGGGATTCCGTCTCGGTGGCCGACAAGTCCATCAAGGTCACGGGCTGGGCGGTCGACAGGAAGTCGAACGGCGTCAAGTACGTGTGGGTCAACATCGACGGCAAGGGCGCCGCGTACGCGGCCAACAAGCCGCTCTCGTGGATCAACAACTACTTCCCGGGCGTCGGCCCCAACCACGGCTTCGATCTCACGATCCCGGCCACGGCGGGCAAGCACACCGTCTGCATCACGGCGACCTTCGACAATCAGGATCTCGGATGCCGTGAGGTCGACGTGCCCTCCACCGGTGCCGCGAGCATCGACTCGGTCACCGGCGTCGCGGGCGGCGTGAAGATCATGGGCTGGTCGGTCGACAGGGCCTCGACCGCGACCACCTACCTGTGGGTCGATGTCGACGGCAAGGGCACCGCGGTCGCGGCCGCCACGCCGCTGCCCTGGATCAACTCCTACTTCCCGGGAGTCGGCGCCAACCACGGCATCGACGCTCTCGTGCCGGCCTCGTCGGGCAGCCACCGTGTGTGCATCACGTCGACGTTCGATGGCCGCAACCTGGGCTGCTCCACCGTCGTGGTGCCGTAGCGGTCCACGCTCCGGTGCACCCCCGACAGCAGGGTGACCGTCTGCCGCTGGGTCAGCGGCAGACGGTCACGGCCTGATCGCCGCTCGTCAGCGTGGCGTCGCGACCGGCCACCGAGTCGAGCTCGAGGCGGGTGTCCGAGATGTCGAGGGCCCTGGAGGCGGGGCTCGTGGGGTACTCGAGCGTCACCTGCGTCGAGGAGGCCGACTCGAGCACCACGGGTGCGTCGGCCGTGAGCGCCGTGGTCTCGTGCGAAGGCAGCACCGCACACGCGATCGCCACGCCGGTCTCCGGCTCCTCCACCACCCACTGCACCTGCAGCGAGATCTCGTCCTGGGTGAGCTGCGAAGGCTCGGCGGGCTGGATCCGCCCCTCGGCGAGGATGTCCTCGATGTCGGACCACGTGATCATGGGAGCCTGCACCGGTGAGGGCGCTGCATCCGATGCCGTCTCGAACCCGTTCTGGGCGAGGTAGGCGGAACTGGTGAGCAGCTTCGCGTTCTCGCTCTTCCACCCCGCCAGGCCCTGCGAGGTGGTGGTCAGCGCGGCGGAACCGACCGCGGCCCACCCCAGCAGCACGAGCACGATCAGGGTGGTGGCGATCCTGGTCTTCGCGCCGAAGCGCGCGATCGAGAGCACGAAGATCGGGATGGCGGCGATCAGGATGAAGTACGAGTAGCCGCCGCTCGCCGAGTCGGCGACGTTGCGGCTGAGCCGCCCGATCATGGTGATCACGAGACTGAGCGTGAGGGCCACGAGGAGGAACAGGTAGGTGCGGCGCGCGCGGGGGAGCTCGATGGTCGAGGTGCGCACGGCGAGGAACGCCACGACGCCCAGCACGCTCACGACCATCACCACGGAGGTGAACGATCCGCTCACGGGGATGGTGTCGCTGACGGCCTTGTTGAGCAGGGCGAAGACGAACTCGGGACCCTCCTGGAGGATCTGCACGATGCCTGTCGCGCCGTTGCCGCTCGGTATGTCCCAGAACACGCGCACGAGCACGAACCACACCGCGGGGATGAGCCCCACGACGGCGCCGAGGAGGTAGCGGCGCAGGCTGATGAGCGCGAAGCCGGCGGCCACGCCGAGCGGGATGAACGCTGACCCGCTGAAGGTGCCGAAGAGCGACAGCGCGATGGCCAGGATCCACTGGGTCCTGCCGCCCAGTCGGGAGGTGAGAGCCACGAACAGCAGCCACAGACCGGCCGTGGTGGCGGCCGTGTACTGGAACTGGCCGGCCCAGGTGAGCGTGCCCGCTCCCGCGGCCATGAGCGCGATCGGCGCCACGGCGGCCACGGCGATCGCCCGCGAGGGGATGACGAGCCGCATGAGCTTGTAGACGGCCACGCCGCCGGCGAGGTGGCAGACGATCATCGGCACGGCGTAGATCACGTAGCCCTTGAGCCCGATGACCGAGTACAGGGTGGAGAACCACAGCTTGGTGAAGAGGATCGTGTGCTCGTTGTGCGGGGCGATCAGCCACCCCAGCCACCCTGCACCCTCGGGGGGAGCGAGGTAGTCGAACTCGTCGTAGATGAACCACTGGGTGCGCACGTTCGCCACGATGACGGCCGCGGCCACGAGCACCACCACCGTGAGCGCGGCGGCCGCGGCGAACCTCGGGTCGATCCGTCGGCCGAGGGCGGTGAGCGAACCGTGAACGGCCCTGACCCGCCGGTCGACGAGATCGTCGACGCGGCGGGCCGGAGAGGCCGGGCGCTGTGCGCTGCCCGATCCGTGCTGGCTAGATGGTGCCGTCGGCAACGGCGTTCTCGATCCACGGGATGACCTCGTCGAGCATGTCGTCGAGCGTGGTGGTCGCCTCGAAGCCGAGCAGCTCCTTGGCCTTCGTCACATCGGGAACGCGCTTGGCCACGTCGTACTCGAAACCGGGGTCGCTCGTGTAGTTGAACGGCACATCCGGGCCCTTGATCTTCTGCCAGATCGTCTCGGCGAGCTCGAGCACCGAGTGGCCCGCAGCGGTCGAGACGTTGAAGTCGTTGTTGAGCGCGGCCGGGTGGTCGAGGCTCATCACGATGCCGCGCGCGAGGTCGCCGCCGTAGGTGTAGTGACGCACCTGGTCGCCCGAGCCGAGGATGTGCAGCGGGTCCTGACCCTTCAGCACCTTCTGCACGAGGTCGGGCACGACGTGGCTCATGGCGAGCTTGACGTTGCCCGAGTCGATCTCGACGTCACCGAGGGCGCGGCTCTCGCCGATGCCCACGCAGTTGAAGGGGCGGAGGATCGTGTACGGCAGCTTGTACTGGTCCCAGGCGGCGCGCGCGAAGTACTCCACGGCGAGCTTCTGGAAGCCGTACGACGAGAGCGGCGGCGGCACCTCGCGCTCGTCGCCCTCCTTGGACGGCCAGCGGTCGGTCGACTCGAACACCATCGAGCTCGACATGTAGGTGACCTTCTCGAGGCGGCCCTTCTTGTGGGCGGCGATCGCGGCGTCGACGCTCGAGGCGATGATGCGCTCGTTCTGCGCGAGCAGGTCGTAGGCGTAGGTGTGGAAGTACGAGATGCCGCCGATGAGGGCGGCGCCCGCGATGAAGTGGTCGCAGTCCTCGAGCAGTCGCGTCATGAGCTCGACGTCCTGCACGTCACCGACGACGAGCTCGTAGTCGGGGTTGTCGTCGTACGACTTCTTGACGGGGCCGTACTTGGAGTAGTTGTCGACTCCCACGACGGAGTAGCCCTTGGCGAGCAGCTCTTCGACGATGTAGCCGCCGATGAATCCAGCGGATCCGGTGACGAGGACCTTCTTCATGAATAGCGTTCCTTTTCAGGTCAGGGTTGGGTGATCTTGCCCGCCATGGCGTGCAGTTCATCGAGGGTGAGCTTGCGGCCGAACGCGAAACGGTACCAGCGCAGGTATTTGGGGATCCACTTGGCGAGCTTGAAGTTCGACTCGCCGAAGGCCCGATCGAGCCAGATGGTGGGGATCTCGGCGACGGGGCGCCGCAGTCGCCGCGCCTTGGCGGTGAGCTCGAGGCCGATCTCGAAGCCGTCCTCGGAGTCGATGCCGACGTCGCGCACGAACTCGGCGCTGTACGCCTTGAACGAGTTGGTGGCGTCGCGGGTGCCGGCGTTGGTGAGGAGGTGCAGCGAGACACCGGCCATGCGGGAGAGGAAGCTCTTGAAGACAGGGCCGCCCACCTGCTGGCCGCCCGGCATGTAGCGGGAGGCGGCCGCCACCACGACGCCGCGTTCCACGAGCCGCACGAGGTCGTCGATCTGGCGCGGGTCGTCGCAGCCGTCGGCCATCGTGACCACCACGGTCTCGCTCAGCGCGTGATCGATGCCGTAGCGGATGGCGTAGGCGGGGCCACGGCCGTAGGTGTTGATGAGCAGCTTCAGCCGCGGCTGCTCCACGGCGTAGCGTTCGACCACGGGCACCGTGGTGTCGCCGGGTGTGTCGACCACCACGAGCACCTCGGAGTCGAGGTGGACCGCCTCGAAGATGCGGTCGAGCCCGGCCACGATGTCCTCACCCTCGTTGTAGGCGGGGATGACGATCGAGGAACGGGGTGCGGCGGTCAAATCACGACTCCGTTGCCGAGCATGTTCCACACGTCGGCAACGGGCTTCTCCGTGACCAGACCCCGGTACTCCGCGTGCGGGGTCGCCACGATGAGGATGTCGGCCTTCTCGAGCACGGCCTCGAGGGGCAGCAGCGTGTCGTCGGTCTCCTCGGTCACGTGGGGATCCGTGCCGATCACGGCCTTCGCGCGGAACTTGAGCACGCGGCGCAGCTTGTACGAGAGGCTCGAGCGGATGTCGTCCGATCCCGCCTTGAACGACATGCCGAGGATGCCTACGGTGAGGTTCTCGAGGTCGAACCGCTTCTCGAGCTGGGTCACGACGTAGAGCGGCAGGCCCTCGTTGACGAGCATGGCCGAGTGGCCGAGCGAGAAGGTGTTGTCGCTGAACGCCGCGAGCTGCATCGTGTCCTTGAACAGGCATGGGCCGGCGGCGAAGCCGGGGCCGGGCAGATCCTTGGCGCGGGGGTAGTCGTGCGTGAGGCCCTTGCGGATCTTCTCGAAGTCGAGACCGCGGTCGTTCGCCATCATGTAGAACTGGTTCGCCGCGGCGAACTTGATGTAGCGCCAGGTGTTGGTGAAGAGCTTCGCGAGCTCTGCCTCCTCCGGCTCGAGGTCGACGATCTGGTCGGTCAGCGTGCGGAAGAGCGTCGAGGCCCTGGCGCGCCCGGAGTCGGTGCGGCTCGAGACGATCTGGGGGAGCGTGAACAGCTCCTCCATGGCCTTGTGCTCGGCGATGCGCTCGGGGCAGAAGGCCACCTCGGTGGAGAGGCCCGCCTCGCGGAGCCTGCGCTCGACGAGCGCAGTGACGCCCGGGTAGACGGTGCTGCGGAGCACGAGCAGCTGCTCGTCGTGGAAGTACGGCATGCAGGTCTCGAGCGCCTTGGGGATGGCGTTCGGGTCGGGGTTCAGGTGCTCGTCGACCGGCGTGCCGATCACCACGATCACGTTCTCCGCCGTCGCGACGACCGCGGGATCGGTGGAGGCCGTGAACGTGCCGGCGGCCAGCACCTTCTGCAGCACGGGCTCGGCACCCGGCTCGGCGAAGGGCATGATGCCCGCGTTGATGCCGGCGACGGCGCGATCGCTCACGTCGTAGACCACGACGGTGGAGCCTCGGTCAGCGAGGGCGATGGCGAGAGGGAGTCCGACATGGCCGCCCCCGCCGATGACGACTACGTCTCGTTCGAACTTCTCTGGCAATCGCCTGTCCTCAGGTGTCGTGGGGTAGATTCCTCGTTGGGCGGAGAGTCTACAGCGGTAGAACATCGGCCAGGATACATGAGGGGGTACCATATCCTGGCCCGGCGCGCTCAGTCGGTACAGCGCTCGGTGGAGGTAAGTGCAGCACGTGAAGAAGCTCTGGGACTACCTCTGGGAACGCGTCGTGCGTTATGCCCTGAAGTTCGGCGTGGTGGGACTCGTCGGCTACGTCATCGACCTCGGCATCTCGAACCTTCTCTGGTCGGGGGCGCTCGGCGACGGCTGGTACGAGACCCCGCTGGGTGGGAAGTTCATCTCCGTCACGATCGCCACCCTCGCCACCTGGTTCGGCAACCGGTACTGGACCTTCCGCGAGCACCGGCGCAAGAACTTCATGCTCGAGCTGGCGGAGTTCAGTCTCATCGCCGTCATCGGCCTGGGCATCTCGCTCGCCTGCCTCTACATCTCCCACTACCTCCTGGGGTTCACGTCGCTCCTGGCCGACAACATCTCGGGCAACGTGGTGGGGCTCGTGATCGCCACCGCGTTCCGTTTTCTGCTGTATCGCTTCTGGGTCTTCGCCCCCACTCGCGCCGACGGCCACACCGCCCTCAAGAACAAGGAGAACGCTCGGGCGGAGGCGGCCAGCTAGTTTGATTCTCGGTCGTCCCGAGGGCGGCCGCTGTCGAGATGTAAACGGGTGCCTCTGTGTTGCCGACTTCGGAGCGCCCCGCCGCCCTGCACGAGGCCGCCGAGCTCGTGGTGGGCGACGTCACCGACCCGGCCGTCTGGGATGCGGTGCTCGCCGAGGTGAAGCCGACCGTCATCATCCACCTCGCCGCCGAGACCGGCACGGCCCAGTCGCTCGACGAGGCCACGAGGCACGCGCACGTCAACGTGGTGGGCACCACCGTGATGCTCGACGCCCTCGGCCGGCACGGCATCGTGCCCGACCGCTTCCTGCTCTCGTCGAGCCGGGCGGTCTACGGCGAGGGCGCCTGGGCGCGCGACGGGGGAGAGGTCTTCTACCCCGGGCAGCGCTCCCACGCGCAGTTCGAGGCGGGCCAGTGGGACTTCGCCGGCGCCATGCCGCTGCCGAGCACCGCCGAGCTCACGGTGCCGAAGCCCACGAGCGTCTACGGCGCCACCAAGCTCGCACAGGAGAACATCCTCTCGGCGTGGGTCAACGCCCGCGACACCGCTCTCACCGTGCTGCGGCTGCAGAACGTCTACGGGCCCGGGCAGTCGCTCGTCAACTCCTACACGGGCATCGTCTCTCTCTTCAGCCAGCTCGCCCGCCGCGGCGAGAGCATCCCCATCTACGAGGACGGCGCCATCACGCGCGACTTCGTCTACATCGATGACGTGGCGGATGCCTTCGTGGCGGCGCTCGCGGAGACGCCGTCGACCGGCATCGAGGCGGGCACGCCCACCTTCGACGTGGGCTCGGGGGTCGGCACGACCATCCTGCAGCTCGCCGAGGCGATCGCCGCCTACTACTCGGCCCCGGCGCCGCACATCACGGGAAAGTACCGCGATAGCGACGTGCGGCACGCCGAGTGCCGCATCGACGCCACGCTGGCCGCGCTCGAGTGGGAGCCGCGCTGGCCGCTCGACCGCGGGGTCGCCGGGTTGCAGGAATGGATCGCCTCGCAGCTCTGACCGGGTGCGGCCGTCGCGCCCCGTCGAGTCAGATGCGGGGTGAGGCGGCGTAGCCCTCGGGCTGCGACGACGGGTACCTGTCGTCGGCCGGCCAGTCCTCGAGCACGGGTTCGGGGCGTGGATCGCGGAAGCCGGCGGCCACCGTGACCCCGAGACCGAGCGCGACCACGGCGAACGCGATCATGAGCGGCAGTGCACCCAAGGGTGGCTCCCACGCGCCTGGCTCGAACATCTGCAGCCAGTCCACCGAGTAGCCCACCGTCATGCGGCGCATCGTGGTGAGGAACGCCCACGACACGATGAAGGCCCAGGCGATGCCTGCGAGCCAGGCCAGAACCGTCACGGTGCCGCGCGCGCCTCGGCGTGCCACGCCGTGCTCGTCGAGGCGCTGCTGCCAGCGCACGAAGCGGTCGCTCGCGGCGATGCACGCGGCCATGCCGAGCAGCAGCGCCATCATGAGCACGAGCGTGTAGCGGCCCTGCCAGATGTAGCCGCCCTTCGTGACGTAGAACGACTGGATGAAGGCGGGCAGGAAGAAGAAGGCCAGAGCGAGCACGGCGAGGAACACGAGCTTGCGGCCGCGCACGAACACGATCACGCCGAGCACGAGCAGCCCGAAGAGGGCGTAGGCGATGTAGTAGAGCGGGGGTGACAGCGGGGTGTCGAGCCAGCCGAGGATTCCCACCATCTGGCGCAGGCGCAGGTAGGTATTGCCGAGCTCGCCGATGAAGCCCTCCAGCGGGGTGAGTCCCACGCCGGGGTTGGTCTGCACGATCTCGGGGCCCGTGCTCGGGCCGGTGCCGAGGGAGTTGCTCGAGAGGGTCCACCAGGCGCTGAAGGCTGCCGTGATGCCGATCAGCAGGATGCTGATGATGACGCCGGGCTTCTTCAGCAGGGCTCCGAGCTCGCGGCCCGTGAGCAGCAGCAGCGGCAGGGCCAGCAGCAGCGCCACCCAGAGCGGCGAGATGCCGCGTGTGTTCGACACGAGGGCGGAGGCCACCACCACGAGTGCGAGACGGGAGCCGAGGAGTCTCGGCTGCGGATCGAGCACGATGCCCAGCATGGCCGCGAAGAGCGCGAGCCCTCCGGTGAACTCCAGGGCGTTGGGGTTCACCGTGCCCATGAGGTAGAGCACGATCGGCGTGGTGCCGATGAGGATGCCGAGGCTCGGCACCCTGGGCAGCCGCCAGGCCGCCACCACCCAGAACGCGGCGGCGAGGAAGAGCGAGGTGAGCACGGCGCTCATGATGCGCATGGCGTAGATGCCGATGGTGTCGGGCAGCACGAGCGACGGCCAGCCCACGAGCACGTAGTAGACCGGGTTGTAGAGGCTCGCCGAGGAGTATGTCTCCACGATCTCGGAGGGATCGCCGGTGAACCCGGGGGCGCACGAGGCGGGGATCTCGGCGAAGAAGGCGAAGCATCCCTGCGCGTACTCGGCGGCGTACGCGGCCGGCACGTGGAGCACGCCGCCCGTGGCGATCATCTCGCTCGGCAGCAGCTCGCCGCGCACGACCGACGCGGCCTTCACCACGTGCGCCGGCTCATCCGGAGACCCGCCGATGGGGGTGGCCACGGCCCAGAGCGAGCCCAGCAGGGCGAGCAGCAGCCACGGCAGCAGGAAGTGCCGCCCCGCCGAGCGGTGGGGAGCAGCGAGCTGCGCGCGCAGGGCGGAGGGGGAGGGGACGTACGTCATGAGTGCCTTACGGATTCCGGCGGGACTGCAGAGCCTCGGCGACCGACTTCTCGAGCTCCTTGATGCGCAGATCCTGCAGCGCCACGGTCTCGGCAAGGGTACGCGTCTCGGCTTCGAGCTCGGTGAGTTCGCCTGAGTGCTGGATGGAGACGAGCACGAGCACGGCGATGCTGAGGAAGAACACGAGGTTCGTGGGCACGGTGACGCCCACGAGCGCAGCGGCCCAGCCGAGCGTGTCGGGGAACACGCTCACCACGAGGGCCACGACGCCGGCGAACAGCCACCACACGGCATGGCGCTCGCGCAGGTGGCGTCGGCGCAGCGACTCGATCACCACGGCGAGGGCGATGAGGGCGGCGACGATGCCGAAGACGTAGGTGACGGTGTTCACAGGCTCACGACGGGTTCGCGCAGGATGACGGGCGGGCGGATGAGGGCCACGAACAGGGCCATGCCCGCTCTGGCCAGGTAGACGGCGGCCTTGTAGGGGTTGTGCGAGGGCACGCCGCCCGCCCTCGGGCGCATGGCCACGGGCACCTGGGCGACCGTGAGCTTGGCGCGCGCGGCGATGACGAGCGACTCCACGGTGTCGCCGAGGTACTCCGAGGGGTAGTGCTGGGCGAAGAGCGCCACGGCCCGCGGGCCGCTCGCCCGGAAGCCCGAGGTGGTGTCGGTGAGCTTCGTCTTGGTGAGCCGGCTGAGGATGGAGGAGAGCACGAGCATGGCCCAGCGGCGGGGGCCCCTCACCGAGTACTGGCCCACGCCGGCGAAGCGGGCGCCGAGCACGAGGTCGTGGTCGGCCAGCCGGCCCACGAGCTCGGCGATGCCGGCCGGGTCGTGCTGGCCGTCGGAGTCGACCTGCACCACGTTGTCGAAGCCCTTCTCGAGGGCGTACTTGAAGCCGGCGCGCATGGCGCCGCCGACACCGAGGTTGATGGGCAGCCGCAGCACCGTGGCGCCGGCCGACTCCGCCTGGCGGTAGGTCTGATCGACCGACCCGTCGTCGACCACGAGGCAGGATGCGCCGGGCACGGTGGCGAAGACCTCGCGCACCACGGCGGCCACCGACTCCTCCTCGTTGAACGCGGGCATCACGATCAGCGTGCGTTCGAGGGCGGTCGGCATGACGCCCATCATAGCTCCGGGGCCCCTCCGCGAGCCGTCAGGCGGGCCGGGCGGCACGGCCTTAGGGTGTCGCTTGTGAGGGCGAGATGAGGGTGCGGCGGATCCTCCTGGCGCACGAGGGGCTCACCGCGCTCGTGGTCGGAGTGCTCGTGGCCGCCGTGGGCCTGCTGCGCATCCCGCGCGCCGACCTGGGGGTGGTGTGGGCGGAGGACGGCGCCGTCTTCCTCACCCAGCGGCTCGCGGACGGGCCCTTCGCCACCTGGTTCGCGCCTTACGACGGGTACCTCCACGTGCTGCCGCGTGTGCTCGCGGACCTCGTGGTCTCGGTGCTGCCGCTCTCCTGGGCGGGGGTGGGGATCAGCGTCGGCACGTGCCTCGTGGCGGGGCTCGTGGGCGCTGCCGTCTACGTCTGCTCGCGCGACGTGGTGCCCGCGCTGCCTGCGCGGTTCGCGCTCGCCGGCATCGTGGTGCTCGTGCCGACCGCGAGCTTCGAGGTGCTCGGCAACCTCGCCAACCTGCACTGGCTGCTGCTGTGGCTCACGCCGTGGCTGCTGCTCGCGCGGCCGCGCACTCGCACGGGAGGGGTGCTGCTGGGGGTGCTCGCGCTCGTCGTCGGTCTCTCCGACATCCAGGCCGCGGTGGTGCTGCCCTTCGTGCTGCTCCCGCTCCTCTCCGCCACCGGATGGCGGGGGTGGGCCGGACAGCGCGGGTGGGCCGGATGGGCTGTGCCGGCGGCGCTGCTGCTGGCCGCCGCGGTGCAGGTGGTCGCCGCGCTCACGAGCGACCGTGCGCCTCGGCCCGCCGTGCTGCCCGATGCGTGGTCGACGGTGCTGGGCTTCGCGGTGAACTCCGTGATGATGCCGTTCCTGGGGCAGTTCCACACGGCTCGGCTCGTGCTGCTCACGGGAGGGCTCGTGGTGCTGCCGGTGCTGCTCGCGGCTCTCGCGGCGCTCGCCGTGGTGCTGTGGAGGGGCGGCCGGGCTCGGGCGCTCGCCGCCCTGCTGCTCTCCTGGTGCGCTGTGGTGCTGTGGACGGCCGGCTACGTCGTGAACCCCAATCCGTCGTTCTTCTACGCCGGGTTCGGGCAGGAGCAGTGGGAGGGTCTCGGCCCCCTCCGCTACGGCGTCGTGCCCGGCATGTGCGTGCTCGCTCTGGTGATCCTCGCGCTGACGACACTCGTGCACCCTGCCCGCTCCGTTTTAGGTCGTGCCACCCTCGGCAGTGCCGCCCTCGGGCGTCCCGCGCTCGACCATCCCGCTCTGGCCGGCGTGCTGGAGTCGGCCGCCAGCCCGTCGAGGGGCAGCGCAGGCGGGCGGGCTTTTCGGTGGGCGGGGCTCGGGATGGCCGTGGTGGTCGTGGGGCTCATCGCCTGGCAGGTGGCGGGAACGGCGGGTTCCTCGCTCCGCACGTCGGGCCCGGACTGGGCCAGCACGGTCGAGACCGGCGAGCAGCAGTGCGCGGCGCTCGACGCCGGCACCGAGGTCACCCTCCCGGTGCACCCCCTGGGCTGGACCGCCGTGATCCCCTGCGACACCCTCACGGGGGGCTAGGGGAGGCGGCGTTCCAGGGGGGTGGGGATGCGGCCTGTGCGGCCCGCCCAGCCGTCGCGGAGGCCGGCGGTCATGGCGCGCAGGCGTGCACGACGGCCGGGGGCGATGACGAGCACGATGGCGCAGTGCCGCAGATCGCCGAAGGTCGCGCGGATCGACCAGGCGCGGTCACCCCGCGCGTGCCGGCGGTTGAGCAGCACGCGGTTGCGCAGCAGGTAGTAGTAGCGGAACGGCCGACTCACCACGAAGCCGCCCGCCGCACCGGTCGAGAGGGGGCGGCCGAGGATGCTCGGGGTGAAGCGGTCGCCGAGGCTGTGATGGAGGGTGGTGCGGTCGGCCACGAGCACCCGCAGGCCCGCCGCCGTCACACGCAGGGCGTAGTCGGTGTCGACGCCGTCGATGAAGAGCTCCTCGGCGAAGGCGCCCACACGCCGGAGCGTGCCGACCGGGAGCAGCATGCCCGACTGGATGGGCGTCGAGCCGAGCAGGAACCCACGCGACCGGCCCGTCACCTGCGAGGGCAGTCCCTCGACGGTCGCGGGAGCCACGAGGCCCACGGCGAAGCCCGCCGCGGTGGCCTGATCGGCGGTGGTGACGAGCGCGGCCACGAACCCGTCGTCGATCGCCGAATCCTGATCGAACGTCACCACGAACCGCAGGCCCCCGGCCGACGCGGAGGGAGCGGCGCCGGAGTCGTGGGCCCCGGCGATGCCACTGTCGAGGGCCGCGGCGATGCCGGTGTTGAGGGCGGCGGCGATGCCGCGGTTGGTGGCGATGCCGCGGTTGGTGGCGTGCCGCACCACGAGCGCTCCCGCAGCCTCCACCTCGGCCAGCACCGCGGATGAGGCGTCGAGCCCGGCGCCGGTGTCGTCGACCACGACCACCACGGCCACCTGCGCGAGCAGCGCCCGCACGAGCGGCACGAGCCCGCCCCCGGGTCGGTACGCCGTCACGACCGCCGCCACATCCTCGAGCACGGGCACCTCTCCGCCCCCGGACCCTCCGAGGGAGCGAACACTATGCTTGCACCTTATGACCGAGCCGAGCCCCGAGACCTCGGGGAGCACCATCGGTCGCCGCTCGTTCGCGGGTGTCGGGGCCGCTTCCGCGCTCTCGGCCATCGTGGGGTTCGTGGTGCTGCTCATCGTGCCGAACGTGCTCGACAGGGCCGACACCACCGTCTTCATCTCGTTCTGGTCGCTGCTCTTCGCCTTCTTCGGCATCCTCGGCGGGCTCTCGGCCGAGAGCACGCGCGCCGTGCACGTGAGCGACCGGAATCCGGCAGCGCAGGGCACGCGTCGCGAGCCGCGGATGCTCCTGGTCGGCCTCGGCGTGGGCGTGGCCATCGGTGTCGCGCTGTGGGCCACGAGCCTCTGGTGGGCGCCGCAGGTGCTCACCGCGGAGTACGCGTTCCTCGCCGTGCCGCTCAGCTGCTCCATCGCCCTCTTCTCCGGCCACGCCACGATCGTGGGTGTGCTCGGCGGTCGCCTGCAGTGGAACACCTTCGCCCGGCTCGTGATCGGCGACTCGCTGCTCCGCCTCGCCCTCGTGGTCACGGCGGCCGTCACCGCCGCGTTCGTGGGCGGTTTCGCGCTCGCCGCGAGCATCTCCTCCGTCACTTGGCTCATCGGACTGCTCTTCTCGCCCACCCTGCGCCAGGCCGCGAGCGCCCGGGCCGACACCTCGCTCGTGCCCTTCCTGCAGCGCATCGGGCACGCCTGCCTCGCCTCGGGCTCGAGCGCCGTGCTCGTGGTGGGCTTCCCCGTGGTGCTCGCCCTCACCTCCACCGAGGAGGTCTACATCGCGGCGGCGCCCCTGCTGCTCGCCATCACCTTCACGAGGGCTCCGCTGCTCATTCCGCTCAACGCCTATCAGGGCGTGGCCATCGCGCACTTCGTGAACAACCGCCGAGCGGGCCTCAAGGCGCTCTGGCCGGTGGCGCGACTCGTCGCCGTCATCGCGGCGGGCGGCGCCGTGCTCGGCGGCTTCCTCGGCCCGGTGCTGCTCGTGCTCTTCTACGGCGAGGACTACGACGTGAACGGATGGATCATCGCCGGCCTCGTCATCGCCGCCGGGATGCTCGCCCTCGTCACGCTCACCGGTGCGGTGTGCCTCGCCGTCGACAGGCACCGCGCCTACTCCACGGGCTGGATCGCGGCCACCGTGCTCGCCGTGCTCGTGCTGCTGCTGCCCCTCGACATCGAGCTGCGGGCGGTGCTCGCCCTCATGATCGGTCCGCTCGCGGGCCTCGCCATCCACATCACGTCGCTCCGCCGGGCAGCTCACGACGACACTGCCACAACCACACCGTGAAGGAGATCGCATGACCGCCGCCGACGGCCGGGTGCGCGCGAGCGTGTGCATGGCCACCTACAAGGGATCCGCGTTCGTGGCCGAGCAGATCGAGTCGATCGTGGCCCAGCTCGGCCCCGACGACGAGCTCGTGATCGTGGACGACTGCTCGCCCGACGACACCGTCGCCGTGGTGGTGCAGACCATCGCGCGGCTCGGCGAGTCGAGGGTGACCCTCACGATCACCGACTCCAACGCCGGCTACGTGCGCGCCTTCGAGGCGGCGATCAAGCGCTCCCGAGGCCGCTACGTGTTCCTCTCCGACCAGGACGACGTGTGGTCGCCCGGCCGGCACGAGCGCATGATCGAGGGCCTTCGCACGACGCTCGTGGTGGCGGGCAACCACTCCATCCTCGGCCGCAACGGGGCGAGGCTCTGGTACCCGCCGCTGAAGCCGCGCATGGACGGCACGCCGCTCCGCAATCTCTTCGCCGTGCTCATCGGCTACCGCCCCTACTTCGGGTGCGCCATGGGCTTCCGCCGCGAGGCCATCGACGGCGGCATCCTCCCGGTGCCGACCTACCTCCACGAATCGCACGACGTCTGGGTCGCCATCACCGGAAACGTTCGGCAGAGCATCACGCACCTCGCCGACGTGGTGGTCGAACGCCGCCTGCACGACTCGAACCAGACACCGCTCGGCATCCGTTCGCTCGGCACCATCCTGGGCGCCCGACTCATGTTCGTGCGTCTCATCGCCGAAGCGGTGCGCCGCGGGCTGGGGCGAGGGGGAGGCCTCAGCGCGAGAACACGTGGCGGAGCAGCGCCCGGCGGCCGACAGGGTCGTGGGCGCGGAGCGCGGCCGGCAGCTCGCTGAGGGCGTTCAACCGCGAGGTGAGGTGGGATCGCGCAGCCCGTGCGGCCCGTGGCCACCCAGCGGCGGCGGCGCGCTCGGCCACCTCGGCGAAGAGCGCGCGCTCCTCGGCGAACTTGGCGCCGTCGGGCCCCGTGACCGCCGAGACGCTCGCCGCGTGGCGCCGGTAGGAGAAGCACACGCTGTCGTCGAGCAGCAGCGAGCCGCCGTCGAACACGATGTCGAGCATGAGCGCGAGATCCTGCACCACCTCGAATCCCGGCCGGAAGCCGAAGCGCCGCAGATCGTCGGCCCGCCACAGCACCGAGGGGAAGTAGGCCCAGTTGCCGTGCAGCAGGCTCGTGGCCAGCCGCTCGCCCGAGAACTCCCGCGGGCCGGTGCCCCCGAAGCGGATGAGCCCCTTCACGCGGTCGGCGAGCGGCGAGTGCACGGCACCCTCGGCGTCGATCACCTCCACACCCGGCTGCACGATCCTGGCCTCCGGATGCGCGGCCACGAGCCGCCGCACGGTGGCCAGGTAGTCGGGGTGCATGCGGTCGTCGCACCCCATGAGCACGGCTCGCTCGCTGGCGAGCAGTCGCACGCACTCCCGGAAGTTGCCGCCCACCCCGAGGTTCACCGCGTTGCGGCGGTACTCCACGCGCGGGTCCTCCCGAGCCAGCGCCTCGACCCACTCGCCGGGTGCCGCATCCGGGTACACGTCGTCGATCACTACGAGCCGCCAGTCGGCATCCGTCTGCGCCAGCACGCTCTCGACGGCCTCGCGGAGGTGGTCGAAGCGGCCGTAGAACGGCATCATCACGTCGATGGTCTGGTTCACGGATGGCATCTCAGGAGCTCCTCGGCACGGGCGCGGCGGGCCCGGCCGGCGCGATGGGCGCGGCGGGTTCGTCGGCGCGTCGCAGCCGGCGTCGCCAGCTGAGGTCGCCGGCGGCCTTCACGGAGCAGATCACGAGCAGCAGCCAGCCGTACTCCACGAGCACGGCGCTCTCGGCCATCGAGGTCGCCACGAGCACCACCATCACGAGTGCGGTCCAGAGGAAGACGATGCTCTTGCGGGCGGCGGCGAGCACCCAGGCGCGCCCGAAGGCGAGGGCCACGAAGCCCACGAAGACGGCGAAGCCCACGAGTCCGGTCTGGAAGTAGACGTCGACGAAGGCGTTGAGCGCCGAGGTGTGCGAGCGGTTGCCGATCACGTCGAGCGCGAAGAAGGGCGAGACGTTCGACCGCCAGAACCCCGTCCACCCCCAGCCCTCGAGGGCGTTGAGGTCGATGAGCCGCCAGAGCTCGCGCCAGATCTCGAGCCGATAGGTGAACTCCCGGCGCTCCGAGAGCAGGGCCAGGATGCTGCCGCGGGTCACGTACGCCACGATGAGGCCGAGCAGCGAGACGGCGAGCAGCACGAAGTGCCAGCCGCGTCTCGTCTCGGGCGCGGCCCGCCGGAGTCCGAGCAGGATGACGGCCGCCACCGCGGTCACCACGGCCACGCCCACGGTGATGGGCGATCCCGAGAGCACCACCGCGAGACACGCGATCGCCACGCTGTAGATGCCGAGGCCGCGCCGCACCGAGCGCGTGGCGAGCTCGATGGCGAAGGTCACGAGGGCCAGGAGCGCCACGAAGCCGAGCATGTTGCGGGTGCCGAGCACACCCTGGATGGGCCCTCCCGTGGCCAGGCCGCCGGTGACGTTGAGGAAGGCCACGGGGGTGTCGAGCAGCAGCCCCGCCACGATCTCGAGCGCCAGGGAGGCGGAGATCACCACGCGCAGCACGTCGCCGACGGCCCGCACCACCTGGATGAGGTCGCGCACGATCGCGATGTAGATGCCGAGGAAGGCGTACGCCAGCTGATAGAGGAGCCCGTTGAGGGTGGAGAGCAGGTAGGAGCTCCACAGCATCGTCACCGCGCACCAGGCCACGAAGACGATGAGCGAGATCGGCAGGAGTCCGTGCCAGTCGAGCTCCTGCCAGCGGCCGGCGAGCGACACGGCGGCCAGCAGCACGAGCCCCGAGACGATGGCGATGAGCCCCGGCCAGCCGATCGTCGCGCGCAGCGGGAACGACAGGAAGGCCGTGCCGATCACCGCGAACGTCAGCACACGGGCGAACCGGGTGGATCCGGCGAACCGGAGCAGTCCCGCGGCGACAGGGTGCTGCGGAATCAGCGTCATCGCCCCAGCGCCGGGCGGAGGCCCGCCGGGCGGGGCTCGGGATGCGAGCCGAGATCGAGATCCACGCGGGAGAGGTCGAGCTTGGTCTTGATCCCGATCACCACGAGCAGCACCCAGCCGCCCTCCACGAGCATGCGGCTCTCCACGAAGCTCTGCGCCACGAGGGCCGTGAGCAGCAGCGCGGGTGCCAGCGAGAGCGCCACGCGGGGGAGTGCGCGGCCGCGAGCATCGAGCGGCGGCTCCACCGCGAACCACCAGGCGCGGTGCCAGGCGCCCACCACGAACGCGATGAAGAGCACGAGCCCCACCACGCCGAGCTGCAGCCACACGTCGAGCCAGGCGTTGTGCGCCTGCAGGTAGGTCACGCCCTTGCGCACCGCGAGGTCGTCGAAGGGCTCCACCCACGGCACCCAGTAGCTCACCCAGCCCCAGCCGAAGGCGGGGCGCTCGGCGGCGAGGCCGGCCACCGCGTTCCAGATGTCGAGCCGGCCGGTGAGATCGTCCGACTTGCCGAACAGCGCGAGCACCTGCTGCTGCAGGGCGACGACGGCCACGACCGCGAGAGCGGCGAGCACGGCGGCGCCCGCGAACACGCGCGCCCTCCGCCCCTCGCGCGCCCGGCGGGCGAGCACGAGCACACCGAAGGCGGCGGCGGTGATGACGAGGGCGCCGATGGCGGTGGCCGACCGGGTGAGCGCGAGCACGCCCACGGCCACGACGATCCAGGCGATCGCCGGGTTGCGCCGCTTGAGCCCCTGCGCCAGCTGCACGGCCAGCACGATGAGGGCGAGCACCGCCACGAAGGCGAGCAGGTTGCGGTTGCCCACGATGCCCTGGATCGGGCCGCCGGTGAACAGGTCCGCCTGCGTCCAGTAGAAGGCGTCGGGCACCTTCTCGTCGCCGTAGTCGGTGAAGAAGGGGAAGATCGGTGCGCGCACGAAGACCGCAACGACGAGCTCGAAGAGCACGGAGAGGCCGAGGATCCAGTTGAGCGCTGTGCCCAGGGCCGACAGAAGCCCTGGCCAGCTGAGCGACGCGCAGAGGTAGAGGGCGCCGATGGTGGTGGCGGCCTGGGCCGCGAGGCCGAGCAGGGTCGCGCCCGGGTAGAACGACCAGGCGATCGAGACGAGGGCGAGCACGAGGAACAGCACGAAGGTGCGCGGCAGCTTCCAGACCGCGACCTCGCGCCACAGCCGGCGCCGCGTCATGACGACGGCCACCACGATCGTGATGACCAGCACGAAGGCCGCGTACCCCCACCAGCTCAGCAGGTTGCGCCACAGATCGCCCGCGAAGACCGTGAAGATCACCAGCACGCTGAGCAGTCGCGTGGCGGCGTCGGTCGGGTATCGCATGGGGAGAAGCCTACCGACGCCTGACCCGCTCACACGAAGGCAGCGAACCCCGTGATGCTGCGGCCCACGATGAGCGTGTTCATCTCGCGCGTGCCCTCATAGGAGTAGAGCGCCTCGGCGTCGGCGAAGTGCCGTGCCACGTCGTAGTCGAGCACGATGCCGTTGCCACCGAGCACCTCGCGGCACCACGCGACCGTCTCGCGCATCCTCGCCGTCGTGTAGGCCTTGGCGAGGGCGGAGTGCTGGTCTTTCTGGGTGTCGTCGTCGAGCATCTGCGAGACGCGCACCACCATGCCGAGGCTCGCGGTGATGTTGCCGATCGACTTCACGAGCAGATCCTGGATGAGCTGGTGGCTCGCGATCGGCTTGCCGAACTGCACGCGCTCACGGGCGTAGTGCAGGGCGGCCTCGTAGGCGCCCACCGAGTTGCCCACGGCGGCCCAGGCCACCTCGGCGCGCGTGAGGCGAAGCACCTTCGCGGTGTCGCGGAACGAGTTCGCGCCCTGCAGCCTGAGGCTCTCCGGCACCCGCACGTTCTCGAGCGTGATGTCGGCGTTCTGCACGATGCGCAGGCTCTGCTTGTTCTCGATCTTGGTGGCGGTGTAGCCGGGGGTGGAGGTCGGCACGATGAATCCCTTCACCTGGCCGTCCTCCGCATCCTTCGCCCAGATCACGGTGATGTCGCTGAAGGTGGCGTTGCCGATCCAGCGCTTGGAGCCGTTCAGCACCCACTCGTCGCCGTCGCGCGTGGCGATGGTGCGAAGGCCTTGGGCCGAGTCGGAACCGGAAAGGGGCTCGGTGAGGCCGAACGCGCCGACGACCTCGCCGGAGGCCATCTTCGGCAGCCACTCCGCGCGCTGCTCCGGCGAACCGGTGACGCTGATGGAGCCCATGGCGAGGCCGTTCTGCACACCCACGAGGGTGGCCACGGAGGCGTCGACGCGGGCGAGCTCGAAGGCCACGAAGCCGCGGAAGACGGCCGAGTTCTCGAACGGCTTCGTCTCCTCCCAGGCGAACGAGAAGGCTCCGGTGGCCGCGAGGCCCTTCATGATGCCGTCGGGGTGGCTCGCCTTCTCCCAGTGCTGGTTGACGACCGGCTTCACCTCGGCCTCCAGGTACTGGCGGAGCGCTGCGAGCGCCCCCTTCTCCTCGTCGCTGAGGAGGGACTCGTAGCTGTAGAAATCGCTGGCGAGGGGCTCGAAGGTCATGGCGAGATTGTAGCCCGCAGACCTGCCGTGTGAGAGTGGACCCATGTTCGTACCGATCACCAACACCGCTCGCGACTACGCCTGGGGCTCGCCCACCGCCATTCCCGAGCTGCTCGGCACTCCCGTCACGGGCGAGCCGCAGGCCGAGCTGTGGTTGGGTGCCCACCCGGGCAGCCCCAGCGAGGTGCTCGACCCCGCGGAGACCGGGGGAGCCACCGATCTGGCGGAGTGGATCGCGGCCGATCCGCAGACCGCTCTCGGTGCGGATCGCCGGAGCGACACGCTCCCCTTCCTGCTCAAGGTGCTCGCGGCCGCCGAGCCGCTCTCGCTGCAGGCCCACCCCACCCTCGAGCGCGCCCGGGAGGGCTTCGAGCGCGAGAACGCGGCGGGGGTGCCGCTCGACTCCCCGGAGCGCAACTACAAAGACGCTCTGCACAAGCCCGAGATCGTGGTGGCGCTGAGCGAGAAGTACGAGGCGCTGTGCGGATTCCGGCCGCTCGCCGAGGTGCGCGAGATCATCGAGCTGCTCGTCACGATCGATGCCTCGCAGACCGCACCGCGCTGGGAGCTCTACGGCCCCATCGTGCACCTGCTGGAGGATTCCGAGACGCTCCGCGAGACCGACGCCGAGGTGCTGCACTCCGTGGTGTCGTGGGTGCTCTCGGGCGGCGAGGAGGTGCAGACCCTCGTGGGCCACCTCGTGCGCACCGCCGAGAAGGCCCTGCATCCCGCCCACGCGCACATGACCGATCCGTACACGCCCTCGCTCGAGACCGTGGTGCGACTGCAGGAGGAGTACCCGGGCGACCCGGGAATCATCATCTCGCTGCTGCTCAACCGCGTCACCCTCAAGGCCGGTCAGGCGCTCTACCTGCGCGCCGGCAACATCCACGCGTACCTCCGCGGGGTGGGTGTCGAGCTCATGGCCGCCTCCGACAACGTGCTGCGCGGCGGGCTCACCCCCAAGCACGTCGACGTGCCCGAGCTGCTCGAGGTGCTCGACTTCGAGGCCGTTCCCGTGCCCTACCTCGAGCCCTCGCACCCCGCGGAGGGGCTCTCGGTGTTCCGCCCCGACGTCGACGACTTCGAGCTCGCTCGGGTGCAGCCGACGTCGGGAGGTGCGCCCGTGCTGTTCGACCCCGCCGGCCCCGCCATCGTGCTGTGCATCTCGGGCGCGCTCACCGTGCGGGGCGCCTCGGATGACGCGGTGCTCGTGCGCGGCGGATCCGTGTACGTCACGCCCGACGAGGGTCAGCTCTCGTTCACGGGCGAGGGCATCGCCTTCGTGGCGGCCCCCGGTCAGCTCACGCGCTGAGGCGCACCGAGAACGTGCGGCGGTAGGCCGCCGGCGTGGTGTCGAGCGTCTTCGCGAAGTGGTGGCGCATGACCGCCGCGGTGCCGAAGCCCGCCTCCGCGGCGATGGCGTCGAGACCCGATCCGCTCTCCTCGAGCAGCTGCTGGGCCCGCAGCAGGCGCTGACGGTTGAGCCAGGCGCCGGGGGTGGTGCCGAGATCCGCCTTGAAGCGACGCGCGAAGGTGCGCGGCGACATGAGGGCCCTGCGGGCGAGCTCGTCGATGGTCAGTTCCTGGTCGAGGTGCTCGAGCATCCACGCCGTGACCTCGGCGAACGAGTCGCTGCGGCTCTCCTTGACGGGGGTGGCGATGTACTGCGACTGCCCACCGGCTCGCTGTGGCGGCACCACCATGCGCCGGGCCACCACGTTGGCCGCCGAGGCGCCGAGCTCGGTGCGGATAAGGTGCAGGCAGGCGTCGATGCCCGAGGCCGTGCCCGCACTCGAGATGATGCGGCCGTCCTCCACGAAGAGCACGTCGGGGTCGACCGCGATGTCGGGGAACTCGGCGGCGAGCCTCTCGGCGTGCATCCAGTGCGTGGTGGCGGAGCGGCCGCTCAGCAGACCGGCCCTGGCGAGGGTGAAGGCTCCGCTGCAGATGCTGAGGATCCAGGCACCGCGGGCGGCGGCCTCCTGCAGCACACGCACGACCTCGGGGTGCACCTCGTCGTCGATCCTGTGCGCGGGAACGGCGATGAGGTCGGCCTCCGCGGCCTTCTCGAGCCCCTCGGAGATGATCATGTCGTAGCCGACGCTCGTGGGCACGGGCCCGGGCTCGGCTGTGATGATGGAGAAGTCGAACCGGGGGCCGCCGTGCTCAGTGCGGTCGATGCCGAACACCTCGCACACCACGCCGAACTCGAACGGGGCGACGCCGGGGATGGCCAGGAGAACGACTTTCGAGAGCATTCTGGCAGAATATCGACATCCGCTGAAGAATGTCCATGGCCCCGCCGAACGCGGCCTCGCGCCGCCGTGTCGCAACCCTTAAGGCAGAGTTGAGGGTTTACCATCCGCGACTTGACTCAGGCGAACTACACCGGTGTAATTAGGCACACGGGGTTGTCGGCAGGTCGCAGACGAGATCAGAGGGTGGAGCGTGATATGGCATTGTCAGAGTATCGCTCAGGCGTCCCGGACGACTGGTTCGTCGACCCGGTCAGTCTCGGTGTTCCCGGTGTGCGCAAGCCGATCGCCGAAGACGACGACAACCAGCTCGCCTGGCAGGCTGATTCGCTGTGCGCCCAGACCGATCCCGAGGCCTTCTTCCCGGAGAAGGGCGGCTCCACGCGAGACGCCAAGCGCATCTGCACCTCGTGCGAGGTCAAGGCCCAGTGCCTCGACTACGCGCTGCAGAACGACGAGCGCTTCGGCATCTGGGGCGGCCTCTCCGAGCGCGAACGCCGCAAGCTGCGCAAACGCGCAGTCTGACCAGATTCCGCGCCGCCGCTTCTGCGGCGCGGTCCCTCACACGGGATTCATAAGAAACCGGCACGCCGATAAGGCACCGGCCCCCCGCTGGGCCGGTCGCTTAGGGTCAGTGCGATGCACGCCCGAGTCACAGCCGTTCTCGTCGCCTCCAACGGAGCCGACCACCTTCCGCGCACCTTAGAAGCGATCGCGGCGCAGACCCGCGCGCCCGACGCGCTCGTGGTGGTGGACTGCGCGTCGACCGACGCCTCCTCCTCGCTCCTCGCGGCCGCCCAGCCCACACGCTTCATCTCGGAGTCCAGCCGGCTGAGCTTCGGCACCGCCATCCAGCACGCCCTCGGTGTGGCGCCCCCGCCCGAGAGCGAGAACGAGTGGCTCTGGCTGCTCGCCCACGACACCGCTCCCGAGCCGGATGCCCTCGCGGCCCTCCTGGCCGCCGTGGAGGTCAACCCCTCCGTGGCCGCCGCCGGCCCCAAGCAGATGGAGTGGAGCGACCGCAACTACATCGCCGAGTTCGGCGAGACCATCACGAGCCTCGGCGCGAGCGTGCCGATCGTCGAGACCGAGCTCGACCAGGCGCAGCACGACCGCTTGAGCGACGTGCTCGGCATGGGTGCCGCCGGCCTGCTCGTGCGGCACACGGTGTGGAACGAGGTGGGCGGGTTCGACCCCGCACTGCCCACGGCCGACAACGCGCTCGACTTCTCCATCCGCGTGCGCCTCGCCGGCCACCGCGTCATGGCGGTGCCCGCCGCCCGCGTGGCCACCGACGGCGACGGCTTCTCCGATCCCGGCCGCTCCACCAGGGGCTCGGTGCGTCGCAAGCGCCAGACCGCCCGCCGTGCCGCCCAGCTTCACCGCAGGCTCGTCTATGCACCTCCCTTCGCCGTGGTCTTCCACTGGCTCTCGCTCGTTCCGCTCGCCATCGCGCGGTCGCTCTTCCAGCTCGTGCGCAAGCAGCCGGGCGCCATCGGCGGCGAGTTCGCCGCTGCGTTCAAGACGGCCTTCGGATCGCGGATCGGCGAGGCGCGCAAGCGGCTCAAGGCCTCCAAGCGCGTGGGGTGGAAGGCCATCGCGCCCCTCCGCATGCCGGGAGACGAGATCCGTCGACGCCGCTCGCTGCAGCGCGAGATCGCCCTCACCTACCTGCGCGGCGCACGCGACCGCATCCAGTTCATCTCCTCCGGCGGTGTCGTCACGGTGCTCGTGGCGCTCCTCGTGGGGCTCGTGGCGTTCATCCCCGTCTTCGGGGCCTCCGCCATCACGGGCGGGGGAGCGCTGCCGCTCGATCCGACCGCGGGCGGGCTGTGGGCGCAGATCGGCACCGGGTTCCGCGACACGGGCCTCGGGTTCGTGGGTGCCGCCGATCCGTTCGCCGCGGTGATCGCCGTCATCGGATCCCTCACCTTCTGGTCGCCCTCGCTCGCCATCGTGGGCCTCTACCTGCTGGCTCTGCCGCTCGCGGCTCTCGCGGGCTGGTTCCTGGCCGCGCACCTCACCGAGCGACCGCTCCTCCGCAGCGTCGCGGCCGTGCTGTGGGTGGTGGCGCCGCCGTTCCTCGGGGCACTCGACTCCGGCCAGATCGGCGCGATCCTCGCCCACCTGCTGCTGCCGTGGCTCGTGCTGGCCGTGCTCGCCGCCCCGCGCTCCTGGTCGGCGTCGGCCATGGCCTCCATCCTCTTCGCCGCCGTGCTCGCGGTGTCACCCTCGCTGCTGCCCGCCCTCGTGCTGCTCTGGATCGTGGCCACCGTCGCGAGCCGCCGCAACGTGATGCGGCTCATCGGCATCCCGATCCCGGCCCTCGCGCTGTTCGGGCCGCTCATCATCGACCAGATCGAGCGGGGCACACCCCTCGCGCTCCTCGCCGACCCCGGCCTGCCCGTCGCCCGCGATCAGGTGCCGGTGCTCGAGCTGCTGCTCGGACTGCCGAAGACCGGCCTCGGCGGCTGGGAGTCGCTCGCCGGCGGCGTCGGGATCGACTCGGGCGCCGTGCTCGTCGTGGTGGCCGTGCTCACCGTGCCGCTCGGCCTGCTGGCCCTGGCCGCGCTCGTGCTGCCCGGCTCTTACCGGCCGGTCATCAGCATGGTGATCGCCATCGTGGGATTCGCCACCGCCGTGCTCGCCGGCCAGCTCGCCCTCGCCACGTCGAGCGCCGAGGCCGTGACCATCTGGCCCGGATCCGGTCTCAGCCTGTACTGGCTCGGTCTCAGCGGTGCCGCGGTCTTCGGGCTCGCCGCGCTGCCCCGCTTCACGGGTGTGCCCGCCGTGGTCGCCACGATCGCCGTGGGCGTGCTCGCACTGCCCATGGGGCTCGGGGTGCTGCTCGGCACCGCCCAGGTCGTGCCGGGCGACGGCCGTGAGCTGCCCGCCTACGTCACGGCCGAATCGGCCACCAACCCCCGTGTCGGCACCCTGCGGCTCGTCCCGCAGGCCGACGGCGCGCTCGGCGCGACCGTGGTGCACGGGGCAGGGCCCACGCTGTCGCAGCAGTCCACGCTCGCCTCCACCGCCGACTACGCGGCCGAAGCGGGCGGCGGCAGCGCCGGTTCTCGAGCGGCATCGGGTGCAGGGGCGGATGAGCTCAGCAACCGCGCCGAGATCGCCGAGATCGTGGGCAACGCGGCCTCCATCAGCGGTGCTGAGGTCTCGGAGCGCCTCACCGCGCTCGGCATCGAGTTCGTGCTGCTGGAGCCGGCGGCGGAGACCGACCCCTCGGCGTCCGATGCGTCGTCGTCGGCCTCGCAGGCCATCGTCTCGCGCACCACGAGCGCGCTCAACAGCAACGCGCAGCTGACGTTCATCGGCGACACCTTCGCCGGTGCGCTGTGGCAGGTCTCCGGCGACGGCACGCTCGCCACGCTGCAGGCGCCCACGCCCACCAACACGGGCACGCCCTTCGGAGTGCTCGTGCTCGTGGTGCAGGCCTTCGTGTTCGGCATCGCACTGCTGCTGGCCCTGCCGGCCGGGCGACTGCAGGTGCAGGGCAGCCGGGCCGTGAGCGGAACGGCGCACGTGGCCTCGGCCGACTCCGCCGAGGAGCAGCTGGCCGAGGAGAAGGGCACCGAGCACGACGACCGCGTCGCCGTGGGCGAGGAGCCCGAATCCCTCGACACCCCCGACGGCGTCGCTGCCGATGCCGGGCGCGACGAGCCCGTGCGCGACGAGCCCGGACGCGACGAGCCCGGGCGCGCAGGCGCCGGTGCCCGCCCCACCCCCGGCCATCCCGAACTGCCCGAGGCGGCGCCGAGCGCCGCGATCGCCGCGGCCGTGCTCGCCTCCCGCCAGCACGGCGCCGAGAGCGACCAGGCGACGGACAGCGAGCCGGTCCCCTCAGAGGCCGACTCGGTCGCGCCGGGCCAGCCGGTCGCGGCCGCCGAACCCGTGAAGACGGCGGCAGGCACCTACGCCGCCGAGTACGTCACAGACGAGCGCCCCTCGACCGAGCCGGAAGCGCAACCGGCACCGGCGCCCTCATCGGCACCCGACGACGTGCTCTTCGTCGAGCCGGCGCCCGAAGGTGAAGGCGAGCCCGTCTCCGACTCTCCCCACCCGCAGGAGAACGCCGAGCCCGTGGTCTTCATCGAGCCCGAGCCGGCCCCCGAGCCCGAGCCCGAGCCCGAGCCAGCTGCAGAGTCCGCCCCAGCGGCGGAGGAGTCCTCCACCGCGGCCGGGTACGACGACTACGACCCCAACGACGAGACCGTGCTGAGCATCCGCGAGGCCCTGGACCGCCAGGCCGCCGAGCAGGCGGGCTTCCACGTCGGGCGCCCCACCACCGGCACCGGCACCACCGGATCCGGCACACAGGCTCCCGACGCCCCGAGAACCCCCACTCCCGAGGAGGGACCGACCGATGGCCGCTGATCGCAAGCTCGTCGCCACCGGCGCGCGCATCGTCACCGGGATCGTCGCCGCAGCCGCCCTCGTGGCGGTCGCCGCCGCCACCGTGGTGCTCCCTCTGCCCGAGGTGAGCGCCGTGCCCGCCTCCTTCTCCGTCGATCCGGCCCCGGCCGAAGAGGTCCGCGCGTGCGCCGGGCCCCTCGTGCGACTCTCCGACGACACCGGTGCCGACGCCACCGCCATCTCGAGCGTGGGCACCACCACCGTCTTCGCCGCCGCATCCGACCCGGCGGTCGCGCTCGACCGATCCTCCCTGCTCTCGCCCGACGACGTCATCACGAACGAGACCACGGCCCCGGCCCGCATCGCCCTCGCCGCCGCCCAGGGCGACCCGGCCGACCCGGCCGACGCCGGCACCCTCTTCGCCGCCGCCCAGTCGCAGAGCGTCGCCACCCCCGAGCTCGTCGGCCTCGCCGCCACGGCGTGCGGTGAGGCGAGCGCCGACAGCTGGCTCGTGGCCGGCTCCACCACGGTGGGTCGCACGAGCTTCGTCATCCTCTCCAACCCCGGTGACGTCGCGAGCGTCGTCGACCTCACCATCTACGGCGACGCCGGCGCCATCGATTCTCCCGGCGCCCAGAACATCGACGTGGCCGCGCGGTCCACCCGCATCCTCTCGCTCGCCGGTCTCGCTCCGGATGTCTCCGCCCCCGTCGTGCACGTGGTGGCGAGCGTGGGCGCGGTCACCGCGGCCGTGCAGCAGAGCATCGTGCGCGGTCTCGAGCCCGGCGGAGTGGAGCTCGCGGGCGCCACCGCCCCGCCCGCCCCCTCGCAGACCGTCTCGGGTGTGCGGGTCTCGGGTACCTCAACCATCTCCGAGCGACTCGCTGATGCCGACTACTCCGACCTGCAGAGCGTGCTGCGCCTGTTCGTGCCGGGCAGCGAGCCCGCCTCGGTCACCATCCGTGTCGCCGAGGAGCGCGACGGCGGTGCGCAGACGGAGTACCAGGTGGGTCTCACCCCCGGCGTCGTCACCGAGTTCCCGCTGCAGGACATCCCCGACGGCGTGTACACCATCGAGGCCGAGTCGGATGTGCCGTTCGTCATGGGCGCCCGCACCTCCACGATCGGCAACGAGAGCCTCGACTTCGCCTGGTACCAGTCGCTGCAGCCGCTCGACGGTCGCTTCTTCGTGGCCAACGCCGACGGTCCGAGCCCGCGACTGCACCTCGTCACGGTCGACGACGCCCCCGCCGAGGTCACGATGACCGACCAGACCGGAGCGGTCACCGCCGTCACGATCGTGCCGGGCGGCCGGTACGTGCCCCTCGTCGCCGGATCCTCCTACACGGTCACCTCCTCGGCCCCCGTGTCGGCAACGGTCACCTACTTCGCCGACGGCCAGTCGTCGTCGTACGCCGTCTCGCCGCCGAACCCCGCGGCGTCGTCGGTGGTCGTCTACCCGTAGGGCGCCGGCTCAGAAGTGCCGGAAGCGGTCGGGCGCGAGATCCCACGGATCCTTGCCCAGCAGCTCCGCCACGGCCCGGAACACGCACGACTCGATCGCGAGCCGCTTGTGCACCTCGTCGTCGCGGTGCAGGTGCGACATCCGCTCGATCGGGAGCCGGAACATGATGACCCGGTTCTTCGTGACCGACCAGCGGTCCACGTGGTCGGGAGATCCGAACGAGCCGAAGGGCATCGGCGCCACCTCGAAGCTCACGGTCGCGAGCTCGTTGGGCCACATGCTCCGCAGGTACTCGGCGGTGGAGGCGACCGTCGACTCGAACAGGTCGAGTCGGGTGCGCAGGAAGGGCAGGTGCGGGCCGGTGGCGGAGGAGCGCAGCTCACGCCCGTGCCTGCTGCGTGTGCGAGCCCTGACGGCCGCGGAACGCGGCGCTCGACGAGACCTGGGCATGCGGCAAGTCTAGGCGGATGCGCGGTCGGAGAGGCGGCGCGCGACACGCGTGCGCCTTGCGGGGCGTCGGGGGGCCCGCGGGTAGGCTCGATCCGATGACGAACCGGGAATGCTCCAGGCCCTCGTGCCGAGGTGAGGCCACCACCACGCTCACCTACGACTACGCCGATTCCATGATCGTCGTGGGGCCGCTGAGCCCCATCGCGGAGCCGCACACCTACGACCTGTGCGCGCGCCACATCGAGCGCCTCACGGCCCCGCAGGGCTGGCAGGTGCTGCGGCACGTCCCCGCAGGCTGAGCCGCCCGGCGGGCGCGCGACGCGGTGCGCCGCTCACGGCCGCAATGCATCCTCATCTGCGAGAATGAGGGCATGACTTCTGCCACCCTCGCCCCGACCACCGGTGTCGCCGTTCCCTTCAAGGTGCGCGACCTCTCGCTCGCGGAGGCCGGCCGCCACCAGATCCGACTCGCCGAGAACGAGATGCCAGGGCTCATGGCCCTCCGCGAGGAGTTCGGCCCCACGCAGCCGCTCGCCGGCGCGCGCATCATGGGCTCGCTGCACATGACGGTGCAGACCGCGGTGCTCATCGAGACCCTCACGGCCCTCGGCGCTCAGGTGCGCTGGGTGAGCTGCAACATCTTCTCCACGCAAGATGAAGCGGCAGCCGCCATGGTCGTGGGCCCCACCGGCACCGTCGAGGAGCCCGCCGGCGTTCCCGTGTTCGCCTGGAAGGGCGAGACGCTCGAGGAGTACTGGTGGTGCACCGACCGCGCCTTCGACTGGTCGGCCGAGGCCGCCGCCGAGGCGGAGGCCGGGGTTCCGGTCGAGTGGATCGGCCCGAACATGATCCTCGACGACGGCGGAGACGCCACCCTGCTCGTGCACAAGGGCCGCGAGTTCGAGCTCGCCGGTGCCGTGCCCGAGACGGGTGCAGACGACAGCGAGGAGTACGCGGTCATTCTCGACCTGCTGCGCGCCTCGATCGCCTCCACCCCGGATCGCTTCACGCGCATCGCCGCCGAGATCAAGGGCGTCTCCGAGGAGACCACCACGGGTGTGCACCGCCTCTACGAGCTGGCCGCCGCCGGGCAGCTGCTCTTCCCGGCCATCAACGTCAACGACTCGGTCACCAAGTCGAAGTTCGACAACAAGTACGGCATCCGCCACTCGCTCCCGGACGGCCTCAACCGCGCCACCGACGTGCTCATGGGCGGCAAGGTCGCGTTCGTGGTCGGCTACGGCGACGTGGGCAAGGGCGCCGCCGAGGCGCTCAAGGGCCAGGGCGCTCGCGTGATCGTCTCCGAGGTCGACCCGATCTGCGCGTTGCAGGCGGCCATGGACGGCTTCCAGGTGGCGCGGCTCGAGTCGGTCATCTCGGAGGTCGACATCTTCGTGACCGGCACCGGCAACGTCAACGTCATCGGGGTCGACGACATCCTCGCCATGAAGCACCTCGCGATCATCGCGAACGTGGGCCACTTCGACAACGAGATCGACATGGCGGGCCTCGCCAAGGTGCCCGGCGCCGAGAAGGTCGAGATCAAGCCGCAGGTGCACGAGTGGCGACTGCCTACCGGTCGCAGCGTGCTCGTGCTCTCCGAGGGCCGTCTCATGAACCTCGGCAACGCCACGGGCCACCCGAGCTTCGTGATGAGCAACTCGTTCACCAACCAGGTGCTCGCGCAGATCGAGCTCTTCGTGACCCCCGAGAACTACCCGATCGGCGTGTACGTGCTGCCGAAGCACCTCGACGAGAAGGTCGCGCGCCTGCACCTCGACGCCCTCGGCGTGGAGCTCACGACGCTGCGGCCCGAGCAGGCCGCCTACATCGGTGTGGCCGTCGACGGACCGTACAAGGTCGACCACTACCGCTACTAGCAGCGGCCCCCCGGCCGCTCAGCGCTAGCGGTCGGGGAAGCCGTTCGGCAGGCCGTGCAGCACCGGATCGACCGTCGCGAGGCGCTCGCGCTCGATCATGAGCGCGCGGTACTCCCGGTCGCGGCGCATCGCGGCCACGCCCAGCAGGAACAGGTGCGGGTGCACGTTCGGGATCGGCGCCACGTAGGGTGCCACCTCGCCCGCGAGCTCGGCGGAGAGCCGCTCGCTCGTGGCCGGCGTCATGCTGCCGGCCTGGGTGAGGAACTGCACCACGCGCCGTGACAGTCGATCGGGCAGCTTCGCCACATCCGCCGTCTGCGACCAGACGACGAGGGGCGGCGGCACCGCCACATCGAAGGGCAGGGCGGCCGGAACCCGCTCGTGCTGGCTGTAGGTGCCGGCGAGCAGGTCGCCGAGCCGCTTCGAGCGGGAGTTGAGCAGCGAGCTCATGAAGGCGATCGAGCCGAGGGTGGAGAAGATCTCGAGAAAGCCCGTGAGGCCCCGGATGACGGAGTGCCGGAGCGAGATGGCCCCGCCGTCGTCGCGCACGATGCGGGCGCCGATCACGAGCTTGCCGAGCGAGCGCCCGCGGGAGGCCACCTCGACCACGATGGGCAGCACCACCAGGAAGCCCACGAGCAGTGCCGTGAAGAGCGCCTGGCCGAGAGCCTGGTCGATGCCCTCGCCGGCGAACAGCACACCGAAGAAGACATAGAGGGTGACGGCCAGTGGCACCACCGACACGAGGAAGTCGATCGCGCCGCTCGCGCTGCGCAGCAGGAAGCTCGCGGGGCGCACATCGAGTGCCACCGCCTCGCCGGTGAGAAGTTCGTCGTCGGCATACGCCTCAGTCATGCCTATCATTTAAGCAGATGGACCTCGACGCCTACTCCGCCGCCCATCGAGATGAATGGGATCGTCTCGATGAACTCGGTCGACGGCGGGAGTACTCGGGCCGGGAGGCCGACGAGCTGATCGAGCGCTACCAGTCGGGTGCCACCCAGCTCTCCGCCATCAAGACCGTTGCGGGGTCCACGCGTCAGGGCGACCGACTGTCGGTTTCGCTTTCGCGGGCCCGCCTGCGGTTCACGGGTGCCGGAGCCAACATCCTCCGCCAGATCCCGATGTTCTTCGCCATCCACCTGCCGGCGGCCCTGTACCGCTTGCGCTGGCTCACGCTCGCCGTGGCGTTGGCCACCGTGGTGATCGCCGCGCTCTACGCGGTGTGGATCTCGCAGAACCCCGCGGTCATGGCCGCGCTCGGCGACAACGAGGATCTGCAGAAGCTCGCCGACGAGGACTTCGTGGACTACTACTCCGAGAACCCTGCGGCGTCGTTCACAGGGCTCGTGTGGACGAACAACGCCTGGATCGCGGCGCAGTGCATCGCGTTCGGCATCCTGGGCATCTTCGTGCCGTACGTGATCATCCAGAACGCCCAGAACCTCGGCGTCAACGCGGCCGTCATGTTCGAGTTCGGCCAGGGCGACACGTTCTTCCTCTACATCATGCCGCACGGTCTGCTCGAGCTCACGGCCATCTTCGTGGCCGCTGCGGCGGGGCTGCGCATCTTCTGGGCGTGGGTGGCGCCGGGTGCGCGCACCCGCGGCCAGTCCCTCGCCGAGAACGGGCGGTCGCTCTTCACCGTGGCGGTGGGCCTCGTGTTCGTGCTCTTCGTCTCGGGAGTCATCGAGGGGTACGTGACGCCGGCGCCGTGGCCGTGGACGGTGAAGATCGGCATCGGGGCGCTGGCGCTGGGGGCGTTCTTGTTCTACATGCTGTTCATCGGCGGCCGCGCGGCCAAGGCAGGCCACACCGGCGACCTCGAAGAGTTCGAAGCAGGCGCGAAACAACTAGTGGCCGGCTGAATTCGCAACAGGCCGTACTCGACGACCCAAGGTGAGCGGTTGGCCGCGAAGCGACCGGCCGCTCACATGTCGCGCTGCGCCGCAGAAGCGGCGGCGCAGCCTGCGGAGGCCGCGCGAAGCACGGCCCCCGCAGCAGAAACGGGGTTTTGCTGCGCCGCCCCCTGTGCGGCGCAGGCGACATGTGAGGCCGACGTCGCTTCGCGGCGTCGGTCTCACCTTGGGTCGTTGGGTAGGGCCTGGTCGCGTTGTGGCTTGCGCGGTGGTGCGGTGTTGGGGGTGGGTTTCTCCCGGTGCTGCTGCCGTGGTGGCTAGAGCCTGCCGGCGGCCTTCAAGGCTAGGTAGCGGTCTGCCAGGGCCGGCGGGAGGTCGGCTGGGGCGCCTGTGATGACGTCGGCTCCGTAGCGTTTGAGGACCGTGGTGACTCGGGCCACGTCGAGGAGGGCTCGCTCGGCGGCCGCGGCGCGGTAGACCTCTTCGCGGTCGGTGCGGCGGAGCACTCCGGCCGCCACGTCGGGGTCGGTCACCGAGGTCACGAGCACCGTGTGGTTGCGGGTGAGCTGCGGCACGATCGCCATGAGCTCCCTCGAGATGCCGGGGGAGTCGATCGCCGTCGCCAGCACCACGAGCGAACGCTGCGTGGTGACCTGCCGCACGAGGCCGGGCACCGCCGTCCAGTCCATCTCGATGAGGTCTGGCTCCACCGGCGCCATCGCGTCGACCATGCGCGAGAGCAGCTCCGGCCCTGAGGCACCGTGCACGCGCCCGCGCAGTCGCCTGTCGTACATGATGAGGTCCACGCGGTCGCCCGCCCTCGAGGCGAGCGCGGCGAGCAGCAGCGCGCTCTCGAAGGCGGTGTCGATGCGCGGCTCGTCGTCGATGCGCGCGGCCTGGGTGCGGCCGGTGTCGATCACGATCACCACCCGCCGATCCCGCTCGGGTCGCCACGTGCGCACCATCACGTCGGTGTGCCTGGCGGTGGCGCGCCAGTCGATCGAGCGCACGTCATCGCCGCGCACGTACTCGCGCAGGCTGTCGAACTCGGTGCCCTGCCCGCGGATCATCACGCTCGTGCGCCCGTCGAGCTCCCGCAGCCGGGCAAGCCTCGAGGGCAGGTGCTTTCGCGAGTTGAAGGGAGGCAGCACGCGGATGCGCCCCTCGGAGCGCAGGGTCGTCTGCCGGGCGGCGAGCCCGAGAGGCCCGAATGAGCGCACGGTGACGCGCTCGGTGCGCCGCTCGCCCCGCCGGAACGGGGTCAGGCCGATGGTGATGGCACGACGCTCGCCGCCGGGGATGCCGACGCGGGTGCGCGTCGTCGACGCCCCCGCCGAGGGCTGCCAGGCGTCGCGCACGATCGCGCGCAGGGTGCGCGATCCGGTGTTCGTGATGTAGAGGGTGCTCGACGTCGTCTCACCGAGCCGCACGCGAGCAGGCAGCACCCGCTCGAGCGCGAGCGCCCGGGGCGACGCCGCCACGAGCAGATCCACGACGAGAAGAACCACGAGCAGCCCGATCCACCCGAGCAGCGCCGCATACGGCTCCCCGTAGATCTCCCCGAGCAGCACCACAGGCACCACCCCAGCAGCCAGCAGCCCCACGAACCGCCCAGAAACACTCACGCCGAGCCCCGCCCCGAGCCAGGCCCGAACGCAACAGCGCCCACCCGACGAGCCCCGACGTAGCAGAACGCAACGGGGCCCACTCGACGACCCAAGGTGAGGCCCCGGCCGCGCCAGCGACCGGAGCCGAACACGCCCCCTCGCGCCGGGCAGGGACCGGCGCGACCGCCAGAAGCCCCTCGCCGAAGGCGAGAGGTTTCTGGCGCAGCCAGCACCCTGATCAAATGGGCACCCGCACCTGCGTGAGGATGCTGCGGAGGATCGCGTCGACGGAGACGCCCTCGAGCTCCGCCTCCGGCCGCAGCTGGATGCGGTGGCGGAGCACCGGCAGCACCATCGCCTGCACGTGGTCGGGCGTGATGCCGGGGGATCCGTTGAGCCACGCCCAGGCCTTCGCGGAGGCGAGCAGCGCGGTGGAGCCGCGAGGGCTCACCCCGAGCTTCACCGAGGGGCTCTGCCGCGTGGCCCGGGCGAGGTCCACGATGTAGGCCAGCACGTCGGGCGAGGCCTGCACCCCGAGCACCGCCTGCTGGGCCGCGGTGAGCTCGGCCGCGCTCAGCACGGGGGTGACGCCCGCGGCCACGAGGTCGCGCGGGTTGAAGCCGTTGGCGTGGCGCTCGAGCACCGAGACCTCGTTGTCGCGCTCGGGCAGGTCGAGCACGAGCTTGAGCAGGAAACGGTCGAGCTGCGCCTCGGGCAGCGTGTAGGTGCCCTCGTACTCGATGGGGTTCTGCGTGGCCGCCACGAGGAACGGATCGGGCAGCGCCCGCGTCACGCCGTCGGCGCTCACCTGCCGCTCCTCCATGGCCTCGAGCAGGGCCGACTGGGTCTTGGGGGGAGTGCGGTTGATCTCGTCGGCGAGCAGGATGTTGGTGAACACCGGCCCCTCGCGGAACGAGAACTCGCCGGCCTTGGCGTCGTAGATGAGCGATCCGGTGATGTCGCCCGGCATGAGGTCGGGGGTGAACTGCACACGCTTGGTGTCGAGGCTGAGCGCCTGGCTGAGCGAGCGCACGAGCAGTGTCTTGGCCACACCGGGCACACCCTCGAGCAGCACGTGGCCGCGGGCCAGCAGCGCGATGATGAGGCCCGTGACGGCGCCGTCCTGGCCCACGACCGCCTTGCCCACCTCGGCCCGCACGCGCGCGAGGCTCTGCCGCAGCTGCTCGGGGCTGTACTGCTGCGGCTCGCCGTACGGCGCTCCCGCGGGGGTGGTGGTGTCTGTCATCGGCCTGTCCTCACTGTCATGGGGCTGTCTCTGGTGCTGTCTCGGGAGCCGCTCCGGTCATCCGGTCGCGCGGCGTCAGCGCGGGGTGGTGGCACGGCTCACCTCCTGCTCGAGCAGGAGCAGCCGGTCGGAGAGCGCGAGCAGCTCGGCCTCCGAGCGCGGCACCGCGCCCACGATCGTGTCGTAGACCTCGTCGACGTGCCGGCCCGTCACGGCGGCGACCGAGCGGCTCACCTCCACCACCCCCGCATACCGCGGCAGAGCGAGCATCGAGGTCAGCCGGGTGATCGTGCCGATGCGCACGGCGTCGAGCGCCCGCCCGTGCGCGCTGTGCTTGGCGTAGAGCCGGGCCCTGCCCTCCATGGTCTCGCTCGCGCGCACCGTGACCGGCAGGTTCTCCACCACCACGGGGCCGAAGCGCCGCCCGCGCCAGATGCCGGCCGCGATCGTGGTGAGGATGAGGAGCAGCAGCACGGGGGTCACCCACACCGGCGTGAGGGTTCCGAGGGTCTCGGGGGCCTCGCCGTCCAGGGCGAGATCGTCGTAGCCGGGGATGTACCAGACGAGCGTCTCGTCGCCACCGAGCAGGCCGAGCGCTAGAGCCGCATTGCCCTCCTGCGCCACGAGGCCGTTGGTGAGCGAGTCGCCGCCCCCGAAGACCGTGACGGTGCCGTTCGCGGTGGTCGAGCGGATGAGCGCGAAGGCGTCGCCGGAGTCGCCCGATCCGGCCAGGAAGCACGTGTCGACCTCGCCGCCGTTCGCGTCTCCGCCCGCGGCGACCGGGCGGTAGGTGGCGTTGGGTGCGGTGATGGTGCCCCCGCGCTCGGCGGCCTCGATGCCGCAACCGCTGCCGGCCTCGAGGATGTCGTCGCCCTCGGGCGATCCCGCATTGGCGATGCCGGGCGCCAGCACGTCGAGGTCGCTCGACCACGGCTCGACGAGCACGAGGTCGGCCCCGCTGGAGCGCACGAGGTCGGCGAGCTCGGCGCGGCGGTCGTCGTCGAGGTAGCCGTAGACGTCGGCCACGAGCAGCGTGGCGTCGGCACCCGCGCCGCCGGAGCCGCCGGCGCCGTCGAGGGCCGCCGTGGCCTCCTCGAGGCTCGCCGCCCCCACCACGTCGACGCCCTGCTGCCTGAGCACCTCGGCCACGGCGCGCGATCCGGTGGGGCCGGCGTTCTCGATCGAGTACCTGTCGGTGTCGGGAGTGGCGGATGCCCCGAGCACCACGGTGAGCACGGCCACCACGAGGGCGGCCACGACCACGACGACCCAGAAGACGGCGCGACGCGCGGTGGAGCGCACGCGCGGTGTCTCCGCGGTAGCGACGGCCGGCGCTCCCGTGGTTCCGAGGCTCACCGCACGACCTCGTGGTCGACGCGATCCATCGCCACCGGCCCCTCGTTCTGCAGCTGCCGGTCGAGAGCGGTCACGCGGTCGTACTGCGCGTGGGTGCCAGTCTCGCCGAGGTAGCGCACACCGTCGAAGAGCAGCGCGCAGCCCACGAGCTCATCGCGTCGGGAGGGGAACGCCTCACCCGCCCGCCCGGCGAAGTCGCGGGCGGTGGTGCCGGGGGCCGTGAGCACCACGGTGCGCTCGGCCAACTGGCGGGCGAGGGCGCGGAACGCCTCCTCCACGGCCACCGTGAAGTCGCCCTGGGCGGCGGCGCGGGCCGCCGAGGCCCGCAGCTCAGCTGCCGACCTGGCGTCGTCGGCGCCGAAGAGCGACCCCGGCTGCACCTGGCTGCGCCGGTTGAGGCGCGGTCGCCCGAACACGAGGAACGCCACCACGATGAGCGCCACCACCACGAGCACCACGATGAGCGGCACGAGCCCCGTCAGTCCGGCGCCGTCAGGCACCCGCAGCGAGTCGAGCCACTCCCCGATGCCCTGGGCCACCCGGTCGAACCAGCTCGGACGAGCGGCCTGGTACGGCGGTTTGCTGAGCTCGCCCAGCAGCCACTCCCTGGCGGTCTCCGCATCCGGTTCCACCGGCACCTCGCCGGGGGCGCGACCGGTGAGCGCGCCCAGGGGCGAGCTCAGAGCGAGAACGAAGGGCGACATGGGAGCGGATCAGACCTTGCGGCGCGGCAGGTAGGGGTCGGGCCACGACTCGTCGCCGTCCTGCCGCGACTCCACGAAGCGGGTGAGCTCGATGTCGAGGCCCTCCTGCCGCATGCGCAGATCGAGGTAGACCACGGCGACCGTCGCGGCCTGCACCACGGAGGTGAGCGCCGAGAGGATGATCGTGAAGGCGAGGAACACGAAGTACAGCACGATGATCGCCACGATCCCCGAGCCGGAGCTGTTCGGGTCGATGAGCGTCGCGACGATGGGGATGAGGAACGAGAACGGCGTCGACAGGATCTGCGTGGCGAAGTTGAGGATGACCGAGACGAGCGCGATCACCCCGAAGGTGCGCCAGAAGTTGCCCCTCGTGAGCGCCCACGAGCGCCGCATGGCCGCGAACACACCGAGCTTCTCGAGCACGATGAGGCTCGGCACGAGGGCCAGCTTGGTGCCGAGCCAGATGCCGAGCACGAGTGCGGCGAGGCCGACGAGCACCGTGCCGACGACGGCGAGCACGATGCCCGTCTCACCGAGCACGGTCGCGAGCACGATGAGGCCCACCACGATGCCGATCACGATCACCACGGCCAGGGCGATGAGCGCGAACCAGCCGGTGAGCGGCAGGATGCGCCGGAAGGCGGCCTTCCACAGCTCGCCGAGCCGCCGCTTCTCGCCGAGGGTCGCCCGCGAGACCTCGAGCACGAGCACCGCCTGCAGGAGCGCGGAGGCGAAGAGCGAGAGGCCGAGCGGCACGAGCAGCGAGACCACGATGATGGCGACGTTGCCCGCCTCGATGGCGTCGAGGTCGCTGCCGACGGCCGACACCGTGCGGGCGCCGGCCCAGACGGCGGCGGCACCCACGAAGAGCACCGTGACCAGCACGATCAGGAGCTGCACGATCAGGCCGCTGCCGAAGGTGGCCTTCGGGTTGCGGCGCACCACCTGGAACGGGGCACCGAGGAGGGTGCCGAAACCGAGGGGGCGCAGCGGGATGAGCCCTGGCTTGGGCGGGGGAGCCCAACCGGTGGCGGTGGGCTGCGCGTAGCCCTGCTGCGCCCACGCGGGAGTGCCGTCCTGAGGCGCGTACTGCGGCTGCCCGTACGGCTGCTGCGGGTAGCCCGGCTGCTGGTACTGGGGCTGTCCGAACTGAGTCTGCTGGTACTGAGGCTGCCCGTAGGGCTGCTCATACTGCGGCTGCGCCGGCTGCTGCTGCGGGTAGGGCGGAGGCGGCGGGTACTGCCCGTACTGCTGCTGCGCCTGAGGCGCAGGCGGTGGGGTGTACTGCCCGTACTGGGGCTGTGCCGGGGGCGCCGATGGCGGCGCGTACTGCCCGTACTGGGGCTGTTCCGGGGGCGCTGATGGCGGCGCGTACTCCCCGTACTGCGGCGGTGCCGGGGGCGCTGATGGCGGCGCGTACTGCCCGTACTGGGGCTGTTCCGGGGGCGCTGATGGCGGCGCGTACTCCCCGTGCTGCGGCGGTGCCGGCGGTGTCGCCTGCGCCTGCTGCTCAGGCTGCTGCTCGGGCGCCTTCTTCGGCTCGCCCTTGTCGGCCCCTGGTGCCGCCCACGTGTCGTTCTCGCTCATCGCTGTCCCTCGAACCCCCAGCGCCGGTGTCGACCGACCACGTCCTACCTCCTCCATGCTTTCACACTCGCCCGGAGTTTTCTCGGCCTCCGCCCTGAGCCGCTCGGCTACTGTGGTCGCCATGGACCCTCGCATTCTCGTTGTCGACGACGACACGGCCCTTGCGGAGATGATCGGCATCGTGCTGCGCGCCGAGGGTTTCGATCCGGTCTTCTGCGCCGACGGCTCCGAGGCGCTCGCCGCGTTCCGCGAGGCCAAGCCCGATCTGGTGCTGCTCGACCTCATGCTCCCCGGTCTCGACGGCATCGAGGTCTGCGGCCTCATCCGGGCCGAGTCCGGCACTCCCATCATCATGCTCACGGCGCGCACCGACTCGGCAGACGTGGTGAAGGGCCTCGAGTCCGGCGCCGACGACTACGTGGTGAAGCCGTTCAACCCCAAGGAGCTCGTGGCGCGCATCCGCACGCGTCTCCGCCCCGTGCCCGACTCGACTCCCGACCTGCTGCAGGTCGGCGAGCTCACGCTCGACGTGGCCGGCCACGAGGTCAAGCGCGGCGAGGAGCGGGTCAACCTCACGCCCCTCGAGTTCGACCTGCTGCTCGCGCTCGCCTCCAAGCCCCAGCAGGTCTTCACGAGGGAGATGCTGCTCGAGCAGGTCTGGGGCTACCACTACAAGGCAGACACCCGCCTGGTGAACGTGCACGTGCAGCGGCTGCGCGCGAAGGTCGAAGAGGATCCCGACAACCCCAAGATCGTCATGACCGTGCGCGGCGTCGGCTACCGCGCCGGCGCATCCTGAGCACTCCCGTGAGCGAGCGCCCGCGCACCACCCGTGTGGGCCCCGCCATCGTGCAGGGTGCCAGGGGCTGGCGGGGCTGGCCCCGCCAGGTGGTGCGGGTGTGGAGGCGGTCGCTGCAGTTCCGCACGATCGTGATCACGGTCGCGCTCTCGACCCTCGCCGTGGTGGTCACGGGCACCTACATGTCGATCTCGATCGGCAACGACCTCTTCCAGTCGCGCCTCAACCAGGTGCTCGTGGAGTCCAAGAACGCCGCGACCGCCGCGCAGACCATCTTCGACTCCGCGGATGCCTCGGGCGAGGCCTCCACGCTGTCGCTGCTCAGCTCGGCCAAGTCCGCCATCATCGCCTCCTCCTCGAGCCGGCTCATCGCCCTCTACGCCACGCCGGGCGAGACCTCGCCCACCACCACGGTGCTCTCGTTCGCGAGCCCCGAGCTCGCCCGCACGGGTGTCATCAGCCAGGAGCTCCGGCAGTCCGTGGCCGACACCCCCGACGGCGCCCAGCAGCACTGGCAGTCCGTGCCCCTCGGCAACGAGCAGGGCGGATCGGATCCCGGCATCATCGTGGGGTCGCCCCTCACCATCCCCGGAGCCGGATCGTTCGAGCTCTACATCGGCTACAACCTCGCCGAGGCGGATCAGACGCTCGTGTTCGTGCAGCAGACACTGTGGCTCGGCGGTCTCGCGCTCATCATCCTCATCGGCATGGTGGCGTGGCTCATCGTGCGCCTCGTGGTGGAGCCCATCCGGGTGGCGGCCGAGACGAGCGAGAAGCTCGCGGCCGGCCAGCTCGAGGTGCGCATCCCCGAGCGCGGCGACGACGTCATCAGCACGCTGGCCCGCTCGTTCAACGGCATGGCCGACAGCATGCAGTCGCAGATCACCCAGCTGGCCGACCTCTCGCAGGTGCAGCAGCGCTTCGTCTCCGATGTCTCGCACGAGCTGCGCACCCCGCTCACCACCATCCGGCTCGCGGGAGACGTGCTCTACGACCAGCGCGAGTCGTTCCCTCCGGCCACCGGCCGAACGGCCGAGCTGCTGCACACCCAGACCGAGAGGTTCGAGGTGCTGCTCTCCGACCTGCTCGAGATCAGCCGCTTCGACGCCGGATCCGCCTCGCTCGACACCGAGCCCACCAACCTCGTGCGCCTGGCCGAGGATGCGGTGGAGGGCATGGAGTCGCTCGCCGAGCAGGCCGGCTCGCAGCTGCGCCTCGTGGCGCCTGGCGGCTACTTCGAGGCGGAGGTCGACGGCCGCCGCATCCGCCGCATCGTGCGCAACCTCCTCGGCAACGCGATCGAGCACGGTGAGGGCAAGCCCATCGTGGTGAGCGTCGACAGCGACGAGCGGTCGGTGGCGCTCTCGGTGCGCGACTACGGCAGCGGCATGAGCGAGGAGGAGGCCGAGCGGGTCTTCGACCGGTTCTGGCGCGCCGATCCGTCGCGCAAGCGCACCATCGGAGGCACAGGGCTCGGGCTCGCCATCTCGCTCGAGGATGCGACGCTCCACGGCGGCGTGCTCGAGGTGTGGTCGCGGCCGGGCGCCGGCTCGAACTTCCGGCTCACGCTGCCGCGCATCCAGGGCCGCATGATCGGCGAGTCGCCCCTTCCGCTCGAGCCGTCGGACGCGTTCGGGGAGGCGCCCGCTGTCGCCGAGCTCAGACCACCCGCCGGACTGCCCACGGGGAGAGACCATGACTGACCGCCTGCGCAAGGGCCTCCTCGGCCTGGCCGCCGTGCTGCTCCTCGTGCTGGTGGCCGCCTGCAGCGGCATCCCGCGTTCCGGGCCGGTGGAGGAGGGGGATGCGATCGGCACCGACGACGACATCGACGTCATCTTCCTCGCCGCGGATCCCACCGCGGGTGCCACGCAGCAGGAGATCCTCAACGGCTTCATCCTGGCCGCCAAGAGCCCGCAGGACGACTACGCGATCGCCCGCCGGTACCTCACTCCGAACGCCGCCGACGCCTGGCGGCCCAACGAGGGCACCACGGTCGACTCCGGCCCGCGACCCACCTCGTCGCTGAACGACACCACGCTGCAGATGAGCATCTCCGAGGCGGCGAGGGTCGACGGCAACGGCTCCTACACCGAGACGGCGCCGGGAGCTCCGACGACCCTGCAGTTCGGGTTCACGCGGGTCGACGGCGAATGGCGCATCAACGCGCTCGCCGACGGCATCGTCATCGAGGAGCTCTTCTTCGACCAGGTGTTCAGCTCGCACGCCCTCTACTTCTACGATCCGACGTTCACCTACCTCGTGCCCGACCTGCGCTGGTTCCCCACCTCCACCGCCGTGGGCACCCGGGTGGTGCGGGCCCTGCTCGCCGGCCCCTCGGCGTGGCTCGGCGACGGGGCCGTGGTGACGGCGTTCCCCGACGGCACCATCACCCCCGCGGTCGTCACGGCCGGCGGGCAGACCCAGGTGGAGCTCTCGAGCAACGTGCTGCAATCGGATGCGGTGGACCTGCAGCGCATGCAACGTCAGCTCTCGGCGAGCCTCAGCGACCTGGCCTCCGCCTCCACCATCGCGATCTCGGTCGACCAGAACATCGTGCCGATCCCCGGCTCCACCTCGCTGCCCGCCGAGGTCTCCACGAGGGTCGACTCCCGGCCGCTCGTGGTGCGCGACGGTGCCTTCGGCTACCTCGCGGGCGACGGCGTGGCCGCGGTCGAGGGCGTGAGCGCCGGCGTGGAGTCGCTGCAGCCGCTCGATGCGGCGTTCTCCGAGTCGTCGGAGACGGCGGCCGTGCGCGGGGCCGACGGCGCGGTCCACGCCGTGCGGGGCGGGTCGGCGCCGCAGCTGCTCGATCAGCGCCCCTCCCTCATCGCGCCCGCCGTCGACCCCTTCGGCTACGTGTGGTCGGTGCCCACCGGCCAGCCCACGGAGCTCACGGTCTTCGGTCCTGACGGCGCGGGCACGGCCGTGCCCACGAACTGGGACGGCGCCTCCGACATCACCTCGTTCGAGATCTCCCGCGACGGCACGAGGGCTCTGGCCCTGCTCTCGGTCGACGGGGTGCCGAAGCTCGTGGTCGCCGCCGTCATCCGGAGCCAGGACGGCGTGCCGCAGCGACTCGGGCGCCCCGTGGAGCTCACGACGTCCACGGGTACTCCTCTCGACGCCACGTGGGTCGACCAGCTCTCGGTCGCGTCGGTCACCGAGCTGGGTTCCGGCGAGGCGCGTGCCGTGCTGCAGACCCTCGGCGGTCGCAGCAGCTCGCTGGGGTCGCCGCCAGGAGCCGTCACGATCGCCGGCGGCAACGACCTCGAGGGGCTGCGGGTGCTCTCCCGCGACGGGAGCCTGCTGCAGCAGCGGGGGAGTGCGTGGCAGGTCGCCGCCACGGGCATCGGCCGACTCGCTGTGCAGAACTGACCGTTCTCCACCATCCCGGTCTCGGGGGCGCTCGTCAATCCGTCGCCGACGACCATGGGGAGCATGCACGACCCCGGATCCTGGTGGAGCGCCTGGCTGGCCGGGGCGGCCGGCGTGCTCGTGCCCGTGGCCTGCGCCGGGTGCGCGGCCGACGGCGCGGAGGTGCGGTTGCGGTGGGGGATGTGCACGCCGTGCCGCGCCGAACTCGTGCCGGACGTGAGAGAGGTGGGCGCGATGACCGGTGGCGAGCGGATCGGGTCGCCCGTGCTGGCGGCGCTCGAGTACGCCGGGGTCGCCGCGCGTGCGATCGGCGCCCTGAAGGAGCGGGGGCGCACCGACGTGCTCGGGGTGCTCGCCCCCGCGCTCGCCGCGGCGGTCGCTGCTGCGCGACCCCCACCCGGTGTGCTCGTGCTCCCCATCCCCTCGTCGGCGCAGGCCGTGCGCCACAGGGGCTTCCGACCGGTCGACGAGCTGCTGCGCCGAGCCGGGCACCCCGCGGCCCGATCCGCGCGACTCGTGGTGGTGCGTGCCGTGCGCGACCAGGCCGGTCTGTCCGCCGCCGAGCGCCGCGCCAACCTGCAGGGCGCCCTCCGTGCGGAGGGGCCCCTCGCGGGCCGCGCTGTGCTTCTCGTCGACGACGTCGTCACCACGGGAGCCACGCTCGCCGAGGCGCGGAGGGCGGTGGTGCGGGCCGGGGGGAGCGTGCTGGCGGCGGCTTGCCTGGCGCACACGCCGCGACGACACGCGGGAGGCTCGGCGACGCTCAGGTGAACGCAAGAGGATCGCCAGGAGATTAAACGGTGACTTGTGGGGGTGCCCGTACTAGCGTGGGGCCCACAAGGCGCGAACGGTCCCGTCTTCGACGAACCGGCGCCATCAACAATGGCTAGGAGGTCTCCATGGACGTGAACATCACTGGAAGAAACCTAGGGATCACGGATCGATTTCGCGAGTACGCGACCGAGAAGGCCGAGAAGGTGGCCCACCTCGCCGACAAGGCGCTGGTGCTCGAGATCAAAGTGAGCCGCCACAACTCCGCAGCGGGTGTGCAGAGCGGAGACGATCGGGTGGAGCTGACCCTGATCGGTCCGGGCCCCCTCGTGCGGGCCGAGAGCGCGGCGAGCGACAAGTACGCCGCCTTCGACCTCGCCATCGCCAAGCTCATGCAGCGCGTGCGCCGGGCGAAGGACCGCAAGAAGGTGCACCGCGGCCAGCACCGCCCCGTCTCGCTGCACGAGGCGGCCACCGGAGGCTTCGCCGTGATCGACGTGCAGCCCGCCGGCGTGGAGCTGCTCACCGGATCCGCCCCCGCCGTGGCGGCTCAGGAGACCGAGGCGCCCGAGGCCGAGGAGGAGGCCTACAGCCCCGTTGTCATCCGCAAGAAGGTGTTCGGTGCCGAGCCCATGACGGTCGACGATGCGCTGTACCACATGGAGCTCGTGGGCCACGACTTCTACATCTTCATCGACTCCGAGTCCGAGAGGCCCAGCGTGGTCTACCGGCGCAAGGGCTGGGATTACGGCGTGATCGCGCTCGACCAGAACGCCGTGCCGTTCGTGGAGCTCGAGAACGAGACGGTGGGCATCTCGGCCCGCTGACGGCCGTCGCCGGGGCCACGGAGCCTCTCCGCAGTCGTTCAGGTGCTCTGCCGCCGACCCTCAGACATGAGCAACTAGTATGTCTTAGGCTTGCGCGGACAGCGCAGCGACGACTTGCAGTGGGAGAAACTCCGTGGCCTCAGTTCTTGAAAAGGTCCTTCGCGTCGGCGAGGGTCGCACACTTCGCAAGCTCCAGAACTACGCGAAGGCGATCAACGCCCTGGAAGAGGACTTCCAGGCGCTCTCGGACGAGGAGCTCAAAGACGAGACCCCCCGCCTGCGGGAGCGCTACGAGGGCGGCGAGAGCCTCGACCACCTGCTGCCCGAGGCCTTCGCGGCCGTGCGCGAGGCCGCGCGCCGCACCCTGGGGCTCCGCCACTTCGACGTGCAGCTCATGGGTGGAGCCGCCCTGCACCTCGGCAACATCGCCGAGATGAAGACCGGTGAGGGCAAGACCCTCGTGGCCACCACGGCCGCCTACCTCAACGCCATCGCCGGCAAGGGCGTGCACGTCATCACGGTGAACGACTACCTCGCCGGCTACCAGAGCGAGCTCATGGGCCGCGTGTTCCGCGCCCTCGGCATGACCACCGGATGCATCCTCTCCGGCCAGACCCCTGCCGAGCGCCGGGTGCAGTACGAGGCCGACATCACCTACGGCACCAACAACGAGTTCGGCTTCGACTACCTGCGCGACAACATGGCCTGGCAGGCATCCGACATGGTGCAGCGCGGCCACTTCTTCGCGATCGTCGACGAGGTCGACTCGATCCTCATCGACGAGGCGCGCACCCCGCTCATCATCTCCGGCCCCGCCTCGGGCGAGGCCAACCGCTGGTTCAACGAGTTCGCCCAGATCGCCAAGAAGCTCGTTCCCGACGAGGACTACGAGGTCGACGAGAAGAAGCGCACCGTGGGTGTGCTCGAGCCCGGCATCGAGAAGGTCGAGGACTACCTCGGCATCGACAACCTCTACGAGTCGGCCAACACCCCGCTCATCTCGTTCCTCAACAACTCCATCAAGGCAGCGGCCCTGTTCAAGAAGGACAAGGACTACGTGGTGCTGAACGGCGAGGTGCTCATCGTCGACGAGCACACCGGTCGCATCCTGGCCGGCCGTCGTTACAACGAGGGCATCCACCAGGCCATCGAGGCCAAGGAGGGTGTGGCCGTCAAGGCCGAGAACCAGACCCTCGCCACGGTCACCCTGCAGAACTACTTCCGGCTCTACGAGAAGCTCGGTGGCATGACGGGTACGGCCGAGACCGAGGCCGCCGAGTTCATGAGCACCTACAAGCTCGGCGTCGTCTCGATCCCCACGAACCGGCCGATGAAGCGCATCGACCAGTCCGACCTCGTCTACAAGAACGAGCAGTCGAAGTTCGACCAGGTGGTCGAGGACATCGTGGAGCGGCACGAGAAGGGCCAGCCCGTGCTGGTCGGCACCACGAGCGTCGAGAAGAGCGAGTACCTCTCGCGGCTGCTCGCCAAGCGCGGCGTGCGCCACGAGGTGCTCAACGCCAAGAACCACGCCCGTGAGGCCGCGATCGTGGCCCAGGCCGGTCGTCTCGGCTCGGTCACGGTGGCCACCAACATGGCCGGTCGTGGAACCGACATCATGCTCGGCGGTAACGCCGAGTTCCTCGCGGTCACCGCCATGAACGCCCGTGGCCTCAGCCCCGTCGACACTCCCGAGGAGTACGAGGCGGCGTGGGACGAGGTGTTCAGCTCGGTCAAGGCCGAGGTCGACGAGGAGGCCGCGAAGGTCGTGGAGGCCGGCGGTCTCTACGTGCTCGGCACCGAGCGCCACGAGTCGCGACGCATCGACAACCAGCTGCGCGGTCGAAGCGGTCGTCAGGGCGACCCCGGCGAGAGCCGTTTCTACCTGTCGCTCACCGACGACCTCATGCGCCTCTTCAACGCCGGCGCCGCCGAGAGCCTCATGGGCCGCTCGAACGTGCCGGACGACCTGGCCATCGAGTCCAAGGTCGTCTCCCGCGCCATCCGCAGCGCCCAGTCGCAGGTCGAGGGCCGCAACGCCGAGATCCGCAAGAACGTGCTGAAGTACGACGACGTGCTCAACCGGCAGCGCGAGGCCATCTACAGCGACCGCCGCCACATCCTCGAGGGCGACAACCTGCAGGACCGCACGCAGCGCTTCCTCGACGACGTCATCAACGAGGTCATCACCGAGCACGCCTCCACGGGCACGGGAGACGACTGGGACTTCGACGCCCTGTGGGCCGAGCTCAAGACGCTCTACCCCATCTCGATCTCGATCGACGAGGTCGTGGCCGAGGCAGGCAGCAAGGGCAGGATCAACCGCGAGTTCGTGGCGCGCGAGATCCTCTCCGACGCCAAGATCGCCTACGCCAAGCGCGAGGAGACGCTCGGCGAGCCCGCCATGCGCGAGCTCGAGCGCCGCGTGGTGCTCTCGGTGATCGACCGCCGCTGGCGCGACCACCTCTACGAGATGGACTACCTGAAGGACGGCATCGGCCTGCGCGCCATGGCGCAGCGCGATCCGCTCGTGGAGTACCAGCGCGAGGGCTTCGCGCTCTTCCAGTCGATGATGGGCCAGATCCGCGAGGAGACCGTCGGCTTCCTGTTCAACCTCGAGGTCGAGGTCAACGCCTCGGCCGCCGAGGTGGGCGCTCCCAAGGTGGAGGCCAAGGGCCTCACGCCCGCCACCCCGGCACCGGAGAAGCTCAGCTTCTCGGCGCCGAGCGACTCCGGCGGGGTCGAGGTGCGCAACCAGAAGGGCCAGATCGAGCAGGCCGCCACGGCTCGCGCGCAGAAGGCCGAGGAGAAGGCGGCCCCCGTGGCGAGTGCGTTCGCCAGAGGCGGCGCAGCCGGCTCGGGTGCCAACGCGGCGTCGGGCTCGTCCGCCTCGGGTGGCACCTCTGCCGGTGCCGGTCAGAAGAGCGGCCAGCGGTCGCAGCCTCAGGGCTCGAAGGGTTCGTCGGGCTCCGGCTCGTCGGGTTCCGGATCTTCGACGGCCGGCGACTCGGCCAACCGCGCCCAGCGGCGCGCGCAGGGCAAGAAGAAGCGCTAGAGCTCTGCTCGCGGTCTGCGTGCCGGTCTCGACCTAGAGCACGTGGATCGCGCTGGCGCGCCACCGACGGCCGAGCTGCTCGAGTCGGATCGCCACCGCTCGCGATCGGGCGCGCCCGTGCACGATCACGACCGCCTCGACCACGCCAGGGCGCGGTTCCGACACGACAGCCCTGCCCATGCTGAAGGTCGGTCGGCAGGGCGCCTCGCCGTGCACCCGTCTGGCTCTCGCCGACAGCACCACCCGCTTGAGGAGGTGGGCGTGCACGTCGGAGCTCAACCAGCGGGCGATCTGATCCAGATCGCGGGATCCCGCCAGGATCTCGACCACGCACCGTGCGAGGTTCTCGGCGAGCGGCCGCGGGTCGGGCAGCGGGTCGTGATGCGGATCGGGCACCGCCCGTGAGTGCGGGTCGGGCGGATCGGAGTGCCGCTCGCGATCGCCATCCTCCACCCGCCCCAGCGGCCGGGGCCGTCTCGCCGACCTCGTGGGGCGGGGTGGAAGGGTGGTGATCTGCGCGCTCATGGAACTCCTTCGTGGTCGGTGAGCCCTCGCCGCAGCGCAGCTCGTCTCGGGAGGTGAGCACTGCTCACCAGCCCCGGAGGCTGTTACTCAACCAGTGTCGACAAGGCTTGTCCAGATGCGTTTATGCCCTGTGGATTCTGCGGCGGCCGGGCAGCGACTGAGTGGAGATTGCTCATAACACCCGTGCTCCCGCGGCTGATGGACTGTATCCGCACCGCGAGGTGCACCCTCTTCCGGCCGGGGCGCCCGTTCCCCCGACCTACCGCAGCCCCGGCCGGAGACAGACGACTCCCGTGACCGGTTCGTAGGGAAACGCGGTCACGGGAGTCACACTTCGAGCACCGTAGGCTAGAACCCGTGTCAACTCTCAGCGACCTGGTCACCGCCCACGGCAGTTCCACCGAAGCCGACGTCGAGTGGCTGCATCTGCTGGTCAGCGACTGCCAGCTGCTCGCCGACCTGGCCTTCGCCGACATCGTGCTGTGGGTGCCCACGATCGACGGCACGTTCGTGGCCGTGGCCCACTCCCGCCCCTCGAGCTCCGCCACCCTCTTCTACCGCGACTTCGTGGGGCAGACCATCAAGCCCGAGTGGCGCAAACAGGTGACGGATGCGTTCGAGAGCGCCCAGATCGTCGACACCGCGGCCCCCGACTGGTACGAGGAGACCCCCACGAGGGTGCGGGCCATCCCCGTGCTGCGTCGCCTCTCGATGGCCGAGCAGACCACCACCGACAAGCCCATCGCGGTGATCACGCGGCACACCAACCTCAGTGAGGCGCGCACGCCGAGCCGCCAGGAGCTCACCTTCAACGAGTGCGCCAACGATCTGTTCGCCATGATCGCGGCAGGCGACTTCCCCGATCTGGGTGCACCGACGGGGCCGCGCCGCGGCGCCCCCCGTGCCTCGGACGGCCTCATCCGCCTCGACGTCGACGGAGTGGTCACTTTTGCGAGCCCCAACGGACTCTCCGCCTTCAACCGCATGGGCTTCGCGGGCGAGCTCGAGGGCCAGTCGCTCGCCGAGGTCACCACGGGGCTGCTCGCGGGCCGGCTCGTGGTCGACGAGTCGCTGCCGCTCGTGGTGACCGGCCGGGCACCGTGGCGCACCGACATCGAGGCCAGGGGAGTCACGGTGTCGCTCCGCGCCATCCCGCTGCGCACGCGCGGTCACCGCTTCGGCGCCATCGTGCTGAGCCGCGACGTCTCGGAGCTCCGCCACCAGGAGCGCGAGCTCATCACGAAGGACGCGACCATCCGCGAGATCCACCACCGGGTCAAGAACAACCTGCAGACCGTGGCGTCGCTGCTGCGCATCCAGGCCCGTCGCACACACTCCGACGAGGCGAGGGATGCCCTCACCCAGGCCATGCGGCGGGTGGCGGCCATCGCGGTCGTGCACGACACCCTCTCCGAGGGGCTCAACCAGAAGGTCGACTTCGACACGGTCTTCGACCGCGTGCTGCTGCTCGTGGCCGAGGTGGCCTCGGCGCACAACACCACCGTGCACCCCAAGTCGTCCGGCAGCTTCGGCGTGCTGCCGAGCGAGTACGCCACGCCTCTCGCGCTCGCGCTCACCGAGCTCGTGACCAACGCGGTCGAGCACGGACTGGCCGGTCAGGAGGGCGAGGTCGAGATCGTCGCCACGCGCTCTGAGGATCTGCTCACGGTCGAGGTGCGCGACAGCGGAACCGGCCTGCCGGAGGGCAAGGTCGGCTCTGGACTCGGCACGCAGATCGTGCGCACCCTCATCCAGGGAGAACTGGGCGGCACGATCGACTGGCACACGATGGTGGGATCGGGCACGGTCGTGACCATCGAGATCCCGTTCCGCTGGCTCAAGAAGAGCTGACGGCCGGGTGCGCGCTCCTGCGCAACGGAAGAACCCACCGAGCGGGAACCGGGGGCTCCTCGACTCGATGGGTTCGAGATCCGTTGAGATCAGGAGGCGCGGCGGGCCCTCGCGGCACGGCGCTTGAGGGCGCGGCGCTCGTCTTCGCTGAGGCCACCCCACACGCCCGAGTCCTGACCGGTCTCGAGTGCGTACTGCAGGCAGACCTCGGTGACGGTGCAGCGGGCGCACACGGCCTTCGCCTTGTCGATCTGATCGACGGCCGGTCCGGTGTTCCCGACGGGGAAGAACAGTTCCGGGTCGGCGGTCAGGCAGGCGGCTTTGTCGCGCCAATCCATAGCGGGTACTCCTTTGGTGTTACCAGGGTGCGTCGGTCGAATGACCGGAGGGAATTCGGGTGAGATATCAATGGCACGGTGGACGTTGCAGTCAGAGGAGACTGCACCCGCTCACGTCACTGTGAGCAACATTGACATCAGTTATGGTCGCATACTGGTATTTGCAAATCAAGGGTTTCGACGGAGTGCGGGCGTGAGAGACGAGATGAACGAGGCGCGAACATCCGATGAAAGTGCCGTACCGCCCGGCCGGAAGGGCCCTCGTCGGCCGGTGCTCCTGGTGGTGCTGGCGGTCATCCTCGCCGCCGAGGCGCTCGCTCTGGCGGGGGTCACGGTGTGGCTCGTGCTCGAACTCCTCACCGAGCAGCCGGCCTCGTACGAGACCGCTCTCGCCATCCTCGTGCTCTCGGCGATCGCTGCGGTCTTCCTCGCCGTCGTGACCGTGCACACCCTGCGCATGCAGCCCTGGACCAGGGCGGCCTCCCTCACCTGGCAGCTCCTGCAGATCGTCATCGCGGTCGCGTGCTTCCAGGGGATCGTGGCCTCGCCCGAGGTGGGCTGGTACCTGCTGGCGCCCGCGATCGCGGCCGTGCTGCTGCTCTTCTCGCCCCCCGTGGTGGCCGCTACGCGTCGAGCTTGAGCTTCTTGCGCAGCGACGCCACGTGGCCCGTGGCCTTGACGTTGTAGAGAGCGAGCGTCACGACGCCCTGCTCGTCGATCACGAAGGTCGAGCGCAGCACCCCGGTGACCGTCTTGCCGTAGAGCGACTTCTCGCCCCAGGCGCCGTAGAGCTCGTGCACGGCCTTGTCGGCATCGCTCAGCAGTGTGAAGTTGAGGCCCTCGGTTTCGGCGAAGCCCGCGAGCTTGGCGGGGGTGTCCCTCGAGATTCCGAGGACCGTGAAGCCGCCGCTCTTCAGGCTGTTGAGGTTGTCGCGGAAGTCGCAGGCCTGGGTGGTGCAGCCCGGCGTGCCCGCCTCGGGGTAGAAGTAGAGGATGACGCGCTCGCCCCGCAGATCGGAGAGGGTGCGCTCCGCTCCCGACTGGTCGGTGAGGGTGAAATCGGGGGCCGTGTCGCCCTGCTCGAGGCGGGCGCGCGTGTCTGTCATGGCTCCAGTATTTCGCATCTCGAGCACCGCCCGCTCATCGGTTCGCGAAGGCTCCGAGAGCATGCTAATCTTTTCCACTGGCTCGCAAAGAGCCTCGCACCTCTAGCTCAATTGGCAGAGCAACTGACTCTTAATCAGTGGGTTCTCGGTTCAAGTCCGAGGGGGTGCACCAGACAGTCAGTGGGACCGATCCGCATCCACGTCCACGCCGGCGCGGGCGAACTCCGAGGTCGTCACGATCGTGAGCACGGCTCCGATCACCACGAAGACGAACGCCACGATCGCGATCCAGTCCATGACCTCGGTGTAGGGCAGCTCCTCGGGGATCGCGCCCGTGAGCACCCACAGCGTCGTCTGCAGCGCCACGGCGAACAGCACGTCGATCACGAAGAGCGACACCCCGATGATGTAGGCGATGCGCAGCAGGAGGATGAGCCTGGCCGTGGTGGCGTTCACGACTCCACGATAGGGCAGGGGCCGCGGATCCCGACCTCCGGATGCAGTAGCGCTCGTCGGCTACGTAATCAGGCTCCTCCGGCTACGTAACCTGCTGTCCGGAGGCGGACACGGGGGTTCGCTGCTGAGTAGAACCTACTCATGAGCAAACAGGATCCCCCCTCCCGACCCGGCCGACTGCACGGCCGCGAACGTCAACTCCGGCAGGCGCAGCAGGCGCTCGAACGGCCGGGACCGCGGCCCTTCGTGCTCGTGACGGGTCGCCCCGGTGTGGGGCGCACGTCCTTCCTCGAGACCATCGCCGCTCAGGCCGGCACTGGACAGCCTGGCACTGCGCAGGCCGGCACTCCACAGCCCGGCACTGCACAGACCGGCACAGGGCGTGTCGTGCACATCGTGCGCGGCCGGGCCGATCTCGCCGAGGTGCCTCTCGGCGCGCTCGCGCCGCTGCTCGCGGAGCTCCCCGCCGCGGCGGGGCCCGAGGGATCGGCGATCGTCGAGTTCCACCGCCTCGTCAACCGGCCGGGGGTGCTCCTGATCGTCGACGACGCCGACCAGCTCGACGCGGCGAGCTGCTGCGTGCTCGAGCAGGTGGCCCAGGCCGGTGCGGCGGCGCTCGTGCTCTCCGTCGCCACCGGGCGGCCGCCGGCGGGCCCGCCCTCCACGAGGGCCGACGTGGCGGCGCACGCCACCGTGGCCATCGACCTCCCTCCGCTCACACCGGGCGAGGCGCACGACCTCGTGAAGGAGCGCCTCGGGCCGCTCGTGGGCACGCTCGCGGCCGAGGAGATCGTGCGACTCGCGGCCGGCAGCACGAGAACGCTCGCCGAACTCATCGATGCGGCGGCCGTGGCCACCGATCTGCACGACGACGCGGCCCCGTGGCGCGAGCACTGGCCGCACATCACGAGGGGCCTCGTGGCCTCGCTGCCTGCCGATCCGCTGCACACCGAGCCGCTAGTGGCCGATCTGCTGGCCCTCGTGGCGGTGGCCGGAGAAGTGCCCGTGGAACAGGCCGGCACCGCGGGCGCTTCCGAGCGCGGTGCCCGCCGGGCCGAGGCGCTCGGGTTCGTCTGCACGGTGCCTGCCGACGGGCGGCTGTGGGTGCGGCTCGCGCATCCGCTCTACGCCTCGGTGGTGCTCACGGCGGTCTCGGAGCTCGATCGCGCCGACTTCTGCGCGGCGGGAGCCGACATGCTCGACGGCTATCCGGAGCACCGAGTGCGCCGCACGCTGCTGCAGCTCAGAGCAGGCCAGGAGGTGCCGCCCCGCACGGTGCTCGACCAGGCCCACCAGGAGCTCAGCGCCTGCAGGTACTCCACCGCCATCACCCTAGGGCGGCACGCCGTCGAGAGCGGCCACACAGCGCTGCTGCGGGCCACAGGAGAGTACGTGCAGGCCCAGGCCTCGTCGCAGGTCGGGCGCATCGAGGCGGCGACGGGCCACTTCGAGGCGGCGTGGCTGCTCCTCGAGGAGGTGGGAGACGGAGATCCGTTCCTCGTGTCGCTCGCGAGGGCGCACGGCAACCACCTCGCCTTCCGTGTGCTCAAGCCCGACCAGGCGATCGTGCGCATCGAGGCCGTGCTCGGCCGCCTCGCGGCGGAGCAGCGAGTGCACGTGGAGGACGACCTCGCGAAGTGGCGGGTCATGGCGGGCCACGACATCTCACCCGACATCGACGCCCTCAGGGAGCTCGGCCCCGTGCAGACGCCGGCCGACCTCAACCTGCTGCAGCTCACCGCGAGCCTGCACACGATGGGCGGCAACCTCGTGCTCGCCGAGGAGGCGGTGGCCAAGGGCCTCGCGGCCTGCGACCGCTTCAGCGAGGTGCTGCCGAACGCGCGCGACCTGTTCCAGCTCTCGGAGGTGCTCGTGCTCTCGTTCACGGGCCGCTTCGCCGACGCGAGGCTGCGTGCGCGCACCAACCTCGCCCACGCCGAGAGCTCCAACCCCAGCGCGCGCGGCATGTGGAGGTTCGCGCTCGCCATGATCGAGCTGCACACCGGATCGCCCGCGCGGGCCTGGAAGCACATCTCGGAGGGCCGTCGCGACCTCGTGTGGCGCGACATCGCGGGGCTGCTGCCCGCCGCCGACGCCCTCTCGGCCGCGGTGGCCGCCCGCACGGGCCGCTTCGCCGTGGCGCGCAGCTGGCTCGACCAGCTCACGCCCGCCGAGATCCGCGACCCCAGGGTGGAGCTCTACGCCTCCCTCGCCAGGGCCTGGGTGGCGGCGGCGGCCGGTCGTCGCGGCTTCGCCATCCGGAGCCTCGCCCCCGTGCTGCACAAGGCCGCAGCGGAGGGCAACCGCTACCTCGCAGCCCTCATGGCCTACGAGGCCGTGCGGATCGACCCCGTGGTGGGCGCCACCGTCATGCTGCCCACCCTCGTGGCGTCGAGGCACGCCTTCCCGCTGTGCGAGGCGCACGCGCGGGCCGTGGTCTCGAGGCACGACGTGCTGCCGATCGCCAAGCAGCTCGCGGATGCCGGGCTGCTCGGCCCCGCCATCGATGCCGCCCGCTGGGTGGCCGAGCAGTCGGGAGACGACATCGTGCGCGCCTCCCACGCCCGCAGGCTCGCCGACTCGTGGACCGTGCGCACGGGCATCTCGATGACTCCTCGCCACCGGCAGGCGCAGCCGCGGGTGATGCCCCTCACCGATCGGGAGTGGCAGCTCGCCTCCGGGGCCGCTTCGCTCCGCACGAGCGCCGAGCTCGCCGCCGAGTTCGGCATCTCGGTGCGCACGGTCGACAACCACCTCGCCCGCATCTACAAGAAGCTCGGCATCGCGAGCCGCCGCGAGCTCGCAACCGAGCTCGGAGCGCTGCAGCTCGATCGTGCCGACACGGTCGACAGCACGGAGTAGCCGCCCGGTCGGAGGTGGGTTCGGAACGAGTAGAAAGTACTCATCACACCCCTCCGGAGGGACCGGCCACACTGATGTCTGGCAGACAGCCAGATCATCGCCGCTCGCGGCTCCGGCCCCCTGCGTGGTTCACTCGTCAGTTCCGCGCCCCGGAGTCCACGGGGATGATTCGAGAACAGGGGCGGCCTTCGGGTGGCCGCCCCTGTTCTCTCTTCAGCTGCTGGTCTCTCTTCCGCTGCTGGTCTCTCTTCCGCCGCCGCGCTGAGGGGGCCCGTTGTACTGTGAGGGCTATGACGCAACGGGTCGACACGCTCCTCATCTTCGGCGCCAGCGGAGATCTCACCGCACGCCTCCTCCTCCCCGGTCTCGGCCAGCTGCTGACCGACCAGCCCGACAGGCGCATCGAGCTCATCGGTGCCGGGGGAGTGGCCTGGAGCGCCGAGGAGTGGCGCACCGTCGTGACCACGTCGTTCGCCGAGGTCAAGGCCTCCGGCCCCGCCGTCGAGGCCCTGCTCGCCTCCACCCGCTACGTGGAGGCCGACGTCACCGACGCGAAGGCCCTGAGCGACGTGCTCGCCCTCGCCACGGGCAATCCCGCCATCTACTTCGCCCTCCCTCCCGCCGTCGCAGCGGCCGTGGTCTCGACGCTGCAGACCATCGAGTACCCGCCAGGCCTCACCCTCGCCCTCGAGAAGCCCTTCGGCGTCGACGTCAAGAGCGCCCAGGCGCTCAACGCCGAGCTCGCCAAGCTCGTGCCCGAGAACCAGGTGCACCGCGTCGACCACTTCCTCGGCCGCTCCACCGTGTTCAACATCCTGGGTCTGCGCTTCGCGAACCGCATCTTCGAGCCGGTGTGGAACTCCGAGCACATCGCCTCCATCGACGTCGTCTACGACGAGCAGCTGGGCCTCGAGGGCCGCGCCGGCTACTACGACAAGGCCGGTGCGCTCGTCGACATGGTGCAGAGCCACCTGCTGCAGGTCATGGCCGTGCTCGCCATGGAGCCACCCTCGACCCTCGGGTCGGACGACCTGCGCGACGCCAAGGAGATCGTGCTGCGGGCGACGCACGTGTGGAACGACGACCCCGCCGCCGGCAGCCGCCGCGCCCGCTACACCGCAGGCACCGTCGACGGCCGATCGCTGCCGAGCTACGCCGACGAGCAGGGAGTCGATCCGGCCCGCGAGACCGAGACCCTCGCCGAGGTCACGCTCGAGGTCTCCACCTGGCGCTGGAAGGGTGTGCCCATCACCCTGCGCTCGGGCAAGGCGCTCGTGGAGCGTCGACGCGAGATCGTGGTGACGTTCAAGCCCGCCCAGCAGCTGCCCGTGGGGCTCACGGGGGAGAACGCGCCCACCGTGCTGCGGCTGTTCCTGGCTCCGGATGCGATGTCGCTCGAGATCGACATCAACGGCCCTGGCGACCCCTACGAGCTCGAGCGCGCGAGCCTCGACGCCACCTTCGGCGACGGCCAGCTGCTGGCCTACCGCGAGGTGCTCGCGGGCATCCTCGACGGCGACCCCACGCTCGGCGTGCGCGGCGACTCCGCCGTGGAGGGGTGGCGCATCCTCGCCCCCGTCATCGCCGCGTGGCGGGCCGACGAGGTGCCGCTCGACGAGTACCCCGCGGGCAGCGAGGGGCCTGCCACCTGGAAGCACATCGGCTGACGCCGAGTGGGTCAGCGGGCGTAGGCCCAGCCGTCGCCGGTGGTCTTCTCGGTGCTCGTCTCGGTGCTCTTCTGCGCGGCGGCGGCCTCGACCTCGCGGTGGTGCGCCACGAGGGAGCGCAGCGCGTCGTCGTCCTGAGGATCGGGACCCAGGGCCGCAGGCGTCAGTGTCAGGGGAGCGATGGGCGCGACCGGAGCCGACGACGACACCGCACGGGCGAGCTGACGCGGCACGTACACGGCGTCAAGCGGAGCGAGCGGGGCCGCGGCGTGGCCGAGCGAGGAGCGCACCGTGATGCCGTGCTCGGCGAGGTTGGCCACGATGTCGCGGGCCACCGAACGGGCGAGCGAGGTGTGGAAGATGTCGTCCGAGTCGGCGGCGGAGCGGCGGGTGATGGCGAACGAGCCGAGCGGCCCGAAGTTCTCCATGAGGGTCTGGTTCACGAGCTCGTAGAGTCGCTCCTGGGAGACCGTGGTCTCCCGAGCAGCCTTCGCGCGTCGTCGCCAGCCGATCATCGGAGCTCCTTAGTGATCCCTCGTGTCTGAACAGTGTGCGGGCTGGGTGTTGCCGGGGCGAATCGACACGCCGGTCCGCTGCGTGCTTTGGGCTGATTAGGGTAGGAATTCGCCGACAGGAAGGGGTGCCGTGCTGCTCGAGAGAACCTGGATCGCGTTCGCGATCGCATCCGTCGCCGCCCTCGTGGCCGCGATCATCGTGACAGCGCTCATCGCGCTGGCGCTCAAGCTCGCCTCCCGGCGTCGCGACTGGCCCGCCGCGCTCGTGCGCCGAGCCCGGCTGCCGTTCCGCGTGTTCCTCGTGGTGGTGCTGCTCTGGGTGGCGGTGGGGCTGACCCTGCCCGTCGGCGAATGGGGCCCCGTGGTCGACCAGGGCTTCCTGATCGTCACGATCGCCGCCGGCGCCTGGCTCATCTGCGCCCTGGCCGTCTTCCTCGAGGACGTGGCCCTCGCGCGCTACACGATCGACCGCCCGGACAACCGCATCGCGAGGCGCTTGCGCACGCAGGTGCTCATCCTCCGGCGGCTCGTCATCGCCGTGGTGATCGTGATTGCCTTCGGCGCGATCCTGCTCACCTTCCCCGGCGCCCAGGCGGTCGGCGCGAGCGTGCTGGCCTCGGCCGGAGTGGTGTCGATCATCGCGGGCCTCGCCGCGCAGTCCACCCTCGCCAACGTCTTCGCGGGCATGCAGATCGCCTTCAGCGACGCCGTGCGCGTCGACGACGTGGTGATCGTGGAGAACGAATGGGGGCGGATCGAGGAGATCACGCTCACCTACGTGGTCGTGCACATCTGGGACGACAGGCGCATGGTGCTGCCGAGCACCTACTTCACGTCGCAGCCGTTCCAGAACTGGACGAGGCGCAACTCGGAGCTGCTGGGCTCGGTGGAGTTCGACCTCGACTGGAGGGTGACGCCGGCCGAGATGCGCACCGAGCTCGCGCGCATCCTGGAGCGCACCGACCTGTGGGACCGGCGGGTCTCGGTGCTCCAGGTCACGGATGCGGTGGGCGGCTACGTGCGCATCCGCATCCTGGTGACGGCGGTCGACGCGCCCACCCTGTTCGACCTGCGCTGCTTCGTGCGCGAGGAGATGATCGCGTGGCTCTACCGCATGAGCCCGCAGTCGATCCCGCGCTCACGCGTGCAGCTCGGCGAGGCGGAGCCCGACATCGCGGAGCCCGCGCACCTCGGAGACCCGGAGGCCGCCGGCCTGTTCCACGGCGATCGCGGGGCCGAGGGCAGGGCGAGCATGTTCACCGGCCCCATCCGAACCTCGGATCTGGAGTCGGAGGGCGAAGGCCCGCCGCCTACCCGGCCGTTCCCGCAGCGGGGTTCGGGCCGGGAGCAGGGCCGCGAGCCGGGGAAGCCTTAGACCCCGAGCGTCAGGAGTCGAGCTCGCGCGCGTCCTCGTCGGCCTGCAGCACGCTGCCGACGGCGAGGGCCACGGTGATGCCCCAGCTGACCCACATGAGGATGAGGCGCCAGTCGCGCGGACCCTTCCTCGTGGTCTGCACCGCCGAGAATCCACCGATGACCGCACCGATGATGCTGCTGTTCAGGATGTACTTGCGCACCGTGACTCCATTCCCTGCGTCGTTGCCACCACGCTACCCCGCTCGGGCCCGGGCGACTCGCCCTCCCCGCTGGTAGGCTCGGCCTCGCATGCCTATCAACGACAGCACCATTCCTCAGCCCATCGCCGGCGAGTTCCCCTTCGTCGTCGTCTCCAACCGCCTGCCGGTCGACCGCATCACCGATGCCGACGGCAATCCCTCGTTCCGCACGTCGCCTGGCGGCCTCGTCACCGCCCTCGAGCCCGTGATGCGCGAAGCCGACGGAGCGTGGATCGGGTGGACGGGCAGCGCCGACGACGAGGCGGAGCCGTTCGAGCACGACGGCATCCACCTCATCCCGGTCGGCCTCTCGGCCGAAGAGATCGAGCTCTACTACGAGGGCTTCTCGAACGACACGCTCTGGCCGCTCTACCACGACGTGATCGCGCCTCCCGCCTACCACCGCGAGTGGTGGGAGAGCTACGTCAAGGTCAACCAGCGCTTCGCCGACCGCGCCGCCGCGGCCACCTCGGAGGGCGGCACCGTGTGGGTGCAGGACTACCAGCTGCAGCTCGTGCCGCAGATGCTGCGCGAGCAGCGGCCCGACCTCACGATCGGCTTCTTCAACCACATTCCGTTCCCGGCATACGGCATCTACTCGCAGCTGCCGTGGCGCACGCAGATCATCAAGGGCCTGCTCGGCGCCGACGTCATCGGCTTCCAGCGCACCGCGGACGCGGGCAACTTCACGCGCGCCGTGCGCCGCCTGCTCGGGCACCAGACCAAGGGCACCGTCATCGACGTGCCGATCTCCGACGAGGAGGCCGCGAGCTCCCAGCACCGCATCTCGACCGTCACGGTCGGCGCCAAGGGCGACGAGGCCGCCACCGAGAAGAAGGTGCGCACGGTCGTGGCCAAGGCGTTCCCGATCTCGATCGACGCCGCGCGCTACGAGGAGCTGGCCCGTCACCCCGACATCCAGGCGAGGGCCAAGGAGATCCGCGAGGGTCTCGGCAACCCGGCCGTCGTGATGCTCGGCGTCGACCGCCTCGACTACACGAAGGGCATCGGCCACCGCCTCAAGGCCTTCGGCGAGCTGCTGGCCGACGGCGAGCTCGACGTGGAGGACGTGACGCTCGTGCAGGTCGCGAGCCCGAGCCGCGAGCGCGTGCGCACCTACCAGATGCTGCGCGACGACATCGAGCTCACGGTGGGCCGCCTCAACGGCGACTACTCGACCATCAGCCACCAGGCCATCAGCTACCTGCACCACGGATACCCGCGCGAGGAGATGGTGGCGCTCTACCTCGCCGCCGACATCATGCTCGTCACGGCCCTCCGCGACGGCATGAACCTCGTGGCCAAGGAGTACGTGGCCTCGCGCTTCGACAACGACGGCGTGCTCGTGCTGAGCGAGTTCGCCGGGGCGAGCGACGAGCTGCGCACCGCGCTTCGAGTGAACCCGCACGACATCGAGGGCCTCAAGGAGGCCATGATGCAGGCCAAGCGCATGCCCAAGAGCGAGCGATCGCGCCGCATGCGGGCCATGCGCAAGCGCGTGCAGGAGAACGACGTGGCCCGGTGGTCGTCGTCGTTCCTGGAGGCGCTCGCGACACCCACGAACGACCTCGTTCAGCCGAAGGCCACCCTGCGCGGTCAGACCCGCAGCGAGGCCCGCGCCGAGGAACGGGCCATCGAGGAAGCACGATGACCGACACGTCGGCGCCCCTGCCCTCCGACCTCGACGAGGCCCTCACCACCCTCGCCACCACCCCCACCCTGCTCGTGGCGCTCGACTTCGACGGCACACTCGCGCCCGAGGTCGACGTGCCGGACGACGCACGGGCCCTGCCGGAGGCGCACGAGGCCGTGCTCGCCCTGCTGGAGCTGCCCGACACCGAGGTGGCCTTCATCTCCGGCCGCGCCATGGCGAGCCTGCAGCACGTGAGCGAGCTGCCCGGGACGGCGCTGCTCGTGGGGTCGCACGGCGTGGAGGTGCACACCGACGGCCGCACGCAGGTGGACCTCGACGCGGGCGAGCTCGAGCGCCGGGATGCCCTCGGCGCCACGCTCGAGGGCATCGCCCATGACATCGAGGGCGTCTGGATCGAACAGAAGCCTGCGGGCTTCGCCCTGCACACGCGCCTCGCGGGAGTCGCCGAGACGACCGCCGCCGAGACCAGGGCGCTCGCCGAGACCGATCCGGAGGCCAACGGCCTCACCGTGCGCCGCGGCAAGAACGTGCTCGAGTTCTCGGTGCGCAGCACCACCAAGGGCGAGGCCGTCGAGCGTCTTCGCGCGCAGACCGGCGCCACCGCCGTGCTCTTCGCGGGCGACGACGTGACCGACGAAGACGGCTTCGCCGCTCTCGTGCCCGGTGACCTGGGGCTGAAGAGCGGATCGGGCGACACGAGGGCCACGCACCGCGTCGACGGCCCGCACGAAGTCGCATCCGCTCTCCGGATGCTCGCCGAGAAGCGTGCCGGAGCATCGCTCCCGCGCCTCTAAACTCGTAACATGCCGGAAATAGACATCAAGCCGCGTAGCCGCACCGTCACCGATGGGATCGAAGCCCTCACCTCGCGCGGAATGCTGCGCGGTGTCGGCATGGGAGACGGCGACTGGGAGAAGCCCCAGATCGGCATCGCGAGTTCGTGGAACGAGATCACGCCCTGCAACCTCTCGCTCGAGCGCCTCGCCCGCGCCTCGAAGGAGGGTGTGCACGCCGGCGGCGGCTACCCGCTGCAGTTCGGCACCATCTCCGTGAGCGACGGCATCTCGATGGGCCACGAGGGCATGCACTTCTCGCTCGTCTCGCGCGAGGTCATCGCCGACTCCGTCGAGACCGTCATGATGGCCGAGCGCCTCGACGGCTCGGTGCTGCTGGCCGGCTGTGACAAGTCGCTGCCCGGCATGCTCATGGCGGCGGCCCGCCTCGACCTCGCGAGCGTCTTCCTCTACGCGGGCTCGATCGCTCCCGGCTGGGTCAAGCTCTCCGACGGCACGGAGAAGGACATCACGATCATCGACTCCTTCGAGGCCGTCGGCGCCGTGCGCGCCGGCCGCATGTCGATGGAGGACGCCCACCGCATCGAGTGCGCCTTCGCCCCCGGCGAGGGATCCTGTGGCGGCATGTACACCGCCAACACCATGGCGAGCGCCGCCGAGGCCATGGGCATGAGCCTGCCGGGCTCCGCGAGCCCCGCCGCGGCGGACCGCCGCCGCGACTACTTCGCGCACCGCTCCGGCGAGGCCGTGGTCGAGATGCTGCGCCTCGGCCTCACCGCGCGCGACATCATCACCAAGAAGTCGCTCGAGAACGCGATCGCCGTGGGCATGGCCTTCGGCGGCTCCACCAACCTCGTGCTGCACCTGCTCGCCATCGCGGCGGAAGCGGATGTCGACCTCACGCTCGCCGACTTCAACCGCGTGGGCGACCGGGTGCCGCACATCGGCGACCTCAAGCCCTTCGGCCGCTTCGTGATGAACGACGTCGACCGCCACGGCGGCGTGCCCGCCGTTATGAAGGCCCTGCTGGATGAGGGCCTGCTGCACGGCGACGCCATGACCGTCACGGGCAAGACCGTGGAGGAGAACCTCGCGGCCATGGACATCGCGCCGCTCGACGGCGAGGTGCTCCGCCCGCTCTCGAACCCCATCCACAAGTCGGGCGGCATCACGATCCTCGAGGGCTCCTTCGCTCCCGAGGGCGCCGTGGTGAAGTCGGCCGGCTTCGACGCCGACGTGTTCGAGGGCCCCGCCCGCGTGTTCGAGCGCGAGCGCGAGGCCATGGACGCCCTCACCGAGGGCCGGATCAACGCCGGCGACGTCGTGGTCATCCGCTACGAGGGCCCCAAGGGCGGCCCCGGCATGCGCGAGATGCTCGCCATCACCGCCGCCATCAAGGGCGCAGGCCTCGGCAAAGATGTACTACTCTTGACAGACGGACGATTCTCAGGCGGCACAACCGGCCTGTGCATCGGCCACATAGCACCCGAAGCGGTCGACGCAGGTCCGATCGCCTTCGTGCGCGATGGTGATCCAATACGGGTCGATATCGCCGCTCGCTCGCTCGACCTACTTGTCGACGAGGCAGAGCTGGAATCCCGCCGAGACGGCTGGGCCCCCCTTCCCCCGCGCTATACCCGTGGCGTTCTCGCGAAGTACTCCAAGCTGGTCCATTCCGCCGCTGTCGGCGCCATCACCGGCTAGGTCGTCTCCGCCTTCATCCCTCGTGCTCGACTTTTAGGAAACCAGATGTCCTCGGACGCCTTCCCTGTCCCAACGAAGAAGACCACCGCCCCGACCACGCCCGCCACCGAGACGCTCACCGGATCCGGAGCCGTGCTCCGCTCGCTCAAGGAGCTCGGCATCACCGACGTGTTCGGTCTGCCGGGCGGCGCCATCATCCCGTTCTACGACGAGCTCATGGTGCAGGACGACATCCGCCACATCCTCGTGCGCCACGAGCAGGGCGCCGGCCACGCGGCCGAGGGCTACGCCGCCTCGTCCGGTCGCGTCGGCGTGGCCATCGCCACGAGCGGCCCCGGCGCCACCAACCTCGTCACGGCCATCGCGGATGCGTACATGGACTCGGTGCCGCTCCTCGCCATCACGGGCCAGGTGTTCTCGCACCTCATGGGCACCGACGCCTTCCAGGAGGCCGACATCGTGGGCATCACGATGCCCATCACGAAGCACTCCTTCCTCGTGAAGGATGCGGCCGACGTGCCGGCCACCATCGCGGCCGCGTACCAGATCGCCACCACCGGGCGCCCCGGCCCCGTGCTCGTCGACATCACGAAGGACGCACAGCAGAACTCGTTCGAGTTCTCCTGGCCGCCCAAGGTCGACCTGCCCGGCTACCGACCCATCACGAAGGCGCACGGCAAGCAGATCCAGGCCGCGGCCCAGCTGCTCGTCGAGGCCAAGAAGCCCGTCTTCTACGTGGGCGGCGGCGTCATCCGCGCCGAGGCCTCGCCCGAGCTGCTCGCCCTCGCCGAGGCGACGGGCGTGCCCGTGGTCACCACGCTCATGGCGCGCGGTGCGTTCCCCGACTCGCACCCGCAGAACCTCGGCATGCCCGGCATGCACGGCACCGTTCCCGCGGTGCTCGCCCTGCAGGAGAGCGACCTGCTCATCTCGCTCGGCGCGCGCTTCGACGACCGCGTCACGGGCAAGGCCGCCGACTTCGCACCCGGCGCCAAGGTCGTGCACGTCGACGTGGACCCCGCCGAGATCTCCAAGATCCGCATCGCGGACGTGCCGATCGTGGGTGACGCGAAAGACGTGATCGCCGACCTGATCAAGGCCTACACCGACATCTCGGGCGGCTCGAAGCTCGACCTCGCCGACTGGTGGACCTACCTCAACGGCCTGCAGGAGGAGTTCCCGCTCGGCTACACCGAGCCGAGCGACGGCCTCATGGCCCCGCAGTACGTGATCAAGCGCATCGGCGAGCTCACCGGCCCCGAGGGCGTCTACGCCGCGGGCGTGGGGCAGCACCAGATGTGGTCGGCGCAGTTCATCAAGTACGAGCGCCCTCACGCCTGGCTCAACTCCGGCGGCGCCGGCACCATGGGGTACGCGGTCCCCGCGGCCATGGGCGCCAAGGTGGCCCAGCCCGACCGCGTGGTGTGGGCGATCGACGGCGACGGCTGCTTCCAGATGACCAATCAGGAGCTCGCCACCTGCACGATCAACAACATCCCGATCAAGGTCGCGATCATCAACAACTCCTCCCTCGGCATGGTGCGCCAGTGGCAGACGCTGTTCTACGACGGCCGGCACTCGTTCACCGACCTCAACACGGGGCACGAGACGCAGATGATCCCGGACTTCGTGAAGATGGCCGACGCCTACGGAGCTCTCGGCATCCGAGTGACCCGGGCAGAGGACGTCGATGCGGCCATCAAGCTCGCTCTCGAGACCAACGACCGCCCCGTGGTGATCGACTTCGTGGTCTCGGCGGATGCCATGGTGTGGCCGATGGTGGCTCAGGGCACCTCGAACAGCCAGATCCAGTACGCCAAAGAGCACGCCCCCGAGTGGGACGAGGAGTAGACCGATGAGCACGCATGTTCTGAGCCTCCTCGTGGAGGACAAGCCGGGTCTGCTGACCCGCGTGGCCGGCCTCTTCGCCCGGCGCGGCTTCAACATCGAGTCGCTCGCCGTGGGTCACTCCGAGATCGAGGGCCTCTCGCGCATCACCGTGGTGGTCGACGTGGAGGAGCTGCCGCTCGAGCAGGTCACGAAGCAGCTCAACAAGCTCATCAACGTGATCAAGATCGTGGAGCTCGACCCGAGCCAGTCCGTGCAGCGCGAGCACCTGCTCGTCAAGGTGCGCGTCGACAACACCACGCGCTCGCAGGTGCTCGAGGCGGTCAACCTCTTCAGGGCCCGCGTCGTCGACGTGTCGACGGATGCGCTCGTGATCGAGGTCACCGGCGACAGCGGCAAGATCCAGGCGTTCCTGCGCGTGATCGAGCCCTACGGGATCAAGGAGATCGCCCAGTCGGGCCTTCTCGCGATCGGCCGTGGCGGCAAGAGCATCACCGAGCGCGTGTTCAAGAACTGACCCCTTTTAGAACTGAACAAGTCCCCAATCAAGGAGAAAAACTACAGTGACCGAGATCTTCTACGACCAGGATGCCGACCTGTCCCTGATCCAGGGCAAGAAGGTGGCCGTCATCGGCTACGGCTCGCAGGGCCACGCCCACGCCCTCAACCTCCGCGACTCCGGTGTCGAGGTCGTCGTGGCGCTCAAGGAGGGGTCGAAGTCGACCCCCAAGGCCGAGGAGGCGGGCTTCACCGTGCTCTCCGTGGCCGACGCCACCTCGTGGGCCGACGTCATCGTCATCCTCGCGCCCGACCAGCACCAGCGCGGCATCTACGCCGCTGACATCCAGCCGAACCTGGCCGACGGCAAGACGCTCGTGTTCGGTCACGGCTTCAACATCCGCTTCGGCTACATCGAGGCGCCCGAGGGCGTCGACGTGATCATGGTGGCTCCCAAGGGCCCCGGTCACACCGTGCGCCGCGAGTACGAGGCCGGCCGCGGCGTGCCCGTGATCGTGGCCGTCGAGAAGGACTCGACCGGTTCGGCGTGGGAGCTCGCCTGGAGCTACGCCAAGGGCATCGGCGGCCTGCGCGCCGGCGGCATCAAGACCACCTTCACCGAAGAGACCGAGACCGACCTGTTCGGCGAGCAGGCCGTGCTCTGCGGCGGTGTCTCGCAGCTCGTCCAGTACGGCTTCGAGACCCTCACCGAGGCCGGCTACCAGCCGCAGATCGCCTACTTCGAGGTGCTGCACGAGCTCAAGCTCATCGTCGACCTCATGTGGGAGGGCGGCATCGCCAAGCAGCGCTGGAGCGTCTCCGACACCGCCGAGTACGGCGACTACGTCTCCGGCCCGCGCGTGATCGACCCCAGCGTCAAGGAGAACATGCAGGCCGTTCTCGCCGACATCCAGTCCGGCGCGTTCGCCAAGCGCTTCATCGACGACCAGGATGCGGGAGCCCCCGAGTTCCTCGCCCTCCGCGAGAAGGGTGCAGCGCACCCCATCGAGGCCACCGGCAAGGAGCTCCGTGCTCTCTTCGCCTGGAAGCAGCAGGACGCCGATTACACGGACGGCTCCGCCGCCCGCTAGTCGACGCTCGAGAAGGGCCCCGGGATCTCGGTTCCGGGGCCCTTCTCCGTGCTCGGGGCCGCGTGCTCGGGCTACCGCGGGGTGGGGGTGAAGAAGTCGGCGTCGGCGAGGTCGGACCAGAGCCGGGCGACCACCTCGCCACCGCGGCGGATGATGCCGGCCTCGTCGTCGACCACGAGGTGCCCGTCGCTCACCTGCAGCACCCCCTGCGTCATGACGTTCTGCACCATGCGGCCGTTGGCGTAGAGCAGGTTGTTGAGCGGCTCGGGACCGGGCACGCCTCCGCCCACGAGCAGCCCGGAGATGTCGATCGAGGTCAGGTCGGCGAGGGCGCCCACCTCGATGCGGCCCAGGTCGTCTCGCTGCAGACCCTTCGCCGGGTTGACGGTGACCGAGCGGATCATGTCCCACACGGTCGGCCGCTTCACCGGCACCGGGCTCGTCCCGCCCAGGATGTCGTGGCGCAGCCGGCCGTAGAGCACCGCGAGCTTGGCGTTCTCGAGCAGGTCGTTGGAGTGCGAGTCGAGCCCCACGGCCACATTGATGCCCGATCCGAGGGCCTCGATGAACGGCTGCCTGCCCTCCCCGGAGCCCGCGCCCGCACCCGAAGGGCAGTGCACGAACGTGAAGTTCTCCTTGGTGGCGAGGAAGGGCGCGTCGTTCGCTGCGTCCCAGCCGCCCAGGTGCGCGCCGAAGAACGGCACGTCGTACCAGCCGTGATCCTCCACCCAGTGCACAGGGCCCTTGCCCCAGAGCCGCTGCATGCGCGCCGCGTCGTGCGGCAGCGTGGCGAGGTGCGTGTGGATGCCGGTGCCGAGCTCGCGGGCGGCCGCCGCGACCGCGTCGAGAGTGGCGGGAGTGGCCGTCTCGGGGCCGTGAGGCGCGATCATGGGCCGGATGCGGTCGTCCTCGGCGCCCTGCACCGTGCGGGCCCACTCGAGGAACGCCGTGATCTCGGCGATCGTGGCGGTCTCGGAGTCGGTGAGCGTGCTGTCATCCGGAGCGAACCAGACCGGCAGCATCGACGAGAACGTGGGCAGCATGCCGGAGGGGTAGCCGCGCACACCCCAGTCGCGGGCCACCCGCACGTACGACCGGGCGTGCTCGAGCGAGAGCGACTGCTCGAGCTGCGTGGTGCAGCCGGCGCGCAGGATCTCGGCGAGGTTGTAGGCCGTCACGGCGTCGAGGTCGTCACCCGAGAGCTGCTCGAGCATCACGGCCGGGGTGGCGTAGGAGCGGCCGCCCTCGATGAGCCCGCGCGTGGGGGAGCCGAGCGCCACGTGCGTGTGGGCCGAGATCATGCCGGGGATGAGCAGCTGGCCGGTCATGTCGATGCGCACGTCGTCGCCCGCGATCCGGCCCTCCACGATCCGGTCGATCCTGCCGTCCTGCACCACCACGCTGTGGTCGGCCACGAGCTCGAGATCGCCGTTCCGGAACACCAGGGCCCAGCTCGGCTCGAGGATGACCGTGGTGGCGGCGCGCACTCTGCGGGAGGCCGCCAGGGCCTCACCGTTCGCCGATTCCCCGATGACTCCGCCCATGGTGATCCTCCTCGATCGCGTCGGCGCGCCGAGAGCGCACCCTCGCTGTGGATGCTACCCGGCGGCGGGGCGGAACGGCGGGCGGCCGTGCTCGGGGGCGCGCAGTAAACTGGCGGCATGAGCGACCGGCGGGATGACGACGAGGGCCTGGGCTGGGCCGGGGACGACGACCCCACCCTGGCGCCGGTGACGACGACCGGCACGGGGGGAGTGACGGGTGCGGGGTCGAAGGCCGCGGCGCCCGGTGCACCGGCACGACGCACGGTGGAGGAGGAGGCCGACGAGGCCGAGGACCTGCTCGCCGAGAAGGATCTGGCCGAGGCCGAGAAGGCCACCGCGCAGACCAGCTCTGTGGCCCTCATCGCCTACGGTGTGCTCGGCGGGGTGTACCTGCTCTACACGATCGGCTGGGTCATCAGCTTCACCACGGCCGAGGTGGCCGAGGTCGTGACGTTCGGCGTGGTGAGCGACCTCGTGGCCCGCACGCTCGCCATCGCCGCCTCGCCGCTGTGGTTCATCGCCACGCTGCTGCTCACGCAGAAGAAGGACATGCGCTACACGTTCCTCTGGCTCGTGATCGGCATGCTCGTGCTCGTGCCCTGGCCGTTCCTGATCGGGAGGGCCGCATGAGCGCCGCCACCGCACCATCCGCCGCGTCCGGATCCGGGGCCGCTCCGGGCACGCGCGACAAGCGCGGCTTCTCGACCTTCGGCCGCTCGGGCTGGGCCGTCGCCCTGATCTTCGCCTTCCTGTACGCGTACCACGTGTGGGGCGGCATCGCGAACCTCGTGGGGGTCGTGGCGACCTTCTCCGAGTTCGGCGCGGAGGTCACCGGGGGAGTGTGGGCGCTCATCATCGGCTACGCGGTGGTGCCGATCGTCGTCTACCTCGTGGCTCTGCTCGTGGGCCGGCGGATGCGCAACGCCGCTCGCGCCGTGGTGTTCGTGGTGGGCTTCACCGTGGTCTCGGTGATCTCGCTCGACATCCTCGCCCTCGCGTAGGAGCCGCAGCCTGCGTCAGCCTGCGTCCGGCCGCATCAGCCCGCGTCAGAGGAACGCCGCCACGAGGATCAGCGCGGCGAGCACGATCTGGCCCACTAGGCGCGGCCAGAAGGGGATGGCGAGCGCACCGAACCGCTCCTTGTGCCGGGCCGCGTAGGCGTTCGCCGGGAAGACCGCGGCGAGGAAGACGACCAGGGCGATGCCCGCCGCGATGCGGGTGGGCGGGAACAGCAGCCCGAGACCTCCCGCGATCTCGCAGACGCCCGTGACGTACACGAGCATGCGAGGCGTGATGCGTGTCGAGCGCAGGCGGGGCGGGATCATGGCCGCCATGGCGCGCACCGAGGCCGGCACGAAGTGATTGATCCCCATGCCGATGAAGACCACGGCGAGGAGGATGCGCAGCACGAGCGCCGAGACGGTGAGCAGGTCCATCCCCTCATTGTGCCTGCACTACAGTTGAGTGGTTCCCCACCACCGAACGAAGGATCCGTCCGTGTCGAAGCCGGTCGTGCTGATCGCCGAAGAACTCTCTCCCGCCACCGTCGACGCCCTCGGGCCCGACTTCGAGGTGCGCTCCGTCGACGGCACCGACCGCCCGGCGCTGCTCGCGGCGCTCGCGGAGGCCGACGCCATCCTGGTGCGCTCCGCCACCAAGGTCGACGCCGAGGCCATCGCCGCGGCTCCCGTGCTCAAGGTGGTCGCCCGCGCGGGCGTGGGCCTCGACAACGTCGACATCAAGGCGGCCACCACCGCCGGTGTCATGGTGGTGAACGCTCCCACCTCCAACATCATCTCGGCCGCCGAGCTCACCGTGGGCCACATCCTGAGCCTCGCCCGCCACATCCCGGCCGCGCACGCCGCGCTCGCCCAGGGGCAGTGGAAGCGCTCCGCCTACACGGGCACCGAGCTCTACGAGAAGACCGTCGGCATCATCGGCCTCGGCCGCATCGGCGCCCTCATCACCGCGCGCCTGCAGGCGTTCGGGGTGAACGTGATCGCGTACGACCCCTACGTCACGAGCGCCCGCGCCCAGCAGCTCGGCGTCACCCTCGTGACGCTCGACGAGCTGCTCGCGCAGAGCGACTTCATCACCATCCACATGCCGAAGACGCCGGAGACCACCGGCATGATCTCCGACGAGCAGCTCGCGCTCATGAAGCCGACCGCCTACATCGTCAACGTGGCCCGCGGCGGCCTCATCGACGAGGATGCGCTCTACCGCGCGCTCACCGGCGACGTCATCGCGGGTGCAGGGCTCGACGTGTTCGTGAGCGAGCCGCCGAAGGACTCCCCGTTGCTCGCGCTGCCCAACGTCGTCGTGACCCCGCACCTCGGCGCCTCCACCGACGAGGCGCAGGAGAAGGCCGGTGTCTCGGTGGCCAAGTCGGTGCGCCTCGCGCTCTCCGGCGAGCTCGTTCCGGATGCCGTGAACGTGGCCGGCGGAGTCATCGACCCGTACGTGCGCCCCGGCATCCCGCTCATCGAGAAGCTCGGCCAAGTGTTCTCCGGCCTCGCCGACAGCCCCGTGACCTCGATCGACGTTGTCGTGAAGGGCGAGCTCGCCGACTACGACGTGAGCGTGCTCAAGCTCGCCGCGCTCAAGGGCGTGTTCACCAACGTCGTGAGCGAGAGCGTCTCGTACGTGAACGCCCCGCTGCTCGCCGAGCAGCGCGGGGTCGACGTGCGGCTCATCACCGACCCCGTGTCGGAGGAGTACCGCAACGTCATCACCCTCTCGGGCGCTCTGAGCGACGGATCGCAGATCTCGGTCTCCGGCACCCTGACGGGCACGAAGCAGATCGAGAAGATCGTGGAGATCAACGGCTACGACGTGGAGGTGCCCTTCGCCAAGCACCTCATCGTGATGCTCTACACCGACCGGCCCGGCATCGTGGCGGTCTACGGCAAGGAGTTCGGCGAGGCCTCCGTGAACATCGCGGGCATGCAGATCGCCCGCCACGAGGCCGGCGGCAAGGCCCTCTCGGTGCTCACGATCGACTCCCCGGCCCCCGACGGCCTGCTCGAGTCGCTCGCCGCGGCCATCGAGGCCGACGTGATGCAGGAGATCGACATCACCGAGAGCTGATCTCTCGGAAAAATTTGTCTCGCGGCTGTCGATTGCGGCCGCTACCGTTCGTCGTAGTGATGTCAGAACGACACACCCTCGAAGAGCAGGAGACATCATGACCAAGGAATTCATCATCCTCATCCGCGAGCCGGAGTGGGACTCGTCGGCCGAGACCGAGGAGTCCTGGGCGGAGGCGATGCAGAAGCACGGTGCCTTCACGCAGGCCGTCGCCGCCGCCGGCGGGCAGGTGCTCGGCGGCGACGCCCTCGAGTCGAGCGACAAGGCGGTGCGGATCACGCCCGCTCGCGACGGCCAGCCGGCCGTGTTCACGGACGGGCCGTTCAGCGAGACGAAGGAGATCGTCTCCGGGTTCTACAAGATCGCGGTGGAGACCGATGCCCAGGCGCGTGAGCTCGCCGCACTCGTGCCCACCGGCGGGTCGGTCGAGCTGTTCCCGGTGATCGACACGGGCAACCAGGCGAACGCGGGCTGAGGCGGGCTGTGCCTCCTCCCGGCGAGACCGAGACCGAGACGGCGGGTGATGATGCGCCCGACGACGCGCTCGCGACGGTCTTCCGGGAGGAGTGGCCCCGCATCCTCGGCAGCCTGCTGCGTTTCACCGGCGACCTCCAGCTCGCGGAGGACTGCGCGCAGGAGGCCTTCGCCCGAGCGGCCGCCCAGCTCCGGAGCGGCGCGGAGGAGCTGAGGAACCCGGCGTCGTGGATCACCACCACGGCGAAGCATCTCGCCGTCGACCACCAGCGGCGGGAGGCCGGACTCGCCAGGAAGTACGGCCGGCTCGCCGCCGAGGCGGCCGACCACGCGGCTCGAGAGGCGGTCGAGGCCGGGATCGACCCGTTCCCGACCGCGGTGGACGACGACCGGCTCCAGCTGATCTACATGACCTGCCACCCCGACCTCAGCGAGGAGGCCAGGCTGTGCCTCGCGCTCCGAGCGGTCTATGGTGTGCCCACGGCCGAGATCGCCGATCTGCTGCTCGTGAAGGAGGCCACGATGGCGGCCAGGCTGACACGGGCGAAGAAGCGCATCCAGGCCGAGGGGATCCGCCTCGAGAGCCCCGGCCCGCACGAGATCGCCGAACGCACCGACGACGTGCTCGCCACGGTGTACCTGCTGTACACGACCGGCCACACCGCGCCGGGCGGAGACGGACTCACGCGCTACGACACCACCACGGCCGCCGTGCTGCTGGCCCGCTCCATCGTGGCGCTCGTGCCACGGCACCTCGAAGCGCGTGGGCTCCTCGCCCTCCTGCTGCTCACCGAGGCCAGAGCGCCGGCACGCACGGGGGAGGACGGCTCGGTCGTGACGCTCGAACACGCCGACCGGTCGCTCTGGGATCGCCGGCTCATCGACGAGGGGCTCGACCAGGCCACGATCGCCCTCGCCGGTCGCGGCCGCCTCGCGCTGCAGGCCGGCATCTCGGGCCTCCACACCAGGGCGCCGAGCTGGGCCGAGACCGACTGGGTGTCGATCGTCTCGCTCTACGACGCCCTCGAGACCGCTTGGCCCTCGCCCGCCGTCGCCCTCAACCGGATCGTGGCGATCAGCCACCTCCCGGCCGTCGGACCGGGTCGGGCGCTCGACGAACTGGATCGGAGCGGCCTCCCGGGGGCGGGCACGGGAGCGGCGCTCGAGCGTCAGGTCTGGGCTGTACGCGCCGACCTGCTCCGCCGCTTGGGCCGCCAGGACGACTCGGCGGAGGCCTACCGTCGCGCCCTCGTGGGCGAACGCAACGCGCCTCTCCGCCGCTTCCTCGAGCGCGCGGCGGAGGCGGCGGTGCGGCAGTAATCTAGGCCTATGGAACAGTCCTTCAAGCTTGCTCTCATTCCCGGGGACGGGATCGGTCCCGAGGTCGTGTCCGAGGCCGTGAAGGTGCTCGACGCCGTGGCCGCCGCCGAGGGGATCGGGTTCGAGAAGACCACGTTCTCGCTCGGGGCCGCGCGGTACCTCGAGACGGGCGACGTGCTGACGGATGAGGACCTGGCCGCCATCTCGGCCCACGACGTCATCCTGCTCGGAGCGGTCGGCGGAGTGCCGGGCGACCCGCGCCTGAAGGACGCCAACATCGAGCGCGGTCTGCTGCTGAAGCTGCGCTTCTCGCTCGACCACTACGTCAACCTCCGCCCCACCGTGATCTACCCGGGCGTGCCCTCGCCGCTCGCCTCGCACGGCGACGTCGACTTCGTGGTGGTGCGTGAAGGCACCGAGGGCCCCTACGTGGGCAACGGCGGTGCCATCCGCGCCGGCACCCCGCACGAGATCGCCAACGAGGTCTCGGTCAACACGGCCTACGGCGTGGAGCGCGTCGTGCGCGACGCCTTCGCCCGGGCGGCTGCTCGCCGCAACAAGCTCACGCTCGTGCACAAGACCAACGTGCTCACCTTCTCCGGCGGCCTGTGGAAGCGGATCGTCGACGAGGTGGGGGCCACTTTCCCCTCCGTGGACGTCGACTACCTCCACGTCGACGCGGCCACCATCTTCCTGGTGACCGACCCTGCTAGATTCGATGTCATCGTCACGGACAACCTCTTCGGCGACATCCTCACCGACCTCGCCGGCGCGATCAGCGGCGGTATCGGACTGGCGGCCTCGGGCAACATCAACCCCGACGGCACGTACCCCTCGATGTTCGAACCGGTCCACGGATCCGCTCCCGACATCGCAGGACAGCAGAAGGCCGATCCCACCGCGGCGATCCTCTCGGTCGCGCTCATGCTCGACCATCTCCGGCTCCCGGATGCGGCGAACCGCGTGCGCGAGGCCGTGGTGGCCGACATCGCGGGCCGGGACGGCTCGGCCAGATCGACCTCAGCCATCGGCGACGCCATCGTGGCCGCACTCTCGTAAAACGATCCGACGAAAAGACAGATCATGACACTGGCACCGACATCCACCTTCCCGCTCCGGTTCGAGCACACGCCGTCGCAGGCCGCCCGTGCGGAGGCCGAGCGGGAGGTCATCCTCTCCGACCCCGGCTTCGGCAAGCACTTCACCGACCACATGGTGCAGATCGACTGGACGATCGACGCCGGCTGGCATGACGCCGCGGTGATCCCCTACGGCCCCATCCAGCTCGACCCCTCCGCGGCGGTGCTGCACTACGCACAGGAGATCTTCGAGGGCCTCAAGGCCTACCGCCACGCCGACGGCTCCATCTGGACCTTCCGGCCGGAGAAGAACGCCGACCGCCTGCAGCGCTCCGCCCGCCGCCTTGCCCTGCCCGAGCTCGCCACGGAGGACTTCGTGGAGTCGCTCAAGCAGCTCGTGGCCGTCGACGGATCGTGGGTGCCGAGCGCTCCCGAGACGAGCCTGTACATCCGCCCGTTCATGATCGCGAACGAGTCGTTCCTGGGGGTGCGGCCCTCGCAGCGGGTGGCCTACTACGTGATCGCGAGCCCCGCGGGCGCCTACTTCACCGGCGGCGTGGCCCCCGTGGCCATCTGGCTGTCGACCGAGTACTCGCGTGCCGGCCGCGGCGGCACCGGAGCGGCCAAGTGCGGCGGCAACTACGCCGCCTCGCTGCTGCCCCAGCAGGAGGCGTACGAGAACGACTGCGCGCAGGTGCTCTTCCTCGACGGCGAGACCGGGCAGCACATCGATGAGCTCGGCGGCATGAACGTGTTCTTCGTGCACAAGGGCGAGAAGCTCGTGACCCCGCGGCTCACCGGCGCCATCCTCGAGGGGATCACGCGCGACAGCATCATCCAGCTCGCCCGCGACCGCGGCATGACCGTGGAGGAGCGCGATGTGACCGTGGCCGAGTGGCGGGACGGCGTGGCCTCCGGCGAGATCACCGAGGTGTTCGCGTGCGGCACCGCGGCCGTGATCACCCCCATCTCGGCGCTCAAGTCGCCCGAGGGCACCATCGGCGACGAGAACGCCCCCGCGGGGGAGCTCACGATGTCGATCCGCCAGGAGCTCACCGACATCCAGTACGGCCGCATCGAGGATCGCCACAACTGGCTGACGAGGTTGGACGCATGAAGGTCGCACGGTTCAGCCACTCCGGGGGCACGATTTCGTACGGGATCCTCGACGTCGACACCGCGGGCGGGGAGACCGAGCTCGTGGTGCTCAACGGGGACCCGATGTTCGCCGGGTTCGACACCACGGGGGAGCGCATCCCACTCTCGGCCGCGACGCTGCTCGCCCCCGTCATCCCGCGGTCGAAGGTCGTGGCCGTGGGCAAGAACTACCTCGACCACGCGGCCGAGATGGGCGGAGAGGCACCCGCGGAGCCGCTGCTCTTCCTCAAGCCCAACACCTCGGTGATCGGGCCGGGTGACCGCATCGTTCGCCCACCGCAGTCGAACCGGGTGGACTTCGAGGGCGAGCTCGCCATCGTGATCGGCAGCGTGGCCAAGAACGTGGCCGCCGCCGACGCCCAGAGCGTGATCTTCGGCTACACCGTGGCCAACGACGTGACCGCGCGCGACCTGCAGAAGACCGACGGCCAGTGGGCGAGGGCCAAGGGCTTCGACACCTTCTGCCCGCTCGGGCCCGTGATCGAGACGGAGTTCGACCTCTCGACCTCGACGGTCGAGACCCGGCTGAACGGAGTGCTCGCGCAGAGCGCACCGCTCACCGACATGGTGCACTCGGTGGCCGCGATCGTGGCCTACGCCTCGGCCGTGTTCACCCTGCTGCCGGGCGACGTGATCCTCACCGGAACACCCGCCGGTGTGGCGCCGATGGAGTCGGGAGACACCGTGACCGTGGAGATCTCGGGGATCGGCGTTCTCGAGAACACCTTCGTGTAGCGCGATGACATTCCTGGGGGCGGATGTCGGGGAGCTGAGGGCTCTCGCCAAGCAGTTCAGCGAGGCCGGGGCGCAGCTGACCTCGGCGAAGGGGACCGTGACAGGGCAGGTGCAGTCGAGCCCGTGGCGCGGCCCGGATGCGGAGGGGTTCCGCGCGGACTGGGGCGGGCGCTACAGCGGCCAGCTCGTTGCCGCGGCCCGCCTGCTCGAGCAGGGCGCTGCTGCCCTCGTGCGGAACGCCGACGAGCAGGAAGGCGCCTCGAGCGACGACGGGGGCGGCTCGGGAGTCGGCGGAACCGGCTCGGGGGGCACGGGAACGGGCTCGGGGGGCACGGGAACGGGCGGAACCGGCGGAACGGGCTCGGGCGACGACGCGACCGGCCCTCTGCCTCCGCTGCCGGCCGACGACGCCTCCACCGACGAGGTGCGCGACTGGTGGGATTCGCTCAGCCCCGAGGAGCAGCAGCGCTACATCGACGAGAACCCGGGCCTCATCGGCCAGCTCGACGGCATCCCGTTCTCGGTGCGCGACGAGGCCAACCGCGCCTACCTCGAGAGCGAGCTGGAGCGCCTGCAGTCCCTCCCGGTGCCGAGCGATCCCGGCGAGGCGGCTGAACTTCAACGCGCCATCGACGTGCTGGAGAACGCCGAGACCGTGCTCGCCGAGAACCCGGACACCCACCTGCTGCTCCTCGACACCGGCTCGGGCGACCCCGTGAGGATCGCCATCTCGGTGGGCGATGTCGACACCGCCGACAACGTGGGGGTGTACACCCAGGGCATGAACTCGCGGGCGGACACCCCCGGCGGCCTCTCGGGCCCTCTCGCCGACATGGCGGCCATCCAGGCGGCGATCGGCGACCAGAACGAGCAGCTCGGCATAGACGAGACCTCGGCCATGGTGGTGTGGATGGGCTACGACTCCCCGCAATGGGCGGAGGCGGCGATCCCCACGAACGGCATCGACGGCAGCGACGACCTCGCGCGCTTCGGCGAGGGCATCCGCTCGGTCAACGGCGACACCCACCTCACGGCGATCGGGCACTCCTACGGCTCGTTCGTGACGGGCCTCGCGCTGCAGCAGACGAGCGCCTTCGACGACGCGGTGGTCTTCGGATCGCCCGGCCTCGGAACGAGCGACGTGGGGGATCTGCAGACCGGCAGCGGCGAACTCTACGTGCTGGAGGCGGATCGCGACCCCGTCGCCGACCTCGGCGCGTTCGGCACCGACCCCAACCAGCTGCCGGGGGCGACCAATCTCTCGGCCGACGGCACCGGCCAGTACGGCCAGTCGTACGGCCACTCCGAGTACCTCATCGAGGAGTCGACGAGCCAGTACAACATCGCGGCGGTCGTGGGCGGCAACCAGGACCGCGTGATCACGGGTGACAACTCCGGGATCGGCGACGTTCTGCGCGGTTCGCTCTACGGAGCCATCGACGTGCCGCGGAACATCGCCGACTCGGTGGTCGAAGCCGGAGTGACGACCGGCCGGTACTTGCGCTGGGGCTGGGAGGCCCTGTTCTGATGCGCACCCCGCTGGGAGCGACTGCTTCGCCGCAGGCGGGGCGGCGACGCCGTGCTGTCGGCCGCGTCGGCTCCGTCGTGCTGGCCGTGACGATCCTGGCCCTTCTGGCCGGCTGTATGAGAGGACCCTTCATGAACGACTCGAGCGGATCGGGCGATTCGGGGGCGGTGCAGCGCCCGCCGTTGTCGACCGTCGTGGCCGACTACGACGAGATGCTGAGCGAGATGCGCGACGCCATGTCGAGTGCCGTGCCCGGGGGCACCTGGAGCGAGAAGACGGCCGCGCAGACCCTCGTGGGCGACACGGCGGTGGCCGGTGACGACGCGAAGGTCTCGATCTCGCCGCGCTGGAGCTTCGATGCGCCGTTCCCGGCCGCGGGTGAGGGCCGCGAGGAGCTCATCGCCGAGCTCGGGCGGATCGGTGAAGCGCACGGGTTCTCGCCGATCGGCGTGTTCGTCGACAGGGACGACGAGGTCCAGGCGGTCGCCGACGACGAGTACGGTGCCGAGTACCGAGTGGGCGGAGTGGTGAACTCGACCGTGACGTACACGACCGGATCGCATCCGGAGCAGTAGGAGCGCCGGGTGCCGGCGGCCCCCGTCAGCTCTCGTGCGGCTGCATGCCCGACGCGGCCTCGAGGGCGTCGAGCGACTCCACGAGGGTGTCGATCGTGTCGACGTCGAGCTCCTCGAACAGCTCGAGCACCCGCAGGGCGCGCTCCGAGCGGGCCTTGTCGATGGCAGCCACCCCCGCCTCGGTGGAGCTGAGGAAGAACGAGCGGCCGTCGGCCGGGTCGGCCGTGCGCTCCACGAGTCCGCGGCTCTCGAGATCGGTGAGCAGCCGGGTGACCGTAGGAGCGGCCACGCGCTCGACCCTGGCGAGATCGCCCGGGCGGATCGAGCCCGACGCCACGATGGTGCCGAGCGCCGAGATCTGGCCGGGCGTCAGGTCGCCCGTGTAGCGGATCCGCCGGTTCAGCCGGCCGATCGCGTGCGCGAGCCTGGCCGCCGCCTCGGCGCGGGGAGAGGTGTCGGCGCTCCGGGTTCCGGCCTCGTTCGTCATGGGGACGAGTCTCGCACACCGGAGAGGGGCTATGATGTTGACACTGTTCACATTCTGGAAACATCATTGTCGGAGGAATACGCGACACTGGACGCGACGTTCACCTCACCGAGGCCGCGCGTCCGCCTCCGTCTTCGCTCCCCGCCTCCGTTCGCACCTCTACGACAGGATCACCCCGTGACCGACATCTCCACGTCTGCCCCGAGCTCCTCCGAAGCCGTGCGCATCGAGAAGCGCAACAAGCTCGTGATCAACCTGCTGCTCGTCTCGGCGTTCGTCGTCATCCTCAACGAGACCATCATGGGTGTGGCGATCCCGCACCTCGTGACCGACCTCGGCATCACCGAGGTGGCGGCGCAGTGGCTCTCCACCGCCTTCATGCTCACCATGGCTGTTGTCATCCCGATCACGGGCTTCCTGCTGCAGCGCTTCAACACCCGCCCCGTGTTCATCGCCGCCATGAGCCTCTTCAGCCTCGGCACGCTCATCGCCGCCGTCGCACCCGGCTTCGAGATGCTGCTCGTCGGCCGCGTGGTGCAGGCGACCGGTACCGCCATCATGATGCCGCTGCTCATGACGACCGTCATGACACTGGTGCCGCCGGCCACCCGCGGGCGCACGATGGGCAACATCTCGATCGTGATCTCGGTGGCCCCCGCCATCGGGCCCACCATCTCGGGCATCATCATGAGCACGCTGTCGTGGCGCTGGATGTTCATCCTCGTGCTGCCGATCGCCGTCGCCTCGCTCGTGCTCGGCTTCCTGCGGGTGCAGAATGTCACCACGCCGCGCAAGGTGCCGATCGACGTGATCTCGGTGATCGCCTCGGCCATCGGCTTCGGCGGATTCGTGTTCGGACTCAGCAACATCGGCAGTGCCACCGCGAGCTTCATGTCGAGCTGGCTGCCGCTGCTCGTGGGCCTCGCCGCGCTCGCCTTCTTCGTGGCACGTCAGATCTCGCTGCAGAAGAAGGATCGCGCCCTGCTCGACCTGCGCACCTTCCGCTCGCGCACGTTCACCGTGTCGGTGCTGCTGCTGGGCGTGAGCATGATGGCGCTGTTCGGCACCATCATCGTGCTGCCGTTCTACCTGCAGGGAGTGCTGGGGCTCGATGCCCTCGCCACCGGCCTGCTGCTGCTGCCCGGCGGCATCACCATGGGTGTGCTCGCGCCGTTCGTAGGGCGCGCCTACGACCGCGTGGGGCCGCGACCCCTCGTGATCCCGGGCGCCATCATCGTGAGCGCCGTGCTGTGGGGGCTCACCATGGTGGGAGCCACCACGCCCGTGTGGGCCGTGCTCGGCGCGCACGTGGTGCTGAGCGGTGGCCTCGCCCTCATGTTCACGCCGCTCTTCACGGCGGGGCTCGGGTCGCTCCGACCCAAGCTGTACTCGCACGGTTCGGCCATCATCGGCACCGTGCAGCAGCTCGCCGGCGCCTCGGGCACCGCGGTGTTCGTGGCCGTCATGGCGGGAGTCACCGCCTCATCGCTGGCCTCAGGATCGACGCAGCTCGCCGCCTCGGCCAGCGGCATCCAGGCCGCGTTCCTGTGCGGCGCGATCATCTCGCTGCTGGGCGTGGCCGCCTCGCTGCTGGTGCGCCGGCCCGCCGAGGTCACCACCGACGAGGGGGAGACGATCTCGGCTGAGGCCGGCGCCGCTTCAGAAGGCGTGCCGTTCGCTCACTGAGCGTGATCCGCTCGGCGACCTCCCGTTAGAACTGGGGCGGCTCGGGCGACGTCGGTGGAGCGTCAGGGGTGCCTTCCGGCGGGGTCGGGGGCAGGGGCGGGGTTGTGGGGGGAGGTTCTGTTGACATGCTGGGGACCCTACTCTCCGTTGCGCGCGGATGGGGTGCCGCGGGTCATCACGGGAGGCGGTACTGGGACTGGGGGCGGCCCGGGGTGCCGTAGCGGTGGGATCGGAGGGCTGCTCCTGTGGCGGTGAGGTGCTCCAGGTAGCGGCGGGCCGTCACTCGGGAGAGGTCGAGGCGGTCGGCCAGCTCTGCGGCGGAGAGGCCGTCGGGGGATGCTTCGCGCAAAGCCGTTCTCACGAGGGTGAGGGTCTCGGGGGAGAGGCCTTTGGTGAGGTGGGCTCCCGGGTCGCTGCGGAGGGCGGCCAGGGAGGAGTCGACCTCGTGCTGGTCGGTGACGACCGAGTCGGCGAAGCGGTCGTGGAAGTCGCGGTAGGCGGCCAGCTTCTCGGCGAACGACGCGAAGCCGAAGGGCTTGATGAGGTACTGCACGATGCCCAGCGAGACCGCCGAGCGCACCACCGCGGCATCGCGCACGGCCGTGACCGCGATGACATCCGTCTCCACGCCTGCCGCACGCAGGCGCCGGCAGAGCTCGATGCCCGTGGTGTCGGGCAGGTTGACGTCGAGCAGGATGAGGTCGAAGGGGTGCGGGTCGTCGCGCAGCAGACGGATCGCCTCCGCGCCCGTGTGCGCGACACCACCCACCTCGAAACCGTCGAGCCTGCCCAGGTAGGCGGCGTGCGCCTCCGCCGTGAGCGGTTCGTCGTCGACCACGAGCACACGGATGCTCATGCGCGGGCTCCCGTGGAGGGCTGCGGCTCGGCGCTGCGGAGGGGGAGGTGCACGGTGAAGCGCGATCCGTCGACCGTGATGGTGCCCCCGAGACGCGTGACCGCCTGGCGCACGAGGGCGAGGCCGATGCCGCGCCTGGTGGTGGGGGAGCCGGTGGTGGCCTGGGACTGGGTGGGCGCGGACTGGGTGGGGGCGGACTTGGTGGGTGCGGACTTGGTGGTGGTGCCGAGTTCGAAGAGGTGGGCGGCGAGGGCCGGGTCGGGGCCCGCGCCGGTGTCGTCGACCGCGACGGTGAGGCCGGCGGGCGAGGAGGAGACGGCGACCCGCACACGCGGCTCGGAGGTGCCCGCCACGGCGTCCATGGCGTTGTCGAGCAGGTTGCCGACGATCGTGATGAGCTCGCGCGGGGGCAGGAGCGAGGCCGGGAGGCGCTCGGGGATCTCGACGTCGAGGGCGATGCCGCGCTCGGCCGCCTGCGCCGACTTGCCGAGCAGCAGCGCGAGCAGCACGGGCTCGTCGACGGCCGTGAGCACCCGATCGGCGAGCCCTTGGCTCAGCTCGAGCTCCGAGAGGGCGAGCTCGGCGGCCTCGTGCGGCCGGTCGAGCTCGATGAGCGCGATGATCGTGTGCAGCCGGTTGGCGAACTCGTGGGCCTGGGAGCGCAGCGCATCCGAGAGCGTCGTCATGGTGGCGAGCTCACCCGCGAGCTCCTGCACCCTCGTGTGGTCGCGCAGGGTGGTGACCGTGCCCACGAAGCCCGGGGCGGCGGCGCCGCGGCCCACCCTGTCCCGGCCCACCCTGTCGCGGCCCGCCACCCGGTCGCGGCCCACCACCCTGTCGCGGTCGACCACGAGAACGTGCGTGCCGGTGATCACGATCTCGTCGACGGCCACGGCGTCGTCGGTGAGCAGCGCGGCGATGGGCGGCGGCAGCTCGAGAGCGGCGGGGTCGAGCGGTCGGTGGCGCGTGGCGGGCGTGGGCTGCGGCAGGCCGAGCAGCTCGGCCGCGCGATCGTTGTAGAGCACGAGCTCGCGCGCGGCGTTCTGCAGCACGAGCCCCTCGCCGATCGAGTGCAGCACGCCCTCGTAGTAGGCGAACATGCGGCCCATCTCCTCCGCACCGCGGCCGTCGGTGACCCGCCGCAGGTAGCGGCTGAGCGCCCACGCCGCCGCCCCGCCCACCAGCACGGCGATGCCGGCCGCCACGAGCACGGTGGCGATCCGCTCGCCGAGGGCGACCTGGGTGGCCGACACCGTGATGCCGGCGGCCACGAGCGCCACCACCTCGCCCTCGGTATCCCGCACCGGCACCACCGCCCGCACCGAGGGGCCGAGCGTGCCCGTGTAGGTCTCGGTGAAGGCCTCGCCCTCGAGCGCTGTGTCGATGGTGCCGAGGAACTCGCGGCCGATCTCGGCCGGGTCGCGGTGGGTGAGGCGGATGCGGTCGGGGGTCATGATGGTCACGAAATCCGTCTGCGTCGCCGCCATCACGTCGACCGCGTACGGCTGCAGCAGGTCGCTCGCGGCGTCGCGGGCGGCCTGGCGCGGCGCGGCACCGAGGCCGGCCACGGCGTCGAGCACGAACGGATCCTGGGCGAGCGTCTCGGCCACGGCGAGGCTGCGGGCCGCGGCGTCCTTCTCCACGTCGGCGCGCGCATCCGCCCAGCTGAGGGCCACCGCCGCCGCGGCGAGCACGAGGATGACCACGAACTGCACGGCGAAGAGCTTCGTGGCGATGCTCCACCGACCCACCATGACGACCTCACTGCTCCGTTGCGTGTGCTCTAGAGCGTAGGCATTCCGCGCCCGCTCCGGGGGGATCGGCTCGCGACCACTATGACCACAACCGCTGCCCGCCCGCCCGGCGCGCGCATCCTGATGCCACGCACATCCGCGACCCGCAGAACCCGTGACTCAACGAAGAGGAAGAGGCAGCAGCAATGGCGCTCAGCACAAAGACCGACGGGCGGAAGCCCCGCCGTCGCATCGACTCGTCGCACTACCTGTACATCGCCGTGATCGTCGCCGTGGTCGGCGGCGCGGTGGTGGGGCTCACCGTCCCGGAGTTCGCCGTGGGGCTCAAGCCGCTCGGCGACGCCTTCGTGGGGCTCATCAAGATGATGATCGCCCCCATCATCTTCTGCACGATCGTGCTCGGGGTGGGATCGGTGGCGAAGGCCGCGACCGTGGGCAAGGTGGGTGGGCTCGCGCTCGGCTACTTCATCATCATGTCGACCTTCGCGCTCGGCATCGGCCTCGTGGTGGGCAACCTCATCCACCCGGGCGAGGGCCTGAACATCGGCGCGAGCAGCTACGACGCCGGCGATGCCAAGGCGGCCACGACCACCGAGTTCCTGCTCGGGATCATCCCCACCACGATGGTCTCCTCGCTCACGGCGGGCAACATCCTGCAGGTGCTCTTCGTGGCGCTGCTCGTGGGCTTCGCGCTGCAGAAGATGGGCGCGAAGGGCACTCCCATCCTGGGCGCGATCCGGCAGATCCAGGCGCTCGTGTTCCGCATCCTCTCGATGATCATGTGGGTGGCGCCGATCGGTGCCTTCGGCGCGATCGCGGCCGTGGTGGGCAACACCGGGTTCGCCGCCATCATCGGGCTCGGCACGCTCATGATCGCCTTCTACATCACGTGTGCGCTGTTCATCGTGGTGGTGCTCGGCTCGCTGCTGTGGCTCGTGGCACGGGTGAACATCTTCCGCATGATGAAGTACCTCGGGCGGGAGTACCTGCTCATCGTCTCGACCTCCTCGAGCGAGGTCGTGCTGCCGCGTCTCATCGCCAAGATGGAGCACGCCGGGGTCTCGAAGCCCGTGGCGGGCATCACCATCCCCACCGGCTACTCGTTCAACCTCGACGGCACGGCGATCTATCTCACGATGGCGTCGCTCTTCATCGCGAGCGCCATGGGCACCCCGCTGGCCATCGGCGAGCAGATCTCGCTGCTGCTGTTCATGATGATCGCCTCGAAGGGCGCGGCCGGCGTGACCGGTGCGGGGCTCGCCACGCTCGCCGGAGGACTGCAGGCGCACCGGCCGGACCTCGTGGACGGGGTGGGTGTGATCGTGGGCATCGACCGCTTCATGTCGGAGGCGCGGGCGCTCACGAACTTCACCGGCAACGCCGTGGCGACCCTGCTCGTGGGCACGTGGACCAGGGAGCTCGACCGCGAGCAGCTCACCGCCGTGCTCGACGGATCGCGCCCGTTCGACGAGACCACCATGAGCGTCGACGACCACCTCGGGGCCGACGAGAAGGCGGAGGTGGCGGCGGAATCCGATCGCCCCTCCACCGCGGCCATCGCGGCGATCGTGGGCGACATGGAGAAGACGCCCCGCCCCTGACCATCGCGGCGCTACGATCGGCGCATGAGCGCCACGGGAGCAGGAGTGGGAGCGAGGCGGCGGCTGCACCCGGCGTGGGTGGTGGCCGCCGTCGCGTTCCTCGCCCTCGTGGGCGCCGCCGGGTTCCGGGCGGCGCCCAGCGTGCTCATGCTGCCGCTCGAGGAGGAGTTCGGCTGGTCGCGCACCGAGCTCTCCCTCGCGGTGACCGTGAACCTGCTGTTCTACGGCATCATGGCGCCCTTCGCCGCCGCTCTCATGGCGAGGTTCGGCATGCGGGCGGTCACCACGTGCGCGCTCCTGCTCGTGGCGGCGGGTGCTGCGCTCAGCATCCTCGCCACCGCGCCGTGGATGCTCGTGCTCACCTGGGGCCTCATGATCGGCCTCGGCACCGGATCGATGGCCCTCGTCTTCGCCGCCACCGTGGCCGACCAGTGGTTCGTGGCGCGGCGCGGTCTCGTGGTGGGTGTGCTCACGGCCGGCAGTGCGACCGGTCAGCTCGCCTTCCTGCCCTTCATCGCCATCCTCGTGGAGGAGCAGGGCTGGCGGCAGGCCTCGCTGCTCGTGGCCGCGGGGGCCTTCGCCGTGGTGCCGCTCGTGCTGATCTGGCTGCGCAACCGGCCCGCCGACCTCGGCACCACGCCGTTCGGGGCGCCGGCCGGCTGGAAGGCGCCCGTGCGGGTGACGGGCAACCCCGCCCGCACCGCGATCAGCACGCTGGCGCGAGCGGCGAGGAAGCGCACGTTCTGGGCGCTCGTGGCGGGCTTCGCCATCTGCGGCGCCACCACCAACGGGCTCGTCGGCACCCACTTCATCCCCAGCGCCCACGACCACGGCATGCCCGAGACCACGGCGGCCGGGCTGCTCGCGGTGGTGGGGATCTTCGACATCGTGGGCACGATCGCCTCGGGCTGGCTCACGGATCGGGTCAACCCGCGCATCCTGCTCGCCGTCTACTACGCGGGGCGGGGGCTCGGGCTGCTCGTGCTGCCCTTTCTGCTGTCGGAGGCCGTGCATCCGCCGATCATCGTGTTCGTGGTGATCTACGGGCTGGACTGGGTGGCCACCGTGCCGCCGACCGTGGCGCTCTGCCGGGAGCTGTTCGGGGCCGATGGGCCCGTGGTGTTCGGGTGGGTGTTCGCGGCGCACCAGGTGGGGGCGGCGATCGCGGCGACGGTGGCGGGAGTGGTGCGCGACAGCACGGGGGAGTACACGCTCGCGTGGTTCGGGGCCGCGGGGCTGTGCGCCGTGGCGGCGGTCGTGAGCATCTCGATCGCGAGGCGACCGCGCGTCGACGCCTGAGGCTCGGGGCTCGGGGCTCGGCCTCAGGTCTCATGTTTCAGGTCCAGGGGCGGGCTGCGCGGGCCGCCCAGTACTCGTGCGGGGGTTCGGCGAGGGCCGCCAGGCGCTCGGGGTCGACGCGCGGGGGCACCGCGGCCACGTTCTGCCGCAGCTGCCGGCGGGTGACGGCGCCCGTGAGCACCACGTCGGCCCACGGATGCGCCACCGCCGCCCCCACGGCGAGACCGGCGAGCGGCTGGCCGTCGGCCTCGGCGAGCCGGGCGGCGGCGTGCGATTCTGCCGGCTGCTCTGTGAGGCGGCCGTTCGCGAGCACCTCCTTGACCACCACGAGCCAGCGCGCGTCGTTGGCGCGGGCGAGCGCGTCGCCCGCCGAGGGCTCGAGCAGGTTCCACGTGGTCTGCACGGCCGAGAACGGGGTGTCGCGGCGATCGAGCACGCGGTCGATGAGCTCGCCCTGCTGCGGACCGCTCGTGGAGAAGCCCACCCGCACGCCCGAATCCGCGAGCCGACGCAGCCGGTCGAGCAGCGCCCTGTCGTCGAGGGCCGGGCTGTCGAGGGTGAGGGAGTGCACGAGATACACGTCAGGTGCGCTGCCGAGCGCCTCGAGCGACTCCGGCCACTGCCGATCGAAGCGGCGGAGGCTGTGCTCCTTGTGTTCGTGCTCCGCCGCGTGCATGCGCCAGTCGCCGCGGTACTCGTAGCCCCACTTCGAGCCGATCGTCAGCTCCTCGCGCCTGCCGGGGTGGAGTGCGAGCCACGAGCCGAGGAACCGCTCGGCGAACCCGTACGAGCGCGCGGCGTCGACGTAGCGGATGCCGAGCCACCAGGCCGCATCGAGCAGCGCGTGAGCACGGTCGCGGAGAGCCTCGACCGAGCGGTCGTCGGCCTCGCCCAGATCCTCCGCCCGGCCGGCGGTGATGTACGCGGGCCGCCCCACGGCCGCCAGGCCGAGCCCCAGCCGCGACGCGATCCCCTCGACGTCCGGCACGGTCTGCGACGCGGGCGTCAACCGACCTGGGCCACAGAGACGCGGATGCCCGCCACCGAGGATCCGGGTTCGCTCGTGGCGAGCTGGGCGGCCACCGCGTCGTAGACGGCGCGGCAGGTCTCGGCGGCCGAGAAGGAGTGGTCGACACCGATCGAGAGGGTCACGGTGATGCCGCCCTCCCCCTCCTCCACGAGCACCGTCTGCGGGGTGCGCTGCGTGAGCAGGGCCACGGCGGTGTCGAGCACGGCCTTCGGTGCGAGCACCGTGGGGAACACCCCGGTGACCCCGGGAACGGTCGAGGCGGTGGCGAGCAGCTCGGCGGCCAGGGTGGGGGAGGAGGAGAGGGCGTCTGCTCCGGTGGTGGTCATCGGTTCTCCTCCGGGGCTGCGGCCGGGTCGGGGTGCACGTCGTGCACCGTGATGTCGATGGCCTCGATCACGAGTTCGGTGTGGGTGGCCAGGGCGGTCGCCACGCGCTCGCGCAGACTCGTCGTGGTCTCGGGGATGCTGTGGCCGAGGTAGACGGTGGCGTCGATCGAGACGGTGATCGGCTCGCCGGGGGTCGTCACATCGCCCTGCAGGGCGGTGCGCCCCACGATGAGCCCGTCGACCGTGTCGCTCGCCGCCCGCACGAGCCCGCGCACCGACCCCTCGGTGATGCCGAGGTCGGCCACGGGGTCGGGGTGCGAGAGCGGGATGCGCCGGCCGGCGCGGGCCTCGCGACCGATGTTCTGCAGGATGCCGCCGATCCAGCTCTCGTCCGGCTCCGGCTCGAGCGTGGCCTCGGCCTCGAGCAGGAGCTGCGAGGTGGAGCGCAGCCGCACGAGCGCGTCGAGCGCGATGCGGCAGCCGGGCGAGTTCTCGATCGACGGGTCGTAGGGCTTGCGGCCGGCGTCGAGGTAGTCGCTGAGCTCTTCGATCGTGTGACCGTCGAGATCGTCGCGGTCGTCGTTCATCGCCATCCCTCCATCTCCCGGATCAGATTCTTGCGTGCTCGTGCGATGAGGCCCCGCACGGTCGAGGCGGGCAGGTCGAGCTCCTGCCCGATCTCGATGTAGCTGTACCCCGAGACCTCGCGGAGCACCCAACATCGGCGCTGCTCCTCCGGCAGACCGCCGAGGGCGGTCGAGAGGGCCTCCTCGAGCGAGTTGGCCTGCGCCTGGGCGTGAGGGCTCCGCTCCTCGGGGGCCGGGGCGGACTCCAGCTCGTCGATGTCGGCGATCTCGCGGCGGCGACGGATGCGGTCGATGCTGCGGTTGGCGACGATCCGCATGAGCCACGTCTTGACGCTCGCCAGGTCGGTGAGCGTCGGCAGCTTCGACCAGGCCTGCACGAAGGCCTCCTGCACCACGTCGTCGACATCCGAGTTCGACCCCAGGATGCGGCGGGCGTAGACGCGCATGAGCCGGCCGTACCGGCGCACGAGCACCTCGAACGCCCGCACGTCGCCGTCGGCGGCACGGCCCGCGAGGGTGCGGTCGTCGGCCTCCTCGAGGTTGCGCAGGCCGATCTGGTGCATGCCCCCATCCAACACCAGGCACCCGGCACGCGCGACCCGCCCGTCAGCCGCCGACCGTGTGGTGGCGGCCGATGGGGAGCATGAGGGGCTTGCCGGAGACGGGGTCGGGGATGACGCGGCTGTCGAGGCCGAAGACCGTGCGCACGACCTCCTCGGTGAGCACCTCGGCGGGGGTGCCCGAGGCGTGCACGCGGCCGTCGGCGAGGGCCACGAGGTGGTCGGCGTAGCGAGCGGCGAGGTTGAGGTCGTGCAGCACCATCACGATCGTGGTGCCGCGGCGGTGGTTGAGATCGGTGAGCAGGTCGAGCACCTCCACCTGGTGGCTCACGTCGAGGAAGGTCGTGGGCTCGTCGAGCAGCAGCAGCTCGGTCTGCTGGGCGAGCGCCATGGCGATCCACACGCGCTGCCGTTGACCACCCGAGAGCTCGTCGACGGGTCGGTCGGCGAGGGAAGCCGTGTCGGTGGCGTCGAGGGCCTCGGCCACCGCCTCGTCGTCCGCGGCGCTCCACCTGGTGAAGATGCCCTGGTGCGGATGCCGGCCGCGGCCCACGAGATCGGCCACCGTGATGCCCTCCGGGGCGATCGGCGACTGCGGGAGCAGGCCCATGGTGCGGGCCAGCAGCTTGGCCGGCATCCTGTGCACCTCCTTGCCGTCGAGCAGCACGTGGCCCGCGCGCGGCGCGAGCAGCCGCGACATCGAGCGCAGGAGCGTGGACTTGCCGCACGCGTTGGCGCCCACGATGGCGGTCACCCGGCCGGCGGGCACGGCCAGGTCGAGGCCCTCGATGACCGTGCGGTCGCCGTAGCCGAGACTGAGCTTCTCGGCGGCGAGCGTGTGGGCGGTGGTCACAGGGAGCCTCCCCGGCGGTTGGTGCGGACGATGAGGTAGATGAGGTACGGCGCCCCGAGGACACCCGTGATGACACCCACGGGGTAGCGGGTGCCGAACGCGTACTGCCCCACGAGGTCGGAGACGAGCACGAGCAGCGCCCCCACGAGGGCGGCGGGCATGAGAAGGGAGTTGCCGGCCCCCACGATGCGGGCGGCGATGGGGCCGGCGAGGAACGCCACGAAGGCGATGGGCCCCGCCGCCGAGGTGGCGAACGAGATGAGGCCCACGGCGGCCACGATGGCGATGAGCCGCGTGCGGTCGACCCGCACACCCAGGGCCGAGGCGGTGTCGTCGCCGAGCTGGGTGGCCGCGAGGTTGCGGGACTGGCCGAGCAGCACGGGGGTGAGCAGCACGAGGGCCACGAGCACGGGCAGCACCTGGTTCCAGCTCGCGCCGTTGAGGCTGCCGGTGAGCCAGCGCTCCGCCTCCTGCAGATCCCACTGGGCCGCTTGCGAGAGCACGTAGGCGGTGAGGCTGTTGAGCATGGCCGCCACACCGATGCCGATGAGGATGAGCCGTGTGCCCGCCACCCCGCTGCGGTACGAGAGCCCGTAGACGAGCAGGGCCACCGCGAGGCCGGCGGCGATGGCGAACGCCGAGACCCCCGTGGCGCCGAGCGAGAGGGTGACGATGGCGAAGGCCGCCGCCGCACTGGCCCCCGAGCTGATGCCGATGATGTCGGGGCTCGCGAGCGGATTGCGCAGCATGGTCTGGAACGTCACGCCGCCGAGTCCGAAGCACAGCCCGGTGAGCACCGCGAGACTCGCGCGCGGCAGGCGCAGTCGCCCCACCGTGAAGGTGGCCCCTGGCGCATCCCCGCCCAGGATGACCGTCACGACGTCGGCGGGCGGGTAGAAGGTCTTGCCCACCATGAGCGAGAGCGCGTACACGGCGACGATGAGCACCACGAGCACGGCCATGGTGATGCCCGCGCGGGTGCGGCGGGACCGGCGGATGCGCGCGACGGCGGCCGAGGTGGCCGAGGGCGAGGTGATCCCGGTCGAGCCGGTCGTCGCCGGGCTGGTCGCCGAAGTCACAGGGCCCTGACCTTCTGCCGGCGCACGATGTAGATGAAGACCGGGGCGCCGATGAGCGCCGTGATGATGCCCACATCGATCTCGGAGGGGCGCGCCACGATGCGACCGAGCACGTCGGCGCCCGTGAGCAGCGCAGCCCCCACCACGGCCGAGTAGGGGAGCAGCCACCGGTGGTCGACCCCCACGATGAGCCGGCACGCGTGCGGCACCACGAGGCCCACGAAGGCGATCGGCCCCGTGACGGCCGTGGCCGCACCGCACAGCACGACCGAGCCGAGCGCGGCGGCACCGCGGGTGAGCGCCACGCGCTCGCCGAGGCCCGCGGCGAGCTCGTCGCCGAGTGCGAGGGAGTTGAGGCCCTTGGCCGAGAGCAGGCAGATGGCGAAGCCCACCACGAGGAACGGCAGCACCTGCTGGGTGCCCGCCGGGGTGGCCCCGCCCACGCCGCCCACGAGCCAGGCGCGGGCCGCTTCGCCGATGTCGGCGCGCGGCAGCACCACGGCGCTGATGAGCGAGGTGAGGGCCGCGGACGTCGCCGCCCCCGCGAGCGCGAGCTTGAGCGGCGTCGCACCGCCCCGCCCGAGCGAGCCGACCGTGTAGACGAACACGGCGGCGATGGCGGCACCACCGATCGCGACCCAGATCTGGGTGGAGGCGGAGGCGATCCCCGCGAACGCGATGAACGTCACGACGGCGAGCGAGGCGCCCATGTTGATGCCGAGCACGCCGGGGTCGGCGAGCGGATTGCGCGTGACCCCCTGCATGACGGCCCCCGAGACGCCGAGCGCCGCCCCCACGAGCACCGCGAGCAGCGTGCGCGGGATGCGTGTGACGACCGCCGCGGGGCCGAACCCGTCGGTGGAGCCGCCGAGGGCGGCGAGCACGTCGGCGAGGTCGACCTCCCGCGATCCGACGAGCACCGACGCGACCATCACACCGGCCAGCACCACGAGCGCTCCCGCGATGCCGAGCGCCCGAGGCGGGGGTGACCGGCCCGGTGGTGGGCCTTGTGGTGGGCCGGTCGGGGGAAGGCCCTCCGGCGGTGGCGTGGGGGGCCACCGCCGGAGGCTTCTGTGGGCTCGGGATCACTGCGCCTTGTCGGCAGCGGCGGCGAGCAGCTCGAGGTAGTCGTCGAGCACCCACGAGATCGAGAGCGGCGTGGGGTTGGCGGCGGTGCCCAACGGGCTCGTGCCGGGGAGGTTGACGATCGCGCCGTTGGCCACGGCGGGCACCTGCGAGAGCAGCGGGTCGCCCTCGAGGGTGGTCACGAGCTCGTCGCCGCCGTAGGTCACGATCACGTCGACGTCGGCGAAGGTGTCGGCCTGCTCGGCGCTGACCGTGAGCGAGAAGTTCTCGGTGGTGGCCGAGGCCTCCGCGATGCTCCCCGGGGTCACGAGTCCGAGGTCCTCGAAGAACGCGGCGCGGGTGTCGTGGCTCGTGTAGAAGCTCACCTCGCTGAGGTCGGCGGAGTCGACGTGGGTGAGGAACATGGCCGAGGTGCCGTCGAGCTGCGGGTACTCCGCGGCCGAGTCGGCGATCTCCTGCTCGAGCTCGGCGACGAGGGCGTCGCCCTCCTCGGCCATGCCGAGGCCCTCGCTGTTGAGGTGGATCATGTCGCGCCACGACGTGCCCCACGCGGTCTCGGGGTAGGCCACCACGGGAGCGATCTCGCTGAGTGTGTCGTAGTCCTCCTGCGTGAGGCCCGAGTAGGCGGCGAGGATGACATCCGGGTCCGTGTCGGCCACGGCCTCGAAGTCGATGCCGTCGGTCTCGTCGAAGAGCACGGGCGTCTCGGCGCCGAGCTCCTCGAGCTTCTCGTCGACCCAGGGCAGCACGCCGTCTCCGTCGTCGTCGCCGAAGTTCGCCGCCGCCATGCCCACGGGCACGATGCCGAGGGCGAGAGGCACCTCGTGGTTGGCCCAGTTGACCGTGGCCACACGCTCGGGCTTCGTCTCGATCGTGGTGGTGCCGAGGGCGTGCTCGATGGTGATGGGCGTGAAGCCGGAGCCGTCCGACGAGCCGGAGGCCGCATCCGATCCGGCCGAGGAGCTGGAGCAGGCGGCGAGGCCGGCGGTGAGGACGGCTGCCGCCGAGAGGGCGAGCAGACGAGGAGCGCGGGGCATGGGTGCCTTTCGATTAGGATTGCCTAACCAAACTAGCTGGGCCCGCCGCGCCTCGCAAACGCATCGCCGGGCGACGTCAACTTCGCCCGCGAGGTGTGACGAATCCGTCGTCCCGCGCGTCTTACCTGTGACGCGGTCCACGTGACAGCGTCCGGAGCACGGAACGGATCGCCCGATACGGGCCGTGCGTCGAGCGTCCCGCCCACCCCACGGGGCGGGACGCTCCCGACTCCGCGACCCGACGGGCCGAGGCCTGTCGTGTGCCGGCGAGTTAACCTCCCTGGTGCAGAATGTCGGCCATGCCCGACACCACCGCCTCCCTGCAGCCCGAGCTCGATCGGGCCTCGGGAGCAGCCCCGGCGCGCACTCTCATCGACGTGCTGCGGGAGGCCACCGCCCAGAACCCCGAGGCCTCCGCCCTCGAAGACGGCCAGGGAGCGCTCAGCTACCGCGAGCTCATGGCGCGCGTGCTCGCCGTGGCGGCGGAGCTGCACGAGGCGGGGGTGCGGCGGGGCGACCGGGTCGGCATCCGCATGGAATCCGGGCGTCGCGAGCTCTACATCGCCATCCTCGCCGTGCTCGCCGCGGGCGCGGCCTACGTGCCCGTCGACGCCGACGACCCCGAGGAGCGGGCCGAGCTCGTGTTCGGCGAGGCGCGTGTGGCGGGCGTCATCACGGGCACGGGCGACTTCGTGCCGAGCGCGGAGGAGGCGTCGCCCCGCGGCCGCCTCATCGCGCGCGCCGAACCTCACGCGAGCACGGCCGCGCTGCCGATCATCTCGCCTCCCCGCCCCGAGGACGACGCCTGGATCATCTTCACCTCCGGCTCCACGGGCACCCCGAAGGGCGTGGCCGTGACGCACCGCTCGGCCGCCGCGTTCGTCGACGCCGAGTCGCAGCTCTTCCTCACCGCCGAGCCCATCGGCCCTGGCGACCGCGTGCTCGCGGGCCTCTCGGTGGCCTTCGATGCCTCGTGCGAGGAGATGTGGCTCGCCTGGGCGCACGGAGCCTGCCTCGTGCCCGCGCCGCGATCGCTCGTGCGGAGCGGCATGGACCTCGGCCCGTGGCTCGTGACGCGCGACATCACGATCGTCTCGACCGTGCCCACGCTCGCGGCCCTCTGGCCCGTGGAGTCGCTCGAGAACGTGCGCCTGCTCATCTTCGGCGGCGAGGCGTGCCCGCCCGAGCTCGGAGAGCGGCTCGCGAGCGGCGGCCGCGAGGTGTGGAACACCTACGGCCCCACCGAGGCCACCGTGGTGGCGTGCGCCGCGCCCCTCGGCGGCCCCGGCCCCGTGCGCATCGGGCTGCCGCTCGAGGGTTGGACGCTCGCGGTGGTCGATCCGGAGGGCACCAGGGTGGCGCCCGGCGAGGTGGGTGAGCTCATCATCGGCGGCGTCGGACTGGCCCGCTACCTCGACCCCGCCAAGGACGCCGAGAAGTACGCGGCCATGCCGACCCTCGGCTGGGAGCGCGCCTACCGCAGCGGCGACCTCGTGCGGTACGACCCCGAGGGCCTCGTCTTCCAAGGCCGGGCCGACGACCAGGTCAAGGTGGGCGGGCGACGGATCGAGCTCGGCGAGATCGAAGCGGCACTCCAGGGGCTGCCCGGCGTCTCGGGGGCTGCCGTCGCCGTGCGCACCACGGCGTCGGGCAACCAGGTGCTCGTGGGCTACGTGGTGGCGGCGGATGCGTCCTCGTTCGACCGCGAGGCGGCCGTCAAGAGGCTGCGCGACGAGCTCCCGGCGGCCCTCGTGCCGCTCGTAGCGGTGCTCGACGACCTGCCCACCCGCACCTCGGGCAAGGTCGACAAGGCGGCACTGCCGTGGCCGCTGCCCGGAGCGGGCGGCGGATCGGGATCGGGGGGTTCCAGCGACGGCGGCGACGGCTTCGGCCCCGACGCCGACCCGATGCTCCGCCGCGTGGCCGGCCTCTGGGGCGCCGTGCTCGGGGTGCCCGTGACGGACCCCTCCGCCAACTTCTTCGACCTCGGTGGCGGTTCCCTCGCCGCCGCCCAGCTCGTGGCGGGGCTCCGCGAGATCGACCCCGGCTTCACCGTGGCCGACGTCTACTCGCACCCCAGGCTCGGCGCGGTGGCCGCCGAGCTCACCGTGCGGGTCGGCGGCGAGCCGGAGGCCGCCGAGGCCGCGCACGCCGGCCCGCCCGTGGCCCAGACACCGCTGCGCATGCGTGTGCTGCAGACCCTGCTCGGCATCCCGCTCTTCGTGCTCGCCGGCCTGCGCTGGCTCGTCTACCTCTTCGCGGCCTCGGCCGTGCTGCGCGCTGTGGGGGAGGCGATGGGGTCCGGCGGCTTCGACTTCCTGCCCACCATCCCCCTCTGGGCGCTCGTGATCGGCATCGTGCTCTTCGCCACGCCGTTCGGTCGCATGGGCATCTCGGTCGTGGCCTCCCGGCTACTGCTCAGGGGCCTGCGACCGGGCAACCACCCGCGCGGAGGCAGTTGGCACCTGAGGCTCTGGCTCGCCGAGCAGATCGCCCACCAGGTGGGTGCCGTGAGCCTCGCGGGCGCACCGTGGATCAACTACTACGCCCGTGCCCTCGGTGCGCGCATCGCCGACGACGTCGACCTGCACTCCCTGCCGCCCATCACGGGCATGCTCACGATCGGTCGCGGCGCCGCCATCGAGCCGGAGGTCGACCTCTCGGGCTACTGGATCGACGGCGACACCCTGCGCGTCGGTGCGGTGCGCGTGGGGGCCGGCAGCACGGTGGGCGCCCGCAGCACGCTGCTGCCCGGCACCCGCATCGGCAAGCGCGCCGAGATCGAGGCGGGATCCTCGGTGTTCGGCCGAGTCCCCTCCGGCCAGCGCTGGGCGGGGTCGCCCGCCAGGCGCGTGGGCAAGTCGCGCGACTGGTGGCCCGCCGAGCGGCCCGCCAAGGCCTCGCGCTGGGTGCTCGTCTACGGCATCTCCTCCGTGGCTCTCGCCCTCGTGCCCCTCCTCGCGTTCGCCACGGGTGGCGTGGTGCTCGCGGTGTTCCTGCACGGCTCGGCCGACCTGGCCGAGGCCGCCGCCCGCAGCGCGCTCGGCCTCGTGCCCGCCACGCTCGTGGCCGGCCTCGTGCTCGCGGGTCTCGTGCTCGTGTTCACCCGCCTGCTGGGCCTCGGGGTGAGCGAGGGCGTGCACGCCGTGCGCGGCCGCGTGGGCTGGCAGCTCTGGGCCACCGAGCGGCTGCTCGACATGGCGCGCACCCTGCTCTTCCCGCTCTACTCCGGGCTCTTCACACCCGTGTGGCTGCGCATGCTCGGTGCCCGCATCGGCCGCGACGTCGAGGCCTCGACCGTGCTGCTCATCCCCGCCATGACCACGGTGCACGACGGCGCGTTCCTCGCCGACGACACCCTCGTGGGCGCCTACGACCTGGGCGGCGGATGGATGCGCGTGGCGCGCGCCCAGATCGGCGAGCGGGCCTTCCTCGGCAACTCGGGCATGGCGGCCGCCGGGCACTCCGTGCCGCGCGACGGCCTCGTGGCCGTGCTCTCGGCAGCCCCCAAGAAGGCCAAGGCCGGGTCGTCGTGGCTCGGATCGCCGCCCGTGCGCCTCCGCCGCACCGTGAACGTCGGAGACGTGAGCCGCACCTACGCACCTCCCGCGAGGCTCAAGGTCGCGCGCATCCTCTGGGAGCTCGGCCGCGTGGTGCCGGTGTTCGTGACGTGCGCCATCGGGCTCGGCGTGCTGTTCGCGCTCGCCGCCCTCACCGAGTGGGTCGGCGTGCTCCCCGCCGCACTCCTCTCGGGAGTGGTGCTGCTGGCCGCGGGAGCCGTGGCCGCCGTGGTGACGACCGTGGCGAAGTGGGCGCTGATCGGGCGGATCAAGGCGGGCGAGCATCCGCTCTGGTCGTCGTTCGTGTGGCGCAGCGAGGTCTCGGACACCTTCACCGAGATGGTGGCGGCGCCGTGGTTCGCGCAGGCCGCCTCCGGCACTCCCGCGCTCGTCTGGTGGCTGCGGAGCCTCGGGGCGACGATCGGCCGCGGGGTCTGGATCGACACCTACTGGCTGCCGGAGGCCGACCTCGTGACCCTCGGCGACGCCACCACCGTGAACCGCGGATGTGTGGTTCAGACGCATCTGTTCCATGATCGAGTGATGAGCCTCGACACGGTCACCCTCGACGACGGAGCCACGCTCGGCCCGCACAGCGTCATCCTGCCCGCCGCCCGCATCGCGGCTCAGGGCACGGTGGGGCCCGCCTCGCTCGTGATGCGGGGCGAGCTCGTGCCCGGTGGCACGCGCTGGAGCGGCAACCCGATCGGGCCGTGGCGCGAGGTGCGCACCTCCGACTACGGACAGATGGCGGCGCGCACGGTGTCGGTGTGATCGGCCGCGGCGTCGCCTTCGCCGGCGACCCGTACACCCCGGGCATCGGCACCTGGTCGTACCGGGTGCACGCCTACGACCTCGAGCTCGACTACCGCATCGAGACCAATCGGCTCGACGGCGTGGCGCGCATCAGCGCCGAGGCCGTGGTCGACCTGCCCTCGATCGTGCTCGACCTCTCGAAGCTCAAGGCCACGAGGGTCAAGCTCGACGGCAGACGACTGCAGCGGATCAGCCAGACCACCCACGCGCTCACCGTGCGCCCCGACGCACCCATCCCGGCCGGCACTCGCTTCGAGCTCGAGATCGCCTACAGCGGCCGGCCGGGCCCGCGGCGGAGCGCCTGGGGCCTGATCGGCTGGGAGGAGCTCACCGACGGCGTGCTCACCGCCTCGCAGCCCACCGGATCCTCCACCTGGTTCCCGTGCAACGACCGGCCGGGCGACAAGGCGACGTACCGCATCCGCTTCACGTGCGACCAGGACTACACCGTGGTGTGCAGCGGCAGGCTCGCCGAGAACCGCACGCGCATGGGGCGCACCACGTGGGTCTACGAGCAGCCGAGGCCCACCGCGGCGTACCTCGCCACCGTGCAGGTGGGTCAGTACGTGCGGCGCACGAGCACGGGAGGCGGATCGGCGTCGGTGCCCATCGAGTACGCGTTCCCGGCCGAGCTCGCGGAGCGCATGCATGCCGACTTCGCGCCGCTGCCGCACATGATCGAGTTCTTCACGCGCGCATTCGGGCCCTATCCGTTCGACCGGTACGCGGTGGTGGTGACCGCCGACGAGCTCGAGATCCCGCTCGAGGCCCAGGCGATGGGCATCTTCGGGGCCAACCACGTCGACGGCGTGGGCGGATCCGAGCGGCTCATCGCGCACGAGCTCGCCCACCAGTGGTTCGGCAACAGCGTGGGCGTGGCCGCCTGGAAGGACATCTGGCTCAACGAGGGCTTCGCGTGCTACGCCGAGTGGCTGTGGTCCGAGGAGCGCGGAGGGCCCACGGCGGCCGCGCTCGCCAAGCAGCACCACGCGCGGTTGCGCAACGCCCCGCAGGATCTCGTGATCGGCGAACCCGGGGCGGCCTCGATGTTCGACGACCGCGTCTACAAGCGCGGAGCCCTCACGCTGCACGCGCTGCGCACCCTGCTCGGCGACGAGGTGTTCGCCGGGCTCCTGCGCGAGTGGACGGCGGCGCACGCGCACGGCACGGTCGACACGGCGGCGTTCGTGGCGCTCGCCGAGCAGCGGGCCGGTCGCAGCCTCACGGCGTTCTTCGACGCGTGGCTGCACGAGGCCGCACTGCCTCCGCTGGGCTAAAACGACTACTGTCGAAAGGACACGACGTGTCCCGTCGGGGCACGCAGCATCGAGGAGGATCACGTGTCGGGAAACAGAGCTGTCGCCTACAAGTCGCCCGGAGTCGTCGAGGTCATCGACATCGACTACCCCACCTTCGAACTCAAGGACGGGCCGGGGGTGAACCCGGCCAACGTGGGCAGGAAGGTCCCGCACGGTGCCATTCTCCGAACCGTCGCGACCAACATCTGCGGCTCCGACCAGCACATGGTGCGCGGCAGGACCACCGCCCCTGCCGACCTCGTGCTCGGCCACGAGATCACCGGAGAGGTGGTCGAGGTCGGCCCCGACGTGGAGTTCATCAAGGTCGGCGACATCGTCTCGGTGCCGTTCAACATCGCCTGCGGCCGGTGTCGCAACTGCAAGGAGCGCAAGACCGGCATCTGCCTCAACGTCAACCCGGATCGGCCCGGCAGCGCCTACGGATACGTCGACATGGGTGGATGGGTGGGCGGCCAGGCCGAGTTCGTTCTCGTGCCCTACGCCGACTGGAACCTGCTGAAGTTCCCCGACCGCGATCAGGCGCTCGAGAAGATCATGGATCTGACCATGCTCTCCGACATCTTCCCCACCGGTTTCCACGGAGCTGTGACCGCGGGAGTGGGAGTCGGCTCCACGGTCTACGTGGCGGGGGCAGGGCCGGTGGGACTCGCCGCGGCGACGGGCGCGATGCTGCTCGGAGCAGCGGCCGTGATCGTGGGTGACATGAACGAGGATCGGCTCGCCCAGGCCAGGAGCTTCGGGTGCGAGACGATCGACCTCACGAAGGGCGACCCGGCAGAGCAGATCGAGCAGATCCTGGGTGTGCCCGAAGTGGACTGCGGGGTCGATGCCGTGGGCTTCGAGGCGCGCGGCCACGGCGGGGATTCCGGCCAGGAGGCTCCCGCGACAGTGCTCAACTCGCTCATGGACATCACCGCGGCAGGCGGCGCCCTCGGCATCCCCGGCCTCTATGTGACGGGTGACCCCGGCGGAATCGACGACGCCGCCAAGAAGGGCGCCCTCTCGCTCAGCCTGGGCACGGGGTGGGCGAAGTCGCTCTCGTTCACCACCGGGCAATGCCCCGTGATGAAGTACAACCGCGGGCTCATGATGGCCATCCTGCACGACAAGGTGCACATCGCGAGGAACGTCAACGCCACCGCCATCACCCTCGAGGATGCGCCACGCGGCTACGCCGAGTTCGACGCAGGGGCCGCGCAGAAGTACGTGCTCAACCCCAACGGCTACCTCGACGCGGCGTAGCCACCCGGCTCCCGGCTCCGGGCCGCCGTCCGCTCACGGGCGGGCGGTGGCCTCGAGGTCGGCGAGGTCGAGGCGCCGCCAGCTCGTGAGCGGCACCACGGGCTTCTTCGGCACCCCGGGGAGGCGCACGGCCACACTCGCGCGCACGGCAGGATCGAGCCGGAGGTCGGCCACGGCGTACTCCCCTGCGCCCTGATCGCCGCTCGCCGGCTTCTCGACGCTCGCCTCGATGGCGCCGTCGCGGGTGCGGATGCGCACATCGGCGGGGTCGAGCGCGAGCCCGCGGCCGTCGGCCTTCACGACGGCCTCGAGCCTCGTCCAGTGCTGGATCGGCTCCCACTGGCGCCCGGTGGGGCGGGAGGCCGCCGGCACGAGGGCCGTGACGGCGCTGAGCAGCTCCACACCGGCGTCGGCGGCCTCCACGTCGATGCCGACGGGGCCGCGCCACGTGGCCGCCACCGCCACGCCCGCGGCGCAGTGCGCCACACTCACGCTGATGGGGCGGCCCTTGGGCGAGGTCAGCTGCAGCTGCGGGCGGCCGTGAGGGCCGCCGCACACGGCGCAGTGCGCCGAGACCACGAGTGCCGTGGGCGGCACGGGGTCGCCGCCGCGCGCTTTGGCGTGCTCTGTCACGAGCTCGGCGGCCAGCATCCTGAGCGCCACCCTGCCCACCACGAAGCGGGACGCCGTCGACTCGTCCAGGGTGCCGGCGTAGCGCATCCGCTCCTCGTCGGTGAGCAGGGGGAGGAGGGTGTCGACGGCGAACGGGCCCGTGGGCAGCGGGGTCCAGCGCACGTGCACCCTGGGTGTCATCGGGTGGGCCGCTGCTCGCCGCGCTCGTGGATGTCGACCGCGGAGCCCACGATGGCGGTGTCGGTCTCGCCGACCACCTCCACATCCTTGTCGTCGTAGTCGAAGCGGTTGAGCACGAAGCGCATGGCCTCGAGCCTGGCACGCTTCTTGTCGTTCGACTTCACGACGGTCCAGGGTGCCGAGGGGGTGTCGGTGGCGGTGAACATCGCCTCCTTGGCATCGGTGTAGCGGCCCCACTTGTCGAGCGACTCGAGATCCATGGGCGAGAGCTTCCACTGCCGCACGGGGTCGACCATGCGGATGGCGAAGCGCGTGCGCTGCTCCTCGGCCGAGACCGAGAACCAGAACTTCACGAGGTCGATCCCGTCGCCCGTGAGCATGCTCTCGAAGAGCGGCACCTGGCGGATGAACTCGTGGTACTGCGCGTCGGTGCAGAAGCCCATCACGCGCTCGACACCCGCTCGGTTGTACCAGGAGCGGTCGAACAGCACCATCTCGCCCGCCGCGGGGAGGTGCTGCACGTAGCGCTGGAAGTACCACTCGGTGGCCTCGCGCTCCGTGGGCTTCTCGAGCGCCACCACGCGGGCGCCGCGGGGGTTGAGGTGCTCGGTGAAGCGCTTGATGGTGCCGCCCTTGCCTGCGGCGTCCCGGCCCTCGAACACCACCACGAGGCGGCGGCCGCCGCGCTTGATCCAGTTCTGCAGCTTGAGCAGCTCGATCTGCAGCAGGCGCTTGGAGGCCTCGTACTCGGTGCGGCTCATCCGCTCGTCGTAGGGGTAGTCCTCGCGCCAGGTGTCGACGGTGCTGCCGTCGGTGCGCACGAGCACGGGGTCGTCGTCATCGTCGTCGAGCACGCTGAAGCCGAGAAGGTGGTCGAGTTCTGGCGGCACCGCACGGCCGTCGTCGAGAGTCGTCACGGCGGGCACGGTAGCTGGCCGAGGGAACGGGGAGGTTAACGGATGGTGGATCAGTAGCCGAGGGCAGCGCGGATGCGGTCCCGCTCGGCCACGAACGCGGGGTACTGCTCGAAGAAGACGACTTTGGCCTCGGACGGGGTGAGCGCAAAGGGCGTCGGGAACTCGTCCGTGGGCAGAGTCGCGTCGAGGGTGTCGTCATCCGTGAGCACGTACTCGGCCCAGCTCTCGGCCACATCCTCCGCGGCACTCGTGGCCGCGTACTCGCTCACGAAGGTCTCGAAGCCGCCGTGCTCGCGGAAGAACGCGGCCACCTCCGCCGGATCGGAGCCCTCGGGGCCGTCGTCCGACGGCACGTCCGTTCCGTACTCCGCCCAGAAGTGCTCCTGGAAGGCGGCGATGAGCGAGTCGGCCCTCGGGCAGCCCTCGCTCAGGTCGAAGGTGGGGCAGGAGCCGGAGAGCTCGGGCACCTGGTCGTCGGAGAGGGTGAGGATGTGGCCGACCTCGTGCAGGATCGTGTTCTCGAGCTCGTCCTCGTCGTCGATGTAGGCGGTGTTGACCTCGGCGTCCCAGCGCAGGGGGTCGTCGCCCTCGCCGTCGCGGGTCACGGCGGCCATGAGGTCGCTCGCCTCGTCGTGGTAGATCGAGAAGGTGTAGACGTCGGCGGTGCGGTCGCCGGCCACGTCGCGGAACAGCTGCCAGAGGCGGAGGGCCGTGGCGTCGGGCTCGTCGCCGTCGTCGGTGGGGAGGAGGTCGTCGTCTTCGTCGACCGGGAACACGAGGGCGTCGTCGAGGGTGCGTGGGGCGATGCTGTCGGCGGTGACCCCGGTGCTGCCGGCTGTGACACCGGTGCTGCCGGTGTCGCTCTGCTGGGTGCGGCCGAGGAGCAGCACGGCGGCGGCGATCGCGATGATCAGCACGGCCAGGAGCGCCGCGCCGACGGCCAGGGCGACGCGGCCCGGGCGGGTGAGGGTGCTGCGGGTCACCCTCGAAGGGTAGCGGGTGGCGTGTGCACCTGGGCGGCCTTGCGGTCGGCTCGCGTGTGCGGGAGGGGGGCGCGCGTGGTGATGCCGGCGCGGCGGCCCCACCAGGTGCTGAACAGGGCCGCACCGAGGCACAGGGCCATGGGGATGAGCATGAACGGGCCCCCGGTGCCCGCGTCGCGCTCGAACACCTGATCCGTCTGGCTCATGAGGGCGGTGGGGAGGAGCAGCAGCAGGTTGTTCGTGGCGTGCACGAGCACGGGCGCCTCGAGTCCACCGGTGCCGCGGGCGGCGATGGAGGCGGAGGCGCCGAACACGAAGTAGTAGGCGATGAGCCAGACGTCGCCCGCGAGGTGCGCGGTGGCGAAGACCGCGCCGGAGACGATCGTGCCCACCACGAACGCGGCCGTCGGGTGGCGGAACCACGAGCCGACCGAGCGCTGGATGAGGCCGCGTGCGCCGAACTCCTCGCCCGCCGACTGCAGGGGCGTGGTGAGGAGCACCACCACGACCATGGCGATCACGGTGCCGGAGAGCACGATCGGGTCGATCGGACCTGTCGCGATCGAGATGCCGACGTAGATGATCCAGACGGGCACGATCACGAGGGCCAGCCGGCCCATCCAGCGCCAGCGGAAGCGGCCCTCGACCGACGACAGCCAGCGCGGTCGCACCCCGAACATGGCCCACTGGATGAGCATCGAGAGCGGCCAGAGGCTCGCGAGGGCGAGGTTGTTGGCGAGCATCACGGCGGGGGTGAGCATGGTGAGGGTGGCGCCGGATGCGAGGTCGTCGAGGGTGTAGCTGCCGAGCGCGAGGTCGGCCACCACGGCGAGGAGGCCGAACACGATCGAGCTCACGAAGTACGCGAGCACGAGGAGGGCTATCGAGACGGCGCCGCGCCACCAGGCGGGGGCGGCCCTCAGCGCGTGGTCGTAGGTGAAGGTGGGCGCTTTCGCGTGGGCCTCCGCGGGGGTCGCCGCCGGAGCTGCGTACGTGCCCGGTGCGGGCTGGGTGGGCTCGTGGCTCGTGATGCGCATCTCGCTCATGAGACCAGGCTAGGAGCCCGTGCGCGTGACCGCCTCCCTCCCACGGCGGAACCGCGTGTCCCTCCCGCGGCGGACCCACCGCACGCTCGCGCGCTGCGGGGGCCCGCCGTGGCCGTCAGTCGGCGGAGGTGGCAGCCCGGGCGAACGCCGCCACCCGCTGGCGCAGGGAGGCGATGCGGTCGGCGCGGGCCGCCTCCCTGTCGAAGCCGATGTACGCCGACGGCGGGAGCTTGCGCACGTTCGCCGAGCACTCGAAGTCGGCGCAGACGAGGCTCGCCACGGTGTCGCCGTTGCGCCCCGCGTGGCCCGTGCGGCGGGCCGCGAAGAGCACCACGTCGTTCGGCAGCTGCACGTCCTGGCACAGCGAGCACTGCGCGCGGGAGCGCGGAGTGGCCTCCGCCTGCTTGAACATGATGCCCACGAGCTCGGGGGCGGGTGATGCGGAACCGTCGCCGAGACCGGGCTCGAGGGCCGGCACCGGGATGACGGCGTACGCGCGCCGGGCGATCCGGCGGTCGCGCCAGCCGAGGTAGTCGAGACGGTCGAAGTCGATCGTGTCGAAGTCGGCGGGCAGGGTGAGATCGCTGAGCTCCTTGCGTGTGGTGTTCACGAAGGAGGCGCGGAGGGTCTTCTCATTCAGGGGGAGCATGTGTGAGGCCGTTCGTTCGTGCCCGCACAGCACTGCCACGGCAGCGTGCCTCGGGCGGGAGAAAAGGGAATGCGGAGGAGGGGTCGGGTCTATCTGCCACCGGCGGAGATGCTGCCGGTGACCCCCAGACGCCCCTCGGGCATCGCATTCCACTGAAGACTCACACCACCACGATACGACACCAGCCCCCCGCGTGGGCCGCCGACCGGGAGGACGCACTCAGGCTCGCGTGGGCGGAAGCGGCGGCGCCTCGTCGATGAGCTGCTGGAGGGCGTCGCGCATGGTGGTGCGGTGCAGGATCTCGGCCTCGAGGCGGTCGCGCTCGGCGACGAGGCGATCGGTGAGCGCCGTCGTGCGGGTGGCGGGCTCGGCGATGCACGGGAGCACATCGGCGATCGCCTCGGTGCCGAGGCTCGCCGCGAGGAGGTCGCGGATGATTCGCACCCGCTCCACGGTGCCGACGGCATAGTGCCGCTGGCCGCTCGGGCTGCGCTCGGCGCGGATGAGGCCGCGCTCCTCGTAGTAGCGCAGCGAGCGGATGCTCGCACCGGTGCGCTCCGACAGCTCCCCGATCCGCACGCTTGCCTCTCACATCGATGTCAGGTCATACGGTACTCGCATGACTGACGACCCGACCCCACGCCCTGCCGTTTCTTCACCGCCCAGCGCCGGGGCGGGGGTGAGGCAGCTGCGGCTCGTGGTGGAGGCCGAGGACTTCGACGAGGCGCTCGCGTTCTACCGCGACGTGCTGGGGCTCACGCAGCAGGCGGCCTTCGAGGGTGAGGGCGATGCGCGTGTCGCCATCCTGCACGCGGGCGCCGCCACGCTCGAGCTCTCGAACCCCGCGCAGGTGCGCCTGATCGACGCCGTGGAGGCGGAGGGGCGGCCGAGCGATCGCCTGCGGGTGGCGTTCGAGGTCGACGACGCCGCCGCGGTGACCGAGAGGCTCGTGCTGGGCGGGGCCGAGCTCGAGGCGCCGCCCGTCGAGACGCCGTGGCGGTCGCTCAACTCGCGGCTGCGGGCGCCGGCGGGGCTGCAGGTGAGCCTCTTCCAGGAGCTCGAGCCGCTCGAGGAGCGCACGACCCGCGACGGCTTCCAGCAGCCCCCCGTGTAAGTACAGAAATGCGAGGGAGCGACCGTCTATAGGGGGTCGGTTGCGCGCATTTCTGTACTTACCGGGTGGGTGGGTCAGCCGAGGGGTGTCGCGAGGGCCAGGGGGAGGTCGAAGCGGGTGGCGCCCGCGGTGAAGACCGCCGTGCCCACGAGGTCGCCGGTGGCGCCCTCGGTGCGCTCCTCGAGGGTGACCTCGGTGGTGATGGAGGTGTCGCCGAACACCACGGTGGTGAGGTCGCGGGTGGCGACCGCGTCGGCGGCGGTGGTGGCCGCGGGGAGGGTGTAGGTGCCGAAGGGGGTGCCCGCGGTGGCGAGGGTGACCTCGCGGAGGCCGGCCTGAGCGCTCGCGAGCAGGGCACGCGTGGTGTCGAAGCGCGCATCGAGCGACTCGGTGCCGAGCACCACCGACACGAGCGTGACGGGCGTCGCCCCCACCGTCACCACCGCCGAGGTGAGCAGCGTGAAGCCCGCGTAGCTCGTGGAGCCCGTCTTCAGGCCGTCGACCCCGTTCTCGCCGAGCAGGATGTTCTGGTTGGCGATGGTGCCGAGATCGGGCTGGTCGTAGGTGGCGAGCCCGGCGATGGCGGCGAGGGCCGGATCGGCGTGCGCCAGCGCCGCCACCTTCAGCAGGTCGGCGGTGGTGCTCGCGCTGCCGGGGTCGAGGCCGCTCGCGTCGGCGAGCGTGGTGCCGCTGAGCCCGTTCGCAGCGAGCCAGGCGCGCGCCGCCTCGAGGTACGCCTCGCGCGAGCCGAAGGCCCACGCCGCCACCGACTCCGCGTAGTTGTTGGCGCTCGTGAGCAGGGTCACCGCGAGGGCGTCGTGCAGCGAGACCTCCTGCCCTGCGTACATCGGCTCGACGAACTGCCCGGTGGCCTCGATGGTGGCGGTCGTGTCGAGGTCGGCCTGCCCGAGGGTGAGGGTGGGCCCTTGGTCGTCCGGCCCGGCCAGCGGATGCGCCGAGAGCACCACGAGCGACGTGATGACCTTCGTGATGCTCGCGATGGGCACCGTGCCCGTCTCGCCGCCCTGCCCGAGCATCTCGACGGTGCCGTCGGCCGAGGCGATGCCCACGGCACCCGCGCCCACCTCGGGGAACTGCAGCTCGGCGGCGGGCCCCGGCGCGATCTCGGGTGCGGCGGTGGAGACGACGGCCGACGGGGCTGCCGCCGACGAGCTGGCACCGGTCTCGCCGGGCGCGCCCGCCACGCACCCGCTCACCACGACGCCGATCGCCACCAGCCCGGCGAGCACCGCCGCCAGCCGCCCGGCAGCACCCGCGCCACCCGCGCGGCGATCCCTGCCCGCGCGGCCCACCCAGCCAGGGGCGGACGTGCCCCGCTCCGCCCGGGAGTCGCGGGCGGAGGGTGCGGCGGGGGGTGAGGAGGGCATCCGGCGAGTGTAGACGAGGCCGTCTGCGTTCCCGCCGGGCGACTGCCGTGGAAGACTTCCAGGATGCGTGATGACGGCAATCCCCTCGACGGTCCACCACGAACAACCGAGGTGACCAGCCCCGCCCAGAATCGCTCCAGTGCCGGCCGACCCGACGAGCCAGGATCCGCCGAGACCCGGCCCGCCGAGACCCGATCCGCCGCCACCCGACCCGGCACGGGGCGCCGCGTCGCCGGCGCGCTGCGCCTCGCGGCCGGCCTCGGCCTCGCCGCCACGATCGCCGTGCAGATCACCGACCGCGTGGTGAACGACGCCTTCGACCCGTGGGAGTACTTCAGCTACTTCACCATCCAGACGAGCCTCTTCAACATCGTGGTGCTCGTGGCGGGCGGCCTGCTCGCCCTCCGCGTGTCCCGCGACACGCAGCTCTACACGACGGTGCGCATGGCCACGCTCGCCTACGCGATCGTGACCGCCGGTGTCTACAACGCGCTGCTGCGCTTCATCCCGCCCACGGGCTACGAGGGGCTCGACTGGCCGAACGAGGTCGTGCACGTGTGGATCCCGATCCTGCTGCTGCTCGACTGGCTGCTCAGCCCCGGCCGACCCGCCCTGCCCTGGAAGGCGCTCTGGGTGGTGCCGATCTACCCCGTCGCCTGGGCCATCTACTCGTTCGGCCGCGCGGCCGCGAGTGGGGGCCGGATCTACCCGTACCCGTTCCTCAACCCGGCCACAGATGGCTGGCCGAGCGTGTTCGCCTACATCGTGGGGCTCACGCTCTTCCTCGTGGGGCTCGGCGCCCTCGCGGTGCTGTACTCACGCAAGCGAGCGCGAGCGCGAGCGCAAGCGGCAGCGTCGGCCGAGGCGCCCTAGCGCCCCTGCCGCTTCTTGAACGGCTTCGGCTCGCCCTTCACCACGGGAGCGCGACCGCGCCCCTTCGAGGCCTTCGCCCGCCCACCGGCCTTGCCCTCGGGCGCCGGAGCCTTCGCCACCGCGGTGCGCGCCACCGCCCGGAAGGCGATCCCCGCCTCGGTGAGCGACACCGAGGGTCGGCTGTCGTCGGAGGGATCGGGCACCTCCACCACGAAGCTCTGCCCGTGCGCCTCCTCGAGCGCCGCCACCGAGGCCTGCACCGTGGCGCGGGAGACGTGCGCGGCGTTGGCCGCGCGCGACCACTCGCCCTCGTCGGCGACCGCGAGGAAATGCTGCAGCTGGCTGATGTCCACGACATCGAGGCTACGGCAGACGCAGTAGCCTCGGTGTCATCGACCCGGCCGCCCCAGCATCCCGCCACCGCATCCCGGAGGCGTGAGCCAGGCGGCACGAGCCCGGAGGCACCACCATGACCCACGACCCCCGCACCGCGCGAAGGCAGCCGGAGGAGCTCCACGGGGTCGAGGGCGCGCGCACCGCGAGCCGCCACCCCGAGTACCGCGTCGACCTCGAGCGCGTGCGGTTCTCTCCCTACTTCTCCCGCCTCTCCGCCGTGACCCAGGTCATCTCGCAGGCCGGGGCGAGCCCGCTCATCCACAACCGCCTCACGCACTCGCTCAAGGTCACCGCGGTGGCGCGCGCCATCGCCGTCTCGGTCGACGACTCGCTCATCGGCACCACGCCGGGCCTCTCGGAGCGGATGGCTCCCGGAGGATGCGACGCGGTGGTGGTGCAGGCCGCCGCGAGTGCGCACGACCTCGGGCACCCGCCCTTCGGCCACCTCGGCGAGAACGTGCTCAACCGCATCGCGCGCGACACCCTGGGGCTCGCCGACGGCTTCGAGGGCAACGCGCAGACCTACCGCATCGTCACAGCGCTCGACGTGTGCGACGCCGCCGCGGCGGGTCTCAACCTCACCGCCGCCGTGCGCGCGGCGCTCGCGAAGTACCCGTGGACACCGGCGATGGAGGGCCTCGACCTCGACACGCGCCCGGGAGCGGCGGGTGCCATCGCCTCGTCCGAGCTGCCGCCGGGCCTCAAGCGCGTGGGCGACACGATCGTGGCCCGCAAGTACTCGGCCTACTTCCTCGAGCAGGACGACCTCGACCAGGCCCGCGCCTCCGCCCCCGGCCTGCCCGCCGGGGTGCAGACGGTCGAGTGCTCCGTGATGGACATCGCCGACGACATCGCCTACTCCATCCACGACGTCGACGACTTCTACCGGGCCGGCATCCTGAGCCAGGTGGCGGTGGCGCGCGAGTTCCGCGGCTTCACGACGAACAGCGCGCAGCTGCGGCGGCTCGACGCTCCCGCCCTCGAGATCGAGAGCGCCCGCAACCAGGCCGGTGAGGGCCTCGAGGCGCTGCGGCGCAAGATCCACCGCGACGACCCCTGGATCGCCGACGACGACGCGTTCGCGGATGCCGTGCGGGTGGTCTCGGAGGAGCTCGTGGAGGGGCTGCTCTCCACGGTCTTCGACGGCTCGATCGCGGCCGAGCGCCGGCTCTCGAGCTTCACGAGCCGGTGGATCGCGCACTTCGAGCGCTCCGTGGAGGCCGCCCCCGCCGGCAGCCCCCGCACGGGACTCATCACGCTCGACCGGCGCGCCTGGCACGAGGTGAAGGTGCTCAAGTTCGTGCACAAGCACTTCATCCTCAACCGCCCCGACGTGGCCATGTACCAGCGCGGTCTCAGCCGTGTGCTCGTGGATCTCGTGAGCGCCTTCACGGAGTGGCTCGACGACGACTTCGACCGCAAGCGTGTGCCCCGCCGCCTGCTCGAGATGGTGGAGCTCGCCACCGCCGGCTACGCCCGGCTCGCCACCACACGGCCGGAGCTGCTCGACCAGGCGGGCGCGGACGACCTGCGCCGGCTCGGGCGCGGCCGTGGCGTGATCGACTACGTCGCTTCGCTCTCGGATGGCCAGGCCATCGCCGTGGCCGAGGCGCTCAACGGCCGCACCGATCGGCTGTGGGACATCGGGCAGAGCCTGTAGCCCGCCGCCTACCGGCCGGCCGGCCGTACGGGGAATCCCGCGTGACCCCCTCGGGGTCTCGCGCCCGCGCAGCCGCTCTGCCATGCTTCCGGCATGCTGATCTCGACGATGAACGATGTCCCCGGCCGCCAGATCACCGAGGTGCTCGGCGAGGTGACGGGCCTCACGGTGCGCTCGCGCAACGCGGGTGTGCAGTTCGGCGCCGGTCTCAAGGCCCTCGTGGGCGGCGAGCTCGCGGGCCTCACCAAGCAGCTCGCGCAGAGCCGTGAGGAGGCGAAGCAGCGTCTCACCGAGGCGGCAGCCGCCCTGGGCGCCGACGCGGTCGTCGCCATGCGCTTCGACGCGAGCGAGGTGGGCCAGAACGCCCAGGAGGTCGTGGCCTACGGCACGGCCGTCAAGCTCGCCTGAGGGCCGCTACATCACCGCGCCGAAGTAGGAGTACTTCACGAAGACCTCCGAGGCGATGCCCGCTTCGTCGAGCACTCCCTGCACGGCGGTGAGCATGTACTGCGAGTCCCAGCCCATGTAGAGGTGCACGGAGTCGTCGAGCGTGTCCCACTGGCCGTTCCAGGACTGGGCGTCGTAGACGGGGCCGCCGCGGCGGGCGCTGAACGACACCACGCTCTCGCGGGAATCCGCCCACAGTCGCTTGAAGACGCGGTTGAAGAGGTACTTGACGTCGTAGACCTCCCAGTGCTCGCCGCGGTACTCCACGTAGTCCCACTCGCGCTCCCAGCCGCGCGGCCAGCCGCGGCGACGGATGGCGTCGAGCACGGGAGTGAGGTCGTCGTCGTCGATGTACACGCGGCCGTCGGCGGGGAGCGGCCGCTCCCACACCGCGAGGAACGCCTCGGTGAGCTCCACCGTGCGCGCGGCGATCGCCGCGGTGCCCCACGAGGGCACGTCGGCGAGGGAGCGCGTGATGGGCACCTCGCTCGACGCGTACACCGCTCGCTTGGCGGGATAGGAGAGGTCGAAGGCGCGGTCGGCGAGCGGGCGCTCGAGCAGGGTGAGGTTGCCGAGCGTGCCGGCGAGGGCGCGGTGGCTGTTCTGCTCGTCGTCGGTGTAGTCGGCCCAGCGGCGGGTGCCGTCTCCGCTCCAGTCGTCGCCGGGGGAGGGCGGCACGATCCGTTCGAGGTCGAGCGGCTCCGCGAGGACGGCGGATGCGCCGTGCGCGTGCGCGTCCGCGTGTGCGCCAGTGTCCGAGCTCGTGCCGGCACCGCCACCCGTGCCGGCAGCCGCGGCGGCCCGCGCGATGCGCCCCAGCACGTACGAGGCGTGCGGCAGCTCGCTGAACTTGAGCGCCACCTTCACGCGCTCGTCCGACGGCGTGATGCGGGCCATCGCCCGCACGAGCTCGTCGCCGCCCTCGGCCCGCGCCCGGCAGAGCCGCGCCACGAGCCGCTCGGTGCCGATGCCCACGACCGTGCGGCGCAGCAGCAGCGACTGCACCTGCTTGAGCAGCCGATCGAGCTCGGCAGCGGTCGCCTCGCCGCGCGAGTACTCGAGGTAGGCGGGCATGACGAGCGGATAGGTGCCCTTGCCGAACACCCCGAGCCCGGTGAGCTCGAACGCTACGGCGGGGTCGGCCTCGCGCTCCGGTTCGAGCAGCACGCGGTAGGCGGCGGAGTGGTCGCGCCACTCGGCCGCGTGCTCGCGCAGGGAGTCGAGGTCGAGCCTCGGGAACTCGGCCCGGAACGCGTCGTAGACCCCGCGCCCGCCGGTCGTGACGACCTCGCGGCCCGTCTTCATGACGAGGTAGTGGCGCCAGAACGCGGCGATCGAGTCGCCCGTGTTCTGCTCGATCGGCAGCCAGAACGACTCCTCGATCTCGATCTGCTCGGCGTGCGAGAGCCCCATGAGCACGTAGTTGTGGATGAGCTCGTGATCGAGCAGGGGAGCACCCGTGGAGTTGAGGCTCTCGAAGATCTGCTGCGCGTTGGCGCCGTGCCCGAGCGTGATGGCCACGTGCTCGAGCTTCTGCAGCCCGCGCCAGATGCGCGGCACCTCATCGGGCCGCACCTGGCTGCGGAAGAACGCGTAGTTGTCGTCGAAGCGCGAGTCGCGCGACCGCTCGTCGGCACCCAGCCGATCGAGCACGACGCTCTCGAACACCCCGGCCCAGGCGCGGTGCGGGCGCAGCTTGGTGCGCGTACCGGCGCCGGGCCCGGCTGCCGCGCCGCCGCCGAAGGCATCGCCGCCGGCGGGGCTGGCCCGCACGAGCACGCGCGCGAGCTCCGATGCGAGCGCCTCGTCGTCGTCGGCCACCGAGTGGTGCAGCGCCGCGATGAGCAGCATGAGCGTGGTGATGCGCTGCTGACCGTCGATGAGCACGAGCTCGGCGCCGTCACCACCCGCATCCGCACCCAGTGCCCCACCCGCATCCGCATCCGCACCGGTCGACAGGATCGAGCCGATGAAGTGGGTCTGCGTGTCGTGTGTGTCGGAGACTGCGCGGATGTCGGTGAGCAGCTGCTCGCATCCGCCGATGTCCCACCGGTACTGCCGCTGGTACACCGGAACCACGATCGTGGTCTCCGGCCGGGAGAGCCAGGCGATGGTGTTCACGGCGGTGGCTTCGACGTTCGTGGCGGTGACCATAGGGCTCGATTCTAGTCGAGGGGACACGCGGGAATCCGGAGGGTGCGCTCCCAGACGGCGCTGTTAGGGTGGCCTAAGTTGGACCTGTTAAAACGTGCTGGTCCTCCGACGAAAGGACATGGCGAACGTCATGGCATACATCAAATCAGCAGCGCTGGAAGAGACCGGCTACGTCGTTCTCGACAAGTACGACCGGGAGATGGATCCCCGGGAGTGGCTCGACATCGAGTACAACGACTGGAAGTCCTCCGGCGACACCCGCTTCGCCCCCCTCGCGAGCGCCAAGGGCGAGATCGAGTGCAACGGCTTCTGGAACCACAAGCCGCCGCGCACCGACAAGGACGGCGTGTGGATCGACTCGCAGACCGCCAAGGCCCCCGACCTCACGCGCCGCGCGCAGGAGCCGGGCGCCAACGTGGGCCGCTGCCGCGTGATCGAGCTGCAGCCCAACACCTACGCCGACTGCCTCTACAACCTCCACCAGGACGACAACAACCGCCTGAACCCGGATGGCACCGGCTGGGTCGTGCGCGGCTTCTTCAACCTCACCGACGACAAGGACAGCTACTTCGTCCTCCGCCACAACCGCACCGACCCCGAGGGCGAGGTGCGCATCGCCCTTCCCGCCGGCGCGCAGCTCATCGTCGACACGCAGCGCCTCTGGCACGCCGCCACCCACCCCGGTGACTCGGCCCGCTACTGCCTCATCACCTCGTGGGAGTCCGGCCCCGAGCTCGACGCCTACATCGAGAAGTACAACGGCGTGAACCACGTCGAGAGCGTGGCCGTGCCGCAGGACGAGCTCGACGCCGGCCAGGCCGAGCAGTCGCGCCGTCTCGCCGCCCGTGCCGCAGCGCTCGCCGCGCGCGGTCAGGCCGAGAAGCTCGTCATGAGCGAGGCCTGATCCTCGGATCGCCTCACCCTTCGGAAGCCCCGGCCCCTGCGGCCGGGGCTTCCTCCGTCGTGGGCGCCGTGGTTCAATGACCGGATGACCCCCTCAGAAGAGATCGACGGCCTCATCGCCGCGCACCCCGACTGGCGGGGCGAGGCGCTCGCCCGCATGCGCGCCGTCATCCTCGGTGTCGATCCCGGCATCGTGGAGGAGTGGAAGTGGATGGGTTCGCCCGTGTGGGAGCTCGACGGGATCCTCGTCGTGGGCAACATCTTCGCGAAGAAGGTGAAGCTCGGCTTCCTCTACGGCGCCTCGCTCGATGATCCGCACGGGCTCTTCAACGGCGAGCTCGGCGGCAACCAGCGCCGCTCGGTGGAGCTCTTCGAGGGCGACACCGTCGACGAGCAGGCGTTCGCCCAGCTCATCCGCGAGGCCATCTCCCACAACGCGCAGAAGCGCGCCGCCAAGAGCACCAAGAAGCAGGTAGCACCGTGACCGACGATTCCACGCCCGAGCGCACGCACGACGAGAAGCGCCACGACCAGCTCACCACCGCCCCCAAGTCGACCGAGGACGACGCGGCGCCGCGCTTCGACGTGGTCGAGGGCGACGGGGTGAAGCGCATCGAGGTGCGCGACGACGCGAAGGTGCGCCCGGGCGGCGACCCCGACCTCATCGCCTAGAAGGCGTCGAGCGCCTCCACATCGGCGGGCGAGAGCTCGAAGTCGACGTCGGCGTTCTCCACGATGCGCGACGGGGTCGTCGACTTCGGCAGCGGCAGCGTGCCCTTCTCGAGCGCGTAGCGGATGCAGACCTGCGCCACCGAACGGCCGAGCCGGCCGGCGATCTCCTGCAGCTGCGGGTTCTCGAGCAGCTCGCCCGTCGCGAGCGGCGAATACGCCTCCACGAGGATGCCGTGCTCGTCGCAGTAGCGCATCGTCTCGTCCTGCGTGTTGCCCACGAACCAGCGGATCTGGTTGGCGTGCGGCGTGACGCCCGTCGCCTCCACGATCGACTCGAGGTCGGACACCGAGAAGTTCGAGACGCCGATGGCGCGGCTGCGGCCGGACTCGTAGATGCCGTTGAGCACGTTCCAGGCGTCGATGTTGCCCTGGCGGTGGTCGGATCCCATCTCGCTCCACGGCCACGGCGCGTGGATGAGGTACAGGTCGATGCGGTCGAGCCCGAGCTCGCCCATGGTCTTCTCGAACGCGGCCTCGGCCGAGGCGGTGTCCTTCGCCTCGGCGGGGAGCTTGGTGGTGACGAAGATCTCGTCGCGCGGGATCCCGCTGTCACGGATGGCGCGACCCACGCTCTCCTCGTTGTCGTAGGCGCGCGCGGTGTCGATGTGCCGGTAGCCGGCCTCGAGGGCCGTGGCGACCGAGTCGTAGGTCTCGGGGCCGTTCGGGATCTGCCAGGTGCCGAAACCGATCTTCGGGATGCGGACGCCGTTCGAGAGCGTGTAGGTGTCGGTGAGTGCGTTCATGCTGTGCACGCTACGCCCCTCACCATCCCTCCGGACCGGCGGATCCCGCCTCGTACTCCTCGAGCGGCGTCTCGTCGGCGGCCCACGCGGTGAGCACGGGCGTGACGATGCGCCAGCATTGCTCCGCCACGTCGCCGCGCACCGAGAGCAGGGTGTCCTGCTGCAGGATGCCGGCGAGCACCTGCGCGTACGGGCCGAGCGTGGCGGGCGCCTGATCGGCCCGCAGCGTGGTGCGCTCGAGACCGCCGAGCTCGCCGGCGCTGTTCAGCACCACACCGAGATCCACCTCGCCGTCGGTGAGCGAGAGCCGGAGCGCCGTGCCGAGACCGCCCTCGGGCACCTCGAGACCCTCCGGCACCTCGGAGGCGCGGAAGTGCACCGCCACCTCGGCACGCGGATCGCCGATCCCCTTGCCCGATCGCAGCACGAACGGCACACCCTGCCAACGCGGCACGTCGATCTGCAGCACGATCTGGGCGAGCGTCTCGGTGCGGCGCTCGGCGTCGACCCCCTGCTCGTCGGCGTAGGAGGGGAAGAAGCGGCCCTCCACCCGGCCCTCGGTGTAGCGAGCGCGGCGGGCGAGCGACGGGTCGTCGCGCCACAGCCGCACCGCGCCGAGCACCTCGGCCATGCGGTCGTGCACGGCCTCGGCGGTGACCGCCTCGGGGCGCTCCACGGCGGTGAGGGCGAGCACCATGAGCAGATGGCTCTGCAGCATGTCGCGCAGGGCGCCCGTGGAGTCGTAGAAGTCGGCGCGGCCCTCGAGGCCGAGCTCCTCGTCGAAGACGATCTCCACCCGCTCGATCCGCTCGGCGTTCCAGCCGCCCTCGAGCAGTGTGTTGCCGAAGCGGAGGCCCAACATGCCGAGCACGGTCGACTCGCCGAGGAAGTGGTCGATGCGCCAGAGCCGCTCCTCCGGCACGATGCCCGCGAGCTCTTCGTTGAGCGCCTGGGCGTCGGCGAGATCCTCGCCGAACGGCTTCTCGACCGCGAGCAGCAGGTCGTCGGGGAGGTCGTCGCCGATCTCGATGAGGGATGCCGCCACCGTGCGGCCCATCGACGGGGGCAGGGCGACGTAGAGCACGGGGGAGGTGGGGCAGGCGTCGAGCAGGGCCTTGAGCTCGGCGGGGTCCGACGCATCCGTGGGCTGGAACTCGGCGGTGCTCGCCAGCTCGTCGATGGTCTGCGGCGAGATGTCGGCCGCTTCGAGGCTGCGGCGGACCAGGGCTTGCCAGTCGTCTCGGGACTGGGGGGTTCGGGCCGCGCCGATGATGGTGAGATCGATGGGGTTCCTGGCCTCTCGGGCCGCGTCGACGACCTGGCCCAGGCCCGGGAGGAGGAGGCGTTCTGTGAGGTCGCCGCCGGCGCCGAGGATGGCGATGGTGCGGGCCGTGCGCTCTAGGGTTGCTGCTTCTGGGATGCCTGGGTCGGTCATGAGTGCTCCAGTTGTGGTGCGGGGCGGTGTTGGTGCGGGGAGGTGTTGTGATGCGGGGCGTGGCGGGGGTGGGTCTCCGGGTCGAGCCGATCCCGCGTCGGCTTCGCCGACGCCTGCCAGGCCCACCACCGTCTCGACCCGGAGACCCACCCCCGCCACTTCGCGTTGCTCGTGGGGTCATTGGGGCCGTGGGGGGTGGGAGCGTGGTCGTGGTCGTGGTCGTGGTCGGGGTTGCGAGTTAGTTGAGGGCGGGGGTGTCTTCGGGGATGGTGCCTGTGGCGTAGAGGTCTGTGGCGAGGGTGCTGAGGGCTCGGAGGGCTACTCGTTGGGTGAAGGGGCCGTAGGAGATTCGGGCGACGCCGAGGGACTCGTAGTCGGCTGCGGGGAGGGCGCCTGGGGCTCCGATGACGGAGAGCTTGTTGTGGCCGAGGCCTTCTACGAGGGCCTCCACGTCGTCGCGGGTGAGGGCTCCCGGAACGAAGATCAGGGGGGCGCCCTCGTCGAGGAACGCTCGGCCGCGGGCGATGGCGTCGGCGATGCTCTCGCTCTTCGGGCGGTCGCCGCCGCGGGCGATCGCATCCGTGCGGGCGTTGAGCTGGAAGTCCACACCCTCCGCCTCGGCGGCCTTCATGATGGCGCGCACGCGGGCCACCGACTCCTCGAAGGGGCGCAGGCGGTCCTCCACGTTGGCACCCACCACACCGAGGGCGATGGCGCGACGGATGGTCTCCGCCGGATCGACGTAGCCGTCGTCGAGGTCGGCGGTCACGGGCAGGTCGACCGCGTCGACCACGGCCTTCACACCCACGAGCGCCAGGTCGAGCGGCATCTGGCCGTCGGCGTAGCCGAAGGAGGCGGCGATGGAGTGGCCGGCGGTGGCGATGGCACGGGTCTCGGGCAGATCCGCGATCGTCTTGGCGCTGATCGCATCCCACACGTTCACCACCCGCAGGATCTCGGGGGCCTCGTGGAGCGCCTTGAGCTGCAGGGCGCGGTCTGTGGTGGTCGTCATGGTCTCGGATCCTTCACGGCTCAGGCCGGCGTGCCGGCTCGGTGACTGATCCCAGTGAACCGCGGCCCGCTCCGAAACGGGAGGACTCCCAGATGGGAGGACTCGCCGACGGCGGGACTCGCAGGTGGGCGGCGCGCTAGAAGAGGGGCCAGGGCACCGCGGGCATGTCGCCCTCGGGCTCCGGGAACACCGCCTCGGCGAGCAGGCGGGCGCAGCGCGCATCCAGGGCCGTCAGCTCGGCGTCGGTGATGTGCGAGGCGAGGGCTGCGCCGAGGTCGCCGGTCAGGGCGCTGCGGACACGCTCGAGGCCCTCGAGCTCGTCGGCCTCGAGGGGCTCGCCGATCCAGCCCCACAGCACCGTGCGCAGCTTGTGCTCCTCGTGGAAGGTGAGCCCGTGGTCGACTCCGTGCCGGTGGCCGTCGGGCAGGGCGAGCACGTGACCGCCCTTGCGGTCAGCATTGTTGACCAGCGCATCGAAGACCGTCATGCGGCGGAGCGCGGGGGAGTCCTCGTGCAGGAGCACCACGGTGCGGCCCTCCTCGTCGTGCCCCTCGAACACAGGGCGCCATCCCGTCTCGGGCACGTCGTCGGCGTCGACGAGGTCGATGGCCTGCTGCTCCTCATCCGTATGCTGCCAGAGCTGCAGCATGCCGGGGCCGAGCGGGCCGTCGCCGAGCCACGTGCGCGGGACCACGTTCCAGCCGAGGGCCTCGGAGACGAGGTACGCGGCGGTCTCGCGGCCGGCGAGCGTGCCGTCGGGGAAGTCCCAGAGGGGGCTCTCGCCGCGCACGGGCTTGTAGACCACCTCGATGCCGTCGAGGCGGGCGAGGAAGGTGGCGTTGGAGGCCGTGGTGATGCGGCCCACGAGCTCGAGCTCGCCCTGCGGGGTGCCGGTGCCGGTGCCGGTGCTGGCGGTGCTGCTGCCGTCGCTCGTGCTCGGCGGGTCGGCGGGCGGTGGGGTCACAGGTCGTCGAGCACGGGGCAGGTGTGCCCCTCGGGATCCATGGGGGTGCCGCACAGCGGGCAGAGCGGCCGGCCGGCGCCCACGACCTCGCGCGTGCGCTTGGCGAACGCGCGGGCCGTGCCCACGGGCATGCCCACGCGGAGCACCTCGGAGGGCTCAACGAGCTCCTCGAGCTGCTCGAGGCTCTGGATGCTCTCGGGGTCGAAGTCGGCGTCGTCGATCTCCTGCACGGGGAAGGCCTCGACCACGATCTGCACGGTCGACGGATCCCATCCGAGACTCATGGCGCCCGCCCGGAACTGCTCGTCGAGCGGCAGCTCGAGCGGGTCGTTGTCGACGAGCTCGACGGGCGTGGTGGAGGGCACGCTGAACGGGTTGCCCTCGTTGACCATGAGCTCGTCGAGGATCTCGTCGATCTTCTCGGCCAGCAGCGCGGACTGCTCCTTCTCGAGGGCCACACTCATCACCTGGGAGCGCAGGCGCACCTGCAGATAGAAGGTGCGGGAGCCCGGGCTGCCGATCGTGCCGATGACGACGCGATCCGGCCAGACGAACTCGTGAGCAATGGTGGGCATGGGTTCCATCCTACGAGCGCAGGGCCCGCCCGGCACCGGCGTGGCGAGACTCCTCAGGGGGTGGGGGAGGGGGGATGGTGGCCCGCGCCGCCGCCCACGGGGGCACCGGCGGGGTCGGGGGCGGCTTCGGTGCGGAGCCAGGAGAGGTCGCCCGCTTCGGTGTTGGTGGCGATGACCTCCGGGCGGGCCGGGCCGTAGCGCACGATCGAGACCGAGGCGGGGCCCACGCTGATGCGCTGGAACAGGTCGAGGTGCATGCCGAGGGCGTCGGCGAGGATCGACTTGATGATGTCGCCGTGGCTCACCGCGAGCCAGACCGCACCCGGGCCGTGCTCACGCTCGATCTCGGCATCCCGTCGCCGGATGGCGTCGACGGCGCGGGCCTGCATGGCCGCCATCGACTCGCCGCCCGGGAAGACGACCGCGGAGGGATGCACCTGCACGGTCTTCCAGAGCGGCTCCTCGGCGAGCTCGCGGAGCGGGCGGCCCGTCCAGTCGCCGTAGCCGCACTCGATGATGCCCTCGTCGATCTGCAGCTCGAGGGCCGGGGCACTGCTCTGCCCCTCGAGGGAGGATGCGCGACCGTCGAGGTCGAGGGCCTGCCCCTCTCCCTGCAGGTCGAGGATGGCCCTGGTGGTCTGGAGGCAGCGGTCGAGGGGGCTCGAGACGGCCGCGACGAGCGGCACCGGGGCGAGACGGCGGGCGGTAGCGGCGGCCTGCTCGCGCCCCACCTCGTCGAGCTCGATGCCGGGGGAGCGGCCGGCCAGGATGCCGGTGGCGTTCGAGGTGGTGCGGCCGTGCCGCACGAGGATGACAGTGGCCATCCCGCCAGCCTACGTGGGGTCGCTCACGCGCGGCGGCGGGTCGCCTCGGCGAAGTGGGCGGTGAGGGCCGGCACCAGCAGCGCCCAGGTCTGAGGGGGAGGGAACTGGTGGCCGAGGCCGGGCACCGGCAGCAGTCGTGCGCCCGGGATCTCGCGCGCCAGGGCCTCGCCGTGGGCGAGCGGGAAGAGCGGGTCGTGGGTGCCGTGCACCACGAGCGTGGGGGCGGTGATGCCGCCGAGCTGCTCCCTCGTGCCGGAGGCCGACGGCAGGCTGAAGTGGTTGGCGCCCGCGGAGGGGTCGATCGCGCGGTTGAACGCGCGGCCGGCGATGCGGCGGATCCGCTCCTCGTCGAGCGGGATGCTGCCACCGAAGAGCTCCTCGTCGGCGAGGGTCGAGCGCACGACCGCCTCCCGGTCGCTCCAGTCGAGAGGGGGGCGCTCCACCGCGAACGACGCCGCGAGGGCCTCCGACATGGGCGGGAGCGCATCCGCATCTGGATCCGCATCAGGGTCCGCATCCGCGTCTGGCTCCCCGGCGTCGGAGGGTCCACCGGGGCTCGTCGACATGAGGGTGAGCGAGGCCACCGTGTCGGGCTCCGAGATGGCGAGCTGCTGGGCGAGACCGCCGCCGAGCGACAGCCCCACCACGTGCGCGGGCGCGAGCCCCAGGGCGCGGATGAGCTCAGCGAGATCCTGCACGAGATCGTCGCCGGTGTAGTCGGCCTGACCCAGGGCGCGGGTGGTGGAGCGGCCGGTGTCGCGGAGGTCGTAGCGCACCACGCGGTAGCCCTCCGCGGCGAGGGCCTCGCAGAACTCCTCGTCCCACCAGTCGGAGGGCGAGGCCGCGCCGGGCACCAGCACCACTCCCGGCTGCCCTTCGGCGCCGAACTCCTCGATGCACAGCTCGATCCCGTCGACCCCGATCATCCGCTCTGTCATATCCCCACTCTGCCCAATGTGGACGCCGTCCACAAGTGGTGATCCGGGCAGGATCGTCTTGGGGCCGGCGACACTCGTTTTGGGGGTGGGGCGTTGCGGGATCGTGACCGTGGGGCGGGAGGGCCGCTGGGATACTGAGCGCATGCGTATCACCAAGCTCCTCGCCGGCGTCGTCGTGGCCGCCGCAGCCCTCGGCCTCAGCGCCTGCTCCTCGACCTCGGCCGAGACCCCCGCCACCTCGGCTGCGACCGAGGCGCCGATCGGCGGCGACGTCATCACGCCGGTCACCATGGAGGCGAACGACCTTCAGGGTGCGACCGTCGACCTCGTGGTGGGTCAGATCCTCAACATCAACACGGGCGACCTAGCCACCGACAGCTACACCGGCGAGGTCGACGACACCGCGGTGGCGAAGTTCGTGGCGGGCGGCACGGAGGGGGGAGCCGAGCTCAACCCCGGCGTCGAGGCGCTCGCCGTGGGCGAGACCTCGGTGACGCTCACCAACTCCAACGGCGGCATCCAGCCCCTCACCTTCACCGTCGTCGTCACCGAGTAGCCGCAGCCGCTAACCCGTCGAGCGGCTCTGTCATGATTCCCTCAGCCGCGGACACTCCTGAGTGGAGGTGGGAATGGATGGCGCGACGGATGCGGAGCTGCTGGGGCTCTCTGCAGAAGGAAGCGAACTCGCTTTCAGCACGTTCTACGATCGCCATTCGCATGCGGTGCTCAGATACGCGATCCGCACGAGCGTGCAGCCATCCGATGCTCAGGAACTGCTGCAGCTGACCTTCATCACGGCGTGGCAGAAAGCCGCGGCCGTCCGGATCGCCGAGGATTCGGCGCTGCCGTGGCTGCTCGTGACCTGTCGCAACCACGCGCTCAACCTGGAGCGCTCGCGGCGCCGACGTCGCACCGTGTCGCTGCACGAGCTCGCCGAGCTCCCCGCCGCGTCGGCCGAGGCCGATACCGACCTCCGTGATCTGCTCGATGAACTGGACCGCCTCTCCGAGAGCGATCGCGAACTCTGCCGCCTGTGCCTCATCGAGGGCTACACCTACAAGGAGGCCGCGGAGCACCTCGGAGTGAGCGTGGGTGCCGTCGCCAAGCGGCTCGAGCGAGCCCGCATCCGGTTGCGGAAGGCGCTGCTCCATGGATGAGACGCGGTTCGACCTCGAGGCGATCGCCGCGGAGGCCCGCACGCACGTCTTCGCGGCCGTGCAGCGCGATCGCCGGCGAGCACGCCGCCTGAGCGTTCTCGCCGGGGGTCTCGCCGTGCTCGTCGCATTCGCGGGTGGGATCGCGATCGCCCTCCCGAGGGAGGGAGGCGGTGGTCGACCGCCCGCTTCGGAGGTGGTGATCGCGGTCGAGACCGGCGACGCGGCAGTGCTCGCAGTGGCGGCGACCTGCGAGGGAGTGGGATCGTTCGAGATCACTCTCGGCGAACAACCAGATCCACGTCGCGGCTCGTGTTCGCGGCCGGGGGAGGTTCGCACGCTGTACTTCGATCTCGCCGGTGCCGGTGCCGGTGCCGGTGCCGGTGGCAGGCAGGTCCTCTCGATCGGCTCAGACGACGTACGCGAAGGACTCACCATCGCCACCCGGCTCGTCCCCGCCGCCATCCCCGCGTCGACCTCGTCCGACAGCGGTGCCGCGACGGGCACCGATATGGCATCGGGGTCCACGCAGTTCTCGGCCCCGGCAGGGGTAGACGACCTCGTAGCTGCGCGGGGAGTGGACGGAGCAGGTGCGCCCGTTGCGGGTTTCGTGCGCTGGACGGATCTGCTCCCTCCGGTCGACGACCAGGTCGGGGCCGCGCGAACCCGCTGGCTGCAGGAGCAGAGGGAGGCGTTCCCGGAGGGGCGGTCCATCCCGCTCCTCGCCGCCGACGGGACGACGCCGATCGGCACCTACCTCGTGACCTCGTGATGACGGATCAGACGATGGAGAGGGAGATGACATGGGCAAGACCCGCAGAGCTCTTGCGATAGCGCTGACGATGACAGCCGGAGCCACCGTGCTCGCTGGGTGCGCCTCGGCCACCTCGAGCCCTGGCGAATCCCACGTGGCGGTGGCGTCGGCAGAACCATCGCCGACGCCGTCCGTGGGGCCGAGGCCCCCCTTCGACCCAGGCGAGCACGGCACGGGCGATCCGGAGCGCGACATGTCGCTCATCAGCGCGGAGTTCGTGGCCGGGCTCGAGGCGGTGCGTGAATTCGGCCCTCGAGTGCATCCGGATGTCTACACCGGTGTCGGGGGAGGCATCCCCGGAGATCCGGATGTGCTCCGCATCCTCATCACCGACCGCGATCCCGCCATCGAGGCGGAGTTCCTCGCGGCATCGGGGCTGCCGGCCGAGAAGGTCGCCTTCTTCACGTCGGTCCGCTCCGAGCGGGATGCGCTGGCCCTGCAGAACAGGATCATGGCCGATTTCCAGTCAGGGGCGATCTCGAGCGCGGAGGTGCCGGAGGTCGCCACCTTCGGACCCGACGAGGACGGACTCGTGGTGATCGGCATGACCGGCCACGACCCCGCCCAGATCGATCTGCTGTGGCAGCGCTACGGTCCCTACGTGCGTTTCTGGACGGACGAGCACGTTTCCATCGACTTCGGTGCCTCAGTTGCGGGGTCGTGATCCAGTGCAGGTGGCCGTCGGCGGGTGGGTGACCATCGACCCTCCTGGCTGGTCCCGGGTGCTCCGAGGGTGTGGAAGGGGCAGACTGATCGGGTGACGGCGTTCGACGGGATCAGGGCGCGGGTGGCGGCGGATCCGGCGAACGCGTGGGCCACCGAGGCCGGGTTCGCGCCGCTCGTGGTGGCGTCGGAGCGGTCGCGGGTGCTCATCATCAGCCAGGCGCCCGGGCGGCTCGCGCAGGAGACGGGCATTCCGTGGAACGACCCGAGCGGGGTGCGGCTGCGCCGCTGGCTCGGGCTGACGGATGACGAGTTCTACGACCCCGAGAACGTCGCGATCGTGCCCATGGACTTCTACTTCCCCGGCAAGGGCGCGAGCGGAGACGCCCCGCCCCGCGCGGGCTTCGCCGCCACCTGGCACCCACCCGTGCTCGAGCTGCTGACCGAGGTGCGGCTCACGATCCTGATCGGGGCCTACGCCCAGAAGCACTACCTCGGCGAGCGGCGCGGATCCACTCTCACCGAGACGGTGCGCCGCGCGGAGACGTACCTCCCGTACTTCCCCATCGTGCATCCCTCGCCGCTGGCCCGCGGCTGGCGCACCAAGAACCCCTGGTTCGAGGAGCACACGGCCCCGCGCCTGGCCACCCTCGTCCACGAGGCCCTCGCGTAGGTCAGCTCAGCAGCTGCCCCGCGGAATGGAGGGCGTCAGTTCTTCTTGTCGAGGGAGTCTGGTTTGTGCACGGCTTCGCGGCCGGACTTGTCGCTCGTGACGAGGTACTGCGGGTCGTCGTCGTCGGCGCGCACCGTGCGGCCCGCCGCCTCGGTGTCTTCGGTGATCTTCTTCTCGACCTTGCCGGAGGTGGTGGTGCCGTGGGTCTTCCAGGAGACCTCGTCGCCACGCTGCAGTTCGTCAGCCATGGGGCCGACGCTACTCCCGGGGTGGGCCGTCCGCATCGGCGCATCGGTGCCCCGGCGCGGAGATCAGGAGAGGCGCGAGCTCTTCCGGGTGCGGATGGCGTTGGCGAGGGTGCCGATGCCTGCGGCGAAGAAGGCTCCGCCGATGAACGTCAACCAGTGCAGCCAGGTGGGCGCGCCGCCGTCGATCTCGAGGGTGAGGATGATGACGAGCGCAGCGAGGCCCACGACGATGAGGGCGATCGAGATGGCGAGGCGGGCTCCGAAGGTCATGGCGCGATGCTAGCAATCGCGGGCGCCGCGGCCACCGCCCACCGCCCCGATGACGGGGAAGCCCGTGGGGCGGGGTAAGCGGGTTCAGCGCATGTCAGCGCGCGGCGCCGGAGCGGAGGCGGATGAGGCGCTGGGGGCCGTCCTCCTCCAGTTCGGCGAGGTCGCCGCGCGAGGAGAGGAAGTCGGTGAACGAGCGGTAGCCGAGGGGCTTCTCGTTGAACGACGGGTCCATGCGCCGCATCTGGTTCTTCACGGTGCCCGTGTTGAGCCACTCGTCGGCGTCGCCCTTCGCGTGACCGATCTGCAGGGCGCGCACGAGCAGCTCGGTGGCGACGGTCTGCGGATCGATGTCGTCGACCGGGTCGGGATCGTCGAACTGCACGTCCTCGGTGTGGGAGAACATGGGGATGGTGGAGGCGCGGCGCGGGCCGGCGACCTTCTCCGGCTCGATGGTCTCGGCGGTGTCGTCGTCGGTGGCCGAGGTGTCGATGGCGGGGCTCGACGCGCGACGGCGCGATCCGCGGGACGAGCCCGATCCGGATCCCGAACCGGAGCCGCCGGAGGCCGAGCCGGAGCCGCTGCCCGATCCCGAGGAGCCCGATCCCGACCCGGAGCCCTCCGCGCCGGAGGCCGATCCCGAGCCCGACGACGCTCCGCGCGAGGCCGCAGCGCTCGCCACGACCTTCTCGATGCCGGGCAGCGAGTCGTAGTCCTCGAACTCGTCGCACGCGGCCGCGAGCGAGGTGCTCGTGGAGCCGGCCACACCGATGCCCACCACGAACCGCCCGAGTCGCTTCGACTTCTGGGCCAGGGCGATGTAGTCGGAGTCGCCCGCGACGATGATGACGTGCGTGAGGTCGGGCAGACGGAACAGGTCTTCCACCACGTCGACGGCGAGGCGGATGTCGGCGCCGTTCTTGGTGCCGCGCGTGGTGGTGGTGAAGAGCTGCGTGAGGTCGACGGCGCGTGACATGAGCTGGCGCTGGTAGCTGGCGTTGACGGGCACAGACCAGTCGGCGTAGGCGCGGTTGACCACGAGGGTGCCGAACGAGGCGGCGAAGTCGATGATGGCGTTGAAGTCGACCGTGGCGGCGGCGAGTCGCGCGGCCACCTCGGGGTCGGCGTTCTGGCTCTTCTTGTCGAAGTCGCGGATGCCGTCGCGCTGGAAGGCGTTGCGCCCGTGCAGCTGCTGGTAGCGCGAGATGACGATGTTGTCGAAGTCGATGTACAGGCCGACTCTGGCGTCGTTCGGTTCGGTCATGGTGTCCTCCAGGGGCGACCGGCGGGTCTGTCGCGATCGGATCCCTCTAGTCTGCCATGCCCCCGTGGGCCCGCCGTGGCGCGGGTACGGGATCCGGCGCACCCAGGTCGAGCTCGTAGTACAGGGCGAGCGGGCCTTCTCCGTCGCCCTCGTGGCAGTCGAAGCCGCGCTTCTCGTAGAGATGGCGCGCGGCCTCGTCGTCTTCGCTCGTGTTGAGGTCGAGGTAGGTGGCGCCGCGCGAGCGGGCGTGCTCGATCACCTCATCGAGGAAGACCGTGCCGATCCCGCGCCCGCGGAGCCCCGGCTGCACGTAGAACTCGGCGAGGTACGCCTCGAGGTCGGCGCTCCACGTGCTCACCCTGAAGCGCAGCACGGCCACGCCGACCGCGGGCCCCGGGCCGTCGCCGGTCGCCGTGCCCGGCTCGTCGATCGTGAGCACGCTCGTGTCTCCGCCCTCGACGAGCCGCCCCAGGTGCTCGGCGAGCCACTGCGGCGCCGGTGCCGGATCGTCGTACTCGGTGTTGAAGGCGACGAGCAGCTGCGCCGCCTCGCCCAGCTCTCCGGCCGTCGTCGCCACCCGCATCCCGTGCCTCCCGCCGCTCGCCACCCGTGCCACCATCCTCCTCGCGGATCGGGTCCGCGCGCAGATCCATTCCTCGGGAGAAGTGGGGAAGGTTCCTCTGGAAAGGGTGTTTGACGGAGGTGCGGGGGGTCTTTAGCGTGACAGTGGGTGCTCGCATGGTCGGGCGCCCCTTCATCACGCAAAGGAGCAGAGGATGAGCGAGCGCGGCAAGGGCCCCGGCATCGAGATCAGGATGGCCGTCGACGATCTCTACAGCGAGTACCTCTGGGCGCTCGACACCCAGGACATCGACCTCTACATCGGCACCTTCTGGCCCGAGGCCTCGTTCATCGAGACCCAGCTCGACGGCACGGTGGAGACGTGGACGGGGGCTCGGAGCATCCGCGAGTTCTCGGAGAGCCACTTCGGCGGCTACCGAGGCCACCAGCACCGCGAGTCGAACCGGCTCTACCTGCCCGCCGCCGACTCGGATGAGGGTGCGGCGCGCTGGCAGGTGCGGTCGTACTGGTCCACGAGCCACCGGGGGAACGGCGAGGTCTCGTTCTCCTCCACCGGCCACTCGCGCGACGTGGTGGAGGAGCGCGACGGCACGTGGCGGTTCATCCAGCGCTGGGTGGAGCGCTGGCCTGGCGACCTCACCCACCCGCTGGCGCAGGAGTCGGCGGCCTCCGCCGATCCGCTCGCTGCCGGCGCCGAGCCCGTCGCATCCGCCCCCGCGCCCGCCGTTCGATGAGCGGGGCTCCCGCCGACCGCCTCCTGACCGCCGCCGCCGACCTCCTCGGCCGGGAGCACGTCTCCCGGGCCGACGACGTCGACGACTACCTCGACGCCTACGCCCTCGGCGACCCCCGCGCCTTCCTGCCCGCCGGTGCCGTGCGCCCCAGCAGTGTCGAGGAGGTTCAGGCCGTCGTGCGCCTCGCCAACGAGCACGGCGTGCCCCTCTGGCCGATCGGCCGCGGCAAGAACCTCGGCTACGGCGGCCCGGCCCCACGGCAGTCCGGCAGCGTGGTGATCGACCTCTCGCGCATGAACAGCGTGCTCGAGGTGGACGACGAGACCGCCTACGCCCTCGTGGAGCCCGGCGTGAGCTTCTTCGACCTGCACGAGGAGCTGCTCCGGCGCGAGTCGCGGCTGTGGGCCTCGGTGCCGGATCTCGGCTGGGGCAGCGTGGTGGGCAACGCGCTCGAGCGGGGCTACGGCTACACCGCGCACGGCGACCACCAGCAGTTCATCTGCGGCATGGAGGTGGTGCTGCCCACGGGCGAGCTCATCCGCACCGGCATGGGTGCTCTGCCCGGGTCGGAGGCGTGGGCCCTCTACCGCGGCGGCTTCGGCCCCGGCTTCGAGGGCCTCTTCCTGCAGTCGAACCTCGGCATCGTGGTGAAGATGGGGGTGTGGCTCATGCCCCGCCCCGAGCGCTTCGCCGCCTGCCGCCTCATGATCGACGACGAGGATGCGCTGTCGCAGCTCGTCGACGCCATCCGCGAGCTCAAGCTCGACAAGACCATCGACGGTGTCGTCAACGCCGCCAACGCCGTGGGAGTGGCCGCTGGCCTCTCGCCGCGCGAGCGCTGGTACGACGGCGACGGCGTGGTGCCGGACGACGTGGTGCAGGTGCTCGCCGGCGACCTCGGCATCGGCCGCTGGAACATCAAGTGCGCGCTCTACGGATCCGATGCCCTGCTCGACCTCAAGGAGCAGCGGCTGCGGAGCGCGATCGAGGCGCTGCCGGGCGGCCGCGTGGTCGTGAACCGCTACGACGGCACGGCGGCGCCCCACGAGGTGGAGCCCGGCGACCACTTCGCCGCCGGCATCCCGGGCATGCTGCTCGCCGACGGTGTGCGCTGGCGCGCCAACGGCCCGAGCGGCGCCCACATCGGTCTCTGCCCCGTGTCACCGCTCACCGGCCTGCACGTGGCCGAGGCCTCGCGCATCATGCGCACGCACATCGAGGCGGCGGGCTTCGACTACATCGGCGGCTGGCTCGCCACCGAGCGTCACGCCGTGAACGTGCTCATGATCTTCTTCGACGCCGCAGACCCCGTGGAGTCGGAGAAGGTGCGCCGGGCGTTCGCCGAGCTCGTGCCGCTGCTCGCCGAGAAGGGCTACGGCGAGTACCGCGCGCACCTCGAGTTCATGGATGCCGTGGCCGCCCAGTTCTCGTGGAACGACAGCGCTCTGCTCGAGTTCACGCGCACGCTCAAGGCCGCGGTCGATCCGAACGGCATCCTCGCGCCGGGCAAGCAGGGGGTCTGGCCGCGGTGACGACCACGCGCGCGCTCGTGACCCGGGGTGGGGGGGAGCCACCTCGGGTCGTCGACGTCGTGCTGGATCCGGTGGGCGAGGGTGAGGTGCTCGTGGAGATCTCGGCATCCGCTGTGTGCCGCACCGAGCTGCTGACCATCCAGGCGCCCGAGGGCTCGCCGACCGTGCTCGGTCACGCCGGCACGGGTGTCGTGACCGAGGTGGGCCCCGGCGTCACGAGGTTCGCGCCCGGCGACGCGGTGGTGATCGTGGGCACACGCCAGTGCGGCACCTGCTTCTACTGCCTCAACGGTGCCCCGGGCGCGTGCGAGGAGATCTTCGCCCACATGACCCGCCGCCTCGGCGTGACGCCGGAGGGCGAGGTCGTCTGGGGCGACGGCGGGCTCGGCAGCCATGCCGAGCGACTCGTGCACCGCCAGTCGAGCCTCGTGCGCATCGAGGGCGACGCACCGCGTGAGCACCTCGCCCTGCTCGGCTGCGGGATCCCCTCCGGGGTCGGCAGCGTGCGCGACGTGGCGGGGGTGCGCCCCGGTCAGTCGGTCGTGATCAGCGGATGCGGCCACCTCGGCCTGTGGATGGTGCAGGCGGCCCGGCTCGCGGGCGCCACCACGATCGTGGCGGTCGATCCGGAGCCGTGGCGGCGCGAGCGCGCCCTCGCCCTCGGGGCCACGCACGTGCTCGACGCGTCCGGCGACGTGGTGGCCGAGGTGAAGGCGCTCACCCACGGGCGCGGCGCCGACGTGGGCCTCGAGGCCGCCGGAACGACCCTCGCCATGCGGCAGTCCTTCGAGAGCACCCGCTACGGCGGCGTGGTGGTGCCGACGGGACTCGAGAGCCTCACGGCCGAGGTGACGCTGAGCAACCTGCAGTACTCCCTCTCATCGCGCACGATCATCGGTTCGCAGTGCGGCGGGGGAGACGTGCAGCGGATGGTTCCGGAGTTCGAGCGGCTGCTGGCGCAGGGCTCGCTCGACGCCGAGTCGATCATCACCGCGCGCTACCCGTTCGAGGGCTCTGCCGCGGCCTACCCGGCGCTCGCCGATCCCGAGCAGCTCACCGGCGTCATCCTGATGCCCACCGGCGCACCTGCCGCCGCCACCACCGCCACCGACGCGACCAGCCCGACCAGTTCGACCCACCCGACCCCCTCGGAGGAGACATCATGACCATGGAGAGCACCGGACCGGCGACCTCGTTCGACCGCGACGCCAGCGAGCACGAGGTGGTGGGGTGGGCGCGCTCGCTCAAGGAGCTCATCCGCTCCGAGCAGGACGAGTCGGAGCGCCTCGGCCACTACACCGAGGGTGTGCACGAGCGCATGCAGGAGCTCGGGCTCAACCACCTGCTCACCCCGCGCCGCTTCGGGGGCCTCGAGGTGTCGCTCAAGACGTGGCTGCGCACGGTCATCGAGATCTCGGCGGCCGATCCGGGCGTGGGCTGGTGCTACTGCCTCGGGCACTCGCACAACATCCAGGCGGCGGCTCTGTGGCCCGAGTCGGTGCAGGTCGAGGCCTTCGCAGCTCCCGAGGGGTACTTCCGCTCGTCGCACAGCCTCGCGCCGGCGGGCACCGCGCGGAAGGTCGAGGGGGGCTACGAGCTCACGGGGGTCTCGCGCTACCAGTCCGGATCGCCGTTCTCGACCCACGCGATCGTGTTCGTGACGGTCGAGGGTGAGACCGACGAGTCGGGTGCCCAGCGCACGGCGCAGGTGCTGCTGCCGCGCGCCCTGTACACGCCGCTCGACGACTGGGGCCAGGGGCGCGTGCTCGGCATGCGGGCGAGCGGATCCAACTCGGTGGCGTTCGAGAAGGCCGTGGTGCCGGCCGAGCACCTGGTGCCGGCGACCTGGGCGGGCGAGATCGATCCGTCGCTCACGGGGGCGGCGCTGCACGGCAACCCGATCTACGTCGGCAGCGTGCAGGCGTTCCTCGGGGCGGAGCTCGCCGCCGTCACGGTGGGGGCCGCGCGGGCCGCGCTCGACGAGTGGGAGGAGCTGGCGCGCGTGCGCAAGGCTCCGCTGCCGCCGTTCTCGCTGCGCGACCACGATCCGGCCAGCCAGCGCATCTTCGGTGAGGCCGCCATCAAGGCCGACGCCGCCGAGGCCATCCTCATGCAGGTCGCCGACACCATCGCCGAGTGGTCGGAGGCGTTCGTGCTGCGCGGTGCACCGCTCACGCGCGGCATGGACACGCGGCTCAACGGGCTCACGCTCGAGGCCGGGCGGCTCGCGTCGGAGGCCGTGGACATGCTGTTCCAGTCGGCCGGCAGCTCGGAGGCTCGGCCCGGGCGGCGCATGGAGCGGTACGCGCGCGACATCATGATGTACCGCACGCATGCCGCGGCGCAGTACGGGGCGTGGATGCAGGGGATCGGGGCCACCATCCTGGGGGTGCAGCGCTCGGCGTTCGACCTGCCGAGCACGGCGCCGGCCGGCGGGGCGGCATCGGGCGCGGCACCTGCGGCTGGGGCCGCCGGGGCGGCATCGGGCGCGGCCCCTGCGGCTGGGGCGGCTGGTGGTGGGGTGGCGCCCGCGGCTGGGGCTGGCTCGGCATCGGCCGGCTCGGCATGGGCCGGTGGAGCGTCGGCCGGCGGGGCGGGCGGACGATGAGGCCGGGGGCCGAGGACCGCATCGCGATCGCGGATCTGCTGAGCTCGAGCATGTGGTCGCTCGACACGCGCGACCTCGAGCTGTACCTCGGCACCTACTGGCCGGATGCCGACTTCAGCGAGGTCGGGCCCGACGGGGTGCGGCGGGCGTGGCAGGGGATCGACGACATCCGGCACATGACGACGCCCCGGTTCGGCGGGCTCACGGGGCGGCAGCACCGGCTCTCGAACCACGTGTACACGCCGCTGCCCGCACGGGCGGGTGGGGCTGAGGATCCGCACGGCTGGACGGTGTGGTCGTACTGGATGACGACCACGCGGCATCCGGAGACGGGGGAGGTCGTGTTCGAGATGAGCGGGTTCCTGCGCGACGAGGTGGAGGAGCGGCACGGCGAGTGGCGGCTCGTGGGCCGCCACCTCGACGGCTGGCCCGACGACCTCGTGCATCCCCTGCGAGCCGCCCCGTGAGCGACCCGGTGGACTCCGAGCTGAGCGCGGCGGGCGCCGAGCTGGGCGGCGGGATGGGGGCCTGGCCCGGCGGCGGGGTGGCCGTCGTGACGGGCGGGGGCTCGGGCATCGGGCTCGCCATCGCCACCCGATTGGCGGCTGAAGGCGCCAGGGTGGCGGTGGCGGACATCGATGCGGAGGCCGCTCGGCGGGCCGTCGAGGGCATCCTGGCCGGCCACCCGGATGCCCGTGAAGAGGGCGTTGGCGGGGCGCGGGTCGCGGCGTTTCAGGTGGACGTGAGTTCGCTCGGAAGCGTGCAGGCGCTCGCCGCTGCCGTGCGGGAGACGTTCGGGCCTGTGTCGATCCTGGTGAACAACGCCGGGGTCGCATCGACCGGGCGACTCGACGCCATGACGGATGAGGACTGGGGCTGGCTGCTCGGCGTCAACTTCTATGGAATGGTGCACGGGGTCACGGCCTTCCTGCCGCAGCTGCGCGAGACGCGGGGGCGCATGCTGAACACCGGTTCGATGGCGGGGCTCTCGCCGGATGCGGGCATGGGCGGCTACGGCACCAGCAAGTTCGCCGTGACGGCGTACACCGAGGTGCTCGCGGCCGAGCTCGCGGAGGAGGGGATCGCGGTGACGCTGCTCGCGCCAGGCCCGGTGCGCACGGCGCTCGGATCGAGCTCCCGGAACCGACCGGAGGGGTCGGAGGGCGGGCTCGTCGACGTGGATCTCGCCGCGTCGGAGGGCGGCGGTCTGCGCTGGATCTCGGCGGAGGAGGTGGCGGAGGTGGCCGTCGAGGCGCTCCGCGACGGCCGGCGCTATGCGATCACGCATCCGGACTGGGTGGATGTGGTGCGGGAGCGCCACCGCTCCATCGAAGCGGCGTTCGCCGAGGCCTCGCGAGGGTCGGCCTCGCAAGGGCACACCGGGCGGATCGATCAGGAATAGAGAAGCGCGGGATCGGGCCCCGCCGCTACCGTGGAGTGAATTCGGACCATCCACACGGGAGGCACACCATGAGCGCACAGTCGAAGGACGACAGCGGGAACACGGGAGGCGGATTCTCCGCCGAGGAGAAGGCGGCGATGAAGGAGCGCGCCGCCGAGCTCAAGGCGCAGGGCCGCAGCGGCAAGGCGGCCGAGAAGGCCGCGGCCGAGGCGCAGACGATGTTCGACAAGATCGCCGCCATGCCCGAGCCCGACCGCGGCATGGCCGAGCGGCTGCACACCATCGTCTCGGAGACGGCGCCCGACCTGCTGCCGAAGCTCTACTACGGCCAGCCGGCCTGGACTCGCGGAGGCAAGCCCGTGGTCTTCTTCCGCAGCGGCCAGGGCGACAAGGAGCGCTACTCGACCCTCGGCTTCAGCGCACTCGCGGCCCTCGACGACGACGCCGGCCTCTGGCCCACCTCCTACGCCCTCACCCACATCGACGACGCCTCCGCCGCCACCATCGCCGCCCTCGTCACCCACGCAGCCGGCTAACGCCGCCGCGGGCGCAGCAGGCTAGCGCTCGCCCACCTAGCCGCGCGTGCGGGGTGGGCTTGCGCCCGCCCACCCCACCGCCGGTGGGCCAGTCAGCGCGGGTGCGAGCGCGACCCTGACGTGAGGTGCAGGTAGCCGGCGCTCAGGAGGCCACCGCCGACCCCGAGTGCGAGGGCGATGCGGCGCGCACGCGGACGCCCGTCAGCAGCACCGGCGATGGCGAGCGAGCCGGCCGTGTTGATGGCCAGGCCCGCCCACAGCAGCCCGCGAGCCCCGCCGCCACCGTGACGCGCGAAGGCCACGACTGCCAGGGCCCAGGTGAGGAAGCCGACCAGAGCGGATGCGCCCACGAGAGATGATTCGGAGCGAGTGCGGGTGGCGAGTTCGCGCCCGGCGTGGGCGGTGAGTTCGCGGCCTGTGCGGCTGGCGTTCTCGCGGACGGTGCGGGTGGTGAGTTCGCGGCCTGTGCGGCTGGCGTTCTCGCGGACGGTGCGGGAGGCGGGCTCGGGGCCGGTGCGGCGGTGGAGTGCCGCGGCCGTCGCGGCGATGGTGGAGACGCCGGCGAGGTCGAGCAGCAGGAGCGCGCGGGCCCGGCGGGAGGTCACACGGGGTCGTTGAAGCGGTCGTGAGGGGTGGACTTGTAGCGGCCGGGCACCGGCGGGTACTCCGAGCTCGCGACCTCGCGGGCGGGAGCCGGTGTGTCGGAGACGTCGTCGAGCGTCAGCAGACCGTCTGGGTCCTTGGGGTCGTGGTGGCCGGTGAGTCGTTCGCCGATCCGGGCCTTGTCGTGGTCGCTCGTCATCCCCTCACTCTGCCCCGATCCCACCCCCGCGGCATCGCCCCAGGCCGTCCTCCCAGGCGCGGCCGTGGGGTGGGTGCCACGGCGGCGGTGGCGGAGAGGAGAGGCCCCGGGCGCAAGCCGACCTCCGAGGCGGGGGTCAGGAGGGGGTGGGTGCGGGGGTCGGGGTGCGGCCCCAGGCGGTGGTGACTGCGGCGTGGGCTCGTTGCGGGCCTGAGAGGGTGTCGAGGGAGGCGGCGATGGTGCGGAGGGGGGCGCGCCCCGGGAAGGCGGGGGAGAGCAGGCGGGTGAGGGACTCGGCGAGCTCGGCCGGCGTGGCAGAGTTCGGGTCGAGGGACTCGCCGAGTCCCGCCCGCTCGAGGGCCGCGGCTCCCGCGAACTGGTCGGTGGAGAAGGGCAGCACGAGCATCGGCACCCCGGAGTCCACCGCCTCCGTCACGCTGTTGTTTCCCCCGTGGGTCACCGCCGCCGCGGCCCGCTGCAGCAGCGCGACCTGCGGAAGGTGCTCGCGCACGAACCACCCGGCCGGCACCGAGCCGAGCCGCGCGGGGTCGCCCGATCCGGTGGCCACAGCCGCTCGCACGCCGAGGAGGCGCAGCGCCTCGGCCACCCGGCCCAGCACGTCGTCGCGCACCGAGAGGAAGCTGCCGAAGCTCACGTACACGAACGGCTCGTCCGACCCCCTCAACCACTCGTCGACCTCGGCATCACCCGAGTCGTCGCGCCGGGTCGAGCCCAGGTAGGTGTGGGGCGGCAGCAGGGCCGCGCGCTCGGCATCGGCGAGCTCGCCCGGGTAATTGAACAGCAGCAGGTCGCCGGTCTCGGAGAACGCCGAGGCCGAGGGCGCCGCCGCGGGTGCGAGAGCCGCCAGGGCGGCGTTCCACTCGGAGGTGAAGCTCGCGCTCACCCGCCGGCACAGGGCCTCGAGCCCCTCGAGCGCCGAGGCGTCGGGCGAGAAGGCGGAAGGCCACGCCGTCGGGTACCCGTAGAGCTCCTCGCCCACGGGCAGCGCCGAAGGATGCCCCAGCACCACATCGACATAGCGGATGCCCGCTGCCTGCAGCCCCAGCCGGGCGCTGAACGCGAGATGGTCGACGAGGATGACGTCGGGCTGCACGGCCTCCACCACGGCCACGGTCTCGCGGGCCTTCGCCACGGGCTGCCACATGAGGTCGGTGAGCCGCTCGGTGGCCTGGTAGTGCAGGGTCGGCACGAGACCGCGACGCGTGGCCTCGAAGAACCCGCGCAGCGAGTCGTCCTCCTCCTCGGGCTGATCCTCGGCCTTGATGACGCCGGGGTTCGAGCCGCGGCCGAGCTCGAGCGGCGCGCGCTCGAAGCCGAAGCGCCGCACGATGGCGTCGGTGGCGGGCCCGGTGGCCACGACCACCCGCTCCCCGCGCTGCTGCCACGCCGTGGCGATGGTGGCGAGGGGCAGCAGATGCGAGGCGTAGTCCGGACTGATGACGAGCAGCGTCACGAGGCCGACACCGGCCACTCGGCCAGCGCGGCGGCGTTCTCGCGGCGCACCTGGCGGTAGACACCGCCGAGGGAGGTGGCCATGGCCTGGATGGTGAAGTCGCGCTCCACGACCCCGCGCGAGCGGGCGGCCCGGCGCGATCCCTCGAGGGCGTCGGCGGTCTCGGCGGCCGCTGCAGCGAGGGCCCGGTCGATCGAGGCTGCGAGGGCGGCGGGGTCCCACGTGCGGGTGAGGAAGCCGGTCACGCCGTCCTCCACATAGGTGGCGGGCCCTCCGCCATCCGGAGCCACCACGAGCAGCCCCGTGGCCATGGCCTCGAGCAGCGCGATGCCGAACTCCTCCTTCACGCTGCCGCACACGTACACGCCGCCGGCCGCGTTGCCGCCGGGAACGCCCGTGCGCACGGCCGCGACCCAGCGGGCCACGGCGTCGTTGGGCCGGTGGCCGGGCATGAGGAGCCCGCGGGCGGCGCGCTCGGCACGGGGCAGCACGGCGTCGATGGCGTCGATCTGCTCACGCTCGTCGGCAGACGGATGCGTGAGATCGCCGCCCACGAGCAGCAGGTTGGCCGTCTCGGCGGCCTCGCTGCTCTGCCACGCGGCCACGATGGCCGCCATGCCCTTCACGCGGTGGAAGCGGCCCACGCTCACGAGCAGCGGCAGGCCGCGGCGCTCGGCGGGGATGGTGGCGAGCAGCTCGCGCAGCTCATCGAGCTCGGGAGTGGGCGCGATGTCCGGATCGCCCGCCGCATAGGCCTCCGCCTCGGCGACGGCCCGGTCGACGACCCGCAGGTCGATGCCCTCGGGCACCACGGTGTGGCGCTCGGGGTGCGAGTCGATGTCGATGCCGAGCAGCATTCGCATGTCGCGACGCAGCTCGGGGCGCGGGAAGAGCACCGTGTGGTTGGCGTTCGAGGCGAGCCGCTGCACGAGCCGCGCACGGAACCAGTAGTGCTCCACCTCGTCGGTCGCCCCGAAGTTCCAGCGGGTGAGCGCTCCGGCGGCATCCATCGACTGGATGACGGCGTGCGGATCAGGCGCCACCGTGAACACCACGGGCAGGTCGAGCTCGCGGGCCACGTCAGAGGCCGCGAGGCTGCCCACCTCGGCCATGCGCAGGTGCAGCACGTCGACGGTGCCGGCGGCGCGCAGGATGCGGCGGATGCCCCGCCTGGCCGCCACACGCTGCGGCCACGCCGTGGCGGAGCTCGCGGTGGGCGTGAGCAGGGGGATACGACCGTAGTGGTGGCCCTCGGAGTGCCCCGCGATGTCGGCGACGCTCCCGATGGCCTCCGAGACCGACCCGCGCGACATCGTGATGACACGACCCACGGAGTCGTCGACCAGCGCATCGCCGAGGCGCACCAGCAGGGTCGCCACACCGCCGTTGTCTCCGCTGCCGGCGGCGCTCAGCCGCGCGTCGATGTCGGCGTGCAGGAAGAGCTGGGCCACCGTGAGCGAGCCGTCGGGGCTGCTCGTGCCGACCGATCCGCCTGCGAGGTCGACGAGTGCGAGCCGCGCCACATCCGCGAGCCCGACCGATCCGTCCGCGCCAGCTGTGCCAGCTGCTCCGGCCGCGCCGGGCACGGCCGCCTCGTCGTCCGACCGCCCGAGCGCATCGAGCAGGTTCGCGACCCGATCGTCGCCGCGACGCTGCCCGAGCGCGGCCACGGCGGCCGTGCGCACGAGCGGGCTCTCGCCCTGGTCGGAGGCCGCCGCGAGAAGCCGGCGGAGCGGTCCGCTGCCCCGGATGAGTCCGAGCGTCTCGACCAGCCGGTACCGCGCCTCGGGATCGTGCACCCCGATGAGCGCCCCCTCGAGCCCCACCGAGACGTGCTCGGGGGAGATGTGCGCCCACTGCTCGAGCGAGCGCTGGGCGATCATGCCGCCGAAGCCACCGCCCACGACCATGCCGATGAGCCGCCCCACCGCGTCGACGTGCGGGATGCGGGCGCCGAGCACCCAGGCGGCGTGCTCGCTGAGATACCCCTTCTCGTCAGAGAGCAGGCCCGTGAGCGCCTGGTCCGCATCCTCGTCGACGACCTGACCGAGGGCGTGCACCGCGGCGATGGCGGCGACCTGGTCGTCTCCGTGCACGGCGGAGGTGAGCAGCCGCAGGGTGCGCAGGCCGGGCTCGCGGTTCGCCTCGAAGGCGAGGTCGTCGGCCAGGCGCATCGCCTCGACGATCCGATCGGAGTCGCGCAGCGCGTCGAGAGAGGTGAGGATGCCCATGATGCACAATCCTAGATCGTCTAATGACTAGGTAACCTAGAGAAAGCAGAGATTGATCCACGATACGTCGTGTCATCGACGCGTCATAGGGCGTAACCGGATTGGGCCGAGCGTCGTGCGGGGTGCTCGGATGGATACCATGATCGAGCTGCGGAACCTGCAGAAGACCTACGGGCACGGCCCGTCGGCGGTGCGCGCGCTCGACGACGTGAGCCTCACCATCGCACCGGGTGAGATCTTCGGCGTCGTGGGCAGGAGCGGTGCGGGCAAGAGCACGCTGCTGCGCACCGTGAACGTGCTGGAGAGGCCGGACAGCGGCACCGTCACCATCGACGGCACCGTCATGACGGGCCTCGAGGGCGGGGCGCTCCGCCAGGCCAGGCGCTCGGTGGGCATGGTGTTCCAGCACTTCAACCTGCTCGCCAACCGCTCCATCCAGCAGAACGTGGAGTTCGCGCTCGAGGCCGCCAGGGTGCCGCGCGGCCAGCGGGCGGCGCAGGCGGCCGAGATGCTCGACCTCGTGGGGCTCAAGGATCGCGGCGGCGCCTACCCCGCCCAGCTCTCCGGCGGCCAGAAGCAGCGCGTGGGCATCGCCCGCGCCCTCGCCGCCAAACCCCGCGTGCTGCTCTCCGACGAGGCCACGAGCGCGCTCGACCCCGAGACCACGGAGTCGATCCTCGACCTCATCCAGTCGATCAACCGCGAGCTGCACCTCACCGTGCTGCTGATCACCCACGAGATGGACGTCGTGAAGCGCATCTGCGCCTCGGCCGCCCTCATGGAGAACGGGGCCATCGTGGAGCAGGGCACGCTCGTCGACGTCATCCGCACCCCCGGTTCGAAGCTCGCCTCCCAGCTCTTCCCGCTCACCGCCCCCACGGCCGACGAGGGCCCCACCGTGATCGACATCACCTTCGCCGGTGGCACGGCCGACCGGCCCGTGATCGCCCGGCTGGCGCGTGAGCACGCTCTCGACGTGAGCATCCTCGGCGCCACCGTGGAGCGGATCGCCGGCACCCAGGCCGGCCGCACCCGGCTGGCCCTGCCCGTCGAGGGCGAGGCGGCCGCCGCCGTGGTGGCCGACCTCCGCAGGCAGGGACTGATCGTGGAGTACGTGCGCGGCGGAGAGCCGTCGGCACGTCTCGGAGGAGCGGCATGATCGACTACGACTCACCGGATTTCTGGAGCGACCTGTTCGAGGTGCTCCTCAAGGGCACAGGCGAGACGCTCTACATGACCGGCATCGCCACCGTGCTCACGATCCTCATCGGCCTGCCGCTCGGCATCCTGCTCGTGGGCACCGAGAAGGGCGCGTTCCTCGAGCGCAGCTTCGGGCCCGTCTGGGTCTCCCGCGCCATCAACCGTGTGGTGGGTTTCGTGGTGAACGTGGGGCGCAGCGTGCCCTTCATCATCCTCATGATCGCGCTCATCCCGCTCACCCGCCTCATCGTGGGCACGTTCGTGGGCACCACGGCGGCCATCGTGCCGCTCACCATCATCGCCATCCCGTTCTTCGCGCGCATGGTCGAGATCGCGGTGAACGACGTGGCCCCCGGCCTCTACGAGACGGCGGACTCACTCGGCGCCACCAAGTGGCTGCTCGTTCGGCGGGTGCTGCTCACCGAGGGGCTGCCCGCCATCCTGCTCGGCGTCTCGACCACCATCACCTCCATCATCAACTTCTCGGCGATGGTGGGTGTGGTGGGCGGCGGCGGGCTCGGCAACGTGGCGGTGACCTACGGGTTCCAGCGCTACAGCTGGATCCACATCGTCTTCGTCGTCATCATCCTCTTCGCGATCGTGCAGATCGTGCAGATCGTGCTCACGCGCATCGCCACCCGCGTCTCTCACCGGAGCTCCACAGCAGCGCTCCCGAAAGACGCGGATCTCACCCCTGCACGCCCCATCACCCCCGCACAAGGAGCCTCATCATGAGCACCAGTTCCCGCCTCGTCCGATCCGTCGCCCTGCTCGGCGCCGCCGCCCTCACCGTCTCGCTCGCGGCCTGCTCCTCGTCGTCGGAGGGGTCGACGGATGCGGGTTCCGGCTCGTCGGACGACCTCGGCACCATCAAGGTCGGCGCGCTCGCCGTGCCCGCGGGCGACCTGCTCGAGTGGGTCGACGAGAACCTCGCCGAGGAGGCGGGGCTCGACATCGAGTGGGTGGAGTTCACCGACTACAACACCCCCAACCCGGCGCTCACCGACGGCAGCACGGACGCCAACCTGTTCCAGAACTCCACCTTCATGGAGACCTACAACTCCCAGACGGGCGGCGACCTCGTGAGCGTGGGCGAGATCTACCTGCCCGCCGCCGGCTTCTACTCCGACAAGGTCGACGCGATCGACGAGCTCGAGGAGGGCGCCACCATCGCCATCCCGAACGACCCGACCAACGAGGGCCGTGCGCTCAAGCTGCTCGCCTCGGAGGGCCTCATCGAGGTCGCCGACGACGCCACGAACCTCGATGGCATCACCGCCAACCCGAAGAACTTCGAGTTCTCCGAGATCGAGAACGCGAGCCTCGCGCTCGCGGTGCCGGATGTGGACGCCGCCTTCGTGACGGCCTCGTTCGCGCTGCCCGCCGGCCTCACGAGCGACCAGGCGATCATCATCGAGTCCACCGACTCGAGCTACTACAACATCCTCGCCACCACGCCCGACTTCGAGAGCGACCCCCGCATCGAGAAGCTCGTCGAGCTCCTCACCGACCAGCGCACCAAGGACTACATCACCGAGACCTGGGACGGCCTCATCGTGCCCGTCGCGTAGCACCGCGGCCGCCCGGAGGGCGGCTGGGTAGGCTGGGGCGTCGACCGCGTGGTCGGTGCCGACGAACCCTGAGGAATCCGTGAGCCTGATCCGCCTGAACGACGTCAGCATCGAGTTCGACGGGCGTCCCGTGGTGAAGGAGGCGTTCCTCAAGCTCAAGGCCGGCGACCGGGTGGGGCTCATCGGCAAGAACGGCACGGGCAAGACGTCGTTCCTCGAGCTCATGCTCGGGCGGCTCGAGCCCACCGAGGGCACCGTCGACGTGACGCTCGGCACCACCATCGGCTACTTCTCGCAGTTCTCCGAGCTCGACGGCGAGCGGAGCATCCACGGCATCCTCAGCGATCACTTCGAGGCCGTGCACGCCACCCAGCGCCGGCTCGATGAGATCGGGGAGGCGCTCGCCGATCCCGCTCTCGACCTCGAGGGCAGCGGGCCGGCCTCCATGACGGGCCTGCTCGCCGAGCAGGGCGAGCTGTTCGAGAAGATGGATGCGATCGACGGCTGGTCGTTCGAGAACACGATCGACACGGTGCTCACGAGCCTCGGCTTCGACGAGTCGCGCCGGGTGCTGCCCGTCGACCGGCTCTCGGGTGGTTGGCGCAACCGGGCGGCGCTCGCGCAGATCCTCATCCAGTCGCCCGACGTGCTGCTGCTCGACGAGCCCACCAACTTCCTCGACCTCGACGGCGTGCGCTGGATCGAGAACTGGCTCGGGCGCTACCTGGGCGCCGTGCTCGTGGTCTCGCACGACCGGCAGTTCCTCGATGGGGTCGTGAGCCGCATCGTGGAGATCGAGAACTACCGGCTGCAGGAGTACGAAGGCGACTACTCGGCCTACGTGCACGCGAAGCAGTCGCGGCTCAAGATGCTCGAGCGGCAGTTCGCGCACGAGGAGGAGCTGCTCGCCTACGAGCAGGCCGCGAGCGCCGCCCGCCGCGAGGCCGCCCGCAACCCCTCGAACGCGGTGGCGCGTCGACTCGCCGACATCAAGAAGCGGCAGGCGCCCCGCCCCATCGACCAGATCATCACCGACATCTACGGCGGCCTGCGGGTGAGCAACGACCTGCTCGAGGTGGTGAAGCTCACGAAGGGCTTCGGCGGATCGCCGCTCTTCGAGGGCCTCTCGTTCAGCCTGCACCGCGGCGACCGCGTGGCGGTTCTCGGCTCGAACGGCTCGGGCAAGTCGACGCTGCTCGAGGTGCTCACGGGCGAGAGCGAGCCGGACGCGGGGCAGATCCGCTGGGCGAAGGGTGCGCGCTTCATCTCGTACAACCAGGTGTACGCCGAGCTCGACCTCACCGACACCGTCGGGCACGCGGTCAACGCCTACCCGGATTCGCTCGCGTTCACCGCCACGAAGAAGAGCGTGGGGCGGTTCCTGGCCATGCTGCAGTTCTCCGAGGCCGACCTCAAGCAGAAGATCGGCACGCTCTCCGGCGGTCAGCGGGCGCGTGTGGCGATCGCGCAGTGCCTGCTGTCGGGGGCCGCGGTGATCGTGCTCGACGAGCCCACCAACCACCTCGACATCACGAGCACCCAGGTGATGGAGCGGGCGCTCACGCACTTCCCGGGGGCCGTGCTCGTGGTCTCGCACGACCGCTTCTTCGTCGACAAGCTCGCCGACCGCCTGCTCGTCTTCGACGGCACGCCCCACGTGCAGGAGCGCGCCGCCTCCGGCGCCCTCTGACGCGCTGCTAGGCGGCGCAGGGCGTGAGGTCGGCGACCGCTTGCGTCAGCGACGCCGGACCGCCGATGAGGGTGACCTGCCGCACTCCCTGGTCGCGCATGGCCGAGATCGTGGCGACGGGCACGCAGTCGGGTGGCGAGACGTAGAGCGGGGCGAGCGACTGGCCCGCGAAGGCTGAGCCCGTGAGGGCGTCGGGGAAGGTGCTCCCCGTCGTGAGGAACGCCCGATCGCTCACGCCGAACGCGGCGGAGTTGAGGCTCACGGAGGCCGCGTAGCGGTCGGCGCCGCCGTAGCGGGTGACCGGGGCGATGGCCTCGAGCGAGTCGGCGACCCCCTCGGTGACCGAGGCGGGGCCTCCCACGATGCGGATCTCCTGCGGAGAGAGGGCGCTGAGAGCAGCGGTCGACGCAGCGTCGAGCGCTGATCCGCCGCCCGGCACGAGCACGACGGGCATCAAAGCGGCTCCCGCGGCGGCTCCCGCGCTGAGGGCGTCGGGGAAGGTCGTGCCCGTGGCGACGTAGACGAGTGGCGCCCCGTCGGGATGGGCGAGCGCGGCGAGGTTGCGCGAGACCTCGTAGCGGTCAGCGCCCGAGACGCGCTCGGTCGGGGCGATGAGGCCGAGGCCCGTCACCACGGCCTCCGACACGGAGGCGGGGCCGCCGACCACCACGATGCGTTCCGGGGCGAGCCGGCGCAGCTCCTGCGCGACGGCCGAGGGGAGGGCGTCGGGCGGGGTGAGGAGCACGGGGCCCTGCTGGGCGGCGGCAACGGGGCCGGCGCTCAGGGCGTCGGCGAAGCCGGTGCCGGAGACGACGTAGGCGACGGATGCCCCTGCGGGATGCGCTGCCTGCGAGACGCCGACGGAGACGGCGTAGCGATCGGCACCGCCGATGCGGTCCGTCGCGATGGAGGTGTCGCCGTAGACGGGGAGGGTGACCTCCACCTGCTTGTCGCTGCCCGTGCTCCCGGCAGGAGACGCGATCAGGAAGATCTCGCCCGTCCTGAAGTCACCGATGTCCTCGGGCACGCTGAGCACCAGTCGGGAGCCGTCTGCCGACACCCGGGTGCCGAGAGGGATCTCACCGCCGGTCGTCTTGTCGAACAGCGTGCCGATCATCCTGATCCCGCTCGACCCGGCCCAGACTCCCTCCGGGCCGTCCGTCCAGAATCCCGCGTCCGCCGAGAGCACGATGGGCTCGCCCGCAACGATGTCGGCGGATGCCGGGTCGCCCCCGTACCTGTACGACACACCTCCGCTCTGCCTCTTCCCCAGCGCCAGGTCGATGGACGCGACGGGGCTCACGGTCTCGCCCTGCTGGGGCACGCTCGGACCGATGAAGGCGGTGAGCCTGACGAAGTTCGGCATGGTCGCACCGCGGCCCTGCAGGTCGAGCTGGAGGGAGTACGAGCGAGGGGGATCCGAGGGGAGGGGGATGTCGAAGGTCTTCTGCGCGGTCGAGACGCTTCCTCTCAGCGTCTCGCCGAAGCCGTCGAGCGTCCAGTCGAGCGAGGTGACACCGAGCTCGGCGACCTCGACCGGCGGGGTGACGCGCAGGGTGGTCGTGGTGCCGTAGACGTACGCGCCGCCCCAGTTCGCGTCGATCGTGCGGCCCGTCGGTGCGAGACGCACGGTGGTGGCGGCCAGGGAGGTGGCGGAGTCGAGCGGGGCGGGCTGCTCGCTCGCGGCGGCGGTGCCGGCGGTGCCGGTGGCGGCGGTCGCGGCGGTGCCGCTCATCGCTCCTGTGGCGAGCAGCAATGCTGCCGTCGCGATGGCCGTTGTGATCCGTGCCCTGCGCGCGCGCAGGCTCGACTGATTCCCCATGATGCATCCCCCGGTGGCCCCATCGTCGGCGCCGTCTGCACAGCGTAGCGGTCGAGCAGGGCCACCTGGGGGCGGCTTCACCGAGGGCGGGGTTACTGCTCTTCGTGGGTGGTGGGGTCGCCGCCGAAGAGGCGGCCGTCGGGCTTGCCGAGGGCGGTGATGGCGTCGACCTCGGCAGCGGTGAGCTCGAAGCCGAAGACGTCGAGGTTCTCGGCCTGGCGCGAGGGGGTGGCGCTCTTCGGCACGGCGACGGTGCCGAGCTGCACGTGCCAGCGCAGGATCGCCTGAGCGGGGGTCACCCCGTGGGCCTCGGCGGCGGCCACGACGGCCGGCTCCTCGTAGGGGGCGCTGCCCTTGCCGAGGGGGCTCCAGGCCTCGGTCACGATGCCGAGCTCGGCGTTCACGGCGCGCTGCTCGACCTGCGGGAAGTAGGGGTGCAGCTCGATCTGGTTCACGGCGGGCGTCACGCCCGTGGCCTCGATGATGCGCTCGAGGTGCTCCGGTGCGAAGTTGCTCACGCCGATCGAGCGCACGAGCCCGGCCTCCCGCGCCTCCACGAGCGCCTGCCAGGCCTCGACGTAGCGGTCGACGCTGGGGTTCGGCCAGTGGATGATGTACAGGTCGATCGAGTCGAGGCCCAGACGCCAGAGCGACTCGCGCACGGCATCGAGCGCCAGATCGTGCTCGTGGTAGCGGCCGGGCAGCTTCGAGGTGATGAAGAGCTCCTCGCGGTCGATCCCGCTGCGCCGGATGCCCTCCCGCACGGTGCCCTCGTTGTCATAGTTGAAGGCGGTGTCGATCGAGCGGTAGCCGGTGCGGATGGCGGAGTCGATGGCCTCAGCGCCCGCGCTGCCGCGTAGGGGGTAGGTGCCGAAGCCGAGTGCCGGGATGCGGTGACCGTCGTTGAGGTCGACGAGGGGTGCGAGTTCAGTCATGCTTCCACGCTACGCCCGAGCGCCCGCGCAGGGATCAGACAGGAATCAGAACAGAGTGTCCTGCTGGGTCGCCGCGGGGGAGGGGGAGGAGGGCGCGGTGACCGCGGCACGCGGGGCCTCCGCCGGCGCGGCCGCGGGGCGGGCGCCGGGGTAGCCGGGCCCCTCGTCGGGAGCCCTGCCGCGGGCGTAGGCCTCGGCGGCCGCGCGGGCACGCGCATCCGCGGCCTCGTTCATGACGTGGCCCACGTGGCCCTTGACCCACTCGAAGGTGTAGCGGCGGCCCACGATCGCGTCGTCGATCTCCTTGATGAGGTCGAGGTTCATGACGGGCTTGCCGTCGCCCTTCCGCCAGCCCTTGCGCTTCCAGCCCGGCATCCACTTGGTGATCGTGTTGATCACGTACTGGCTGTCGCACAGGATGTGCAGGTCGTCGTCGACGTGCGCGGTGGCGCGGAAGAGCTCGAGCACGGCCTTCAGCTCACCCATGTTGTTGGTGCCGTGCGGCCAGCCGCCGGCCCCCCACGTGCGGTCGTCGATGTACCAGGCCCAGCCTGCCGGTCCGGGGTTGCCGAGCGCAGAGCCATCGGCGGAAGCGGTGATAGTCATCGACTCCAGGGTACCGGCGGTGGTGTCGAGCGAGCGCCGCGTGATGTGGTTGGGTTGAGCATGGCCTCTCTACAGATGTTGATTCGCACTGCCTCCGTCGTGGGGCTCGTTGCACTGCTGGCCGGATGCGCGGGCGGGGGCGCGGGCGCGGACTCCGAGGGCTCCGGTGCAGCAGCGACAGGCACCCCGTCCGATTCCTCGACCGGTGCGCCGGACGGCCCCGACCCGCGCATCGAGCTCGCCGAGTCGATGCTCGAGGTGACGGAGTTCCCGCTCGCCGGCTGGGTCGTGCTCGGTACGCAGTCGAGTCCGCTGGTCGATTCCACCGAGGGCACGGCCACCGCGCCGCCGACCGTCTCGGAGGGTACGGCACCGTCGGCCGCCCCGCCGGCCGAGACCCTGTGCGGGGATGGCGACGTGACGCAGATCGCCGAGCTCGGAGACGCCGAGGGGGTGCTCCGCACCTACCAGGAGGAGAACAACACCGCCGCGGCGTTCGTGGAGGGGCTCTTCTTCGACGAATCCGGGGAACTCGCGGAGACGATCCGCGGGCAGATCGAGGAGTGCATGGCGGCAGGGCCGGTGGAGTTCGCCGTGTCGGAGGGCGTCGTGCACAAGTTCGTGTGGACGACCGAGGGGGTCACCCAGAGTCCCGCCGTGTTCTCCGCGCAGTTCAGCGCGGTGAGCGACCAGCCCAACGACATCACCATGCTCAGCGTGGCGAACGTCGATGGCGTCACGATGGTGGGGCTGTCGAAGACGAAGCAGCTCCGCACCGAGGTCGAACCCGAGGAGTACATCTCCATCGTGGATGCGGCCGCGGCGAAACTGGGCTGACAGCGACAACCTGGGCATCGGCGGGGAATGCGGTTTCCGGGCTCCGGACGCTGGGAGCGTGGGGATATGGATGCTCTCACGCTTCTCGTCATCATCAGTATTGTCGTCATCGGTCTTCTTGCCGCGGTCCTGGGAGTGGGCATCTCCGTGCTGCTCCTGCGGCGATCGGCGGCTCGGCGGCAGGGTGCCGAAGATCTGCGGCGGGCCGGCAACGATCCGGATCAGGCGTCAGGCGACGCCGCGCGTCGTGCGGAAGGCACGCAGGCGTGGATGCGCATCGGCGGCGGAGGCATGTGACCACGCCCCGGACTCTAAGCTGAAGCCGCTCCACGGGGAGCGCGCGTCGCGACGGAGGGATGACGGATGGGTCTGACTGAGCTGATCGAGAGCGGTCGGTGGACCACACCGCCCGTGAGCACGACGTTCGACGGAGAGGCTCTGCGGGTCGTCGCCGCGGAGGGCAGCGACGCCTGGCTCACGACCTCCTACGGTTTCGTGCACGACACCGAGCACGCACTGCTCGAGGAGTTCGGGCCCGAGGACGCGGTCGAGGTCTCGTTCGTGCTCGACTACGACCGCCAGTTCGACCAGGCGGGGATCTTACTGCGGGTGTCCGAGACGGAGTGGATCAAGGCGGGGGTCGAGGTCTCCGACGGCGTGCTGCAGGTGGGGGCGGTCGTGACCCACGGGTTCTCCGACTGGTCGGTGGCTCCGGTGCCGGACTGGCGGGGGCGGATCGTCACGGTGCGGGCGAGCCGCTCGGGCGACGCCGTGACCGTGCGCGCCAAGGCCGAGGGTGAGGAGTTCCGGCTCGTGCGGGTCGCCTATCTCTCGCCGACGGCCGTGGTGACGGCGGGCCTCTTCTGCTGCGGCCCCACCCGCCCCGGCCTCGAGGTCACCTTCACCTCCCACACGCGCACCCCACCCGACGACGCCCTCCACCCCTGAACCCCTCCTGCCGCTCCCGACCCTGCTTCTGAGGGCGGCGCTCGCAGCGGTCGGGCTCAGGCGTCGACGTAGGTGGCCAGATGCTGCCCCGTGAGGGTCGAGCGGTCGGCGACCAGCGCGGCAGGGGTTCCCTCGAACACGATCCGGCCTCCCTCGTGGCCGGCACCCGGCCCGAGGTCGATGATCCAGTCGGCGTGCGCCATGACCGCCTGGTGGTGCTCGATCACGATCACCGACCGCCCCGACTCCACGAGCCTGTCGAGCAGGCCCAGCAGCTGCTCCACATCGGCCAGGTGCAGCCCCGTGGTCGGTTCGTCGAGCACGTAGACATCGCCCTTCTCACCCATCTGCGACGCGAGCTTGAGCCGCTGCCGTTCCCCGCCCGAGAGCGTGGTGAGCGGCTGGCCGAGGCTCACGTAGCCGAGCCCCACGTCGTCGAGCCGCGACAGGATGGCCTGAGCCGCCGGGATGCGCGCCTCGCCGGAGGCGAAGAAGGCGAGCGCCTCCGAGACGGGCATGCCGAGCACCTCGCTGATGTTCCGCCCGCCGAGCCGGTACTCGAGCACCGAGGCCTGGAACCGCCGCCCCTCGCACTCCTCGCACGTGGTGGAGACCCCCGCCATCATGCCGAGGTCGGTGTAGACGACCCCCGCCCCGTTGCACGTGGGGCACGCGCCCTCGGAGTTGGCGCTGAAGAGCGCGGGCTTCACCCCGTTGGCCTTCGCGAACGCCTTGCGGATGGGCTCGAGGAGCCCCGTGTAGGTGGCCGGATTGCTGCGCCTCGACCCGCGGATGGCGGACTGGTCGATGGCCACGACGCCCTCTCGACGGGCGACCGATCCGTGGATGAGCGAGCTCTTGCCCGACCCGGCCACACCCGTGACCACCACGAGCACCCCGAGCGGGATGTCGACGTCGACCCCCGTGAGGTTGTGCGACGAGGCGCCGCGCACCTCGAGCGCCCCGGTGGGGCTCCGCACCGCGGCCTTCAGCTGAGCCCGGTCGTCGAGGTGCCGCCCGGTGAGCGTGCCGCTCGCACGGAGACCCTCCACGGTGCCCTCGTAGACGATCTCGCCGCCGGCCGTGCCCGCCCGCGGCCCCAGGTCGACCACGTGGTCGGCGATCGCGATGGCCTCGGGCTTGTGCTCCACCACGAGCACCGTGTTGCCCTTGTCGCGCAGCTGCAGCAGCAGCCCGTTCATGCGCTGGATGTCGTGCGGATGCAGCCCCACGGTGGGTTCGTCGAACACGTAGGTGACGTCGGTGAGCGACGATCCGAGGTGCCGGATCATCTTGGTGCGCTGGGACTCCCCGCCTGAGAGCGTGCCGGAGGGGCGGTCGAGCGAGAGGTAGCCGAGCCCGATCTCGACGAACGAGTCGAGGGTCTCGGCGAGCGACTCGAGCAGCGGCGCCACCTGCGGCTCGTCGAGCTCCCTCACCCACACCGCGAGGTCGCTGATCTGCAGGGCGCAGGCCTCGGCGATGCTGATGCCGCCCACCTTCGCCGAGCGCGCACCCTCGTTCAGCCGCGTGCCCGAGCAGTCGGGGCACGTGGTGAAGGTGACGGCACGGTCGACGAACGCGCGGATGTGCGGCTGCATCGCCTCGCGATCTTTCGAGAGCACCGACTTCTGGATGCGCGGCACGAGCCCCTCGTAGGTCATGTTCATGTTCTCGAACCTGACCTTGGTGGGCTCCTTGTAGAGGAAGTCGGCGAGCTCGGTGGGGGTGTAGTCGCGGATGGGCTTGTCGCCGTCGAGGAAGCCGGAGGCCGCGAACACCCGCACCATCCACCCATCGGCCGTGTACCCCGGCACCTTGATGGCGCCCTCGGAGAGCGACTTCGACTCGTCGTAGAGCTCGGTGAGGTCGATGTCGTTCACCTGCCCGCGGCCCTCGCAGCGAGGGCACATGCCGCCCGCCATGTTGAACGAGAAGGCGTTCGGCGGGCCGACGTGGGGCACACCCACCCGGCTGAAGACGATGCGCAGCACCGCGTTCGCATCCGTCGCCGTGCCCACCGTGGAGCGGGGGTTGGCGCCCATGCGCTCCTGGTCGACGATGATGGCCGTGGTGAGGCCCTCGAGCACATCGACGTCGGGTCGGGCGAGCGTGGGCATGAAGCCCTGCACGAACGAGCTGTAGGTCTCGTTGATCATGCGCTGCGACTCGGCGGCGATGGTGCCGAAGACGAGCGAGCTCTTGCCCGAGCCCGAGACGCCCGTGAAGACGGTGAGCCTGCGCTTCGGCAGCTCCACGCTCACGTCTTTGAGATTGTTCTCGCGCGCGCCGTGCACGCGGATGAGGTCGTGCGCGTCGGCCACGTGCGAGGCACTGCGCTGTGCTTCTGAGGAGCTCTCCATGGCGACAGGGTAGCGGCACCCTCCGACATCCAGACGGCGGGGGCGCTGCTCGCTACTCTGGGGCCATGACCTCGGATCCGTACGCGCAGTTCCTCGCCATCTACCTCACGGTCATGGCCGGCACCATCGCGCTCACCCTGCTGATCGTGGCCGCGATCTGGGTGGTGATGGGCTTCGCGCTCATGGCGCTGTTCCGCAAGACGGGGATCCGGCCCTGGGTGGCCTGGGTGCCGTTCTACCGCACCTGGGTGTGGCTCGAGCTCGGCGGCCAGCCGGGGTGGCTGTCACTGCTCTCGGTCGTGGGGCTAGGCACCGTCACGAGCGTGTTCCTCTACATCGGCATGTACCGCACGGGGCTCGCGTTCCGCCGCGACGGAGGGTTCCTCGTGCTCGGCATCTTCTTCCCCTACGTCTGGGCGTTCATCCTGGGCGGGCAGAACTCGGTCTACGAACCCGCCCTGCTCGCCTGGCACCGGCAGCCGCCGCCCCGTGCGGGCTACGGCTCGGTGGTGCCGAACCCCGCCAACGCCTTCTGATCCGCGACCCGCGGGGGCGGGGGCCGGGCTGTCAGGCGGTGCGGCGCAGCAGCAGGATGGCGTCGTCGATCTCGGCGGGGCTGCCGTCGGGCATCGTGACGGGGCGGGTGCGGTTCTCGTCGATGACGGTGGTCCAGACATCCGGATCCAGCGCCAGCGCCGCGAGCACCTCGGCGTTGGTGGGCAGGGGAGTGCCCGAGTGGTCGTGCTTGCCCGCCCACGGCGGCACGCCCGCGTGGCCCACCACGAGCAGGTGCCCGCCGGGGGTCACTGTGCCGGCCGCGCGGCGCAGCACCTCGTCGCGCGGGAACACCACCTCCACGGGAGCGTGCAGGAAGCACGCCGAGACGAGGTCGTAGCGCTCGTCGGAACCCGGCTGCCACTCGGCGAGGTCGGCGCGCTGCCACGTGATCCGGTCCGAGGCGATGCCCCTGGTCTCCGCTTCGGCGGCTGCTCGCTCGAGTGCCACGGCGGCGAGGTCGATGCCCGTCACCCTCCACCCCTGCTCGGCCAGCCAGAGCGAGTCGGCGCCCTCGCCGCAGCCGAGGTCGAGCGCGGTGCCCGGCGTGAGCCCCACGACCGACTCCACGAGGGCCCGGTTCGGGTTGCCGCTCCAGATGCGCGGGCGCTCGCCGTACCGCGCCTCCCAGAACGCCGTCGGATCGGCGTGGCTCGACCCGGCAGGGGAGTGGGTGTCGTCGGAGGGGGAGTGGTGGTGGTGACCGGTCATGACATCACCTTGCCGGATCCATGCCGTGAGCGCACAACTGCATGCCGAATCGGCACATCAGAACGTCCGCTCCGGGGGCGGGTCAGGTCGCGAGGGCCGCGGGCACCCACCGCGCCGCGGCCACGCCCGCCGCGAGCAGCAGCGTGACGCCCATGGCGACCCCCACCGTGTAGCTCGGCGCGATGCGCCTGTTGCTCGCCACGCGCGCCGCCACCACCACGAGCACCGACTGCACGAGCCCGAGCACGATGAGCGCCGCATCGTCGAGCAGGATGCCGAGCGGCACGAAGTGCAGCGCCACCACGAGCCCCACCGCCAGCGCGAACCACCTGGTGCGCCCCGCCCGCCAGAGCGCGAGGCACGCGAGCCCCGCCACCACGACCTCCACCCCCACGAGCACCCCGAACGTGGCGTACTGACCCTCGAGCGCCGACGGCGTTGCCCAGGTGCGCCACACGAGCAGCCCGCCGCCGATCGCCGCGAGAATGCCCAGCCCGCTGCCGATGCCGAGCCAGAGCGGCGCTCGCCGAGGAGGTGACTCCTGCGCCCAGCCGAACCACACGCACGTCATGAGCCCGAACCACGCCACAAGGAAGACGCCGTCCCGCACGTACTCGGTGGCCATGCCGGTCCCCTTTCCCCGCTCTGCTCCGCACGGGTGCAGCGGCCGGGGCCGTGTGGACCCGATCGGGTGCAGCCAGCCTAACCACGCCCACCCCGTTCCGCCCAGGGCGCGCGCGCAGAGCGGCACGAGCGTACGGTGTGCCGCATGACCCCCGACTCCCACGACGCCCCCGTGCCCGCCCACGAGCCCGCCGCGCGCGATCAGCTCACGTTCGACGACCCGGTGGCCCGCTACCCCAAGGTGCAGCCGCCCGTGCAGCACCAGCCCGAGCCCGCCGTGCAGAGCCGCATGACCCCCGTGCCCGACCTCGGCGAAGACACCTACCTCGGCCTCGGCCGCCTCGAGGGCCGCCGTGCGCTCATCACGGGCGGCGACTCCGGCATCGGCGGCGCTGTGGCCATCGCCTTCGCGCGCGAGGGCGCCGACGTGGCCATCAGCTACCTGCCCGACGAGCAGACGGATGCGCAGCACATCGTCGAGCAGATCGAGGCCGCCGGGCGCACCGCCGTGGCGATCCCGGGCGACATCCGCGACGCCGCGCACTGCCGCGCCCTCGTGGAGCAGGCCGTCGATGGTCTCGGCGGCCTCGACATCCTCGTGAACAACGCGGGCAAGCAAGTGGCGGTCGACAGGCTCGAAGACCTCAGCGACGAGCAGTTCGAGGCCACCTTCACCACCAACGTCTTCGCGATGTTCTGGATCACCAAGGCCGCCCTCCCGCACCTCGGCCCCGGATCCGTGATCGTCAACACGGCTTCGCTCGAGGCCTACAAGCCCGCTCCGGATCGGCTCGACTACGCCGCGAGCAAGGCGGCCATCAACAACTTCTCGAAAGGTCTGGCCCAGCAGCTGGCGCCCCGCGGCATCCGCGTGAACGTGGTGGCCCCGGGCCCCACCTGGACGGCCCTCCAGGTCTCGGGCGGGGTCTCCGACGAGCAGATGGAGGCCTTCGACGAGGAGAACGAGTACAAGCGCGCCGGCCAGCCGGCCGAGCTCGCCCCTGCCTACGTCTTCCTCGCCTCGGCGGAGTCGAGCTACGTCTCGGGCGAGACCCTCAACGTCAACGGCGGCATGCCGACGCCGTGACGCGGAGGCCGCAGGTCAAGCGGCCTGCGACACCTCGATGAGCGTCGCCTCGAGCACGGCGAACGACTCGTCGACCTCCGCCGCGGTCACCTCGCCGATGGAGAAGCGGTGGGTCACGGTGTAGACCTCGAGGCGGGCACGGGCGGCCTCCGCCGGCCGGCTCCTGGCCAGTCCGTCGATGGCTGAGTGCAGGGCGCGGCGTCGGGTGAGCAGATCCCGGGTCCAGGCGGTTGATTCGAGTGCCATGTTCCACATCCTTCTCGGTCGGTCATCCGATCGTGCGCCCGCAAGGTGAACGGAGACCAGCAGTGTGACGAACGTTGCCTGCGAAGCGACACAGAGTTCCCGCGCTACAGTTTTCGTATGTCCAAGGTTCTCAGTTCCCTTCCCGTCGGCGAGCGCGTCGGCATCGCATTCTCGGGGGGACTCGACACCTCCTGCGCCGTCGCCTGGATGCGCGAGAAGGGTGCAGTGCCCTGCACCTACACGGCCGACATCGGCCAGTACGACGAGCCCGAGATCGACAAGGTGCCGAGCCGCGCGCTCGAGTACGGCGCCGAGATCGCCCGCCTCGTGGATGCGAAGAGCGCGCTCGTGGAGGAGGGCCTCGTGGCCCTGCAGTGCGGTGCGTTCCACATCCGCTCGGGCGGAAAGACCTACTTCAACACCACGCCGCTCGGCCGTGCTGTGACCGGCACCATGCTCGTGCGCGCCATGAAAGACGATGGCGTCGACATCTGGGGCGACGGATCGACCTACAAGGGCAACGACATCGAGCGCTTCTACCGCTACGGTCTGCTCGCCAACCCGCGCCTGCGCGTCTACAAGCCCTGGCTCGACGCCGAGTTCGTGGGCGAGCTGGGCGGCCGCACCGAGATGAGCGAGTGGCTCGTGGCGCGCGGCTTCCCCTACCGCGACTCCACCGAGAAGGCCTACTCCACCGACGCCAACATCTGGGGTGCCACGCACGAGGCCAAGAAGCTCGAGGAGCTCAGCGCCGGTCTCGACCTCATCGAGCCCATCATGGGTGTCGCCGCCTGGCGCGACGACGTTGAGGTCGCCACCGAGGAGGTCTCGGTGCGCTTCGAGGCCGGTCGCCCCGTGGCCATCAACGGCCAGGAGTTCCCCGACGCCGTGGCGCTCGTGTTCGAGGCCAACACCATCGGCGGCCGCCACGGTCTCGGCGTCTCCGACCAGATCGAGAACCGCATCATCGAGGCCAAGAGCCGCGGCATCTACGAGGCTCCCGGCATGGCGCTGCTGCACATCGCCTACGAGCGCCTGCTCAACGCCATCCACAACGAGGACACGGTGGCGAACTACCACACCGAGGGCCGCCGCCTCGGCCGCCTCATGTACGAGGGCCGCTGGCTCGACCCGCAGTCGCTCATGCTGCGCGAGTCCATCCAGCGCTGGGTCGGCTCGGCCGTCACGGGCGAGGTCACCCTGCGCCTTCGCCGCGGCGACGACTACACGATCCTCGACACCACCGGCCCCGCGCTCAGCTACCACCCCGACAAGCTCTCGATGGAGCGCGTGGGCGACGCCGCCTTCGGCCCCGGCGATCGGATCGGCCAGCTCACCATGCGCAACCTCGACATCGCCGACTCGCGGTCGCGCCTCGAGCAGTACGCCGCCGCCGGCATCATCGGCGGCGCCACCGCGGAGCTCGTGGGCACGCTCGAGGAGGGTGCCGCGGCCGAGATCCTCGGCAGCACCGCCCCCCACAGCGCCTCGGCCGACGCGCTCGACCGCGCCACCGACCTCGCCTCCGAGGGCGCGGCCTTCGACGCAGGCACCGACTGAGCGATCGGCCGCAGACCATGGCGGAACGGATGACGCGCGAGCGGCTGCTCGAGGTGTGCGCGGGGCTGCCCGCCACCACCGACGAGCGGCCGTTCGGCCCCGAGACCGCCGTGTTCAAGGTGGTGGGCAAGGTGTTCGCCCTCTGGGATCTCGAGAGCGAGCAGCAGGGCGTGACGCTCAAGGCCCAGCCCGCCTACATCGACGCCCTCGTGCGCGACCACGACTGGATCACCCGCGGCTACCACATGAACAAGCGGCACTGGATCTCGGTGGCGTTCACGGAGCAGGCCGATCCGCAGCTCGTGGAGGACCTCGTGGTCAACTCCTACGACCTCGTGGTGGCGGGCCTCCCGCGCGCCAAGCGCCCGTAGGGCCGGCACCCGCCCGCAGCACCCCGGTGCCCAGGAACCCTCCCAGGCCCGTGCTCTAGGATGGTCCGACTATGGACGACCCTCCCCATCACAGGCCCGCGCCCCTTGCAGACGACGACCACGGCAGCAGCCGGCTGATCCAGCCGCACCGCCCGATCACTCTCAGGGGGCTGCCCCGTGTATGAGCTGATCATGCTCGCCATCGGCCTCGTGCTGACGATCGGCACCGGATTCTTCGTGGCGAGCGAGTTCGCGCTCGTCAACCTCGACCGGCACGACCTCGAGCAGCGCCAGGCGCGCGGCGAGAAGCGACTCGCGCCCACCATCAAGGCGCTCAAGATCACGTCGACGCACCTCTCCGGTGCGCAGCTCGGCATCACGCTCACGACGCTGCTCACGGGGTACACGTTCGAGCCCGCCATCAGCTCGCTGCTGGCCGGACCGCTCACGGGGATCGGTGTGCCCGAGGCGATCGTGCCCGGCATCGGCGCGGTCATCGGCATCCTGCTCGCTACCCTCTTCTCGATGGTCATCGGCGAGCTCGTGCCCAAGAACTTCGCCCTCGCTCTGCCGCTCGCCACGGCCAAGGTGGTCGTGCCGTTCCAGACGGTCTTCACCACGGTGTTCAAGCCCGTCATCCTGCTCTTCAACAACACGGCCAACGCCCTCATCCGCGCGATGGGGATCGAGCCCAAGGAGGAGCTCTCGGGTGCTCGCTCGGCCGAGGAGCTCAGCTCGCTCGTGCGCCGCTCAGCCCTCGAGGGCATGCTCGACGACGACCACGCCACCCTGCTCGGCCGCACCCTGCGCTTCTCCGAGCGCTCCGCGGCCGACGTGATGACACCTCGGGTGCGCATGGCGAGCATCAAGCCGCGCGAGACCGCTGCCGACGTGGTGGCGAAAGCGCAGCAGACGGGCTACTCCCGCTTTCCCGTGATCGGCGAGAGCGTGGACGAGATCATCGGCGTGGTGCACGTCAAGCAGGCCTTCGCGGTGGGGCTCGACGAGCGCGAGACCACCGAGGTCGAGAGCTTCATGGTGACTCCGGTGTGGGTCCCCGAGTCCATGGGCATCGACACTCTGCTGCCCATGCTCCGGCAAGGCGGCTACCAGATCGCCATCGCCACCGACGAGCACGGCGGCACCGCCGGCATCGTGACCCTCGAAGACCTCGTGGAGGAGCTCGTGGGAGAGCTGGAGGACGAGCACGACCGGCTGCACGCCGACATCGTGCGCACGGGCCGTGCCATCACCTTCGACGCGAGCCTGCGCCCCGACGAGCTGCTCGAGCGCACGGGTGTGACCGTGCCCGAGGACGGCGACTACGAGACCGTGGGCGGCTTCGTCATCGACGAGCTCGACCGGCTGCCCGAGCTCGGTGACGAGGTGGCCGTCGACGGCGGCATGCTGCGGGTCGAGCGCGTCGACGGCGTGCGCCTGGAGCGCCTGCGCTACCTCCCCGACGACGAGGGCATCCTCGCCGAGCGCATGAAGACGGGGACGACCACCACCACGACGACCACGACGACGACCACCCTGAAGGACAAGGCATGAGCGACATCATCCCCGGCATCGTCTGGTTGGTCATCCTCCTCGTGGTGAACGCCTTCTTCGTGGGCGCGGAGTTCGCCGTGATCTCGGCCCGCCGCTCGCAGATCGAGCCGCGTGCCGAGGCCGGCAGCAAGGCCGCCAAGACCACCCTGTGGGCCATGGAGCACGCCACGCTCATGCTCGCCACGAGCCAGCTCGGCATCACGGTGTGCTCGCTCGTCATCCTCAACGTCTCCGAGCCCGCCATCCACCACCTGCTCGAGTACCCGCTCGCGCTCACGCCGCTCACCCCCGAGCTCATCGGCGGTGTGGCCTTCGTGATCGCGCTCGTGCTCGTGACGTTCCTGCACGTGGTGTTCGGCGAGATGGTGCCGAAGAACCTCAGCTTCTCGGTGCCGGATCGGGCCGCGCTCATCCTGGCCCCGCCGCTCGTGGTGGTCTCCAAGATCGTGCGCCCCGTCATCTGGTCGCTCAACGGCCTGGCCAACCTCATCCTGCGCGCCTTCGGGGTCACCCCGAAAGACGAGGCGACGAGCACCTACACGCTCGAGGAGGTGGCGTCGATCGTGCAGCAGTCCACCCGCGAGGGAGTGCTGAGCGACACCTCGGGCACGCTCAGCGCCGCGTTCGAGTTCACCGCCAAGAAGGTGCGCGACGTGGAGGTGCCCGTGGCCGAGATGGTGCTCCTGGCGCCAGAGTCCTCGCCCCGCGACATCCAGCGCGCGGTGGCCGAGCACGGCTTCTCGCGCTACATCCTCACGAACGGCGAGGGCGAGCCCACGGGCTACCTGCACCTCAAGGACGTGATGGACCTCACGGCCGGCGCCTTCGACGACGCCGTGCCCGCGAAGCGCATCCGCCGCCTCGGCTCGGTGCCGCGCGACGCCGACCTAGAGGACGCACTGGCCCTCATGCGGCGCCGCGGCGACCACCTGGCCCGCTCCCTCACGACGGAGGGCGAGGTCACGGGGGTGCTCTTCCTGGAGGACATCATCGAGGAGCTCGTGGGAGAGGTCCAGGACGCGACGAGCGCCTGACCCGCCCGACGGGCCGGGGGCTCACGACGGGCAGGGGCCTCAGCCCAGGTGCGGCACGGGCTCGCCCTGGGGGAGGAGCTCCGACTTGGTGCCACGGATCATCGTGATGGCGATGATCGACGCGATCACCATCACGAGCGCGCCGCCGAGGAACACCGCGGAGTAGCCGCTCGTCATGGCCGAGGCGGAGGGTGCGCCCGCGCCCGTGGAGGCGCCGGCCACGACGCCCGCGTAGACCGCGGTGAAGATGGAGAGACCGATCGACCCGCCGATCTGCATGGCCGAGTTGGTGAACGCCGAGGCGGCACCCGCGTCGTGCGGCGCCACACCCGTGAGGGCGAGGTTCTGCAGCGGCACGAAGATGCACGCCATGCCCACGCCCATGAGCACGAGAGCGGGCAGCACCTGCACGAAGTAGTCGCCACCGGCCGTGATGCGGCTGAGGTACACGAGGCCGGCGGCCACCACGAGGGGGCCTGTGATCATGAGCGGGCGCGGGCCGATCTTCGGCAGCAGTTTGGTGGCGACGGGAGCCACGATCATGATGACGATCGTCAGCGGCAGGTTCGCGAGCCCGGCCTCGAGCGGCGGCATGCCGAGCACGATCTGCAGGTGGAACGCGAGGTAGAGCAGCGCACCGATCATGACGATGCCGGCGATGGCCTGGATGGCGAAGGCGCCTCCGCGCACGCGGTTCAGCACGATCCTGAGAGGCAGCAGCGGCTGGGCCACCTTGAGCTCGATCACCACGAAGAGGGTGAGCAGGCCGAGCCCGAGCGCGAGGAAGCCGATGGTGTCGAGCGAACCCCAACCCCCCTCGGCGAGGCTGAAGCCGTAGACGAGGGCGCCGAAGCCGAGCGTGACCGTGATGGCGCCGCCGATGTCGTAGCGGTTCTGCCCCTCGGCCTTCGACTCGCGCACGAGCAGCACGCCGCCGATGAAGCCGATGACCACGAAGAAGACGTTGACGAGCAGGCACCAGCGCCAGTCGAAGAACTCGGTGAGCACGCCTCCCAGCACGAGGCCCACGGCGGCACCCGCACCGGCGATGGTGCCGAACACGGCGAAGGCGGTGTTGCGGTCGCGGCCGTGCGTGAAGGTCACGGTGAGCAGTGCGAGGGCGGCGGGGGCGAGCAGCGCCGCGAAGGCGCCCTGCAGGCCGCGGGCGATGATGAGCTCGATGCCCGACTGCGCCATGCCGCCCCAGGCGGAGGCGAGGCCGAAGCCCACCATGCCCACGAGGTAGGTGCGCTTGCGGCCCCAGTAGTCGGCCACGCGGCCGCCGAGCAGCAGCAGGGCGCCGAAGGCGAGGGCGTAGGCGGTGACCACCCACTGGCGCTGCCCGTCGGTGAGGCCGAGCTCGATCTGCGCCTGGGGGAGCGCGATGTTCACGATGGTGCCGTCGAGCACCACCACGAGCTGGGTGAGGGCGAGCACGCAGAGCGTGAGCCAGCGGTTGGGGGTGCGGCGCGAGCGACGGGCGCCTGCTCCCACGGCGGGCGTGGGGGAGGTGGGCGTGGGCGTGCTGATGGACAAGGAGGAACCTCCGGGCGACGATGCGGATGCCGGAGGTTTCCAGCCTCGGACCGACGCACTCAGAAGGCGGTCGACCACACCAGCCGGGAGCTGGTCAGGGGCTCTACCCTACAGCGTCGAAGGCCGCTTTGAGCTCCGTGCCCACAAGTCGACGGGCGGTGTGTGCCGCGTCGATCACGCCGCCCATGTAGAGGAAGGGATGCACGAGGCCCGAGAAGGTCACGGCCACCACGGGCACGCCGGCCTCGGAGAGGGCCTCGGCGTAGAGCTCGCCGTCGTCGTGCAGCGGATCGCACTCCGCCGTGACGATCGTGGCCGAGGGCAGCCCGGCCAGCTCGGGGTTGGCCGCCGGCGAGAGGCGGATGTCGTCGCGATCGACCCCCGGTGCGTAGGTGTCGAAGAAGTAGGCCATGTCGCGGGCGGTGAGGAAGTGGCCGTCGGCGTAGGTGCGGTAGCTGCCCTCCTCGGGGATGCGGGCGCGCACCGCCGGGTAGATGAGGGCCTGGTGCACGAGCCCCGGGTAGCGGGCGGCGAGCTGCTGGGCGGCCACGGCGGCGAGGTTGCCGCCGGCGCTGTCGCCCGCCACGGCCACCCGGCGCGTGTCGGCCGGGAAGCCGGCCTCGCCGGTGAGCACGGCCTCGGTCACGGCCACCGCATCCTCCACGGCGGCGGGGAAGACCGCCTCGGGTGCCTTGCGGTAGTCCACGCTCACCACCACGGCATCCGACGCCGCAGCCAGGGCGCGCGCCGTGGTGTCGGCGATCTCGAGGTCGCCGAGCACCCAGCCGCCGCCGTGGAAGTACACGGTGACGGGCTGCTCGGCGTCGAGCGGGCGGGGGCTGTAGATGCGCACGCCCACGCCGGCGATCACCCTGTCCTCCACCACGGCGAGCGGATGCGCGGGCCCGGTGAGGGGCACGGCGCGCTCGAGGTCGGCCCGGTTCTGCTCCACCGTCTGGGTGTCGAGCGGCGGCGCATCCTTCGTGATGTCGAGGAACGCGCGGGCGTGCGGGTGCAGCTGAGGGTGATGCATGGTCTAACCCCAATCGTCGTGGTTGTGGAGGGCGTTCAGCACGTCGCTGAGCGAGCCCGGCCGGCCGCGAGTGAGACCGCTCCCCGGAATGCCACTTCCCGGAGTGCTCGCCGCCGTGGTGGCGCGCTCCGGCGGGTGGCGCAGCGTGAACCAGACGCCTCGTGCGGTGTGCGTCGAGTCGTTGACGTACACGTGCGGCTGGGTGGTGTCGAAGTGCACGGAGTCGCCCGAGCGGATGACGTGCTCCTCGAAGCCGAGCCGCAGCGTCAGCTCGCCCTCGAGCAGCACCCCGAAGTCGTAGCCGAGGTGTCGGCTCCAGAGCGCTCCCGAGGTGGTGGAGGAGTGCGGCCGGTAGGTCACCATGAGCGGCTCCACGATGCCGCTCGCCCCGCCCGCGAGCAGTTCGAGCCGCACGCCGGATTCGAGCTCCACCACGGGGTTGTCCTCGAAACGCTGCACCGGGCCGGGGCGGCGGGTGTCGCGCCCCGAGGCGATGCCGAGCAGCTCGTCGACCGAGAGCTCGAGCTGGAGCGCCAGGTGGTAGAGGGTGTTGAGCGAGGGCTGCACCTTGTCGTTCTCGATCTGCGAGAGCAGGCTCGGCGTCACGCCCATCGCATCCGCGAGGGCCTTGAGCGTGAGGTTCTGCGCCTCGCGGGCGGTGCGCAGGCGGGCGCCGATGGCGGAGAGAGAGGTCACGCCACTCATACTGCCGGAAGCACCGCTCGCGCCTCATCGACCAGCCCGAGCAGCACCTTGCCGTAGACCTCGTAGCCCATGGAGGGCAGCGAGTGGGCGTGGCGGGCGGCTGTGGCCTGATCGCGCCAGAACCGCTGGATGGCGTTGACGTCGGCGAAGGCACCGGATCCGTGCGCGCTCAGCAGGGTGTCGATGGCCTGGGTCACGGCCTCCACGGCCCAGCCCACACCGGCGCGCACGTGGATGCGCTCGGCGTAGGGGCGGTAGACGCCGTTCTCGGCCTCCTCGTACATCTCGTCGGCGAGGTTGCCGAGGAAGAGCTCGGCGGTCTCGAGCAGCAGGGCGGCGCGTGCCACGGCGAGCTGGAACGTGACGGAGTCGGCCTGGCGGTCGTAGCTCGTGTAGGCGATGCCCTTCTTCGAGGCCTTCGCGATCACCATGTCGAGCACCGTGCGGCCCATGCCGAGGTGCGGGCCCACGAGCTTGAGCACGAGCGAGGGCACGAACGGTGTCTTGTACGAGATCTCGGGGTTGACCTCCTTGCCCGGGTACTCGCCCTCGAGGGCGGGGGTGAGCGGCAGGATGCGGTAGTCGGGCACGAACACGTCCTCGGCCACCTGCGTGTTGCTGCCCGTCGACTTCATGCCGGCCACGAACCAGGTCTGCTCGCTCGAGAGGTCGGAGGCGGGGATGAGGGCGAGGCCGCCGTCGATCACGTTGCCCTGCTCGTCCTCGAGCGGCACGCCGAGCAGCGACCAGGTGGAGTGGTTCGATCCCGTGCCGTAGTTCCACTTGCCGGTCACGCGGTAGCCGCCCTCGACCTTGACGGCCTTCGAGGTGGTGGCGAGCACGATCGAGATGAGCACGTCGGGGGTCTCGCCCCAGACCTCCTCCTGGGCCCGGAGCGGCAGCATCGCCGTCACCCAGGTGCCGGAGTCGTAGATGCCGAACACCCAGGCCGCTCCGCCGTCTCCGCGGCCGATCTCGCGGGCCACCGCCGTGGCGGCGCGCGAGGTGCCGGCGTAGCCGCCGAAGCGGGTCGGCACCGAGAGGCGGAACGCGCCCGTGCCGACGAGGGCCTCGAGGGAGGCCTCGGGGATTCGGCGGCTCAGCTCTCCCTCCGCGCCGTTCGCGAGCAGCACGGGCACGGTCTCGGAGATGCGGGCGACGAGGTCGGTGATCTCGGGGGAGAGGGTGTGGGCGGTGGCCATGGAGCTCCTCGGGGCTAGCGGAACAGCTGGGGGGCGGAGTGGGGCTTGCGGGAGTGGTCGTCGGCGCGGAGGTTGACCTCGGTCACGGAGTTGCCCGTTTCGGAGAGCCACGAGGTGTGACGTGCGGCGATCTCGGGGTCGTGCCCGGGGATGATGCGGGAGGTCTCGCGCTTGAGCTCCTTCTGCAGGGTGCGGTACACCTCGATCAGGTTGAACGAGTTGCCCTGACCATAGCCCGGAGCCCACATCTTCTCGACGTTCGAGTACCAGTAGACGGTGTCGCCCGCGGCCACGTAGGGCCCGTTGCCCGTCTCGATCGAGAACCACTGCGAGCCGAAGGTGTGCGAGTCCTTCGCGAGGCGGGCGGTGATGCCGGGCAGCAGCTCCTCGTCGCCCTTCACGAAGACCACCCGCCCGTCGACGATGCCCTGGGCGGCGCGGGCCAGGTCGGTGGGGTCGAACGACGAGAACACCCAGGCCTGCTCGGCCTCCGGCTCCTGCAGCGTGGAGGCCACGGCCTCCGACCAGCCGGTGAACTCGTCGAGCTGCACGAAGAGCTTGGCGTTCGGGAACGCCTCGAAGTTGCCCATGTGGTCGAAGTGCATGTGGCTCACCAGGATGACGTCGACGTCATCCGGCGTGTACCCCACCGAGGCCAGAACGTCTCGCGGGTTCTGCCAGTTGGAGAACGCGTACCTGTCGAGCCAGTAGTCGTTGCGGAATCCGCAGTCCACGAGCGCCACGTGCTGCTTGCCGCCGACCTCGCCGCCCACCACGAGCGTGTAGAGCATGGGGATGCGGATGATGCCCGCGTTGCTGAAGATGCCCGATCCGCCGAAGAAGTCGTGGGGCATGTCGGCGTGGCAGAACTCCAGCGACCAGATCGAGTAGTCAGTGGGCACGGGGTCTCCTTCGACGGAACCGGTTAAGTGGCAATTACTTTGGTTGTGGGGAAAATTAGCATGGGTGAACAGGCGATCTTGTTTCTGGCTTGTAAACACTGGGCTCGCAGTGCCTGAGATCCTGCAGTGCATGTTCAGTGAGCCTTGACAAACCTGCGTCGAATTGGAATCGTCTGGTGGCACCAGATCCTTTACGTCCAGAACACGAGGAGTCCCCATGCCAGTGGCCGTCATCCGCCCCGAGATCGAGGCGATCGTCGAGAAGATCGACGCCCTGCGACCCCAGCTCATCGCGGGCGGTCGCGAGGGCGACCAGAACCGCCGCATCCCCTCCGAGGTCTTCGACGCCGTGGCCGCGACCGGGGCGTTCAGCATCTCGGCACCCACCAAGTTCGGCGGCCTGGCCGCGAACACCCGTGAGGCGCACGCGGTCGCGCGGGCGATCGGCCGGGGAGACGGCAGCCTGGCGTGGGTCGACGGCATCCTCGATTCCGGCGCCTGGGTGCTGAGCCTCATGGACGAGCGCGCCCAGGAGGACGTGTGGGGCGCCGACGGCGGGCTGGACTCGCTCATCTCGATCGTGCTGGCCACCACCTCGGACGCGACCCCCGTGGAGGGCGGTTACCGCGTGACGGGCAAGTGGGGCTACGGCACCGGCAGCCTGCAGGCCACCTGGTCGCTGCTCGGCATCCCCCTGAAGAACGACCAGGGCGAGGTCGTTGACGCCGGACTGGCCCTCATCCCCACCGCGGATCTGACCTACGACGACAACTGGTTCGTGGCCGGCATGAAGTCCACGGCGAGCGTGATGCAGATCGCCGAAGACGTGTTCGTGCCCGCGCACCGCGTGTTCCCGCTCACCGCGGCCGTCGAGGGCACCTACCTCGGCGAGAACACCGAGGCGTCGTACGGCACCATCTTCGTGCCGTCGCTGTTCATGAAGCTCGTGGGCCCGCACCTCGGCATGGGCCGGGCGGCGCTCGACTTCGTCATAGCCAAGGCCGAGTCGAAGGCCATCGCCTACACGGGCTACGAGAAGCAGGCCGACTCGGCGATCTTCCAGTCCGCCGTCGCCAAGGCGGCCGTGCAGCTGAACGCGGCGGAGGCCGTGGCGCAGCAGGTGGCGGACCAGATCTACTCCGCCACCGAGGTCGGCTACTACGCGCCCTACGCGGAGCGCATCGAGATGCGGGCGAAGGCGGGCTGGGTGGTCGAGACGATCACCTCGCTCATCAACGAGCTCATCACCGCCCACGGATCGGCCGGGTTCGCCGAGTCCTCGGTGCTGCAGCGCATCTGGCGCGACCAGGCCACCGCCGCCCGCCACGGCCACACGCTCTCGGCCAGCGGCTACGAGGCCTACGGCAAGGTACTCTTCGGCCGCGAGGACGACGCACGCTTCGTGCTCCCGATCGTCTAGAGCACCCACCATCGAACGAGAACGAAATGAGAGCACTGTGACCAACGACCGCATCAGCCGGATCCCCGCCCCCGTGGTTCCCGGCATCTCCGACAGCACGCGCGTGACCGCGGGCGACCTCGTCTTCATCTCGGGCCAGGTCGGCTTCGAGGCGGATGGATCGGTGCCCACCGACTTCGCCCGCGCGATCGAGCTCACCTACGCCGAGGTCGAGCGCGCCCTCACCGCGGCCGGCGCGACCTGGGAGGACGTGGTGCGCGTGAACGTGTACATCACCGAGCTCGACCAGGAGAAGCTGAAGGTCTGGCGCGAGACCCGCAACGCCCTCGTGAAGGTGCCCGAGCCCTCGGCCAGCACCGTCATCGGCGTGCACTCGCTCTACAACGGCGCAACCATCGAGATCGACGCGATCGCCGCCGTCTAGGCCGTCCACGAGACGAGGGGCCCGAGCCGCACACGCGACTCGGGCCCCTCGTTCGTGGTGTCGACTACGGAGCCGAGGGGGTCTCGATCGTGATCGAACCGTCGATGATGGCGGCCTCGATCTCGTCGAGCTCACCCTGCAGCGTGGGGTCGACGAGCGACTCGAAGTCGTGGAACGGGCTCATGAGCACGCCGCCGTTCTCGAGCGTGCCCACGTAGGACTCGTTCGAGAAGTCACCGGTGGCCGAGGCCTGGATGACCTCCGAGATCGACTTCGGCATGTTGCGGGCGATCGAGGTGAACCAGATGTCGGCGTACTCGGGGTCGCTCTCGTACATGTCGGTGTCGACGCCCACGAGGGCCACGGGGTTCGCCGACTCGCGGATGGCCTGCGCAGCGCCCTGGTAGATCGGGCCGCCGACCGGCACGATCACGTCGACGCCCTGCTCGAGAATGCCCTGCGAGAGCACCTTCGCGGCGTTGATGTCGCTGAAGTTGCCGGTGAACTGGCCGGTCTGCGCATCCGCGTCCCAACCGATCACCTGCACGTCGGTGCCCTTCTGCTCGTTGTAGTACTCCACGCCGCGCGCGAAGCCGTCCATGTAGAGCGTCACGGGCGGGATCTGGGCTCCGCCGTAGGTGCCGACCTTGCCGGTCTTGGAGTAGCTGGCCGAGGCGTAGCCCACGAGGAAGCCGGACTGCGAGGTGTCCCACACCACGCCCTTCACGTTCTCGGCCTCGATGGTGTTGTCGTCGATCATGATGAAGTGCACGTCGGGGTTGGCGGAGGCCGCCTCCTCGGTGGCGGCGGCGAGCAGGTAGCCCATCGTCACGATCGTGGTGCAGCCCTGGTCGACGAGGCTCGCGATGTTGGGCGCGTAGTCGCTCTCGGACTGCGACTGCACCTCGATGTACTCGGAGCCGAGCGCGTCGGCGGCCATCGTGGTGCCCTCGAGGCCGAGCTGGTTGAACGACTGGTCGTCGAAGCCGCCCTCGTCGGAGACGATGCAGGGCAGCACGTCGCTCGCGGCGGCGTCGGAGGATCCGCTCGAGGGGGCGTCGCTCGGGGCGCTCGCGCAGCCCGTGAACACGAGGGCGGCGGCGAAGGCGAGGGCGCCCGTGGCGGTCAGTCGCGCGGGGAGGGTGCGGGGAAGGGGTCGGGACATCGGTGCTCCTTGTTCTGTGTGGTGGTGCAGGGATGGGATGGTGCGAGTGGAACGGGCGGTGCTGGTGGTGCGTCGGTGAAGTGTCATGTCGGGTCGTCCACCCAGGCGTAGATCTCCCAGATGTAGCCGTCGGGGTCGATGAAGTAGGTGGATCGGGCGCCCCACTCGAACACGGCGGGCGGGCCCGAGGCCACGAGGCCCCTCGCGGTGAGATCGGCGTGCAGCGCATCGACCTCCTCACCCGTGGCGAGCTCGATGGCGAGCATGAGGTGCCCTCCGTTGCGGGTGAACGAGGCGTGCTCGGCGGGGCTCGCGCTCGTCTCGGCCGCATCGATCAGGGTGAGGGTCACGTTGCCGCCGTCGAAGTGCATGCGCCCGTCGTGCGGCCGCGGCACGAAGCCGAGCCGCTCGAGGAAGTCGAAGCTGCGGGCCGTGTCGCTCACCGTGAGCTCGATCTCGGCAATCCGGGGTCTGCCCGTGGCCGAGGTGGTGAGCACGGTGGCGAAGCCGTCTGGGTCGCTGACCACCCAGCGCACCGGATGCTCGGGACCGGGGGAGAGGCGCACCGCGCTCGGCAGGGTCGCGGCCCGCTCGAGCGCTTCGCTGCTCGGCAGCTCGAGGGTGACGCGGAACGGCAGGCCGGGCGCCTCGGGGAACGCCGCCCCCACGGTCTCGGCGATGCTCGGGCGCATCCACATCGCCAGCCGCGGGCCGTCGCCGATGAGGAAGTCGGCGAAGCGCACGTTGCGCATGCGCCGTTCGAGGCCGACGCCCTCGCGGTAGAAGTCGTCGCTCGCGGTGACGTCGGTGTTGACGAGGCAGATGTCGTCGAGTCTCATCGGCTCCTCCTCTCGTGAGCGGGCGCGGTGGCCCGCAGGTACGCCTCGCGCACGAACGGCTCCATCTCGGTCTGGAACGCCCGCCACCGCGGCAGGGCCTCGGCGAGGTAGGCCTCGGCCGCCGTGCGGAACTCGGCGAGCAGCGCCTCCTCGTCGATCCGAGTGCACCGGCCGTGCTCGACCACGAGCCGACCGTCGACCCACACCTGGTGGATGGAGGAGCCGTTCTCGGCGAACACGAGCTGCCTGGCGGCATCGTTGAGCGGCGTGAACGCCGTGCCTGCGGTGAGGTCGTAGACCACGAGGTCGGCCTTCCGCCCCTGCGCGATCCTGCCCACGCCGTCTCCCCAGCCCGCGGCCCTTGCGCCCGCCACCGTAGCGGCGTGCAGTACCTCGTCGACGGTGGGCCACGTGAGGTAGTCCGGATCTGTGAGGGTGTGCAGGCCGGCGGCCGTCTTGACCACGTCGAGCATGCGCATGGTGTCGTTGCTCGACGCGCCATCGGTGCCGAGGGCCACCCGCACACCGGCGTCGTGCAGGGCGCGCCAGGGCAGCACACCCGAGCCGAGCTTGAGGTTGGAGAGCGGGTTGTGCACCACGGTCGCCCTCGAGGCGGCGAGCAGCTGGAGGTCGTCGGCGGTGAGCCAGATGCCGTGCGCGAGCGTGACGTTCGGGCCGAGCACACCCAGGTCGTCGAGGTGCTGCACGATGGTGCGGCCGTCGTAGCGTGTGCGGCCGAGGTGCTGCTGCACCCGGGTCTCGAGCAGGTGCAGGTGCAGCACCTCGCCGTGCGTGCGGGCCTCCTCGGCGGCGCGCACGAGCAGCTCGTCGGTCACGCGCTGCGGGGCGCTCGGTGCCACCGCGAACCGCAGCCGGGGGCGCTCGGCCACGAGGGCGCGGGCGGTGGCGCAGAATGCGAAGTAGGCCTCCTGCACCTCGGCGGAGGGCGGCATCGACTCGCGGCTGGCCCGCAGGATCTCGGCGGGGAGCACCTCGTCGGCGAACGGCAGGCGGTCGACCATGGGCACGTCGATGCCCGTGCCGGTGCAGGTGGCTCGGATGCCGGCGTCGTCGTAGGCGGCGAACACCTGCGCTATGGTGGCCGCCGTCTGGTCGGGAAGCTCGCCCACGTCGTCGAGCAGAGCCGTCGTGCCGCCGCGCAGCGACTCGATGGCCGCCACCATGGTGCGCAGGTAGACGAGGCGCTCGGGCAGCGGATCGACACCCACGGGCGGGTAGCTCAGCAGCGTCCAGATCTCGAGGGGCAGCGGATCGCTCGTGCCGCGCACGAGGATCTCCCACGAGTGGGTGTGGGCGTTCACCAGGCCGGGGGCGATGAGCAGGTGCGTGGCGTCGATCGCGGTGGTCGTCGCATCCGTTGCCGTGGCCGCGGCCGTGAACGGCGGAGCGACGGCGGTGATGCGATCGTCGTCGATCCGCACGTCAGCGCGGAAGGGGGTGGAGCCGTGCTCGTCGTCGAGGGCGATGACGAGGGCGTTCTGCCAGAGGGTGGTCATGGTTCTCCGATGCGACCCGTGGGGTCGCGGACTCGTGCGGGCTGCGTGCCCGGTGCGGATGCGGTGCGGTGCCGCTACCGGGGAAGGCGCAGAAGGCGCACTTCACCCCGGGAGCGGGGCGCGATCACGAGTTGAAGGAGAACACGGAGGTGTTGTGGCGGCCGCTCCGTCGGCGCAGGCAGAACCAGGGGCTGAAGCCCTGGGATCCGTCCACCATCGTCATGCCTCGACCGTAGCGCGGCCGTGTAACGCGCGTGTTTCGGGCGCGGGACGAGTCTGTATCGGCCGCGGGCTGCATCGGCCGCGGGCCCCTCACTCCGAGCGGAGCGCGGCGAGGGTCTGCCGCACCGAGGTGCCCGACTCGTGGAAGGCGGCCTGCAGGGTGCGGAGCGGCACCCCCAGCTCGGCTGCGATCACCGCGCTCGACAGGCGTGCCTCGCCGAGCCGCGCGTGGATGAGCTGCATCGCGCGCACCGTGACGCGGTCGTGGGCGGCCACGGGTGCCCAGTCGTCGTCGACCCGCTCGGCGGCCGCGGCCGACAGCAGTCCCCGCAGCACCACGGCCAGGCGGTGCCGCTCCGGCGCCGCACCCGGGTCGTCGCCGAGTCGGGCGAGGTGCAGCACGAGGGGAGCGATGACTGCTCCGATCCCCACCGAGGCGGGGATCGCGTGCGCGGCCAGCACTCCGCGCTCGGCCTCGGTCAGCAGTTCGAGCTCGGGCACGTCGACGACGAGGGGCGGTTCGTCGGGCGGGGCGGCCGTGTCGTGCAGTGCCACCCGGCTGCTCTCGAGTGCGAGCGCCTGCCGGCTCATGCGGCCCGCCCGAGCTGGTGGCGGCGCCACTGGGCGGGCGTCACCCCCTCGGCGGCCTTGAACGAGCGGATGAAGTGGGTCGGGTCGAGGTAGCCGACGGTCGCGGCGACTCCGCTCACGGGGAGCTCGGTGGTGGTGAGGAGCGTGCGCGCCTCCGCCAGTCGGAGGCGGCGGATCATCTGCCGGAGGGTCTCGCTGTGGTCTTCGAAGGCCGCGTGCAGCGAGCGCACCGACACGTGGAGCTCGGCGGCGACGAGTGCGGCAGACAGGCCGGGATCGGCGAGTCGATCGGTCACCATCGACTCCGCGGCGCGCACGAGTCCTCTCCGCGCTCCGCCCTCCACGGGCTGCGGCTCGGCATGCTCGGCCGCCACGAGCCGCACGAGCTGCACGATGGCTCGCGACACGGCGCGCCGGCTCTGCGGGGTGAGGCGGTCGTGCTGGGCATCCGCCGTCCTGAGCATCTCCGTCAGCACCGGTGAGTAGACGGAGTGCGGAGACACCGGCCGGGCCGAGAGCTCCCGCAGCGCACCGGCGGTGGCCCCGATCGAGGCGAGGGGGATCTGCAGGATCGTCGTTCGGAACTCGTCCGGGTAGATGAACTCGAACGGTCGGCTCACGTCGTGGACCACGAGCGATCCTGCGCCGATCGAGGTCTGCCGCCCGCCCTGGTCGAGGATGAGGCGGCCCGCGTGCACGATCTGCACCTGCGCGCTCTCGGGTGCGGTGGCGGGCACCTCGTCGAGCACCGAGGTCACCGCTTGCGGAACGGAGGCGATGCGCGCCATGGCGAGCCCGCCGAAATCGTGGCGGGACATGCGCCGGTACGCCGGAGCATCCATGAGCGTCTTCGCCGACATCTGCACGAGCACGCAGGAGGGATTCGAAGGGAGCAGCACGTTCCGACCTCTCGCCGCAGCAACTGGACCGACCACTCCAGGGTACGTTCCGCGCCTCGCACGCCTTCCTCGCTTTGTCGACAAATCGGCTTTTCGCGCATCGTTGGCCGTCGCACGCGCAATCCGCGCGCTGAGCCGTCGCGGGAGGGGCACAGTACTGATCGTCGCCGTCGACCGACCCCACTCCGGACATCATCAGGCGAGAGGACCTCCATGACGACCACACCCTCCACGAGGGCGACACGCTCCGCGGTGGCCGCGGCCGCCGGCCCGCTGGCGCCGCTCGGGGTCACGATCTTCCGCTGGCTGTGGATCGCGGATGTCGTGAGCAACATCGGCGGCTGGATGCAGACGGTCGGCGCCCAGTGGTTCCTGGTGGAGCAGAACGCCTCTCCCGCGGTGATCGCGCTGGTCTCGACGGCCGCGGCGGCCCCGGTGCTGCTCTTCGGCATCCCGGCCGGCGTGCTGGGGGAGTTCGCGAACAAGCGGCACCTGCTCATCGGGGTGCAGTCGGCGCAGGCGCTGACCGCCGCGGTGCTGGCCGTGCTGACGGCGACCGGTTCGATGACGCCCTCGCTGCTGCTCGCCTTCACCTTCGCGCTCGGCGTGGCGTCTGCCGTGCAGCTCCCCGCCTATCAGGCCTTCGTGCCCGGAGTCGTGCCGAAACCGCTGATCGGGTCGGCCGCTTCGCTCACGTCGATCGGCGTCAACGTCGCCCGCGCCATCGGGCCCGCCGTGGCCGGCGTCGTCATCGCATCGTGGGGCATCCCGTTCGTCTTCGCCCTCAATGCCGCCAGCTTCGCGGGGCTGCTCGTCGTGCTCATCCTCTACCGCGGCTACACGGCTCCCGCGGCCGACCACGAGCGGTTCATCGCCGCCACCCGAGCCGGACTGCGGTACGTCGTGCACGCGGGGGTGGTGCGGCGCATCTGCGTGCAGCTGCTCGTGTTCATCGTGCCGGCGAACGCCCTCTGGGCGCTCCTGCCCGTTCTCGCCAGCGGCCGCCTCGGGCTCGACTCGAACGGCTACGGCATCCTCCTCGCCGCCCTCGGCGTCGGGTCGATCGGCGGCGCCTTCATCATCCCGCGGGCGAAGGCGGCGCTCGGCACCAACAGGCTCGTGATCGTCACGAGCGTCTCGTACGGCGTCGGCATCGCGGTCGCGGCGTTCTCGCCGTGGCTCTGGCTGACGCTCCCCGTGCTCGTTCTCGTGGGACTGTCGTGGATCGGCGTCATCGCCACCCTCAACAGCACCGTGCAGTCGTTCCTGCCCGGATGGGTGCGCACCAGGGGGCTGTCGGTCTACCAGCTCGTGCTCTTCGGCGGCACCGCTCTCGGTGCCGCCGGCATCGGAGCCCTCGGCGGGGTGTTCGGCACGGCTCCCACCATGGCCGGGGCGGGCGGGGTCGTCGTCCTGGGCGCCGCCCTGCTGCTGCTGTGGCCGCTGCACTCCACCGCCGACAAGAGCCGGGCCCCTCTCCCGATGCCGCTCCCCGAGGGAGATCTCCAGGAGGTCGATCCCGCCGGCTCGACCCTCGTCATCGTGCGGTACGAGGTCGCCGACGTCGACCGCGCCGCCTTCCTCGAGGCCATGCGCACCGTCGAGCAGAGCAGACGGCGCACCGGCGCCCGCAGCTGGAACATCTACGACGACCGCGAGCATCCGGGATCCCTCATCGAGGTCTTCGACGTGGGCACCTGGCGCGAGCACCTCAGCCAGCACCGCACCCGCACCACAGGCTACGACGCCGAGATCGTCGAGGCCGCGCGCCGGCTCTCGCAGTCGGAGCCGATCGTCGAGCACCTCGTCGCCGTCACCCCGCCCCGCCGCACCCCCACGAAAGGACCCCACCATGACCGCTGACATCCCCGCACCCGCCGCGTTCGACCCCCTCGACTTCGCGATCGTGCCGCCGCGCACCTTCGAGCAGCTCGAGGTGGGCGAGGTGTTCCGGGCCCCGAGCCGCACCCTCACCGACGCCCACGCCTCGGCGTTCCAAGCCGTCTCGGCCGACAACCATCCCGTGCACTACGACGCCGTGTGGGCGAGGGCGCACGGTCACAGCGCGCCCGTCGTGCACGGCCTGCAGGTGCTCGCCTTCACCGCCCCGGGGGCCACCCTCTTCCCGCACGTGATCGGCGAAGTGTTCATCGCCTTCACGGGGTTGTCGGCGCGATTCCTCGGCGAGGTGCACGCCGGAGACACCCTGTACTCCGAGCTGCGCATCACGGCCCTGACCCCGGAGGGGGACAACGGCATCGTCACGGCGTCGGCGACGGTGCACAACCAGCGGTCCGAGATCGTGCTCGCCGGGGAGCACACCTACCTGCTGCGGCGCACCCCCGCCGCCTCCTGAACCTTCCGACCTGTTCGATCCCCCCCCACACGGCACCGCGGTGCCCCTCCCCGAAAGAAGATCATCATGTCCACGACACCCACCATCGTGCTCGTCCACGGCGCCTTCGCCGACGCCGCCAGCTGGGCGCCCGTCACCCTGGAGCTGCTGAACCAGGGCTACACCGTGCACGTGCCCCCGGTGTTCAACCGCAGCCTCATCGGCGACTCGGCCTACATCAGGTCGTTCGTGGAGCAGATCGACGGCCCGGTCATCCTGGCAGGCCACTCCTACGGGGGAGCGATCATCACCGTCGCCGGAGTGGCGGCGAACGTGGTCGGGCTCGTCTACGTCTCGGGTTACGCGCTCGACGAGGGCGAGAGCCTCGGCCAGCTGCAGGGCGGCTTCCCCGACTCGCTGCTCGCGGCGAACCTCGTGTACTCGCCGTACCCCATCGACGGAGCCGAGCCCGGCACCGACGTCTCGGTCAAGATCGAGGCGTTCGCCGAGGTCTTCGCGGCCGGTGTGCCCGCCGACACGGCTCGTGTGCTCGCGGTCGGTCAGCGCCCACTCGCCGCGGTCGCGTTCTCCGAGACCGCCCCGGTCGCGGCGTGGAAGACGAAGCCCAGCTGGGGCATCGTCTCGAGCGCCGACAACACCATCAACCCGGATGTGGAGCGCTTCGGCTACAAGCGAGCAGGTGCCCGCAAGGTGATCGAGCTGGATGCTCCCCACCTCGTGATGCAGACCAAGCCGGCTGAGGTGGCGGCCTTCATCACCGCCGCGATCGCCGACCTGTCCTGACCCGGGTCTGAGCCCGGTGCCGGTGCGGCGTGACCGGTGCTGGGCTCAGTACCAGACCTTGAGCTTGCCGATGAGGGCGTAGACGAAGGCGAGCAGCGCCAGGAACGGCACGAACATGCGCAGGAAGTAGACGAGGGCGGTGACCTCGCCGAAGTCGCCGAGGGCGAAGAGGCCCCAGGCGAGGGCCGCGAATCCGAGGGTCACGCCGAGGCTCTTGAGGCGCCCGATGAAGGGAGCGGCGAAGCCCACCGAGGCGAGCAGCAGGCCGGTGTCGATCACGAAGGCGCCCCAGCGCGGGTCGGTGAGGTTCGGAGCGATGATCCACAGCACGATGGCCGCGAGCCAGAACAGCACGAACACGGCACCGGCGAGCTTAATGGGCAGTTCGCGACCGGTGTGCTCGGGGCCCGACTGCACCGCGGGGGTGTGATCTGCCGCGGTGGTGTGCGAGTCGGTGGCCGTCGTCATCTCGGTTGCTCCTTCGTCACGGCGCCCGGCGAACCGGTGGGCGTCTCTGACATCAACTCTACCGGTTCCGGGTGAGGGGGCTCGCGACCGGATGCACGGGCTTTTGCGCGACCACGGCGAGGACGGTTGTCGATCAGGCCGGGGGCCGACAGAGTGGGCCCCATGACAGACTCACCCGCCATGCAGCTCACCGGGCTGGTCAAGCGCTTCGGCGAGAAGGTCGCCGTCGACGACCTCAGCCTCACCGTGCCCACCGGATCGTTCTACGGCCTCGTCGGCCCGAACGGCGCCGGAAAGACCACCACCCTCTCCATGGCCACGGGCCTGCTGCGGCCCGATGCCGGGCAGTCCCTCATCCACGGCATCGACATGTGGGCGGAGCCGCTCAAGGCGAAGGCCCTCATCGGCAACCTCTCGGATGGCGTCAAGCTCTTCGACCGCCTCACCGGCGAGCAGCTCGTGACCTACAACGGCCTGCTCTTCGGCCTCGATCGCGCCGAGGTGGCCGAGCGGGTCGGCGACCTGCTGCGGCTGCTCGACCTCGACTCGGCCGCCGGCACCCTCGTGGTGGACTACTCGGCGGGCATGACCAAGAAGATCGCACTCGCGTGCGCTCTCGTGCACGCACCGCGGCTGCTCGTGCTCGATGAGCCGTTCGAGTCGGTCGATCCGGTCTCGGCGGCCAACATCCGCGACATCCTCACCGGGTACGTGCGCGACGGCGGCACCGTGATCGTCTCGAGCCACGTGATGGACCTCGTGCAGCGCATGTGCGACCACGTCGCCGTGGTGGCGCACGGCAAGGTGCTCGTGCAGGGCACCACCGACGAGGTGCGCGACGGATCGACGCTCGAGGACCGCTTCGTCGAGCTCGTCGGCGGCCGCACCCACGCAGAGGGGCCGGAATGGTTGCGACGCTCCTGAGGCTGCGCTTCCTCGTCCTCCGCAACTCGCTCAAGCGGAGCACCTGGCAGCTCGTGGCCGTGATCATCGGCGCGATCTACGGCGTCGGCATCCTCGGGCTCGTGATCGCCGGGCTCGTCGCCCTCGGCTTCGCGCCCGTGGAGTTCGCGTCGACCGCACTCATTCTCGGCGGCTCGCTGCTCGTGGTCGGGTGGATCGTCGTGCCGCTCGTCGCGTTCGGTGTGGAGCAGACGCTCGACCCGGCGCGCCTCGTGGTGTTCCCGCTCACGATGAGGCAGCTGCTCGTGGGGCTCACCGTCACGGGGGTGCTGGGCGTGCCCGGGATCGTGACGTCGATCGCCGTGCTCGCGAGCTTCGCCACCTGGATCCGTTCGCCGCTCGCGGCCGTCGCCGCTGTGGTGGCGGGCGCCGTGGGGGTGCTCATCTGTGTGGTCGGTTCGCGCACCATGGCGGCGCTCTCCACGAGCCTGCAATCGAAGAGGCGGTTCCGGGAGCTCGGCGGCATCCTCGTGCTCATCCCGCTCATCCTGATCGGGCCGATTTTCGGGTGGGTCACCCAAGGTGTCGTCTCCTCCGCCGAGACGCTGCCTCAGCTCGCACGCGCGCTCAGCTGGTCGCCGCTGGGTGCGCCGTGGGCCGTGGCCGGCGACGTCGCGATCGGCGACTGGGGCCCTGCCGCCGCCAAGCTCGGCATCTCGCTCGTCACCCTCGCTGTGCTCGTGCTCATCTGGCGGCGGAGCCTCGCGGTGGCGCTCGTCACGCCGCCTTCCTCGTCGGCGAAGCGTGTGGCCAAGGGCAAGACCGGGCTCTTCGGGGTGCTCCCCGCCACACCTGCCGGTGCCGTGGCCGCCCGCGCGCTCACCTACTGGCGGCGCGATCCGCGCTACGCGAGGCAGCTCATCACGGTGCCGCTCGTGCCCGTGTTCCTGTGGTTCTACGCGAACAGCTTCGGCTCCCCGGTGCTGCTCAACCTCACGGGGCCGCTCATCGCGTTCTTCCTCTCGGTGGCCATCTACGCCGACATCTCCTACGACGGAACGGCCTTCGCCACCCACCTCGCCGACGGCGTGCGCGGGCGGGACGATCGGGTGGGGCGCGTGGCGGCGGTCTCGATCATCGCGGTGCCGCTCGTGCTGCTCGGCACCATCATCCCCGTGGCGCTCACCGGCTCGTGGGGGAGTCTGCCCATGCTGTTCGGGCTCGCGGCGGCCGCGCTGCTCGGCGGGCTCGGCGTGGCGAGCGTGTCGTCGTCGATGATCATCATCCCGGTGCCGCAGGCGGGCGACAACCCGTTCAAGTCGGCGCCCGGTGCGAGCTTCACCACGGCGCTGTCGGGCTTCGCCGCGTGGGGTGTGGCGCTCGCGCTGTGCGTGCCCGCCACGGTGCTCGCGGTGCTGGGGCTGTTCTTCGACCCCGTGCTGTTCGGGTGGCTCACCCTTCTCGTGGGAGTCGTGCTCGGGGCGGTGTTCCTGGGGGTGGGCGTGCGCATCGGCTCGGCGCAGCTCGACCGCCGGGGGCCGGAGCTCCTGGCCCGCCTGCGGTCGCTCAAGAGCGCGTAGGTCTGCCGCATGCAGACAGTGGACGACTACCTGGCCGAGCTCGAACATCCGAAGAAGGCCGAGATCCAGGAGCTGCGCGCGCTCATCCTGGCGGCCGACCCTCGCATCCGCGAAGGCATCAAGTGGAACGCCCCGAGCTTCGCCGTGGCCGACTGGTTCGCCACCTTCACCCTGCGCCCGCCCACGCAGGTGCGCGTGGTGCTGCACACGGGCGCTCGAGCGGTGCCCGGGCATCCGGATGTCGTCGTCGACGATCCGCACGGGCTCCTGGCCTGGCAGGGGAAGGACCGCGCGATCGCCACCTTCGCGGACCTCTCCGACATCGACGTCAAGCGCGAGGCCTTCATCCGCATCGTGCAGCAGTGGGTTCCGCAGCTGCCTCAGGGGTGACTCGGCGGAACGCGCGCGGCGGCGGGGCTAGAGCTTGGCGAGGCGGGTTCGGGCCACGAGGAAGACGCCGTGAGCGATGAGGCCCACGCCGATGGCCACGAGGGCCACGATGCCGAAGGGCACGTGGGCGAGGGCCCGCAGTGCGCCGTCGAGCCCCGTGGCGTCGGAGGGGTCCGAGCGCAGGCCGGCGATCACGAAGAGCACGCCGGCCAGGCAGAAGGCGATCCCCTTGGCCACGTAACCCACGATGCCGAGCACCATCACCGGGGGCCCGGCCGGGCCGTCCGGCACGCGCACGACCTTGCGGAAGGTGCGGCGGATGCCGATCGAGGCGAACCCCACACCGGTGCCGAGCACGGCGAGCCCCACCGCGATGAGCAGGAACAGGCCGCCGGGGGTGTCGAGCAGCCGGGTGCTCATCGAGCGCGCGCTGTCGCTCGCCGAGGTGGTGCCACCGAGGGCGAAGACGAGTGCGGTGGCGCCGAGCACGTAGTAGATGAGGCCTTTGAAGCCCTCCGAGATGCGCTTGCCCCACCGCTTCAGGAGGTCGCGGTCGTTCATGATCACGACCTGCGCGGTCTGCCACAGGGCGAGGGCGACGAGGCAGACCACTGCGATCCAGAGCACCACGAGCCCGCCGGGGGTGTCGGCGATCTGGCGGAGTGCTCCCGTCTGGTCGGCGTCGACGGCGGCGGCGCTCCCGGCGGCGTCGCGGCCGCCGCGCACGGCCACACCGATCGCGAGCGCGCCGATCAGGATGTGCAGCAGGCCGTTCACGGCGAAGCCCGAGCGGGCGAGGGTGTGGAAGACGCGGTTGCGACTCGCCTCGCGCACGGCGCCCTTGGCGGTCGACGTCATTCCTCCACAGTGCCACACCCGCTCGGCGGCTCTGCACAGGGCGCGGTCTTCGGCTGACGCTCCCGGCCCCGCCCGGTAGAATCAGGGGGTCATGAGCGCACCCTCCTCGCCCCCCGCCCCGCATCCGTTCACCACCGCTTCGGGGGCCGACGTGCGCGTCCGCTTCTGCCCGAGCCCCACCGGCACGCCGCACGTGGGTCTCATGCGCACGGCCCTCTTCAACTGGGCCTATGCGCGGCACACGGGCGGGTCGATGGTGTTCCGCATCGAAGACACGGATGCGGCGCGCGACTCCGAGGAGAGCTACGAGCTCATCATCGAGGCGCTCACCTGGCTCGGGCTCGACTGGGACGAGGGCATCAACAAGGGCGGGCCCCACGCCCCCTACCGGCAGTCGGAGCGCTTCGACATCTACCGCGAGATCATCGCTCGTCTCATGGAGTCCGGCCATGTCTACGAGAGCTTCTCCAACGCGGAGGAGATCGACGCCCGCAACGAGGCGGCCGGCCGCGCCAAGCAGCTCGGGTACGACAACTACGACCGCACCCTCACGGATGCACAGAAGGAGGCGTTCCGCGCGGAGGGCCGCGAGCCGGCGCTCCGTCTGCGGGTGCCCGACACCGACCTCTCGTTCGACGACCTCGTGCGCGGCGAGATCACCTTCCCGGCGGGCTCCTTCACCGACTTCGTGATCGTGCGCCCCAACGGGCATCCGCTCTACACGCTCGTCAACCCCGTCGACGACGCGCTCATGGGCATCACGCACGTGCTGCGCGGCGAAGACCTGCTGTCGTCGACGCCGCGGCAGATCGCGCTCTACCACGCGCTCATCGACATCGGGGTCACCACGTTCGTGCCCCGCTTCGGGCACCTGCCCTACGTCATGGGCGAGGGCAACAAGAAGCTCTCCAAGCGCGACCCGGAGTCGAACCTCTTCCACCACCGCGACCGCGGGTTCATCCCCGAAGGGCTCGTCAACTACCTGGCGCTGCTCGGCTGGTCGCTCGCGGCCGATCGCGACGTGTTCACGCTCGACGAGATGGTGGCGGCGTTCGACGTCACCGACGTGCTGCCCAACCCAGCGCGCTTCGACCTCAAGAAGGCCGAGTCGATCAACGGCGACCACATCCGGTTGCTCCCGGCCACCGACTTCGCCGCGCGGCTCGAGCCGTACCTGGCGGCGGCGGGTGTGGTGACGACGCCGCTGTCTCCCTCCGAGTCGGCCACCCTCGCCGCCGTCGCGCCGCTCGTGCAGACGCGCATGGCGCTGCTCGGCGAGGCGCCCGACCTCGTGGCGTCGTTCTTCACCACGGCGTCGGCGCTGTCGTCGTCGTATGCTCCGGATGCGCTCGCCGGGCTCCCCGAGAACGCCGGGGTCGTGCTCGCGGCCGCCATCGGTGGGCTCGAGCTCGTGCCGGCGGCGTCGTGGGACGCCTCGTCCATCCAGGCGGCGCTGCAGTCGGCGCTCATCGACGGGCTCGGTCTCAAGCCGCGCGTGGCGTACGGGCCGCTGCGGGTGGCGCTCTCGGGCCGCCGCATCTCGCCGCCGCTGTTCGAGTCGATGGAGATCCTCGGCAAGGAGGAGACCATCGCCCGCCTCGATGCGCTGGTGAAGTCGCTGTGAGCGAGCCCTCTGGTGCTGCGGGTGCGGCCGCGGGCGTCGCCGAGTCAGCCACCGCGGGTGGGGTGTCGGCGTTGGGCTCCGCTCGAGCGGCCGAGGGCGTGAACATCGACGACCACTACGACGTCGTGATCGTGGGAGGGGGCCCGGCCGGGCTCTCGGCGGGGCTCAACCTCGTGCGCTCGCGTCGCCGGGTGCTCATCCTCGACAGCAACCGGCCGCGGCACTCGGCCACCCTCGTCTCGCACGGCTTCATCACGCGCGACGGCGTCTCGCCGCTCGAGCTCCGCGCGCTCGGTCGCGAGGAGTTCGCGGCGTACCCGACCGCCGAGTTCCACCAGGGCCTCGTCGGTTCGATCACGCGCACCGAGAGCGGCTTCGCCGTGACCTCGCGCGGCGTGCGCGGCTCGGCCGACCGTGCCGTGACCGCCTCCGCCATCGTGCTCACCTCGGGGCTCGCCGAGACGCTGCCCGAGCTCCCGAGCATCCGCGCCTACTACGGCACGAGCCTGCACAGCTGCATCGAGTGCGACGCCTTCGAGAAGATCGACGGCGCGCTCGCGCTCATCGGCACCACCGACGACCTCGCCGAGCGGGCCGTGCTCATCTCGCAGCTCACCGACGACCTCATCGTCTTCACCAACGCGTCGTCGGCGGTCACTCCGGCCGAGGAGGAGGCGCTCGCCGGGCGGGGCATCACCGTGGAGCGGCGCGCGATCGCCGACGTGGTGGGCGACCGCTCGGGCCTCACAGGAGTGCAGCTGCACGACGGCACGGTCGTGCCGCGCACGGGCGGCTTCGTGCGCCCGCTGTGGTCGGTGCCCCTCGACTTCGCCGCCTCCCTCGACCTCGCGCGCGACGAGGAGGGCCACATCCTTGTCGACGACCGCGGCGCCACCTCGGCCCCCGGCGTCTACGCGGCGGGCGACATCACGCCCCCGGGCTCCCAGCAGCTCATCGTCGCGGCCGGCGCCGGAGCCCGAGTAGCAGCAGCCCTCAATCGCCACCTCCTGGGCCCCCTCCTCTAGCCACCCCACCCGCGGGCCCGCCCGCACCGCCCCGCCCGCCCGCCCCGCCCGCCCGCCCGCCCTGCAGGCGCCGGCCCGCCCCGCGCGAGCGCACCCACCGTCACTCCCGCGCCCACCCGCGCCCGCCCGCCCGCCTGCCCCGTGGGCCCCGCGCGCTCCCGCCCGCGCGCTCCGCCCGCCCCGTGGGCCCCACGCGCTCCCGCCCGCCGCTCCTGCCCGCCGCGCCCGCCCGCCCCGCCCCGTCCCGCGCACTCCCGCCCCGCGCGGCCCGCCTCGTCCCGCGCACTCCCGCCCCGCCTCGTCCCGCGCACTCCCGCCCACCCCACCCCCGCGCCCCACCCGCGCGTGAGTCGCGGCTAAGTGTTGCCAAAAGGGCGGTTTGGGTGCGTTTGGCGACACTTGGGCGCGACTCACGAGGCCGATGCGAGGGAGGCGAGGGTGGGTGCGTGTGGGTCAGGATTCGGCGCGGATGCGGCGGAGCCAGGCTCGGCGGCCGGCGAGATAGGGTTCGACGTCGGCGATGCGGTGCAGTGCGACCCCCGCGGGGGTCACCCCTCGCGCCTCCACCGCGAGAGTGCGACCCGAGAGGGTGGTGGCTGCCCACCACCGATCGCCGCGCTCCCACAGCTCGAACGGCTGCTCCAGCCCCTCCACCTGGATCTGCTCTATGCGATCCGGCAGCCCTTCTCCCGGCGGCCTCGTGCGGTACTGCGATCCGCCCATAGCGGTGAGCGCCCGCCGCCGCAACCGCTCGACCACCGAGCGGCTGTCACCCTCCCGCCAGTGCACATGCACCTCGAACGGATCCCCGTCGCCCCCACTCGCGCTGGCACCGTCGCCGTCGCGGCCACTCGCCCTGCCACCGCCGTCGGCGTCGTCGGCGACGCCGGGGAGGTCGGTGGGCGGTTGCGGCAGCGCGTGGGCGAACGAGAGCACGCGCGTCGAGCCCCCGAACTCCCACTCGCTCACCATCGCGAACCCCGGCCACTCCACCAGCCCGAAGGCCCCCACCGGCTCGAACGACTCACGCAGCCGCTCATCCGTCTCGTCGACCCGACTCCAGAACTCGTCGGGGGTGAGGTGTCGCGGCCCGGCCTGCATGCGCCCAGTCTGCCATCCGCCCCCCACTCCACCACGGACCAGACCGGAAGCGCCGAGCCGAACGCCACAGGCGGTGGGACGCAGCACTGCACGGTCCGGGGACCCTGAACGCGCAGGACTACGCGGTCGGCGGGTCGCCTGCCGTGGCGAAGCGGCGCCCGACGGCGAACCACACGATCGACCCCAGAAGCGGGAGGATGAGCACCACCAGCACCCAGATCACCCGCTCGGCCGCCGATGCCCGCGGCGCGCGGATGATGCTGATGAGCGCCGCGATGAACAGCACGAAGGCTGCGATCGAGAGCAGGATGATGACGAGATGCGAGCCGTCGAAGGATGCGAACATCCCTCCATCCCGCGCCGTCCGACCCCGGTTGTCGACCAGCCGGCCCCTCGGCGAGCCACCCACGAGGCGCCGCAGCGGCCATCCGGTCCCTCGCCGGGGACCAGCGGGCTCCGGATTCGGTGCGGGAGCGGCCATCAGCCCCCCACCGGGACCAGCAGGCCTCGGAGAAGGTGCCGTAGCGGCAAGCAGCTCCCACCGGGGACCAGCAGGCCTCGGAGAGGGTGCCGTGGCGGCCATCCGCCCGCGCAGAGGCCCGCGGCTCCGCGTCCCACCTCAAGAGGGGACATCGCGCCGGCCGCGCGCCCAGTAGTGTCGCACTATGGCACCGGCCGACCTCTTCAACCTGCAGGACACCGTCGAAGGCGCGGGCCTCTGGGGTCTCGCCATCGTGTGCGTCATCATCTTCGCCGAGACCGGCCTGCTCATCGGCTTCTTCCTGCCCGGCGACACCCTGCTCTTCTTCACCGGACTGCTCACCTACACGGGCGCCATCCCGCTGCCGCTCGCCGTGGTCATCCTCGCCGTCTTCGCGGCGGCCTTCCTCGGCGACCAGCTCGGCTTCGTCATCGGCCGCCGCGCCGGCCCCGCCATCTTCGAACGCAGGGACTCCGGCTTCTTCAGCCGCAAGAACGTCGACCGCACCCAGGCCTTCTTCGATCGCTTCGGCGGCTTCGCCGTGACCATCGCCCGCTTCATCGCCGTGGTGCGCACGTTCGCGCCGGTGGCGGCGGGCGTGGGCCGCATGAAGTACTCGCACTTCGTGGGCTTCAACGCCCTCGGTGCCGCCATCTGGTCGACGGCGCTCATCAGCGTGGGCTACGCGCTCGGGTCGATCCCGCAGGTCGCGGAGGTGGTGCAGAGCTCGATGGAGTGGGTGCTCATCGGGCTCGTGGTGCTGACCGTCGGATCCGCGGTCATCGCCTACCTGCGACAGCGCGCCCGCGCTCGCCGCGAAGCCCGCACCACGGCCGAGTAGGGGAGCGCCTCCACCATGTCGACACCCGCCCCGAACCCCACCGGTCGCCGCGAATCGCGCGGGGAGGATGGCGGGGGCGGTGACGCGATCGTGTTCGACCGCAGCTTCGACTCCACCCCGGCCGAGGTCTGGGCCGCCCTCACCGAGCCGACCCTGCTGGAGCGCTGGATCGGCACCTGGAGCGGCGACTCCGCCTCCGGTCGTGTCGTGTTCCGGATGACCTCGGAGGGCGACGACGTCCCCGACGAGGCGGTCACGATCCTCGCCTGCACGCCGGGGGAGCGCCTCGGCCTCGAGATCGGCGTGGGGGCTGACGCAGACGCCGCCGCCTGGAAGCTCGAGCTCACGCTCGAATCGTCATCCGCCGACGGCCCCACCACCCTCCACTTCGCCCAGCTGCTCGACGACACCTCCGGCATCGGCGACATCGCCCCGGGCTGGGAGTACTACCTCGACCGCCTCGCCGCCGTGCTCGACGGCGGCAATCCGTCCCTCATCCTCTTCGACGACTACCACCCGGGCATGAGCGAGCACTACCGCGCGATGTTCGCCTGATCGGCCGTCTGGGCGAGCTCGACATCCGGCCTCATCGGCCGTTTTGGAATCGGCCTCGCGCATGCGCTAAAGTAAACAGTCGGCTCGGCCAATGGTTGAGACGGTGGGGTATGGTGTAATTGGCAACACGGCTGATTCTGGTTCAGTTGTTCTTGGTTCGAGTCCAGGTACCCCAGCAAGTCAGGCCCGGATCTCCGGGCCTTTTGCGTTTCCGAGGCCATGTCCACGACACGTGGTCTTCGCTCGTCACGGCCACCGCCCTCGCCGGGTCCAGTGAGCCGGTTCACTCGCCGGCTACGGGCCGACGGTAGGGTGCGCCGGTGACAGGTGATCGTTGGCGCGCGCTCGGCTTCGGCGCAGCCGTGCACATGCTCAGGTTCGCTGTAATCATGGGAGCCTTGGCCGTGGCGCCGCTGCTGGGGATCTCGGGCTGGTACATGGGCCTGTTCGCCAACGTCGCCTGCGTGATTCTCGCCGTCGTGCTCGTCACAGTGCGCGGCCAGTGGTCTGCATCCGGTCTCTTCTCCCTCTGGCGCGGCAAGACGGCGGCCCTCTTCCTCCTCCCGTTCGTCGTCGAGATCCTGCTGTGGGCGGTGCCGGATGGGCTCGTCGAGCACCCGCCGGGATTCGGGCTCTGGGCACTCACTCTGCTCCTCGTCGGTCTGAACGAAGAGCTTCTCAGCCGCGTGGTCGTGCTGGAGCGGATGCGGCGTTCCTTCGGTCCCGCGGGCGCCGTCGCACTCACCGGCGCCCTCTTCGGCCTGCAGCACCTCTCCGCATTCGCCACCACCTCGCGCACGGTCGATGATGTGCTCCTCAACGTCCTCGTCTCCGCGTGCTTCGGCATCGGGCTGTCGGCCTTCCAGTTCCGGTTCCACTGGGTGCTGCCGCTGGTTCTCGTGCACAGCGCCGCCGACTTCACCACCATCCTCTCTGCGAACCCCCTGCCCGACGCGGTCATCGCGATCACCTGCGTCGGCTTCCTCGCCACCGCGACGGTGATCCTGCGCCCCCTCGTCACCGGACGACGCCGTTCCGCCACCGTCGATGCCGCCTGATTCGCAGCGAGCAGCGGCGTGCACCCGCACCCGCACCCGCACCCGCACCCGCACCCGCACGATATCCTGATACCTGAGGGGTATCAGGGCGTAGGGTGGGCCCGTGGTCGATCTCGAGACGCGCGAGCTGCGCTACTTCACCGCCGTTGCCCGTGAACTGCACTTCGGGCGGGCGGCCGAATCCCTCGGCATCGCCCAGCCTCCGCTCTCGCGGGCGATCCGTCAGCTCGAGCAGCGCCTCGGTGCGCAGCTCTTCGACCGGGATCGCCGCGGCGTCGCCCTCACGGAGGCCGGCGCGGTGCTCCTCCGTGAGGCGGGCCCCGCGCTCGACGCCGTCGCCGCAGCGGCTCGTCGCGCCCAGCGCGCAGGTCACCCGCGCCGGCCGATCGCCCTCGCCACGAAGGCGGGCGCATCGCACGAGCTGCTCCGAGAGCTGCTCGACGCCGTGGCGGCGACCGCAGACGTGTCGCCTGTCGAGGTCGTGCTGTGCGAGGTCGGTGAGCAGGCCGGGCTGCTGCGCGACGGCCGCGCGGACATCGCCATCATGCACCGCCCGGTCGACGACCTCTCCGGGTTCGACACCGAAGACCTCTGCGTGGAGGAGCAGGTGGCGATCGTGCCGGCAGGCCATCCGCTGGCCCGCCGCGAGCGACTCACCCTGGCCGACATCAGCGACGTGGCCGACCTGCCTCGGGCCCGCTGGCCGCGCCTCGACGGCACGTATCCGGAGGGTCCGGGGCCCGAGGTGCGCACCCAGTCGCAGATCGCTCAGCTCGTGGCGCTCAACAAGGCTCTCCTCGTGATCCCGGCGTCGAGTCGCGCGTGGCAGTGGCCCGAGCACGTCGCCGTTCCCGTGGTCGACGCGCCAGCGATCACCACCGTCCTCGCCTGGCCCGCGCTGAGCCGCTCGCGTGAGATCGCCGCCGTGGTGCGGGTCGCGACCGAGCTCGCCGCCCGGCGCGCGTTCGCAGCGGTGTAGACCGGCTGCTACCAGGGCACGAGGCCCGCGTCGTCCCAGAAGCCGCCGCGCGGCGAATCGTCGGGCGCCGTGGCGAGACGGATCGCGACCGCCGCACCCTCCTCGGCCGAGCGGGGCGAGCTGAAGCCCGTGAAGTCCGTCGCCACGTAGCCGGGGCAGATGGCGTTGACGATCACGTTCGTGTCGGCGAGCTCGCGCGCGTACTGCGCCGTGATGCTGTTGAGCAGGGTCTTCGAGGGCGCGTAGGCCGCCATCTGGGGGCCGGTCTGCAGGGTCAGTGATCCCATGTTGCTCGAGACGTTCACGATGCGCGCCGAGTCCGCTCGACGCAGCAGCGGCAGCATCGCGTTCGTCACCCGGATGACCCCGAACACGTTCGTGTCGAGCACGGTGCGCAGCACGTCCAGGTCCAAGGTGGAGGGGATCTGCGCCCGGGACTCGGTCCGCCCGGCGATCCCCGCATTGTTGACGAGCACGTCGAGCTGCCCCGTCGTCTGCGCGATCGACTCGGCCGCCGCGGCAGCGCTCTCGTCGGAGGTGACGTCGAGGGCCACCCCGAACGCCTCGACCCCCTCCGTACGCAGCCGTGCGACCGCCTCCTCGCGCCTGCCGTCATCCCGAGCGCCCACGGCGACGGTGAATCCCGCCGCGCCGAGCCCCTGTGCGATCGCGTACCCGATGCCTTTGTTCGCGCCCGTCACGAGCGCTGTCCTGTCTGTCGTCATGTGCTCAATGCTCACAACGTCGGGCGGATGCGTCCAAGACCGATCCGGGCACGCGTGATACCGCGGAAGTATCAGTGCCACACGTCGCGGATGAGGGCGACGCCGTTGACGGTCAATGCGCCGTCTGGGTGGCGAGGCGGATGGCCGCGTTGGCCGCGCCGTATCCGTCGTAGGCGCCTCTGCGCTCGAGGAACTCCAGGAAGACCGCCCCCACGGTGCGGGTGTAGAAGTGGATGAACTCACCCGCGTCATCGCGGTCGTAGAGCAGCCCGAGTTCGCGCAGCTCCGCGATGAAGGCGGGGTCCAGCTCGAATCTCGCTGACAGATCGTCGTAGTAGTTGCTCGGAATCTGCAGCAGCTGCAGGCCTGCGTCACGGGCACGGCGCGCGATACCGACGACGTCGTCGCATCGCACGGCGATGTGCCGGTCGGGCAGGGGAGCGGTCGGGGGTGCGAGGTTGATCGGCACCCGCACCACACCGTCGTCGGTGCGCATCACCTGGCTGCGCATGAGCCCCATCGGGCTCGGAACCTCGGCCGCCGACTCCGTCTTCAGCGAGAGCACACTCGCCGCGAAGAGCACAGCCTCGTCGAACTCCTGCCACGGGTAACCCAGGTTGATGTGGTCGATCACGCCCATCGAGTGCCCGATGTCGGTCCCGCCCTCGAACTCGGTGGTCCAGGAGGCCGCGTGCGCACGGTCGTTCCAGTAGAACTCCGTGCCGTCCGGGGCGGCGACCGCGTGCAGCTCCTGTTCGCCGGCGTAGGTGCGCCGGAAGACGCTCGGAGCACCGAGCGCGAGGGCGCGCGACGTCGCGATGCCGGCGTCCTCCACCTGCAACCCGATCGCGAGCAGGCACGGCACTGTGTCGCGCCGCTGCTCGTTGAGGATGATGCGCGCGTCTCCCAGGCTCCACAGGCGAACGGGCTTGCTCTGATGCCGCCCGCGGAACTCGAAGCCCAGCTGGCCGAGCATCTCATCGAACTCGTCGAGTCCGGCTCCCGCGATCTCGACGAAGTCGATCCCCTGGGCGGGCTGCGGTTCGGCGAGTCGGAAGGTGTCCCAACCGAGCTCCGCCGAGGTGCGATCGCCGAGCCAGGTCAGCGACCGGCGCGCGTGGGCCGCCGTGCGCCTGGCATCCGTCTGCCGGAACGTGTCGTTGAACACCTCCAGCGAGATCGGACCGCGGTAGTCCGCCCGCAGTACGTGTCCCAGGAATCGGACGAGCGGGAAGTCTCCCTCTCCAGGGAAGACGCGGTGATGTCTGCTCCACGAGAGCACATCCATGTCGAGTGCGGGCGCATCTGCGAGCTGGAGGAACATGATCTTCTCGCCGTCGATCTCCTCGATCGCCGAGAGGTCATGGCCGCGCGAGAGGATGTGGAAGCTGTCCAGGCACAGGCCGAGGTTCGCACGGTCGGCCATCTCCACGATCTTCCAGGCGTGACGGTAGTCGTCCACGAACCTGCCCCACGCGAGGGCCTCGTAGGCGACGCCGATGCCGTGGGCGGCGGCCCGGTCGGCGAGCTCGCCCAGCTGACGTGCGGCGAGCTCGTCGTCGTCGATCGTGGCGGTGCCCGCATTGCTGCAGACCAGCACCAGGGTCGCGCCGAGGCGCCCCATCATCTCGAACTTCGCCTCGGCGCGGCGCAGGTTGTCGGCGAAGGTGTCGTCGTCGACGCCCTCGATGTCCCTGAGGGGCTGGAAGAGGTCGATCGACAGCCCGAGGCGGGCGCACAGGGCCCGGATCTCTTCGGGCGACTCCGGTGCCGCGGTGAGGTCTGCGTCCATGATCTCGACGCCATCGAAGCCTGCATCGGCGCAGGCATGGAGTTTCTCGACGAGCCCGCCCGACAGGCAGACCGTCGCAATTGAGGTGCGCATGGCTGCAATGTACCAGCTTGTACATTCGAGGAACAGGCCTCTTGCGTCGTAATGTAATGGATAGTACATTCGGTGCGGCGGCGGGAAAGAGCCCGTCTCGAACGAACAAGGACGTCTCGTGACCACAGCCTCCCCCCGGCGACCAGCCGGCGCACTGCGCCGCATCGTCCGCGTCGTGACTGTCATCGAATTGACCATCGGGGCCCTCGCCCTGATGTCGATCCTGGTGCTCGTCTTCTTCCAAGCGGCGCAGCGCTACCTGCCCATCGACAGTGTCGCGTGGACGGGGGAGATCGCCCGGTTCTCGCTCATCTGGCTCACCTTCTCGGCCGCCGGGCTGCTCGTCACCTCGCGGGGTCACATCACCCTCGAGATCGTCGACGCCATCCCGAACCGGATGATGGTGCGCATCATCCAGGTCTTCGCGCTCGTCGTGGTGGCCGCCACCGGAGTCGGTCTCGCTCTCGAAGCGGCGGCGCTCATCCAGACCCAGGGTCTGCTCCGCTCGCCCGTGCTCCGGCTGCAGATGTCGTGGGTGTACCTGCCGGTGCTCATCGGTGCTGTCAGCACCGCGGTGCGGGCAGCCGTCGCGGCCATCGATGTGGCCGTCCATGGCCCGGTGTTCGCGCAGACCGACGACGACACGAGTGAAGGAACCGTCGCATGATCCTCCTGCTGCTCGGTCTCTCGATCGCGATCCTCCTGGTGCTGCGTGTGCCCGTGGCCTTCGCCTTCCTCGGTCCCTCCATCGTCTACATGCTGTTCACGGGCCAGTCCTCCGGTACGGCGTTGCGAACGGTCACCAACGCCGCGGCGAGCTTCCCCCTCCTCGCTGTTCCGCTCTTCGTCTTCCTCGGCGCACTGGCGAACCACGCGGGCATCGCGGATCGACTGTTCCGCTTCGCTCTGGCAGCCATGGCACGAGTGCGAGGCAACCTCGGTTACGTCGCCGTCGGCACGAGCGTGGGCTTCTCATGGATGAGCGGATCGGCCGTCGCCGACGCGGCAGCCCTCGGCAAGGTCCAGATCCCCGCCATGATCAGGGCCGGCTACGGGCGGCGATTCGCCACCGGTGTCTCGGCGTCGTCGTCCTTGATCGCACCCGTCATGCCACCGAGCATCCCCGCCGTCATCTTCTCCGGGCTCGCCGCCGTCTCCACCGGAGCGCTTTTCGCCGCCTCCGTCATCCCCGCATTGCTCATGGCGATAGGCCTGTGCATCGTGGTCTTCGTGCTCGTCCGCAAGAACCCGAAGATCCGGCGGGGAGTCTTCGACCGGGCCGAACTGCTCGCCTCCACCAAGGGTGTGATCCTGCCGATGCTGGCGCCGTTCATCATCCTCGGCGGCATCCTCGGCGGCATCTTCACCCCCACCGAGGCCGCGGCGGTCGGTGTCGTCTACATCATCCTAGTCGGAGTCGTGCAGCGCTCGCTCGATCTGCGCGGATTCCTCAAGGCGCTGCTCGAGACGGTGACGACGACCGCCGGGATCATGCTGATCGTCAGTTCGGCCTCCCTCCTCGGCTACATCCTGGCGCGCGAACGACTGCCGCAGCTGCTGACGGATCTCGTGCTGTCCATCACGTCGAGCCCCACGATGTTCTTGGCACTCGCGGCGGTCGTGATGCTGATCCTCGGCACGGTCATCGACGCCACGGCGATCCTCGTGCTCACCGTGCCGATCCTGATGCCCATCGGCCTCGAGTTCGGGATCGATCCGATCGCTCTCGGAGTGCTGCTGATCGTCGCCCTGATGATCGGTCTGATCACTCCACCTGTCGGCACCGTGCTCTTCGTCACGGCGTCGGTCTCGAGAAGCAAGGTGGGTGAGGTGTTCCGTGGTTCGCTGCCGTTCCTCATCCCCTCGGTCGTGATCTGCATTCTGCTGGTGCTGTTCCCGAGTGCCGTGATGTGGCTGCCTGGGGTGCTCGGCCTGTGACCGACACCGATCTCCGCACCGTGTCGAAGCGACGCCGAGCCATGCTCATCGGCCTGATCGGCGAGGGAGTGGGCCCGTCGCTCACCCCGGCCATGCATGAGCTCGAAGGCGCCAGACACGGCATGAACTACGTCTACCGCACCATCGAACTCGCCACGGGCGAAGGGACGGCCGGCCACATCGCCGACCTGCTCGCCTCGGCCCGTCTGCTGGGCTTCGACGGACTCAACGTGACCCACCCGGTGAAGCAGCTGGTGGTGCCCCTCCTCGACGACCTGAGCCCGAGCGCGCGGGCGGTGGGCGCGGTCAACACGGTGCTCTTCGGAGACGAGGGATCCGTGGGGCACAACACCGACGTGACCGGGTTCGGTGCGGCCTTCGACGAGGCGTTCGCGGACGCGAGCCATCACCGCGTCGTGCTTGTCGGTGCGGGCGGAGCCGGATCCGCGGTCGCAAGTGCCCTCGCCGCACGCGACATCGACGACCTGGTGATCGTCGACGCCGATCCCGCACGCTCCACCGCTCTCGCCGCCGGCATCGCAGCCCAGGCGGGGCGTTCCGTGCGTGCCGCCGAGCTGAACGAGCTGTCCGACCTGCTGAGCCGCGCCAACGGCGTCGTCAACGCCACTCCCTCGGGCATGGCGGCGCACCCGGGTGCGCCCTTCGACCTGGATCTCCTCGACGAGCGGATGTTCGTCGCCGAGATCGTCTACCGGCCCGTCGACACGGCCCTCCTCCGCGGCGCGCGACTGCGGGGATGCCGTGTGATGTCGGGCCTCGGGATGGCGATGCATCAAGCGGCCGACTCCTTCGAGATCTTCACGGGCGCCTCCGCCGATCGCTCGGCGATGCTCGCCGACCTGCAAGACCTGGTCGCCGCCGAAGCGGCCAGCATTCCCGCCCAACAGGCACCACCGAGAGGAAGAAACCGATGACTGCACGACGTGCACGGCGAACGATGATGATCGCTCTGGCGACGGTACCGGCAATGATGCTGGTGGCGTGCTCCGGGGGTGGTTCCGAAGAACCAGGGGGCAGCACCGACGAGGTGCGAACCCTGAGCCTCGCGCACAGCTACAACGAGACCCAACCGCAGCACGCGTGCGGTGCCCAGGTGATCGCCGACGAGATCGCTGCGGCCGATGTCGGCCTCGAGATCGAGATCTTCCCGTCGAGCCAGCTCGGTGGCGACGCCGACCGCATCGCGTCGGTGGCCTCCGGCGACATCGACATCGACATCCAGGGAGCCTCGGCGCTCGGCGCAGTCTACGAGCCGATCAGCGTGCTCGATGCCGCCTACGCCTTCGATGGGCCGGAGCACCTCGCCGCCTTCATGGGCAGCGATGCGTCGGCGCCCGTGATCGAGGGATTCTTCGAGACCGCAGGCGTGCAGACCCTCGGTGCCTGGTCGGCCGGCGCACGGCACTTCACCTCCAACTCACCCATCCGCACCCCCGACGACCTCGAGGGCATGCGCCTGCGGTTCCCGGGATCGCCGCAGTTCCTCATCAACGCGAGGGCCCTCGGCGCCGAGGCCACGGAGGTCGCCTACGAAGAGCTCTACCTCGCGCTGCAGCAGGGCACGGTCGATGGGCAGGAGAACCCCATCACCAACATCGCCGCGCAGAACCTCGCGGAGGTGCAGGACTACTTGAGCCTCAGTTCCCACCAGCTCAACACCAACCTCGTGATCATGGGTCAAGCCTGGGGTGAGCTGAGCGCCGAGCAGCAGGACGCTCTCACCGCGGCCGTCGACACCGCCATCGACGACGTGACCGCGTGCGTGGCCGACGAAGAGGCCACCACGATCGAGGAGTGGCGGACCGGCGGGGAGTGGGAGGTCATCGACGATGTCGACATCGATGCCTTCCAGGAGCAGGCCATCGCCTACCTCGAGGAGAACCTCACTGGTGAGTCGCTCGAGGCGTTCGAGGCGATCCGCTCGAGCGCCGAGTAGGGCGCCTGTGTCGTTGCCCTCTGCGGCCCGCTCGGTTCCCACCTTCACCGGCGAGGTGGGGGCCGAGCAGCTGGGTGTCACCCTGATCCACGAGCACGTCTTCGTGCGCAGCCCCGAGCTGGAGCTCGATCTTCCGCACCCGGAGTGGCAGGTGGAGCACCTGATCGAGACCGCCGTCGAGGGGCTCCGAGCGCTGCACGCGCTCGGAGTGCGCACGGTCGTCGACCTCACCGTTCCCGGTCTGGGGCGCGATGTGGCGCTCGTGGCGCGGGTTGCGGAGCGGTCTCCCGTGGCGCTCGTGGCGTCGACCGGCTACTACACGAGCTCCACACTGCCTCATGTGTTCCGCACCCACGGCCCTGGCCGCCTCGTCGGCGGCCCCGATCCGCTCGCCGAGATGATGCTGCGCGACATCGAGGAGGGCATCGCCGGCACGGGCATCCGGGCCGGGATGATCAAGGTCGTGTCGGATGCCGAGGGCATCACCCCGGACGTCGAGCGGGTGTTCGAGGCGGCGGCCGCCGCCCACCTCCGCACCGGGGTGCCCATCACGACCCACTCGCATCCCGCCTCGGCCGGAGGGCGCGCGCAGCAGCAGCTGCTCGCTCGCCTCGGTGTGCAGATGCACACCGTGATCATCGGCCACAGCGGCGACTCCACCGATCTCGACTACCTGCGAGAGCTGGCCGATCGTGGCTCCTACCTGGGTTTCGACCGCTTCGGCATGGAGCATGTCGCCCGCGACGACGACCGCATCCGCACCCTCCTCCACCTCCTCGGCGAAGGCTATGCCGAGCGGATCGTGCTGTCGCACGACGCCGCGTTCTTCAGCCGGGTCACACCGCCCTCCTGGCGGGCCGCGACGGTGCCGCACTGGACGATGCAGACCATCCACACCCGCGTGCTTCCGCGACTGCGGAAAGCGGGAATCGACGAGCAGACGATCGACACCCTGCTCGTCGGAAACCCGCGGCGCATCCTCACGGGAGCGCCGTGAAACGCGAGCAGCGCGAACCGAGGTCTCCGGCGCTATCCCTGACTATCCTGGAGCCCGTGAACGACATCGCTCCACCCGTGCGCACCCGCGATCGAGAACGCACTCGCGCAGACCTGCTGCGTGTTGCGACCGAGGCCTTCGCCGAATCGGGCTACTCGGGAACACGCGTCGACGATATCGCCGAGCGCACCTCCACGACGAAGCGGATGATCTACTACTACTTCGGCGGCAAGGAGGCGCTCTACATGGCGGTGCTCGAGAACGCCTATCGCGGCATCCGCGAAGCCGAGCAGGCCGTGCACGTGGGCGACCTGGAGCCGGTCGACACGCTCCGACGCATCGCAGAACTGACCTACGACCACCACCTCGAGCACAGCGAGTTCATTCGTCTGGTGTCGATCGAGAACATCCACCGCGGCGACTTCATCCGTCGTCTGGCCGGGCTCCGTGAACTGAACCAACCCGCCGTGGACGTCCTGGACACCGCCCTGCAACGAGGCCGGGAGGCGGGTCTCGTGCGAGACGACGTGGATGCGCTCGACGTGCACCTCGTGATCAGCTCGTACTGCTTCTTCCAGGTCGCCAACCAGTACACCTTCGGCTTCCTCTTCGACCGCGACCTGCTTGCGCCGGAACGGCGTGATCACCTCCGTGAGATGATCGGCGACGTCGTCGTGGCGTGGCTCACATCCCCCTCCCGGGCTCCGTCTCGCGCGACCGACGAGGTGGTGCACCCCGACCCCGACACCGACACCGAGGACGTGATCGTCGTTGAATGACTCGACAGCCGCCGTCGGCGCGGAGCCCCGGATCCTCGTGCTGAACGGGCCCAATCTCAACATGCTCGGTGTACGCGCCCCCGAGATCTACGGCACGCAGACGCTCGGCGACATCGAGCAGCTCGTGCGCTCCACCGCAGCGGCTCAGGGCTTCGAGACCGAGTTCCTGCAGTCGAACCACGAGGGTGTGCTCATCGACGCGATCCAGGCGGCTCGGCAGAGTGCCGTCGCGCTCATCATCAATCCGGGTGCGTTCTCGCACTACTCCCTCGCCATCCACGATGCGCTGGAGAGCGTCCGCCCGCTGCTGACCGTCGAGGTGCACCTGAGCAACATCCACAAGCGCGAGCAGTTTCGGCACCACTCCTACGTGTCCAGGCAGGCCGATGTCGTCATCGCCGGTGCCGGGTCGCACGGGTACGTGATGGCGGTCGACTACATCGCTCGCGCTCGCGCTGCGGATCACGCCTCGGGGACGTGACGTTCGCCGCACAGGTGCTTCGCGACCCAGTGTCGCGTCGGGATCGTCAGGGGGAGCGATCGGCACGCTGCGGTGCTCTGCGTGTGCTCGTCGAGCGCTGGGGTCGGGCGACGAGCCAGCAGGTCGACGACACCTCCGCAGAGATCAGCGCCGAACAGCTCGAACTGGCCGATGCCGACTGGATCTTCTACGCCGGAAACGGCGACGGACTCTCGCTCATCGAGGATGCCGCTCTCTGGCCGAGCCTGACCGCAGTCGACACCGGGCACACCCTCCTCGTCGACCTCGATCCTTACTTCATGAACGCCGGTCCGGTCGCCGCCCGACTCGCCCTCGACCAGATCACGGCCGAGATCGGTTGATCCGGGCACATCCCCTCACGGCAGGCAGCCTCGCCCGTCGCGCACGGCGATGCGTCAGGGGCAGACCCGGGCTCTGCGGCCCTCGAAGCCGACGATGTCGCCGAGCTGCAGCTGTCGTCCGCGGCGCAGGTCGACCTCGCCGTTGACCGTCACGTCGCCCTCGGCGATGGCCTCCTTGACCGTTCCGCCGGAGTCGAGGAGCCCGGCGAACTTGAGGAACTGCCCGAGGCGGATGCCCTCACCACCGATCGAGATGTCGTCGATGGGTGCAGGCGTCGTCATGCCGAGATGCTACCCGACCTCAGGCCACCCCCAAGGCGGCCGGGCTCGGGTGCGGACTGTTGGTCTCCGCACCATCCGCCGTTCAGGTGGCAGCCCTACGGTGTGGCTTCGGGCGGCGCAGGGGTGCTGGCCGGGGGGACGAGGACATGCAGGATCAGGACGCCTTCAGGTCGTACCACCGCGAGGGTCGGCGCCGCGTTCTGCGTTCGCTCCTCGTGGCGGCCGTGGTCGTGGGGCTCGCCGGCGGTGCCGCCGCGGGCGTCTCCGCCTATCTCGCCGCGAACCCGCCACGCACGCAGGCCGCAGCAGCGGGGTCGCCCGCGGTGCCAGGCACCATGGATCTCGCCGGCTTCGTCTCGAGTGTGCAGGCCGATCCTGGAGCCCCGACCTCGGTGCACTTCACGACGACGATCACCGCCTCGGGCGTCACCATCACCGCCCAGGGTGACGTGTCAGCCGCGCCGGACGGATCGGAGACCGCGCTCTCGATGACCACGAGCCTCCCCGACAGCCCCGCCATGGAGGCCCGGCTGGTCAACGGCGTGCTGTACGTGGCTCTCGGCGAGGCCGCGCCTGGCCGCTGGGCGGCTTTCGACATGAACGACTCGGCGGGCCCGTTCGCCTCGATGATGCCCGCGCTGCAGGACTCCTCGGATCCGTCGACGCTGCTGAACGGCGTCCGTGGCTCCATCGTGGCCGTCGAGACGGCGGGCGAGGCCGTCACCCTCGACGGGGTGTCGACGATTCCGTACCGCGTGGTGGTCGACACATCGGGTGCCTACTTCCAGGGGATGCCTGCCGAGCTCGTGGCCGAGCTGCCCGCGGAGATCGAGTACCGCATGTGGGTGGGGCCGGACGGACTGCTCCGCAAGCTCGCGTTCGACTACGCGGGCTCGGCTCAGGAGACGACGTTCGAGCGCTGGGGCCAGCAGGTCACGATCGAGGCCCCGCCCGCCGAGGAGATCACGCAACTGACCAGGTGACGGCGATCGGATCCCGACGCCGCCTGCCGGCTTGGCACAGGGCCTGACGCGCGGCCGGTCTGATCCGCGGAGAACGCGATGAAGGACGCCAGTAGGCTCACACCGTGGGCATATTCAGGCGAGGCAAGAAGACAGTCACCCCCGGCAACCCTCTGGACGATCAAACGCTTCGCGCGCTCGGAAAGAGAAGTGATCTGACTGTTCCGCGACATTGGATTCACTACATCTACTGCGCAGACGAAGAAGGAGCGCAGGTCATAGCGGCTGCAGCGTCACAGGATGGGTGGGACCTGCAACGCGTGGATCACGCCGCTTCCGGGACCGGTTGGGTTGTCATCGCGGAACAGAGAGGTGTCGTCGTCACTCCGGAGAGAGTGCAATCGGCGCGCGCATTCTTCGAGCAGCTTGCGCTGAGCGTTCCTGGAGGCGACTACGACGGCTGGGAGGCCGGTACCTGAGTGCCCGCCCGTCGCCACTCATCGAGGCCGACGCCTCGACTTCCAAAGGGCGCGCGGATAGCGTTCTCGTATGGGGAAGCGATCGTGGGCGGTGTGCGTGGGGGTTGCAGCCGTCGCCGTGGTCGTCGGGGCTTCGTTGGCGGGGTGCACCTCGGAACCCGGTGAGGGCACGGCCTCGGCGGTGGCGGCCCCGGAGGCTGGCGAGAGCACCGCATCCGCAGCGCCCGCGGGCACGTGGGTGCAGCAGTACGTCTCTGCCGGCGACGTGCCTGTTCGGTGGGGGGACGATTCCTTCCCGCACATCATCCTCACGACGTACGGCAGTGGGAGCTGCCCCACCGTCCCCGCCACGCTCGACGTCGTCGACGCATCCACGGTGGCCGTGACGCTCGAACCGCCACCCGATCGCGATTGCACTACCGACTTGAGGCCCACGTCATTCGCCGCCGAGCAGCCTGAGGGGCTCGACCTCAGCAGGGAGATCACCGTCCTCGTGGAGGGTTCCCCGGCGGGCACCCTCGACCCGCTCGAGGGCTGATCGGCGCCTGTCAGCGCATCAATCGTTCTCGCTGGTGGCCTTCTCCCTAGAGCGGATCCTCCCCGAGACGGCGAACATGACAGCGGAGGGCGCTGCCGCTGCTGCGGCTGCGACAACGGCTGCAACTGCCCATTCCCGGCCGTAGTCCCTGACGAAGAACCACAGCACCAGTACCGCGGCGGCGTTCACCGCGCAGACGATGGCGCTGCCCAGGGCATCCCGAGAACTCCACCCCCGACGCCAGTACCACTCGACCACCCGCTTCACAGGTGCCCCCTCCCGTGTTCAGGGCGAGCTTAGTGCGAGACCCCTGCATGGGCCGCACACCGTGGCAGGGTGAAGGGATGAGACCAGACGCGGCACTGTACGACCTCGAGGATCTGCGGCGGCGGGTCATGCGGGAGAGCGGTGGCGCGGTGGACGACAGCATCCCCGAGCTCGCCGATGCCGACGCCGAGCTGTGCGCGCTGGCACTGGTGCTGCCGGATGGCACGGTGCACACCACCGCCCAGGCGGACGCACCGTTCAGCGTGCAGTCGGCGGTCAAGCCGTTCCTGTTCGCCCTCGCCCTGCTCGACACCCACGGTGATGCGCTTGACCGCATCGGCATCGAACCCACCGGCGAGGCCTTCGATGCCATCAAGCTCGAGAGCGGCACCGGCCGTCCACCGAACCCCATGGTCAACGCCGGGGCCCTGCTCACGGCCTCGCTCGTCGACGGCAGCGACGTCGACGAGCGCAACGAGCGGATCCTCCGCGGCCTCTCGGCCTTCGCCGGCCGCCGGCTCGAGGTCGACGAGAGCGTCGCCTGCAACGAGCACCTCCTCGGCGACCGCAATCACGCGCTCGCGCACCTCATGCGGGCGGAGGGGACCCTGCACGTGAGCGCCGACGACGCGGTCGCCGTCTACGCGCGTGCGTGCGCGGTGCTGGTGGATGCCGAGGCGCTCGCGGTCATGGGCGCCACCCTCGCCTGCGGGGGAGTGAACCCGGTGTCGGGCGAACGCGTCGTGTCGTCGACCGTGGCGCGTGATGTCGTCTCGGTGATGGCGACCTGCGGTGTGTACGACGGCTCGGGGCGGTGGATGCGCGAGATCGGCATCCCGGCGAAATCCAGCGTCTCCGGGGCGATCGTGCTCTCGGCCCCCGGGCGGCTCGGTGCCGCCGTTGTCAGCCCACCTCTCGACGAGCACGGCACGAGCGTGCGGGGCAAGGCCGCCTGCGACGCCCTGAGCAGGGAGCTCGACCTCCACGCCTTCGGCACCGCGGCACCCTGATGAACTGACGTGCTGACGTGAGTCAAGGGGGCCGTCGGGCGGGGATGCCCGGGTGACGATCGTCGTATGTCGATGTCTGAACCTCTCGTCCCACGGTCCGCTGACTCCGAGCAGGGCGCGCCCGCCGCTGCCGAACCGGGCCCCGGTGCGCCGGGGACACCCATGTCGGAGGAACCCGACATCCTCCCCGACGCAGCGGCCGCGGCCGACGAGCCGGCCGAGGGTGAAGCGGTCTCGGACAACCCCCTGTTCCGGACCCCGCAGCCTGGAGAGCACCTGACGGCGGACGAGCTGGAAGACCGCGCGAACTGATGAGTGGCCGCCCGCTGGCGGCGGCGAGCGGATGGCGGCGGTGTGGCGGCTGTCATCGTCCAGCTGTCCATAGTCTGCTGGTCGATTCCGGTTCATTTCGGATGCTTACCATCAGCGCATGAGTGAGCGTCATTGGAGCGACGAGGCGCTGGTCGCCCGCATCGACGTGGCATGGGCGCTGAACGGCAACCGCGGGCCGGCGTCACCGGAGCGGGCCCAACTCCGGCTCGACCTCCTCAACATCGTGTCGGCCGTCGACTTCCAGACCATGAAGTCGGATGCGGCACTGCCCAAACTCCTGGAACTGCTCGCCAAGGCAGAAGAGGCCGAGTGACCCCACCTCGGCACGCTCATCGTCACGGGGCGGCGGGGCGGGAGAAGAGGTTCACCAGGTTGCCGTCAGGGTCGCGGAAGATGGCGGACCTGTTGCCCCAGGGCATGGTGGTCGGTGGGAGCACGACGTCGTTGAGCACGTCGCGCAGTCGGTCGAACTCCGCGTCGACGTCCGTGACCAGGAACTCGATGATGATCGACTCGTTGCTGCCCGGGCGCGGTGCGTCGTCTCCGAGCATGGCGACGGTCGCCGTGCTCGCCACCGCCAGGGTGCCGGAGGCCGTTCGGAACTCGGCGAAGACCGGGGCCGGCCGTGCGGCGGTTGTCGCCGTCACAGCCTCGTAGAAGCGGGCGAGCCGGTCGACGTCGTGCGTGATGATGCGGATCGATGCGAGGTCCATGGTCTTCCTTTCCGTCACGCCAACCGGCCCGACACCTTCATCCTCCACACCCCGAGCGACAACGTCCTGTCGGCGTTTAAGACGGATCGCCGCCCGGACCGACCGCTCGCAGCCTTCCCTCGACGATGCCCAGATCCTCCGCTCGAAGCGGTCGCCGTGGCGGTCGCTCCGCGAGGGGCTCCGCCTCGCTGATGCGGTCGCCCCGAAAGGCACGAAGACGATCGCGAAGGCGACACCAGGCGATCAGGTACCACTCGGCGCCCTTGCCGACGAATCCCATCGGCTCGACGTCACGCACGGTCGCACGTCCGGTGCGGTCGCTGTAGGAGATCCGCAGAACGTGGCCGGTGCGCAGCGCGAGGGCCAAGGCCGGGGGAGCTTCGCTCGACGTCTCGTCGTCGAGCAGGTGGATGCGGGTGGCGAGGTCGGCCGTCTGCTCCAGGCTGCGATCCTCGGTGACGGCGACGACCTTGCGGAGGGCCGATGTCGCCGAATCGCGGAACGGGCTCGTGGCCAGCGTGCCCAGAGCGACCATCACGGCGAGGGCTTCGTCGACGGTGAATCCGAGGGGCGCCAAGGTGTGAGCCGTGTCGAGGCAGTACCCGCCGGTGCGGCCGGGTTCTGCCCAGATGGGCACCCCGCTCTGCTGCAGCGCCGAGAGATCACGCTCGATCGTGCGGGAGCTCACGCCGAACCTGTCGGCGAGCCACCGGGCGCTCCTCGGGCGCGGCGACACGGCCCGCAGCTCCTCCACGAGCGCGTAGAGCCTGTCGGTGCGATTCACACTCCGACCCTAGTTCGACGACGTTCGGTCGAGAGGGCGATCCGATCGGACCGCGATATTAGGGTGCCGGGCGAGGACGACTGCGAGGGTGGATGTCGAAGGGAGAGCCGTGATCGCCGAACTGAACAGGCTGGTCGAGCTGGTCGAGCGCAACTTGACCGGCGAGATCGACGTGGCCGAGCTGGCGAGCGGGCTCGGCACCACCGAGTACCACCTGCGGCGGATGTTCTCGTCGCTGGCGGGCATGCCGCTGTCGGAATACATCCGCCGGCGGCGCATGGCGATCGCGGCGGCGGACGTGCTGGGAGGCGATGAGCTGCTCGGGATCGCAGTGCGATTCGGATACGGATCGACCGAGGCGTTCGGGCGGGCGTTCCGCTCGGTGCACGGCGTCAGCCCGGCTGACGTGCGGCGAGACGGCGGCCCCCTTCGTACACAACCGCAGATCAGGTTCCGCCTGACAGTAGAAGGGAACATCACCATGGACACTCGACTCGTCGACCGACCGCCGTTCCGCCTCGTCGGCCACGCCACCCGCGTCCCCCTCATCCATGAGGGCGTCAATCCGCAGATCCAGGCCCACATCGCCTCACTGCCGGCGGCGGAGCACGCACGACTCAAGGAGCTGAGCGACACCGAGCCGGCGGGGCTGCTGCAGGTGAGCGCCGATGTCGACCCGGACTACCGGGAGGGCAGCGAGCTCACCTACCTGCACGGCGTCGCGATCGGCGAGACGACCCAGGTGCCCGACGATCTCGACGTCATCGAGGTCCCGGCCGGCATGTGGGCGGTCTTCCGCACCGAGGGGGAGTACCCGGCCACGCTGCAATCCGTCTGGGCGGCCACGGCGACGGACTGGTTCCCGTCGAACCCGTGGCGGCTGCGCCCCGGCCCGTCGATCGTCGCGGTCCTGGACCGCGCACCCGACTTCACCACAGCGACCTGCGAGCTCTGGCTCCCGGTAGAACGCGCCTGACCCGGTCGACCTTCAACCCACCGCAGGCCCGAACCGAACCAAGCGAGCAACACCAGCCCCACAGCCGTCACGCAACGCAACTCATGACGAGTCCAGAATCGACGACAGTGACGGAACGAAACCGAATCGCATACGAGTGAGTGGCAATTACTCATTTACGTGAGTCGAGTCCAGATCTACGGTCGTCGCAACGGGCGAGAGCCGCCCGAGAGGGGCGGAGCGATGAAAGTCCACGATGGCTACCTTGGCAGGCGACTGCTCGTGGTGGGTTGTGCACTGGCGATGGTTGTCGGCCTCCACATCGTGGGTGGCGGCACGGCCACTGCGACCGGAACGAAGTACAAGAGCTGCACCTACAACCTGACGGTGACAGGCAAGAGCTCACAAGCGTTGGGCGGCCAGACGGCTTCGCCAACGAACCCGAACCCTGAGCTGGGGTGCGGCAACGCCCGCGTCCAGGTGCGATACAAGGCCCACCCCGGGAGTCCGATCTACACCAGCGCGTGGCAGGAAGCGCCAGGGATCGTCACCCATCACCCTGGCGGCACCATCGTGGGTGCCTCCCACAACTGTGGTGTCAAGGCCTGGGGTTACTCAGGCGGCTGGCCGTTCACGACGTAAGGAGTTCTGATGCGAACCACGAAGAGAACCTTCTTGATCGGCGCTGTTCTAGCCGTTACCGGTCTCGGGTTGTCCGGCTGCGCGGGCGGTGCGGCGAACGCAGGCGAGGGGGAGGCGGGCGCAGAGTTCTATGCCCCGTCACTGGCGCACAAAGAGGCGCTCGCCGATGGGCACGTCGATCGAGCCGAGTACGAGAGAGGTTTCGCCGCGTTCGAAGCGTGCATGTCGACCAGTGGATACACGGTCGAGGTTCTGGAAAGCACTGGCTCGATCCTCGACTACCGCTACCTGGCGGAAGCGACCGACGACGGAACCGACGCTCGCTGCTATCAGACCGAATTCGAAGGGATCGACGGGTCCTGGCAGACTGCCCACCAGGAAGAGCGAACGGACGGAGCACTTCTCGACGCCTGCCTGACCGACAACGGTCTTGCCATTCCGACGACACGCCAGGAGAAGGTCGATGCACTCGTGTTGGCTGGGGTCGACCTGGGATCCTGTCTCGGCGACGGGTGAGGATGCGCACAGCCCCCGTCCCACAGGCTGAAGAGGAGCGTTTGGATGCGAGAACGAATGCCGGCCGGGGTCAGGCGGCGTCGAGGCGGGTGAGGACGAAGACGGGGATCTCGCGGTCGGTCTTCGTCTGGTAGTCGACGTAGGGAGGGTAGGCGGCGACCGCTCGCTCCCACCACAGCGCCTTCTCGTCGCCGAAGACCTCGCGGGCGGTGTAGTCGTGCTTCTCGGTGCGGTCCTGCAGCTCGACGTGCGGCTGCTTGACGATGTTGAAGTACCAGACCGGATGCTTGGGCGCCCCGCCGAGAGACGCCACCACGGCGTACTCCCCGTCGTGCTCCACCCGCATGAGCGGCGTCTTGCGCAGCTTGCCGGTCTTGGCGCCGACGGTCGTGAGGATGATGACGGGCATGCCGCGGAGCTCGGTGCCCTCGGTGCCGCCCGACGACTCGTACAGCTCGAGCTGCTCGCGCGCCCAGTCGCTGGTTCCCGGCTCGTACTCCCCGATCAGTGGCATGCCTCGATGCTACGCCGGGCGCTCAGAGGGAGTCGAGTCGCTCGGCGACATCGGGCGGAAAACCGCCTGTGGAGATGGGGCTCCAGCGGGTGGGCGTGATGCGCAGCAGCGACTTGTTCTGCAGTGCCATCGCCTCGCGGTACTCCTGCCAGTCGGGGTGTTCGCCCGAGATGCAGCGGAAGTAGTCGACGAGACCGTCGGCGGCTTCGGGCATGTGCAGCACCTCGGCGTCGCCGTCGATCTGGATCCACGCGTCGTTCCAGTCGTCCGACAGCACCAGCACCGAGGTCGCCGGGCGGCGCTCAGCGTTGCGGGTCTTGGCGCGGCCCGGGTAGGTGGAAATGACGATGCGGCCCTGCTCGTCCACCCCACCGGTGACGGGCGACATCTGCGGGCGGCCGTCTGCGCGCGTGGTGGCGACGAGCATCCGGTGCCGAGGTCGCACGAACTCGAGCATGCCGTCGCGGTCGACGGAGGTGTTGGTGGAGATGGTTCTGGCCATGGGTCAACGCTAGGCGACGGCAGGGCCCGGCGCTCGGCCCTTGCGCTGTGCTCGTCTTCCGGCATCGATTACGGTGCTGTCATGAGCACTGAGGATGCGCTGTCGCTGACCGTCGATGAGGACGGATTCGTCTGCCTCGTGGCTCCGGATACGTACCGCGGCTTCGTGCACGAGGACTGGGAGCTCGAGCAGCTCCTCGCCCACTTCACCGCGCAGATGAACGAGGGCTCGCTGTTCATCGCCTACCCCGGCCCGGACCATGCCGACGATCCCCTGGAGTTCACGGGTGGCGCGGTGGACGCTCCGGTGCTGCGCGAAGCGGTGAGCATCGTGCGCGTCGGGCCCGCAGGCCTGTGGGTCACCGACTACACGCAGCTGACCATGGCCGCGCAGTTCGACGACGAGGCGCCGACGGGTCCCGGTGCGATCCGCCTCCCCGTCCCCGAAGGCGCGCACCGCGTCACCCTGCAGCACACCGCCGGCGTCCCCCGCTTCACCCTCACGATCACCCCGGCGCCGCCCGCCGCACCCGGCCCCCTCACAGCAGTCCCCTGGTTCGAATAGCCGCGGGGCGGTCGACTGAAGCCCGACGTCGGCGACAGCGTCCTGGATAGAGTCTGTTGCCTTGGCCGTGCCCGGTTGGTCGACGACCGGCGGGTAGCGCTGGAGACATCTACCGGTCGGCGGGATCGAGGGTTCTGGGCGCGGGGGTGGGCTCGTAGTCGCGGAGGATCTCGATGGGGACGGACGGGTCGAGGCCTTCGGGAGTCGCCGTTCTGAACTGCTTCGTGAACAGTGCCAGGTCGCAGGCGAACGGCCGAGGGGACTCCGTGACGACTGTCAGGCGGTCCGGGGCGGTCACAACGTAACCGGTCGGGGTGGGGAAGCAGTTCGGGCTCCCGCTCACGATGATGTCGAGAGACGTGCCATCCGAACTCCATCGAGCCGTCAGGCCCTGCTGCTGGATCGTCGTACGAACGGGTTCCCAGACCTTGCCTGACGATGTGTGCGTCACGAACGGCTCAGGGGTGCTGGAGGTGCAGCCTGCGAGCGCGACCAACGCCACCACCACGGACGCGACCGCCATCAGCTTCCTCATGTGGATACCCGCACGTCCGTCACGGCAGCGAGCTGGTCCAGCTCGACGAACGGCATGCACTGCAGGGTCTGCACACCAACCGAGGCCTCGAAGGGAGACGTCGGTTCGCACAGCACGTCCATCCCTCCGGCGGTGGTGAACGAGGCTGAGAGATCACCCGTCTCCGCTCCGCCGTTCGCGCGCCTCTCGCCGAGGGTTATCTCCAACGTCGTCACGCGGAATGCCCGCCCCTTGTAGTCGGCGCCCACCGCACTGCGGAGCATTCCGTGTGCAGCGACCTCGTGCGAGAGCGCGCTCTCTGCGGCGTCGATCTGCACCGCGACGGTCGCGGACTGCGCCGGGGGCGGCCACAAGGAGATCGCCAGAACAGGCACGAGCACGGCGATGCCGACGGGCAATGCCCACACCCGGAACCGTTCGCCCACAGGCCGAACCTCAGCAGCGGGTTGCGGAGAGGGCTCGTGACGGTCGTTCATCGCTCTCATCATCTGTGGGGCGTGCCGGCTGCGGGTGACGGGCGGGTCAGGTGGACGCGGGGAGGGGGCCGGCGCCCTGGAGGGTGCCGGTGGTGGGGCCGGTGGGGGTCATGAGCCAGCAGGAGACGGCCCGGTCGCCGGCGTTCCATGTGCGCTCCGAGGGGTAGACGGTCTGAATGGCGTAACCGGACTCCTCCCATGGGGTGCCGAGGAAGTCGGAGACCGTGGTCGAGCACTGGTCGAGGGTGTGGGAGCTGAGCCACTCCGAGGTGGGCACGTCGGGGCCTGAGGCCGATTCGTCGACGGCGCCCACATAGACGACTTCGGCATCGTGGAGCTCGTCGCACGGGATCGTCGTCGGCGTCTCCATCTCCTCCACCTCGGTGAGGTCGTAGCTCAGGTCGCCGACACACGTTCCGACGGGGAGTGAGGGTTCGAGGGTGGCGAGCTCCGGGGCGCGAGCCGCGGTGATGCCGCCCGAGCCCACGGAGTAGCCGTTGGAGACGAGGATGCCGAGCACCGCCAGGGCCGTGACCGCCATGCCGATGGGGGCGAAGAGAGTGGCCAGTCGGCTGCCCGCGGAGCGGCCTCGGAGAAGAGCGAGGAGGGTGGGCAGCGATCCGAGGGCCGCGAGGAACAGGCTGAGCGCCGCGTTCCACGCGACCGAGGCGCGCACGCCAGCGTCACCGAGGTAGGTGGTGGCGAGCCAGGGCCAGAAGTCGGGATCGGAGAGTGCGGCGAGCGGTCGCTCGTCGGGCGCGAAGGTCGTGCTGGCATCGAAGAGCGCCGCAGCGGCCACGCACAGGAGGATCGTGCCGAACGCGACGAGCGAGATGGCCACGGCACCCCGCGTCTCGATCCTGCCCTTGGACCCGTACCGGAAGAGGGCGGCCGTTCCGAACGCGACCGCGAAGGCGACGATGCTGGCGATCCAGCCGAAGTGCCAGAGGATGAGCCAGACCGGGATGGCCAGGGGGATGACGAGCAGGGAGTAGGCGATGCCCCTGCCGAAACCGTCATCGCGGCGGCGACCGTCGTGCTGGGAACCGGACGCAGGCCAACCGTTCGCGCGTGACATCTCGTGGCATCCTTCTCGACCGCGCGTCGGCAGATCCCGAGCGTACGACAGAAGACTATTGGGTGGGCCGCCGGAGAGGCGACGCTCGAGTCAAGCGCTCTCAGCGGGGCTGCTCGATGAGGGTGAGCTGCGTGCCGTCCGGGTCGACCAGGTAGCCCGCCCGGAGCCCCCACTGCTGCAGGCGCACCTCGTGGAGTCGTGGCCTGCCCGTGGGTGCGACGGGCACGCCTGACGCGCGGATCGCCTCGTAGAGCTCGTCGACGTCGGCGACGCGCAGGCAGCACATGAAGCTGCTCGACAGGGGATCGAGATCGGGTGCGGGGAAGAACTCGAGCTGCAGATCGCCTCGGGTCAGGATCATCCACCCGGCATCCCGGAACAGGCACTCGAAGCCGAACCCGGCGTAGAACGCCTGCGTGGTGTCGAAGTCGGCGGAGGGGAGATTCGGCACCGCTCGGTCGGGTGCGGGATCGTGGGCCATGCTCCGATCGTGTCAGGTGGGTCGATCCGGCACCAGATCCGACTCGCCGCATGTGTCTTCAGTGCGCACTACTGTGCACCGCGTGGTACCTTGCTTATCGACACAGTGGAGGTTCAGTGGATACGACACAACTGCTCAAGGGTGTGCTCGACGTGGCCGTCCTGGCCGTGGTGCAGCACGACGACGGGTACGGATACGACATCGTGCGCCGGCTGCGCGAGGCGGGCCTGGGGGATGTGGGTGATGCGTCGGTGTACGGAACGCTCCGCCGCCTGTACGCCGCTGGGGCGCTGTCGAGCTACGTCGTGCCCTCGGAGGGCGGCCCGCACCGCAAGTACTACGCCATCAACACCCAGGGCCGCGAGATGCTGGCCAGGCAGCGCACCACATGGTCCGGGTTCGCCGGGGCGATGTCGGCGCTGCTGGCCGATCCCACACCCAAGAAGACCCCGCTTCGCACGATCGGAGAGAACAAGTGAGCGAACCCACCAGCACCCTCGAGCCCACGATCGCGGCCTTCGCGGCCGCCGTGAGGCGTCACCTCGACGACCTGCCCCTGGAGGAGGTCGACGACCTCACCGGCGGGCTGGAGGCGGACCTCGCCGAGCAGGCCTCCGATGAGGGCGGGCACCTCGAGCTGGGCGATCCGGCCGCGTACGCCACCGAGCTCCGCGCCTCGGCCGGGCTGCCTGCGCGCGGCAACTCGTCGGCGCCGCTCCGCCAGCGACTGGCGCGGGGGCTGCACTCCCTCGAGGCCGCGACGCTCGTGCGGGCACGCTCCACCCGGCTCGGTGCGTGGTTGGCCGACTTCGCCGTCTCGCTGCGACCCGTGTGGTGGGTTCTCCGGGGGTGGGCCCTGTATCAGCTGCTCACCATTCTGCTGCTGGGGCTGAGTGGGCTGGTGCCCTCGAGCCTGCCGCTCTGGGTGCTGCTGTTCGCGGCGATCGTGCTGAGCGTGCAGTGGGGGAGGGGTCGTTGGGCGCCGGGGCGGGTGCTCAGGGCTGTGCGGGTCGCCGTGTCCGTCGTGGCGGTCGTGACCCTGCCGTTCTTCGCTGCTTGGGCTCTCAACGAAGTCAGGGCGACTTCCGGGGATGATTACGCCGTTTCGTACACCGACCCGACGGGCCTGCAGCTCGACGGCCAGCGGGTGACGAACATCTTCGGCTACGACGCCGCCGGGAATCCCGTCACCGACCTGCAGCTGTTCGATCAGGATGGGGACCCTCTCGTGACCGTCGGCGACGCGCTGCTCGAGGAGCCGTTCGACTACTTCAGCACCGACGGCACCACCGTGACCGTGCCGTTCGCGAACGCCGCCCGTGGCACCGGCTGGAACATCTTCCCGCTCCGCGAGGTCCCCCTCGACGACATGGGCAACGCCGATCTCAGCGAGGCCACACCCGCGACCCCGCCCTTCCGCACCACGAACCCGGTCCCGGCCTCGCCGACGCCCACCCCGACGCCTACGCCCACGGCGGCCCCGACGGCAGGCCCGGATCCCACCCCCACTCCGACGCCCACCCCGGCCCCCACACCGTCCGCCGACCCGACGCCCACCCCCGCTCCGGAGGACACCACCGCGCAGGAGCCGGCGCAGTGACCACCCCGCGCCTCATCTCCATCGACATCACCTACCTGGTGCACGAAGCCCTCCAACGCCCCGACCCCGACAGGCCCCACCCCGACGTGGAGCGCCCGCATCCAGAGGACTGACCTGCCGTGCCTATCTGTTCGCGCCCTGGAACGCCATGTCGATCCGTTCGAACTCGGCGGCGTAGCAGGCCTGCTCGGCTCCCGAGTCGTGGGAGGCGTCGCTCGTCGTGTAGCTGATGAACGGCCCTGGAGCGTCTGCGACGTCGATGGGGTGGCCTTCGTCGGCCATGCACTCCTGGTAGCGAGCGAATCCCTCGCGGTATTCGGCCTCCGTCACGGTGCCATCGGCGAGAGCCGCGATCTGCTCGGCAGAGGCATCGGGCGCCACGGCCGGGGCGGACCAGGACGCCCAGAGCACGTACTCGCCCTCTCCGGCGACGTCCACCGTGTGCGGTCCGGTGCCCGTGACCAGTCGGCCGCCACCTGATCCGAGGCTGGGGCCATCGCACGAGTACGTGTCCGTCACGGTGCTGTCGATCGAGATGGTGTGGGTGCCCGCATCGAGGCATCCGAAGGAGACGAAGAGCTCGGTGGCTCCTTCCGGCGCGAGGCCGACCTCGAGGGTCGCAGGGCCGTCACCTTCCTCGATGACGAAGGGCTCGCCGAGCAGCTCGGTGGAGCCCGGCACGAGCGTCGACAGCATCGCGGTGGTCGGCACCTGTCGTGAGACGTTGGGCGGGTCGTCGCCCAGTGCGGCGGCGGTGGCGGAGACGGCCGCACCGGTGAGGGCGCCGGAGAGGGCGAAGACCGCCAGCGCTGCCAAGGCCTTCGGGCGGCGGCGGGTCAGCGGCGCCGAATCCGCGAGAGCGACGAGCATGCGGCGCTGCACCTGATCCCGGGTGGGTTCGCTACTGGGCATGGGGGAGACCTTCTGTTCGGACACCGAGGGGTGGGGGTGCGAGCATGTGCTCGCGCAGTCGGGATCGGGCTCGGGAAAGGCGCGATCGTGCGGATGGCGCCCGCACCCCCAGGAGGGAGGCGGCCTCCTCGGCCGAGAGGCCTTCGAGCACGCACAGGGTGATGATCTCCTGATCACGAGCCGACAACCGCCGCATCGCGGCGAAGACCGCGCCATCGTCGGAGTGCTCGAACGGATCGTGGCTGGTCTCGGCCACAGGCAGCCTGCTCAACGCCGCCCGATGACGGCGTTCCGAGCGCGCCATGTTCAGGCACGTGTAGGTGGCGGTCCTGAGCAGCCACGGCAGGATCGACTCGTCCACGAACCGGATGCTGTGCCGTCTGCGCCAGGCCTCGAGGAGGGTGAGGGAGACGACGTCCTCCGCTTCACTGCGGGAGGGGGCGAGCCCCACGGCATGACGACGCACCCGGTCGCGGTGCCGGTCGAAGATGCGGCCGAACGCCTCACCCTCACCCGCCAGAACGCGATCCCAGTCCGCTTCGTCCGAGTCGCCCATACCCTGTAGTGTCCACGGCGCCGCGATCCGTTGCACCCGCGGGGATTCAGAGGGTGAGCGCGAGGCGGCGGCTGAGGGCTTCGAGGGCTTCGTCGTTGCGGGAGTAGTGCGACCACTGGCCGATCCGGGTGCAGGTGACCAGGCCGGCGCGCTGGAGAGTGGCCATGAACTGCGAGGCGGTGGACTGCGACACCTCGGCCCGGGCCTGGATGTGCTTCAGGCACACGCCCACTTCGGCTGCGGGTCGATCCTGCGGCGGGAAGCTCTCGGGCTGCTTCAACCACCCGAGGATCGCGAGGCGGGTCGGGTGGCCCAGCGCCTTGAAGACCGTCACGAGGTCGAGGTCGTTCCCTGCATCGCTCACCCCTCGAGCATATCGCAATATCGGTTTTTCCCGATCCTGTGGTAGACAGTGCATCGGTAAATCACGATCTAACGATGGAGGACGGATGGAACACAGGACAGCACTGGTGGTCGGGGCGCGAGGTGTCATCGGAGGCAACCTCGTCGACCATCTGGCACGCAGCGGAGGGTGGGACATCATCGGTCTCTCCCGTCGAGGAGGGGAGGACACCGGCCCCGTGAGGCATGTCGCGGTCGATCTGCTCGACCGCGACGCGACGGCCGAGCTCGCCGCCGGCCTCCGCGGCGTCGCCGACATCACCCACGTGTTCTACGCCGCCTACCAGGACCGGCCCACGTGGGCGGGGCTCGTCGCCCCGAACCTGGCCATGCTCACCAACGTGGTCGACGCCATCGAGCCCATCGCGCCCCACCTCGAGCACATCAGCCTCATGCAGGGCTACAAGGTCTACGGCGCCCACCTCGGCCCCTTCGCGACTCCCGCGAAGGAGTCGGATCCGCCGCACATGCCGCCCGAGTTCAATGTCGACCAGCAGCAGTTCCTCGAACGGCGCCAGCGCGGGGCGTCGTGGTCGTGGTCGGCGCTGCGCCCGTCCGTCGTGGCCGGTGTGGGGCTCGGCAACCCGATGAACCTCGCGATGGTCATCGCCGTCTACGCCTCCCTGAGCAAGGAGCTCGGCATCCCGCTGCGCTTCCCGGGCAAGCCGGGCGCCTACTCGAGCCTCATCGAGATGACGGATGCCGGGCTCCTCGCCAAGGCCACCGTCTGGGCGGCCACCACGCAGGAGGCCCGCAACGAGGCCTACAACATCACCAACGGCGACATGTTCAGGTGGTCGTCGATGTGGCCGAAGATCGCCGCCTTCTTTGAGCTCGACGTCGCGCCGCCCCTGGAGATGGACCTGGGTGAGGTGATGGCCGACAAGGAAGACCTGTGGAACGCGATGGTCGAGCGCCATGGTCTCGTCCCGACCCCCTACGGCGAGGTGTCGTCGTGGGCCTTCGGGGACTTCGTGTTCGCCTGGGACTACGACGTGATCGCCGACACGTCAAAATCGCGCCGTGCCGGCTTCCACGAGTACGTCGACACCGAGGCGATGTTCCTCCGCATCTTCCAGGACCTCCGCGACCAGCGGATCATCCCGTGACCGTGACCGTGACCGTGACGCACCTCACCGGATGGTGTGCCCGGGGTTGGCGGCGTCGTAGCTCCGTCGGGACGCGGCGATCGCCGGTCGCTGGTCGATCGACCAGTCGGCGAGGGCCTTCACCAAGTGGGTGAGACTCCTTCCCGACTCGGTGAGCTCATAGGTGACCTGCGGCGGCACCACGGGGTACACGGTGCGCTCGACGAGCCCATCGCGCTCGAGCCGGCGCAGCGTGAGGGTCAGCATGCGCTGGGAGATACCGTCGATTGCGCGCTGCAATTCACGGAACCTGCGGGTGTCCGACGCCAACTCGACCACGACCAGCACCGACCACTTGTCGCCCACGCGGTCGAGGACGTCGCGGATGCCGCAGTCCGGGTGCTCCTGCTTGCCGCAGGGCTCGAGGTCTGCGGTTACTCCTGTGTGCGTGAGTGACATCAAGCTGCCTTCTTGTGAGCATCCGGACGTGCCGATCAGAATCAGCCTAGTTACCCGAAAGAACCACGAAGGGCACCATCTTGATTCTCGTCACCGGTACGACCGGCAAGCTCGGCCGCGACATCCTGACCCGTCTCATCGAGCGCGACGTCGACGCATCCGGCAGCAGTCGGAGCGGTGCGGGTTCATCCCGTGCGCTGGACTTCGATGAGCCGGGCGGCATCTCGTTGCGCGGCGTCGACACCCTCGTGCTGGTGTCGGCGGGCGAGGCGGAGGACGATGTGGTGGTCGCGCGCCACGAGGCGGTGATCGCGGCGGCCGAGCGTGATGGGGTCGGTCACGTCGTCTACACGAGCCTGGCGAGCCAGGGCGAGCACCTGGCCTTCGCGTTGGCGCACCGGTGGACCGAGAGGCGGCTCAGCCGCAGCTCGTTGTCGTGGACGATCCTGCGCAACGGTCTCTACGCCGATCTGTTCGGGTCGCTCCTGACCTGGTCGGGGCCTCGGATGACGTCGGCGTTCGGTGGGGGAGCGCTGTCGGCGGTGACGCGCGGGGACCTCGCCGAGGCCGCAGCGAACGTCGCCGAGGCGCCGCGACCCCACGCGGGGGCTGCGTACGACCTGGTCGGGGTTCCCATCACCGCCCGCCAGATCGCGGAGCAACTCGGGGTGCCTCTGGCCGAGATCACGCTCGAGCAACGACGTCGCGAGCTCGACTCGGGCGGTCTCAAGCCGTTCCAGCCGGCGATGCTCATGTCGATCTACTCCAGCGTGCGGCACGGCATGCTCGATGGCACCAGCGATGACCTCGAACGCCTGCTGGGTCGCGAGCCGAGCGACGCCCTCTCGGTCGCCGCTGCTGCAGCGCTAGCGGCTTCGGCGCTGTGACATGTACTGGGTGCGGAATCGCTCCTGGTAGGCCGCGTAGGCGTCGGCGTGGCGCTGGTGGAGCTGCTCGGTGGCGTTCGGTGGGAGGATCACCGGGGCCAGGAATCCCTGCTCGGTGACCTCGTGCAACGGGTATCCGAATTCGTCTAGCTCGGCCATGCATCAAGGGTACGCCCGCACGGGCGGGGTCAGCGGAGGGCCAGGCGGGTCTGGGTGTGGGTGGCTCCGCCGTCGTTCTTGAGGGTGCGGAGGAGGCGGTCGAGTGCCGTGGTGCCGCCGACCCGGATGCGCAGGAGGTAGTCGTAGGCGCCCGTGACGTGCACGGCGTCTCTGACCTCCGGCACGCTCCTGGCCCAGGCGAGGAACTCCTCCGAATCGCGCCCGGGATCGAGCCGCACATCGATGAACGCCTCAAGGCCCTCCACGGGTTCGGCAGCGTCCGAGCCGAGGATCGCCTGGTACCCCAGGATCACTCCGGCCTTCTCGAGCCGACGCACCCGGGCCCCCGTCGCATTCGTGCTCAGCCCGATCCGCCGACCGATCTCACTGAACGATGCACGACCATCCACGCGGAGAACGTCGATGATCTCACTGTCTGTCGCATCCATACGGCTGATTATCTCAAGAGACTGCTCGTTCACTCAGTCGGGCCCGAGGCGCTGCTCCAGAGTCTCCGTATGGATGTCCCCCTCTCGCTCCTCTCCGGCCTCGTCGCGGGCCTCGCCCTGGCCGCTCCGCTCGGCGCGATCGGTGTGCTGCTCATCCAGGAGGGCCTGACGCGGGGGCTGCGCCGAGGGATGCCCGGTGCTGCCGCCGTCGCGACGGTCGACATCCTGTACTGCATCGCCGCGGTGACGGCGGGGGCGCTCGCCGGGCCGGTCGTGAACGGCTGGGCTCCGTGGCCCCAGATCGTCGGAGGTGCAGCCCTCGTCGCGATGGGTGTGCTCGGGCTCGAGAGGAGCCGGCGCAGGGACAGCCGGGGGGCGGATGCGCCGATCACCCGCTCGGGGACGTCGCTGCGCCGCTTCGCTCTCTTCATCGGGTTGACGGCGCTCAACCCGGCGACGCTCGTGTACTTCGCCGCTCTTCTCACCGGGCTCGAGTCGGTGACCGGATCGCCTTCGACGGCGGTCGCGTTCGTCACGGGAGTGGGAGTCGCGTCCTTCGCGTGGCAAGCTCTGCTCGTCGCCCTCGGAGCCGGACTGGGACGCAAGGCGGGGCCGTCGTTCCGAGGCTGGACCTCGGTGATCGGCAACGGGTTGGTCGTGATTCTGGGCGCCGTGCTCATCGTCGGCAGCGCGGTGCCTTGATGTAGCCCGTAGCCCGTAGCCCGCTGCCCGCAGTCCGCATCCGGGGCCGCTCAAGAGCACCGGATGGCTCCCGGGTCGGCGCAGCGGTCAGCTCGCGTCGACGTGGAGACGATGCGCCCCGCACGACAGGCACTGGAACAGATACCCGGCGAGGTCGCCGGACTTGCGGAGGTGCCTTCGGAGCACGGCGGGCTCCCACCCGAGCCCACCCATCACGTCGGCCTTGAAGTCGGGTTCGTCGAGGAACTCCCCGAGATCCTCGGATCCGACGTCGCCGAGGAAGGCGCACGGGCGGCCGCAGTGCGAACGCCACTGCTCCTGCTGCCAGCTCGGGTACGACGGGGTGCGGGTGGCGACCTCCCTCGCCTCGGCCTCGTCGACGGTCACGGGCTCGGCCGGGTCGTAGGGGATGCCGTCGATGCCCAGATAGTCGGAGAACTCGCCGTCGAAGACGCGCGCTGCCGTGCCGTCTGCGACGCACCACGGGCAGATGTACTCGACCTCCGCGGTCGAGTAGAACGACGACGTGTACCGCATCGTGCGGAGTTCTCCGCAGGCTTCGCACTCGCCCTCGACCGGCTCGAACAACCCCAGCTCGTACGCCTTCGGACTGAACCGAAACCGTGGGAGCTCCTCCTGAACAGGCACTTTCTGCATGCCCCGATCCTGCCAGTCGGCGGGGCCGGCATGCCGCCCGGGACCTCACTGTTCACCGATCCGCCTTCGAGCCTCGCCAGGCGTGATCTGGAGTCACGGATGGGGTGTGGGAGGCCGCTTCGTTGCGGGCGCGGGGTAGGACGCGAGACCCGCGATGCCGATCACCGCGAACACCGCGATGATCATCGTGTTCTGCACGATCAGCCCCACGATGATGAAGGTCAGTGCGATCACCGCGGTGAGCACGGCGGCGATCCGGGAGAGCTGGAGCATCGATTCGGTCATCGTCGTTCCTTTCGCTTCGTTGCCTCCACGCTAGGAGCCTGACTTGCGGAGCACATCCGCCGCGAGGGGGATCCGGCGTCAGCGACCGAGCCGCGAATTCAGCTGTCCGGACGACGGCGGTCGCGTTGGTCGGGTGTGCGGTCGTGGCGCCGGCGGGCGTCGTAGTCGCGCTTGCGGTCCGCGTCGCGACGACGCCGGCTCTCCCGCGTGGGCTGCACGCGCGGCACCTGACCGCGGGCGACGCGGATGAGGTAGCCCGCGCACGAGAAGACGAGGGAGAAGCCCCCGACCAGGCCGGCGGCAACCGCGACCCAGGTCATCCACACCGGCACGTTGCGTACACCGCCGGAGATGTCGAGGAGGGGCTGGCCCCAGAGCTCGATCACGACGGTGGCCACGGCCAGCGCCACCACAGCGAGACCGAACACGCCGACCACGGCCATCCCGACCACGCTCGACGGTCGCCACCGCTCGCGAACCTTCCCCACGAGCACGAGCCTAAGCCCGCACCCCGCGCCCCCCTCGACACCCCCACGAAGCCATCCCGCCGCGAACCGCCCGACGTCGGCGCCCGTCGCCAGCACCCCGTCGCTAGGCGGGCGGGTCAGCGGAAGGGGCGGGAGATGGCGCTGCCGGTCTGGAAGAGGACGATCCAGACGAGGAACTTCTGGAAGGGTCGCAGCGGCCAGGCGACGAGCTTGCGCCAGCCGTTGCGCCGAGCCCACGAGAGGGTGATCGTGACCTGCGTGCCGCCCGTCGCCGTCGCCAGGGCGAACTCCGTCGAGGTCGCACGGGTGAGGCCGGAGTCGGGGTAGGTGGTGCGCCACACGATCCGCTCCGGTCGCTGCGCCTCGACCAGTTCCACGGTGCGGCGGCGGAACCGGGGCTTGATCTTCACGGGCTTGCCGTCCGGGCGGGTCTCGGGAGCTCGCCCCTGCCAGACCGTGCCCGGCGTCGCATCCTGGCCCAAGTCGTCGATCGAGCCGACGCTCATCTCCCACTCGGGCACCCGCGTCGGGTCGGCGAGGAACGCCCACACCTCTTCGATCGGCGCGGGCACGAACGCCTGGGTCGATCCCGACACCCGCCCCTTGATCTTCACGGTTGCGGGTACGGCCTCCCGGCCGGAGTCATCGGAGGAGGCGGACCGGTCGGCGTGGTCGAGGCGGTCGAGCTGATCGAGCACAGCCCCGGATGTCGTGCCCAAGCGCTCGAGCAGGTCGGCGATCGAACCGCTCGGCTCGCCCACGAGCTCGCGCAGCACCGCGGCGGCGTCGCCATCCTTGCCCTTGCCTCCGGACCGGCCGAGTAGGTCGGATGCGCGCCTGCTCCACTCGTACCCGAACGTCTCGTGGAACACGATCCGCCCCGCCGAGGGGAACGACGCCTCGATGCCGAGCGACTCCAGGTGCGCCTGGCGCTGCTCCTCCACGGCGCGACGGGCGGCATCGAGGTCGATGCCCATGCCGCGCAGCGCACGTCCGGCCGACTGGTCGGTGATGACGAGGGCGAGGAAGAGGTGCTCGATGTCCGCTTCGCGGAGTCCGAGTCGGGATGCCTCCTCCATGGCGGCGAGGGAGAGCGATTGGCTGGTCTGAGCGGCGCGGACGAGCTTGCTCATGCGTTCCTCCTGAGGATCGGGATGGTGGGGTCGACACGTTTGGAGTGCTTCTTGTGAGCTGCCTGCCTGGTCACGCCGAGCGCGTCGGCGATCTCCTGCCAGGTCATGCCGGCGCGGAGCGCCGCCTCGACCTGCCGCAGCTCGAGGGTGTCGGCGAGCACGCGCAACGACGCGACGGCCCGCAGCCCTGCTCGCGGGTCGCTCGTGTCGGCTGCCACCGCCGCGATCCTCGAAGACTCCATGCTGTCAACCTACGTTGCTCACCCCACCCCTGTCAACCGAGGTTGCGCACCGATGCCCGCGGGCTAGGGGGTGGAGGCGAGGTGGAGGGGGGCGAGGGCGTTGTCGAGGGCGGCCTCCAGGGGCCAGGCGGCGCGCTCGGGCTGGCTCAGGATGAGGCCGCCCTGGATGGCGGCGAGGATGACGGTCGCGATCCGCTCGGGGTCGGCCGACGCGTCGACGGTCCCTGCCTGCTGCATCCTCCGCACGCCGGCGGCCAGCAGGTCGCGCCAACGGTGCATGCTCTCGGCGAGGGTGCGCTCGAGATCGGAATCGGTCGACGCCGCCTGCGTGGCGAGCGAACCGATGGGGCAGGCCCAGCGGCCCCGGCCGATGTAGTAGTCCACGAGCCTGTCGCGCCAGCGCTCCCAGGATTCCCACGACCCCAGGTCGTGGATCTCGGGCTCCTGGGCCTCCAGCAGCTGGCGCCCCTCCCAGTCGGCGACCTCCCGCACCAGCTCGGCCTTGCCGTTCGGGAAGTAGTGGAACAGCTGACTCTTGCTGGTCAGGGTCGCCGCCCGCACGGTGTCGAGCGTGGTGCCGCCGATGCCCGAGGCGAGGATCTGCTCTCCCGTGGCCTCGATGATCCGCTGGCGGGTGAGGCGCCCCCGCTCGGTGATCTTCGACTCATCCATGTGTTCACTCTAGACGAATGGACCCGGTGGTCCAGCCTGTGCTAGGAATGGACCATGAAGTCCAATGAAGAAGTCCTCCAGTCCCTCCCCACCGACGACCGCCTCGGCGGGCGCACGGCGATCGTCACCGGCTCCACGAGCGGCATCGGAGAAGCGATCGCCCGAGTGCTCGCCGCATCCGGTGCCGAGGTGGTCATCAGCGGCCGCAACGCCGAGCGCGCCACCACGGTGGCGGCCGCCATCACCGCCGCCGGCGGACGAGCCCACGTCGTGCCCGTCGACCTCGCAGGCGGCTACGACGAGCTCCGCGCCTTCACCGCCGCCGCGACAGAGGTGCTCGGCGGCCGCGTCGACATCCTCGTCAACAACGCGGGCATCTACCCGGCGCCGCCCACCGCCGCGCTCTCCGACGCCGACCTCGACGCGCTGCTCGCCACCAACGTGCGCGCTCCGCACGTGCTCGTCGCCGAGCTCGCTCCCGCCATGGCGGAACGGGGATCCGGCGCGATCGTGAACATCGGGTCGTGGATGTCGCGGGTCGGCATCCCGTTCGCGGCGATGTACTCCGCGTCGAAGGCCGCGATCGAGCAGATGACCCGCACGTGGGCGGCCGAGTTCGGGCCGAGCGGCGTCAACGTCAACACCGTGGCGCCGGGTGCGACGAGCACGCCGGGCAACGCCGACAGCGCGGATGTGCTCGCGGCCATGACCGCCGCGACGGCCGCCGGGCGCCCGGTGCGACCCGTGGACATCGCCTTCGCGGTGCGCTACCTCGTGTCGGAGGAGGCCGCGTTCGTGCACGGCACGGTGCTCGACGTCGACGGCGGCATCGCCAACACCCGGGTCGGCTGATGAGCGACGTGTTCGGGGCCGAGTCGACAGCGCTCGACGTGGTGGACGGTCTGGATCTGCGCGGACGGACGGCGATCGTCACCGGTGCCGCCTCCGGCATCGGCGTGGAGACGGCGCGGGCGCTCGCCTCAGCGGGTGCGGCCGTGACCCTCGCGGTCAGGGACGTCGCCGCGGGGGAGCGCACGGCCGAGGGGATCCGCTCCACGACGGCCGACAGCGACGTGCGAGTCGCCGCACTCGACCTCGCCGACCTCGCCTCGGTGCGTGCCTTCACCGACGCCTGGAACGGCCCGCTCGACATCCTCGTCACCAACGCCGGCATCATGCACGCACCACTCGAGCGCACCGACCGGGGGTGGGAGATGCACATGGCGGTCAACCACCTCGGGCACTTCGCCCTCGCCACGGGCCTGCTGCCGGCCCTGATCGAGGCCGGGGATGCGCGGATCGTCGCCGTCAGCTCGAGCGGACACGCAGCGAGCGGCATCCGCTTCGACGACATGTTCTTCGAGCGGGATCCGTACGACTCCGGGGTGGCCTACGGGCAGTCGAAGACCGCGAACGTGCTCTTCGCCCTCGAAGCCGCGAGGCGGTGGGCGGCCCACGGCATCACCGCGGCGGCCGTCATGCCCGGGGGGATCTGGACGAACCTCCAGCGGCACTGGGATCCGGCCGTGCTCGCCGACATGAAGCGGCGCTACCCGGGCAAGACCCCGGCGCAGGGGGCCGCGACCTCGGTGTACGTGGCCACGCGGGCCCAGCTCGCGCCAGGAGCACCGGTGTACTTCGAGGACTGCCACCCCGCCGAGGTCGTCTCTGCCATCACCGACGGGATCCACGGCGTGATGCCCCACGCCCTCGACCCCGTCGCCGCGGAGCGCCTGTGGGACGTCTCCGTCCAGCTCACGACCCGGAGGTAGCGTCGCGGGCCGGCCGGCGGGAAGATGAGACCGTGACCACCACCACCAACTACGTGAACACCTTCATCGCCGTCGCGCCCGATTGCCGCGTGGCCGTCGCGGAAGCGCCGCCGGCCGCGGCCAAGCCCACCGTGGCCGCCCTGCAGTTCGAGCTGATCGCCGAGAATCCGTATGGCATGACCTCGGATGACATCCTCTTCTCCGTGCACGCCACGAGGAACTCCGTGGCCGATGCCGACCTCGACGCCGAGCGGGAGCGCTTCTTCTCGAAAGGCCAGCCGTGCCTGCGTGCGTCGGCGCTCGGAAAGCGGTACGGCTGGGGAACCCACCACGACGCCGAGGGCCGAGTGGCGCTCTACGGCATCGGCACCGCCGAGTACGCCCGCCTCGCCGCCGACACCGACCTCACGCAGAAGGCGGCCATGCGCTCCTCCCGACCCTGACCAGGTGCGATCCTCGTGCGGGAGTCAGTCGTCGTCAGTCGGCGTCCTCGAGGGCATCGAGGGGGTCGTCCAGGGGCGCGGTCCAGGCCCACGTCAGGGCCGCGGCGGGCAGCATGCTGATGGCGAGCAGCGCGGCGAGAGTGACATAGACCCAGCCGGTGCCGCTCAGCAGAGGGGTGGGAGATCCGGCCAGCCCGAAACCGTCGATCACCGCCAGCAGCCACAGCACCCCCATCACACCCAGCGCCAGTCGGTGCCCGCGCCGGTAGGCCTCGTTCCGCTGGGCGACCTCCCGTTCGTCGAGCAGGCCTGAGGGCGCTGCGTCGAGCATCTGACTCGCGCGTCGCAGCAGCACCGTTCCCGCCGCGCCGGTGAGTGCGGCGAGGACGAGGAGGAGCAGGCCGACGCCCGCATTCGAGCCGTCGAGGGTCGCTGCGATCACTCCCAGCGCGAGGGTCACCGCGGGTGCGAGGGCGAGCATCCGGCGACGACCGCGGCCGGCCAGCCACGCCGGCAGGGGGCGCAGGCGCTGCTGCTGGATGCGTGCCTCCATCTGTTCGCGCAGATCGGCACGTCGTCGGTTGCTGTCGGGAGGGGAGGCGTTCACGGCGTTGCTCCTCGTGTCGTGTCCGGGGGTGTTGCGATGGAGTACAGCTGCTCCGACATCGGGGAGAACGGCGTGAGCGAGAAGATCGCCTCGACCGGCAGAGCGAAGTGGGCGGCGAGGCGCAGGGCGAGTTCGACCGAGGGGCCGTAGTCGCCGCGTTCGAGGAAGCCGATGGTCTGCACGTTCACTTCCACCGCCTCGGCGAGCTGACGGCGACTGATGCCCCGCTCGGCTCGCAGAACGGCCAGGCGGTTGTGCAGATCCCTGCCGTCCGCTTCACTCGCACTTTTGCCTGCCACACTTCGAGTATTGCGTATTCACAACAGTCCGGTCAAATTCCACAACGCGCGAGCGCACCCGCCCGCCGCGAATTCGACAGGTGTTCGCCCGCCGGGGGAGTCGTCGCCGGGGTGCGCTGGTTAGCGTGGGGGCATGACTTCGGCACGGTGGTCGCTCGTCGTCGCCGCGCTGTGGCTCGCGTCGGCGGCGCTGCAGGTCGTCGCGTCGCTCGAGCGGTGGGTCGTGGCGGCGGGGTCGTGGACCTACGGCGATGTGTCGATCGAGGATCACCGGTTCGACTACTGGTGGCCGGCCGATCCGTGGGAGAACGTGGGGGCGGCCGCTCAACTCCACGGCGCCGGTCTGCTGCTGCTCGCGATCGGTGTGCTGCTGCTCCCTCGGGCGGCGCCTGCGCGGCGACACGGTCTCAACGGTGCGGTCGCGGTGGTCGTGGCGATCCTGTTCGGGTTCGACGGAGCGCATGTGCTCGTGTCGGGGCTCATGGGAGTGCCCTCGCCGCTGCAGTACGTGCCGCTCCAGCTGCTGCTCGCGGGAGTGACCGCGATCGGCCTCGTCGTGCTGGCGGCGAACCGCTTCGCCACGTCCTGGCCGATCGCGCTCGGATGCCTCCTCCTGGTGGGCGCCACCCTCCCGGGCTACATCGTGGCCACCTTCGTCATAGCCCCGGCGATCACGGGATACCAATCCTTCGACACGACCCCCTGGACGGAGACGATCCCCGGAGCCTGGACGGCCCTGGCCGCCCTCCTCGTCCTGGTCGCCGCAGCAGCGACCGCCGTCCGTGGGTCGCGTCGGCCTTCGCGCGGGTCACCGTCTCGTGAGTGACCACGCGGGGGGTTCGACCGCGGTGCGGAGTCCTGCTGCGATCAGCGCGCACGCGACGCCCTGGTCGTAGAGGGATTGGCGGATGCTCGCGAATCCGAGCGATTCCGCGAGGTCGCTGTCGTCCCACCCCGTGACCGTGATCGATCCGCCCATCGCATCGCGCGCTCCGGCCGCCAGCTGATCGCTCATCGCGATGACGGCGTCGGGGCGGATGCGTTCTAGCGCGGCTCTCATGGCCCGCTCGCCCTCACGGCGATCATTGCGGGGGGCGGCGGCGACCGGGACGTCGACCCATCGGCGGCCCGCCTGCTCGATCGCATCGCGGAATCCCTCGAGCCGCGCTCGTGTCACCGGATACTCCACGGGCGCATCCGGCCCCCAGGACAAACCCTCGGCCCGACTCCGGTCGAAGGGCAGGGAGAGGATGAGAGGCGACGTCGCCTCTTCGCACACGTACGACGCGATGCTCCTCGCCGCCTCGCGGTCGTCCGGTGAGACGGCGACGATCCCGGCCGTCGCCGGTCCTCCCTGGATCGCCGCGGGCCGTCCGGTCGCCGCGATGGCGTCGAGCACCGGATCCCCGTCGACAGTGGTCCACACCACGAAGCCGTCGACCGCCGCCTCGCGCACGCGGTCGGAATCGTCGGGTGCACCCGTGGCCGGAATGAGCACGAGTCCGAGTCGGTTCTCGGCGCACACCCGCGAGACGCCGGCGAGGAAGCGGGAGGCCTGAGCGTCTTCGAAGGCGTAGCCGAGGTGCTCGCCGAGCACCACGCCCAGGTTGCCGGTCGAACCGCTGCGCAGGGAGCGCGCCACGGGGTCGGGGCCCCGGTAGCCGAGCCGGTCCGCTGCCTCCAGCACCTTGGCGCGGGTCGCCGCGGCGACCCTCTCCGGGCGTGTGTAGGTGTAGCTCACGGTCATCGGCGCGACCCCTGCTTCGGCCGCGACCTGCCGCATCGTCGTCCGGGATCGCTTCACACCGTCCACCCTATCTGTGTATCGTTACACACATGATCGGATCTGCCCTTCCTTACATCGCGTTCGCTGGATTCGGGATGTTCTGGGGAACGTGGGGTGCGAGTCTCCCGGGGCTGCGCGCCGCGGGTGGGCTGACGGATGCGCAGCTCGGAGCCGCCCTGCTCTGCGTCGGGATCGGCGCCGTCGCCGCCATGGCGCTCACCGGCCGGGCGGTGGATCGATTCGGCTCGCGGGCCGGCGGACTCGCGCTCGTGGCTCTTGCGCTGACCGGTGTGGCGTTGGCCGCGTTCGGGCGGGATCTCGCGACCCTCGCGGTAGGCATGCTCCTGGTCGGAGCCACCTCCGGATCGGCCGACGTCGCCGCCAATGCTCTCGCCGGATCGGCCGAGCAGGCGACCGGACGGCGAGTCATCACGCGGGCTCACGCCGTCTTCTCGTGCTTCGTCGTCGTCGGCAGTCTGATCGCCGGCGCGCTGACCGCCGCGACCAGCGGCCTCGTCCCTACCTTCGTGATGTCAGGCATCCTCATCGCAGCGGCGGGAGGGCTCGTGTTCCTCGCCGGCGCGAGTCCCCGCTCGCCGCGTCGGCATCACCCGGCGAAGACGCCCCGCACAGTACCGCCCCGCACCGTACTTCCCCGCACGGTACCGCCCGTGCTGCCGCTCGTGGCGATCGGCCTCGTGGGGGCGCTCGGCTTCGCCTCCGAGAACGCGCACCAGAGCTGGAGTGCGATCTTCCTGACCGACGAACTGCAGGCGACCCCTCTCGTCGCCTCCTTCGCCCCCGCCACGTTCGCGCTGTTCGCTGCGGCCGCGCGCTTCTCGGTGGGGTTCTCGACCCGCATCCCGGATTCCCTCATCCTGAGGGGAGGTGCGCTGACCGCCGTGCTCGGGGCACTGCTCCTCGCAGTGGCGCCGAACGTTCCGATCGCGGTGACGGGGCTCGCGATCGCTGCCATCGGCACCTCGGTCGTGTTCCCGACCCTCCTCAGCCGGGCCACTCGCCACGTCGACGACGACTCACGCGGGCGCGCGACCTCGGTGGTGGCCACGGCCGCGTACCTCGGTTTCGTGCTCGGCCCGGTCTACGTGGGACTCCTGTCGGGTGCTCTCGGACTCCGCGGCGCCATCATCGGAGTGGCCGCCCTGTGCCTGGCCTTCGCCCTTCTCGCACCCATCGTCACCCGACGCCGCACAGATCGCCTGCCACCCCACCCTCTGCAGATCCCTCGGCCGGATGGTCTCGACCGGAGTGGGGTGGGTCACTAGGGTGGGCGCATGAACGGTGAACGTGTTCTCGCGCCCGAACCACCGGCCGACGGATCGAGGCCCAAAGGCCCCGCGTCGTACTTCGCGAGCATCGAGTCGACCTACGGCCGCCCGATCCAGGACTGGCTCGACATCGCGAGCGAGCAGCTGGCAGACAACCCCCACATGGAGGTCGTCTCCCACCTCAAGACCGAGCACTCCCTCGGCCACGGCCACGCCAACGCCATAGTCGCCTACGTCCGAGCAGCCCAGAAGTAGCCCGCCGCCCGCGCCCGCCGCGGCATCCGAGCACCACACAGGCTGAGCACCCACCACCCGAGCGCGGACCAAGGCGAGCGCAGCAAAGCCGTGTGCAGCAAACGCCGAGCGCAGCGAAGGCCGAGGTCGCGAGGCCGTGGGGATGGTGTTGGGTTGGAGCCATAGGCATCGGGCCTGGCGGGAGCCCGCGCAGCGGGCGGGGGACTATGGCTCCAACCCAACACCATCCCCACGGCCGCCCCGCATCACACCCCCCGGCACCCACGACCAAAACAACGGCAACCAAGCGCCAAGAAAGCGAAGCAAGACGCATGGGCACGATGGACGACCTGATCAGCCCCGCCGTCGTTGCGCAGCTACGGGCAGCTGTCCAGACCGTCGCTCCCACGGTAGAGCTCCCCGCGCTCGCAGCAGCGCAGAACGCCGTGCCCGGGTCGCGCCTCCGAGACCGGGTCGACATCGTGCGCGACGCCCTCCTCGCCGACCTCCCCGAAGGCTTCGACGCCGGTGAGCGGATCGTGCTCGCGGTGCTCGACGAGCCGGGATTCGCCGGCTGGATGATCTGGCCGGTCACGGAGTTCGTGGCATCCCGGGCGCTCGACTCGGGCTCCGAGGCGGATTTCGACGCCGGGATGGCACTGCTGGCACGTCTCACGACAGGTCTCACCGCCGAGTTCGCGATCCGGGACCTGCTGATCGCGCGCCCCGAGCGCGGCCTCGCCATCATGCGCGACTGGGCGACGCACGACGACGAGCACGTGCGGCGGCTCGCGAGCGAGGGCTCCCGCGCCTACCTGCCCTGGGCGAAACGAGTGCCCTGGCTGGTCGCCCACCCGCGGGCCACGCGTGGCATCCTCGACACGACCTCCCGCGATCCCGCCGAGTACGTGCGGCGCTCGGCGGCCAATCACCTGAATGACCTGAGTCGGATCGACCCCGCGGTCGTCCTCGAGACCGCCGCCGGCTGGGCCGCCGAGCCGACCGCGCACACCCCGTGGGTGCTCCGGCACGGCCTCAGAACCCTCGTGAAGCGGGGCGACCAGGCAGCCCTCGCTCTCCTGGGCTTCGAGGGTGACGGACTGCATGTCGCCCGCCCCGTCCTCTCGAGCGACATCGTGCCGTGGGGAGGAACGGTCGAGCTCACCGCCGAGGTCGTCAACACCGGGGAGACGGATGCGACGGTGGCAGTCGACTACTCCATCGGCTTCCAGCGCGCCGACGGCTCCGTGCGCCCGAAGACCTTCAAGCTCGGAACCCGCCGCCTCCCGGCGGGCGCCAGCACGACCGTCACCAAGACCCACTCCTTCCGCGCGATAACAACCCGCACCTACTACCCGGGCCCCCACTCCGTCACCGTCCAGGCCAACGGCACCCTCTCACCCGAGGCGCACTTCACCCTCGCCCCACCACCCGCGTCCGACCCCGCCTGAATATCCGAAATAAAGTGAGCTATGGTCAATAAGGGTGGCCGTTCGCTGCCACTCCGGGGGCAATCGGGAGCTCGAGTTCATGATCATGAGGCGCGAAAGCGGCCGGTCGGCGTTTGACGCTGGCAGTCGTGGAGCGTACGATCGGGGCAACAAGACCCGCCAAGGCTCTGCATCGCGCATCCTCAAATCGGCGGGTTCTTTCTTGTGAGCGGTACGGAGCGGATCAGGTTCGAGAAGCCCGCTCGCACCGTCGAGGATCAGGCCCGATCTCTCATCGCCGATGGGCTCGTAGCCAGCGCGGCAGACGTCGCGGCGTTGCTGCAGAGAATGAGCTATTACCGCTTCTCCGGCTACGCCTGGCCTTTCCGGAACGAGGCGACCGGGCGTTTCCTCGCGGGGACCTCGGTGGGCGACATCGCTACCGTGATCGCCTTCGATGAGCAGCTGCGTCAGATCGTCTGGCCGGCGATCGAGGTCGTCGAGGTTCGATTGCGTCGGGCCTTCGCCGATGAGACGAGCCTTGTCATCGGACCGATGGGATACGCAGACGCGGCTCATGCCCACAGCCCGGCGGCCCACGCCCGAGATCTGAGAAAGCTCGCGGAGGCGCTGGCGGAATCAGACGAGGCGTTCGTTGCGCACTTCTTCGACCGCTACAGCGACCCGGTCCCACCGGTGTGGATGGCCACGGAGGTGATGACCCTCGGTCTGCTGTCGCGGTGGTACGACAACCTGGGATCCGATTCGCTGCGGAAATCGATCGCCGGGCACTTCGCGTTGCCCATGCCAGTGCTGCGCAGCTACTTGCGGCAGCTCACCGTGATCCGGAACATCTGCGCCCATCATTCCCGACTCTGGAACCGCCGCCTGTCCGTGACCATCAAGGACATCCTGGGCAAGCCGGTAGAACTGGCCGAAGCGACCGCAGGATCCGATCCGCATCGCATCTTCCGCTGGCTCTCGATCACGGTCTACATCCTCGACCGCATCCGACCGGGCCACTCCTACAAGGACGACCTCCGAGCGCACCTGCTGGCGAATTGGGAGCTGGCGATCCAGATGGATGTTCCGAACGGCTTCGAAAACGACGCGTTGTGGCGTTGACAGCTCCCCACGGTCACTCGTGTTCGGGGAGGAGGGGGGTGGACCAGCCCGGGTCGCGGTCGAGGTGGGTGGCTCGGGCCACGGAGGTGGCGCCGAAGCGGTCGCGGACCGCGTCGAGCACGGTGTCGAGGCTGCGGGTGTCGTCTCGGGCTGTGTCGAGGCGGGTGCTGCCGCGGGGGCCGGTGTCGTTCCAATCGATGGGGAGCTCGGGCTGGAGGCTGACGGTGGGGGCGAGGTGCGAGAGGGAGAGGCCGATGAGGGTGATGCCGCGCACGGCGATCTCCGGCTGGGCGGAGGCGAGCAGCTCACGGGCGACGGTGAGGAGCACCGCCGTGCCGTCGGTGGGGGAGCGCAGCGTGCGTGAGCGGGTGGCCTTCGCGTAGTCGCCGAAGCGCAGGCGCAGCACCACCGAGCGGCACACGCGTTCACCGTCGCGGAGTCGGCGGGCGAGGCGATCGACGATCTGAGTGAGGAAGAGGTCGAGTTCGTCGGCCGTGCGGGGGCGGTTGCCGAGTGCGCGCTGCGACCCGATCGAGCGGCGGCGGCGCGTGGTGTCGACGGGGCGCGGATCGCGCAGCCGTGCGAGGGCGTGGAGGTGGGCGCCGGCGGCGCGCCCCAGGAGCCTCTCGGCGGTCGCGGCCTCGAGCTCGGCGAGCTGCCCGACTGTCGTGACCCCGATGCGGTGCAGCTTCTCGGCGGTCACGGCGCCGACTCCCCACAGCCGCTCCACCGGCAGCGGCAGCAGGAACTCCTCCTCCCGGGAGGGCTCGACCACGAGCAGCCCATCGGGTTTGCTGACGGCGCTCGCGACCTTGGCCAGGAACTTGGTGCGGGCCACCCCGACCGAGATCGTCAGCCCCGCCTCCGCGCGAACCCGTTCCCGAAGCCGCACCGCCACCTGCTCCGGCGTGCCCACGATGCGTCGAAGACCGCCCACCTCGAGGAACGCCTCGTCGATGGAGAGTCCCTCCACGAGCGGCGTCGTGTCGCGGAAGATGGCGAAGACGTCTCGGCTGGCGGCCGAGTACGCCTCCATGCGCGGCGGCACGACGACGGCCCTCCGGGCACAGCTCCCGTGCCTGCCGCCCTCCCATGGCGGTGCGCACCCCGCGGGCCTTCGCCTCGTAGCTCGCCGCGAGCACCACGCCGCCGCCCACGATCACGGGCCGCCCCCGCAGCGCGGGCGAGTCGCGCTGCTCGACCGAGGCGTAGAACGCGTCGAGGTCGGCGTGCAGCACGGTCGCTTCCCCTCGCATGCCGCCTCCTCCCGCCGACCGCTCGCCGACCATCCGCCCCTCGTCCGCCGACCATCCGCCCGTCGTCCGCTGGGCCGATGGTCCCATGCACCGACGACATCCGTTGCTACAGTGAGCGGCAAGCGGGAGGGGGCGCTGTGGCGTCAGCGGGGTTGAGCGCGGCCGAGGTGCAGGAGCGGGTCGCGGCGGGGCACACGAACGTGTTCGTGCAGGACACCAGCCGGAGCGTGTGGAGCATCGTGCGCGCGAACGTGCTCACACTGTTCAACGGCATCATCCTGGTCTGCTTCATCGTGCTGTTCGCGATCGGGCGGTGGCAGGATGCGCTGTTCGGCTTCTCCGCCGTCGCCAACGCCGTCATCGGCAGCGTGCAGGAGTTCCGCGCCAAGCGGGCTCTCGACAGGCTGGCGCTCCTGAACGCACCCCACGCCCGGGTGCTGCGCGACGGGGCCGAAGCCGACGTTGACGTCGCCGCTGTCGTGCTCGACGACACGCTCGTGCTGCGCGCCGGCGACCAGGTGCCCGCCGATGCCGTCGTCGACGCGGCCCGCGGGCTGCAGCTCGACGAGTCCATGCTCACGGGGGAATCCGACCCCGTGGAGAAGACCGCGGGCGACCGCGTGCTCTCCGGATCGGTCGTGGTGGGCGGCGAGGGCACGGCCATCGTCGACCGCGTGGGCGCCGACTCGTTCGCCAACTCCCTCGCGTCCGAGGCCAAGCGGTTCTCGCTCGTGGCGTCGGAGCTCCGGTCGTCGATCAACCGGGTGCTGAAGTGGGTGGCCTGGATCATCGGCCCGATCGCCCTCCTCGTGCTCAACGCCCAGATGATGGCGCAGGGCGGGTGGGTCGAGGCATGGGAGAGCGGCGCGTGGCGTGATGCGGCGACGGCGACCATCGCCTCCGTCGTGGCGATGGTGCCGCTCGGGCTCGTGCTGATGACGAGCATCACCTTCGCGGTCGGTGCGGTCAAGCTCGCCCGTCAGCAGGTGCTCGTGCAGGAGCTGCCCGCGGTGGAGGGCCTCGCGAGGGTCGACCTGATCTGCCTCGACAAGACCGGAACGCTCACGCAGGGCGACATCGTGTTCGACGCCGCGCATCCGCTGGCCGATGTCGACGGCTGGGAGCAGGTGCTCGCCTGGTACGGGGTGCAGAACGACGCCAACGCGACCGCGCGCAGCCTCGCCGAGCCGTTCACCGTGCAGCCGGCCGAAGGGCCGATCGACCGGGTGCCCTTCTCGTCGGCGCGCAAGTGGAGCGCCGTGGTGTTCGGCGACGGAATGTGGATCCTCGGCGGGCCCGAGATGGTGTTCCCCGCCACAGCCGGTGGCAGCCACGATCCCCTGCGCACCCAGCTCGCCACCCGGGCCGCCGAGCTCGCGGCCACGGGCCGCCGCACCCTCGTGCTCGCCCACGGCACCCCGACCGCCGACGAGACCGTGCCCGCGGATGCCGTGCCGGTCGTGCTCCTGACCTTCCGCGAGAACATCCGCCCCGACGCCGCCGAGACCCTCGCCTACTTCGCCGCCCAGGAGGTGGGTGTGCGCATCATCTCGGGCGACAACCCGCAGACCGTCGCCGCGATCGCCCGCGAGGTCGGCCTCGACGCACGCACGGGATTCGACGCGCGCGAGCTGCCCGAGAGCGACGACGAACTCCTGGAGGTGCTCGACGAGTACCTCGTGTTCGGCCGCGTGACGCCCGACCAGAAGAAGCGCATCGTCGTGGTGCTCAAATCCGCCGGCCACACCGTGGCGATGACGGGTGACGGCGTGAACGACGCGCTCGCCATCAAGGAGGCCGACATCGGGGTGGCGATGAACTCGGGCGCGGCCGCCACCAAGGCCGTGGCGCGACTCGTGCTGCTCGACGGCAAGTTCTCGCACCTCCCGAACGTGGTCGCCGAGGGCCGGCAGGTCATCGCGAACATCGAACGCGTCTCGATGCTCTTCCTCACCAAGACCGCCTACGCGACCTTCCTCGCGATCACGTTCGGCATCCTGCTGCTGCCGTTCCCGTTCCTGCCCCGGCAGCTGTCGGTGACGGATGGCCTGACCATCGGCATCCCCGCCTTCTTCCTGGCCCTGCTGCCGAACGCCCAGCGCTACGTGCCCGGGTTCCTCCGCCGCTCACTCACCTTCGCGGTGCCCGCCGGCGTGGCCGTGACCCTCGGCATCGCCTCGTACGCGCGGCTCGCGGCCGACGCGGGCATCCCCGAGAACGAGATCCGCACCGGTTCGACGCTCATCCTGACCATCATCGGGCTGTGGATCCTCGTGGTGCTCTCGCGCCCTGTCACACGGTTCAAGGGGCTCGTGATCGGGGCGATGATGGTGGGGCTCGTGCTGGTCTACACGGTGCCGATCGTGCGCGACTTCCTGCAGCTCGTCGATCCCACCCTGCCCACCGCGCTGCTCGTGCTCGGCACCGCCCTCGCGTCGATCGCGCTCATCGAGGTCGTGCGCTTCGCCCACCGGCGCATCGCCCGTCGCGACGCCGAGCGCGCCACCCTCGCGCGACCCATGGCTCGGGGCCGGGATGCTCAGGCTCGGGATGCTCGGCGTCAGGCCGCGAAGTAGCGGCGTCCAGCACCCAGCCAGAGCGGCAGGATCACGAGCGCCGACACCACCAGCTGCACCGCGAGCCCCGACCAGTCGCCATCGGCGGCGACCACCAGATCGACCACCGCGAGCGCGACCGCCAGCAGCATGAGCACGGTCACGACCGACCGCGAGGCCCTGCTTCCCCTGGCCACCCCGGAGGCGAGCGCGATCACGAACAGTCCGAAGAGCACCATCGCGGCCCCGAGCAGCGTCACCGCGAGTGCGGCCCCGCCCTCCGAGGCCGCGGGGGTGTAGCGGAGGAAGATCGCGAGGATGCCCAGGGCGATCTGGGCGATGCCGGCGATGTAGACGAGCACCACCGCGAAGGTCACGGAACCGGGCCGAGCTCGAACAGCACGCTGCGTCATGCCCCCATCGAACCAGATCGCCGGCCCCCAGCGGAACGGCCTGCCCGAACCGCGGAAATCCCTGAGGAGAGATGTCGGCGGGAATCGACCACGGGCACCGCCGTCTGGCTAAGCTGAGACCGCTGCGGCCAGTCGGGGTGGTCGAGCTGAATCCTGGGGGAATCACATCGTGATCGCACGCGTCCGCAACAGAGTCCTTTCCACCGCCATCGCCATCGGAGCACTCGGCGTCGGGCCGGTGCTCGTGGCCGGCCCCGCCATGGCCGTCGAGCCGCTCGCCGCCGACGAGGGCGGAGTCGTCATCACGATCGCCGCCGCGCAGGCGCTGACGTTCGACATCGGCCCGTTCCAGGTCGAGTCGCTCGAGCAGATCGGCGGTGTGGCCATCGGGATCGACGACCAGGCGGAATCGCTGGTCGACCCCACGGTCACCGACCTCCCGGAGGCCCAGTCGGGAGCGGCGTTCATCTACTGGTCCGCGTTCAGCGACGAGTCGACGGCCGAATCCGATTCGGTCGTCGTCGACGCGAGCTCCGACCTCTTCGGCCTCAACCTCCTGAGCGTCGCCCGCGCAGAGGGCACCGCCGTGTGCCCCGCCGACGGTGCTCCGACGGTCGACGTCGTCACCGAGGGTCTGACCATCCTGGGTGTTCCGGCCACGGTCTCCGCGGAGGAGCCCGTCGCCTCGCAGACGGCGCCGCTGCCCGACGACGTTCCCACTCCCGCCACCGACGACGGTGACGCCACCGTCGATCTGAGCGGGATCGACATCACCGTCACGGTCACCCAGAGCATCACCACCAGCGAGACGGGCGCGGGGGCCGGGGGAGTCGCCGTCGGAGCCGCGTTCACCATCACGGGCACCTACGACGGCCAGGTCTTCACCGACCAGCTCATCGGCGACTTCGTGGTCTCGGCCGTCACGTGCGATTCTCCCGTCAGCGGCTTCGCTGTCACGGCCATCGACCCCGCCTCGGGCAGCACGGCCGGCGGCGAGACCGTCACCATCACGGGCAGCGGCTTCACCCCGGAGACCACGGTGACGTTCGGCGACACCGCGGCGACGAGCGTGGTGGTGGATCCGCTCGGTGACTCGCTCACCGCGGTGACTCCCGCCGGGGCCGCCGGGGCCGCCACGGTCACGGTCGCCATCCCGGGCGGGGAGTCCGGCACCCTCGCCTACACCTACCTCGCGCCGGCACCCAGCCCCACCGCGACCCCCACACCGGCTCCCGTTCCGGCCGCCCCCGGCGGACGGCCCGTGCTCGCGGAGACCGGCGCGGCCCCGGCACCACTTCTCGGCGGCGCGCTCGCCATCCTCGTCGCCGGTGCCGCACTCGCCGCGATCACCCTGATTCGCCGCCAGCGCGCCTGAGGATCAGCCGGCGACGGTCGGCTGCGGGAGCCCGGTTCCTTTCTGCCGGAGCCCGGCGGCCTGCTGCTGGTGGCCGGCGAGGAGTGCCGACGCGATCGTGCGGGCGGTGCCCGTCGGTGCCGTGACGGAGTCGTCGCGCAGACGCATCGCCAGGTCGCCCGACACCACGAGCAGGAGCTGTTCGGCGAGCTCGGGTGCGCGGTCGCCCACGAGCGGCTCCGCGAGTTCGGTGAGGCGGAGCCGGAACCCGAGGGTGTCGGCGCGAACGGCGCGGTCGACCTCGACGGGAGGGTCGGAGTACTCGGCCGACGATCCGAGGAAGGCGCACCAGCGAGCACGGAACGGGCGCTCGCGGAAACGATCGAGAGCGGTGAAGACGGCCAGCAGGCGGCCTTCCGCGGAGGTCTCCTGCTCGACGGTCTCGGTCCAGGTCTGCACCCAGGCCGCCTGACGCCGCTCGAGCGCAGCGGCCACGAGCGCCTCCTTGCTCGGGTACCCGCGGTAGAGCGTGGCGGCGGAGACGCCGGCGCGAGCGAGGACCGCATCGATCGAGGTCGCCGCGATGCCGCGGGTGAAGAAGAGCTCCTCGGCCGCGTCGAGCAGCTTGATCTCCGTGCGGGGTCTGATCGATCCGGTGCGCGCAGCACGGGGTGGGGAGTTCATGGCGCTCAGTCTAGACTCCGAATATGAAACGATCGTTTTCGTTATCCCCGCCGTCTGCGCTGCCGTCTTCCCCTAGGTCTTCGCTGCCGCTCATCGTCGCGAGCGCGGGCCTGATCGCCGCGGCGTACGGACTCGTGCGCTTCGGCTACGGTCTGCTGCTGCCGGAGATGCGCTCCGAGCTGGGCTTCGACGCCGTCACCGCCGGCGCGGTCGCCGCGGGTGCCTCGGTGGCTTACTGCGTGGGGGCGATCATCGGATTCCTCGCGGCATCCAGGGCGGCCCGACTGCTCGTGCTGGGCGCTGGTGCGTTCGCGGGTCTCGGTGCGGCGGGCGTCGCCGTCGCCGGCGAGTTCGTGCCGTTCGCCGTGGGCGCCGTCGTGAGCTCGGTCGGAGCGGGGCTCGCCTCGCCCGCGCTGGTCGGCATCGTGAAGCGATCCGTCTCGTCGGATCTCGACGAGAGGGCGCAGACGATCGTCAACTCCGGAACCGGGCCTGGCCTGATCGCCGCCGGGGTGCTCGCTCTCGCCCTGCTCCCGAACTGGCGGGCCGTCTGGGTCGTTGCGGCCGTCATCGCGCTGCTCACCGCCGGCTCGGTCGCCCTGCTGGATTGCGGGGAGAGTGAGGGCGACGGCGGCCGATCGCGACCGACCGCTCCCTCGGTCGCCTGGCTCGTCGCGCACCGCAGCGCCATCCTCTCCGCACTGCTCCTCGGAGCAGGTTCGGCCGCCGTGTGGAACTTCGGCAGGACCCTCCTCGTCGAGGAGGGCCGCACGGATGCGGAATCGGTGGTGGCCTGGATCGCCATCGGTGCCGGAGGCTCGGCGGCGATCCTCACGGCTCGGTGGGCGGGGTCGAGATCCGCGCGCACGGTCTGGACGATCACGAGCGTCGGAGCCGCGACAGGCACGGTCGGGCTCGCGCTCGGGGCGGCGAGCACCCCCCTCGCGCTGCTCGCGTGTGCGCTGTTCGGATGGGGCTATACGGCGGGATCCGGTGCCCTGATCGCATGGACCTCGACCATCGACGCCCGCCGCGCCGCCACAGGCACGGCCATGCTCTTCGTCGTGCTCATCGTGGGTCAGGCGGTCGGGGGAGTGCTCGTGGGGGCGCTCATCGAGTCGTCGGGCCCCCTGCCGGCGTTCCTCGTCGCCGCGGTGGTCACGGCTGCCGCCGGCATCACCTTCGGCGCCACGCCGGTCGTGCCGGCCGCGCCGGGCGCTGTCAGTTGCGGTGCGCGCCGTCAGTTGCGGTGAGCGCAAGTGAGTGCGTAGAGTTGCGATCATGGCAAACGACTTCAGTGACGACCGACCGGGTACCGGCTCCGGTGGAATGACGCAGGACGAGGCGCGGGCCGCGCTCGGAGAGCTGGAACGCGATGGAGGGGTGCTCGCGGATCGGATCGTGACGCCCGCGTGGTACCACCCGATCCTGGGTCTCATCACCGCCGTGCTCGTGGGCGCTCAGGCGCTTCCGGATGCGTGGCCCATGATCGTGATCGCGCTCGCCATCGTGGCCATCCCCGTGCTCACCACCACCTACACACGCCGATACGGGGTCGCCGTCTCCAAGCCCGCGGGCCCGCGCGGCAGACGCCTGATGCTGGGGCTCCTGGCGGTGCTCATCGCCGGAATGGCCTCGACGCTCGCCCTCAAGCTGCTCGGGCTCGAGCCGTGGTGGGCGCTCCTCCCCGCCGCGGTCACGTTCCTCGCGACCGTCATCCTGGGCCGCCGCTTCGACGACGCACTGCGGCAGGAGATCACTGCGCCGAGCGAGCGGCGACCGTGACCACCGTCTCCGACCCCTCGTTCAGCGAGGTCATCCACGCGCCCCTGCGCCTGCGCATCTGCGGCCTGCTCCGCCACGTCGACGAACTCGACTTCGCCATCATCCGCGACGCCCTGCAGGTCGACGACGCCAAGCTCTCGAAGCACCTCAGGACCCTCGCGGATGCGGGCTTCGTCGCCCTCCGCAAGGAGCGCTCACCCCAGCGCGCCGACGCGCGTCGGCTCACCTGGGTCTCGCTCACGCCCGCCGGCTCCACCGCGCTCGAGGCCCACCTCGCGGCCCTCGCCGACATCGCCGCAGGCAGGCCGCCCCACTAGAGATCGCGGGAGCCGAGCAGTGGCTCCGGTCGGATTCGTACGGCCCCCTTCCTGCCAAAGGCCCCCCAAGGGGGGTCGCCGTGTCGTCCCCCTCTCGTGAGGTGTGCCATACTCGCCTCAAGTGGGTTTCTCTCAGCTCCCCAGCTGTGACCCGTATGCAGATCATCGTCCCCTGCCTGTGCCATTTCTTTGGCATCTCAAGTGCTCCCTTCAGACGGTTTTCTCTCACCGCCCGCGATCCGAGTGACGCTCGTGCACCCTGCGCAGCGCATCCGCTCGCCTGCTGAATGGTTCGTGGACAACACGGCGCCCCGTCGCGGGCGTTCGAAAGGACCCATCATGAACAGCATCCTCAAAGGCACCATCGCCGGCGCAGCCGGTATCGCCCTCCTCCTCGGCGGAGCGGGCACCTTCGCCCTCTGGAACGCCAGTTCGGTGACCGCAGGCGGCACCATCGTGGCCGGCCAGCTCTCGATCGCCCCCTCGAGCACCGAGGCCTCCTGGAGCGTGAACGGCGGAGCCCCGCTGTCGAACCTCGACGGCTACCCGATCGTTCCCGGCGACGTCATCGTCTACACGAAGGACATGGCCATCACGGCGGAGGGAGACAACCTCGTCGCGACCCTCGATGTCGACCCGGCGTCGATCACCGCCTCGTCGACCAGTGTTCCCGCCGATGTCGCTCTCGCCGACTACCTGTCGGCCGGTGCGGTGCTCACCGCGAGCGGAGAAGGCATCTCGGAGGGTTCTGCCCCCTACACGGTCACGGCCGGCGCTGCCGGAGTCTCGCAGACCGTCACGGTGAACGTGACGATCACCTACCCGAAGAGCTCGACCGCGGGATTCGAGAACTCGACCCAGCTCGGGTCGGTCGACCTGAACGCCCTGGCCGTCACACTCACCCAGGTCTGATCCAACGGGCTCCGGCACCTGACCGGATGACGACGAACAGACGATGACGACGAACAGACGATGACGACACCGAGAAGGGGTGACGGGATGACAGCAGCAGCAGCTACCGCAGCAGCACGCACCGGCACACGCCGCGCAGCTGCGCGTCACGCCCGCCCCCGCTCTCGGTTGCGCGGCATCGTCGTGTTCGTCGTGCTCATCATCGGGGGCGCCACGCTCGCGACCGCCGCAGGCGCCTCCGGCACCTTCGCTCTGCTCACCACAAGCGAACCCGCCCTCGCGGAGACCTCCGTGCTCACCTCCGGCACGGCCGAACTGACGGTGTCGACCATCTCGATGCCCACCGACGCCCTCTACCCGGGGGCGACCAGGACGGGGCCGGTCACGGTCACGAACACCGGTGCGGTGCCGCTCTCGATCTCCGTCTCGGGCCTGACCGGTGTCGGTGGGGCCTCCACCTCGCCGTTCGCCGCAGCGCTCGTCTTCGGGGTCGGCGCGGCGTCGTCCGGGGGTTCGTGCACTGCCGGCGCCCCCGCTTCCAGCTGGACGGGCACCTTCGGGGCCCCCGCACCCGGCGCGGTCGCCGTCACGGTGCCCGCCGGTGAGAGCCGGGTGCTGTGCGTCTCGGCGACCCTGCCCCTCGACGCCCCCGCCGCCAGCCAGGGCCAGCCGTCGACCGGCTTCCTCCTGCACCTCGTCGGAACGCAGGTCTGAACGCCATGACCGATTCTCCGACGGGCCTCCGGCCGCGACGGCCACGCGCCTCCCGCGGCTCCCGCATCCTCACCCGCAGCCGTGCTTCGGCGACCGGAGCGGTCATCACCGCTCTCGTCGTGGCCCTCGCCGCACCGCTCGGCATCGCGCCCGCCGGCGCGCCGTCCGCGGCGGCGAGCTGGATGACGACCGAGCACACCGCATCCGCCGTGGTCGCCCCGGGAAAGCTGGCGGTCACCCAGTCGGGCTTCTCCGCGGTGGCCAAGACGTACTCGTCGAGTGCTCTCACCGCCACAGCCCCCATCACCATCACGAACACCGGCACGATCCCTGCCCCCTACACACTCCGACTCGGCGCGCAGGCGGTCACACCCCTGTCGCAAGCGGTCGACGTGCACGTCTGGGCCGTGTCGTCGAGCGCCGGGTGCACCGCCTCCACCGTCGCATCCGGCCCCTCCGCGACCTGGTCGACGGTCGCCGCTCTCACCGGCACCCTGGCGCCCGCGGCGAAGGCCGTCTACTGCGTGCGCACCGCCGTGACGCAGGCCCAGCGGTTCGCGTTGAGCGGAGAGAGCGTGGCAGCGACCTCCGTCGTCTCCGCGGCGCAGGGCTCGTGGACGAGCACGACGACGGCGACCGCGAGCCAATCCGTGGCCGGCACCGTCACACCGGGAGCGACCACCAAGGTCAGCGAGACCGACAGCACCATCTCGCTCACCTGGGCCGCACCGTCGGACACCTCCGCCGTCACCGGGTACCAGGTCTACCGCGGAACCACGCTCGTCGGCACCGTGCCCGCCTCGAGACGACAGTTCACCGACACCGGTCTCACCGTCTCCACCTACTACCGCTACACGGTGCGCGCGATCAGCAGCGCCGCCCCGGGAGCCGCGTCACCCGAGTCCCCGGCCGTTCTGCACGCGACCGCATGGATCACCTCGACGAGCTGGTACTCCATCAAGAACGTCGCGAACCAGCTCTGCGTCTCGGGAGAGCGCGGGGCCTACTACGCGGGAGAGGCTCTCGTGGGAACGACGTGCTCCCCTCGCGCCGACCAGCTGTGGAAGTTCGTGGTCGACGGCCCCTACCTCAAGGTCACGCCCCTCTCGTCGTCGAGTCTCTTCTGGGACAGCCCGAGCGACCACAGTGCCATCTTGCGCACGGCGAGCTCCGTCAGTGCTCAGAAGTGGGAGGTGGTGGCCATCGCACCGGGCTCGGGCACCTTCCTGCTGCGCAACCGCAACAACCTCTGCCTCGACACGGCGGGCGGGCTCACGCCGCGAGGCCATCCCGCGCTGCGCGTCACGGAGTGCACCTCTTCGACGGCTCAGCAGTTCACCCTCCAGAAGGGGGCCTGACCATGGCGGCTCCGAAAGAGGGTGGACTCGTGAGGATGGTCTCGCGGTCGCTCGCTCTCGCCCTGCTCCTCCTAGTGCTCGCGCTCGGGGCGGCTGTCATCGCGGTGCCCCGCATCGCGAACGCCATCCCCCTCACGGTGCTGACCAGCTCGATGGAACCCGGCCTGCCCCCTGGCACGCTGCTCATCGTGAAGCCCGTCGCGACCGACGACATCCGCGTGGGAGATGTGGTCACGTACCAGATCCGACCCAACGTGCCCGGGGTCATCACGCATCGTGTGACGAGCGTCAACCTGGCTGCCGATGGCACCAGGACCTTCATCTTCAAGGGCGACAACAACAGTGTCGCCGACAAGGATCCGGTGGTCGAGGGCCAGGTGATGGGGCGCGTCTGGTACTCCGTTCCCCTCATCGGGTTCGTCAACACCTCGACCGGTGGCAGCGCGAGGGCGTGGTTGATCCCGGTCGGCGCATCCGTTCTGCTGCTCTATGCCGCGGCGACCATCGTGCGGGGCGTCGTGGCCGCTCGGCGCCGGAAGCGGCGAGCGCCCTCCCACGGGGTCGACGAGCAACCACCCGTCAGCGAGCCGGCGCACGCCCTCGACGCCGAGCGCATGGTCGCCGACCCGCGAGGGCAGAGCCGCCACGTCGCGAGAGGGCGCCGCACGACCGCCCACCGCCGTGGCCGCGTCACCCGCAACCCCCCTCGCTGATCACCCGACACGATGCGAGGCCGCCCAGCGATGCACCGACCGCGGTGACGCGGTCGACTCCACCGCGACCTCTTGCGGTGCGGTGCGCGGCGGGTGAAGCTTCTCCCAGGGGATCGGGGGTCACGATGGTGGTGCTGCTGGTGGGCTTGGGCTGCGGCTGCGGCTGCGGCTGCGGCTGCGGGCGGATCGCGTGACGCCGCGCGCCGCGGGGTGGCTGGCGGTCGGCGGATCGGGCGTGCTCGCCGTGCTGGGCGGGCTGGTGATCGCGACTCCGCCGTGGAGCATCCTGGGCGCCCTCGTGCTGGTCGCGGCGACCATCGTGCTGTCGCTCGGGACCGTGTGGCTCCACCGGCGCTCGTGGTCCGATCCGTGGCCGCCCGATGTCGCGCCGTCGCTGCAGACCCAGCTGAAGCTGGCGCGGGTGCGGGAGGTCGTCAACTGCGTACTGCTCGTCGCCATGGTCGCACTCGCCGTCTACGCCGCGGTCACCCAGAACTGGTGGCAGCTGCTCTTCGTCGGGTTCTTCGCGCTCCTCGGCCTCAGCAACCTCAGCCTCAACCGCCGCACCCAGCACCTCCTCCGAGACACCGCCTCGGGGGCTGGTCCGGGTGGGTCGGGTGGCGTACCGTCGGGGCATGACGGGTCGCGACGCTGAGAGGGTGACGGTGCCGCATGTGGTCGGTCTGCCGTTCCATGTGGGGCGCGATGTGGCCTCCGCCGCCGGTGTGACCCTCGCCAATCCCGACCCCGACGGCCCACCCATCGCCGCGCTCGCCTGGCCCGGGCTGTACTACATCACCTCGCAGCACCCGGAGGCGGGCACCGAACTGCACCGCTGGGACTCAGTGGCAGTAGAGGTGGTCGAGCACGACACCGGAGGAGCTCGAGAGCGCTCGTGACGTACCCGGGGATCCTGGACTGTTCGACACGTGTAGGGTGAGGGTCGGCAACAACGGGGGAGCAGGATGAGGGTACGCAGGCGGGTCGCGGCGATCGTGATGGTGGCGGCGGTCGCGTTGACCGCGGCCGGGTGCGTGGGGGAGAGCGCGGCGCCGAGTTCCAGCCCCACAGCCGCGTCCAGCCCCTCGGCGGCGGCGAACCCGAGCCCGACGCCAACGCCCACGCCGACCGGCGCCCCCACCCCCACCTCGACACCCGAGGCCGGACCGCCCTACGATCCCGCCGACATGTCGACGTGGGATATCACCTACACGGGCATCGGCCCGGTGCAGCTCGATCGCCCCGTCGCCGAGGTCCTCGCCGAGGTGGCTGCAGGCGAGGAGGGCTGCCGGCCGGGCGTCGCCTCGTTCTTCGAGAGCGGAGTGGTGGGTGTCGGTGACGGATCCGATCCGGCTCTCATCGCGGTGGCGACCACGGGCCCCAGCAGCAGCCTCGACATCACGCAGAAGCCCAGCACCGATGCCGGCATCGCGGCGGGCTCGACCGTCGACGAGCTGCTCACCGCGTATCCGGATGCGGAGCCGTTCACCGATGCCACCGGACGGCCCGGCTACCGCCTCACCGACGGCTCGAGCTGGATCCACTTCACGAGCGTCGACGGCCTCACCATCAACATCATCGACGTCAGCCGCGCGACCATCAACCTCAAGGAGTACTGCGGCTGATCCGCTGGATCGTCGACTTGAACGCGGTGGGGGCGGGCCAATAGCGTCGAGGGGAGTCGACGAGGAGAGGGTCGCATGGGAGTTCGCCGAGTGAAGGCCGCACGCACGGTCGTTCTGGTATTCGTGGCGCTGACGGGGGCGGTGCTCAGCGGGTGCAGCGGTCAGGTGGGGCAGCCCACGACCGCATCGCGCGTCGGGGAGCCGGAGCCGTCGGCGGCGGCCTCGGAACCGGCGGCGGCACCGGGCGAAGAGCCCGCGACGACCACCGGATCCGACGGCTACCCCACCTGCGACGAGGTGCGGTCAGCGCTCGGCCCGGCCGTCGACGGCCTCATCGAGCTCGACGGCAGCGAGAACGGCGTCAGCACGGGAGCCGACGGCCCGGCACTCACCTGCAGCTGGTTCACGCCGGAGACGGACGGCTCGAGCATCGACGTCTCGCAGTACGGAGCGATCGCGGTGGGGGTCTCGCGCGATCCCGAGTACACCGAGGAGAGCATGCAGCCGCTCGGCTGGAACGTGGAGGACGCCAGGGTGGAGGCCGCGGGCGCCTGGGCGCTCAAGGTCGGCGGCGGGTACGACCCGGCCGCTCAGCTCGACATGACGGGAGTGCAGGTGGTGCGGGACGGCGTCGTGGTGGTGCTGACCTCCGGCGGGGTGGTGCTCCAGGACGTTCCGCAGCTGGCCGCGTTGACGAACGAGTGGGCCATCGGGGCCGGCGTGGCGGTGCTGGAATCGACCTCCTGACGAAGCCCGATTGAACAGTTGTCGGAACCCTGCCGAGACCCGGCGACACGGCGTCACCCCGGGGTTACTGTGGTCGCATTCCTGGCGTCAGCGAGGAATGCAGTTCCCGGCAGTCGTCCCGAGCGCAGCTTGGTTCGACAGAATTTGGAGGTCGATCATGGGGTTCGTGACCACGGATGATGGCGCGGAGATCTACTACAAGGACTGGGGCAGCCACGACGCGCAGCCCATCATGTTCCACCACGGATGGCCGCTCTCGGCTGACGACTGGGACGCGCAGATGCTCTACTTCCTCGACAAGGGCTACCGCGTCGTCGCGAGCGACCGCCGGGGTCACGGCAGGTCGTCGCAGATCGGCACCGGCCACGACATGGACCACTACGCGAGCGACGCCTCGGCCGTGGTCGAGCACCTCGACCTCCGCAACGTCGTGCACATCGGTCACTCGACCGGTGGCGGCCAGGTGGCCCGCTACGTCGCCCAGTACGGCGAGCCCCAGGGTCGTGTGGCGAAGGCGATCCTCGTGTCGTCGGTGCCCCCGCTGATGGTGAAGACCGAGGCCAACCCGGAGGGCACGCCCATCGACGTGTTCGACGGCTTCCGCAGCGCGCTCGCCGCCAACCGCGCCGAGTTCTACCAGGTCGTGGCCGCCGGCCCGTTCTACGGCTTCAACCGGCCGGGCGTCACCCTCTCGCAGCCCGTGGTCGACAACTGGTGGCGTCAGGGGATGATGGGCAGCGCGCTGGCCCACTACGAGGGCATCAAGGCCTTCTCCGAGACCGACCAGACCGACGACCTGAAGGCGATCTCGGTTCCCGTGCTCGTCACCCAGGGCGACGACGACCAGGTCGTCCCCTACAAGGATGCCTCGCTCAAGCAGGCCGAGCTCCTGAGCAACGCGACGCTCAAGATCTACGAGGGCTACCCGCACGGCATGCTCACCACGCACGCCGACGTCATCAACCCCGACCTCCTCGCCTTCATCCAGCAGTAGCCGCACCCGGCACCACTGCACCACCCGTTCGGCGCACCCGGCACCCCCGGGTGCGCCGTTCGGCGCTCACCTCGGTGCCACGGGTTGACGGATGACCGTCCTGAGCTTGGCCGGTTCGGTTCTGCGCGCGTCACTGAGGTAGATCTCGTGATGGTCGCCGTTGAACGTGAGGTCGTGGGCGGGGAGGTAGCGGTCGTGCAGGTCGTCGAGGAGCGGCGTCTCGTCGTCGTAGGAGCCGATGTGCAGGGCTTGAACCGACAGGCCTTCGGCGAGCGTCACGAGACGCAGAAGCCCGAGCGCGCGCACATCCTTCTTCACCGACACCTTCTCGACAGCGGATGCGACCATGTCGCCGATGATCCAGTCGGGCTGGGAGATCAGCATCGTCCAGTCCCACTCGTCCTTCTCGCGTGACCTGAAGGTGCTCATGTCATCCGCCCGCCACAGGCCCTCCAGCGGCCCCACCACGAAGTCACGCCCGAGGTCGTTCCTGCTCGCGAACTTCACCGCGTAGGCGGCCGAGAAGAGGGCCTCGACCGCGTCGGCGTAGTCGCTCGAGGTGTTCGGATCGCCGTGCCCATCGACAGCGATGTACTGGAGCTCAGGCACGTCGACGAGAACGAAGCCCTTCCCGCGCGGCGCGTAGAGCTCCTTGTGGCTCTTCTTGATGTCGTACTTCTCCATGGGCTCCTCCTCACTCATGCCTGCGCGTCGGTGACCGCGACCGTCGGGGCATCGACGGTGCCCTCGACCGTGCAGACCTTGATGCCGTCCTCGGGGCCGTCGGGCCGATCGCGGACGACGGGGATGACGACCGTCCAGACCCCCTCGACGTACTGGTCGACCTCGCTCTCATCGATGGGTGCGATGCTGATCGTCGGTGCGGGCGGCAGATCGCCCTGCGGAGTCGAGACGCCGGAGTCCCAGGGATCGGCGGCCGCCGCGCAGATGTCGTACGCGGACTGCGCGGTCAGGAGGGTGTCGTCGATGGCCGGTGGGCTGGACGGCGACGACGGGAGGGGATCCTCGGCGGGGGCGTCCGAGCCGACCGGGTAGCGCTCGGCCGTCAGGCAGAGGGAGGTGCCTCGCGCGCCGGGGCGATCGCAGGATCCGTCGATGAGCGTCCTGTCACCGAGCGGTTCCGACAGTTCGACCACCACGGGCACGGACTCGTTGCCCACGCAGGTGGCGTCGCCCAGAGCCAGGGGGGCGACATCGATCCGGATGACGACACTCGCCTCCGTGTACGTCACGACGGGCTCCAGCGTGTCGCCGGTGACGCCGGAGGAGCACGCCATCCTAGACACGTCCACATCGAGGCTCGTGCTGTCCGGGTTCACCGATGACGGATCGGACAGGAACCACACCGCGGGCTCACCCTCGGTCTGCGGTCCGGAGGCTGCGGACGAGGTGGGCGACGGATCCGCGGCGAGCGGCGCCCCCGTGAGGCCGAGCCCCGCCACGGTGACCGCGGCCGCGGCGATCGCGACGACCACCACAGCCGCCGAGGCTGTTGCGGCGACACGGAGTCGCGCCGACCGCTCGGGCCGCGCTGTGCGGGAGTTCTCCAGCACCAGGGCGCGGATGGCGTCGCGGCGATCAGGATCGAGCGTCATGGGGTGCCTCCTGAGCAAACCTGTCGTGATCGCCGGACACGCCCTCGGAGAGTCGTCGTCGAGCGCGGGCGAGTCGGGATTTCACGGTGCCCTCGGGGATGCCGAGCACGGCCGCCGCGGCTGCGGCACTGAATCCCTCGACGAGGCAGAGCACCAGCACCTCCCGGTCGCGGGTGGAGAGCTTGTCGAACTCCGCCCTGGTGCGGTCGTCGACCGCGGCCTGGTCGAGGCGCCCGGCCACGTCGTCGGCGTGGTCGTGCTGCGCATGATCCGTCGGCAGGCGGGCGAGCAGGGCCCGATAGCGCCTGCGCGACCGATCCAGGTTCCTGGCGGTGTTCGTGGTCGTGACGAGCAGCCATCCGATGATCGACCCGTCGACCACGCGCACGCGGTGTCGGAGGCGCCAGCACTCGAAGAAGACGGTGGCGGTCACCTCCTCGGCGTCGTGAGACGACCCCGTGGCCTGAAGCGCCCTGGCGTAGACGCGTGCGTGGTGCGCGTCGAAGAGCTGACCGAAGGCGCGGTCGCTGCCCTCGAGCGATGCCCGCCAGGCGGCCGGTTCATCCAGATCAGAAGTGCTCACATCTAAGAATGTCCGCTCGGCCCGGATCGGGTCCATCCGCGGATGAACCCGAGAAGAAAGTACTTGCCAAAAAAGCAAGTAGTTGGGAGGATGGAGGCAACGAAGGGAACACGTCATGGACCCCACACCCACCCTCACCTCCTCCGAGGCCCAGCAGCTGCTCGAGAAGGCCGACCGCCTCAGCCGCTCCGCCCACAACGCCACCAGGTGGCCCTACATCACCTTCATCCTTGCGCTCGGCGTGGCGACCTCGATGGGCACGTTCGCCATGGCCCTCACCACGGGCGACGCGTTCGGCCTCGCCTACGTCGGCACGCTGGGCGTGACCTTCGCGCTGCTCATCTTCTTCATGGTGAGCATCCAGGGCCGCTCCGCCTTCGCCCGCAGCCGCCGCTGGACCGCATACATCGCGAGCTGGTTCCTGGCCTACGCGGCCGCCATCTCGGTGGTGATCTGGGCGCACGGATCCGTTCTGCTCGCCGGCATCGCCTCCGGCCTCGTGCTCGTCGTGGCCTTCGTCTGCGCAGCCCGCGAGGCCCGCTCGTGACCACCACCGACCAGCACCCCAGGCACCGGCTCGACGACCTGCTGCAGAACCCCGTGCGGTTCTCGATCGTGGCGGCTCTCGACCGCGCGGGCACACTCGGCTTCAAGGAGGTGCGCGATGCGGTGGAGATCACGGACTCCGCGCTGAGCAAGCAGGTGTCGTCGCTCGAGGCGGCCGGCTACGTGGCGGTCGGCAAGTCGTTCGCGGGCAAGATGCCCCGCACCTCGCTCACCCTCACCCGCCAGGGCCGCGACGCCTGGAGGGGCCACCTCGCGACCCTGCGCGAGATCGCGGGGGAGACGGATCGATGACCGGCACCATCTCGACCGGCCCGGCTTCTCCAAGCGGCGCGTTCACCGGTCTCAGCGCCTTCCCCCTCACTCCGCTCCGCGACGACGCCTTCGACGAGGCCGCCTACACGCGCCTGCTCGAGCGGCTCGTGGCGGCCGGGGTCGACTCGATCACCGCCCTCGGATCGACGGGCTCGTATCTCTACCTGGATCGCGACGAGCGCCGCCGTGTCGCCTTCGCCGCGGTGCAGCACGCGGGCGACGTGCCGGTGATGGTGGGGATCGGCGCCCTCCGCACCTCCCAGGTGCAGCGCCTCGCCGACGACGCACAGGAGGCCGGCGCGAGCGCGGTGCTGCTCGCCCCGGTCACGTACCAGGCGCTCGGCGACGACGAGGTGTTCGGCCTCTTCGCCAACGTCACGGCAGGGCTCGACGTGCCGCTCGTGGTCTACGACAACCCCGGCACCACGCACGTCACCTTCACCGACGACCTCTACGGCCGGATCGCCGAGCTCCCGCACGTGGCCTCGATCAAGATCCCCGGTGTCCCGGCCGGTGCGGATGAGGCGGCAGCGCGCGTGGCCGCGATCCGCGAGCACATCCCGGCCGGCGTGACCGTGGGCGTCTCGGGCGACAGCGCGGCAGCCAGAGGCCTCACGGCCGGGTGCGACGCGTGGTACTCGGTGATCGGGGGCACGCTCCCCGCGCCAGCACTCGCCATCACCCGTGCGGCCCTCGCGGGCGACCACGCGACAGCGGCGGCTGAGTCGGCCCGTCTCGAGCCCCTGTGGGCGCTCTTCGCCCGCCACGGCAGCTACCGCGTGACCGCCGCGATCGCCGAGCACCTCGAGCTCGTGGCCCCCGACTGCCTCCCGCGCCCGGTCCGGGGCCTCGACGCCCCGGCCCGAGCCGAAGTCGCCCGCCTCCTCGCCACCCTGCACCCAGCCCCCTGACGAGCAACCCCCAAAGACACTTTTGGTGGTGGGTGGGATCCCGCCCGAGAATGATCGCATGGCCAGCCTCGACGAACTCCGCGCGACGGCGCATCCGATCCGCCTGCAGCTGCTCTCCCTGCTCACCGGGGCCGCACTGAGCGCGGCCGAGGCGGGGCGCGAGCTGCGGCTCTCGCAGGCGACCGCGAGCTACCACCTGAGGGTGCTCGAACGCGCGGGCCTCGTGCGCGTGGTCGAGGTCGTGCGGGTGCGCGGGGGAGACGCGAAGCGGTACCGGCACGAATCCTCCGCCCGGCCGTTCTCGCTCGGCGAGGCCGCCTCGGCTGCTGAACCGCTCGCGCGGAGTGCCGAAGAGCGGGCGCTGTACATCGAGGCGCTCGTCGGTGAGCTGCGTCGCCGGTCGGCGTCGCGCGCGGAGGGGCCGACCGTCACGACGGATGCGGAGCTCTGGGTGGACCCCCGGGTATGGGACCGCGTCGTGACGCTCGTGGGCGGGGCCTCCGCGCTTCTCCACGCCGAGGCCAGGGCCCCGCGCACGCCGGGCACCGCCCCGGTCTCGATGACCGCAGCACTCTTCCCCCTCAAGCGCCCATGACGCCATCGGAATCCACCGCCGCGCAGAATCCGCTGCGGTTCGCGGCCTTCCGGTGGCTGCTGGCGGCGCGCACCACGAGCATCCTCGGCAACGCAGTGGCGCCGATCGCTCTCGCCTTCGCGGTGCTCGACCTCACGGGCTCGGTGACCGACCTCGGGCTCGTCGTCGCGGCCCGCTCGATCGCGAATGTGGCGGTGCTGCTCCTCGGCGGTGTCATCGCCGACCGCCTCCCGCGGCACCTCGTGCTCGTGGGCGCCTCCCTCGCCGCTGCAGCGACCCAGGGGGCGGTCGCGGCGCTCGTGCTCACCGGTTCGGCGACGATCCCTCTTCTCGTGCTCCTCAGCGTGCTCAACGGGGCGGTCGCGGCGGTCGGCCTCCCCGCGGCGGCCGCGCTCGTGCCCGACACGGTGCCCGAGGCCCTGCTCCGCCCCGCCAACGCGCTCCTCCGTCTGGGCCTGAACGCCTCGGGCATCGTGGGAGCGGCCGCAGGAGCCGCCCTCGTGAGCGTCGTCGGCCCGGGCTGGGGCCTCGCGATCGATGCGGCCGGCTTCGCCCTTGCGGCGGCCCTCTACGCCATGGTGCGCCTCCCGCCCCGCCGCCCGAACCCCGACGACGCCGCCCCGCGCAAGACCCCCTCGGTGCTCCACGACCTGAGAGAGGGATGGCGCGAATTCTCGAGCCGCCGCTGGGTCTGGGTGGTGGTGGCCCAGTTCGGTGTGCTCAACGCGGCCTTCGTGGGAGCCACCACGGTGCTCGGCCCGGTCGTAGCGGATGCCTCCTTCGGCCGCGGCGGATGGGGTCTCGTCGTAGCAGCCCAGACCGTCGGCCTGGCGATCGGCGCCCTGATCGCGCTGCGCTGGCGCCCCCGCCGAGCGCTGGGCATCGGGGTCGGACTCATGGCGGTCACAGCGGTCCCGGTAGCCACCCTGGGCATCGCGCCCACCCTCCCCGCGCTCATCGCGGCCTTCGCGCTGGGCGGCATCGCACTGGAGATCTTCGCGATCGCCTGGGACCAGTCCCTCCAGACCCACATCCCCCGACAAGCCCTCTCCCGCGTCTACTCCTACGACATGGTCGGCTCCTTCGTGGCGATCCCTCTAGGCGAGGTCCTGGTGGGCCCGATCTCCCAGGCCGTCGGCACCACCCCCACGCTCCTCACCTGCGCCGCCCTCATCGTCCTGGCCTCCCTAGCCGCACTCTCCGTCCGAAGCGTCCGCACCCTCCCGGTCCCTGTCCCCACCCCCTGAGCCTTATCGGCGATAGTCTCGCGGAATGCTCCGCATCCGCAGGACCCGGTGGAAAGTGCTGTTCGTCGTCGCCGGTGTGGCGCTCGTCGGGGCTGCGAACGCCGTGTTCCTCCCGCGCATCCTGCCGTTTCCCGTGCACCTGTTCGCAGGAGACGTGCTCCTCCTGGCGGTGTACTTCGTGGGCACTCGTGCGTTCCGAGGCCGCGGGGAGCCGATCGCGCCCCCTCGAGCCCGGTGGCGCATGACGTCGCGCCCCCGCGCAGGCTTCGTGATCGGCACCCTCCTCGCACTCAACGCGGCCCTCAGCATCGTCTCCGTCGTCACCTCGGCCGACGACGCGCTGATCTTCGCCCTGAGCACAGTGCGGGACGGCGCCCTCGCCTTCCTCTACCTCCGATCCTCGATCCGTCTCCGCCGACATCCCCCCGCGACCGAACCCACCCCCATCCCCCTCCCGAAATGGAAGCCCCTCAAGACCTGACCCAACAGAAGCGGACTCACGCCCAACAGAAGAAGAAGCGCGCACCACAGAGGTGAACGTGCGGCGGGAGGGTGGGGGGCTGGTGTTGCGTCGGAGCCGCGGGCATCGGGCCTGGCGGGAGCCCGCGCAGCGGGCGGGGGACTGCGGCTCCGACGCAACACCAGCCCCCCACCCGCCAACGGGGAGCATCCCCGAGGCGCCGAGGGCCCAGCGCCAGCGCCCAGCGATCAGCGATCAGCGATCCGCGATCCGCGAGGGTCAGAGGCGCACGGTGTTGGCCCGCGGGTTGTAGGGCTGCACCGGGGTGCTCCAGGTGCCGTGGTACTCCACCCAGTCGGCGGTGGAGCTGTACTCGATGTGCCAGCGCTGCAGCAGTCGCGTGGCGAGCTTCAGCACGGCAGTCGGGAAGTCACCGGAGACGTGCAGCGGCGATCTCGCGAGCACGTCGCCCGTGAAGCGGCGCACGGTGAGGAACCAGCGCCCGTCGATCTGCTCCACCATGGCCTCGTCGGCCAGCGCGGGGTCGAAGATCCCGGCCATGTCGTCCCCCCGTCTCCCTGACGCACCTGGGTGGCCAGTCTAGGCACTTTCCGTGCGCAGGTCACGGGAAACCCCGTGACGGTCGACGAGGGTGGCGTCTCGGGTCAGAAGTCGTCGATGTGCAGGTGGTTGCAGGTGTCGGAGAAGTCGACGAAGTTGATGAACTCGGGCTCGTTGCCGGCCGCGTACCGGCACTGGGACTGGCCGACCCGCGATCCGTTCGGCATCATCGGGTCGAGCACGGCGATGAGGGCGAGCGAGGCGTCGTTGGCGCCCGTGGTGGGCACGCCGCCCACCGAGGTGAAGTCCACGGCGTGGCCGCCGCCCTGGCGGTAGTGCGCGCTCGCGGTGCCCGCGCCCTCGATCTGGCCGGTGCAGCGGCGGCTGATGTCGCTCACGCCGGCGCTGCCGAACGCGCGCACGGCGGCCACCATGGCCTGCAGGATGACGACGTCGATGCCGCAGTTCTCCACCTCCTGGCCCTGGGCGATCCAGGCGATCTCGAAGATGTGGTCGGGGCTGGATCCGTGGAACTGGCCGCTGGCCACGTAGCCCATGAGCTCCTCGGCGAGGGCCTGGGCGTCGGCGGAGACGGGGCCCACCACGGCGCCGCCCTGGTGCGCGGAGGCTGCGGCGGCCGCCGCGGCTGCGGCAGCGGCTGCAGCGGCGGCGGCCACGCCCTCCTGGTACTGCTGCTCGGTGGTGGCGACGGTGCTCGTGAGGCTCGCGAGCTGCGCCTGCAGCTCGGCCTCGTGCGCGGTCTGCTCCTGCAGGGCGGCCACCATGGCCTGCTGGGCTGCGGCAGCCTCCTCGAGGGCGGCCTGTGCGGCGGCGGCGAGGGTGGTGAGCCGGTCGGTGGCCACCGCGGCTTGCTCGCTGAGGGCGGCGGAGGTGTTGCTGTCCTGCTCCGCCTGGGCGTAGACGCCGTTGACCGCCTGGGTGAGCTGGCCGGCCGAGCTGAGCTGGCCGAGAAGGTCATCCGCTTGCCCGCCCGTGGAGGTGAGCAGCTGGGTGGTGAGGTCGCGGCCGCCGGTGCGCACGAACTGGGCGGCGAGCACGGCGGCGCGGCGCTTGGAGTCGGCGGCGCGGGTGGCCGCCGCGGCGGAGCTCGCGGCGAGGGAGTCGGCCTTGGCCTGGCCGGCGGCGAGGGCGCTGTCGGCGGCGGCGCTCTCGTCGGTGCGCTGCCGCAGGAGTTCTCGGGCGGCCTCGGCGCGGGTCTCGAGGTCGGCGATGATCTGGGTGATCTCGGTGATCTCGGACTGCTTGGCGCTCTCGCTCGCGCGGGCGGCGACCACGTCGTCCCAGCTGGGGTAGTCGGCGGCGAGGGCAGGGGCGGCGGGGGCACCCACGATGACAGCGGCGGCGAGGGCGACCGTGAGAAGGGCGGCGAGGGGTCGGGACAGCACAGCACATTCAAACCCGGGTGGGCGCACCGGTCGCGCATCCCGACCCGGCATTTCTCGGATCGTTCATGTCGGTCAACGATCCGCTCGGCTGTTATGGTCGGCCGCATGCGCGATCGCCACGGCAGCCCGAGTCCCTCCGAGAGCCCGGGGCGGTCGGGGCGCACCGCCACCGCCGAGGTCGACCCGCGGCGGGTGGGTGCTGTCGACCTCTCCTACCGGCCACGGAACGACCGCCAGGCCGATCCGGGCGAGATCGTCTGGACCTGGGTGCCCTACGAGGAGAACGACGGCCGCGGCAAGGATCGCCCTGTGCTCGTCGTGGCGCGCGAAGCCGGTGGCACCCTGCTCGGGCTGCCCCTCACCTCGAAACCGCACGACCGCGGCGACTTCGTGGGCATCGGCAGCGGCGCGTGGGATGCGGAGGGCCGCCCCAGCTGGGTGCTGCTCGGCCGGGTGCTGCGGGTGCACCAGGCGGGGGTGCGCCGGGCGGGTGTGGCTGTGGGGGCTCGGCCCTTCGCGGCCGTGTCTGCGGCGCTCACGTCTCGCTACGGGTGGGGTGCCCCGCGCCGCTCCTGGCTCCGCCGCCTCGCCGCCCGTCTCTTCGCCCGCTGACCCCGCCGCGGCTCAGGTGGCCGGGAGCGGCTGCGCGGTGGGGCGGAGGAAGGTCGGCGGGCGCCACATGGCGGCCGGGCGGGCGTTCGGGATGCCGGCGATCGTGCCGATCGAGGTGAATCCGTGGCGGCGGTAGAGCGCGCGGTTGCGCTCGTTCGAGGATTCGAGGTAGGCGGCCTCGGCGGCCAGGTCGATCGCGTCGAGGCGCCGGCGGAGGAGCGCCGATCCGACCCCGAGGCCGCGCGCTTCGGCGGTCACCCCGATCTGCGCCAGGTACCAGTGCGGTTCGGCCGGCCGGTGGAGCGCGAGGGCCGATTGCACCTTCATCGCCGCGAGCAGCCCACCCACCCCGAGCGCCCGCAGGAACGCGGGCAGCTCGCGCGCCTGAGCCGCCAGGGAGGTGTGGTGGCCCGGCTGCTCCCAGATGGCTGCGCCCAGGATGAGGCCGTCGTCGTCGCGTCGTGCGAGATCCAGGCGGCCGCCCTTGAGCGCTCCGGATCGGGTGAGCGCTCCGAAGAGCCGGGCCAGGCGCCCCCTCGCGTCGGATCCGCGGGTGAGGGTGCCCATCACGGTGTCGTGCTCGAAGGCCGAGGCCAGCGCCTCGGAGGCCTCGGGGATGGCGGCGGAGGAAGCGGGAACGATGGTGAACATGGGGTCTCCTTGTCGGGTCGGGTCGGGTCGGGTCGAATCGGGTGGGGTCGGGTCGGGCGCCGTGGGTTCAGCGGGCCGCGGGTTCGTCGAGCAGACCCACGATGCGCCCCACCAGGGCCTCGCGCTGCGCGGACGACAGCTCGAGGATGCCGGTCGACTCCGCGATCCACAGACCGTTCGTGGCCAACCACGCGAGCATGAGTGTGGAGGCGTTCCCCTCGGTGGCGGCGCCGAAACCGAACCAGCGCTGCAGGTAGGCGAGCCACGGAGCCGCGAGCTCCGGCCGGCGCACGGCCTCGGAGAACACCACGAACTCGCCGGGGCTCACCCCTCCGTCGCTCGCGAACGTCACGAAGGCGCGCACCCGCTCCGCCAGGGTCGACTGCTCGAGCGGCACAGGCAGCTCGGCCTGCAGTTCGGTCTGCCAGCGGTCGATCACGTGCTCGATGACGGCGACCATCATCGCGTCCTTCGAGGGGAAGTGGTACATGAGGCCGGCTTTGGTGAGCCCGGCCTCCGCGGCCACCGACTGGTAGGTGATGTCGGCCCCGCCCCCGGCGTCGACCACGCGCAGGGCGGCTTCGAGGATCTCGGTGCGTGAGTTGCTTCTCATGACCGTAACCATACCGTACGTACGGTAAAGTTACGGACGGATCGGCGACCTCTCAACTTCCGAGGGGGTTGGCGCGCAGGCGGATCGCGAGGCCCGAAGCCAGGGCGGCCGCGGGGGCCGAGTGGGGCTTTCTGGCCGCCTGGGATTCGAAGCAGGCCAGGAAGTCCTCGGCAAGAGCGCCTCGAGGGTGCGCCGCGAGCACGGCGTCGAGGAACGCGGGGGACCAGCGCTCGGCGCCGCGGCCCGAGATGTCGAGGCCGGTGGACTCGCACAGCAGGTAGCCCTCCGGATCGACCGCTGGGTCGACCGAGTCGGCCATGTGGCGGTCGATGATCTCGGCCGTGCGGCGGCGACGCGGCGGCGGCCAGCCCGCACCGGCGGCGAACACCCGTGCCACGTCGCCTCCCGAGAGCTCGAACGAGGTCTCGGCGTGGTCGAAGGCGTCGGCGAGTCCCAGGTCGTGCAGCATCGCCGCGACGAAGAGCAGCTCGTCGTCGAAGGCCAGACCCGTGGTGCGCCCGAGCTCGGCGGCGAACAGGTACGAGCGGATGCAGTGCTCCACGAGCGCGGTCGTGTGGAACTCCCGAGCGACCTCCACGGCCCCCCTGGCCGCCGCGCTCTCGGGCACCCGCAGGGCGGGTGTCGCAGCGTGAGCGGGGGTGGCGGCAGCGTCGGCAGGAGTCATGCGTTCATCCTCGCGGGTCGAGCGCGGGCTGCGCCACCGAGGGCAGGAGCGGGCCCCTATCGCATCGGAGGCTCCGTGTGCCAGAGCAGCGTCACGTTTGCTGGGTGAACGCTGGGCGAAGAAACCTGCCCTGGCCGGTTTCGACACGCCGTGGCCGTGAACGCGGCGTGAAATCTCAAGCGGCCGGCCCGGGAGCGTGCCACCGCTTCACTAGCGTGATCGCCGTCGTACCCGCCTACCCATCCATCGAAGGACAGCACCCCGAATGAAGAGCGATCAGCTCACGCGTGCCCTCACGCGCATCCGCCCCCGCACAGCCCTGGTGGCCGGCGGAGTCGCCGCCGCCGTGGCCCTCGCCACCCTCGGCGGAGGCCTCGCCTACGCCGCCGGCGGCCTCAACCCGCCTCCTGTGAGCCCCGCGCTCGTGCACGTCGCCTCCGCGGTACCCGACCGCGTCATCCTCACCCCCACCGAGACCCCCTACGTGAGCCAGAACGTCTCGTGGCGCACGAGCATGGACGTGACCGCCCCCAAGGTGCAGCTCGCCCCCATGGCCAAGGGTCCGGTGCAGAACCCCACCACGATCGATGCCGCGAGCACCACGGAGTTCGCCACCGATCTCGGCTACAGCATCAAGTACCACACGGCCACCATGACCGGCCTCGCCGAGAGCACCGCCTACCTCTACCGCGTGGGCGACGGCGAGACCTGGAGCGAGTGGCTCGAGTTCGAGACCGCCGCCTCCACCGCCGAGCCGTTCTCGTTCATCGTGCAGGGCGACGCGCAGAACGACGTCAAGTCCTACGCCTCGCGCGCCTTCCGCGCCGCCTACGAGGCGCGCCCCTACTCCAAGGCCGTCGTGCACCTCGGCGACCTCATCGACACGGATGTCGCCGACGCGGAGTGGGGCGAGTGGTTCGGCGCCGCCGGCTTCACGAACGCCTACCAGAACGTGATCGCCGCCCCCGGCAACCACGAGTACTACCCGGGCCCCGAGCTCACCCGCTACTGGGGCGCGCAGTTCGAGTACCCGAAGAACGGACCGGCCACGACGCCCGCGCTGCAGCAGGCCTTCTCCGAGAACGTCTACTACACCGACATCCAGGGTGTGCGCTTCATCACGCTCAACGCCTCGGTGATCGGCACCGAGGAGCTCGCCGCACAGACCGCCTGGCTCGACTCCGTGCTCGAGCAGAACCCGGGCGAGTGGGCCGTGGTGGCGTTCCACCAGCCCGTCTTCTCGGTGACCTCGGGTCGCGACAACAAGTCGATCCGGAATGCCTGGCTGCCCGTGTTCGAGAAGCACAACGTCGACCTCGTGCTGCAGGGCCACGACCACGCCTACGGGCGCGGCAACCTCTTCGCCAACGAGGAGAACCTGCCCGCGGGTGCCGACCCGGAGACCAGCCAGACCGGACCGGTCTACATGGTCACGATCGCGGGCCCGAAGATGTACGTGCCGGATCCGCTCGAGTCGAACAACTGGATCACGAACGGCGCCAACCTCCGCAGCATGAACCGCGACACGCAGATGTACCAGACGGTCGACGTGATCGACGGGCAGATGCACGTGGAGAGCCACACCGTGACCGGTGAGCTCTTCGACGCGTTCACCATCACCAAGGCGGACGACGGATCCAAGCTCGTGACCGACGAGACCGTGGCCTGGGCATCGGGCCCGGGATCGACGCGCTCCGACATCTCGGCTCCCGAGCGTCCGACGCCGGTGGTGCCGGGTGCCGAGCCCACGCCGGAGCCGACGCCGACTCCCGAGCCGACGCCGACCCCGACTCCCACGCCGACGCCGACCGCGACGCCGACTCCCGAGCCGACGCCGACCGCGACCCCGGAGCCGACGCCGACCCCCGAGCCCACCGTGACGCCCGAGCCGACGCCGACCCCCGAGCCCACCGCGACTCCGGAGCCCACGCCCACGCCGACCGCCACGCCGACTCCGGAGCCCACGCCGACCGCGGAGCCCACCCCGGGCCCCACGCCCGAGCCGACCCCCGGCCCCACGTTGGAGCCGACCCCCGGCCCCACCACGGAGCCCACCCCGGGCCCCACAGTCGAGCCCACGGCCACGGCGACCCCCACCCCCACCCCCACCTCGGCCCCCAGCCCCCAGCCCACCGAGAACCCGGTGGCGCCGAAGCCTGAGGCCAAGCCCACCATCGAGCTCTCCGCCACGGGCGTAGCGGCCGGCGGCAGCATCGACATGAAGGGTGCCGGCTTCTGGCCGAACGAGGACCTCGAGGTCACGCTGCACTCCGATCCCATCGAGCTCGGCTACCCGAAGGCCGACGCGAACGGCGCCTACTTCTTCACCGCGCGCATCCCGGCGGGAGTGACCCCCGGGTCGCACCACGTCGAGGTGCGCGGCCTGGAGTCCGGGGCTGTGGTGAAGGCCGACCTCACCGTGCTCAAGGCGGGCTCCGCCAGCACCGGCGTGAAGGATCTCGCGAACACGGGAGCCGCAGGCACCGGCACGGCCATCGCCGTGGCCGGAGGACTGCTGCTCGCGGGCGTGCTCGCCCTCGCCGTGCTCTACATCCGCCGCCGCCCCACGGGAGGCACCGCGTGAACGCGACCCCCGCATCCGGACACACCACTTCCCGAAACACTCAGAAAGGCCGTCGGTCCATGACCACAACGCCCACCAGAGCCCGCCCCGTGCGGCTGCTCGCGGGCCTCGCCGCCGCTGCCGTCGCGGCAGCGATGTTCACTCCCGTGCTGGGGGCGAGCTCCTCGGCCCAGGCCGCGGTCGCCACGCCTCTCGAGCAGCACGGACCCTCCGTGGTGCCCGACCGCATCGTGCTCACGCCCTCCGGCGACCTGGCGACCAGCCAGGCCGTCACGTGGCGCACCGCCACCACGGTCAACACGCCCAAGGCGGAGCTGCGCGTGGCCACGGCCACGCCGTACCCCACGGGCATCCAGAAGATCAACGCCACCTCCACCACCACGGTGGCGGCCGGCGGCTGGGACGAGGAGTTCCACACCGTGGAGTTCACGGGCCTCACGCCCTCCACGCAGTACCAGTACCGCGTGGGCGACGGCACGAACTTCAGCGAGTGGCAGCACTTCACCACCGCCGCCTCCACGGCGGAGGACTTCTCGTTCATCTACCTCGGCGACGTGCAGAACGGCATCCTGAGCGATGCCAGCCGCGTCATCCGCAACGCGTTCCGCGACCGGCCCGACGCGAGCCTTGTGCTCCAGGCGGGCGACCTCATCGACGACGCGAACGACGACGCCCAGTGGGGCGAGGTCTTCGACGCCGCCGGCTACCAGTTCGGCACGCAGAACTTCCTCGCGGCCGCCGGCAACCACGAGTACGAGGGCGAGGAGCTCTCGAAGCAGTGGTCGGCCCAGTTCGCCTACCCCGAGAACGGGCCGAGCGGATCCGACGAGATCGAGGCGCTGCTCGACGGCACGGTCTACTACAGCGACTACCAGGGCGTGCGGTTCATCTCGCTGAACAGCAACATCACGGATGCCGCCTCGCTCGCGGTGCAGACCGAGTGGCTCGAGAACACCCTCGAGTCGAACCCGAACAAGTGGACCGTGGTGTACTTCCACCACCCCGTGTTCTCGCTCGACGAGGGTCGCAACAACCGGGCCATCCGTGAGGCGTGGCTGCCGCTGTTCGAGTCGCACAACGTCGACCTCGTGCTGCAGGGCCACGACCACAACTACGGTCGCGGCAACACGAACGACGCCGAGGAGGGCAACCCCACCACCTGGAACTCCGAGCTCAACTACGACGGACCGGTCTACGCCGTGTCGGTCGTGGGCTCGAAGATGTACGACGGTGCCGGCCCCCGCCTCTGGACCGAGAACGACGCGCACCTCAAGAAGCTGCAGGGCGGCGTGGAGCTCTACCAGCTCATCGACGTCTCGGGCGACACCATGCGCTACGAATCGCGCACGGCCGACGGTCAGTACTTCGACGGTCTCACGATCGTGAAGAACGAGGCGGGCAAGGCCGTCACGGATGACACCGCACCTCAGGAGATCGACCCCTCCGACCCCGGTGGACCGTGCCTCGGCTGCACGCCGAACCCGGACCCGACGGATCCGACCGACCCCACCGATCCGGAGACCCCGGTCGGCTCGGTCGACTACGAGGTCGTCTCGTCGCTCGACTCCGTGAACAAGTCGAACGCCACGCTCCCCGCCGGATCCGCTTACTCCGAATCGAAGGACGTGCTGTACCTGGGTGACCAGAACGGCCGCAACATCTTCGAGATGAACCCGGAGACGGATGAGATCCTCCGCACGATCACGCTGCCGGAGAACATCCGTGACCTGGGCATCGACGACGAGAAGGAGCTGCTCTACGTCGGTCAGCAGAACCGCAACTGGCTCGTGGTCTCCATCGCGGATGCGACATTCGGCCAGATCGTGCGCGGTCCGTTCTCGTTCCTCGAGTCGAACCGCTCGATCGACGTCGACCCCGTGCGCGGCTACGTGTACGGCGCGATGCCGTCGCGGGGTATCGAGGTTCTGGATGCCGAGACGGGTGAGTCCATCGGCGTGATCGACGGAACGGCCGGTGCCTACTACGTGGCTGCCGACCCGGTGAAGGGGTACGTCTCCACGGCCTATTTCGAGGACGTCCCCGATGTGGTGCAGGTCGCCACGTTCGATGTGGAGGCCGGTTTCGAGCAGCTCTGGGAGACCAAGGGGCGCGTGGGCGCTCGTCAGCTCGACATCGACTCCACGAACGGCCTCGTCTACGTGGGGTACACGGGCACGGCGATCGGCTCCGGCGGATTCTCGGTGCACGATCTCGCGACCGGAAAGCTGCTCGGTGACTTCGCCGACCCGAAGTACGGCAAGGACGGCTACGGCATCTCGGTGGATGAGGAGCACCAGCGTGTGTTCGTCTCGAACCGCGACTTCCGCCTCAACCCGCCCGGCTCCGAGCTCGAGGCGGTCGCCGTGACCGTCTCCGAGCGCGTGCTGCCCGAGACGCTCGAGTACGACTCCGTGGGCGCGCTCTCCTCCGTGGCGAAGCCCGCGGCGACCCTGCCCGCCGGTTCCGCGTTCTCGCAGTCGAAGGACGTGCTGTACCTGGGTGACCAGAACGGCCGGAACATCTTCGAGATGGACCCGGACACCGACCAGGTCCTGCGCACCATCACGCTGCCGGAGAACATCCGCGACCTGGGCATCGACGACGAGAAGGAGCTGCTCTACGTCGGGCAGCAGAACCGCAACTGGCTCGTGGTCTCCATCGCGGATGCGACGTTCGGCCAGATCGTGCGCGGTCCGTTCTCGTTCCTCGAGTCGAACCGCTCGATCGACGTCGACCCCGAGCGCGGTCTCGTGTTCGGTGCCGTCCCCTCACGGGGAGTCGAGGTACTGGATGCCGAGACGGGTGAGTCCATCGGCGTGATCGACGGAACGGCCGACGCGTACTACGTGTCTGCCGATCCGGAGAACGGTCTCGTCTCGACGGTGTACTTCAGCGATGTGCCCGATGCCAAGAACATCGAGACGTTCGACATCGACAACGGGTACACCTCGCTGTGGGAGTCGACGAGCCGGGCCAACCCCCGTCAGCTCGATGCCGACTCCACCAACGGGCTGCTCTACGTCGGGTACACCGGCACGGCCGTGGGATCGGGTGGTTTCACCGTGCACGACTCGAAGACCGGCGAACTGCTGGCCGACTACGCCGACCCGAAGTACGGCAAGGACGGCTACGGCATCTCGGTGGATGAGGAGCGCCAGCGCGTGTTCGTCTCGAACCGCGACTATCGCCTCAACCCGCCCGGGTCGGAGCTGACGTCGGTGGCAGTGACGATCTCGCAGCGGAGGGGCGTGGAGGATCCGACCGATCCGACGGACCCGACCGATCCGACCGACCCGACCGATCCGACCGATCCCACGGATCCGACCGATCCCACCGACCCGGAGCCGCCGGTCGGCCTCGAGTACACGCCCACTCCCATGACGGCGATCCCGTCGGCGGAGAGCGCACCGGATGACGACACCAAGCCCGTGGGCTCGGTCGTCGACTCCGAGACCGGTCACCTGTTCGTGGGCAACGAGCAGCGGCCCGCCAGGGTCCTCGAGATCGACCCGGCCACCGACACGGTGGTGGCGACCCACGCCATCCCCGGGGCCGAGGGTGAGGGCGTGCGTGACGTCGCGATCGACACCGCGAAGAACGAGCTCTACGTGGCCTTCGGAAACGCCTGGGCCGTGCTGAATCTCGCCGACGGATCGATGGCCCGCGGGCCGTTCACCTTCGCGGCGAACGTGCGCGGCATGGACGTGGACCTCACGACGGGGCGCGTGTTCGGCGCCACCCGTCAGACCGGGTTCCAGGTGATGGACGCAGAGACGGGCGCAGCCGTGCAGACGGTCGACACCCCGGGTGCGGCGTGGACGACGCACGGCATCGCGGTCGACTCCGTGGCCGGGCGCATCTACACGTCGAACGACAACGGATCGGGCACGGAGGGAGTGCGGGTCTACGACTCCACCACCTTCGAGCTGCTCGACTCGCTCGTGGTCGCGGCGCCGGACTACCGGTCGATCGCGGTCGACCAGGTGGCGGGGCGCCTGTACGTGGGCCACTCGCGCGACACCTTCGAGGCGAGCGGGGTGCGGGTGCTGAAGGCGGCCGACCTCACCGAGATCGCGAACTACCCGGGCACCGCCTACGGCAACAAGGTGTACGGCGTCTCGGTCGACACGGAGCTCGGCACGGTCTACGTCTCGGCGCGCGACCGCTTCCCGACGGGCCTCATCTCCCTGCAGCGCGGCGAGTAGCCGCCGCACCGAGCGGAGAAACGCGAACGTCGCGTCGACCTCGCCCTCAGGGGCGTCGGTCGGCGCGACGTTCGTCGTTGTCCGCGTTCGATACCGCACACAGCGGTGGCAGGGGGCGGGTCAGGCGGGGCGGGGGGCTCCGAGGCGGGCGCCGAGGTCGGTGGCGGCCACGTGGGCGGCCGCGAGCTCGGCCCTGGAGCGGATGAGCTGCGGGGCGAGGGCCGGCACGTCCTCCGCGAGGGTGAGGTTGGTCTCGATCACCGTCACCTCCATGCCGAGCGCCGTGCCGAGCACGAGCCGGAGGGCGGGCACCGCGTGGTCCCAGCCGTCGGTGGGCGATCCGGGGTCGTAGGAGGCGCCGCGGCTCGCCACGATCACCGCGGGCCGACCGGCGAGCGGCTGCGTGTCGCCGTCGAACGGCGCGGTGACGCCCGGCACGTGGATGTTGTCGATCCACGCCTTGAGCGTCGAGGGCAGCGAGTAGTTGTAGAGCGGCGCACCCACGAGCAGCACGTCGGCCGCGAGCAGCTCGGCGAGGAGCGAGGCCTGCAGCGCCTCGGCCTCGGCGGGCGGTGCGGCGTCGGCGTGGCGCAGGCGCGGCGGCCAGTGCAGCGCGTCGTCGGCGAGGTGCGGCAGGGGGTCGCGGTGCAGATCGCGGTGCGTCACCGAGTTGCCCGGTGCCGCGTGCAGCCAGGCCTCGCTGAAGCTCCGCCCGATGGCGCGGGAGCGTGAGCGCTCGGGGGAGGCGGCGGAGGAGTCGAGATGCAGCAGGTTGAGCATGCCCTCACGCTACTCGCCGCGGGTGCGCCCGCACCGTTCAGCCGGGCCGCGGATCAGGGGGTCGGAGGGAGCACCGCCGCGCGGAGATCACCGGTGGTGTCCGACCAGAACGGCGGGGCCACCACCGTGAGTCCGCCGTCGACCGTGAGCACCTGGCCCGTGATGTAGCCGGCCTTCTGCGAGAGCAGGAAGTCGGCCGCATCCGCCATGTCGTCGGCGGTGCCCGGCCGCTGCAGCGGGATCTTCGACAGCACCGACTCGATCGGCGCCATGCCCGGCACCTTGTTGTAGAAGAAGTCGAGCGAATCCGTGTCGATGAGCCCGCCGTTCACGGCGTTCACGGTGATGCCGCGCGGCCCGTACTCGGCCGCCATGTACTTGACGTAAGCCTCGTTTGCGGCCTTCGCGGCACCGAGCGCGGCGTAGGTGGCGAAGGCGCGCTGCGATCCGTAGCTCGTGATGGCGAGGATGCGGCCGCCCCGATCCATGAGCTCGGCCGCGCGCACCGCGCCCAGCACGAAGGAGCGGGTGTTCATGGCGTAGCTGCGGTCGAGGTGGTGGGTCTTGAGCTGCGCCACGGGCTTGAACGCCGAGGCCGCCGCGTTGGCCACGAAGGCGTCGAGGCGGCCGTAGCGCTCGGCCACGGTGTCGAAGAGGCGATCGATGTCGTCGGGGTTCTCCACGTCGGCCTGCACCGTGATGCCCGAGCCGCCTGCTGCGACCACGTCGGCGAGCGACTCGTCGGCGAGGTCGCCGTTGACCTTGAAGTTGATCACCACGGCGGCCCCCTGCGCGCCGAGCTTCGAGGCGAGCAGTCGCCCGATGCCCCGCGAGGCCCCCGTGATGACGACGACCCGCGGCCCGGCCTCATCGGAGGTGGCGGGGGAGGGGGATGCGGTGGTGGTGTCGTCGGTCATCGTGCGGCCTCCTCGGTGGCTGAGCCGGCAGCGGCGGCTGCGCGCGCCTCGGCGAGCACGGCTCTGGCCACCACCGTCTTCTGGATCTCGTTCGTGCCCTCCTCGAAGCGCTGCGCCCGCGCGTCGCGGTACACGCGCTCGATCGTGCTGCGTCGCCAGAAGCCCTGGCCGCCGTGGATCTGCAGAGCCCGATCCGTCACCCGCCCCAGCATGTCGACCGCCACGATCTTCGAGGCGCTCGAGAGTGCAGCGGCATCCGGAGCCGACCGCTCGTAGGCGCGCGCGGCCTCGAGCACGAGTGCGCGGGCAGCGGCGATGTCGGCGTAGTTCTCGGCCAGGTAGGCCTGGATGACGGGCCGCTCGGCGAGAGTCTTGCCGAAGGTCGTGCGCGACAGCGCGTACGAGGCCGCGAGCTCCTGGGCCCGCTCGGCGAGCCCCACGCAGCTCATCGCCACCGAGATGCGGCTCGGCAGCAGGAAGCCGCCGAGCGCCACCGCGAGCCCCTCGCCCTCGGCCCCGATGCGCGCCGAGACCGGCACGGGGGTGTCGGTGAAGCGCAGGATGGCGTGGTCGGTGCCGCGCACCCCCATGGTGTCGGAGTCGTCGATGACCTCGGCGCCCGGCAGCTGCGAGTTCGGCACGAGCAACGCCACGGTGCCCGCCGCGCCGGTGCTGCCCTCGAGACGTGCGAAGAGCAGCCAGTGGTCGCATTTCACGCCGAACGTGATGAGGTGCTTCTCGCCGTTCAGCAGGTACACGTCGCCCTCGCGGCGCACGGTGGTGCGGATGTCGGCACCCGTGCCCGCCGTGGCCTCGGTGAGCGTGAACGCCACGAGCAGCTCGCCGCTCACCACGCGCTTGAGCGTGTCTCGCTGCGCCTCGTCGACGAACGGCGCCATGGCGCGCCAGAGCCCGTTGTTGACGTGCACGAGCATGCGGATCGAGCCGTGCGAGCGCGAGACCACCTCGAGCAGCTCGAGGTAGCGGGCGAACGGGATGCCCCGACCCCCGAGCTCCACGGGGGCGGCGAGGCTCAGCCAGCCGCGGTCGCGCAGCTCGGCGTAGAGCTCGGCGGGCACGTCGCCCTCCTGCTCCACGCGCTCCGACCACTCCTCGCCCGTCCCGCGCACCCACGCGTCGAGCTCGGCCTTCAGCTGCTCGAAGGCGGTCTCGTCGAACGCGGTGCCATCGATGACGGTGTCGTGCTTGCTCATGAGCTCTCCATCGTTGCTGTGCCTATGCCTATGCCTGTGCTTGTGCCTGTGCCTGCCACGAGCTGTGCGGCCCGTTCCCGCAGAACGTTCTTCTGGATCTTGCCCACGGCGTTCCGTGGAAGCTCGTCGATCATCTCGAGCCGCTCGGGCCAGTAGTACTTCGAGACACCGGCCGCGGCGAGGAAGCTCTGCATCTCGGCGAAGTCGAGCGGATCGGTGCCCACCACGAACGCGCACGCGCGCTCGCCGAGGCGCGAGTCGGGCATCGCCACGATCGCCACCTCCTTCACCGCCGGATGACCGAACAGCAGGTTCTCGATCTCGACCACCGGCACCTTCTCACCACCTCGGTTGATCACATCCTTCACCCGACCGGTGATGTGCAGGAAGCCATCGGCGTCGAGGATCGCCCGATCGCCCGTGCGGTACCACCCGTCGGCGGTGAAGACCTCGGCCGTGAGGTCGGGCCGGTCGAGGTAGCCGAGGAAGGTCGTGGGGCTCTTCAGCTCGTAGTCGCCTTCCTGCCCTCGCGGCAGCTCGGCACCGTGGTCGTCGACGATGCGGATGCGGATGCCGGCGAGCGGCCGGCCGTCCGAGCCCCACGCGGAGTCCGGCGGGTCGGTGGGTGCCGAGAGCGTGCCGAGGCAGGTCTCGGTGGTGCCGAACGCACCGAGCACGGCGGTGTCGAGCACGCGGGTGGCGCGCTCGGCGAGGCTCCTGGGCACGGCCGTGCCCGTCGCCACGAAGATGCGCAGGCGGGGCGGCGCGGAGGCCCCCGCCTCCACGGCGTCGACGAGGTCCATGAGGAAAGGGGTGGCGGCCTGCACGAACGTGGATCCCGCGCGCTCGAACGCCTGCTCGAGCGCCACTCGCGCATCCCACACCGGCTGCACCACAGCGGCCACGCCGAGCCGCCAGCTCAGCAGCAGCCCGTAGAGGAAGCCCGTCTGGTGCGCGAGCGGCGAGGGGATGAAGACGCGGTCGTGCTCGTCGAGCCCCAGGTGCTCGACCTCGAGCCGCGTGGCGAGGTCGAGCGTGCCGTGCAGGTGCTGCACGCCCTTCGGCTCGCCCGTGGTGCCCGAGGTGAAGAGCAGCTGCGCCACGTCCGCACCTCCGGGCCGCAGCTCCACGAGCCCGGACCGGTCCTCGTCCCACAGCGCGGAGGCGGATGCCGCGGCGGATGCCGCGGCGGATGCGACGGCGGATACGGCGTCGTCGTAGTCGTGCCACTCCAGCGCCCGGGTGGGCGTGGGCGGCGGCGTGGGGCGGATGCGCGAGCCCTGCGTGCCCGCGCGGGCGGCGCCTGTGGCATCCACATCCGCGATCACCACGACGTGCTCGAGGAGCAGACCGCGGCCCTGCCGTTCCGCCTCGACGACCACACCCGCCACCTCCTGCGCGTGCAGGCGGCCCCGGAACGACTGCGGCGCCACGAGCACCCTGGCCTTCGAGCGCGCGAGCACCATCGCCACCTCGCGCTCGCCGAACACCGGCATCACGGGCGCTACGACGGCACCGATCTGCAGCACCCCGAGCGTGACCGCCACACACTCCGCCCAGTTCGGCAGCTGGAACGCCACGGCTTCACCCGGCCGCACCCCGAGCCGCAGCAGCAGCTCGGAGACCCCGTCGGCGGCCCGCCGCAGCTCGGCCCGGCTCCAGGTGAGGGCGCGGTCGCCCACCTCGATCACGGCCGCTGCCGACGGTGCGGCCTCGGCGAGCCCATCGACTCGCGCGGTCAGCCCGGGAGACGCGGGGGCCTCGGGAGACGCGGGTGCCGCCTGATCCTGCGTCACGATGCGGCCGCCTCGGCGCGGGCGGAGGTGATCGAGAGGTCGAGCCCCACGGCGGTCATCGAGTCGAGGAACGCCGGGTACGAGATGCGGTAGGCCCGCGGGTAGGTGAGTCGCGACTCCCCGCTCGCACGGGTGCCGGCCACGGCGAGCGACATGAGCACGCGGTGGTCGTTGAACGACGACATCGGCGCCCCCTGCAGCGCATCCACCCCGCGGATGGTGAGCTCGTCGCCGGAGTCCACGAGATCGCCGCCGAGCTTGTTGAGCTGCAGCATCGCGTTCACCCGATCCGACTCCTTGAGCCGCACGTGCGAGATGTTGCGGAACCTCGAGGTGCCTCCCGCGAGGCTCGCGAGCGCCGCCACCACGGGCAGCAGGTCGGGCATCTGCCGGAAGTCGAGGTCGATCGGCTGCAGCTCGAGGCCATCATGCCGCACCCGCACGAAACCGGTCTCCGCATCCCGCTCGAGCGGCAGCCCCATGCGCGTCACGACGTCGAGGAAGTCGCCCTCGGGGTGGTCAGTGTCGACCCCGCGCCTCGCCGTGAGACCGCGGAACAGCACATCCGAGGGGTGCAGGGCGGCGGCGGCGAGCCCGAACGCGGCCGATCCGATGTCGGGCGGGATGGAGTAGTGCGCGGGGGTCGCGGTCTGCCCCGGCCGCACGGTGAAGTGCCGCCAGTCGTCGGAGTGCTCCACCTCGAGCCCGAACTGCTGCATCATGCGCACGGTCAGCTCCACGTAGGGGCGCTCGTTGAGCTCGCCGACCACCTCGATCGTCGTCTCCGTCTCGGCGAACGGGGCCACGAGCAGCAGCCCCGAGATCCACTGCGAGAGCGTGCCCGCGATCGTGACGTGGCCCCCGCGGGGCCGACCGGGCTGCACGGTGATGGGCGGCCGGTCGTGCTCGGCGCTGTAGCGGATCCCGATGCCGTCGAGCGAGTCGAGCAGCGCCTTGATGGGGCGGCGCTGGAAGTACTTCATGCCCGTGAGCGTCATGGGCTTGTCGGCGAGGGCCGCGAGACCGGTCATGAAGTAGAGCGTGGTGCCCGAGGATCCCACGTTGAGCACGCCGTCGGCCGCGCTGGACCCGTGGTCGATCACGCCGGCGCTCGTGTCGTAGGGCCCGCCGTGCACCACGTAGCCCTCAGCGGTCACGTCGATGCGGGTGCCGAGCGCGCGCAGCACACCGATGGTCCAGGTGACCTGCCTCGTGTCGGAGACACCCGTGATGACGCTCCGCCCCGGCGCGAGCGAGGCGAGCACGAGGGCGCGGTGCGCGTGGTACTTCGACACAGGCACGCGGAGTTCGCCGGTGAGCGGACTCTCGGATCCCCTCACGAACAACTGCACGACTCCATGATGCCGCACCTCACATGTCGCTCGCGTTACGCCAGTCACTGAAACATGAGCATTAATCGCTGTATCGCGCTACAGTGGCCCTATCCGTCGGCTGCAGCCCACGACGACGTGGGCCCCGAGGGGGGAACGAGACGATCATGGGCAGGCTCTCACATCAGCGGATCTCCGCGCTCGCGGTCTTCCTCGCCGCCGGAGTGCTCCTCGGAGGCGCTGCGCCGTCGACCTCAGGGGCGAGCCCGGCGCCGGTCGACGACGAGGGGCACCGGTTGACCGCGGACGTCTCGCGGATCAGCGGCGCGGACCGCTACGAGCTCGCCGCGAGGATCGCCAGGCAGACGGCCCCCGGCAGGAGCGACGTCGTCTACATCGCCTCGGGGGCGACCTACCCGGATGCGCTGAGCGCCGGGCCCGCCGTGGTGCACCGCGGCGGAGTGCTGCTCCTGGTGCCGCCGACGTCGCTCCCCGCGAGCGTCTCGACCGCGCTCGCGGCGCTCGATCCGTCGACCGTCGTGGTGGTCGGCGGCACGGCCTCCGTGCCGGACGCGGTCGTGAGCGCGATCCGCAGCACGGTGCCGCGCGCCACCGTCTCCCGGCTCGCGGGCGCGGACCGCTACGAGGTCAGCCGCGCCGTCGCCAGGAGCGCGTTCGACGCCCCCACCTCCGGGGTCTTCCTGGCGACTGGGCGCACGTTCCCCGACGCGCTCTCGGCGGGAGCCGCCGCCTCCAAGCTGGGGTTCCCCGTGCTCCTCGTCGACGGAGCGCAGCCGGCGCTCGACGGCTCCACGGCGGCGCTCATCACAGAGCTCGGGGCGGGTTCCGCCATCATCATGGGCGGCACGGCCTCGGTGACCGCCTCGATCGAGGCCTCGATCGGGCGCACCCTGAGCACCACGCGGGTGGGCGGCGCCGATCGCTACGCCGTCTCCGCAGCGCTCAACGACCTCATCCTGCAGGACTACTCCACCGTGTACCTCGCCACGGGCGCCACCTTCCCCGACGCCCTGGCCGGGGGTGTGCTCGCCGGATCGACCAATGCGCCGCTGTTCGTCATCCCGAACGACTGCATCCCGAAGGCGGTGGTGCAGCAGCTCGAGGTCAACGGCACCCGCAAGATCGTGCTCCTCGGCGGCCCGGCGTCGCTCGGAGACGCGGTGGCGGCGCTCACGCCGTGCACGTGGTGAGGCGCGCACGGGCGCTAGCGGGTCAGCCCGTCACACGGTGACCGTGTCGGGTCACAGCGTCGTGCGCACCAGGGGGCGATCGGTGTCGGCCACGCGGATGTCGACCGAGCGGATGTCGGGCGCCTTGATGCTCGTGGAGGCCGAGAGGTTGCCGGCGGCCTCGCTCGTGGCCGTCCAGCTCGCCACGGTCGTCTCGAGGCCCTGCGCATCCGTCACCACGAGGTCGTAGTCCACGGGCTCGTACGAACCGACGTCGACCCGGTAGCTGCAGTTCCAGTCGAAGCGCGTGCCCCAGCCCTTCTCGGTCACCGTGAGCTCGGCGTCGAGCCAGCCGGGCTCCACCTGCGCCATGGCGAGAACGGTGCCCTCGGAGGGCGCCGACGTGGCGGCGGGTGCCGCCTCGGGCGCCGGCCCGCCGGTCTGCGCCACGCCGACCCCGAAGAGCACGCCCACCGCGGCCAGGAGCACTCCGCCCGCGGCCACGATCCCGCCCAACCGACGGCGCGCACGCCGACGGCTCCGGCCGGCGCGCCGGGCCAGGTCCTGAACGCGACCGGCCTCCGCCGCCTGCGGCACTCCCTCGCCGGGGCCGCGCGCAGTCCCGCTCGAGTCGGTCAGCAGCGCCTCCGCCTCCTCGCGCGTCAGCTGCGCGAGCATGCCGGGCAGTCCCGCGATCTCGGCCACCGAGGCCGCGCACGGGGGGCACTCGGCGAGGTGGCGCTCGTAGCGCCGACGCTCGTCGGGCGTCAGGATTCCCGCCAGGTAGGCCGCATCCCATTCCCGGTACGGATCGCCGCCGCCCTGCACTCCGTTCACATCGTCCATGCCGTTCACTCCGTCACCCCCCTCTCCTGCAGTGCGAGCCTCAGTGCTCGCAGCGCGTAGTGGAGGCGCGACCGCACGGTGCCGGCCGGAATGCCCTCGTGCCGCCCGATCTCGACGGCCGACTGGCCGAGGTAGAACGAGCGCACCACCACGGCACGGTGCTCGAGGCTCAGCGACTGCAGCGAGTCCGCGAGCAGCCACCTGTCGAGCACGGCGTCGATGGCGTCGGTGCCGTCATCCGTGCCCGTGCCGTCGATGCTCCGCACCCGAGGGCCCTCGGGCACCTCGTCCACACCGAACTCGCGGTTGTGCCGCGCGCTCCGCCTGTCGTCGATCACGAGGTTCCTCGCCACCGTGAACAGCCACGCCCTGGCCTCGTCATCGCTCTGCTCGAGGATGGCGGGCTTGCGCCAGGCACGCAGCAGCGCCTCCTGCACCACGTCCTGCGCGAGGTTCTCGTCTCGCGTCAGCCGCAGCACGTAACGGTGCAGTGCCGGCGCGTGGGCGTCGTGCACCGCACGCAGCAGTTCGGCCTGGTCGTCGGTCATCGGGCGTGCACCTCCATCTGCCACAACGGGCCACAGCCACGAAACGTTCACGAGCATTCTGCTCCTCCGTACCCCCCTTTCCGGGTTCTATCAGGCAGAGCGCCAGGTGGCTACGCTGAGGCCGCTGGCGCCGACGATGTGCGCCGCGAATCAGGGGGAGTCGTCATGGCATCGAAGCCGTCCACAGCCCATCCGCGCCCGGTCAGGCGCCTTCTGGCGGGAGCCGGGGTGTTCGCGCTCACCGCGGGCGGCCTGCTCGCCGTCGGTGCGCCGGCCCAGGCGGCGCTGCCCGCAGAACCGGTGGTCTTCTCCGAGAGCGGCTTCTACACCTGGCAGGTCCCGGCCGGGGTCACCGAGGTGTTCGTGCAGGTCGAGGGCGCCTCAGGCGGCACGGGCGGTGGCACCAACGGCGGTGCCGGCGGCGTGGGCGCGGTGCTCTCGGGCACCATGGAGGTCACGGAGGGCCAGGAGTTCGCGGTGAACGTGGGCGAGGCGGGCCAAGACGCGTACGCCGAGCCGGAGACCGCCGTCGAGACCTTCGCCGCGCCGGGGGACGTCGACGCTCTTGCGCTCGTGCCCGGCGAGGGCGGCTTCGGCTACACCGTCGGCGGCGACGGCGGCAGTGGTTCGCTGCTGGCCCGCCCCGGCGGGGGCGGCGGCGGCTCGAGCAGCATCGGCGCGCTCGTCGACGACCCGACCACCGTGGTCGTGGCGGCGGGCGGCGCGGGCGGCGGCGGTCGCGGCGTGGTGGGCTTCTGCTTCGGCGGCGACGGCGGTGCAGCGGGCGAAGACGGCAAGGCTCCTCGCGACGACGAGGCCGCTTCTCCCGACGGTGACCCCGACTTCGCACTCAACTGCCTCGCCGAGGGCGCGGGCGGCGAGATCAACACCTCCGAGACCGGTGACGGTGGAGAGGGCGAGTCGGTGCTCTTCCTCGGCGGTGGCGGCGGAGGCGGTGGCGCCGGCTTCGACGGCGACGGCGTCTCGGGTGGCGGTGGCGGCGCGGCCGGCGCCCTCGTGGCGGACGACGACGAGAACCCCGCCACGCCCGACGGCGCGACCGGCTCCATCGAGGCCATCTTCGGCCTCGGCGGCGGCGGGGGCGGCGGCGCAGGCGGCGGCAGCATCTTCGGCACCCTCATGGGCGCGGTCGAGGGCGAGGGCGACGCCGGTGACGGATCCGTGACCATCAGCTACTCGGTGGAGTACCAGACGGTCACGACCATCGAGGTCGCCCCGGAGACCCCCGTGTACGGCGACGACGTCTCCGTGGTGGTCTCGGTGGGCAACCTCACCACCGAGGAGGTGCCTGTCGGCGACGTGCAGCTCATCGTGAGCCGGCTGGCCCAGACGGGCTCGGCCTCGGCGCCCGGTTCGGCATCCGCTCTGGCTCTCGACGAGGCGATCGTGCTGCCCCTGGTCGACGGATCCGCGGAGTTCACCTTCGAGGGCGGCGAGCTCGACGCCGGCTCGTACACGCTCAGCACGGTGTACCTGCCCGCCCCGGTCTCGCCCTACGCGAGCTCAGAGGCCGATGGCTACCTCGGTGTCCTCCAGGTGCCCACCACCACGCAGCTGGCGGTGAACCCGTCGACCGTGAAGGAGGGCGAGAAGACCGTGCTGACCGCCACGGTCGTCGGCCCGTCCCCGATCGTGCCGTCCGGCGACATCGCGTTCTACTACGACGACGCCCTCGTGGGCATCGCCACTCTCGAGCCGGGCAGCAACTCGATCGACGCGGAGTTCCAGTTCCGACCCGTCGGTGAGGCCGTGCTCACGGCCAGGTACCGCGGTGACGAGGCAGGCAACTTCGGTGCCTCGGTGAGCAACCCGGTCGACTTCCGGGTCGTGCCGACGCCCGCACCCACGCCGACCCCGACGCCCAAGCCCACCCCGGCTCCGGCGCCGAAGCCGGCCGGTCTCGCCAACACGGGATCCGGTGCCGCGGCACTGCTGCCGTGGTCGCTCCTGCTCGTGGGCGGTGGCGCCCTCGCCGCCGGTGCCGCCGGGCTGCTCCGGGTGCGCGCTCGCCGACAGGGCTGACGCACGACGTGAGGGGGGTCGCGGGTTCACACCCGCGGCCCCCCTTGCTCTTCGTGCCCGGCTCTCCGCAGGCGGTTCTTTCCGCGCGCGGTTCGCTCCGCCTGCGGTCCGATCAGCCGACGGCGGTGAGCACGCCGCTGATGATCAGGGCGAACAGCGTGGTCCACGCGGCGATCGCGATGCCCTGCCAGAGCAGCACGCGGCCCTTGCTCACGCCACCGGCCGCGAGCATCGTGGCCGTGAACTGGGTGGGCAAGAGGAGCGGACCGAGCAGGCTCACACCGGGCACACCGTAGCGGTCGAGCGCCCGCTGGAACTTGGCCCGACGGGCCGCCTTGCGAGCCGACCCGCTCTCCTCGGCCGATCCATCCGCCTCGGCCGATCCGTCCGCCACAGCAGATCCCAGGGTGGCGTCGTCCCGAGAGATCGGGTCGCCGTATCCGGCGCCGACGGGCGCCACCACGGGCACGGCCGCCGTGCGGGCCTCGGCGCGAGCGCGGCGCTTGGTGACGATGGCCGATCGAGCGCCCGAGCTCACGAGCACGAGCACGGCCACGCAGGCGAAGTTGCCGAGAGCACCCGCCAGTGCGGCGACCACGGGGTGCAGCCCGCCGATGACGCCGATCGTCGCGGCGCCCTCTCCCTCGATGAAGGGCACGGCGCCGGCGAGCGCCACGATGAAGGGCTGGAGGAGTTCGGGCACCTGGGCCACCAACTCCTGGAAGCGGCTGATCAGATCCATGGGGGAGCTCCTGTTCATCGGGGGGCGTCGTCCGGTCGACTCCGCCTCGATGACAAGCCCATCGCATCCGCTCGCCCACCGGCAGTGCCCCGGTGTCACCGGTTGCCGGGTCATCCGCACCTTGGGGCCGTGACATCTGTCACGGATCTAGGGTGGGAGCGTGACCGCCCAGACCGACCCCTCCGGCCCCGATTCCCCCGCGGTCGCCGGCTCGCGGCCGGCCGCGGGGTCACCGCCACCTGGTGGTACACGGCGTCGGCGATCCTGTTCTTCGAGGTCATGCTCGTGGTCATCTGGTCGGCGATCTCGGTGCAGCTCGCGTTGCCGCCGGTGGCGCCGTTCGTGGTGCTCGTGGGCGGCGTGCTCTGGTGCGCGTCGACCGTGCCGCCCCTCCTCGCCTACCGCTACCGCACCGGTGAGACCACCACGCTGCCGTGGCGGCGCACGCTCGTGCCGCTGTTCGTTGCGGCGGCCTACGGGGTGGCGGCGTTCTCGTTCTGCGGCCTGTGGATGATGCTCGTCATGCCCGTGGCGCAGCTGCTGCAGCTGCTCGACTGGCCGCGCTCGGTGCGCACGAGGCTCGTGCTGGGGGTCTCCGTGCTGCTCGTTGCCCTCTGGGTGGTGGATGCGCGCACGACGTTCGCGGAGGCGCCCTCCGATGCCGCGGGCGAGCACTTCCTGTACGGGTTCTTCACGGCCGTGCTGCCGCTCATGACGGTGCTCTCGCTCTGGTGGTGGGACGTGCTCATCGCCCTCGATCGCGCGCGCGTCTCGGAGGCGCGGCTCGCGGCCACCCAGGAGCGGTTGAGTGTGGCGACGGATGTGCACGACCTGCAGGGGCACCACCTGCAGGTCATCGCGCTGCAGCTCGAGCTGGCCGAACGGCTGCTTCAGCACGATCAGGGGGCAGCGCTCGAGCAGCTCAAGGCCGCGCGCGTGAGTGTGGACGAGGCCAGGCAGGGCACGCGCGACCTCGCGACGAGGTTCCGCTCCGTGCCGCTCGGCGACGAGCTCGCCAATGCACGCGACCTGCTGCGGGCGGCGGGCATCGAGGCGCAGACGACCGTGGCGGCGGATGCGGACGACGCCCCCGCTGCCGTGTTCGGACCGGTCATCCGGGAGACCACCACCAACGTGCTGCGCCACGGTGGCGGCACGTGGGCGAGGCTCGCTCTGACCCGGTCGGGCGACCTCTGGAGGTACGAGATCCGCAACGACGCCTCCTCGTCGGCGGGCTCGGCGGAAGCGGGTTCGGGTCTCGATGGCATCTCCCGCCGCGCGGGGGAGGCGGGCGGAACCGTGGAGGTCACGCGCGGCGAGCACGAGTTCGGGGTCGTGGTCACGGCTCCGGCCACCGCAGGCTCTGGGGCGCAGCGATGAGCGCAGGAACGAACGCTGGAATGGGCTCAGAGATGAGCGCCGCAGCGGGCGGTGCGCAGGGCGACGTGCCCAAGATCAGGGTGCTCGTCGCGGATGACGAGGGCATGATCCGCTCGGCCGTGGCCGCGCTGCTGCGGCTGGAGGGCGACATCGACGTGATCGCCGAGTGCGCCGACGGGCTGCAGGCCGTCGAGGCGGCCGAGCGGCTGCAGCCCGACGTGTGCCTGCTCGACCTCGAGATGCCCGGCCTCGACGGCGTCGAGGTGGCGGAGCGACTGAGGCGCACGGTGTCCGCCCGGTTCGTGATCGTCACGAGGCACGCCAGGCCCGGCGTGCTGCGGCGCGCCCTCACGGCCGGCGTCTCGGGCTTCCTGCCGAAATCGCGCGAGGCCGGGGAGGTGGCCGCGGTCATCCGCAAGGTGGCGGCGGGGGCGCGCTACGTCGACCCCGAGATCGCGGCGGATGCGCTGAGCGACGAGCGCTGTCCGCTCACCGACCGCGAGCTCGACGTGCTGCGCGTGGGCCGGCGCGGCGAGACCACGGTGGAGATCGCCCGCACCCTCTCGCTCGCCCCCGGAACGGTGCGCAACCACGTCTCCGCCATCCTCGCCAAGCTCGCCGTCGGCACCCGGCAGCAGGCCGTGCTCCTGGCTCAGGACCGCGGCTGGATCTGACCCCTCTCTCCCACCACCATCTCCCCACCCTTCTCGACGCCCGCGCGGGGGATAGGGTGGCGGCATGAGCAGCGGGCCGGTCGACGCGGTGGTCGTGGGGAGCGGGCCCAACGGGCTCGCGGCCGCCGTCACGCTCGCGCGCGCCGGACTCTCGGTGCGGGTGTTCGAGGCGGCAGGTTCCGCAGGCGGCGGTGCGCGCACGGCGGAGCTCACCCTGCCCGGCCACCATCACGACGTGTGCTCGGCCGTGCATCCGATGGCCCTGGCCTCGCCCTTCTTCCGGGCCTTCCAGCTCACCGACCGGGTGCCGTTCGTCTCGCCGGAGATCTCCTACGCCCAGGTGCTCGACCGAGGCCGCGCCGCCCTCGCCTTCCGCGACCTCGAGCAGACCGCCGCCGGTCTCGGCGCCGACGGCGCGGGGTGGCGACGGCTCTTCGCCCCGCTGCTCGCGCGCCGCGACGCCGTGGTCGACTTCGCCATGTCGCCGCTCCTCCGCGTGCCGCGCGATCCGCTCGCCGCAGCGACCCTCGGCACCCGTGTGCTCGCCACCTCCCGCTCGGCGAGCGGCGGTTTCCGCACCGAGGAGGCGAGCGGCCTGCTCGCCGGCCTCTCCGCGCACTCCATCGGCCCGGTCGCGTCCCTCGGCGCCCGGGCTGCGGGGCTGGTCCTCGGCATGCTCGCGCACACCCCGGGCGGTTGGCCCATCCCGATCGGTGGATCCCAGGCAATCGTCGACTCCCTGGCCGCCGACCTCGTGGCGCACGGCGGCGAGATCGTCACCGAGACCCGAGTCGACTCCCTGCGCGACCTGCCCTCCGCGCACGCCGTGCTGCTCGACGTCTCCCCGAGGGCGCTCGAATCCATCGGCGGTGAGCTGCTGCCGCTCGGCTACCGCAGCGCCCTGCGCGGCTTCCGCTACGGCAACGCCGCCTCCAAGGTCGACTTCGTGCTCGACGGGCCCGTGCCCTGGAAGAATCCGCAGCTCGCGGCCGCCGGCACCCTGCACCTCGCGGGGTCCGGGGCCGAGGTGGACGCGGGCGAGCGCCAGATCGCCCGCGGCACGCACCCGGACAAGCCGTTCGTGCTCGTCTCGCAGCCGAGCACCGTCGACCCCGGTCGCGCCCCTGCGGGCCACCAGGTGCTCTGGGCCTACACGCACGTGCCCCGCGGATCGGGACGCGACATGACCGAGGCCATCACGGCCCGCATCGAGGAGTTCGCCCCCGGCTTCCGCGACCGCATCGTGGCCTCGGCCGCCATCCCGGCGTCGGGCCTCGCGCTCTACAACGCCAACTACGTGGGCGGCGACATCTCGAGCGGAGCCGCCTCGTTCAGCCAGCTGCTCGCCAGGCCCGTCGTCTCCGGCACGCCGTGGCGCACCCCGCTCGACGGGGTCTACCTGTGCTCGGCGAGCACCACACCGGGGCCCGGCGTGCACGGGATGGGCGGCTGGCAGGCGGCCAGGGCGGCGCTCCGCGACGTGTTCGGCATCACCGAGTCGCCGTCACTGGCCCCCTGACCGCCCCCGCGCTCGGCTCTAGAGGTCGAGCGAGTCGCCCGGCTGCAGCGCGAAGAACTCCCCGCCGCCCTGCTCGGTCGCCCACTTGATGCGGTCGTTCGACATGGCCTTGCCGCCCACCGAGAGCACCATCTCGTGCGTGGAGAACGCACGCTTGGGCTTGACCTCGAGCACGTAGTCCATGGCCTCGGCCATCTTCATCCACGGCGCCCCCGCCGGCACCGCGAGCAGATCCACGTCCACACCCTCCGGCAGGGCCCACGAGTCGCCCGGGTAGTAGAGCGTTCCATCCACGAGCACACCCACGTTGTCGATCACGGGGATCGAGGAGTGGATGATGGCGTGCTGCCCGCCCGAGAAGACGAGCGGGAACGGCCCGGCCTCGATCGAGTCGCCGGGAGCGACCTGCACCACGTCGAAGTCGGTGGCGGCGTTCACCACGCCCTCCGGCCCGTAGATGACGGCGTCGGGCGAGGCCTCGAGGATGCGTCGGAGCTGCTCGGGGGTCCAGTGGTCCTGATGCTCGTGGGTGATCACCACGGCCACGGTGCCCGCGGCGTCGGTGATGGGGGTGGTGAACGATCCGGGGTCGATGAAGAGCTTGCGGCCCGACTTCTCCAGCAGCAGAGCGGCGTGCTCGAATTTCGTGAGTCTCATGATCCCGACTCAACACCTGCCGCCGCCGCCGTGCAACTCCGCGATAATCGGTGGAATGCCCACCCCAGTCGACAGCCCAGCGCCCACCGCGGCGAAGCGGATCGTCATCGCGATCAACCCGAACGCCTCCTTCGGTCGGAGCCGTCACGTCGGGCCCCTCGTCGTCTCGGCGCTCAAGGCGCGGGGTCACGAGGTCGTGCCGCTCAGCGCCCCCGACTACGAGGGGCTCGTGCGGGTGGTCGACCGTGCCCTCGAGGCCCCCACGGATGCGCTCGTGGTGGTCGGCGGCGATGGGCTCGTCAACCTCGGCGTCAACCTCGTGGCGGGCACCGGTGTGCCGCTCGGCATCGTGCCGACGGGCACGGGCAACGACTTCGCGACCGGTCTCGGCATCCCCACCGGCGATCCCGAGGCGGCGATCCGGGTGCTCGCCACGGCCCTCGAGGGGGCGCCGCGGGTCATCGACGCCGCCCGGGTCACGGGGGGCGAGCAGAGCCCCCGCTGGTTCGCGGGAGTGCTCTCGGCGGGCTTCGACGCCGCCGTCAACGATCGCGCCAACCGCATGCGCCGCCCCCGCGGCGCCTCGCGCTACGTGTTGGCCCTCGTGGCGGAGCTCGCCACCCTCAAGACGCGGCACTACGAGCTCGAGATCGACGGCGAGCGCATCGAGGTCGATTCGTGCCTGCTCTCGGTGGCCAACAACACCACCATCGGGGGCGGCATGAAGATCGCTCCGGATGCGCTGCTCGACGACGGCCTGCTCGACGTGTTCATCGTGTCGCCGGTCTCGCGGCTGCGCTTCATCCGCCTGTTCCCCCGGGTGTTCTCGGGCACCCACGTCGATCTGCCCTTCGTGGAGTTCCGCCGCGGCCGCACCGTCACGGTGTCGTCCCCCGGGGTCGTGGGGTACGCGGACGGGGAGCGTTTCGGCGAGCTGCCGCTCACGGTCGAACTCGTTCCGGAGGCGCTCTCGGTGCTCGCCGCGCCGCTGATTTGTTAGGAGCTTCATGGGTGTGGCATACTCGGTGAGTTGCAAAAACGGCCCCATCGTTTAGCGGCCTAGGACGTCGCCCTCTCACGGCGGTAACGCGGGTTCGAATCCCGCTGGGGTCACAGCACACAGAGCAGTACAGACAGAAAGCCTCCGGTTCTCCGGAGGCTTTCTGCGTTGGTGGGGGCAGGTTGTCGCGAGCGGCTCGGGGGAGTTGACTCGGGAGCATCCCCAACGGAAGGACCGCGATGAGCGAGAAGAACGAACCCGTCGACCTCAGCGACGTGGAGTACCCGGACTACTCGGGTTACCCCGACGGCGAGGGCATGGTGGGCAACGGCCCCACGACAGACGCGGTGCCCTCAGGAGTGGACCCCACGGTCGCCGACGAGCCCGAGCACCCCACCTCCGAAGACGAAGTAGCCACCGACGAGGAAACCCTCGAAGAGAACGACGGCTAGCCGACCTAACGCAAGACGTTGCGCGTGAAGGAGTCGAGGCGCGAGCTCAGGCCCGCCGCGCGCAGCGCCACCACGGCGTCGGGGTCTGGCTGCAGCTCCGAGCGCGGCGGCACCTTGCGGATGAGGGTCGAGCAGCCGAAGTCGGCGCAGATGTAGGTGCCCACGGTCGAACCGTCGTAGCCCGCCTGGCCGGCGCGCGGTGCCGTGAACAGCGTCACCTGCACACCGGGCAGGGGAGTGCGGCACAGCGTGCACATGCTCGAGATGCCGGGCCGGGTGAGCGATCCGGCCGCCTTGAGCAGGATGCCGACGGGCCGGTCGCCCTGCCAGTAGACGATGTAGCCGCGGTGGATGGCGTGCACGTCGCGCCAACCGAGGAACTCGCGCTCGTCCCAGAGGATCTCGTGCAGCCCCGGCAGGGTCATCCGCTCGAGGTCGGTCTCGCTGACGTTCGCGAACGAGCCGCGGATCTCCGCCTCGGTGAGTGCCTTCATCGGCGAAAGCCTAATCGCTCGGAGCGTCGGCGGTGTCGGTGCGTGCGCGATTGGTGGCGGCGCGATCGGTGGAGGACTCACCGGGTGCCCGCCCGGGTGCGTGGGCGGCGGCCGCCGTCGCCGTGGCGATCGCATCCGCGGCCCTCACGAGTGCCAGGTGCGAGAACGCCTGGGGCGTGTTGCCCACCTGTCGCGCCCCGCGCACGTCGTACTCCTCGGCCAGCAGCCCCACGTCGTTCGCGAGCCCGACGAGCCTGTCCATGAGTGTCGTCGCATCCTCCACGCGCCCCGACCGGGCGTACTGCCCCACGAGCCAGAACGAGCACGCGAGAAACGGATGCTCGCCGCCCGGCAGCCCGTCGACCCCCGACTCCGTGCGGTAGCGCAGCAGCAGCCCCTCGTGCAGCAGATCCTCCTCGATGGCGGCCACGGTGCCGAGCATGCGCGGGTCGTCGGCCTCCACGAAGCCGATCTGCGAGAGCAGCAGCAGCGAGGCGTCGACCTCGGTGGTGCCGTAGTGCTGCACGAAGGTGTTGCGCGAGGCATCGAAACCGTGGGTCTCGATCTCGGTGCGCAGGGTGTCGCGGATGCCGGCCCACAGCTCGTCGTCGCCCGGCAGCCCGTACACACGCACCGCCTCGACGCCGCACGAGAAGGCGGCCCAGATCATGGCGCGCGAGTGCGTGAACGGCACCTGCGGCCCGCGGATCTCCCAGATGCCGTTGTCGGGCTTCTGCCACGTGGTGGCCAGGAAGCCCAGCAGCGAGCGCTGCAGCGGCCAGGAGTACTGATCCTCGTCCACGCCGATGCGGCGGGCCTCGCGGAGCGCGATCATGAGCTCGCCGAAGATGTCGCCCTGGTACTGGGTGGCGGCGCCGTTGCCGACGCGCACGGGCGACGCGGGGCCGGTGGGGGAGGCGCTGTCGCCCGCGGGCAGAGAGTACCCCGGCAGGCTGTCGACCTCGTACTCCGGCAGCCGCCGCTCACCGCCCAATCCGTACATGGTCTGGATGTCGGCGGGGTCGCCCGCGATGGCACGCAGCAGCCAGCGCCGCCAGTGCCCGGTCTCCTCCTCGTAGCCGTGGAGCATGAGCGCCGAGAGGGTGAGCGAGGCGTCGCGGATCCAGGTGTAGCGGTAGTCCCAGTTGCGCGGGCCACCGAACTGCTCGGGCAGGCTCGTGGTGGCGGCCGCCACGATGCCGCCCGTGTCGAGGTGGGTGAGCGCCCGCAGCACCAGCAGGGAGCGGCGCACGGCGGCGGCGTAGGGCTCGGGCAGTTCGGTGGCGTCGGCCCAGTCCGACCACCACGTCGACGTCGAGGCGAGCGCCTCGTCGACGTCGACGGCGCGAGGGGGTGAGAGATGGGAGGAGAACCAGGTCAGCTGGATGTCGACCACGTCGCCCTCGGCGACCTCGAAGTCGGAGGCGTGCACGTGGCCGTCGGCCGTGAGCGCCGGTCCGCGCACGATCACAGCATCGGGGCCCGCGATGGCGACCACGGCGTTGCCGCCGTGCTCGGGCGCCTGCCGCATCCAGGGCAGGGCGTCGGCGTAGCCGAAGCGGATGGCGAGCTCCTGGCGCATCCGCACCCTCCCGGAGACCCCGCGGATGCGTCTCACGACCGTGCGGTCACCGGATTCGGGGAGCATCGCATCCGTCACCTCCACCACGCCCTCCGCCGTCTGCCAGCGGGTGACGAGCAGGAAGGTGTCGCCGAGGTAGCGGCGCGTGGCGGGTTGCGTGGTCGCGGCTGCGGGCGCCACCAGCCAGCGGCCGTGCTCCGGCGTGCCGAGCAGCGCCGCGAAGGTCGAGGCCGAGTCGAAACGCGGCAGACAGAGCCAGTCGATGCTGCCGTCGATGCCGACGAGGGCGGCCGTGTGGCAGTCGCCGATGAGCGCGTAGTCCTCGATGGGAAGAGCCATCTGCCGATTCTGTCAGCACCGCCCCGGGTTGTGCGGAGGGCGCGGGCATTACAGAATGGGGCGGATGAGGTTCCAGGGCACGATACTCGGCGGCGTCGCCATGACGTTCGTGTTCGGCGTGGCCGTGGCCACCTCGGTGCCGGCCGCCTCCCTCGCCACCACGAGCTCGTTCGACGCGGTGCAGAGCGACGTCTTGGCCGGGTCGGCGCAGTCCTTCGACTCCGAGGCCGCCGGTGCAGGCGCCGTGGCCCGAGACGGCTACGTGGTGAACACCCCGACGCCCACCCCCACCCCCGTTCCCAAGCCCGTCGCCTCCTCGAGCGAGGGCGGCTACGGCGGTGCCCAGTGCCAGGCGGGGGCCGACGCCGTGGCCGAGTCCACCGCGTTCTCCTGGGTCTACCCGGGCGGCTACCGGCAGTCGGACGGCTTCGGTCCGCGCGCCGAGGGCTTCCACAAGGGCGTCGACATGGTCAACGACGAGGGTGTGCCGGTGCACGCGATCGCCGACGGCATCGTCATCGCCGCCTCGGGCAACGGAGGCACGGGCGGCGTCTACCTCTCGCTCGCGCACAAGGTGGGCGGGGTCGCCGTGTGCAGCATGTACATGCACTTCCTCGACGGTTCGCTCATGGCCGGGGTGGGCGACACGGTCACCGCCGGGCAGGTGATCGGCCTCACGGGCCGCACCGGCAACGCCACCACCGAGCACACCCACTTCGAGCTCTACGGTGCCGACGGCGTGCGCTACGACCCCATGCCGTTCATGACGCAGCACGCGGGCTGACGCCCGCCACATCCGCCTCGCTGGCACTTCGCTGATCTTTCGACGCGCACTCGCGATATATCTTGACCCAACTCGAGACGCGATATAACGTGACTGCCACAGGACGCGATATAACGCGAACAGGCAGGAGAGCAGCGTGGTACTCGAGAAGTGGGTCGTCGACGGACCGAAGGTCATCGACATCGAACTGGTCCGATCGGTCAAGGTCGGACTGATCGGCGGCAAGGTCGACGTGATCGGCCACGACGAGCCGGGAGCGCGCATCGAGGTGCACTCGGTGAAGGGCAAGGAGCTGACCGTCTCGGTCGACGGCGACAAGCTCGAGATCAACCACCCGCAGCTGCGCTGGGACAACTTCATCGAGGTGTTCACCTCGTGGCGGGGCAACGCGAGCGCCGACATCAGCATCATGGTGCCGCGCGACGTGGCCCTCAAGTTCGGCGTCATCTCGGCCTCGGCCCTCCTCTCCGGCCTCGTGACGGATGCGCGCATCAGCACGATCACGGGCGACGTGGTGGTCGACGACGTGATCGGCGACCTCGACGTGAACAGCGTGAACGGCGAGATCTCGATCCGAGACCACACCGGTCGCGTCAAGGCCCACACCGTCGCCGGCGACATCACCGCCCAGGGCGCGATCCGCCGGTTCTCGGCCGACGGCGTCTCCGCCGAGGTCTTCGTCGACACCACGGGCACTCCCGACGAGATCCAGAACAACACCGTCTCGGGCGCCCTCACGGTGCGCATGGACAGCGCCACGTCGGCCCGCTACAACGTCAACTCCGTCTCCGGGGTGCTGCAGCTCGCCCACAGCACCATCAAGGGGCTGCGCGGCAGCGGCTACAACGGCAGCACGGGATCGCTCGAAGGGGCGTTCACCGAGGTGCGCGCGAACTCCGTGGCCGGCGACATCACGGTGGTGTTCCGCGAGGCGGAGCACGCGGCCTCGAAGGCGGGAGCGGGTGCCGGTGCTGGTGCTACTGCCGGTGCTACCGCCGGTGCCGGTGCCGAGGGCCCCGCCGGCCCCGACGAGACGTTCGCCGAGGGTCACGCATGAGCCCCGTCTTCGGCCACGGCCACCTGCGGCTCTACCTGCTGAGCCTGCTCGACGAGTCGCCCAAGCACGGCTACGAGCTCATCCAGGCGCTCTCGGACCGCTTCGGTGGCACCTACAGCCCGAGCGCGGGCACCATCTACCCGCGGCTCGCGAAGCTCGAGGAGGACGGTCTCGTCACCAAGACCGCCGACGGCCGCAAGACCGTCTACTCCATCACCGACGCAGGTCGCGCCGAGCTCGACTCGCGCCGTGCCGAGCTCGATGACATCGAGGCCGAGCTGTCCGACTCCGTGCGAAGGCTGGCCGACGAGGTGCGCTCCGGCGTCGATCTCGCCATGCGCAGCCTCAAGGCGGATCTGGCGTCCGCCGCCCGTGAGGCCCGCCTCGCGGCCACCGAGCACCTGCGCGGCTGGAACTCGCCCGTCGACCCCACGGCGACCCCCTCGACCTCGACGACCTCGACGAGCGACGCTCCGCAGCCCTCCTTCGAGCCCACGGCCCCCGCGCACCCCACCCTGCGCAAAGAGGAGCCCACGGCAGACTCGGTGCCGACCGCATCCACCGGCTCGTCGTCGTCCCCTTCGCGGGCCGACGTCTCGGCCGCGCTCCGCGACGCCGACATCGCGCTCGCCGACTTCCGCCAGAGCGTCAGGACGGATCTGCGCAAGGCCTCCTCCGAGGGCTTCGACCCCGAGCTGGTGGCCCGCCTCAAGCGGCGCCTCACCGAGGTGCGCTCCGAGTTCCACGACGAGCTCGCGCGCCGCTGACCCGGCTCCGCAGAACCCCTCCGTCCGCGGTCTCATCCCGCGGAGGGAGGGGTTCTTTCCGTTGCTGCTGGTAGGATCGGGGGGTGCTGTTCGGTCGGCTTCTCCTTCGCTGCCGCGACGAGTCCTAGTCAAGGCCTCCCTCGTCGCGGTGTTCGTCAACGGCTGACCCCTACTCTTTCGAAGGACACCCCATGAGCACCACATCCTCACGCCCCCGCACCCTGGCCGAGAAGGCCCGTACTCTCGCCGAGAAGGTCTGGGACGACCACCTCGTGGTCAAGGGCGAGAACGGCGAACCCGACCTCATCTACATCGACCTGCACCTCGTGCACGAGGTCACGAGCCCGCAGGCCTTCGACGGCCTGCGCTCCGAGGGTCGCCCGCTCCGCCGGCTCGACCTCACGATCGCCACGGAAGACCACAACACCCCCACGCTGGCCATCGACAAGCCAATCGCCGACCTCACGAGCCGCACCCAGATCCAGACCCTGCGCAACAACGCCAAGGAGTTCGGCGTGCGCCTGCACTCCCTCGGCGACCTCGAGCAGGGCATCGTGCACGTCGTCGGCCCGCAGCTCGGCCTCACCATGCCGGGCATCACCGTGGTCTGCGGCGACAGCCACACGAGCACCCACGGCGCGTTCGGCGCCATGGCGTTCGGCATCGGCACGAGCGAGGTCGAGCACGTCATGGCCACCCAGACGCTGCCGCTCAAGCCCTTCAAGACCATGGCCATCACGGTCGAGGGAACGCTCCGCCCCGGCGTCACCGCGAAGGACATCATCCTCGCCGTGATCGCCAAGATCGGCACGGGAGGCGGCCAGGGTTACGTGCTCGAGTACCGCGGCTCCGCCATCCGCTCGCTCTCCATGGAGGGCCGCATGACGATCTGCAACATGTCGATTGAGGCCGGTGCCCGCGCGGGCATGGTTGCCCCCGACCAGATCACCTTCGACTACCTCGAGGGCCGCCCGCACGCCCCCGCGGGCGAGGACTGGGACGAGGCCGTCGCCTACTGGAAGACCCTCCCCACCGACGAGGGCGCCGTGTTCGACGCCGAGGTCTTCCTCGACGCCGACGAGCTCGAGCCCTTCGTGACCTGGGGCACCAACCCCGGCCAGGGCGTCTCGCTCAGCGACTCCGTGCCCGATCCCTCGACCATCGCCGACCCCAACGAGCGCTCGGCCGCCGAGCGGGCCCTCGAGTACATGGACCTGAAGGCGGGCACCCCGCTCAAGGAGATCCCGGTCGACGCGGTCTTCATGGGCTCGTGCACGAACAGTCGGATCGAGGATCTGCGCGCGTTCGCCGAGATCATCAAGGGCCAGAAGAAGGCCGAGAACGTGCGCGTCATGGTGGTTCCCGGCAGCGCCCGCGTGCGGCTCGAGGCCGAGGCGGAGGGGATCGACAAGATCGTCACCGAGTTCGGCGCCGAATGGCGCTTCGCCGGCTGCTCGATGTGCCTCGGCATGAACCCGGATCAGCTCGCACCGGGGGAGCGCTGCGCGAGCACCTCCAACCGCAACTTCGAGGGCCGCCAGGGCAAGGGCGGCCGCACCCACCTGGTGTCGCCCCTGGTCGCCGCGGCGACCGCCATCCGGGGCACGCTCTCGAGCGTCTCCGACCTGAAAGAGCCGGCACACGCCCGCGAGACGGTAGGAGCCTGACATGGATGCCATCAACATCGTCGAGGGTGTCGCCGTGCCGCTGAAGCGGTCGAACGTCGACACCGACCAGATCATCCCCGCCGTCTACCTCAAGCGCGTCACGAAGACGGGCTTCGAGGATGCGCTCTTCGCCGGCTGGCGCAACGACCCCGAGTTCGTGCTCAACCAGCCCGCGTTCCAGAACCCGCGCGTGCTCGTGGCCGGCCCCGACTTCGGCACCGGATCGAGCCGCGAGCACGCCGTCTGGGCGCTCCGCGACTTCGGCTTCCAGGCCGTGCTGTCGGCCCGCTTCGGCGACATCTTCCGCGGCAACTCCGGCAAGCAGGGCCTGCTCACCGGGCTCGTCGACGAAGCCGAGATCGAGCGCATCTGGGAGGCCATCGACGCCCAGCCCGGCGTGCAGATCCGGGTCGACCTCACGGCCAAGACCGCCGTCATCGGCGACCTCTCAGTTCCGTTCGAGATCGACGATTACACTCGCTGGAGGCTGCTCGAGGGTCTGGACGACATCGGGCTGACCCTCCGCAACGAAGCGGCGATCACGGAATTCGAGAGCCGCCGGGAGAGTTGGAGACCTCGAACGCTTCCCGTGAAGTAGCGTTCGGTCACGACCACACTCCGTGACCGGGTGACAACCGGGGCGACGACCAGTCGAATCCCGTAGCGGCAATAACAGTCAGTGCAGGTGATGCAAGTGAACAGTCTCGTACAGGACGGCCGGAAGGCCGCAGAGCGGGTCGGGCTCAAGTCCGACACGATCGTCATCAACGGGGGGCGTCCGCTTCGCGGCACCATCGACGTGCGGGGGGCCAAGAACCTCGTCACGAAGGCCATGGTGGCCTCGCTCCTCGGCGACACCACCTCAACCCTCCGTGATGTCCCCGACATCAGCGACGTGCACGTGGTGTCGAGCCTCCTCGAGATCCACGGCGTCAAGATCACGGGTTCGGCCGCCACCGGCGTGCTCCAGCTCGACCCCACCAACGTGGCCACGGCCACGAGCGCCGAGATCGACGCGCTGTCGGGCTCGAGCCGCATCCCCATCCTCTTCTGCGGCCCGCTGCTGCACCGCCTCGGTCACGCGTTCATCCCCGACCTCGGTGGCTGCCGCATCGGCGACCGCCCCATCGACTTCCACCTGGATGCGCTCCGCGCGTTCGGAGCCGTCGTCGACAAGCTGCCGAGCGGCATCAACATCACGGCCCCCAACGGCCTGCGCGGCGCCAACATCGAGCTGCCCTACCCGAGCGTGGGCGCCACCGAGCAGGTCCTGCTCACCGGTGTGCGCGCCCTCGGCACCACCGAGCTCAAGAACGCGGCCATCGAGCCCGAGATCATGGATCTCATCGCCGTGCTGCAGAAGATGGGCGCCATCATCTCGGTGGAGCCCAACCGCACCATCCTCATCGAAGGTGTCGAGAGCCTCGAGGGCTACAACCACCGCGCGCTGTTCGACCGCAACGAGGCCGCCTCCTGGGCCTCCGCCGCGCTCGCGACGGGCGGATCCATCTTCACCACGGGCGCCAAGCAGTCCGAGATGATGACCTTCCTCAACGTCTTCCGCAAGATCGGTGGCGCGTTCGACATCGAGGAGGAGGGCATCCGCTTCTACCACCCCGGTGGCGACCTCAAGCCCGTGGTCATCGAGACCGACGTGCACCCCGGCTTCATGACCGACTGGCAGCAGCCCCTCATCGTGGCGCTCACCCAGGCGCACGGCACGTCGATCGTGCACGAGACGGTCTACGAGAACCGCTTCGGCTTCGTGGATGCGCTCGTGAAGATGGGCGCAGACGTCGAGGTGCACAAGAACGGCCTGGCCGATCCGAACCGCCGGGTGCCCCGCCGCCCGCTCGAGCAGGCCGCCGTCATCACCGGCCCCACCAAGCTGCACGGTGCCGAGCTCGAGGTGCCCGACCTCCGTGGCGGCTTCAGCCACCTCATCGCCGCGCTCACCGCGAACGGCCGCTCCTCGGTGTCGAACGTGGGCCTCATCGCCCGCGGTTACGGCGACTTCGTGGGCAAGCTGGAGAAGCTGGGAGCCGACTTCTACTTCGCCGAGTAGCAGCTCGTCCCGTCGATGGCCGCACCGCGCAAGAACACCGCATCGCGAAAGAACACCGAGAAGACCCCTGCGTTCCGGGTGGTCGAGGTGTTCGTCGTGCCGCTGCTCACGGCGATCGTGAAGGTCGACCAGCGCGGCACAGAGCACCTCCCCACCACGGGGCCGTTCGTACTGACCCCCAACCACTACTCGAACTTCGATCCGGTCGTGATGGCCTGGGGGGTCTGGAAGCTCGGGCGCGCCCCGCGCTTCCTGGCCAAGGCCTCGCTGTTCAGGGTGCCGTTGGTGGGCTGGGGGCTGCGCTCGATCGGTCAGATCCCGGTGGAGCGTTCAGGGCCCGGCCGGCAGAGCGCCCCCATCTCGGCGGCCACCGAGCTGCTCGAGCACGAGAAGGGCATCATCATCTACCCCGAGGGCACTCTCACGCGCGACCCGAAGCTGTGGCCGATGCGGGGCAAGACGGGGGCTGTGCGACTCGCCCTGCAGCATGGCATCCCCGTCATCCCGGCCGCGCACTGGGGGGTGCAGGCCATCCTGCCGCGGTACTCGAAGAAGCTCCGCATCTTCCCGCGCAAGACGGTGCGCATCCTGTACGGCCCTCCCGTGGACCTCGACGACCTGCGGGCCGGCCCTCTCGACCAGCGGGCGCTGAGCGAGGCCACGAGGCGCGTCATGGCCGCGATCACGGGGCTCGTGGAGGAGCTCCGCGGCGAGCCGGCGCCCGCCGAGCGCTGGAACCCGGCCGCCCACAACCAGAGCGAGTACGGCCGCCTCGAGGAGACAGACTGATGCGATCGAACCGCAACCCCGTTCCCGCCCCCGTGCGGCCCAAGGTCACGGTGCTGGGGGCGGGCAGCTGGGGCACGACCTTCGCCAAGATCGTCGCCGACGGCGGATCCGACGTGACCCTGTGGGCGCGCCGGCCCGAGCTCGCCAAGGAGATCCGCGAGGCCAAGCGCAACAGCGACTACCTGCCCGGCGTCAACCTGCCCGCGAGCGTGACGGCCACACCGGATGTGGGGGCCGCCCTCGCGCACGCGCAGTTCGTGTTCGTCTCGATCCCGAGCCAGTCGCTCAGGGCCAATCTGGTGGACATCAAGACGCTCATCCCCGAGGGTGCGCCCGTGATCAGCCTCATGAAGGGCGTCGAGAAGAGCACCGGCATGCGCATGAGCGAGGTGCTCGAGCAGGTGCTCGAGATCGATCGCGACCGCATCGCCGTGGCCTCGGGGCCCAACCTCGCCCTCGAGATCGCCAAGGAGCAGCCCACAGCGGCCGTCGTCTCCTCCACGAGCCTCGAGACGGCGGAGGCCGTGGCGAAGATCGCGACCAACCGGTACTTCCGCTCGTTCATCAACCAGGATGTGATCGGCACCGAGTTCGGCGGCGTGCTCAAGAACCTCATCGCCGTGGCCATCGGCATAGTCGACGGGGTGGGCTACGGCGAGAACACGAAGGCCTCGATCATCACTCGCGGTCTCGTGGAGATGACCGACTTCGCGGTGGCGTACGGCGGGCATCCGGAGACCCTCTCGGGCCTCGCGGGGCTCGGCGACCTCATCGCCACCTCGGGGTCGTCGCTCTCGCGCAACAACACCGCCGGTCGGCTGCTCGGCCAGGGCTACAGCTTCGCCGACGTCGTCAAGTCGATGCAGCAGACCGCGGAGGGGCTCGCCTCGGTGGCGCCCGTGCTCGCGCTGGCGGCGGCTAAGGGCGTGGACATGCCCATCTGCCGTCAGGTGGCCGAAGTGCTGGCCGGTACGCTCGATCCGAAAGACATTGCCCCCCACCTGACGACCGACGACGATTCGGCGCCGCAGGGCGAAAGGACTCTCGATGCCAGAAAAGAAGACGGTCGTGGTGCTCTTCGGGGGTCGCTCCAGCGAGCATTCGATCAGCTGCGCCACCGCGGGCGGCGTTCTTGAGGCCATAGACCGGTCGCGCTACGACGTCATCCCCGTGGGGATCACGCGGTCGGGCGCGTTCGTGCTGGAGGAGGATTCTCCCTCGAAGTTCCGGCTCGACCCCGCCGCTCTGCCCGAGGTCGTCGACAACGGGTCGCGCATCCTGTGGCCGTCGTCGGCACTGTCGCGCTCGCTGTCGGTGCAGGAGGCGTCGGGGGCCGTGCGGTCGCTGGGCTCCGTGGATGTGGTGTTCCCCATCCTGCACGGGCCGTTCGGGGAGGACGGCACGGTGCAGGGCATGCTCGAGCTCGTCTCGCTGCCGTACGTGGGCTCAGGGGTGCTGGCGTCGGCGCTCGGCATGGACAAGCACTTCACGAAGACCGTGCTGGCTGCCGCCGGGATCGCCGTGGCGCCGTGGGTCACCGTGACGGCGGACTCGTGGGCCGCGTCGCCCTCCTCGGTCACCGAGTCGGTGGCGTCGCTCGGGCTGCCGCTGTTCGTGAAGCCGGCGCGGGCGGGGTCGTCGGTGGGCGTGAGCAAGGTCTCGTCGCTGTCGTCGCTGGGCGAGGCCATCGAGGTGGCGCTGGCCGAGGATTCGCGGGTGCTCGTGGAGTCGGCCGTGTCGGGGCGCGAGGTGGAGTGCGGGGTGCTCGGGGGGCACTTCGGTGCTGCGCCGCGCGTGTCGGTGGCCGGTGAGATCGTCATGACCGGGCGCGAGTTCTACGACTTCGAGGCGAAGTACCTGGGCGGGTCTGGGGTCTCGCTCGTGTGCCCTGCTGACCTCTCGGAGGCTGAGCTCGCCGAGATGCAGTCGCTCGCGGCGCGGGCGTTCACCGCGATCGACGGATCGGGGCTCGCGCGTGTGGACTTCTTCCTCACGCCCTCCGGGTCGTTCGTGGTGAACGAGATCAACACGATGCCGGGCTTCACCCCGATCTCGATGTTCCCGGCCTGCTGGATCGCGTCGGGACTCTCGTACCCGGAACTGATCGACGAGCTGATCGAGCTGGCGCTGGAGTAGAAGTGCTGGTTGCCGCGCCGCCGCTTCTGCGGCGCGGGCGACATGTGAGGCCGCCGTCGCTGCGCGGCGTCGGTCTCACCTCGGGTCGTCGGGTACGGCCTGTTGCGTTGGGTCTGCGCTTGAGTCTCCGCGGGTTGTTGGGTCAGCCTGCGGGGTGGGGGTCGCTCCGTCGGCAGGGTCAGCCTGCGGGTGGGGTGGGCGTGGGGGTGATGCCCGACTCGAGGACGTCGTCGGCGTTGAGGCAGACCTCTGTCTGGGGGATGGCGGAGACCGCTGTGGTGAGGTCGACGAGGGCGTTCGTGCCGGAGGCGCTGAGGGAGTCGACGATGACCTCGACGGCCGGGGTGCGGCCGTAGGTGGTGAAGACGAAGGTGGGGTCGTCGGCGTCGTCGCGGATCCAGTCGACGCCGTTCACGTTGTAGCAGGGGAGGGTGGTGGGGCCGTAGGGCTCCACACCGCAGCGCAGCAGCACGGATGCGGGGTCGCCCCACGCACCCGTGGCCTGCGCATCCGTCTCGCGTCGATCGGCGTCGGCCACCGCGTCGGGGAGCCGCACGATCACCTCGGCGCACGCGGGGTCGGTGGCGTCGGCGGCGGGCTCGAGGGCCACGGGGCCGGCGCACCCGGCGAGCACCGCGGTGCCCGTGAGTACCAGGGCGAGCACACCGGCGGCGCGGGCGGCTCGGGTTGCGCGGGTGGCCCCGGCGGCGCGAGTGGCCCTGGCGGCTCGGATGGCGTCGGCGGCGCGGGCGGGAGTGCCGTTGCGTGCGGAGGCTGAGCGGAGGGGCGGTGCGGGAGGTGCGGGAGGTGCGGGCGGCGAGAGGAGTGCAGGCGGCGTGGGCGGTGTGGGCATCGCAGTTCAGGCTACCGTTGACGCGTGGCTCCCGACTCCGGTTTACCTGCGAACGAGCATCCCGAGACCCTGGCGTCGGTGGGTGAGGGGGAGGTGCTGCGGCGGTTGTTCCCGCGGCTGCCGCACGCCGCGGCCGAGCAGCTCGGGCCAGGTGACGACGCCGCCGTGGTGGCCGCGCCTGACGGGCGGTACGTGGTGACGACCGACATGATGATCCACGGCCCGGACTTCCGGCTGGCGTGGTCGACGCCGCACGACCTGGGGTGGAAGGCCGCCATGTCGAACCTCGCCGATGTGGCCGCCATGGGGGCTCGGCCCACGGCGCTCGTGGTGGCGATCGCGGCGCCGCTCGACACCCCCGTCTCGCTGCTGCTGGGCATCGCCGACGGCCTGCGCGAGGCCTGCGCCCTCGCTGCTCCGGGGTGCGGGGTGGTGGGCGGCGACCTCTCGGTCACGGCCACCCTCACACTCGCAGTCACGGCCTTCGGCGACCTCGCTGGCCGAGCCCCGGTCACCCGCGCGGGCGCCCGGCCGGGCGACACGGTAGCGGTAGCGGGCCCCCTCGGCCGCGCCGGCGCGGGCATCGCCCTCCTCTTCCGCGACGCCACCACCCCAGCTGGGGCCGCCGGCGGCGGGGCGTTCGGGGCGGGGGAGGGCTGGGAGGCCGCTCGTGGGGGAGTCGGCGCTGAGCCCGATGCCGAGCGGGGGCGCGCCGTGCGGGCAGCCCACCGCGAGCTCGTGGAGGCGCAGCTGGCGCCGCGGGCTCCCATCGCTCTCGGGGTCGTGGCGGCCGAGGCGGGTGCCACCGCCATGCTCGACGTCTCCGACGGGCTCGTGCTCGACGGCCGCCGCCTGGCCGTGGCGAGCGGATGCGTGGTGTCGTTCGATCCGTCGTCCATCGCCGCCGAGGCCCGCGCCCTGCTCGAGACCGACCCCGTCGTGGGCGCCCGCGCCGCCGAGTTCGTCCTCTCCGGCGGCGAGGACCACGCCCTCCTCGCGACCTTCCCCCCCACCGCGCCCCTCCCCGACGGCTTCCGCCCCCTCGGCACAGTGCGCGCCCTCGCCTCCGGCACCGCCTCTACCTCCGGCACCGCCTCCACTCCCGGGGGCCGCCCCGACGCCCTCGTCGGTACCCTTCCGCACTCGGCGCTCGGCGGCTGGGATCCCTACGCCGACTGGGACGGCCACGCCGGCTGACCACCCGCGCCCGACCCCGCGGCACCGCCGGCATCCACCGCACCCCCTGCTCCGAGTGGCACGACGGAGATCGGCGGTGAAAACGGGGCGACGATCCGTCGTTCGGGCTGCTCGGCCCCACTCTCCGTCGATTCCGCAAGATCGAGCGTCGCGTGGGGGGTGGTGAGCCGGGGTGGGTGGGTCGCGACGGGTGGTGAACTGGATGGGCGGGTCGCGTGGGGTGGGTGAAGCGAGCGGGCTTGTCAGGCGAGGGTGGGGGAGGCCCACCAGAGGGCGGTGTCGCCGTAGGAGCGGGTGCGGTCGAGGGCGAGGGTGGGGGGCCACGTGGGCTCCGGGGTGCGGCTGCTGCGCTCGACGAGCACCGCGGCCTCCGGGTCGAGCAGGGGGGCGAGAGCGGCGAGATCCTCGGCGAGCTCGGCCTCGGTGAGCTCGTAGGGCGGATCGATGAACACCACGTCGAATCCCGCCCCCACCACCACGGGCGTCGCACGCAGGAACGCCTGCACAGTCTGCACCGCGACCTGGGCCCGAGGTGCACCGGCTCCGCGCGCGGCGGCACCGAGCACGGTGGCGAGGTTCTGGCGGATGACCTTGGCCGCCGCCGGGTGCTTCTCCACGAGGGTCACCGTCGCTGCACCCCGGCTGAGAGCCTCGAGCCCGAGCGCGCCGGAGCCCGCGTAGAGGTCGAGCACGCGCAGGCCGTCGACCCCGCCGCGCGCCTCGAGCGCCGAGAAGATGGCCTCGCGCACGCGGTCGCTCGTGGGGCGCGTGCCCGAGCGGGGCACGGCGAGCGGTAGGGATCCGGCGAATCCGGCGATGATGCGAGTCACGCCCAGCACCCTACCGCGCCGCCCCCGCTCGACGGCCGAAGGTGGTGTCGGAGGGCGAGCTTAGGATGGGGGCATGAGCGGCGCGGGAGCAGGCGGGCCGGGCGACGGGCCCGGCGTGGGCGGCCCCGCGGGGTCCGACGGCGCGTGGACCGACGCCGATTGGTTGGAAGCCGGCGAGCTCGCGGCCGACCTCGCCGAGCTTGAGGCCGAACTGGACGGCGCCGACCTTGACCGCGCCCCAGGCGGCACCGCCGGCGGCGCGCGAGGCGGCAGCGCGGGTAGCGCGAGCGGCGGCAGCACAGGTGGCGCGCGGGGCGGCGGTGCAGGTGGGGCGAGCGGCGGCAGCGCCGGTGGGGCGAGCGGCGGCAGCGCCGGTGGGGCGCGGGGTGGCGCGACAGGCGGCGCGAGCGGCGGCGGCGCGGCAGGGGCCGGCGGCGCAGGGCGGTCGGGGGGCGGGCCGAAGGTGCGGAGTGCCGTGTCGCTCGACGAGCGGCGGGCCGCTGCTGCTGACGAGCGGCGGGGGGCCGAGGTCGAGCAGGCCGCGCTCGACGCCGCGCTGCGGCAGGCGCAGGGCGGTGGCGCCTTCCTCGACGCGAAGATCGACGGGCTGCTCGGCGGGCGCACCGCCGACGCCTTCGAGAAGGCCTTCGGCACCCGCACGGTGGGCGAGCTGCTCGCCCACTACCCCCGCCGCTACGCCAAGCGCGGCGAGCTCACCGCCATCGACATGCTCCCGCTCGACGAGAACGTGACGATCGTGGCCGAGGTGCGCGACGTGCGCGAACGCCCGATGAGGGCGAGACGCGGATCGCTGCTCGAGGTCTCCATCTCCGACGGCCGAGGCCACATCAGCCTCACCTTCTTCAACCAGTCCTGGCGGGCCCGCGAGCTCCGCCCCGGCGTGCGCGGCATCTTCGCCGGCAAGGTCTCGAACTACCGCGGCGCCCTGCAGCTCGCCCACCCCAACTACGAGCTCTTCGACGAGGCCCTCGGCCGCGGCAGCCTCAGCGACGGCGCCGCCCCCGAGCTCGACGACGCCGAGGCCAAGCGGTGGGCCGAGATGCCCATCCCCATCTACCCGGCCACGGCATCCGTGGCCAGCTGGCAGGTGGCGAAGTCGATCGAGCTGCTGCTCGACGGCTTGAAGGCACCGGGCGCGTTCCCGGATCCGGTGCCCAAGGAGGTGCGCTTCGAACGAGGCCTCCTCACCGCCCAGCAGGCGCACGAGCTCATCCACCGCCCCCAGCGCGACTCCGACTACCTGCGCGCCCGCGACACCCTGCGCTTCCACGAGGCCTTCGTGCTGCAGACCGCCCTCGTGAGCCAGCGCCGCGCCGCCAACGCCGTGAAGACCGCCCCCCGCGTTCCGAAGCCCGGTGGCTACCTCGAGCGCTTCGACGCCGCGCTGCCGTTCCGCCTCACGAGCGACCAGCAGGTGGTGGGAGGCGAGATCAGCCGCGACCTGGCGAGCGACGTGCCCATGATGCGCCTGCTCCAGGGCGAGGTCGGATCGGGCAAGACCCTCGTGGCGGTGCGGGCCATGCTCGCCGTGGCCGACTCCGGCGGGCAATCCGCTCTTCTGGCACCCACCGAGGTGCTCGCCTCGCAGCACCTCCGTTCCATCGTCAAGGTGCTCGGCCCCGATCTCGCCGCCGAGCTCATGCCCACGCTGCACACCGGCCAGTTGCCGACCGCGCAGAAGAAGAAGGCCCTGCTGCGCATGGTCTCGGGCCAGGCGAAGCTCGTGGTGGGCACCCACGCGCTGCTCAGCGACACCGTGCAGTTCTACGACCTCGGCCTCGTGGTGGTCGACGAGCAGCACCGCTTCGGCGTGGAGCAGCGCGACACCCTGCGCCAGAAGGCCGCCACCCCGCCGCACGTGCTCGTGATGACGGCCACCCCCATTCCGCGCACCGTCGCCATGACGGTGTTCGGCGACCTGGACGTGTCGACCATCACCGAGCTGCCCGAGGGCCGCCAGGGCATCGAGAGCTTCAGCGTGCCGCTCTCCGAGAAGCCGGGCTGGGCCGGGCGCATCTGGCAGCGTGTGGCGGAGGAGCTCGAGAAGGGCCACCAGGCCTTCGTGGTGTGCCCGGCCATCGATCCGGCCGACGAGTCGGGCGACGGGCTCGATGCACCGGGCGACCCGGAGGCGGATGACGCGGGCCGCACCACCAAGCGCAGCACCACGGCGAGCCGAGCAAGCGCGGCCGCCGCCGCAGCTGCTGCCGCCGCATCCGCCCCTGCCCCTCCCAAGGCGAACGTGGTCGACACTCTCCGCCAGCTGCGCGCGCACCCCGCCCTCGCCGGCCGCCGCATCGAGGCCCTCCACGGCCGCCTCCCGAGCGAGGAGAAAGACGCGGTGATGCGCGCCTTCGCCGCCCGCGAGATCGACGTGCTCGTGGCCACGACCGTCATCGAGGTGGGTGTCGACGTGCCGAACGCCTCCACCATGGTGGTGCTCGACGCCGACCGCTTCGGCGTGAGCCAGCTGCACCAGCTGCGCGGCCGGGTGGGCCGCGGCGGCGTGCCTGGGCTCTGCCTGCTCGTCACGAACGCCGATCCCGAATCGGTGGCCCGCGAACGCGTCGACGCCGTGGCCGCCACGCTCGACGGCTTCGCTCTCGCCGAGATCGATCTCGAGCTGCGGCGCGAGGGCGACGTGCTCGGGGCGATGCAGTCGGGCGGTCGCTCATCGCTCCGATTGCTGCGCGTGGTGAAGGACGGCGACGTCATCCAGGATGCGCGCGGCGTGGCCGTGCAGCTCCTCGAGGGCGATCCGGCTCTCGAGCACCACCCCGCCCTGCGGGCAGCCCTCGAGCGGCGGCTGCGCGAGAACGAACGCCACTTCCTCGACAAGACCTAGTCCTGCACAACCCGGCCCTGCGAAGGAGTTCTGAACAGGCGCGGCAACCCCATTGATTTCTCGCGACGACGGGCGCACAGTGGTGGGAACCGAGACGAAGTGGGTGGTCGAGATGGCAACACGGAGCTTCACACGCAAGGCCGGAGCATGGCGCCTCGAGGGCGTTCCCCTGCTCTCCGCAGGCCGCCACCGCACACCCCGATCGGGTGCGTGCTTCATGGAGTTCGCCTCCTACCTCGCGGGGGAGCGCTGGAGCGACCATCCCGCCTGCACCCACGCCGGTCTCGCCCAGCTCGCGCGCGCCGTCAACGACCTCACGACCGACCAGTCACGCAGCCGTCTGGCCCCGCTCATCCCCTCCGTCATCGGCCTCACGAGCGACGACCCGCGGCTCGAGCTCGTGCTCGCGCTGCACGCCGTCTCGGCCGCTCTGCCCGAGGCCGCGCTCGATCGCCAGCACGCTCTCGCAGTGGGCGGGCTCGTGTGCCGCGACGCGCTCGAGCGGGCGGGCGGATCCGGGTTCCCCGAGAGCGTCGAGATCCCGTTCGCGCAAGCACTCGAGGCGGCTCCCGAAGCGGCGAACTGGGCGCGGCGGTTCATCGACGGCTCGGCGGCGCGCTGGCGTCGCGACGACGTGCCGACCAGGCAGACCCACTCCGTGCTGGCCATGGCGGTCGACGGCGTGCGCTCCGCGTGCGCGCCCTACCCTGACGAGCGGCTGCGGCAGCTCCTCGCCTCATCCATCGAGCTGGCCGAGCGGTTCGTGGCTCGCGAGCAGGCTGAGCGTGAACAGCGCGAGCATGACCAGCGTGAGCAGCAGCGGAGTCGCGCCGCCGACCCCGGGTCGAGCAGGAGACCCCACCGCGTCGGCGCGTGACACGAAACGCGCCCGTCATGCGTGCCTTGATAGCCTGGGGAGCATGAGCAACGTGGCGGTCGTCCCCGGATCCTTCGACCCGATCACCCTGGGGCACATCGATGTCATCGAACGTGCCTCCACGATCTTCGACGAGGTGCACGTGGTGGTCGTGCACAACCCCGACAAGCAGGCGCTCATCCCCATCGCCCACCGTGTGGATCTCATCCACAGCTCGCTCGCCGAGCGCGGACTGGCCGACGCGAACATCGTGGTTAACTCCTGGAGCGTGGGCCTGCTCGTCGACTACGTCACCGACGTGGGCGCCTCGGCCATCGTCAAGGGCATCCGCTCGCAGGTCGACGTGGCCTACGAGACCCCCATGGCGATCGTCAACCGCAACCTCGCGGGCGTCGAGACCATCTTCCTGCTGCCGGATCCGGCTCACGCCCACGTCTCGAGCTCGCTCGTGCGCCAGGTCTCGGCGCTCGGCGGCGACGTGGCCCCCTACGTTCCCGCGGTCGTGGCCGAGTTCCTGAAGCACACCACCGATTGATGGCCGACCTGCGCGTCGGCTACGCCGCCCAGCTCGAGCAGTTCCACCCGAACGACGCGGTGGAGTTCGCGGCCTACGCAGAGAACCACGGGTTCTCGGGTGTCATGGCGGCCGACCACTTCCAGCCCTGGGTGCCGAGGCAGGGCCAGTCGTCGTTCGTGTGGCCCGTGCTCGCGGCCATCGGTGAGCGCACCACCGGCGACTTCGGGCCTGGGGTGACCTCGCCGAGCTACCGCTACCACCCCGCCGTGGTGGCGCAGGCCTCGGCCACGCTCGCGGCGATGTACCCGGGCAGGCACTGGCTCGGCATCGGATCCGGCGAGGCCCTCAACGAGCACATCGTGGGCGGCTACTGGCCCGAGGCGCCCGAGCGCATCAACCGTATGTTCGAGGCCGTCGACGTCATCAACAAGCTCTTCACCGCCTCGCGTGCGGGCAAAGACGTGAAGCACTCGGGGAGCTTCTTCAAGCTCGAGTCGACGCGGCTGTGGACGATGCCGGAGGTCCCGCCCGAGGTGCTCGTGGCGACGGCCGGCCCGGTCACGGCGAAGCGCGCGGGCCGCACGGTCGACGGTCTCATCACCGTGGGTGCCCCGCTCGAGAAGATCGCGGGCCTCTTCGCCAAGTTCGACGACGGGGCGCGCGAGGTGGGCAAGGATCCCTCCCGCATGCCGCGAGTGCTGCAGCTGCATCTCTCGTGGGCCGCCACCGACGAGGAGGCCATGCAGAACGCCCTCACGGAGTGGCCGAACGGCGGAATGCGCTTCCCGAAGGCCGATGTGCGGAGCCCGTTCGAGTTCGAGCAGATGGCCAAGATGGTGCGCCCTGAGGACTTCGCGGGCCGCATGGTGGTGTCGAGCGATCCTGATGCGCATCGCGCCCACATCCAGCGCTTCGCCGATCTCGGCTTCGACGCCATCTACCTGCACAACGTGGGCCGCAACCAGAAGGAGTGGATCGACGTGTTCTCCCGAGACGTGCTCCCGAAGCTCCACCGATGACCGCCACGGGTGGGTCGGGCGGTGGGCAGCAGCCGGCGGGCGCGGCCACGGTGAGATCGCTCACGGTGACGGCGTTCGGCGGGCTGCCCGAGATCGACGAGGGGGCGGATCTCGCCGCGCTCATCGGCGACGCTCTCGTGGCGGCCGGGCTCGGAGCGGCCGACGGCGACATCCTCGTGGTGACGTCGAAGATCATCTCGAAGGCCGAGGGTCGTCGCATCGCGGCCGCCGATCGCGAGGAGGCCATCACCGCCGAGACCGTGCGCGTGGTCGCCACCCGCGTGCACCCCGGGGGCGTCACGCGCATCGTGGAGAACCGCCAGGGTCTCGTGCAGGCCGCCGCCGGTGTGGATTCGAGCAACACCCCCGAGGGCACCGTGCTGCTGCTGCCGATCGACCCCGACGCCTCGGCCCGTCAACTCGCGGCGGGCCTCCGGTCGCGCTTCGGCGTGCGGATCGGCGTGCTGGTCTCCGACACGCTCGGCAGGGCCTGGCGCGAGGGCCAGACCGATCTGGCCATCGGCGCGGCGGGGGTGAGCGTGCTCGACGACCTCAGGGGGTCGACGGATGCGTTCGGCCAGCAGCTCATGGTCACCCAGGCCGCCGTGGCCGACGAGCTCGCCTCGGCCGCCGACCTCGTGAAGGGCAAGGCGAGCGGCATGCCGGTGGCGCTCGTGCGCGGCTACGGCGAGGCCGTCACAGACTCACTCGACACCCCCGCGCGCGCTCTTACCCGCACGGGCCCCGCCGACATGTTCCGCCTCGGCACCGACGAGGCCCTCGCCGAGGGCTACGCAGCAGGCTACGCCGCCGGCCTAGAGGCCGCCCGCCCCAGCCACTAGCCCAGCAGCCGCGGCCGACGGCCTTGAGGTAGTGGGCGCCAGCCGGTAGCAGAGGCCGCAAGGCCGAGGGCCTTCGCGCGCTGGCCTCGAGCTGAGTCGGCGCTGCCGCCGGCCTCGCTACCGCGCGCGCCAGTCGAGAACCCCGAGGTGGCTCGGCTGGGGGTGGGGCGGGGCGGGCTCGGTTGTGGGCGGGTTCGCACCGACTTCGGTTCGGCCTTGGGGCCGGACGGATCGCGGGTCGTGGTCACTTGATGAGGCGGGCGAGCACGGTGCGCTCGCCGAGGGTCCAGGCAGTGCTGACGAGCAGGTAGAGGCTCGCCGCGAGCGGCACGAAGGCGGCGAAGATCACCGTGATCAGCGGCAGCCAGCTCAGGATGCGTGTGGCGCTGCCGTTCTCGCCGAACGCGGCCAGCGCATCCGGAAGCGCCTGATCGCTGCCCGACGAACCCCGTCCGCCTCCTGACCCCCGTGTGCCTCCTGCGCCTCGCGCGCCTGCGCCACTAGAGCCACCGGCCGCCGCGGCCGCCGCCGAGACACGCAGCGTGAAGCGCCTCGAGAGGAGAGCTACGGCGGCGATGAGCGCGACGATCACCACGCCCGCGACCACCGAGCTCGGCTCTGCGCCGCTCCCCAGCGCGGTCACGAAGCTCGTGCCGAGCGGGGCGCCGAGGAGCGTCTCGCCCAGCAGGGCGTTGGCGTGCCCGTTGACGGTGGGGAGCAGGAACACGCCGTAGACGAGCGAGAGCACCGGCGCCTGCAGCAGCAGCGGCAGGCAGCCGGCGAAGGGCGAGGCCTTCTCCTCGGCGTAGAGCGCCATGGTCTCGCGCTGCAGCCGTTCGGGGTTCTTGCCGTGCCGACGGCGCAGCTCGGCGATGCGGGGTGCGAGCCGCTGCCGCATGCGCTGGGCCCGCGCTTGGGAGACACCCACGGGGATGAGCACCACCCGCACGATCACGGTGAGGACGACGACCGCGAGAGCGGCCGCCTGGGCGCCGGCGACGGGCGCCAGCAGGGTGCTGAGGAACTGCACGACGGCGTACGCGCCGTCGAGGGCGGTCGCGATGGGACCGAATTCGTAGATGTTGATGAGAACTCCTTGCCAGTGACGGATGGGGACCGTATGGCCGAGGAGGAGTCTCCGGGCGCGCGAACGCGACCCGACAGGACGGGGAGGGCGCGGAGACTCCTAGACGGCCGCGAGGAGGCGGCCGGGAGCTCTCGGCTGGGGGTTGCCCGGAGCATCCGGACGGGACTGCGTGATGGTGGCGGGCAGCTCGACGGCGGCAGCGGCAGACGGTGGTGCTCCGCCCGAGGCGCCGCCCGTGAGCACGAGCACGAGACTCGCCAGGGCAGCGACGAGGGCGACACTCGAGGCCGCGGCCACCACGGCGACCGTGGCGAGCAGGGCCTCAGCACCCGGGAACCCCGGGCCCACGGAGGAGGAGACGAACCAGACGAAGCCGAGCCCGAGAGCCACGGCGAGAAGCCGCAGCAGCTCACCGCTCAGCAGCCGCGATCCCGCGCGCCTGCGCCGTGACCCGCTCGATCTCATGCGTCGACCCTATCGCGCCGGGCCCTCACCCCGAGGAGTCACGGGCGACCGCAGGGGTCGCCCCGACCCCGCGAGGGAGGGGAGTGCGGTGGATCAGGCGGCGCGGCTGTAGTCCTCGCCACGGCGGCGGAGCACCGCTCCGGGCACGATGGTGGCGTCGCGCTCCACGTGCACCTCGTCGGCGACCGCGGCGTTGGCGCCGATGCGGGTGTGGCTGCCGATCACGGCACCTCGGCCGATCACGGCCTTCTCGCCCACGTGCACGTGGGCCTCGAGCACCACTCCGGCGCCCACCACGGCACCTGATTCCACCCAGCTGCCGGCGCCGATGCGCGCCTTGGGGCCCACACGGGCACCCGTCTCCACGTAGCTCGTGGGGTCGACATAGGCGAGGGTGTCGACCTCGGCCCCGACGGCCACGTATCCCTTGCCGTTGACATGCTTGCGGTACCGCGAGACGACTCCGCGCTCGCGCTCGATCTCAAGAAAAGTTCTGCTCACGTCGGATTCAACACACCATACGTCTGCATAATTCCAGAAAACAGACCGATCGTTCTGCCCGGCTCGCTCCGCCGCGCGGAGCACGTGTCCAGGCGCGGGCGACCATAATCGAGGACTGTGAACCCCGACCCGACCTGGACCCTCGTGATGCCCGTCAAGGGCACCCCCGACGGTAAATCGCGCCTCGCTCCCGAACTCGATCCCGCCGCCCGCCGCCGACTGGCAGAGGCCTTCTCGCTCGACGCGCTCGCCGCCGTGCGCGGTGCGACGAGCGTGGCACGCGTCATCGTGGTGACGGATGCCGCCACCCCGCTCGCCGAGCGCCTTCGCCAGGCGGGCGCCGAGGTCGTCGACGATCCCGGTCGCGGCCTCAACCCCGCCGTGCTCGCCGGTCTCGTGCACGCGGGCCCCGTGGGAATGTCCCGCATCGCGGTGCTGCTCGGCGACCTGCCGTGCCTCGCACCCGCCGACCTCGACGAGGCACTGGACGCGGCGGCCGCGCATCCGCTCGCCTTCGTGCCCGACGCCGAGGGCACGGGCACCACGCTCGTGACGGCGACGCCAGGGCACCCGCTCGTGCCGCGCTTCGGCCAGGGCTCGGCCGAGCGCCATCGGCGCGCCGGTCACGTGCTGCTGCCGATCGCCGCAGACTCGGCCCTGCGGCGCGACGTCGACACCGCGGACGACCTGCACGCCGCCAGGGCACTGGGCCTCGGCCCGCTCTCGGCCCTCGCCGCCGGCTGACCGCCCGGCCCGGCCCGGCCCGGTCCCGCCCGCCTACTCCTGCAGCAGCGCGTGCGCCGTGGTCTCGTCGATGATCAGATCCGTCATGACCCCCGCCGCGAGGGCGCCGCGGAGCGCCGGCAGCTTCGACCGGCCCGACACCACGCACACCCGCCGCGACACCTTGCGCAGCAGCTCGAGCGACGGCCCCGTGGAGCGCGCGTTCATGGGGATGTCCTCGCTCGATCCGTCGGCCCGGTAGAACACCGTCGCCACGTCACCCACGACCTCCGACTTCGTGAGCTGCTCGAAGTCGGCGTCGTCGAGGTAGCCGCCCACGTAGACGTGCGAGGGCACCTCGGCCGAGGCCGATCCGAGCCCGAACAGCGCCACGTCCATGTGCTTCTGGATCTCGAGCACGCGGCGGATGCTGCGCTCGCGCCAGAGAACCTGCTTGGTGCGCGGGTCGTCGAAGAACGCCGGCACGGGGAACTGCTGCACGTACGCGCCGAAGGCCACCCCGAAACGGCTCATGATCTCGCTCGCGTAGCCGATGCCCGTGGTGCGGGCGTTCGAGGCGCCGTTGAGCTGAACGATCTGCGAGTTGTGCGTGACCTTCTCCTGGAGGTGCCTGGAGACCGCCGAGAGGGTGGAGCCCCAGGCGATCCCCATGGTCATGTTGGAGTCGAAGAAGGGCCCGAGAATCCGTGCAGCGCTCATGGCCACGCGCTCGAGCCGGTCGACCTCGGCGGTGTTGTCGGGCACCGGCACCACGTGCGCCGTCACCGAGAAGCGGCCACGGATGCGCTCCTGCACCGACGACACGCGGTCGGCGGGCGACTTGACCTGGATCTCCACGAGCCCCGTCTCGCGGGCGAAGCCGAGAAGGCGCGAGACGGAGGAGCGCGACGTGTGCAGCTCGGCCGCGATGGCCTCCATCGTGAGGTCCTGCATGTAGTACAGGTGGGCGGCGCGCAGGGCGTCGCGCACCTTGTCGGGGCCGAAGGTGTCAGTGGGCATGCGTCCTCGCATCGGGTAGCGATCCAACTCTGCACATATGTGCAGCGAGCTTGATCGTATGTGAAGAACCTCGTAGAACTGCTTGAAGGCGCATGGATCGCAGCTTCGCGAATCCACACCGGCACACGAAGGCGAGTACTCAGTGAGCTCCACCCAGCAAGGCATCCGTTCGAACGTCGAGTCCATCCGTTCGAACCCCCGCACCACCGTCCTGGTCATCGGCGGCGGCATCAACGGCATCGGCACGTTCCGCGACCTGGCCCTCCAGGGCGTCGACGTGGTGCTGGTCGAGCGCGGCGACTACCTCTCGGGCGCGTCGAGCGCCTCGAGCCACATGATCCACGGCGGCGTGCGCTACCTCGAGAACGGCGAGTTCCGCCTGGTGCGCGAGAGCGTGCAGGAGCGCAACCGCCTGCTGCGGCTCGCACCGCACTACGTGAAGCCGCTCCCCACCACCATCCCCATCTTCTCGACCTTCTCGGGCATCCTGAGCGCTCCGCTGCGCTTCCTCACCCACAAGCAGGCGGGCAAGCCCAAGGAGCGCGGCGCGCTGCTCATCAAGCTCGGCCTGCTCGGCTACGACTCGTTCTCCCGCGACGGCGGCAACGTGCCGCGCCATAAGTTCGTGGGGCGCAAGAAGTCGCTCGCGAAGCTGCCGAAGCTCCGTCACGACGTGAAGTACACGGCCACCTACTACGACGCCGCCGTCGAGAACCCCGAGCGCCTCGCGCTCGACCTGGTTCAGGATGCGCTGGCGACCGGCCCGCACGCCCGCACCGCCAACTACGTCGAGGCCATCGGCGCGCACGGCGACGCCGTGGTGCTCCGCGACGTGATCTCGGGCGAGACCTTCGACGTGGCCGCCGACGTCGTGATCAACACGACCGGCCCGTGGACCGACCTCACCAACAAGGCCCTCGGCGAGGCGACCACGTGGATGGGCGGCACCAAGGGTTCGCACATCGTGCTCGACAACCCCGAGCTCTACGAGGCGTGCGCCGGCGGCGAGGTGTTCTTCGAGAACGACGACGGACGCATCGTGCTGATCTACCCGCTCAACGGCCGCGTGCTCGTGGGCACCACCGACCTCGAGGCCGACATCAACGAGCCGAGCATCTGCACCGAGGAAGAGGTCGACTACTTCTTCGAGCTCGTCGGCCACGTGTTCCCCACGATCACGGTCGACCGCCCGCAGATCGTCTTCCGCTACAGCGGCATCCGCCCGCTGCCCGGCCACGGCGACACCGCTCCCGGCTTCGTCTCGCGCGACTACCGCATCGAGAAGGGCTCGTTCGCCGGCAGCTCCACGGTGACCCAGCTGAGCCTCGTGGGCGGCAAGTGGACCACGTTCCGCGCGCTCTCCGAGCACCTCGCCAACGACACGCTCGACGTGCTCGGCCGCACCCGCACGGTGAGCACCACCGAGCTCGCCATCGGCGGCGGCGTCGGCTTCCCGCAGTCGCCCTCCGCCGTCACCGCGTGGGTCGCCGAGCACGCCGTCGCCCCCTCGGTCGGCTCCGCCGATCTCGGCGAGGCACGCACCCGCATCCTGCTCGCCCGCTACGGCACGAACGCCGCCTCGGTGAGCAGCCACATCGCCGCCTACCGTTCCGCCGACGGCGCCATCGACGCCCCGCTCGAGTCGCTGCCCGAGTACAGCACCGGTGAGGTCGACTACCTGATGACCCAGGAGCACGCCGTGCACCTCGCGGATCTGGTGCTGCGCCGCAGCATCATCGCGTTCGTCGGCTCGCTCACCCAGCAGGTCTTCGATGAACTGAGCGGGATCGCCGCGGAATCCCTAGGCTGGTCGGCAGAGCAGCTCGCCGATGAGCGGCTCCAGGCGGCTGAGAACCTCCGCTTCTTCCACGGCATCGTGGTCGAGGCGAAGAACACGACGGCGACTGGCGCCGTCAACTGAATAGGGCGGTGCCGGCCCCCGGTCGGCACCACCCCTGAAGAAAGGTCAACGTGGACAATCTCGGTATCGACTTCGTGTCGGAGCTCGTAGGAACAGCACTTCTCGTGCTCCTGGGCTGCGGCGTGGTCGCGAATGTGGCGCTCGTGCGCACCAAGGGCTTCAACGGCGGATTCCTCATGGTGAACATCGGTTGGGGCCTCGCGGTCTTCTCCGGCGTGATCGTGTCGTACGCCTCAGGCGCCCACCTCAACCCCGCCGTCACCCTCGGCCTGCTGGCCAACGGCGCGGAGACGTTCGGATCGGAGGCCACGGCCGTCGATGTCAACGCTGTCACCGTGCTGGCCTACATCGGAGCGCAGCTCATCGGCGCCATCATCGGTGCGGTCTTCGTGTGGCTCGCGTACAAGCAGCACTTCGACGCGGAGCCCGAAGCGGCCAACAAGCTGGGTGTGTTCTCCACCGGCCCCGCGATGCGGTCCTACGGCTGGAACCTCGTGACCGAGATCATCGGCACCTTCGTGCTCGTGTTCGTGGTGATCGGCTTCGGCCGTCAGGGAGACGGCGGCGGTCTCGCGGCCCTCGGCGCTCTGCCCGTGGCGCTGCTCGTGATCGCGATCGGTGCATCCCTCGGTGGCCCCACCGGCTACGCCATCAACCCTGCCCGTGACCTCGGGCCGCGCATCGCGCACGCTCTGCTGCCGATCAAGGGCAAGGGAACGTCCGACTGGTCCTACTCGTGGGTGCCGATCGTGGGCCCCATCATCGGTGGTGTCCTGGCCGGTCTCGCAGCCATCCCGCTGCTGCCGATCCTCACCTGAGCTCGACACGCATCCGCTGTATCTGAGTACGAAGCACAACAAAGGAGTTAGAAGTGTCTGAAGACAAGAAGTACGTCCTAGCCATCGACCAGGGAACGACGTCGTCCCGCGCGATCATCTTCGACCACGCCGGCACCATCGTGTCGACCGGTCAGAAGGAGCACGAGCAGATCTTCCCGAAGGCGGGATGGGTCGAGCACGACCCCAAGGAGATCTGGGACAACGTGCGCGAGGTGATCGGCCAGGCTCTCTCGAAGGCCGACCTCACCCGCCACGACATCGCCGCCGTGGGCATCACCAACCAGCGCGAGACCGCCGTGGTGTGGGACCGGACCACGGGCAAGCCCGTCTACAACGCCATCGTCTGGCAGGACACCCGCACGCAGTCGATCGTCGACCGCCTCGCGGCCGACAGCGACCTCGGCGTGGAGCGCTTCAAGCAGATCGTGGGCCTGCCGCTCGCGACCTACTTCTCCGGCACCAAGATCGTCTGGATCCTCGAGAACGTCGAGGGGGCCCGCGAGAAGGCGGAGGCCGGCGACCTGATGTTCGGCACCACCGACAGCTGGGTGCTCTGGAACCTCACCGGAGGCACCGACGGCGGCGTGCACGTGACCGACGTCACCAACGCCTCGCGCACGCTCTTCATGGACCTCGAGACGCTCGAGTGGCGCGACGACATCCTCGAGGCGTTCGGCGTTCCGAAGTCGATGCTGCCCGAGATCAAGTCCTCCTCCGAGGTCTACGGCACCGTCGAGTCGTCGAACCTGCTGCGCGAGGTGCCGATCGCCGGCATCCTCGGCGACCAGCAGGCCGCGACCTTCGGCCAGGCGGCGTTCGACGCCGGCGAGTCGAAGAACACCTACGGCACCGGCAACTTCCTCATCTTCAACACCGACACCGAGATCGTGCACTCCAAGAACGGACTCCTCACGACCCTCGGTTACAAGCTCGGCGACCAGCCGGCGCACTACGCGCTCGAGGGATCGATCGCCGTCACCGGATCGCTCATCCAGTGGCTGCGCGACAACCTCGGCATCATCTCGTCGGCCCCCGAGGTCGAGGAGCTCGCCAAGACGGTCGAGGACAACGGAGGCGCGTACTTCGTGCCCGCGTTCTCGGGCCTCTTCGCGCCGTACTGGCGTGCGGATGCGCGCGGTGCGCTCGTGGGTCTCACGCGCTACGTGAACAAGGGCCACATCGCCCGTGCGGCCCTCGAGGCCACGGCCTTCCAGACCCGCGAGGTGCTGGATGCGGTCAACGCCGACTCCGGCGTCGACCTCACGGAGCTCAAGGTCGACGGCGGCATGATCGCCAACAACCTGCTCATGCAGTTCCAGGCCGACATCCTCGGTGTGCCCGTCATCCGCCCCGTCGTGGCGGAGACCACGGCGCTCGGTGCGGCCTACGCGGCCGGCCTCGCGGTGGGCTACTGGGCCGACCTCGGCGAGCTGCGCTCGAACTGGCAGGAGGACTCCCGCTGGGAGCCCTCGATGGACGAGGCGGAGCGCGAGCGCCAGCTCCGCAACTGGAAGAAGGCCGTCACGAAGACCTTCGACTGGGTCGATGGAGATGTGAACTAGAGGTTCGACATCCAGAAGGCCGTCGTGGCCGCGTTCGCGCGAACACGGCGGCCTTCGTCGTCGTCAGCGGCGGGGGAGGTGGGGGAGGAGCTTGTCGGGGTGGAGGGGGAGGTCGCGGATGCGGGCGCCCGTGGCGTGCCAGACCGCGTTGGCCACGGCGGCCGCGGTGCCGACCATGCCGATCTCGCCGACGCCCTTGCCTCCCGTGGGAGTGATGTGCGGATCGTCCTCGTGCACCCACTCCACCTCCACCACCGGAGCGTCGGCATGGGCGGCGATGTGGTAGCTCGCGAAGTCACGCCCCGCGTACGCCCCCAGCGTCTCATCGACCACGGCGTCTTCGTGCAGGGCCATCGAGAGCCCCATCATCATTCCGCCTGCGAGCTGCGCCGTGGCGGTCCTCGGGTTCAGGATGCGCCCGGCCGCGAACACCCCGAGCATGCGCGGCACCACCACCTCGCCCGAGTCGAGATCCACCCGGGCCTCCACGAACTGCGCCCCGAACGAGTACCGTGACATCGGCGCGAGTGTCGCCACGTCGGCGGCCGTGTCGACCGTCACGGAGAGCCCTTCCGGCGGGATGACGGCGCCCCCGGCCAGCGTCTCCACCAGTTGCGCACCCGCCTTCATCACCGCCCACCCCCACGAGGCCGTGCCCCACGACGCACCGGAGACGGCGGCGGGCGGCAGTCTCGTGTCTCCGATCCGCACGTCCACGAGATCCGGGCTCACCCCCAGGGCGTCGGCCGCGATCTGCACGATCACGGTGCGGCCGCCCGTGCCGATCTCGGTCGCGTTCATGGCGAGCTCGAACCGGCCGCCCGGCCACGCGGTGATCCTGGCGCTGCTCGGCACCACGTCGGCCGGGTAGATCGACGACGCCACACCCGTTCCCGCGAGCCAGCGCCCCTCGCGCCGCACACCCGGCCGGGGGTCGCGGTCGGCCCAGCCGAACCGTTCTGCGCCGCGGCGGAGGCACCCCACGAGATCGCGACTGCTGAACGGCAGCCCCGACTCGGGGTCGACCTCGGGCTCATTGCGCAGGCGCAGCTCGATGGGGTCGAGGTCGAGAGCTGTGGCGAGCTCGTCGATGGCCGATTCGAGGGCGTAGAGGCCTGGGGTCTCGCCAGGCCCGCGCATGAAGCTCGGGGTCGGCAGGTTGAGCGCCACGACCCGGTGGGTGGTGAGCCGGTTCGGAGCGGCGTACATGTGCCGGGTCGGAACGGCCGTCTGCTCCACGAACTCCTGGATCGCCGAACCCTGGCCGAAGGCCTCGTGCGCCACGGCGGTGAGGGTGCCGTCGCGCTCCGCCGCGAGGCGCAGGTGCGAGATGGTGGGGGAGCGGTAGCCCGCGAGCCCGAACATCATCTGCCTCGTGTAGGCGATCTTCACCGGCCGCCCCACGAGCAGCGAGGCCATGGCGGCGAGCACAGCGCCCGGCCGCGTCGGGCCCTTCGATCCGAACCCGCCGCCCACGTGCTCCGAGCGGATGCGCACCCTCTCGACCGGCAGGTCGAAGAGCGCCGCGATCGTGCCCTGCGCCCAGTTGGTGCCCTGCGTCGAGTCGATGAGGTCGAGACCCTCGTCGCTCCAGCGGGCGATGGTCGCGTGCGGCTCCATCGGGTTGTTGAACGCGGCCGGCGTCGAGTACGTGGCGTCGATCGACACCGGCGACGAGGCGATCGCCGCGTCGACATCCCCGATCACGCTGTCGGTGGCGAAGTCGGAGTTGGTGCGGGCGGGGGCGTAGAGCCGCGGGTGCGAGGCGCTCAGCACCACGTCGGCCGGAGCCTCGTCGTAGTGCACCCGGAGGGCTGCCGCGGCCTCGCGCGCCGTGTCGATCGTTTCGGCGAGCACGACGGCCACCACCTGGCCGCGGTACGACACGGTCGGCGACTGCAGCACGAGCACCTCGGCGTCGCCCGCGTCGGCGAGCCTGGGGGCGTTGTCGGCGGTCATCACGAAGGCCACGCCCGGCATCGCGAGCACCTCCGCGGTGTCGATGCGGCGGATGGTGCCGTTCGGGATGGTCGACTGCACGATCCACGCGTAGAGCAGGCCCTCGGGGGAGTGCTCGTACGAGTACTTGGCGGCCCCCGTGACCTTGACGCGGCTCTCGACCCGGGCGAGCGGCCTGCCGAGCGCGCTCACTGCGGGCCCCGCAGGTCGAGGAGCGCGCCTGTGGCCAAGCGGGTGACGAGCTCGACCTTGAACGCGTTGTCGGCGGTGGGCCGCGCCTGGGCGAGCTCGGCCGCGAGGGCCGCTTCCACCGCCTCGGCGAAGGCCTGACCGCTCGCGGAGCGCCCGAGCAGCATCGACTCGGCGATCCTCGCTCGCCAGGGTCGATGGGCGACACCTCCGAAGGCGATCCGGATCTCGGCCACGACCCCCGCCTCCACACGCAGGGCCGCGGCCACCGTGGCGAGGCCGAAGGCGAACGAGCGGCGGTCGCGGGCCTTGCGGTAGGTGGAGCGGAGCCCGGGGGACGCGGCCGGAACGGTGATCGAGGTGATGAGCGCGCCCTCGGGCAGCGTGGTGTCGAGCTCGGGGCGCTCGCCGGGCAACCGGAACAGCTCGTCGATGCCGATGGTCGTCCCGCCCTCGAGGGTCTCGTAGGCCACGGTCGCGTCGAGCGCGCTCAGGGCGACGGCCATGTCGCCCGGGAAGGTCGCGATGCACGAGGGGGAGGCCCCGAGGATCGCGAGTTCGCGCGAGACCCCGGCGACCGCCGAGCACCCCGAGCCGGGCTCGCGCTTGTTGCACGGGGCCGCGAGGTCGGCGAAGTACACGCAGCGGGTGCGCTGCAGGAGGTTGCCCGCCACGCTCGCCATGTTGCGCAGCTGCCCGGAGGCTCCCGCCAGAACGGCCTCGGCGAGAAGCGGATGGCGCGTGCGCACCGTGACATCGCCCGCGAGGTCGCTGTTGCGCACCCCCGCGCCGATCCGGAGCCCGCCGTCGGCGGCCACCTCGATGCCCCCGAAGTCGACCCGGTTGATGTCGACGAGGGTGCCCGGCGTCTCGACACCGAGGCGCATGAGGTCGACGAGGTTGGTGCCACCCGCGAGCGGCTTCGACCCGGGGCGCGCGGCGAGCAGCGTCAGCGCCGACGTCGTGTCGGCGGCCCGCTCGTACTCGAAGGCCTTCACCTGGCGTCCAGCACGGCGGGGACGATGGTGGAGTACGCGGCGCACCGGCACAGGTTGCCGCTCATCCGCTCGCGTACCTCGTCGGCATCGAGCTCCACCCCCTCGGGCCCGCAGACGTGCGTGACGTCGGCTGTGACGTGGCTCGGCCAGCCTTTCTTCGCCTCGGCCAGCGCGCCGATGGCGGAGCAGATCTGGCCGGGGGTGCAGTATCCGCACTGGAAGGCGTCGCGCTCGATGAACGCCTTCTGCACGGGGTGCAGCTCTCCGTTCTCCTCGAGTCCTTCCACGGTCGTGATGGCGTCGCCCTCGACCGAGACGGCGAGCGTGAGGCAGCTGTTGACCCTCCGGCCCTCCACGAGCACGGTGCAGGCTCCGCACTGGCCGTGGTCGCAGCCCTTCTTCGTGCCCGTGAGGTCGAGGCGCTCACGCAGCACGTCGAGCAGCGACATGCGGTTGTCGACGAGGAGGGGCATCGGCTCGCCGTTCACCGTCAGCACGATCTCGGAGGAGGGAACGGATGCCTCGGGCCTGTTCATGAGAAGCAGTATGCACGAGCGGCCATCGCCCGTCACGATCGGGCCGATCCCGCTCCGTCGGTGATTCTCGCAGGGTGGTAGGTCATTTCTCACGAATTCCGCGTGATCTCGGCGGAGTGACCCCAGACGGGCCCGTCGATTCTCAATTCGAGAACCGAGAACGTAACAAACCGGCAATCCACCCGAACCACAGCGACTCCTATAGTTCTCGTAAATTGATGAACCTTTCTCTCCCTGTGAGAGATGCCCTGCACCTTTCCTTCGGACAAATGGAGAACAGATGAAACTCGGCTCAATGAAACGTGCGGGTGCGGTGGCATCCGTCGTCGTCGCAGCAGCGCTCGTGCTCAGTGGTTGCAGCGCGACCGAGACAACGGACACCGGCGCCGGCGCCGGAGCAGGAGCCGAGGGCGGCATCGAGCCCAAGACCATCGGCATCTGGCAGTCGCAGGCCGATGGCGACGGCCAGAAGCAGACCCTCGCGGCCATCCAGGAGGCGGCCGACGCCGTGGGCTGGACCACCGTCGTCACCGACTCCGCGGGAGACCCGCAGGCCATGGCCTCGACCATGCAGTCGCTCATCACGCAGAACGTCGACGCGATCCTCACCAACTACGTGGCCACGGGCCTCATCGCCTCGCAGCTCAAGGCGGCCGCTTCGGCCGGCATCCCCGTGATCGCCGTGGGCTATGCGGGCGACCCGAGCGACGACTTCGCCGGCACCTACTACCCCGACCAGGGTGAGCAGACGAGCATGCTGCTCGAGCGCATGGCTGAGGACCTGCCCGACGGCGGCACGGTCGCCCCACTCGCCGTGGCCGGCTACTTCGGCATCGACGCCGAGGTCGACACGCTGACCGAGGAGGGCCCCGACTACGGGTTCGAGCCCCTCGAGCGCATCGACGTGCCGGTGACCGACATCTTCGGCGGCACCACCTCGGCCGCCGTCGACGTGCTGAACGCCAACCCCGACCTCGCCGCGCTGTTCGCCACGCTCGACATCGGTGTGCAGAGCACCGTGCCCGCGCTCACGCAGACCAAGCGCGACGTGCCGATCTACGGCTTCGGCGCCATCCCCGGCTCCTTGAACTTCGTGCGCGAGGGCAAGGCCACCATCGTGACCTCGGACGGCGCCAAGTCGGGCTTCATCGCGATCGATGCGCTGCTGGCCTACTGGGTCGACGGCACCGAGATCCCCAAGACGACTCCCGAGGAGTACGCCTACAACTACACGATCGTCGACCAGGAGACCGCTCCTGCCGAAGGCACCGAGGTCTACCCGCAGGAGGACTTCGCGAAGGTCTTCCTCGACAAGTGGGCCACCGACTACGGAATCTGATCGGAGGGTGCGCCGCCCGGACTCTCGGGCGGCGCACCACCGGCTCGCGGCACCGATGAAAGGAACGACAGTGACGATTGAAGCCCCACCGGAGAACCCGGTCACCCCCACCGAGCAGGCAGCGCCCCCGCGGCGCCGCCTCACGTCGGCGGGCATCGAGCGGTGGACGCTCCCGGTCGTCTTCGTGCTCACCATCGTGCTGTTCTCGGTGCTCAAGCCCGCCGTCTTCCCCACGGCGAACAACTTCATCGCCATCGTGCAGCAGAACCTGCCCCTGCTCATGGTGGTCGGCGGCGTCTGCGTCGTGCTCGCCCTCCGCGAGTTCGACCTCTCGTTCGGCTACGTGGCGGGCGCCTCCGGTGCCCTCGCCGTGCAGTCGATGGTGCTCTTCGAGGCGAACTGGATCGTGGCGGTGCTCCTCGGGGTGGCGTTCGGCGCGCTGCTCGGAGCGGTCAACGGTTTCCTCGTGGCCTACACGCGGCTCCCGTCGTTCATCGGCACCCTCGCCACCGGAGCCACCATCCAGGGCGTCATGCTCGCCATCTCGAACCAGACCATCTTCGAGGGCATCTCGCCCGACTACGTGCTCATCACGGGGGCCTCGATCGGCAGCTTCCCGATCGACATCATCGTGGTGGCCGTGCTGCTGCTGGCCATCGGCTTCCTGCTCCGGTTCACGGTGTTCGGCCGGCACGCGGCCGCGATCGGCGACAACCCCGTCGCCGCGCGCATCGCGGGAGTCAACGTCAAGCGCATCCAGCTGCTCAGCTTCATCCTCGTGGGCGCGTGCGCCGGCACGAGCGGCATCCTGCTCACCTCGCAGGCCGGCCAGTACTACCCCGACCCCGGCGCGAGCCTGCTTCTCCCCGCCTTCGCCGCGGCCTACCTGAGCCTCTCGCTCGGGCGCGGCTGGCGCTTCAACGTGGGAGGCGCCGTGCTCGGCGCCCTCTTCCTCGCCGTGGTGAGCACGGGTGTCACCATGCTCAACCAGCCCAGCTGGCTCGGCCAGCTGCTGCAGGGGCTCATCCTGCTGGTGGCGATCCTCGCCCTCAACCGTCGCCGGGGCACCCGATGACGGCCTGGCTCACCGCCGCCGGCCTCACGAAGACCTTCAACGGCATCACCGCGATCGGCGACGCCACCATGGCGCTCGGCGCCGGCGAGGTGCGCGGTGTCGTGGGGCCGAACGGCGCGGGCAAGTCGACCCTCATGCAGATGCTCGCGGGCATCCACGCTCCCGACGGAGGCGAGCTGCTCATCGACGACGTGGCCGTGCGCTTCAAGGGCCCCGACGACGCGCTCGACGCCGGCATCGCCCTCGTGCCGCAGGAGATGCAGCTCGCACCGCACCTGAGCGTGGCCGGCAACATCGTGCTCGGTCGCGAACCCCGCCGCCTGGGCGTGGTCTCGGAGAGCCGTTCGCGCCGCACCGCCGAGAAGGCGCTCGCCCGCCTCGGTACCCCCATCGACCCGGATGCGCCGATCCACACGCTCTCGGCCGTCGAACGGCGACTCGTCATGGTGGCCAGGGCCCTCATCTCGGATGCCCGCCTCGTGATCCTCGACGAGCCCACCGCGGCGCTCGCACCCCAGGAGGCCTCGGCCATCCTCACGATGGTGCGCTCGCTCGCCGCGACCGGCGTGAGCTTTCTCTACGTCTCGCACCGCTTCGACGACATCGAGGCGGTCGCCGACTCGGTCACCGGAGTGCGCGACGCGCGGGTGGTGGCGGATCTCGGCCGCGAGGAGATCAGCCGCTCGCGACTGGTCGAGCTCGTGACCCCTGTCGATCAGATCTCGCACCGGGTCGAGCCGCGCACCCCTCGACCGGCGGGTGCCGCTGCGGTGCCGCCCCTGCTCGTGGTCGACGATCTCGTGGGCGGCCCGCTCACAGGAGTGTCGCTCGAGGTCTGCCCCGGCGAGATCATCGGTGTGGCCGGTCTCGCGGGCTCCGGCGTCGACGAGCTCATGTGGCTCGTGGCCGGCATCGACCGCCGCGAGTCGGGCTCGGTGACCGTCGAGGGCACGCCGATCCGATCCGGAGACCGGTTGCAGGCGACGCGCGCGGGGGTGGCCTACGTGCCGGGCGACCGATCGCTCGCCACTCTGCCGAGCCACGACATCCGCACCAACATCTCGGTCTCGAGCCTCACGGCGCTCTCGGTCGCGGGCGTGCCCGTGCGGCAGCGCGAAGTGAGTCGGGTCACGGCGCTCGCCGAGCGCGTGCGGCTCACGTCGGCGATCACCGTGGCGCTCTCGTCGCTCTCGGGCGGCAACCAGCAGAAGGCGATCTTCGCCCGCTGGATGGCGACGGATGCGCGGGTGCTGCTGCTCCACGACCCCACCGCGGGTGTCGACGTGGGCGCGCGGGCCGAGATCCACCAGCGGGTCAGGGAGCTCGCGGCCACGGGCATCGCCGTGCTCGTGGTCTCGACCGACGTTCCCGAGCTCTGCGAGCTCGCCGACCGCGTGGTCGTGCTCGACCGCGGCTCGGTCGCGGATTCGCTCGAGGGCGACGACATCACCGAGCCGGCACTGCTGGCCGCGATGACGAGCGGATCCCCGGCCCTCACCGGGGCGACCACCCGAGACAGTGCACAAGGAGAGACACGATGATCATGCCCGGTTCAGAGAGTCCACCCGCATCGACGCGGGTCGGCGGCACTTCGTCGTCGCGAGTGAAGGCAGGAAGCGGTCTCGGATCGGAGAGCTCCCGCAAGGTGCTCTCGGTGCTGCTCTCGTTCAGCGAGGAGAACCACACCCAGACCGTGCAGGAGATCGCCGGGTACCTCGACGTGCCCGTGAGCTCGGCCTATCGCTACGTGGCGCAGCTGCGCGACTTCGGTCTGCTCGAGGAGGCCGAGTTCGGCGGCTACCGGGTGTCGCTGCGGGCCGTGGGGCTCGCCCGCGCCGCCCGCGCCGGGTCGGCGGGCCTCAGCGAGATCGCCCGCCCTGTGCTCGAGCGGCTCACCCGCGAGACCGGCGAGACCTCGCTCGTGATCCGCCGGCTCGGCCAGGCCGTGGTGGCCGTCGACCTCGAGGAGTCGCGCAACCCCGTGCGCCTGCGGTTCGAGCGCGGAGTGCTCATGTCGCTGCACCAGGGAGCCGCCGCCCGCGTGCTGCTCGCCGCCCTCTCGCCGCGCGAGAGCGCCGAGTACTACAAGTCGGTGTGGAACATCGAGGAGAACCCGAGCCTGCCCTCTGACGCCGAGCTCAAGCAGATCGCCGCCGACGGCTGGACCGAGAGCTTCGGTCAGGTCGAGGACGGCATCTGGGGCACCGCCGCCGTCATCCGCGTCAACCGCACCGTGGTCGCGGCGCTGTGCGTGGCCGGGCCGCTGTACCGACTGGATGACGCCAAGCGCGCCACGATCATCGCGGCCGTGCGCCGCGGTGCCGACGAGATCAACGAGATCGCCGCTCAGGGAGAGTTCTGATGACCACCGAGACACTCACGGGGACCGTGCCGCTCTGGATCGGAGGGCGCGCCGACCCCGGCGTCGCCGTCATCCGGCGCGAGAACCCCTCCCGCCCCGCCGAGATCGTGGGTGAGGTCGCCGTGGGCGACGCCCGGCTCACGACCCTCGCCATCGACGCCGCGCACGCGGCGTTCGGCCCCTGGGCGGCCGTGCCCGTCGAGGAGCGCACCGCTCTCGTGCGCTCGGCCATCGAGGCGGCCAGCGCCACGAACCCCGAACGATCGCGCCTGCTCGCCCGCGAGCTCGGCAAGGTCGCGGTCGACGCCCTCGGCGAGCTCGGCTTCGCCGGAGCCTTCGCGGGGTTCGCGGCGCCCGTGGCCGAGCGGCTGAGCGCCGACGTCGTGGTGGAGGACGACGAGGGTCGGCTCGTGGTGGTGCAGGAGCCGTTCGGCGTGATCGCCGCGATCACGCCGTGGAACGCCCCCGTCATCCTCGCCGCCCTCAAGGTGGTGCCCGCGCTCATGACGGGCAACACGATGGTGCTCAAGCCCTCGCCCCTCGCGCCCCTCGCCGTCACAGACTTCCTCTCGACCGTCGCGAGAGGCCTGCCCGACGGCGTGCTCAACATCGTCAACGGCGGGGCGGATGTGGGCGAGACGCTCGTCTCGGATCCCCGGGTCGCCAAGATCACCTTCACGGGAGGGCTCGCCACCGCCCAGGCGATCGCCGCCTCCGCCGCGCGCCGGGTCACCCCCACCGTGATGGAGCTCGGCGGCAACGACGCGGCGATCTTCCTGCGCGACGCCGAGTACACCGAGTCGATGTACACGCGCGCGGTGTTCGGCGCGTTCCTCACGAGCGGCCAGGTCTGCATGGCCATCAAGCGCATCTTCGTGCCGAGGGAGCGCCACGACGAGTTCGTGGCCGGCTTCCTCGCCGCCGCCTCGAAGGTGCTCCGGGTGGGCGACCCGCTCGATCCGCTCTCGACGATGGGCCCCGTGGTGAGTCGCGACCACCAGCAGCGCCTCAACGCCCTCATCCGCTCGGCGGAAGCGGCCGGGGGCACGCTGCACGAGGTCGGGGAGTGGTCGGTCACCGCCGACGACGCCGACGGCTACTGGGTGCGCCCCACCCTCGTGACCGGCCTCACCGACGAGCATCCGCTCGTGAAGGACGAGCAGTTCGGCCCCGTCGTGCCTGTTCTCGCCTACGACGACGAGGACGAGGTGGTGGCGCGCGCGAACGCCGTCGACCAGTCGCTCGCCTCGTCGGTGTGGTCGACCGACGACGAGCACGCCTCCGCTGTCGCGCGCCGTCTCGACGTGGGCTTCACGTTCCTCAACTGCGCCAACCGGGCGGGCACCTCGCTCCGGGCCCCCTTCGGCGGGCGCGGGCTGAGCGGCCACGGTCGCGAGTTCGGCGAGCTCGGCATGGGCGAGTACCTGCAGACCCACTCCATCAACCACCCGAACGCCATCCGATCGGGCGCGGCCGTGGGCAACGCCTATCCGGTGCCCTCCCGATGAGCGCGGGAACCTCCCGAGCGGGCGGTCGGGTGCTCGAGCTCGTCGCGCCGCGGGAGCTCCGAGTGGTCGACCGCCCCGTGCCGGAACCCGGCGAGGGCGAGGTGCGCGTGCGCCTCCGTGCCGTGGGCATCTGCGGAACCGACGTGCACGGCTACCTCGGCCGCATCGACTCCTTCCCGATGACCCTCGGGCACGACGCCGTCGGCACCCTCGACGCGATCGGCCCGGGCGTCGACACCGCGATCCCGCTCGGCGCTCGCGTGACCATCGACCCGGCGCTCGCGTGCGGGGAGTGCGCCTCGTGCCTCGCGGGCCTGCCCCAGGTGTGCACGAGGGGCGGGTACCTCGGCATGACCGATCCCGGCGTGATGACCGACTACCTCACCGTGCCGGCGGCGCGCGTCGTGCCCGTTCCCGACGAGGTGTCGGATGCCGCGGCCACCGTGCTCGAACCGGTCGCCGTGGCCCTGCACCTGCTCGAGCGCATCGGCGGCTTCGCCCCTCCCGGCCTGCCCGCGCACGTGATCGGCGGCGGACCCCTCGGTGTGCTGCTCGGGCAGACGCTCCAGGCCTCCGGATGGAAGGTCACGGTGCACGAACCGCAGGAGTACCGTAGCGCGATCGCCGAGGCCTGCGGTCTCGGTGTGGCCCGCGAGGCCGCCGACCGCGACCAGGCCGCCGGGCCCGTGCTCATCGTGGAGACCTCGGCGGCCGCGGCCGGCATCGAGGTGGCCCGTGGGCTGGCGGCCCCCGGATCCGTCATCGCCCTCGTGGGCCGTGCTCCGGCCGAGTTCACGAGCGCCGAGATCCTGCTCAAGGAGCTCACGGTGCTCGGCGTGCGAGCGGGCTCCGGCCAGTACCCCGCGGCCATCGCGCTCGTCGCCTCAGGCGCCGTGACCCCCACCGAGACCATCACCCACCGATTCCCCCTCGACGAGGCCGCGGCCGCCTTCGCCGCCGTGACCGACCCGGCCGAGCGCGTCATGCGCGCCGTGCTCATCGCCTCGTGACCGACCACCCCGACAGGAAGACAGCATCATGACCACAGACATCACCGGCTACCGCGCGAAGGTCGGCGTGATCGTGCCCTCGACCAACACGGTCGTGGAGCACGACACCGCCCTCCTGGCGCCGCACGGAGTCACCTTCCACACCGGCCGCATGTACATCGACGACCCGGCGATGGACAACGACGAGACCTTCGTGAACCTCATCGAGCAGATCCGCGCCTCCATGAAGGTCGCGCTCCGCGACGTCATGACCTGCAAGCCCGACCTCATCATGATGGGCATGTCGGCCGAGACCTTCTGGGGCGGTGTGGAGGGCAACGCCTCCTTCATCAAGCGGGTGGAGGCGATGGTCGACGGGCTCCAGGTCACCACGGGGGCCTCGGCGTGCCGTGCGGCCCTCGAGGCCTTCGACGTCAAGAAGATCGCGGTCTTCTCGCCGTACCAGCCCGTCGCCGACGTCAACGTCAACCGCTACTTCACCGAAGCCGGTTACGACGTGCTCAAGGTCACCGGGCTCCGGGTGCCGAGCGCCACGGCCATCGCCGAGGTCTCCGAGGAGGAGGTCATCCGCACCCTCCGCGAGATCGACTCGCCCGAGGTCGAGGCGATCGTGCAGGTGGGCACGAACCTGTCGATGGTGCGGCTGGCCGACCAGGCCGAGCACTGGCTCGGCAAGCCCGTGATCTCCATCAACGCCGCGACCATCTGGCACACGCTGCGCTCGGCCGGCTTCACCGACACCTGGGGGGCGGCGGGATCCCTGCTGCGCAACCACTGACCTCCTCGACCCTGGCGCGCGACGCCGAGAAAGACGCTGACCTGACATGACCGAACAGCAATCCACCCGAGAACTCGACGCCGACGTCATCGTGGTCGGTGGCGGACCCGTGGGCACCACGGCCGCCCTCACCCTCGCGCAGGGCGGCTCGAGGGTCATCGTGCTCGAAGGCCGCGCCGCCACGAGCCTCGAGGCCCGCGCCACGACCTTCCACCCGCCGACCCTCGAGATGCTCGACGAGCTCGGTCTCGCCGAGCCGCTCATCGAGCAGGGGATCATCGCGGAGTCGTACCAGTTCCGCGACGCCGAGCGGGGCAAGATCGTCGACCTCGAGTTCTCCATCCTGAGCGACGACACGAAGTACCCGTTCCGGCTCCAGGTGGAGCAGAGCGTCATGACGAGCATGGCCAACGAGGCGCTCAAGGCGCATCCGCTCGCCGAGCTGCACAACCTCGCCAAGGTCACCGGCATCCGCCGCTTCGAGGGCTACAGCGAGCTCGACGTGGTCGGCGGCCCGCGCGAGGGAGTGCTCCGCGCCACCCACGTCATCGCGGCCGACGGCATGAAGAGCACCATCCGCAGCGAGCTCGGGATCGGGTTCTCGGGGCACACCTACCCCGAGCGCTTCCTCGTGATCTCGACCTCGGCGCCGCTGCACGAGCTGCTGCCCGACATCGCGAGCGTCAACTACGTGGCCGATCCGGTGGACTGGCACGTGCTGATGCGCAATCCGAGCGGCTGGCGCATCCTGTTCCCGGCCCCGTTCGGCGAGCAGACGGCCGAGGAGCTGCTCTCGTCCGAGAACGTGCGACGCCAGTTCGACCGGGTGCTGCCCGGCTACGGATCGGCCGAGATCGACTGGGTGACGCTCTACGAGGTGCACCGCAAGGTGGCCGACACCATGCGCTCGGGCAACGTCTACCTCGTGGGCGATGCCGCGCACGTCAACAACCCCATGGGCGGCATGGGCATGAACAGCGGCGTGCACGACGGCTACCTGCTCGCGAAGCTGCTGCTGCGCTCGGCGGCGGGAGAAGACATCGACGCCGAGCTCGACGAGTGGGCCCGTAAGCGCCGCGCCGTGGCCCTCGACTACGTGGGCAAGGAGACCGAGGGCAACTGGTCGGCACTCCGCGACGACGACGAGGGTCGCCGCACCGCGCAGCGCCTCGCCTGGAAGGCGCTCGCCGATGACGACGAGGCACGGCACGCCTATCTCCTCACCTCCTCGATGCTCGCGAGCCTGAGGGACTGAGGGCCGGGATGGAATCGTTCACCGTGCACACGGGCATCGGGGCGGCGCTCCGCATGAGCAACGTCGACACCGATCAGATCCTGCCGTCGAAGTACCTCAAGCGGGTCACCCGCTCGGGCTTCGAAGACGCCCTCTTCGCCGCCTGGCGCACCGACGCGGGCTTCGTGCTGAACCGGCCGGAGCTCGCGCACGCCTCGGTGCTCGTGGCCGGTCCCGACTTCGGCACCGGGTCGTCTCGCGAGATGGCCGTGTGGGCGCTGCAGGACTACGGCTTCCGGGCCGTGATCGCGCCCCGCTTCGGCGACATCTTCCGGAGCAATGCCGGCAAGGCGGGTCTCGTGGCGGTCGAACTCGAGGAGGCGCTCGTGGTGCGGCTCTGGGACCACCTCGACGCCGTGCCCGGCGCCTCCGTCACCGTCGACCTCGAGCAGCTCGTCGTCACCGCCGAGGGGTTCTCCGCACCGTTCGCGATCGACGAGTACACGAGGTGGCGGCTGCTCAACGGACTCGACGACATCGCGATCACGCTCGAGTCGGATGACCTCATCCGCGCGTTCGAAGCGGGCCGGAGCGACCTCAAGCCCTCCGTCGGTTCCCCAGCTCCTGCGGTCGGGGGTGCGCGATGACCCCGCGTGAGGGAGTGCAGAGCGACGCCGAGGCGGGCTTCACCGGGCACCTGCGGCCCGGGGCCAAGCCCGCGCTCGTGATGGTCGATCTCGTGAGGGCCTACTTCGAGCCCGGCGAGCAGCTCTACATGGGGCTCGATGACTGCATCGTGTCGGCCGAGAAGGTGCTGACCGCGGCGCGCGAGGCGGGAGTGCTCGTGGTGCACACGAAGGTCTCGTTCGTGGCCGGGGGAGTCGACGGCGGGCAGTTCTTCAAGAAGGTCGGTGCGCTCGCGAACTTCGTGGGCGACACCCCGGCCGGGCGGATCATGCCCCAGGTCGAGCCGCTCGACTCCGAGCCCGTGCTCGTCAAGCAGTACGCGAGCGCGTTCTTCGGCACGTCGCTGGCCTCGACCCTGCAGGCGAACGGGGTCGACACCGTCATCATCGCGGGGGTCAGCACGAGCGGGTGCATCCGCGCCACCGCGGTCGACGCGCTGCAGTACGGCTTCGTGCCGCTCGTCGTGCGCGAGGCCGTGGGCGATCGCGCCGACGGGCCGCACGAGGCGAACCTCTACGACATCCAGGCCAAGTACGGCGAGGTCATGAGCGAGGCCGACATCCTCGCGTACCTGCGGTCGGTGGGCTCGTGAGCGGGCCGACCGCGGGTGCGGCGACGGCCCCGCTGACGATGATCGAGAAGATCTGGAACCGGCAGGCCATCCCACGCGATGCCGGCCGCCCCGATCTGCTCTTCATCGACCTGCACTTCGTGCACGAGGTCTCGAGCCCGCAGGCCTTCGATGGGCTCCGGGCGGCGGGGCGGCCCGTGCGGCGCCCCGACCTCACCATGGCCACCGAGGATCACAACGTGCCCACCGACACCCTGCTGCTCGCCGACCCCATCAGCCGGCTCCAGGTCGAGACGCTCCGCCGCAACTGCGAGGAGTTCGGCATCGCCCTGCACCGCCTCGGCGAGGCCGGCCAGGGCATCGTGCACGTCATCGGGCCCGAGACCGGGCTCACCCAGCCCGGCATGACGATCGTGTGCGGCGACAGCCACACGAGCACCCACGGGGCGCTCGGAGCCCTCGCGTTCGGCATCGGCACGAGCGAGGTCGAGCACGTGCTCGCCACGCAGACCCTGCCGCAGTCGAAGCCGAAGACCATGGCCGTGACCGTCACCGGTCGGCTCGCCGAGGGCGTCTCGTCGAAGGATCTCGCGCTCGCCCTGCTCGCCGAGGTGGGCACGGGAGGTGGCCAGGGGCACATCGTGGAGTACCGGGGAGAGGCCATCCGGGCGCTCTCGATCGAGGCGCGCATGTCGCTCTGCAACATGAGCATCGAGTGGGGTGCGCGAGCGGGCCTCGTGGCTCCGGACGAGACGACCTTCGCCTACCTCGAGGGCCGTCGCTACGCCCCCGCGGGGGAGGCCTGGGATCGGGCCGTCGCCGAGTGGAGTGCGCTCCGCACCGACGAGGGCGCCGACTTCGACCGCGAGATCGTGATCGACGGATCGAGCATCTCGCCCTTCGTCACGTGGGGCACCAACCCCGGCCAGGGCGTGCCGCTCGACGAGTCGGTGCCCGACCCCGCCGGGTTCGCCGATCCGGAGCAGCGCGAAGCGGCCGTGCGCGCTCTCGCGTATATGGGACTCGAGGCGGGAACACCCATGCGCGACGTGGCGGTCGACACGGTCTTCATCGGCTCGTGCACGAACAGCCGCATCGAGGATCTGCGGATCGCGGCCGATGTGTTCCGCGGCCGCACCAAGGCCGAGGGCGTGCGCCTGCTCGTGGTGCCCGGCTCGATGCGCGTCAAGCAGCAGGCCGAGGAGGAGCACCTCGACGAGGTGTTCCTCGCGGCCGGCGGCGAGTGGCGGGGCGCGGGCTGCTCGATGTGCCTCGGCATGAACCCCGACGTCGCGGGGGCGGGGGAGCGCACGGCGTCGACCTCGAACCGCAACTTCGAAGGCCGGCAGGGGCCGGGGGCGCGCACCCATCTGGTGTCGCCCGCGGTCGCGGCCGCCACCGCGGTGGCCGGCACCCTCGCCTCACCCGCCGATCTCCCGATCCTCTCCAGAAAGTAGCTCCATGACCCACGTCCAGCCCTCCGCATCCACCAAAGCCGCGACTCTGCGGGCGCTGCTCGCCGACACCTCCGCCCCGCTCGTGGTGCCGGGCGCCGGCACACCCCTCGAGGCGCTCGCCGCCGAGCGCGCGGGGTTCCAGGCGGTCTACCTGAGCGGGTACGCGATCGCGGCCTGGCGGCACGGGCTGCCCGACATCGGCCTGCTCGGTGTCGGCGAGGCCGTCGACGCGCTCACCGCGACGGCGCGCGTGACCGGGTTGCCGATCATCGCCGACGCCGACACCGGCTACGGCGACGCCACCTCGGTCTGGGCCAACGTGCGACTGCTCGAGGCGGCGGGGGCGGCGGCGATCCAGATCGAGGATCAGGTCTGGCCCAAGAAGTGCGGCCACATGGTGGGCAAGGAGGTCATCGATGCCGACGAGGCGGTGCGCAAGATCGCGACAGCTGTGGAGGCGAGGCGCGATCCCGACACCGTGATCATCGCGCGCACCGACTCGCTCGCCCCCCTCGGCCTCGACGAGGCGCTGTCGCGGGCGGAGCGGTTCCGGACGGCAGGTGCCGACGTCGTGTTCGTCGACGCGCCCTCCTCCCTCGACGAGCTCGGCCGCATCGGCTCGACGCTCGCGGGGCCGATCATGGCCAACATGAGCGAGGGCGGCCTCACGCCCGCACTGTCGGCCGACGAGTTCCACGCCCTCGGGTTCCAGCTCGTGATCTTCCCCACGACCCCGCTGCGCGTGGCCGTGCGCTCGATGGAGGACTTCCTCGCCGACCTCCGCCGCAACGGCGACTCGCGCTCGTGGCGCGACCGCATGCACGGGCTCGACGAGCTCAACGAGCTCGTGCGGCTCGACGACTACCTCACGATCGGCGACCGCGCGTCGTCGCGCGTGCTGCCGGGAGGCGGGGCGTGAAGATCGTCGGCGCCGTGCTCGAGCAGATCGGCCGCACCGCTCCGTTCGCCGAGTCGCAGCCGATCAGCGTGAGCGAGCTCGAGCTGGCCGATCCGGGTGAGGGCGAGCTGCTCGTGCGGATCGAGGCGGCTGGTCTCTGCCACTCCGATCTCTCGGTGGTCGACGGCAATCGAGTGCGCCCCGTGCCGATGCTGCTCGGGCACGAGGCCGCGGGCACCGTGGAGGCGACAGGGCCGGGGGTCGAGGGGTTCGCCGTGGGCAGCCGCGTGGTCATGACGTTCCTGCCGCGCTGCGGGGCGTGCGAGGGCTGTGCGAGCGACGGACTCCGACCGTGCATCCCTGGCACGGCCGCGAACTCGGCGGGCACACTCATGGGTGGTGGTCGGCGACTCACGCGCGAGGGCGAGCCCGTCAACCATCACCTCGGCATCTCGGGGTTCGCCACGCACGCCGTGGTCTCCACGCACTCGGTCGTGCCGATCCCCGATGACCTGCCCGCCGACGTGGCCGCCGTGCTCGGGTGCGCGGTGCTCACCGGGGGCGGTGCGGTCATCAACGCGGGGCGGCCCCGCGCGGGTCAGACCGTCATCGTGGTGGGTCTCGGTGGGGTCGGGATGGCGGCGCTCATCACGGCGCTCGGTCTCGAGGGCGTCTCGGTCGTGGCGGTCGACGCCGTGCAGGCCAAGCTCGATCTCGCGCTCGAGCTCGGTGCCACGGCCGCGTACCATCCTTCAGACGCCGTGGCGGCGGGCATCGCTGCCCCCGTGGTGATCGAGGCGGCCGGCAACGTGCGCGCTCTCGAGGCCGCGATCGGGTTCACCGAACCGGGCGGCCGCACGGTCACCGTGGGGCTCCCGGCGCCCGATGCGCGCATCAGCGTGTCGCCCACGGCGCTCGTGGCCGAGGGCCGCTCGATCATCGGCAGCTACCTCGGCTCGGCCGTGCCCAGTCGCGACATCCCCGTCTTCATCCAGATGTGGCGCGACGGCCGCCTCCCGGTCGAACGCCTCATCTCCTCCAGCATCCCCCTCACCGCCATCAACGCCGGCATGGACGCCCTGGCCGCAGGCCACGCCCTCCGCCAGATAATCACCTTCCCCACCCCCACCCCCTGAGATCGAACCACGCAACAGGCCGTACTCGACGACCCAAGGCGGTACGGTCGCCGCGAAGCGACGGCCGCACCGCATGTCGCGTGCGCCGCAGAGGCGGCGGCGCACAACAAGAACAGGCCAGGATGGGGGTATGGGTGCTGAGCGGGAGTTCGTGGTCGAGGCCGTCGTGTTCGACATGGACGGGACCCTCGTGGATTCGTCGGAGCTCGTGCAGGGGGTGTGGGCGACGTTCGCCGAGCGGCACGACGTGGATCTCGCGGACGTGCTCGTCGTCTCGCACGGGCGGCGCGCAGCCGACACCATCGCCCACTACCTCGAGCCCGAAGCAGCCCGCGAGGCACTGGCGGCCGTGAACGCGCACGAGGCCGACGCCGAGGTGGGGGTCCGCGAGATCCCGGGGGCGGCCGCGTTCGTGGCGTCGCTCGACGAGGCCGACGTGGCCGTAGCGACCTCGGCGCCGCACGACCTCGCGATTCTGCGCCTCGCCCAGGCCGGCATCCGCGTGCCCGACGTGGTCGTGGGCGCCGACGACGTGCACGAGGGCAAACCCTCACCCGAGGCCTACCTCCGAGCCGCCGAGCTCCTCGCCCGCGACCCCTCCCGCATCCTCATCTTCGAAGACGCCGAGGCCGGCCTCCAGGCGGCACTAGCAGCAGGCGCCCAAGTCGTGGTGGTGGGCCCCCACGAAAGCCCCACCACAGCCGACCTCCCCCGAATCCCCGACTACTCAGCAGTCCGAGCCACCCGAGACCCCACAGGCACCTACCGAATCACCCTCGGCGCATAGCTCCCGCCACCCACGGCTCCACCCGCGACGCCAACGCAACAGGCCGTACCCGCCGACCCAAGGCGGTACGGTCGCCGCGAAGCGACGGCCGCACCGCATATCGCGTGCGCCGCAGAAGCGGCGGCGCACTAAACAAGCAAATTGGTGCGAAGGGACTTGCCCGTGGCCGCGAACCCCCGCGATGCGAACTCCCGGGCTACCGCAACACGCTCGGCGCTAGGTCGCCCGTAGGTGGTGGTGCGCTGCACCGGCGTGCGACCGATCGAGCGGATCATCGACTCCAGGTCGTCGACCGTCTTCTCCGAGCCATTGTCGGCGCCCGCCATGCGGCTGATGGTCTCCTCCATGAGGGTGCCGCCGAGGTCGTCCGCACCGCCCGTGAGCATCTGCGTTCCGCCCTCACCGAGCTTCACCCACGAGGTCTGCACGTGGTCGATCCGCCCGTGCAGCATGAGCCGCGAGACCGCGTGGATCGCCCGGTTCTCCTGCAGAGTCGGCCCGGGGCGGGCCACCCCGGCGAGGTAGACGGGCGCGTTCATGTGGATGAACGGCAGCAGCACGAACTCGGTGAAGCCGCCCGTCTCGTCCTGGATGCGCGAGAGCGTGCGCAGGTGCGCAACCCAGTGCGACGGGTTGTCGACGTGCCCGTACATCATGGTCGACGACGAACGCAGCCCCACCTGGTGCGCGGTCGTGACGATCTCGATCCACTGCGCCGAGGGCAGCTTGCCCTTCGTGAGCACCCAGCGCACGTCGTCGTCGAGGATCTCGGCGGCCGTGCCCGGGATGGTGTCGAGCCCCGCGGCCTTCGCCTCGAGCAGGAAGTCGCGGAACGACAGCCCCGTGCGGGCGGCGCCGTTGACGATCTCCATGGGGGAGAAGGCGTGCAGGTGGATCTCGGGCTGCCGCTCCTTCACGACCCGCGCGAGGTCGAAGTACGCCGTGCCCGGCAGGTCGGGGTGGATGCCGCCCTGCATGCAGATCTCGGTGGCGCCGATCGACCAGGCCTCGTCGACGCGGTCGCCCACCTGCGTCATCGACAGCGTGTACGCATCCGCGTCGTTGCGCCGCTGCGCGAAGGCGCAGAACCGGCAGCCGGTGTAGCAGACGTTGGTGAAGTTGACGTTGCGGTTGACCACGTAGCCCACGTCGTCGCCCACCACATCTCGCCGCACGTCGTCGGCCACGCGGGCGAGCGCGTCGAGGTCGGGCCCGTCGGCGCCGAGCAGCGTGAGGTACTCGGCGTCGGTGAGCGACGCAGGTGCCTCGGCGGCCTTCGCGAGGGCGGCGCGCACGGCGGGGTCGCCTGCCACCCGGGTGGCGTTGGCGGGGTTGGCGCCCACGTGCTCACGGAGCTCCGACCAGTCGCCGTAGACATCCGAGAAGTCGCTGCGCCGGTCGCCCGTGCGCCCGATCGTGTCGATCTCGGTGTGCAGCTCGGTGCGGCCCGACGAGGTCGACCCCCACTCGGGCTCCTGCCACGGCAGGCCCTCCGGCACACGACCTTCCACGGCCAGCCCGTCCGCCGCCGCGAGTGCCCGCACGTGCGGCAGCACGCGGGGGTCGATCCACGGCTCCTCGGCGCGCACGTAGTGCGGATGCGCGGTGAGGCGCTCGCGCAGGGTGAAGCCCGATGCCGCCGTGAGCCGCGCCAGGTCGTCGATGTGCGGCCAGGGGCGCTCGGGGTTGACGTGGTCGGGAGTGAGGGGGGAGACCCCGCCCCAGTCGTCGATGCCGGCGCGGATGAGGAAGGCCAGCTCGTTCGCATCCGTGAGGTTCGGGGGCGCCTGCAGGCGCGTCTTCGGCCCCAGCACGAGGCGGGACACGGCGACCGCGGCCACGTACTCCTGGGTCTCGAGGTCGTCGGCCCCCATCATCGCCGTGGCCGGCTTGGCCCGGAAGTTCTGGATGATGACCTCTTGGATGTGCCCGTGCCGGCGCGCGGCGGCCCGCAGCGCGAACATCCCCTCCACGCGCTCGGCGTAGTTCTCGCCGATGCCGAGCAGGAGGCCCGTGGTGAAGGGCACGTTCGAGCGCCCCGCATCCTCGATCACGCGCAGCCGCAGCGCCGGATCCTTGTCGGGAGAGCCGAAGTGCGCGTTGCCCTTCTCGGTGAACAGCCGCGACGAGGTCGTCTCGAGCATCATGCCCATCGAGGGAGCCACGGGCTTGAGCCGCTGGATCTCCTCCCACGTCATGACCCCCGGGTTGAGGTGAGGAAGCAGTCCCGTCTCCTCGAGCACGAGGATGGCGACCGAGCGCAGGTAGGCGATCGTGGAGTCGTAGCCGCGCGCCTCGAGCCACTCCTGGGCCACCGGCCAGCGGTCCTCGGGCCGGTCACCGAGCGTGAAGAGCGCCTCCTTGCAGCCGAGCGCCGCGCCCTCGCGAGCGATCGCGAGCACCTCGTCGGGCGTGAGGAACGGCGCCTTGCCCTGCTTCGCGAGCCCGCCGGGCGTCTCCACGAACGTGCAGTAGTGACAGCGGTCGCGGCACAGGTGCGTGAGCGGGATGAAGACCTTGCGCGAGTACGTGATGACGCCGGGGCGCCCGGCGATCTCGAGCCCGGCATCCCGCACACGCGAGGCGGCGGTGAGCAGGCGGTCGAGGTCGTCGCCGCGGGCGTGCAGCAGGGTCTCGGCCTCGGTGGCGTTGAGCGCGACACCCTCGTCGGCGCGCTTGAGCGCACGGCGGATGGCGGATGCGTTGGGCACGAAGGCCTGCACGACGGGCTGCGGCGCGGTGCGGCGGCGCGTGGGGATGGGGAGATCTGAGGGCATGGGGGAGCCTCGTGGCCTCTCGGAATCGATGAGGGAAGGAGGGGCCCAAAGCCAGACCCAGAACCGGATTGGATCCAGAGTACCCCCTGTTTTGGAGCACTCCCGCAGGGGACCCGGGAGGTGTCGCTGTGTCACGATTGCCCCAACGCATCGACGAATGGGGAATCACTTGGCCGAGAAAGCTGTCCGCGGAACGTTCCTGGACTTCATCGACGACCCGTGGAAGCACGTGGGTGACGAGGCCGCAGCCACCCGTTTCCACGTGGACGGACTGCTCGTGGTGGAGAACGGAGTCATCACCGACTTCGGTCCCTACGCCGAGGTCGCGCCGAGGCATCCGGATGCGGAGATCACCGAGATCACCGACCGCATCATCCTGCCCGGCTTCATCGACGGCCACATCCACCTGCCGCAGACCCGCGTGCTCGGCGCCTACGGCGAGCAGCTGCTGCCGTGGCTGCAGAAGTGGGTCTTCCCCGAGGAGCACCGCTACGCCGAGCGCGAGTACGCCGAAGAGGGCACCAAGCACTTCTTCGACAACCTGCTCGCCTCGGGCACCACCACGGCGCAGACCTTCACCACGGGCAACCTCACCTGCAACGAGGTCTTCTTCGAGGAGGCCAGCCGTCGCAACATGCGCATGATCGGCGGTCTCACCGGCATCGACCGGCACGTGCCCGACTACTTCGCCAACACCCCCGAGCAGTTCTACGACGACTCGAAGGCGCTCATCGAGAAGTGGCACGGCACCGGCCGCAACCTCTACGCCATCACCCCGCGCTTCGGCTTCGGCGCCTCGAACGAGCTGCTCGCGGCGTGCCAGAAGCTCAAGCAGGAGTTCCCCGACCTGTGGATCAACACCCACATCTCCGAGAACCCGGCCGAGATCCACGGTGTGCTGGCTCTGCACGACGACTGCCACGACTACCTCGGCGTGTACGAGAAGTACGACCTCGTGGGCCCCAAGTTCACCGGCGGACACGGTGTGTGGCTCACCAACGACGAGTTCCGCCGCTTCAGCGACAAGGGCGCGGCCGTGGCCTTCTGCCCGTCGTCGAACCTCTACCTCGGCTCCGGCCTCTTCCGCCTCGGTCGTGCGCTCGACCCCGAGCACCGCGTGCTCGTCTCGATCGGCACCGACATGGGCGGCGGCAACCGCTTCAGCCTGCTGAACTCGCTCGAGGACGGCTACAAGGTGGGCATGCTCAACAACACCATCCTTGACGGATCGATCGTGCCGAGCGACCAGGATCTCGCCGAGTCGGAGCGCAACAAGCTCTCCGCCTTCCGCGCCTTCTACCTGCTCACCCGCGGTGGCGCCGAGTCGCTCTACATCGACGAGTTCGTGGGCACCTTCGACATCGGCAAGGAGGCGGACTTCGTGGCCCTCGACTGGACCTCGGGCCCGCCCGCCGCCCCCTGGCACGCGAGCCTGCTGCACGGCGAGGGCGAGGTACTCACGCTCGAGAAGGTCTCGGAGCTGCTCTTCGGCATCATGATGGTGAGCGACGAGCGGGCCGTCGACGAGACCTGGGTGGCCGGGGAACGCGCCTACAAGAAGGCGTGACGGGAGTGACCGATCTGGTGGACGCGGGCACCGACCGAGAGGCCTCCTCCACGGTGGCGCTCGTCGTCCACCGGCGGCTGGCCGAGTCGAGCTACGACCGCTACCGCACGTGGCAGCAGAAGGTGGGCGAGCGGATGCTCTCCTGGCCCGGCTTCCTCGACCGCCAGGTGATCGAGCCGAAGCCGCCGCTGCAGGTGGACTGGGTGATCGTGCAGCGCTTCCGCGACGTCGACTCGGCGCGCGGGTGGCTGCAGAGCGCCGAGCGGCAGAACCTCATGTCGGAGATCAAGGACGAGTTCATCGGCAACGACGACGTGCACCTCTTCACCGAGGAGGCGAAGCATCCGTCGGAGGCCGCCTCGGTGATCATCTCGAGCACGGTCGCGCCGGAGGAGGAGGCGGCGTTCCTCGACTGGCAGCGCGAGATCTCGGCGGTGGAGTCGCGGTTCGACGGCTTCCTCGGTCACAAGATCGAGCGACCGGTGCCCGGGGTGCAGAACGACTGGGTCGTCATGCTGAGCTTCGACACCGAGGAGCACCTGACCGCCTGGATCGAGTCGCCGGAACGCCGTTCGCTGCTCGAGGCCGGTGCGGCCTACAACGAGAAGCTCACGCTCACGAAGTCGAGCTACGGCTTCGGCTTCTGGACGGGCAGCACGTCGGCGCAGCCGGATCCGATCTTCAAGAGCAACCTGCTCGTGCTGCTCATGCTCTACCCGATCGTGTTCCTGTGGGGCTACTTCATCGCGGATCCGCTGTTCTCCGATCACGATGTGCCGTTCTGGCTGTCGCTCTTCATCGGCAACGTCGTGTCGACGCAGCTGCTCGGCTGGTTCTTCGTGCCGTGGGCGTTCAAGCTCTTCGGCTGGTGGGTCAAGCGCGACCAGCCCGCGCGTGTGCACCTCGCGGGCTACGCCATCATCGTGGCGCTCTACGCGATCTCGATGGCGGTGTACGCAGGCCTTTTGGCGCTTCGAGGCTGAGAGTCACGCTCGGTAGGGTGGGCGCATGAAGCGTGTGTCGTGTCTCGCCGCCGCCGCGGCTCTCACGGTGCTGCTCGTGGGCTGCACGGGAGGCGGCGACGACAAGCAGGCCGAGCCCGTGCTGCAGTCGGTGGCGGCGCTCGACGTGTACCCGGGCGTCGCCGCGCAGGTGATCGACGCGCTCGCCGAGGCGTATCCCGAAGTCACCTGGACGCCGCCGGAGGAGCGCGAGAGCAGAGTGGTCTCGACCGACGACGAGGGGTGCGTGCTCCTCGTGGGTCCGATCGGCGGCACCCCCTCGCTCCTCGGGGAGGCCGGCTCCTGGAGCAGGATCGCCGAGACCGTGGCTCCCGTGCTGGAGAGCAACGACTTCGCGCCGATCGAGGGCGAGGACGAACTCGAGGGCGGCTGGACGGGTGTCCGCACCACCGATGAGACGGGCGCCGTGCTGCGCCTCTACGACAAGGGAGGCGTGGAGCTCACTCTCCGCGTGCGCGTCACCGATCCGACCTGCTGACGCCCGCCGGGTGAACGCCCGCCGGGTGAACGCCCGTCAGCGGCGGGCGGCCGCGAGGGTGTCGGCGGCGAGCCGGGTGCTCGTGGCCGGGTCGGTCATCCAGAGGGGGACCGCGGTGGTGGGGATGCCGGCCGCCGCGAGCACGGGAACGCCCGCCGCATCCGTCTCGTCGACGAGCCAGGCGTCGAGCAGACCGCCGCGGGCGCGCGAGCCGTAGTGCTTGCCGACCGCCACGGCGGTGGTCTCGACCCCGATGGCGGTGAGGCAGGCGTCGGCCATGCCGCGCACGGCCGCGCCCGAGATGATGGGGGAGACGCCCACGATGGGGGCGCGCGCCGCCTTGAGGGCCGCGCGCATGCCGGGCACACCCAGCACGGTGCCGATCGACACGACGGGGTTGGAGGGGGCCACCACGATCACGTCGGCGTGCTCGATGGCGCGCAGCACCTCGGGGGTCGGATGCGCGGCGTCGACACCCACCTGCAGGAAGCGCTTGGCGGGCACCGAGGCGCGGTGCTTCACCCACCACTCCTCGAAGTGCACGATGCGCCGCTTGCCGTCGACCTCGATCTCGACGTGGGTCTCGACGGGCTGGTCGCTCATCGGCAGCAGGCGCACACCCGGCCGCCAGCGCTCGGCGAGGCGAGCGGTGGCCTCGGTGAGCGTGAGGCCGTCGCGCAGCATGCTCGAGCGCGCGATGTGGGTGCCGAGGTCGAGGTCGCCGAGGGTGAACCACGGCCAGCCCACGCCGTAGGCCGTGAGCTCGGCGCTCACGCGCTCGCTCTCGTCTCGGCGGCCCCAGCCGCGTTCGTCGTCGTTGGCGCCGCCGAGGGTGTACATGATGGAGTCGAGGTCGGGGCACACCCGCAGCCCGGTGAGCCACATGTCGTCGCCCGTGTTCACCACGGCGGTGATTTCGGCGGTCGACCCGCCGTCACCGTTCGGATACGCCTCCCGCAGCTGCGACCGCAGCCCCCTCAAGAACCTCGCCCCGCCGACACCGCCCGCAATCACCGTCACTCGCACGCCCCCATTCAACCCCATGCCGCGCCCGCCCGATCACGCCCCCCACGGATCGACGACCGTGACCCCCGCGCCCTCGAAGTCCCGCACGTTGCGCGTGGCCACCGAAGCGCCATGCACCCGGGCGATCGCCGCGATCTGCGCGTCGAGCGGATCCGGGGGGCGCCCCAGATCTCGCCGCAAACGCCTCACCTCGGCGTATTCGAGAGCCGCCGAGGCGTCGAAGTCGAGGATCTGGTCTTCCAGCATGGAGAGGAACCGGCCGATTCGCGCCCCGACGGCCGCACGGCGCTGACCGTGCGGTAGCAGCGCCACTCCGGTGAGCAGCTCGGCGATGGTGATCGACGTGGTGAAGATCTCCTGAGGTTCGAGCTGATCGAACCACCCGAGCACCACGGAGTCGGGCTGTGGTTTCATCACCTCGGACACGACGTTCGTGTCGAGCACGATCATGTCTGTCGTGGGATCGACGTGTCGTGGTCGACAGGCTCGCCGGGCACGGCGTACTCGGGACCGGAGAAATCGACCTCGCGCCGAGATGCTCCTCGCGGTGGGATGTTTGCTATCAGGTCCTCCGCGCCTCCGATGTCGGCGAAGAGCGCGTGGATCCGGGACCCGAGACCAGAGGATTCGTCGCGCGGTCTGGCGGCTACAGCTGATTTCAGAATCTCCCGCACTTCCGCCTCCATCGATCGACCGTTGCGAGCTGCGCGCACCCGGAGCTGATCGCGTGTTCTCTCGTCGAGGTCCCGTACCGTGATCGTCGCCATGACGGAATGCTAGCAATGCAAGCACTCGCAGGCAAGGGCAAAGTGATGGATCGTCAGGAATCAGGTGGCGCGGGCTGCTGCGGCCAGGAGGCCCGCTACGAGGGTGAAGTCCTCGGTGACGCGGCCCGCGGTGACGCGGAGGAACTGCGGGGTGGGGAACGCCCCGGAGGAGGGGGAGGGCACCGAGGGGGAGGGTGCCGCGATGAAGCTCGAGCCCGCGGCGGCGCGGATGCCGGAGGCCGCGAGCGTCACGATCGCCGCCTTCTCGTCGAGCACGGGCACCCACGTGTTGATGCCGTCCGAGGGAGCGTGCGCCACCCCCGCCGCCACGAGCGCCTCGGAGAGCAGCGTCTGCCGCGCCTGGTAGATGCGCCGGGCGTCGTGCACGGCGTCGAGCGAGACGCTCGCCGTGAGCAGCTCGTAGAGGATCGTCTGCAGCATGCGCGAGGTCCAGCCCGGCCCGATCATGCGCCGCGCCACGATGCGGTCGATGAGCGGCTCCGGCCCGCCGAGCGCCGCGATCCGCAGGTCGGGGCCGTGCGACTTCGCGTAGCTCCGCACGTGAAGCGTGCGGTGCGGCAGCCACGTGCCGATGCTGTGCGCGGGCGAGCTCGAGATCTCGCCGGAGTGGTCGTCCTCGATCACCACGGGGTCGCCGATGTGCGTGTTGGCCCTCAGCACCCGCGCGAGCTCGCGCATCCGCTCGCTCGTCATCGACACCCCCGTGGGGTTGTGGGCGCGGGGCTGCAGGATGATCGCGGCCGGGCTCAGCTGCAGGGCGCGGGCGAGCTGGTCGGGCCGCATGCCCTCGCCGTCGACGTCGACCGGGATGCGCTCCACCCCGAAGTGGTCGAGCAGGTCGAAGAAGGGCGGGAAGCCCGGGTTCTCGACCACCACCCTGTCTCCGAAGCGCACGAGGGTCTCGAGCGAACGCGAGATGGCGTCGAGCGCGCCGTCGACGATCGTGAGCGCCTGGACGGGGTAGGGCCAGGAGGCGCGCAGGTGCAGATCGAGCTGCGGCAGCACGGGTGCGCTCAGGTAGCTCGCCGTGTCGGCGCGTGTGGGCACCTTCATGAGCGCGGCCGTGAGGTCGGGTAGCAGCTCCGGATCGGGTGTGCCCGTCGAGAGGTCGAGCCGCGCCACCACGTGCGATCCGGCGAGCTCACCGAAGTGCGGCGGCATCCACGGAGCCGCGGCCTGCAGCACATAGCTGCCCGCCCGCCCGCGCGACATGATGAGGCCCACACCCGAGAGCGCCTGCCAGGCGTTCGAGACCGTGGCGGGGCTCACCCCCAGCGTGGAGGCCACGTCGCGCACCGTCGGAAGCCGATCGCCCGCATGCAGCGACCCCGAGCGGATGAGCCGCGAGATGGCGGCGGCGATCCCCTCCGGTGTGCGGTGTTCGACGGCGTCGACGATCTGATCGAGCATGGGCTCCAACCCTACGGAGTGGTGCACGAGACTCTTGACATATTTACGCTCGCGTCACATTGTGAAACACGAGAGAAATGTTCACCGCCAATAATAACAAAACGGGGTGAGAAGACCGCCCCTCTTTTGTTCCTGAGGAAGGCTTTCAATGACGACGATCCGTGCGGCGATCACCCAGGCCACCTGGACGGGCGACAAGGAGTCGATGCTCGACAAGCACGAGCAGTTCATGCGCGATGCCGCGGCAGACGGCGCGCAGGTGATCTGCTTCCAGGAGCTCTTCTACGGCCCCTACTTCGGCATCACGCAGGACAAGAAGTACTACCGCTACGCCGAGCCGGCCGACGGCCCGATCGTGCAGCGCTTCGCGGCCCTCGCGAAGGAGCTCAACCTCGTGACGGTGCTCCCCATCTACGAGGAGGACCAGCCCGGCGTCTACTACAACACCGCCGTGGTGGTCGATGCCGACGGCACCATTCTCGGCTCGTACCGCAAGCACCACATCCCGCACGTCGACCGCTTCTGGGAGAAGTTCTACTTCCGCCCCGGCAACCTCGGCTACCCGGTATTCGACACCGCGGTCGGCCGCATCGGTGTGTACATCTGCTACGACCGCCACTTCCCCGAGGGCTGGCGCGAGCTCGGCCTCAACGGCGCCGAGATCGTCTTCAACCCGAACGCCACCAAGCCCGGCCTCTCCAACCGGCTGTGGGAGATCGAGCAGCCCGCCGCGGCCGCCGCCAACGGCTACTTCGTGGCCGCCCCCAACCGCGTGGGCCGGGAGGACAACGAGTACGGCGACCTCGCCGTGACCTTCTACGGCACGAGCCAGTTCGCCGACCCCCAGGGCAACATCGTGGGCGGCTACGCCTCGGGCGACGCCGAGGAGCTCGTGATCCGCGACCTCGATCTCGACATGATCCGCGCCGTGCGCGACGACTGGCAGTTCTACCGCGACCGTCGCCCCGACTCGTACACGAGCATCCCGAAACCGTAGAGACCAACGAGCAACGGAGCTGAGAATGACCAAGACCCTCATCACCGGCGGCACCGTCGTCAACGCGACGGGCACCGCCAAGGCCGACGTGCTGATCGACGGCGAGACCATCGCCGCCGTGCTCGCCCCCGGCAGCACCCTGCTCGGCTTCGACCTCGCGTCGAACGTCGACCAGGTCGTCGACGCCACGGGCAAGTACGTCATCCCGGGCGGGATCGACGCGCACACCCACATGCAGATGCCGTTCGGCGGCACCGAGGCCAGCGACACCTTCGAGACGGGCACCAGGGCGGCCGCCCACGGTGGCACGACGAGCATCATCGACTTCGTGGTGCAGTACGCGGGCGAGAACATCCTCGACCAGTACAACGCCTGGCAGGAGAAGGCGGCCGGCCAGTGCGCCGTGGACTACGGCTTCCACCAGATCCTCTCGGATGTGCAGGACTCATCGCTGACCGCGATGGACGAGCTCATCAACGAGGGCGTGACGAGCTTCAAGCTCTTCATGGCCTACAAGGGTGTGTTCCTCTCGGACGACGGCCAGATCGTGAAGGCCATGCAGCGGGCGAGCGACAACGGATCGCTCATCATGATGCACGCCGAGAACGGCTCGGTCATCGACCTGCTCGTCAAGCAGCACCTCGAGCGCGGCGAGACCACTCCCTATTACCACGGCGTCTCGCGCCCGTGGCAGGCGGAGGAGGAGGCCACGCACCGCGCCATCATGCTCGCGAACCTCACCGGCGCACCCCTCTACATCGTGCACGTGAGCGCCAAGCAGGCCGTGGAGCAGATCGCCGTGGCCCGCGACAACGGCCAGAACGTGTTCGCCGAGACGTGCCCGCAGTACCTCTACCTCTCGCTCGAGGATCAGCTCGGCGCCTCGAGCGAGGAGTGGGGATCGTTCGAGGGGGCCAAGTGGGTGTGCTCCACGCCGCTGCGCTCGAAGCACGAGGGCCACCAGCACCACATGTGGCAGGGCCTCCGCACCAACGACCTGCAGGTCATCTCGACCGACCACTGCCCCTTCTGCATGAAGGGCCAGAAGGACATGGGCCTGGCCGACTTCTCCAAGATCCCGAACGGCATCGGATCGGTCGAGCACCGCATGGACCTCATCTACCAGGGTGTCGTGATGGGCGAGATCAGCCTGCCCCGCTGGGTGGAGCTCACGAGCACCACGCCGGCGCGCATGTTCGGCATCTACGGCAAGAAGGGCGTCATCCAGCCCGGTGCCGACGGCGACGTCGTGATCTACGACCCCAACGGCCACACCTCCATCGGCGTCGAGAAGACCCACCACATGAACATGGACTACTCCGCCTGGGAGGGCTTCGAGATCGACGGCCACGTCGACACCGTGTTCTCCCGTGGGCGCAAGATCGTCTACGACAACTCCTACCTCGGCACAAAGGGCGACGGCGCTTACTTCAAGCGCGGCCTCAGCCAGTACTTGATCTGAAGGAAGCAACATGGATTTCGGCGCGGTCGTTCAGACCAATCCCCCCGCAGCACGCACCGTCGGCCTCGCGAAGCTCAGCGAGCAGTATGGCTTCGACTACTTCTGGACCTTCGACTCGCACCTGCTCTGGCAGGAGCCCTACGTGATCTACAGCCAGATCCTGGCCGAGACGCACAAGATCAAGGTCGGTCCCATGGTGACCAACCCGGCCACCCGCGACTGGACGGTCACGGCCTCCCTCTACGCCACCCTCAACGAGATGTACGGCAACCGCACGGTCTGCGGCATCGGCCGCGGCGACTCGGCGGTGCGTGTCACCGGTGGCGCGCCCACCACGCTCAAGTCGCTCCGCGAGTCGATCCACGTCATCCGTGAGCTCGCCTCGTCGCGCGCGGTGGAGTACAACGGGCAGACCCTGCAGTTCCCGTGGAGCAAGGGCTCCGAGCTCGAGATGTGGGTGGCCGCGTACGGCCCGCTCGCCCTCAAGCTCACGGGCGAGGTGGGCGACGGCTTCATCCTGCAGTGCGGCGACATCGACATCGCCAAGTGGATGATCGAGACCGTGCGCACCGCAGCCTCGAACGTGGGCCGCGACCCGGAGGCGATCAAGTTCTGCATCGCCGCGCCCATGTACATCGGCGACGACTGGGAGCACATGCGCGACCAGTGCCGCTGGTTCGGAGGCATGGTGGGCAACCACGTGGCCGACATCGTCTCGAAGTACGGCACCGATGGCGCCGTGCCCAAGGCGCTCACCGACTACATCAAGGACCGCGAGGGCTACGACTACAACGAGCACGGCCGCGCGGGCAACTCGCACACGGCCTTCGTGCCCGACGACATCGTGGACCGCTTCTGCGTGCTCGGCACGGCGAAGGACCACATCGAGAAGCTCGAGCAGTACAAGGAGATCGGCGTCACGCAGTTCGCCGGCTACCTGCAGCACGACAACAAGGAGGAGACCCTCCGCGTGTACGGCGAGACCGTGATGCCGGCCCTCCGCGAGCACATCACGGCCAAGGCATGACGGCAGCCCCCCAGGCGGGCACCCGCGCGAAGCGAGCGAAGCCCCCCGGAGCAGCCGGCGCACCCGGAGCACCCCGTGGCAACGCGGGGCTCAAGCGCGTGCTGTTCGGCGTGGGCGGTGTGGTGCTGCTCGTGGCGCTGTGGGAGCTCTACAAGGCCCTCGGGCCCGAGTCGGGCGTGGTCATCGGCGACCTCACCGTGCTGCCGCGCACCACTGATCTCGCCATGCCCCACGTCTGGGACATGGTCACGCGGCTCTTCGGCGAGACCGGATCGGGCCGCAACGCCGAGCCCGTGTGGCTCGCCGTGCTCGAGGCCTCGGTGTTCACCCTCGGTGTGGCCGCGGTGGGCTGGATCGTGGGTGTGGCGGTCGGGCTGCTGCTGGCCGTGCTCATGCAGCGCTTCCGCACGGCGGAGTCGGCCGTGCTGCCCTGGATCATCCTGAGCCAGACCGTGCCGCTCATCGCCATTGCGCCGCTCGTGCGACGCTGGGGCTCGCAGCTCGAGTTCGGCGAGTTCACGTGGGAGAACTGGATGTCGGTGGCGGTCATCGCTTCCTACCTCGCCTTCTTCCCGGTGTCGATCGGTGCGCTCCGCGGGCTCAACTCGCCCGACGCCAACCACGTCGAGCTGTTCCGCAGCTACGGCATCGGCTGGTGGAAGACGCTCATCCGCCTTCGGCTGCCGGCGTCGGTGCCCTACCTGCTGCCGGCCCTCCGGCTCGCCGCCGCCAACGCCGTGATCGGCACGGTCGTGGCCGAGGTCTCCATCGGGCTCCGCGGCGGCATCGGCCGCATGATCATCGAATACGCGCAGCAGGCCTCCGGCGATCCCGCCAAGACCTGGGCGCCCATCTTCGGCGCCATCGCCGTCGGCCTCATCGCCGCCGGCTTCATCGCACTTCTCGGAGTCGTGCTCCGTCGTTACCGCAGAGGGGAAGTGCCCGCATGAGCGACGCACCCGCAGCATCCGTATCCGCCGCCGCATCCGCGGCCACCGCCGCCGTCGAGGTCGTGGGGGTCGACAAGATCTTCGTGGGCAAGAAGAAGGCCACGGTCACGGCGCTCGAGAACATCGACCTCACCGTGGCGCCGGGGGAGTTCGTCTCGCTCATCGGCCCCTCGGGCTGCGGCAAGTCGACGCTGCTCCGCCTCATCGCCGACCTCGACGCGCCCACCGGTGGCACCGTCACGGTCTTCGGCAAGACCGCCAGGCAGGCGCGGATCGACCAGGAGTACGGCATCGCCTTCCAGCAGGCGGGCCTCCTGCCGTGGCGCACGGTGGCCGGCAACATCGAGCTGCCGCTCGAGCTGCACGGCGTGGGCGGGCCTGCCCGCAAGTCGCGCTCGGCCGAGCTGCTCGCGCTCGTGGGCCTCTCCGACTTCGCCGACAACTACCCCGACCAGCTCTCCGGAGGCATGCAGCAGCGTGTGGCGATCGCCCGCTCGCTCGCCGAGAGCCCGCGGCTGCTGCTCATGGACGAGCCGTTCGGTGCGCTCGACGAGATGACGCGCGAACGCATGCAGACCGAGCTCGTGCGCATCACCGCCGAGACGGGGGCCGCCGTGGTCTTCGTGACGCACTCCATCCCCGAGGCGGTCTACCTCTCCAACCGCGTCGTCGTGATGTCGCCGCGGCCGGGTCGCATCCGCGACATCCTCACCGTGTCGCTCGGCTCGGCCGCCGAGCGCACCGAGCAGCTGCGCGAGAACGAGGCCTTCTTCGAGAACGTGAGCCGCGTGCGCGAGCTGCTGCACGGCGAGGCGCCGGTCGGCATCCGCGGGGTCGAGACCCGATGAGCGGCGCCACCGCCACCCGGGGTGCGTCGGGAGGCACGGCTCGCACCGTGCTCGCCCCGGTGCTGCTCGGCATCGTGGCGCTCGCGCTGTGGCAGCTGCTGATCGTGGCGTTCGAGGTCAAGCCGTTCATCGTTCCCGGCCCGCTCGCCATCGGCGAGCAGTTCGGCGGCAGCTTCGACTCCGTGCTGCAGGGCGCTCTCGTGACGGGCGGCAACGCCCTCGTGGGGCTCGTCATCGGCGGAGTGCTCGGCATCCTGTTCGCCGTGATCTCCGCCCTCGTGCGGGTGATCGACGAACTGAGCGCTGCCGTGATCGCCGCCCTCGCGGTGGTGCCGATCGTGGCCCTCGCGCCCGTGCTCTACACGATGTTCGGGGCGGGGGCCGAGACCGCGAGGCAGCTCGTGGCCGCCATCGCCGTGTTCATCCCCGTCTACATCAACACGCTGCGGGGCCTCCGCCAGGTGCGCCCGGTGCACCGCGACCTCATGCACGTCTACGCGGCCTCCCCGTGGCAGCTCACCCGCACCGTCACCATCCCAGGGGCTCTGCCCTTCATCTTCACGGGCCTCCGCATCGCCTCGAGCCTCGCCGTGATCTCGGCGCTCATCGCCGAGTACTTCGGCGGGCCCGTCGGCGGCCTCGGCAAGTCGATCACCTCGGCCGCGTCGTCGTCGAACTACCCGCTGGCGTGGGCCTACGTGCTCGGCGCCATCCTCGTGGGCCTGCTGTTCTACTGCGTCACCCTCGGCATCGAGAAGTTCGCCACCCGGCACTACAAGCCGAGCACCTAGCCGTTCCGACCGCTCCACCCGCACGACCGCTCGATCCGCTCCACCCGCACCACCGCGCACCATCCGCAGCACCACCCAAAGGAGGAAAGCATGAAACACAGCACCCGTCTCATCTCAGGCGTCGGAGCGCTCGCCGTCACGGCGCTCGCGCTCGCAGGCTGCTCGTCGGGCGGCTCGAGCGACACCTCGAGCGACTCCGCCGACGGCGAGCTCACCCCGGTGAGCCTGCAGCTGCAGTGGTTCTCGCAGGCCCAGTTCGCGGGCTACTACGCGGCTCTCGACCAGGGCTTCTACGAGGAGGAGGGCCTCGACGTCACCATCCTCGAGGGCGCAGCCGACATCGTGCCCATCGACGTGCTCACCGGCGGCGACGCCGATTTCGCCATCTCCTGGGTGCCCAAGGTGCTCGGCTCCATCGAGCAGGGCGCCGCCGTCACCGACATCGCCCAGATCTTCGAGCGCTCCGGCACCACACAGGTCTCGATGAAGGAGGCGAACATCACCTCGCCCGCCGACCTCAAGGGCAAGAGCGTGGGCAGCTGGGGCTACGGCAACGAGTGGGAGCTCTTCGCCGGCATGGCGAAGTCGGATGTGGCGCTCGGCGACATCTCGCTCGTCTCGCAGGCGTTCGACATGAACGGCTTCCTGGCCGGCGACATCGACGCCGCCCAGGCGATGACCTACAACGAGTACGCGCAGGTGCTGGAGTCGATCAACCCGGCCACGGGTGAGCTCTTCCAGCCCGACGAGCTCAACGTCATCGACTGGAACGAGGAGGGCACCGCCATGCTGCAGGATGCCATCTGGGCCGACAGCGACCGCCTCGCCGACGACGCCGACTACGCCGACACCGCGGTGAAGTTCATCAAGGCCTCCATCAAGGGCTGGGCCTACGCCCGCGACAACCCCGAGGAGGCCGCGACGATCGTGACCGAGTCGGGATCGCAGCTCGGTGAGAGCCACCAGCTCTGGATGACCAACGAGGTCAACAAGCTCATCTGGCCCTCCACCTCGGGCGTGGGCACGATCAACCAGGACCAGTGGGACCAGACCGTCGAGATCGCCATGGACACCCCCAACGAGACCGGCGCGACCGTGATCACCGAGGAGCCCCCGGCGACCGCCTTCTCGAACGAGTACGTCGAGCAGGCCCTGGCCGAGCTCGAAGAAGAAGGAGTCGACGTCATGGGCGCCGACTACGCTCCCATCGAGGTCACCCTCAACGAGGGCGGCAACTAGCACCCCCGGGTGGGGCGGTGCAGGCCGCCCCACCCACCCTCAACGCACGACCAGAAAGCACAGGCACCACTGATGACTCTCGATCCCGCCGACCAGCAGCTCACCCTCGAGCTCGACCGCGCGCACGTCTTCCACTCCTGGTCGGCCCAGGGTGCCCTCAAGCCCATGGTCATCGCCGGCGGCCTCGGCTCGACCGTCTGGGACTACGAGGGCAACGAGTACCTCGACTTCTCGTCGCAGCTCGTCAACACCAACATCGGCCACCAGCACCCCTCCGTGATCGCGGCCATCAAGCAGCAGGCCGACGTGCTGACCACGGTCGCCCCCGCCCACGCCAACCTCACGCGCGGGCAGGCCGCCCAGTGCATCCTCGACAGGGCCGGCTCCTCCTACGACAAGATCTTCTTCACCAACGGCGGTGCGGATGCCAACGAGAACGCCATCCGCATGGCGCGGTTGTACACGGGGCGCGACAAGGTGCTCTCGACCTACCGCAGCTACCACGGCAACACCGGTGCCGCCGTCGTGGCCACGGGTGACTGGCGGCGCGTGCCCAACGAGTACGCGCGCGGCCACGTGCACTTCTTCGGGCCGTTCGCCTACCGCTCGGAGTTCTGGGCCACCTCTCCCGAGGAGGAGTCGACGCGGGCGCTGCACCACCTGCGCCGCGTCATCCAGTCGGAGGGCGCGTCGTCGATCGCCGCCATCCTCATCGAGACCGTGCCGGGCACCGCCGGGGTGCTCGTGCCGCCGCCCGGCTACCTCACGGGGGTGCGCGCGCTCGCCGACGAGTTCGGCATCGTGCTCATCTTCGACGAGGTCATGGCGGGCTTCGGCCGCACCGGTGGCTGGTTCGCCTTCCAGTCGCTCGCGGAGCAGGAGGGCGGCGTGGTCGAGCCCGACCTCATCACCTTCGCCAAGGGCGTCAACTCCGGCTACGTGCCGGCCGGCGGCGTCGTCATCTCGCCCGCCATCTCGGCGACCTTCGACGACAGCGTGTTCCCCGGCGGCCTCACCTACTCCGGTCATCCGCTCGCCATGGCCGCGATCGTCGGCACGCTCGACGCCATGGAGGAGGAGGGCATCGTGGAGAACGCGGCCCGGGTAGGCCGAGAGCTCATCGGGCCGGGCCTCGCAGCCCTCGCCGCCAAGTACCCGCTCATCGGCGAGGTGCGCGGGCTGGGTGTGTTCTGGGCCCTCGACCTGGTGACGGATGCGTCGACGCGCGAGCCGGCGCCCGCGTCGGTGATCGGCGCGCTCAAGTCGAAGCTGCTCTCGCTCGGCCTGCTGCCGTTCTTCGCCGACAACCGGCTGCACGTGGTGCCGCCGTGCGTGGTGACGGATGCCGAGGTCACGCGTGCCCTCGCCCTCTACGACGAGGCGTTCGCGTCGCTCGACGACACCCTCTGAGCCCACGTGCCGGGGCGGCGGTCGGCGATCTGCCGATGGCCGTCTCTGGCGACGTCGGCGATCGTGCCGGCGATGCCCACGAGAGCGAGCACGGCGAGGATGATGAGCGCGGCGATCATGGCGGGTCCCTCCGGTCGTGAGGCCCTCCGCAGGGCCTCTGGTGTTCACCGTGGCATCCGGTTGTGTGTAGATCAATCGAATAGATCTGAAGTCTTCGTTTAGGATCGCTTCATGGACGTGAGACGACTCGAACTGCTGCGGGAACTGGCCGAGCGGGGCAGCATCACCGAGGTGGCGCGCGCCACGCACCGCACGCCGTCGGCGGTCTCCCAGCAGCTGCGGGTGCTCGAGCGCGAGGCCGGTCTGCCCCTCACCGAGAAGGCCGGCCGCGGCATCGTGCTCACGGATGCGGGCCGCGCGCTCGCCCGCAGCGCCACCGACGTGGCCGTGGCCATCGAGCACGCTGCGGCCCTCTGGGACGAGTTCCGCAACGACCCCACGGGCGAGGTGTCGCTCGCGACCTTCCCCACCGGCGGGCAGATGCTGCTGCCCGGCGTCATCTCGCGGCTCGCCGAGGTGGGCGGGCTCACCCTGCACTGCTCGGATCGCGACCCCGAGAGCGACGACTTCCCCGCCCTCACCTCCGACTTCGACATCGTGCTCGCGCACTCGGCCTCCTCGGCCGCGGCCAACTGGCAGTCGAGCGAGATGACCGCGATCAAGCTCATGACCGAGCCCCTCGACATCGCCCTGCCGCCGGGGCACCGGCTCGCGGAGAAGGAGCAGCTGCTGCCGGAGGACCTCATCGGCGAGAACTGGATCGGCGTGCCCTGGGGCTACCCGTTCGAGCGCACCATCCTCGACATATCCACGGCGGCGGGCAGCCCCATGAACGTGGTGCAGCGCTTCGGCGACACGCGGGTGACCGAGGCGTTCGTGGCGGCGGGGCTCGGCATCGCCATCCTGCCCTGCTACACCGCGGGTGGGGCGTACCGCAGCGAGATCGTGCTGCGGAACCTCCACGGCGTGGTCTCCGAGCGGCACATCTTCGCGCTCATGCGTCGCGACCGAGCCGAGCGCCTCGCGGTGCGCACCGTGGTGGAGGCCCTCCGCGCGGAGGCCGACGCCGTGGTCGCGGCCAACCGCCACCGCAACCCCGTGCCTCTGGAACGCGGGTAGAATCTCGTAGTGAGTTCATTCAGGAAGACCCCTTACACGGTCAACGTGCGCGACCTCCTGCACAAGCCGGGGGAGATGCGCGAGCAGTCGTTCGACATCGACGTGAAGGAGAAGCTCGGCGAGGGTCTCGTGGCCGTGCAGGTGGGCGAGAAGGTCCACGTCGACGCCCGGCTCGAGTCGGTGCACGAGGGCATTCTGGTGAGCGCGGAGCTCACCGCAGACGCCGATGGCGAGTGCGGTCGGTGCCTCCGCGAGATCACCGTGCCTGTCGAAGTCGAATTCCAGGAGCTTTTCGCGTATTCTTCTGACGAAGCTTTTGATCACGAGGTGAAAGACGACCATGTCGACCTTGAATCTCTGATCAGGGATACGGTGGTGCTGTCACTGCCGTTCCAGCCGGTGTGCGAGCCGGATTGCCCAGGCCTCGACCCGGAGACGGGTGAGCGGCTGGCCGAGAATCCCGTGCAGGCTGCACCCGAAGCGATCGATCCGCGATGGTCGGCGCTCGCTGGGCTGGCAGACAACCAGAAGAAAGTTTCCGAAGACACGGACCCCGACGGCGCCTGAGCCCGGAGTCTTGACCGCCGGTCGTGAGACCGACAGAGAAGAAGAGAGATAGTCATGGCCGTTCCGAAGCGGAAGCAGTCACGTTCCAACACCCACTCGCGTCGTTCGCAGTGGAAGGCCGAGATCCCCACGCTCGTCAAGACCGTGGAGAACGGCAAGACCACCTACAGCCTTCCGCACCGCGCGAAGGTCGTCGAGGACTCCGCCGGCACCCCGCTCTTCATGGAGTACAAGGGCCGCAAGGTCGCCGACGTATAACATCAGCTTTTCGCTGAGAGGTGCGATCCGTGTCTTCTGAAATCGGGGAGAACAGGTCGCACCTTTTGGCGAGCCTGCAGATATCCCTCGATCCCGAGCTGCTCGACTTGGCGCTGACCCACCGCTCGTACTCCTACGAGCACGGGGGCATCCCCACCAACGAGCGGCTCGAGTTCCTCGGCGACTCCATTCTCGGGCAGGCCGTCACGGTCATGCTCTACACGACGTTCACCGACCTCACCGAGGGGGAGCTCGCCAAGCGGCGCGCCTCGCTCGTGTCGACCGTCGCGCTCGCCGAGATCGCCCGCACCATCGAGCTGGGCCCGCACATCAAGCTCGGCCGCGGTGAGGAGCTCACCGGGGGGCGTGACAAGTCGTCCATCCTGGCCGACACCATGGAGGCGCTCATCGGCGCCACCTACCTCGACCAGGGCCAGGAGGTCGCGACCGCGCTCGTGCTGCGGCTCGTGGCACCGCTCGCGGCGGATCCTCGGCGGTTCGGGGTCTCGATGGATCCGAAGACGTCGCTGCAGGAGCGGGCGGGGCAGCTGGGCTTCGAGGCACCCGTCTACACGATCGCCGAGAGCGGGCCCGACCACCGCAAGTCGTTCGTGGCCACCGTCTCCGTCGCGGGGTCGAAGGCGCAGGCGCCCGTCTCCGCCACGGGTGAGGGCAGCAGCAAGAAGCAGGCCGAGTCGGTGGCGGCCGCCGCGGCGTTCGCGCTGCTCGGCGGGTAACGGCGCGGATGCCGGAACTGCCCGAGGTCGAGGTCGTGCGCGCGGGCCTCGAGACCGCGGTCACGGGGGCCGTGATCACGGCCGTGGAGGTGTTCGATCAGCGGTCGCTGAAGCGGCACAGCCCCCTGGAGGGGGCGTTCGATGCGCTGCTCGAGGGGCGCACGCTGCTGGGGGCGGCGCGGCGGGGCAAGTTCCTGTGGTTCCCGCTGTCCGGCGCCGGCGTCAGCGGTGATGACGCTGGTGGTGGGGCGCTCGGTGGCGCTGGTGGTGGGGCGCCCGGGGGCGCCGGTGGCGAGGCGTTTGGTGGCGGGGAGGTGCCGCGGGCGCTCGTGACGCATCTCGGGATGAGCGGGCAGGTGCTGCTGCGCACGCCAGGGGTAGCCGAGGAGGGGCTGCTGCGCATCCGGCTGCACATCGAGCACCCGGAGCACGGGGAGTTCTGGGTGAACTTCGTGGACCAGCGGATCTTCGGGTCGATGGCCGTGGACCGGCTGCTCCCGACTCCCGACGGGCGTCCCGGTGGCTACGTCGGCGCGGCATCGGCGGGGCTCGGGGAGGCGCTCGTGCCGTCGCAGGTGGCGCACATCGCGCGCGATCCGCTCGACCCCGCCTTCGACGAGGGGCGGTTCTTCGCCTCTCTCGCCCGCAAGCGCACGGGCATCAAGCGGGCGCTGCTCGATCAGACCCTCATCTCGGGGATCGGCAACATCTACGCCGACGAGTCGCTCTGGGCCGCCCGGCTGCACTACGACCACCCCGCCGACAAGCTCGCGCGGCCACGTGTGCGCGAGCTGCTGGCCGAGGTGCGGCTCGTGCTCGGCAAGGCACTCGCCGAGGGCGGCACGAGCTTCGACGCGCAGTACGTGAACGTGAACGGGGCCTCGGGCTACTTCTCGCACAGCCTCAACGTCTACGGGCAGCAGGGCAAGCCGTGCCCCCGGTGCGGCACAGCGATCGTGCGCGAGAGCTTCATGAACCGCGGATCGCACTTCTGCCCGCGCTGCCAGCGCCCCTTCCGGGCCCGCCGGAGCAGGACCCAGACGGCAGCGGTTCCGGGCTAGCAGGCCTCGCGCTAGCAGGCTTCGGGCTAGTCGGCTTCGGGCTAGGCGCTTCGGCGGGCTAGGCGGCTTCGGCGGGCGCCGGGTGCGCGTGCTTGACGTGGGCCCCGATGTGGCCGAGAAGAGCCGCGATGAGCGTGATGAGCGCCGCCGCGGCCACACCCCAGCCGATGTGCAGCACGAGCAGCAGCCCGCCCACGGCGGCTCCCGCCGCGATCAGCACGATGGCGGCCGCCCGGCGGAACCACGGCTGCCCCTTGCCGCCCGCGAGCCGCGAGTCGGCCGCGAAGCCCGTGATGGTGGAGGTGACCACCACGGTCGTCACATCCTTCACCGCGATGTGCCTGGCGGTGGCAGCCTGCACACCCATGGCCGTGGCGAGGAAGAACGTGAAGATGTACTCGTAGGGCTGCGGCGGCGCCCCGTCGGTGATGAAGAGCGCCATGGCGAGACCCGCGAGCACGATCCCGACCACGGTGAACAGCCACGAGGTGCGAGTCGTCCATCCGGCCTTGACGGGGCGCAGCACCCGTCCGCCGATCACGGCACCGAACATGAACGCGAACAGGGCGATGAGCGGCCCGAGCCAGGGCAGGTCGTCCGCACCCGCGAGCGCCATGCCCAGGATCACGACGTTGCCTGTCATGTTGCCCGCGAAGACCTTGTCGAGCCCGAGGTAGCCGACGGCGTCGACGACTCCCGTGGAGAACGTGAGGGCGAGCATGAGCGCGAGGTGCAGCTTCTCGCGATCGGATCGGAGTCTGGTGAGCAACGGGCGTCCTGTCGGTCGGGCGGGGTGGGGCCGGAGTTGAAAACGTAGCCCGAGCGCGAACGCAGGTGCAAACGGGCGATAGCCTCTCGTCATGTCTTCGTCTGCAGCACTGCAGCCCGGCACGGGCGAGATCCGAGCGAACGAGTACCTGGCCGCGAGCCTCGACAACCTGCTCTGGGGGAGGCTGCCGTGCGCCGCCGACCGCCCGGTGCTCGAGATCGACTCCGGCACCGAGGTGACGATCGACACCATCAGCCACGAGGGGGTGCTGGAGGATCAGGGGCGGGATCCGGCGGCGTTCTTCGCCTCGCATGGGGTGGATCGCGAGTTCGTGCTCGACGACGCCGTTGCGCTCGCCGCCTCGTCGTATCCGCGGCACGCCTCCGATGGGCCGCACGTGGTGACGGGGCCGATCGCCGTGCGGGGCGCGCGGCCGGGCGACCTGCTCAAGATGACGGTGCTCGAGACGACACCGCGTGTGCCGTACGGCGTGATCTCGAACCGGCACGGCAAGGGGGCGCTCGTGGGCGAGATGCCCGCCGGCTCGTCGAACGTGAGTGTGTTCACGGCCCTCGAGCACGGTGCCGACGGATCGGCGTTCGGGGCGTTGCCGCTCGTGCCGGGCGGGGCGCCGTCGGTGCGGTTCCCGCTGGCGCCGTTCCTCGGTGTCATGGGGGTGGCGGTGGCCGGTGACGCGCGGCCGCACTCGGTGCCGCCCGGATCGCACGGGGGCAACATCGACATCAAGCTGCTCACGGTGGGGTCGTCGCTGTATCTGCCGGTGCAGGTGCCCGGCGCGCTCGCCTATGTGGGGGATCCGCACTTCGCGCAGGGCGACGGCGAGGTGGCGCTCACGGCGCTCGAGGCCTCGCTGCGCGTGACGATCCGGTTCGAACTGCTCTCGCAGGCGGATGCGGTGGCCGAGTTCGGGGTGCTCGCCGGGCCGATGGCGGAGACGAGCGAGTTCCTCGTGCCGACGGGCCTCGACGAGGATCTCGACGTGGCCGTGCAGAACTGCGTGCGGGCGGCGCTGGGGCTGCTCGAGGCGCGGTGGGGGATGGATCGGGCGCTCGCCTACGCGTACCTGAGCGCGGCGACCGACTTCGACATCTCGCAGGTGGTCGACATCGTGAAGGGCGTGCACGCGAAAGTGCGCGTGGCCGACTTCGCGAATGTCCCCGCGGGCGCGGCCCGCACCCGCGGTGGCGGGCTGCCGGGCGGGCACGGCGGTGTGCGGGCGGACGGGCCCGGGCTCGGGAATGGGGGCGGCGGATTGGGGGCTGCTCGTGGGTAGGCATGCGGGGGTGCGCGTGGTGCGGCCCGAGGCGCTCGTGGCGGTCGACGGTGCCGGTCTCGAGCCGGCCGAGCTCGAGGCGCTGCTCGTGGCGTTCCACCGCTACGAGGCAGCGCTCATGGCCGACGACGTCGCGGTGCTCGACGATTCTTTCGCCCCGGGGCCCGAGACGCTGCGGGGGGATGCGCTGGGGCTGCTCGTGGGGCACGACCGCATCAGCGCGTTCCGGAGCGCGCGCGGGGGAATCGCCGCGCGCACCATCACGGAGGTGCGGGTGCGGGTGCTCTCGCCGACGGCCGCACTCGTGGTCTCGGTGAGCGCCTTCGCCGCGGGTGGCACGGGCCTGCAGACCCAGCTCTGGGAGCGCGTCGCGTCGACGACGTCCGACGACGTGGCGGCGGGGCGGTGGGTCATCACGGTGGCGCACGTCACGGGTGCCGCGCCCGCGCTCAACCGCGCCGTGTGGCGCGTGGTCGGCGCGCCGCTCGTCCCGGCCCTTCCCGACACCGGCGCCGGCTCAGCCGCGGAGCCGATGGAGCTGGCAGGTGGCGCATCCGCGGGGCCGGCGCGTGTCCTACCTAGCGGATCCGCGGGGCAGGTGGGGGTGGGTGGCGCATCCGCTCCTTCGCGGCCGGTGGGTGGCGGCGGGGTCGCGGGGGCGCGGGGGCTCGAGGGGATGACGGTGGCGGTGAAGGATCTGTTCGGGGTGGCGGGGTTCGCCATCGGGGCGGGCGTTCCCGCGTACCTCGCCGGGGCTGCCGTCGCCGAGGTCGACTCCGACGCCGTGCACGCGCTGCGGGCCGCCGGGGCCGCCGTGCAAGGGATCGCGCAGACCGACGAGTTCGCCTACAGCATCGCCGGGCGCAACGTGCACTACGGCACAGCGCCCAACGGGGCCGTTCCGGGGGCGATGCCCGGCGGTTCCTCGAGCGGGCCGGCCTCGGCCGTGGCGCTCGGGCAGGCCACGATCGGCTTGGGCACCGACACGGGCGGGTCGATCCGTGTTCCGGCGTCGTATCAGGGGCTGTGGGGCATCCGCACCACGCACGGAGCCGTGAGCACGCAGGGGCTGCTCAAGCTCGCGCCCTCGTTCGACACCGTCGGCTGGTTGACGCGCTCGCCGGAGGCCCTCCGCGCGGCAGCCGAGGCGAGCCTCCCGGAGGCCGCAGGGGTAACGGAGGCCGCAGGGGCCGCAGCGGCGTCAGGGGCCGCAGCGGCGTCAGGGGCCGCGGCGGCGTCAGGGGGCTCGGAGGCCTCGTCAGCGGAGGCGTCAGGGGACGCGGGGGCTTCGGTGGAGGGGACGCTGGCGCGGCGGTTCGCGGTGTCGCGGGACATCGTGGTGAGCTGCGAGCCGGCCGTGCAGAAGGCGTTCGTCTCGCTGCTGGCCGATCCGGTCGTCACGGCGGCGGGTGTGGAGGAGGTCGACCTGGGCGACCTGGATGCGGTGTTCACGGCGTTCCGCACCGTGCAGGGTGCCGAGGCCTGGCGTCAGCACGGCTCCTGGATCGAGGCGCACCCCGGTGAGCTCGGCCCCGACATCGCGGAGCGCTTCGAGGTGGCCGCCACGGTGACGGCGGAGGCCGAGGAGGCGGCCAGAGCCGTGCTCGCCGAGGCTCGCGCGCGGTTCGACCGTGTGCTGGAGGGGCGGATCCTGCTGCTGCCCTCCGCCTCCTCGCCGGCGCCGGCCGTGACCGCCTCGGCCGACGACATCCAGGCCGTGCGCGCGGCCACCCTGCGCATGACCTCCGTGGCGGGCGCGGGCGGCTACCCTGCCGTCTCGGCGCCGCTCCTGCACGTGCCGGAGCCCGTGGGCCTGTGCTTCGTGGGGCCCCGGGGCAGCGACCTCGCCCTCATCGACCTCGCCGCGGAGATCGCCGCAGAGCTCGCAGCCTGAGCCGAGGCCGAGCGGAAGCCGCGGCCGGGCCGCGGCGAAACACGGGTGAAACACACGTTTCGTACGATGGGAGTCGAGAAACAGAGTTTTCGAGGAGCCCCGTGATGCTGAGCCTGCCCATCGACCCGCCGCCGCGTCTCCTGATGGGCCCCGGCCCCATCAACGCCGATCCGCGGGTGCTCCGCGCCATGTCGGCGCAGCTCGTGGGGCAGTACGACCCCGCCATGACCGCCTACATGAACGAGACCATGGCGCTCTACCGCGAGGTCTTCCGCACCGAGAACGAGCAGACCCTGCTCATCGACGGCACCTCGCGCGCCGGCATCGAGGCCGCGATCCTCTCGCTCGTGGCCCCGGGCGACCGCGTGCTCGTGCCGGTCTTCGGCCGCTTCGGGCACCTGCTGCGCGAGATCGCCGAGCGCGCGGGCGCCGAGGTGCACGTGATCGAGCGCGAGTGGGGCACGGTCTTCACCGAGTCCGAGATCGAGCAGGCCATCGTGGCCACCAAGCCCAAGCTGCTCGCCGTGGTGCACGGCGACACGAGCACCACCGTGGCCCAGCCGCTCGAGGGCCTCGGCGCGCTGTGCGAGAAGCACGGCGTGCTGTTCTACACCGACGTCACGGCGAGCCTCGCCGGCAACACCTTCTCGGCCGACGAGCTCGGCCTCGACGCCGTGACCGCCGGCCTGCAGAAGTGCCTCGCGGGGCCCTCCGGATCCGCCCCCGCCACCTTCTCGCCCAAGGCCGTCGAGGTCATCAACAGCCGCAAGAGCATCGAGGCCGGCATCGCCTCGAGTGCCGACGAGATCGCCGACAGGCAGACCGCGCGCATCCGCTCGAACTACTTCGACCTCGCCATGATCTTCGACTACTGGGGCGCCAAGCGCCTCAACCACCACACCGAGGCCACCACCATGCTCTACGGCGCCCGCGAGTGCGCCCGCCTGCTGGTGGAGGAGGGGATCGAGAACGCCGTGGAGCGGCACCGGCTGCACGGCAGCGCCATGCTCGCCGGGGTCGGCGGTCTCGGCCTCGCGGTGTTCGGCGACCTCGAGCACAAGATGAACAACGTGGTGGCGGTCGAGATCCCCGAGGGGGTCGACGGCGATGCCGTGCGGAGCGAGATGCTCCTCGACTTCGGCATCGAGATCGGCACCTCGTTCGGGCCGCTGCACGGCAAGGTGTGGCGCATCGGCACGATGGGCTACAACGCGCGGAAGGATGCCGTGCTCACCACGCTCGCCTCGCTCGAGCAGGTGCTGCGCCGGCAGGGAGCGACGGTCACCGGGGGCGGCGGCGTGGGGGCCGCCTACGAGGTGTACCAGGATGCGGGGATGCAGGCGTGACGGCCGCAACGGCGCCCGGCCACCGCTCGACCGGTGATCCGGAGCCTGAGCTCCGCCCGGTCGCCGAGGCGACCGGCGCTGCCGCTCTGCTGGCCCGCTGCGAGGAGCTCGCCACGCACAGCTCGATGCCCGACGGCCTGATCGAGCGCGTCTACCTCTCCAAGGAGCACGCCGAGGTCAACGTCATCGCCGAGCAGTGGATGCAGGAGGCGGGCCTCCGCACCTGGCAGGATGCCGCCGGCAACCTCTGCGGCCGGCTCGAGGGCGCGGTCGACGGGCTCCCCGCGCTGCTGCTCGGCAGCCACCTCGACACGGTGCCGGCGGCGGGCAAGTACGACGGAATCCTCGGGGTGCTCACGGCGATCGCCGTGGTGCAGCGCATCCGCTCTTCGGGGCGGGCACTGCCGTTCGCGCTCGAGGTCGTGGCGTTCGCCGACGAGGAGGGCACCCGCTTCGGCCGCGCCCTGCTCGGCAGCCGGGCCTTCGCGGGCAGCTGGGACGAGGCGTGGTGGGCGCTCGAGGGCGAGGACGGCGTGAGCCTGCGCGACGCTTTCACCGCGTGGGGCCTCGATCCCGAGCGCGTCGGCGACGCCGCCAGACGACCCGACGAGTTCGTGGGCTACCTCGAGGCCCACATCGAGCAGGGTCCGTACCTCGAGGATGCCGACCGAGCCCTCGGCATCGTCTCCTCCATCGCGGGGGCGAGGCGCTTCCTCATCACCGTGACGGGCAAGGCCGGCCACTCCGGCACCCCCTACGAACGGCGACGCGACGCGTTGGCCGGGGCCGCGGATGCGATCCTCGCCATCGAGCGCATCGCGCGCTCGGCGCAGCTCATCGCCACGGTCGGGCACCTCGAGGTGTTCCCGGATGCGGTCAACGTCATCCCGGGCAAGGTGGAGTTCAGCCTCGACCTGCGCGGCGAGTACGACAGCGAGCGGGATCGCATCTGGACCGTCATCCAGGGCCTGCTCGGCGACATCTGCGGGCAGCGGCGGCTCTCCTGGTCGAGCGTCGAGACGCACTCCGCTCCGGCGGCCGTGTGCAGTGCGCGACTGCGGGAGGTGGTGGCGGAGGGCATCCGCTCCACCGGTGACGCGCGGCCGATGTCGCTGTTCTCGAAGGCGGGGCACGACGCCATGGCGATCGCCTCGATCACCGAGATCGGCATGCTCTTCGTGCGCTGCGAGGGCGGGGTGTCGCACCACCCGGAGGAGTTCGTGACCGAGGCCGACGTGGCCGCCACGATCGACGCGTTCGAGGCGGCGGTGCTGGCGCTGGCCGCGGGGATGGATGCGGATGCCGCTGCGGATGCGGATGCGGATGCGGATGCGGATTCGAGTCGGGGCGCGCTTCCGGATACGGGTCTCGGCGACGGATCGGGCGGGGGCGCGTCGTGACCGACACGGCGCCCATGAACATCGGGCAGCGCATCGACCGCAGCTACGGCGAGCTGTCGCCGCAGGAGCAGCGCGCGGCCGACTTCATCCTGGATCACCTGAGCGACCTCGCGGTGTACTCCGGCACCGAGCTCGCCCAGCGGAGCGGCGTCTCGAAGGCCACCGTGTCGAGGCTGTTCCGGCGGCTCGGCTTCGAGAACGCGCAGGAGGTGCGCGAGCACGCGCGCTCGCTGCGCTCCTCGGGGGCGCCCGTCGGGGGCGTGACGCCCGGAGCATCCGCCGACCTGTCGGCCCATCTCGTGCGCGAGGTCGAGAACCTGCGCCGCTGCCTCGACGCGCTGGGCCCGGAGCGGCTCGAGCAGGTGACGTCGCTGCTCGTGCGCTCGCGCACGGTCTCGGTGGTGGGGCTGCGGAACGGCTACGCGCTCGCGCTGCACCTGCGCGAGCAGCTCACGCAGGGTCGCGACGGCGTGCTGCTCGTGCCGCAGCCGGGGCAGACGATCGCGGAGGAGTTCGCCGAGCGGGATGCGCGCGACGTGGCCGTGGTGTTCGGGTTCCGGCGGCGGCCGGCGGGGTTCGCGCGCATGATTGCGGGGATCGCGGCCCGGGGGGTGCACGTTGTGCTCATCGGCGACGTCTCGGCCAGGAGGTACGCGGAGTTCGCGGCGGTGTGGGTGGAGTGCCCCATCGACAGCGTCTCACCGCTCGACAGCTACGCGAGCGCCATGAGCCTCATCAACGTGCTCGCGGCCAACGCGCTCGCGGCCCGCACGCGCGAGACCCGCACGCGCATCGCCACCATCACCACGCTCTACGACGCCCTGGGCGAGCTCGAGTCGACCCCCTGAGCGGAGCCGCTCCGATCCGAGCCGCACTGATCCGATCCGAGCCGCACTGATCCGCCCCGAGCCGCACTGATCCGCCTCGAGCCGCACTGATCTGCCTCGAGCCGCACTGCCCCGCTCGAGCCGCGCTGCTCCGCCCCTGAATCCGCGCTGCTCCGCCCCTGAATCCGCGCTGCTCCGCCCTCAATCCGCGCTGTTTTGCCCTCGAGCCGTGCCCGGCCGCCGCCGACCTCGGTGGGGCGGCGGGAGGGTCAGCGTCGGGTGCGGGCCCCGTTCAGCGATCGAGCTGGGGTCAGCGGGTGGCTTCGGCGAGCTTGGCGCGGGCCTCGGCGGCCGTCATGCGCACGCCGTAGGCGGGGCGGTCGCGCTCGGAGCGCCAGCTGTCGGCGAGCGATCCGGCGTCGACGGCCTCGAAGCCGAACTCCTCGATCAGCGCGGCCACCGTGGTCTTCGCGGCGGCGTCGTCTCCCGCGAGGGTCAGAGCGCGGCGGTCGGGGGTGCCGGCGGGCGATCCCGTGGTGGTGAGGTCGGCGGCGGTGATGTTGTTGAACGCCTTCACCACGTGCGACTCGGACAGGTGCGCCTGCAGCATGCCGCTCACGGTGGTCTCGCCCGCGTCGAGCTCGGGAATGCGGCCGTCGCGCTCCCAGTAGTAGTTGTTCGTGTCGATCACGGTCTTGCCGGCGAGCGGCTCGACGGGCACCTGCCGGTAGTTCTTGAGCGGCACGGTCACCACCACGAGGTCGCCGGCGGCGGCGGCCTCTGCCGAGGTGCCTGCGCTCGCCGAGGGGCCGAGCTCGTCGACGAGCTCCGCGAGGGTCTCGGGGCCGCGCGAGTTGCTCACGACCACGCGATAGCCGTGGGCCACCGCGAGGCGAGCGAGCTGGCCGCCGATGTTGCCGGCGCCGATGAATCCGATGGTGGTGAGTCCTGTGCTGGTCATGGGGGATCCAACCGGAGCCGCCCGCGAGCCCTTCCCGCTCGGAGCGGATACCCAGCCGCCGCCTCGCCCCGCCCAGCCCCGCGCTGCCCCGCCCAGCCCCGCCCTGCCCCGCGCCGTCCCGCCCCCCGGCGCGGCGTCGACCTCGGCGAGGACTGGTCGGCCCGCGCGGCCCGGTGACGGCCGCCCGCGCGCCGGTCGAGGACGCTCAGGCCGGGGGTGGGGTGTCTACGTCGTCGCCGCCGCCGAGGTCGGTGCAGTCGACGTGCTCGGCGCCGTGGGCCATGAGATAGGGGCGGGCACCGGTGTCGCCCGAGACGGCGGCGGCCAGCGCGTCGAGGTGGTCGACGCCCACGACCACCGGATGCCCGGGCCGCCCGCCATAGAACGCCTGGCGCAAGGTGGTGGGCCCGGCTCCCTCCACGAGCCGCCGCACCGCCGCCGCCTCGAGCCCAGGCAGGTCCACGAGCGTGATGACCACGGCGGAGGGCGCAAGAGCAGCGCCCCCGCCGCGGTAATCGCCCGCGATCACCGACCGGGCGGCACCGAGCCCGGCCCGCAGCGACGCCGCGATCCCCTCCTCCCACCCCTCAGCCACGACACAGACGACGCCCGCGGCCCCCGCGGCGGCGCTGCCCGCGGCTGCGGTGGAGGCCGCGGTGGTGACGCCCGCGGGTGGGGTGGGCGCGGCGGTGGTGAGTCCGGCGGGTGGGGTGGGCGCGGCGGTGGTGAGGCCTGCGGGTGGGGTGGAGGGCTCGGTGGTGAGGCCTGCGGGTGGGGTGGAGGGCTCGGCGGTGGTGCCTTCGGGTGCAGCGGGGAGGTCTGTGGGGGAGGCGGGTGCTTCGAGGAGGCGCTGGGCGGCTTCCGCCTCGGCGCCGAGCACCACGATCACGGTGATGCAGCCCCCCGCCGCCAGGGTGCGCACGCCGCGGAGCAGCCACGGCTCGCCATCCGCCGCCCGCACGAGCGCCTTCGGTCGGCCCATCCGCGTGCCCGCCCCCGCGGCCAGCAGAACACCCACGACGGGGGAGAGGGAGGGCGCCATGCCGCCATCGTAAGCTGGGCGCATGACGGATGCGGGCGACGTGCGGCAGGTGGGCGACGACGATCTTCGCGAGGCGCTGCGCTCGTGCCTCGGCGTGGAGCGCTTCGTCGACGAGGTGGCCGCCGCCGCACCCTTCGCCTCGAACGAGCAGCTGCTGGCCGTGGCCGACGGGGTCGCCGCGTCGCTCACGCCTGCCGAGGTGGAGGCGGCGCTCGCCCACCACCCGCGCATCGGCGAGCGGATGCAGGGCGAGGGTCGCGCGCAGGCGTTCAGCCGGTCGGAGCAGTCGGCCGCCGACTCCTCTGACGAGTCGCTCGCCGCGGCCATCGCCGACGGCAACCGTGCCTACGAGGCGCGATTCGACCGCGTCTTCCTCATCCGGGCCGCCGGTCGTGGCCGCGCCGAGATCCTGGCCGAGCTCACGCGTCGGCTCGAGCTCGACGACGTCACCGAGCTCGCCACGGTCGCCTCCGAGCTGCACGACATCACGATGCTCCGCCTCGCAGCGCTCTACCCGCCCACGCCCGGCACGCCACCCGGCTCTGCCGCATCCGCCGCCACGCCAGGCCCCACCCCAGAGGAGACGGCATGAGCGCCGCGCGCAGCCACGTCACCACCCACGTGCTCGACGCCACCATCGGCCGTCCGGCCGCCGGGGTGCCCGTCATCCTCGAGCACGACGAGGTCGGCAACTGGGTCATGATCGCTCATGCCGAGACCGACGCCGACGGCCGGGTGGAGCAGTTCGGCCCCACCGCGCTCGCGGCCGGCCGCTACCGCGTGACCTTCGACACCGCCACGTACTTCCACGAGCAGGAGGTGAAGGCGTTCTACCCCGAGGTGCACATCGTCTTCGAGCTCACCGACACCGCGGCGCACTACCACGTGCCGCTGCTGCTCAGCCCGTTCGCGTACTCCACCTACCGCGGCAGCTGACCCCTACGCGAAGCCGCCCGCGGCCTCCCACGCCGACCCCGCCGGGGGAGCGTCATCGCGCAGCACCGAGGCCTGGATGAGCCCGTACGGCTTGTCGGCCGCGAAGAACACCTCGTTCTCGTTCGTCTGCCCGAACGGCGACAGGTCGTAGAGGAAGTGGTGCTTGTTGGGCGCCGTCATGCGGATCTCGACGAGGAACGGGAACCGCTCGAGCACGGCCCGCCCCATCTCGTAGAGCGTCTGCTGCAGAGCGAGCGAGTGCAGCGTGGCGAAGACCTCCACCATCGTCTGCTTGATACCGAGGTACACGCCCTCCCAGTCGAACACGGCGATGTCGCCGACCACGGTCTCGTCGAAGCGCCACCTGGCCACGAGCGAGGTGGCCATGATGCGGTCGCTCGTGGGCTCGAGCACGGTGTACTCGTCTTCGAGGAAGTGGTGGAACTCGGATCCGGTGGTCTTCAAGAGCACCAGATCCTTGAACCCGCCGATCACCCAGGTGCGCTGCGACTCGCCGGTGCCCTCGACCGTGATGGCCGCCGTGCGCACCTCCTGGCCGCGGCGCACGAAGGTGAAGTCGTGCTCGGAGCCGTCGACCTGCACCCGGTCCCAGGCGAACTGCTCGATCTCGATGCGCGCGCCCGTGACGGGCTGCACGTCGTCGACGAAGTGCGTGGCGAGCTCGAGGCCGTAGCGCTCGATCGAGCTGAGCACCTTCTCCTTGGCGTAGGAGTACGCGGTCTGCTTCTGCGTGTCGGTGGGGAGCACGGCGCTCTGGTCGCCCACGAGGTGCGCGCCATCGAAGGCACCGCGGAGGGCCGTGGAGACGTTGATGTCGTAGATCTCGTGCCGCGGGCTGTCGCGGCAGACGCGCACGATGTGGTTCTCCGCTTTGCCGTACTGGTTCGGTCCGAGGACGATCGACATGGTTCCCTGCTCACTGCGCGGCGTGGGGCGCGCACTCCCAGTCTGACGGCGGTGTCAGGGTGAGAACGGCGGATGCGGTGCCCCGGCGCCGGAATTTACGCCCAATTTACGTGGGGGCTCAGCGGCTGGAACTCACCGCATCCGCATCGGGCTCGCGCTGCGGCCGCGTGAGCAGGTGCCCGGCGGGAGCCGTGGGGGCGTCGGCGCCCAACCGGTGCGCCACCTCGCCCGCGAGCCACGTGGTGTGCACGACCCCGTGGAGCGTGCGCTCGTCGTAGGCGGAGACCTTGTTGCGGTGCTCCAGGGCGTCGGCGTGCACGGTGAACGACTCCTCGGGGGCGAAGGCCACGAGGTCGGCGCGCGAGCCCACCGCGATGCCGCCGCGGTCGGTGAGCCCCACGAGCGCGGCCGTGGCCCCGCTCATCCAGCCCAGCACTCGCTCGAGCGCGATGCCGCGCTCGCGAGCGGCGGTCCAGACGGCGGGGAAGCTCAGCTGCAGGCCCGAGATGCCGCCCCAGGCCTCCTGGAACGAGCCGTCGCCGGCGAACTTGAGCTCGGCCGTGGAGGGCGAGTGGTCCGAGGCGATGAGGTCGATCGTGCCGTCGAGCAGCGCCTCCCACAGCAGGTCGCGGTTGCCCTCGTCGCGGATGGGCGGGCAGCACTTGAACTGCGTGGCGCCGGCCGGGATGTGCTCGGCGGCGAAGGCGAGGTAGTGCGGGCACGTCTCGACCGTGAGGGGAAGACCCTCGGCCTTGGCGGCGCGGATCTGGTCGAGGGCGCGTGCGCTCGAGAGGTGCAGGATGTGGGCGCGCGCGCCCGTGGCCCTGACGCCCGCGATGACGTGCGCGATCGCATCCTCCTCGGCGAGGTCGGGGCGGGAGGCCACGAACGCGAGGTAGTCGCGGGGGTCGTGCTCGTCGGTGGCGTGCGCGGTGGCGGGGCCGGCCGCGGGCGTCGGGGCTTCGGCGGAGCTCGAGGCGGGGGCCGGGGCCGAGCGCTCGAGCACGTCGGGATCCTCGGCGTGCACGATGAGGAGGCCGCCGAAGCCGGCGATCTCCTCGAGGGCGGCGCGCAGCTCGGAGCCGGAGAGGTGCGGGAACTCGTCGACGCCTGACGGCGAGAGGAAGGCCTTGAAGCCGAAGACGCCCGCGTTCCAGAGCTGTTCGAGGGTGCCGAGGTTGCTCGGCACAGCCCCGCCCCAGAAGCCCACGTCGACCGCCACCTGGGGGCCGGCGGCGGCCCGCTTGGCGTCGAGGCCCTCCACCGTGGTGGTGGGCGGGATGCTGTTGAGCGGCATGTCGACCAGGGTGGTGACCCCTCCGGCGGACGCAGCCCTCGTGGCGGTCGCGAAGCCCTCCCACTCGGTGCGGCCCGGCTCGTTGACGTGCACGTGCGTGTCGACGATGCCCGGCACGAGCACCTGCCCGGCCGGCAGGGTCACGACGGTGTTGCCCGGCACCTCCTCGTCGAGCTCGGCGAGGGCGGCCACGAGCCCGTCGCGCACGGCGACGACGGCGGGGCGCCATTCGCCATCGAGGAGCACGGAATCGGCACGGATGACGAGGTCGTAGGTGGTCGACATGCAGCGAGCCTAAACGACCTGCCGGGGTCACGGATCCGAAACGCGGCCGACACACGCCGTGGCTACCATGGCCGCATGAGCGCGCCGGCCGTCGCCTGCCCGAAGCACATGGTGCACGGGCCGTGCGGTGGCGTGGAGTTCGACGGGCGGTGCGAGGTGGGGGAGTTCGCGTGCGTCTTCCTCGGCACGCCGACGGTGCGGTGGGAGGGCTCTGCGGTCTCGAACGCGCCGGAGGCTACCGAGGGCGAGCGGATGCGCGGCCTGCTCGCCTCGCGGCAGATCGTGGTGGCCGACTTCCCGGCGCGGGCGCTCGACCGGCGCTCGCTCGAGGAGTGCGCCGTCGTGCTCGCCGGGCGGGTCGACGCCGTGCTCGCGGGCGATTCCGGGCCCAGCCGGGTGCAGCATCCGCCCGCCTACCGCGCCCACCTCCTGCGCTCCGCGGGGCTCGCCGTCTGGACAGGGCTCAACTGCCGCGACCGCAACCGCGTGGCCCTCGAGGGCGAGCTCGCCGGCCTCGCCGAGGCGGGCGCCTCGGCCGTGCACTGCGTGACGGGCGACCACACGCTCACGGGATCCCGGCCGGACGCCCTGCCGGTCTTCGACCTCGACTCCACCGAGCTCGCCGCGCTCGCGAGGCGCGCTGGACACCTCGTCTCGGTGGGGGAGTCGCCCTGCACGCCTCCCGTCGATCGCCGGGCGGCGCGGCTTGCCGAGAAGGTGCGGGCGGGCGCGGAGGTGTGCTTCGTCAACCACGCCGGAGGGGTGGAGCCGGTGGCCCGGTTCATCCGCGAAAGCCTGGCCGCGGGGGTGTCGCCGGCGTTCATCGCGTGCGTGCCGCTCGTGCTCGACCGCGGGAGCGCCGAGCTGCTGCGGTCGTTCACCACGCTCGTGCTGCCGGAGGGGTACCTCGACCGCATCCTCGACGCCGCAGACTCGCGGCAGGCCGGCATCGACGCGGCGACCGAGCTGAGCGAGCGACTGCTCGCGCTCGACGGTGTCGCTGGCGTGAACCTCTCGGGCGGCCCCGCCGACGGCGCGGAGGTCGCCTTCGCCGAGGGGGCGGGAGAGGTGGCAGACCGGCTCGGGCTGGGTCGGTAGAACCACCGGGGCTCCTCGGTGCCGGCGTCTGGGCTCCTCCGTGCGGGGTGACGGGGTCATAGAGGGCTCATAGGCACCTCATCGGAGCCTGCCTGGCAGGACGTTCACGCTGGGGTCATCCCATCGACGACCCGATGGCCACCGAGACCCCAGTGAGGACGCCATGAGCAGGATCCCCGAACCCCAGACCACCCCGGACGGCCCGGCCTACGAAGGCCGGCTGCTCGATCGCGCCGACGAGGAGGTGGTGGACCAGGGCGTCGCCTTCGACATCCGCACGCTCGTGAGCCGGCGCACCGTGCTGAGCGTGTTCGGCCTCGGCGTGGGGGCCGTGGCGCTCGCGGCCTGCACCAGCGGCACCTCCGCAGGCACCGGCACCGGCGCGACGGCGATGGCCACGGCGACCCCCGGCTCCGGCTCGACGGGCACCGCGACCGCGAGCGGCGAGATCCCCGATGAGACCGCCGGGCCCTACCCGGGCGACGGATCGAACGGCCCCGACGCGCTCGCGGATTCGGGCATCGTGCGCAGCGACATCCGCTCGTCGATCGGCGGAGGCACCACGGCCGCCGGAGTGCCCATGGCGCTCTCGCTCACGATCCTCGACCGGGCGAACGGTGACGCCCCCTTCCAGGACGTCGCCGTCTACGTCTGGCACTGCGATGCCGCCGGCGGGTACTCGATGTACTCCGACGGCATCGAGAACGAGACCTACCTGCGCGGTGTGCAGGTGGCCGACAGCAGCGGCACGGTGTCGTTCAGCTCGATCTACCCCGCGTGCTACACCGGCCGCTGGCCGCACATCCACTTCGAGGTGTACCCCTCGGTGGCCGACATCAGCGACTCGGCCAACGCCATCGCGACCTCGCAGGTGGCGCTGCCGCAGGAGACGAGCGAGACCGTCTACGCCCTCGCCGAGTACGACGGATCGAGTGCGAACCTCGCCCAGGTGAGCCTCGACTCCGACAACGTCTTCGGCGACGACGGCGGAGCCCTGCAGCTCGCGACCGTCACAGGAGACGCCACCTCGGGCTACCAGGTCTCCCTCACCGTGAGCGTCGACACCACGACCACCCCCACCGCGGGGGCGGCCCCCTCCGGCGGCAGTGGCGGTGGCGGCACCCCGCCCTCCGGCGGCGGCGGCACGCCCCCCGACGGCGCTCCCGGCCAGTAGCCCGCATCCCCCTCCGACCACACCTCAGAAAGCAGGCACCCTCCCATGGGAATGCTCCAGAACCTCACCGGATGGCACGCGCTCATCCTCCTCGCCGTCGTGCTCCTCTTCTTCGGCGCCGCCAAGCTCCCCGCCCTCGCGCGGAGCCTCGGCCAGTCCGCCAGGATCCTCAAGTCCGAGGCGAAGGACCCCGACGCCTCCGACCGGCAGGAGGAGACCGTCGACCCCGCCCATACCCACCCCGACCCCGCCCACCCCGCTGACGCTGCGAGAGCCGGATGACCATCGCCGACCACCTGCGCGAGGCCCGGCGGAGGCTCTTCAGGGTCGCCCTGGGTCTCGCGCTCGGCGTGGTGGTGGGCTACCTCGTCTCCGACCAGCTGCTCGAGCTGCTGCGCGCCCCGATCGAGGCGCTCGCCGAGAGCCGCACCGCGAGCCTCAACTACGACAGCGTGAGCGCCGCGTTCGAGCTCAAGCTGCGCATCGCGTTCGCCGCCGGCATCGTGCTCTCCAGCCCGGTGTGGCTCCACCAGCTCTTCGCCTTCCTGGTGCCCGCCCTCACCCGCCGGGAGCGCCGCTTCACGCTCGGCTTCCTCGCCGCGGCGGTGCCGCTCTTCGCGGCCGGATGCGTGGCCGGCTTCCTGATGTTCCCGCACGTGGTGGAGCTGCTCGCCGGCTTCGCACCGGAGGAGGACAGCACGGTGCTCGTGGCCTCGTACTACGTGGACTTCGTGCTGAAGCTCGTGCTCGCGGTGGGCGTGGCCTTCGTGCTGCCCGTCTTCGTGGTGCTGCTCAACCTCGCGGGAGTGCTGCCGGGATCTCGGGTGGTGGCGAGCTGGCGCATCGTCATCCTCGGCATCGTGCTCTTCAGCGCGCTCGCCACACCGGCCGCCGACGTGGCCTCGATGTTCCTGCTCGCCCTCCCCATGACGCTGCTCTTCGCCGCAGCAGCCCTGATCGCCGTGCTGCACGACCGTGCAGTCGCCCGACGCTCCGCCGCCGTGGGGCGTCTCGAAGAGAGGAGGATCCTGTGTTCGGCCTGACTGCCGAGAAGCTCGTCGTGATCGCCGTGCTGGCGGCGTTCCTGATCGGCCCCGAGCGGCTGCCGCACTACGCGGAGAAGCTGCGCGACCTCGTGAGGGCGGTGCGCGGCTTCACCGAGTCGGCCAAGGCACGCGTGGCGGAGGAGGTGGGCCCCGAGTTCGACGATGTCGACTGGAAGAAGCTCGATCCGAGGCAGTACGACCCCCGCCAGATCGTGCGCGACGCCCTCAGCGACGATCCCTCCTCCGCATCCGACTCCGCCTCTGTCGTCGCAGGGGCGAAGGCACCCGCTCGGGAGGCCGGCTGGCAGCAGGCCGTGCTCGCCCGCACAGGCGGCGCGGGCGGCAAGGGGAGCGCCGGCGGGGGAGGGTCTGGGATGCTGGGGGGATGAGCGACCAGACTCCCGTGACCACCGTCACCGTCGGCCAGTACCTCGCCACCCGCCTCGTGCAGCTCGGCGCCGATCACGTCTTCGGACTGCCCGGCGACTTCAACCTCAGTCTTCTCGATCAGATGACGACGGTCGAGGGCTTCACCTGGGTCGGCTCCACCAACGAGCTCAACGCGGCCTACGCCGCCGACGGCTACGCGAGGCTCCGCCGCGGCATCGGCGCCCTCGTCACCACCTTCGGCGTGGGCGAGCTCTCGGCCATCAACGGGGTGGCGGGCAGCTTCTCCGAAGACGTGCCCGTGGTGCAGATCACCGGCATGCCCTCCACTGCCGCCAAGGCCGCGGGCCTGCACCTGCACCACACCCTCATCGACGGCGACTACGAGCACTTCTACCGCGCCTACCGCGAGGTCACCGCCTCGGCCACGATCGTGCGCACCGCCACCGCCACCCGGGACATCGACGCCGCCCTCATGACGGCCCTCCGCGAGTCGAAGCCCGTGTACCTCGGCATCCCCGCCGACGTGGCGATCGCCCCCGTGCACGCCGCCAACCTGCGCACCGCCCTCTCCCCGGCCCGTTCCGACGCGGGCGAGCTCGCCCGGTTCGCCACGACGCTCGCCGAGGTGGTGGCGGCCGAACCGCAGGTGACGTTGCTCGTGGGCCCCCAGGTGCACCGCCGCTCGCTCGAACCGCTCGTGCGCGAGATCGCCGACCACGACGGGGTGTACGTCGCCTCGCAGAACATGTCGAAGGCCGTGCTCGACGAATCGCACCCCGCCTCCCTCGGCACCTACATGGGCGCGTTCACCCGCATCGACGAGGCGCGCGCCGCCGTCGACGACGCCCCCCTACTCGTGCTCGCCGGCACCGTGATGAGCGACTTCCTCACGGGCTTCTTCACCCAGCGCTTCGACGAGGAGAGAGCGGTCGAGCTCGGCCTCACCTCGGCCCGCATCGCCGACACGACGTTCTACGGCGTGCGGCTCGAGGACTCGCTGCGGGTGCTGCACGAGGTGCTCGGCAGCACAGCGGATGCGAACCCTGCGGGTTCGGGCCGTGCCCCCGTGCGGCCCGTCGGACACCCCGACCTCGCGAGTGCCGCCGCACCGACCCCGGGCAAGGCGCTCGGCCAGGAGTACTTCTGGGCCGCCGTGCAGGACTGGCTCGAGCCGGGCACCACCGTGATCGCCGACGCCGGCACCTCCTTCTACGGCGCCCTCGACCTCGTGCTGCCCGATGACTCGGCGCTGCTCGGCCAGCCCGTGTGGTCGTCGATCGGCTACACCGTGCCCGCCACCCTCGGCGCGTGCGTGGCGGCGCCCTCGCACCGCGCTGTGCTCTTCGTGGGCGACGGAGCGGCGCAGCTCACCGTGCAGGAGCTCTCGACCGTGCTGCATCGCGGCTACACCCCGGTGATGTTCCTGCTCAACAACGACGGCTACACCGTGGAGCGCCGGATCCAGAGCCCCGAGGCGGTCTACCAGGACATCGCGCCCTGGGACTGGACCCTCATCCCCGCGGCCTTCGGGGCGGGCGACCGGGTGCTGACCGCCAAGGTCTCCACCGAGGACGAGCTGCTCGACGCCCTGGCGCTGGCCCGCTCGGCCACCGACAAGGCCGTGCTCATCGAGGTGGTGCTGCCGGCGATGGACTCGCCGCGACTCCTCACGGTGCTCACCGAGGCGATAGCGGCCGCGGCAGCCGCGGCCGCCGCCGCAAAGGCCTAGAAGGGCGGGAGCAGCTCAACCCGCCAGGGTGCTGCTGCTCCAGGCAGCGCCGAGCGACTCCCGCCGGAACTCGGTGCGGATGCCGGCCGTCTCGGGCCGCCCCTCCCAGAACGTCAGTCGCACGGGCTGCACCACGAACCCCATCCACGTGCTCGGCGCCTCCAGGCCGCCTGAGGGGTGCGCCGCGTCAAAGGCGGCCCAGCTCGCGAGCCGCTCCTCGAGCGGCAGCGCCGCGAACTCGTCGGTGTTGAGCCAGGCGAGCAGCTGCAGGTAGCGGGAGCGGCGCGCGTACGCGGCCCGCTCCTCGTCGGCCGGTGCCTGCGCCACCACTCCTTGCACCACGAGCTGCCGCCCCGGCCACACGAGTGTGAGCGAGGCCCGCGGCGTCGTGGCGAGGTCGCCCACCTTGCGCGAGCGCGAGTCGGTGTGCAGGTAGAAGCCGCGCTCGTCGAACTCGCTGAGCAGCACGGTGCGCGCATCCGGGAACCCATCGGGAGCCACCGTGCCGAGTGTCATGAGCGGTCTGGCCGGATCGTCGTTCGCGGGCAGCCAGTCGGTGAGGAGGGCGAATGGATCGGCGGGCAGCTCGGCGGCCTCGGCGAGGCCCGACGGGCTGAGGGTCACCGGATGCGGAGCGCCCGCACCGGGCAGCACCCCGGCCGCGCCGCTGACGACCCCGCTCACGCCGACCCTCCCGCGGCGTCGAAGCGTGCGACCTCCGCGAAGGCCGCCACCGCCTCGGCCACCGACAGGTCGAACAGCTCGCGGCCGTACTCGGCGCTCGCGCCGGTGGGGTCGCCGAGCGTGCCGTTGGTGCCGAAGTCGTTCGAGAGCCAGCCGAAGGTCACGCGCTTCTTGAAGCCGATGTGCTCGTAGCCGTCGAGGTGCTCCGGCACGCTGCGCTCGGCGAGCGAGAGATCCACGAGGTCGGGCCGCAGGTGCAGCACGAGCGAGGTCTCGGCGTGGCCGGCGTGGATGCCGAGACCGAGCTCCTCGGGGCCGTCGTGGGCCCCTGCGGGCACGGTGGCCCCCATGAGGAAGGTCTGCAGCCCGAAGCGCCGCCGCAGTTCGCGGCTGGCCACCTGCAGCAGGGCGAGGTTGCCGCCGTGCCCGTTGAAGAACACGAGCTTCGTGGCCCCCGTCGCCGCGATCGCCGAGCCGAGCTCCACGATGGTGCGCATGAGGGTGTCCCAGCTGATCCACATCGTGCCGGCCGCCCAGTGGTGCTCATCCGACTTGGTGTAGGCGATCGTGGGCAGGATCCAGATGTCGAGACCCGCGGTGGCGGCCGCCTCGACGGAGGCGTTGGCCACGCTGTCGGCGATGAGGTGGTCGGTCATGAGCGGCAGGTGCGGCCCGTGGTGCTCGATGGCGCCGAGGGGCAGCACCACGATCGAGTCGGCCGAGAGCGCGAGGCCGGCCGCGGTGCCCGAGAGCTCGGCGAGCTTGCGGCTCATACGGGCTTCACCCCGGTGGGCACCGGGGGCACGGTCTCGCGCGCCGGCAGCTTGCCCGGGTTGAGCAGCCCCTCGGGGTCGGTCTGCGCGGCGAGCGAGCGGGTGCGCTCGACCTCGTGGTCCACGAACCACTGGTGCGGGCTGTGGTAGCCCACGCCGATGGCCTCGAGCCGTTCGTAGCCGAGGTACACGGCCTCGGGGCTCACGTAGGGGGCGGCGAGCATGCCGATGGGGTGGTCGCGCTGGGCCTCGATGTGCAGCATCGCGCCGGGGTACACCTGGTGCACCTCGTCGAGGCGCTCCACGAGGGCGGCGCCGGAGACCTCCACGTGGAAGTACGGCTCGTCGCTCGACTTCTGCAGCCACTCGATGGGGTGGTTGTACGAGAGCATCGAGATCTTCACGGTGGCCTGCGGCCCCTCGCGCAGCTCCTCCACGGTGCCGCCCGCGCCCTCCACGAGCACGGTGGCGGCCTCGAGGGTGGAGCGGTCGAGGATCCCGCGGAGCGACGCGCGCCCCTTGGGGATGGCGGGGTCGTCGGGCAGGGCATCGGCGATGGTCGGCAGGTCGGCCGACACGAGCCGCGGTGTGGGCTCGAGCCAGCCGATCTGGCGGATGACTCCGGTCGCCTGCTCGAAGGTGGGGAAGCTCGCGTAGAAGCCCACCCAGTCCTGCATGGGCTCGAGGGCGATCGTGGCGCGCGCGATGATGCCCGCCGTGCCGTAGGTGTGCACGTACGGCTGCGCAGCATCCCCCTCCACGTGCACGAGCTCGGCCGTGGGCGAGGCGTGCACCACATCGAGCGCCTTCACGTAGTCGCCGCTCATGTTCGAGCCGTGCCTGATGGAGCCGGTGCCTCCCGATCCGCCCGAGAGGAACCCGCCGAGCGAGGACTGCGCCGTGGAGGGGTACATGAGGATCTGCTGACCGGCGTCGCGCGCGGCCTGCTCGATGATGACCATGGGGGTGCCGGCCTCGGCCGTGAGCCAGCCGTCACCGACCTCCACCACGGCCCTGGCCTTCGACATGTCGAGCACCAGCCCGCCCTCGAGCGGGATGGCCTGGCCGTAGTTGCCGGTGCCCTTGCCCCTCGGGGTGATCCCCACGCCGTGGCGCACGGCCGCGGCGACCGTCTCGGCGATCTGCTCCGCGCTGGCGGGGAAGGCGACGAGGTCGGCGAGCCCGAGGGGCAGCTGCTCGGCGAGGATGGGTGACATCCTGGCCCCGTCGACCGACGCCTTCTCGCGCCCGCGCAGCTCGGTGGTGACCCCCCGGGGGCCGAGGAGCCCGGTGAGCTCCTCGGCCAGGGCGATGATCTGTTCGGGTGAAGCGGTCATGCGTGGATCCTTCGGTTCCGATGCGGTGCGGCGACCGCTGGTTCTGGTGCTGGTGCTGCGGATGCTGCTACTCGAGGCCGATCGAGGTGTCGATGAACTCGTTCGTGTAGATGTCCTCCGCGGTGAGTCCCTCGGCGGGTGCGGTGCCGAGATCCTCGAAGACCGGCACGATCTTGTCGAACAGCTCGGCCACACGGGCGTCCTCGAAGTCGCCGATGGTGTCGTTCGGGCCGTTGCCCACGATCCCCTCGTCGATCATGGTCTTCACCGAGTAGTCGGCGACGCCCTGCGAGTAGACCCATCCGGTGTCGAACTGCTCGACCAGGTCGAGGATGAGCGAGTTCGTGGTGGCGGGGTCGGCGAAGTAGTCGACCTCGGCCTGCTGCAGCACGGGCACGAGGGCCGCGAGGCACTCGCTGTTCGCCTCGAGGTCATCGGTGCGCACGGCCATCGACGACATGTAGAAGGGGTAGCCCGTGTCGTTGATGAGCTGGTAGGCCACCGGCTTCTCCCACTCGGTCACCTCGTTCTCGTAGATGTAGGGCTCGGCGGAGGCGAAGCCCTGCTGGGCGTCCTTGCCGCCCGAGGCCACGAAGCTCGCGGGGGTGCCGTCGTAGGATCCGTCGGCCTGCTCGGTCGGCACGATGCCGGCCGAGAGGAGGTACTCCATGTACGCCGACCCGCCGAAGTAGCGGATCACGGCGCCACCGGCCACGATGTCCTCCACCGTCTCGGCCTCGGGGTAGGTCTCCGGGTCCCACATGATCATGAGCGGGCTGATGTCGAGGGGCGCGAACACCGAGGTGGTGGGCATGTCGGCCGAGAGCTGCACCGACTCGTCGGTGGAGACGTAGCCGAGCATGATGTCGGGGTCGGTGTACATCTGGCTCGAGACCGTCTGGAAGCCGATGGCGGGGCCGCCGGAGCGGATCTCGACGTCGACGCCGGTGTACTCGCCCGAGGCCATGAGGGGGCCGGAGACGAGCTTGTTGTCGGCGTCGATCGTGTAGTCCTCGCCGAGCATCTGGTAGAGGTGGCCGTGCTCGGCCTCGGGGTTCCAGTCGGTCTGGATGACGACCGTGGCGGGGCAGCCGGCCGCGGCCAGGTCGATGGAACCGACCTCGAGGTCGGCGGAGGCGGTGGACTCTGTGGCTCCTGAGCCGGTGCTGCAGGCGCTCAGGGCGACGGCGGTGGTGGCCACGAGGCCTGCGGCCAGGACGAGCCGGGTGCGGGATGTGCGCATGTCTACTCCTTGGGGAGGGGTGAGGTGGTGCAGGGATGCGGTGCGGGTGCTGTGGTGCTGTGGGACGGTCGGGGGCTGCTGGTCAGTTGGCGCTGAAGTCGTACCACTTGCCGACGACGCGCTTGCCGAGCCAGCCGAAGAGCGCGAAGATCACGACGCCGAAGAGCGAGGCCGTGATGATGGCCGCGAAGAGCTCGGCCGACTGCACGCGCGACTGGTAGTTCGAGATGAGCGATCCGAGGCCGGGCTCACCGCGGCGGAAGAAGTAGTCGCCCACGATGGCGCCCACCACCGCGAGGCCCGCCGAGATGCGCATGCCCGCGAAGATCGCCGGGAGCGCTGCGGGGAACTCGAGCTTGGTGAGCACGGTCCAGCGGCCGGCCTTCTGCAGCTGGAACAGCTCGCGCTGGCCCTTGTCGACCGACTGCAGCCCGAACAGCGTGTTCGACACCATGGGGAACAGCGCGATCATGATGCACACGATGATGCGGGCGGGGTAGTCGAAGCCGAACCAGAAGCCGATGAGAGGCACTAGGGCGAGGATCGGGATGCACTGCAGGATGACGGCGTAGGGGAACAGGGAGCGCTCGATCCAGCGCGCCTGCGACATGGCGACGGCCCACACCACGCCGATCACGATGGCGATGGCGAGCCCCACGAGCGCCACCACGGCGGTGCGCCCGAGGGCGACCATGATGTCGCTGAAGACATCGGGCTGGAAGAAGGCCTCGGTGAAGATCTCGTGCGGGGGAGGCAGCAGGAAGCGGCGCTGCTCGTCGAGGAAGACGTACGAGACGAGGTACCAGAGCGCGATGATGCCGAGGGCCACGAGGAGCGGCGGCACCCATACGGTGCTCTTCCTGCTGGCCGTGCGCACGGTGGCGGGCTGCAGAGGTGTGCGGGCCTTCGCCGGCGCGGGGGGAGTGGAGGTGGTCACGGTCATGCTCCTAGTGGTGGCCTTCGCGGAGGGCGTGCGATACCTGACCGCAGAGCTCGGCGAACTCGGCGGTGAAGCGGATCTCGGGGTCGCGGGGGAAGGGGAACTCCACGGGGAAGGTGTCGACGATCTTTCCCGGACGTCCCGACATGACCACGACCTTCGTGGAGAGGTAGACGGCCTCCGAGACGGAGTGCGTGATGAAGAGCCCGGCGAACTGCTGCTCGGTGAAGAGCTTGATGAGCTCGTCGTTGAGGCGCTCGCGGGTGATCTCGTCGAGGGCGCCGAACGGCTCGTCGAAGAGGAACAGCTCGGGGTCGAGGGTGAGGCTCCTGGCGAGGCTCGTGCGCATCTTCATGCCGCCAGAGAGGGTGCGCGGCAGGTGCTTCTCGAATCCGGTGAGGCCCACGAGGTCGATGGCCTCCTTGGCGGTCGAGCGGCGCTTGGCCTTCGGCACACCGTTGAGCTCGGCGAGCAGCTCCACGTTCGACTGCACGTCTCGCCAGGGCAGCAGGGTCGCATCCTGGAACACGTAGCCGATGCGCGAGGTGTCGACCTGGGTGACGCCCTCGGTGGCGGGCGTCAGGCCGGAGGCGATGCGGAGGAGCGTGGACTTGCCGCAGCCGGAGGGGCCGACGACGGTCACGAACTCGCCGCGGTTCACGGTGAGCGAGACGCCGGAGAGCGCGGTGGTGCCGTTCGGGAACGTCATCGCGACGTCCTCGAAGTGCAACAGCTGGTCGGTGGTCGTCGCTGGGGCGACGGGGGGAGCTGCGATGGACACGGAGCTTCTCACCTCGTTTCGTGGAGGGTTCGGGTGGGGGACAGGGTGGGGGCGGCGATGCTCTTGACCACGCGGCTCTCGGCCACGAGGCGGCCGGCGTGCACCACGAAGCGGTCGGCGGAGGCATTCGCCACCACCTCGGCGAGGTCGGAGCCGCGCACGGCGAGGAGTTCGGCCTTGGCACCGACGGCGACGCCGGCCTCGGGGAGGCCCATCACATCGCGGGCCCCGGTGCTCACGGCCGAGTACGCCTCGTGGAGCGTGAGGTGGCCGGCGGTCACGAGCAGCGAGACGGTCTCGAGGGCGTCGCTGCGGCCCACGGGGTTGAAGGGATCGCGCACGTTGTCGGCGCCCGCGCCGAGTCGGGCGCCGGCGTCGAGCAGCTCGCGCACGGCGGTGAGGCCGCGCGGGGTGCCCACGGGGTCTCCCCAGCCCTGCAGGTAGAGGTTGGTGATGGGGAGGGCCACGATGCCGATGTCGCTCCGCACGATCTCGCGGATGACCTCGTCGCGGTCGGCCGGGGCGAGCATGCCGAGGCGCACGCAGTGCCCCGCGGTGACGGGGCGGCTCCGCGGCCAGTCGCGCACGAGCCCGGCGAGGGTGAGCAGGGTGTCCGGGCCGTGCAGGCTCTCGTCGGTGTGCAGGTCGACACCCACTCCGCGCTGCTCGGCGAGGGCGAGGAGGCGGCGCAGGTCTCCATCGGGGTCATCGGCGAGGTGGGGGGCGCCGCCCACGAGGTCCACGCCGAGGTCGAGCGCCTCGAGCACCTGCTCGTCGGGCATGGTGGGGCCGGCGAGGGCCACGAGCTCGAGGTCGAGGAGCCCGCTCAGCTCATCCCGCACCCGGCTGAGGGCGCGCACGCCGCGCATCGGGTCGTCGCCCTGCAGCAGGTCGACGTGGCAGCGGATGGCCGTGGTGCCGTTCTGCAGCATCGCGAGGGCCTGGCGGCGGGCGCGGTCGGCGATCTCCTCGGTGGTCATGGTGGCGGCGTAGCGCTTCCACGACTCGATGGCGAGGCCGAGGTCGCCGAGCGGGGGCTGGATCGGATCCCACGAGAGGGCTTTGTCGAGGTGGGCGTGGGGGTCGGCCGGGGCCGGGAGGAGGAGGAAGCCGTCGAGGTCGAGGGAGTCGGGGCCGTGCTGCCCGGCCGTTCCTGCCGGCGAGACCGCGGTGACCGTGTCGCCCGTGATCTCGACGTCGACACGGCGGCCATCGGCGAGCGTCGCACCTGTGAGGGTGCGGAGGGGGCGGGGGAGCGACGTCATCGAGGTGGGGCTCCCTGCTCGGTCGGGTGGTGATGGCTCGAAGCGTGATGGCTCGGAGTGTGGTGGCTCGGATGTTGATGGCTTCAACACGGGCCACGCTACGGACGGCTCGTTTCCATCGCGTAACGCAAAGATTTCGCCATGTAAATTGCGTGCCGAGCCGATTTCGCACCGAGCCCTCTTCGTGGTTACTGTCTGTCTTGACCGTTGCCGTCTCGACCACCGCCGATCCGCACCCCGCTGTGCGCGACCCGCCCGAAAGGGGCGCACCATCCCATCCGGAAGCCTCGCCCTCGACGAGCAGACCGAGCGCCTCGGTGCGCGCATCCGCTCGTTCCGGCAAGCGCGCGGGCTCACGCTCGTGGAGCTCGCGCGGCTCGCCGGGCTCTCGCATCCGTTCCTCAGCCAGCTCGAACGGGGGCAGGCGCGGCCGAGCATGGTGTCGCTCGAGCGCATCGCGCGAGCGCTCGGCTCGAGCCAGATCGAGCTCATCGCCGCGGCGACCGACGACCTCGTGCCGCCCTCGGGCACCGGGCGGGTGTCGATGGTGCGGCGGCTGGAGGGGCCGCAGGGGCCGTTCGGCGGTGGGGAGGCGCGCATCCTCGTGCACGGGGATGTGGGGTTCGTGCCGATGGAGTTCCGGGGGTCGAATCGCGAGCCCGGGGAGTTCTACACGCACGAGGAGGACGAGTTCCTTCATGTGGTGAGCGGATCGGTGCTCGTGGACCTGGCCGACGAGGGGGAGTTCGAGCTCGAGCGGGGCGACTCGATCCACTACGCGGGGGGCACGCTGCACCGGTGGTGGTCGCTCGACGCGGAGGAGTACCACCTGCTGATCGTGAAGGAGCGGAGGGCCGGGTCGTGAGCGGGGGTGCTGCGGGTGGTGCCGGCGCTCTGCTCGGGGAGTTTGATGTTGTCGTGCACGACGCGCGGGTCGTGGCGATCGACGTGCTGCTGCTCGACCTGAGGGCGCCCGACGGGTCGGCGCTGCCGGCCTGGTCGCCCGGTGCCCACCTCGACGTGCAGGTGCAGCCGGGGGTGTCGCGGCAGTACTCGCTGTGCGGTGACCCCGCGGATCCGTCGCGGTACCTCGTGGCTGTGCTGCGCGAGCCCGACGGGCGCGGCGGATCGGAGCACGTGCACACGCACGTCTCGCCGGGCACCGTGCTGCGGGTGCGCGCGCCCCAGAACCACTTCGAGCTCGTGCCGCCCGCGCCTGGCGCGTCGTACCTGTTCGTGGCCGGTGGCATCGGCATCACGCCGCTCCTGTCGATGATGCGCGCGGTGGCTCAGGCCGGTGCGCCGTTCCGGTTGGAGTACGCGGGGCGCGCGCTCGAGCGCATGCCGTTCGTCGACGAGCTCGTGGCCGAGTTCGGTGAGCGCGTGTCTGTGCACACCGGCCAGGAGGGGCGACGGATCGACCTCTCGGCGCTCGACGTGCCGCCCGGAACGCTCGTCTACTGCTGCGGGCCGGCGCGCATGCTCACGGAGCTCGAGGCGCTCGCCGCCTCGGTGGAGTGGCCTGCAGGCACGCTGCACCTCGAGCGCTTCGAGGCGCGGGAGGTGGCCGAGCCCGTGCGGCACGAGTCGTTCGAGGTGGAGCTCGAGCTCACCGGAACGACCGTGACGGTGCCGCCCGATCGCAGCATCCTCGACGTGGTGGAGGAGGCCGGGGTGCTCGTGCTCTCGTCGTGTCGCGAGGGCACGTGCGGCACGTGCGAGACGCCCGTGGTGTCGGGCGAGGTCGATCACCGGGACTCGGTGCTCACGCCCGAGGAGCAGGACGCGAACGAGACGATGATGATCTGCGTCTCGCGCGCCGCCTGCCCCCGCCTCGTCCTAGAGCTCTGAGCCGGTTCCCGTGTGCCGGCGCGCGGGTCAGCGGGCTCGGCGGGTGGCGAGGAGGGTGGTGAGGTCGGCCGCGAGGGTGCGTTCGTCGTGCTCCACGAGCTGGTAGTCGCGCACCACCACGCGGCCTGCCACCACCACGTGCTTCGGGCGGCGGCCTGGCGACGCCCAGAGCAGGCCGGCGACCGGATCGGCGACGCCCGCATCCGCCACGCCCGAGACATCCCACACGCAGAGGTCGGCGGCAGCCCCCGGTCGCAGGTGGCCGAGTTCGGGGCGGCCGAGGCCCGTGGCCGATCCCTCCATGGCCATCGCGAGCACCTCTCGGGCCGGGATCGCGGGCCCCACGAGCGGCGCGACCTGCAGGGCCAGCCGGGCATCCGCCAGCAGGTGCCCCGCATCGTTGCTGCCGCCGCCGCTCGTGCCGAGTCCCACCGCGATGCCGGCCTCGCGGAGAGCGGCGACCGGCGCGATGCCCCAGCCCATCGGCAGGTCGCAGCCGGGGGCGTGCGTGGCGGTGACGCCGCGGGAGGCGAGCAGCGCGATCTCGTCGGGGGTCACGGCGCAGAGGTGGGCGAGGGTCACGTCGTCGGCGAGCCAGCCCCACTCGTCGAGGAGGTCGATGGGGCGGCGGCCGTACTTCTCGAGGGCGATGGCCACGTCGACCTGCTCGTTGGCCTGGGTGCGGCGGCGCAGTCCGCGTCTCGCCGCTACCTCGCCGAGCAGGCGGAAGGTCTCCTCGCTGTCGCTGTGCACCCCGGCGGGGCCCACCGCGAGCTGGACGAGGCCGTCGGCCGAGACTCCGCTGGGGGTGCCGCCGCTGGAGGTGTCACCACTGGGGGTGTCACCGAGGAGGGCCTGGGCGATGGCGTCGGCCGAGAGGGCGGCGGCCTCGGGGTCGTCGCGGGCGGATCCGCGCACGAAGGCGAGGCGGCCGCCGAGCTCGCGGGCGGCCGCGGCGGTGGCGCGCGCGATGGCGACGGAGAGCTCGGGGCCGGTGCTCGACGGCCAGGTGAGGTGGTGGTCGGCCACGGTGGTGACTCCGCTCAGCAGCCCCTCGGCCACGCCCGCTCGTGCTGCAGCGGCGGCGAGTTCGGGGTCGATGCCCACGGCGGCGTAGGCGGCGGCCATGGTGGGCAGCCACACGTGCATCGGCACACCGCGCGTGCCGGGCAGGGTGCGGAAGGCGGTCTGCAGCAGGTGGTGGTGGGCGTTGACGAGGCCGGGGGTCACGATGCATCCGGAGGCGTCGAGGTACTCGGGTGCATCTGCGCTGGCTGCGCCGGTCGCGCTGGTCCCGCTGGCGGCGCTTGTCCCGCCGGTCCCGCTGGCCGTGCTGGTCGCGCTCGCCGCGTCGGGCACCGCGGGGGAACCGGGAGCGGGTACCGTCGTGCCCACGGTGAAGTCGCCCGGGCCTCGTTCGGTGGTGGAGTCGATCACGATCCGCAGAGCGTCCTGGATGATGAGCATGCGGAATTTCTAACACGCTCATGTGTCAGGCTGATGTCGAACGGAGGGCCCGATGCTCGAACTCGCAGCCGCACTGCTGGAGTCGCTCGCGGCCGGGCGCCGGCTGGCCGTGGCCACGGTGGTCTCGGTCGACGGCAGTGCGCCCCGTGCCCTCGGCACCTCGATGGCGGTCGACGACACCGGGCGCGTGATCGGCAGCATCTCGGGCGGATGCGTCGAAGGCGCCGTCTACGAGGCGTGCGAACGCGTGCTGTCGACGGGGGATGGCGAGATCTGCGCGTTCGGGTTCACGGATGCCGATGCGTTCGCGGTGGGCCTGACCTGCGGCGGTCGCATCACGGTCGCCGTGCAGGAGCTCGGCCTCCCCGGAGCCCGCAACGCCGCACCCCCTGCGCTCCTCGCGGAGCTGGCCCGTGCCCGCGACACCCTCCCGGCCGCCCTCGCGATCCTCCTCCCCACCGGCGCCGCGCCCGAAGCCACCCCCGCCGCATCCGACGTCCCCACCCCCACCTCGACTTCCGCCACTTCGCCCGGGGTGGCGCAGGGCGGGATGCGGGTGGTGGTGGCGCACGGGGAGACCGATCGGGCCGAGGGTGTGCCCGAGGGGGATCGGCGGGTGCTCGGCGAGCTCCGGGCGGCGCTGCATCGCGGGCGCACCGAGCGGCGGGACGTCGAGTGCGAGGGCGTGCTGCGGGAGGCCGCGCTGGTCGTGGCGGCGGCGCCTCCGCGGATGATCGTGTTCGGGGCCGTCGACTTCTCGGTGGCGCTCTCGAACGCGGCCGCCCTTCTCGGCTACCGAGTGACGGTGTGCGACGCGCGTCCGGTGTTCGCCACGCCCGATCGCTTCCCGAACGCTCAGGTCGTCACCCGCTGGCCCACCGACTACCTCGCGGCCACCGAGGTCGACGAGCGCACGGTCATCTGCATCCTCACCCACGACGACAAGTTCGACATCCCGCTCATCGAAGCAGCCCTCGCGCTGCCGGTGGCCTTCGTGGGCGCCATGGGGTCGCGCACCACCCACGAACGCCGCCTCGCCGCCCTCCGCGAGAGGGGCCTCGACGACGCCGCCCTCGCCTCCCTGCACTCGCCCATCGGCCTCGACCTCGGCGGGTCGACCCCCGAGGAGACGGCGATCGCCATCCTGGCCGAGGTCATCGCCGTGCGGAACGGTGCCGCCGGGTCTCCGCTGCGTGACACCGAGGGCCCGATCCACCGCCCGTCCGCTCCGGTTCCGACAACTCATGAATCGAAAGGATCGCCTGCGTGACACCCGACACCTCCCGCACCGTCATCGAGAACGCGTACATCGCGACGGTGGACAGAGCCGGAACGGAATACGAGTCCGGACACGTGGTGATCGAGGGCGACGCGATCGTAGCAGTGGGCCCCGGGGCGGCGCCGTCGTGGTCTCTCGAGCCGAGCGCATCCGTCACCCGCATCGACGGCACCGGGCACCTGCTCACACCCGGGCTCATCAACACCCATCACCACCTCTACCAGTGGCTCACGCGCGGTGTCGCGCAGGACGCGATCCTGTTCGACTGGCTCACAGCGCTCTACCCCACGTGGGCGCGCATCACCGCCGACACCGTGGGCCCGGGAGCTCTCGGTGGGCTCGCCGTGGGGGCGCTCTCGGGGTGCACGACCATGGGTGACCACCACTACGTGTTCCCGCGCGGCTCGGGCGACATCCTCGGGTCGATCGTCGACGCGGCGTCCCAGGTGGGGGTGCGCCTGCACGCCACGCGCGGGTCGATGGATCTCGGGCGCTCCCAGGGCGGCCTCCCGCCCGACTTCGCGGTCGAGACGACGGCCGCGGCTCTCGCGGCGAGTGCGGAGGCGGTGGAGCGGTTCCACGATCCGTCGCGCGCCGCCACGGTCAAGATCGCCCTCGCGCCGTGCTCGCCGTTCTCGGTGACCGCCGATCTGCTGCGCGAATCCGCGGTGCTCGCCCGTTCGCTGCCGGGTGCGGTGCGTTTGCACACGCACGGTTCGGAGACGGTGGAGGAGGATGCGTTCTGCCTCGAGCGCTTCGGCCGCACCCCCACTCAGTACCTCGACGACCTCGGCTGGCTCGGCGACGACGTGTGGATGGCGCACTGCGTGCACCTCGACGACGACGCGATCGGGCGGTTCGCCGCCACGGGAACGGGGGTTGCGCACTGCCCCTCCTCGAACGCGCGACTGGCGGCGGGCATCGCGCCCGTGCCGCAGCTGCTCGCGGCGGGGGTGCCGGTGGGGCTCGGCGTCGACGGATCGGCGTCGAACGAGTCGGGCCGGCTCGATGCCGAGGTGCGGATGGCGGTGCTCGCGGGTCGGCTGCGGGGAGGGGCCGGTGCGGTGAGCGGGCGGGATGCTCTGCGCATGGCGACGATGGGCGGCGCGCGGGTGCTCGGGCGGTCGGCCGAGCTGGGGTCGCTCGAGGTGGGCAAGCTCGCGGATGTGGCGCTGTGGAAGGTGGATGGCGTGGAGCACGCCGGGATCGCCGACCCCGTGGCCGCGCTCACGCTGGGGGCGCCGCCGCCGTTGGCGCTGCTGCTCGTGGGTGGGGCGGCTGTGGTGCGCGACGGCGCACTGGTGCGGGTGGATGCGGATTCGGTGGCGCGGGGAGTGGCCGCGGCCGTCGGGGTGCTGCGCGAGGCGTGAGGTGGACTCGGGCCCGGCCCGGAGCCGCGCGGAGGGTGAAGCCACCGCGGAGTTGCGCGGGGCGCGACGAGGAGTCGTGGCACTCGCCGATGCCCGGCAGCGAGGGATCGAGTGCGAGCCGCGGGCTGCCCGATGCCGGAGACAGGCCTTCCCTCAGAGGCCCAGGAGGAGCGAGGCGGCGATCCCGAGCATCATGAGGGCGATGATGCCGTCGAGGATGCGCCAGGCGATGGGCTTGGCGAAGACCGGGCGAAGCAGGCGCGCGCCGTAGCCGAGGGCGGTGAACCACAGCACGCTCGCCACGGCGGCGCCGATGCCGAAGATCCAGCGGGAGTCGCCGTGGGTGCTCGCGACCGACCCGAGGAGCACCACGGTGTCGAGGTACACGTGCGGGTTGAGCCAGGTGAGGGCGAGCGCGGTGAGGATGGCGGCCGCGAGACCGCCCGCCTGCAGCCGGGCCCGCAGGCCTTTGGCTCCGGTGGCGGTGGCATGGGGCTGAGCACCGTGCAGATCTCTTGCGTACGTAGTGGGGGCCGCGGTTGGAACGGTGGCAATGGAAGCGTCGGCGGTGGGGGCGGTAGCGGCGGGGGTGCCGGCCCGTGCGGGGGCGTCGGCGTCGGCGGGAGTGCCGGCGTCGGCGGGGGTGCCGGCATGTGCGGGGGCGGGGGCGTCGGGGGTGAGGACGGCGGTGGGGCGGAAGGCGCGGCGGGCGGCGAGGAGGCCGTAGACGACGAGGAAGGCGGCGCCGCCGATGCGGGCGGCGATGAGCAGGGCGGGCGCGCGCTCGACGAGCACGCCGATGCCACCGATGCCGAGGGCGATGAGGATGACGTCGGAGATCGCGCACACCGCGACGACCGCCAGCACGTGGCGGCGCAGCAGCCCCTGGCGCAGCACGAAGGCGTTCTGGGCGCCGATGGCGACGATGAGCGAGAGGCCGAACCCGAGACCGGCGAGGGCGGCCAGGGGATCGAGCGGGGCGAGCTGCGCGGCAGAGAGGATCACCCTTGCAACGTAAGCCGAGGTAGGAAACCAGTCCAGCTAATGTTTCTACGCATCCATTAGCGTGGCTTCATGGAACTGGATCACGCACAGCTCGCGGCACTCAATGCCGCCGTCGGCGAGGGCACGTTCGAGGCGGCGGCGAGGCGGCTGCGGATCACGCCGTCGGCGGTCAGTCAGCGCATCCGGGCGCTCGAGAGCTCGGTCGGGCGGGTGCTGCTCACGCGCAGCAAGCCGATCCGAGCCACGGAGTCGGGCCAGGTGCTGCTGCGCCTGGCGAGGCAGCTCGACACCCTCACGGGCGATGTCGCGCGCGAGCTCGAGGTCTCGGGAGGCCGCCCAGATGAGTCCGCGGCGGATGCGGGATCCGGCCGTGCCCGGCCGCGCGTGCGGGTTCCGCTCGCGGTCAACGCGGACTCGTTAGCCACCTGGCTGCTGCCCGCGCTGGCGGGCCTGGCGGGCACGATCGACTTCGAGTTCCACCGCGAGGACGAGAGCCACACCACCTCCCTCCTCCGCGACGGCACGGTGATGGCGGCGGTCTCGGCAGTCGCCGAGCCCGTGCAGGGCTGCACCTCGACGCCCCTCGGAGTCATGCGCTACCGCCCGGTCGCCTCACGCGCCTTCGCCGCCCGCTGGTTCCCCGAACTAGCGCTTGCCGGACCCTCAGCCCACGGCGACGCTGTGAGCGGTGGTGGGGGTGCGCCCGGTGGTGGGAGTGCTGCCAGTGGACGCGGTGCGCCCGGTGGTGGGGGTGTGGCCGGTGGACGCCGTGCGATCGATGGTGAGGGTGACGGCGCTGCTGGCCGCGGCGGGGGCGCGCGACGGGTGGCGGTGGAATCGCTGCGGTGGGCTCCCGTGGTGGTGTTCGATCGGCGGGACGAACTGCAGGACGACTACCTGCGACTCCGCGCGACCGCCGCCGACGCCGCGACCGCAGAGGAGGCCGCAACCGCCGCTGGCGCCGCGGCCGACGTGGGCGCCGCGACCGCCGCTGGCGCCGAGCGCACAGCCCCGCTCACTCCGCCGCGGCACTTCGTGCCTGCCTCGGTCGACTTCGTGCGGGCGGTGGCGGCCGGGTACGGCTGGGGGATGGTTCCCGATGCCCAGCGCGACGCCCCCGGCCTGGACCTCGTCGACCTCGACCCGACGGCGCACCTCGACGTGCCCCTCTTCTGGCAGCAGTGGCAGCTCCGCACGCCCACCCTCGACCTCGTCGCCGCCACGGTGGCCACGGCCGCCCGCGCGGCCCTCCGCGCGCCCATCCGCTGATCGGAGCCGCGGCACCCCCGGAATATCACCCCGCGATCGCGCACCTGCCACCGAACAGCCGGAGCGGGTGGGGCTAGGGCGGGGGCGAGGCGTCAGGCGCGGAGCATCCTCCAGATGCGGTCTCGAGAGAGGGGGAGCTCGTGCGGGCGGGTGCCCGTAGCGTCGCGCACCGCGTTCGCGAGGGCCGCGGCCACGGGGTTGTAGGGGGCCTCGCTCATCGACTTGGCGCCGTAGGGGCCCACCGAGTCATCCGTCGCCGCGAACATCACCTCGGTCTCGGGCACGTCGACCATCTGCGGCACGTGGTAGCTGCGGAAGACCTGCGTCTTCACGAGGCCCTCGTCGAGGATCATCTCCTCGTACAGCGCCGATCCGATGGCCTGCGCCACCCCGCCCTCCACTTGCCCCCGCAGCTGCTCGGGGTTGATCACGAACCCCGCGTCTGCAGCGTGCACCGACTGCAGGATGCGCACCTCCCCGGTCTCCCGGTTCACGCCCACCCGGAACGCGTGCACATTGAACGCCAACGACCGCTTCGAGCCGTCTTCGCTGCCCGTGCCGGTGAGCGATCCGCCGGCCGCCTCCGCGATCGCAGCCAGCGGCACGAAGGTGTCGCCGATCCGCACACCATCGGCCTCGAGGTGCCCCTGACTCCACTCGCCGGCGATCTCCGAGGCCGTGCGCAGGATGGCGCCCTTGAGCGCCTCGCACGCCGCGTGCAGCGCCTTGCCCGCCACCACCGTGCCGGCGGAGCCGAACGCGCCGGTGTCGAACACCGCCGCATCCGTGTCCGACTGGCGCAGACGGATGCGGTCGGGGGTCGTGGCCAGGGCGCTCGAGGCGATCTGCGTGTGCACCGTGGTGGTGCCGTTGCCGAACTCGGAGGTGCCGATGCCCGCCGAGTACCCGCCGTCGGCGTCAAGTGTGATGCTCACCTCGGAGAAGTGGCCGCGGGGAGGCATCGTGGCGATCATGGTGGAGGCCATGCCCGTGCCGATCGACCACCCGGGGCCCGTGGGCGTCTCGACTCCGTTGCCGCGGGCGAGGGCCTGCTCGGTGAGGTCGAGGCACTGGTCGAGACCGTAGCTGCCGAAGACCAGGTCGTCGCCCTCGACGTGCGCTGCGACCAGTTGATCGCCCGGCCGCACCATGTTGATGCGCCGGAACTCGAACGGATCGATGCCCAGCTCCCGCGCGAGCTCGTCCATCGCCTGCTCCACGCCGAACACCACCTGCCCGAGGCCGTACCCGCGGAAGGCGCCCGAGGGGATGTTGTTCGTGTAGACGACCTCCGCATCCACCTTCTTGTTCGGTGCGTTGTAGAGGCTCACGGTCTCGCCCACGCTGTGGAACATGACGCCGGGGCCGTGGTTGCCGTAGGCGCCCGTGTCGCTCAGCACGTCGACGGCGAGAGCGGTGAGCCTGCCCTCGGCGTCGGCCGCCACCTCGACCGAGACCCGCATGGGGTGGCGGCAGGGGGCCAGCGTGAACTGGTCGGTGCGCGTGAACTCGAACTGCACGGGCCGGCCCGTGGCGAGCACGGCCGCGGCCACGACATCCTCGGTGAGGATCTCCTGCTTGCCGCCGAAGCCGCCGCCCACCCGGGCCGTGAAGACCCGCACCGCCGCCGGGTCGAGCTCGAAGATGTGCGCGATCTCGTCGCGCACCAGGAACGGCACCTGCGAACTCGTGCGGATGACGAGGCGCTGCTCCTCGTCGATCCACCCCACCGAGCCATGCGTCTCGAGCGAGGCGTGCGACACCCGGTGGGTCTCGTACGTGCCCGAGACCCTCGCCGCAGCGGCCGCGAACCCCTGCTCGACCGACCCGATCTCGGTGTGCACCGTGGCGATGACGTTGCGCTCCGGCTCGGCCACTCGGGATTCGCCCGGAGTCTTGTCGGCGTGCAGCAGAGGCGCGCCCGGGGAGCGGGCCTCCTCAGGGTCGAAGACCGCGGGGAGCACCTCGTAGTCGACCTCGATGAGGCGGCACGCGGCCTCGGCGAGGGCGACCGTGTCGGCCACGACCGCAGCGATGCGCTGACCGCGGAAGCGCACGACGGTGTCGAACAGTCGCGTGTCGTCGGGGTCGTCGGTGCGGAACTGGTGCCGCCCGGTGGAGTAGAGCCGCTCGGGGGAGTCGGCCGCCGTGAGCACGGCGTGCACTCCGGGGAGCGCCGCGGCAGCCTCGGTGCGCATGGCGAGGATGCGCGCGTGCGCGTGCGGGCTCTGCAGCAGCTTGAGGTGCGTGACGCCAGGAATGGCCACATCGAGCGTGTACGGCTCCCGCCCGCTCACGATCCGCGGCCCAGCGGGCGCCCCCACCGACGTGCCCACCGACTTCGGCGCACTGATGCTCGCCGGAGCCTCCACCGGCGCAACCGCTGCCTCCGCCTCGACCGGTGCCTCCGCCTCGACCGGCGCGACCGGCGCGACCGTCGCGGGGGAGGCCTGCGCGGCTCCGTGGCGCGCCGATCCGCAGAGCTCTGCACAGCCGCCGGAGCCCGCAGCGGAACCCGCCGCCGAGGCGCACACGCCCTGACGGATTGACGCCTCGATCGACCGGTACCCCGTGCACCGGCACAGGTTGCCCTTCATGGCCCGCGGCAGATCGTCGAGATCTGCGGGCTTGAGCGTGGTGGCCGTGACGACCATGCCCGCCGTGCAGAACCCGCACTGGAACCCCGCGTTCTCCACGAAGCTCTGCTGCACCGCACTCAGGTCACCGGGCTCGCCGAGCCCCGCCACCGTGGTGACCACCGAGTCCTCCACCCGGTACGCCGGCACCACGCACGAGTGCACGGCCATGCCGTCGACGATCACCGAGCATGCGCCACAATCGCCCGCGTCACAGCCCTTCTTGACCTCGAAGTGCCCCTGATCGCGGATGAAGGTGCGCAAGCACTGCCCGGGCGCCGGATCGGCCTCGAGCTGCTCTCCGTTCATGACGAACCTCATCGCTGCACCCCTCCCATGCCAGAACCCGAATCATCAGCACCAGCGCCAGCACCAGAACCAGCCCCCGCACCATCGCCGGCACCCGCACCAGAATCAGCGCCCGCACCAGAATCAGTGCCAGCACCGGAATCAGCGCCCGCACCGGCACCGGCACCCGCACCAGACCCCGCACCCGCTCCGGCCACCTCGTCCAGCACCTCCACCGCCAGCAGCGTCGACACGGCCTTCCGCCAGTCGGCCGCCCCGTGCGGATCGGTGAACCACGACTCGATCGCCTCCACATCCGCCGCCAGCGCCGACGCCGAGGGCAGCGACCCGTACCGCACCTGCTCGGGACGAACAGTGGCCCCCGACACCGTCAGCGTGAACGACCCATCCGGATCATGCCGCCCGATGATCACGGCCCCCGACCGCCCGAGCGGCGACAGAGCGATCTTGCGGTACCCCGTCACGGCGGCGAGCGACGAGCGCGGCACGATGAGCGACCGCAGCACATCTCCCGGCTGCAGCATGTTGGTCATGTTGCCTGTCACGAAGCTCGCCACCGGCATGCGCTCATCGCTCCCGTCGGCCCTCCAGATGACGGCGTCGGCATCGAGCCCGGAGAACAGCGACGTCATGGGGCCTGCGGGCAGCGACGCGCAGATGTTGCCGCCCACCGTGGCCACGTTCCACACCTTGAACGATCCGAGCAATGCCTCGCAGCACTGCCTGAACAGCGGATGCGCCGCCCACCCGTACGCATCCGGAAGCCCAGCGAGCTCAGCGATCAGACAGGTCGACGCCACCTCGAGGGCCCCTTCATCCGCCCCCGCCTCGGCCCCGAGGATCGTGAGCGAAGGCCACCGGAACGCCATGAGGTCGACGAGCGTGGTGAGGTGGTTCTGCGGCTCGGAGAACAGCCACGAGCCGCCCGCCAGGGGAGCCGCGGTCGCTCCGAGAGCGGCGAGGTCGTCGCGCCGGCGGGCCGGCAGGATGGCGGTAATGGTGTTCAGATCCACGACGATCTCCGTTCGAGGTCGAGTTGCTGTATCAGTAGACCGCAGCTATGTGTCCGAGATGTAACGACGACCCGTTTTGGGGGTAATCCGCCCGCCGACCGTGATTGTGCAGGAGAGGTCGGGCGAGAGGTCGCGGAACGCTCAGCCGAGCGACGCCACCCACTCGGTGCTCCCGTCGTCGAAGCTCTGCTCCTTCCAGATCGGCACCGTCTGCTTCACCAGGTCGACGAGCGCGGAGCACGCCGCGAACGCCTCGCTCCGGTGCGCACTCGAGACCGCGCAGGCGAGCGCGATGTCGCCCACCACGAGATCGCCGACCCGGTGTGCCACCGCCACGACGGTCTGCGGATGCGCCGCCGCGATGCGCCTGGCCGCCTCCTCGATGGCGTCACCCGCCGACGGATGCGCGGTGTACGAGAGCGCCTCGACGCCCTTCCCCTCGTCGTGGTTGCGCACCACTCCGGCGAAGCTCACGACCGCACCGGCGTGCGCGCGCGACACCGCCGCGATGCACTCCTCCACCGAGATCGCCTCCGAACTCACCACGGCGAGCCGCACCACCGAGCCGTCGGCCGACTCCGCGCCCACCGAGCCGTCGGTCGGCCCCCCGCCCACCGAGCCGTCGGTCGACTCCCCGCCCACCGGCTCAGTCGTTGCGGACATGGTCGCCTCCTCGAATCTGATCCACCAGGTGCTCGAGCAACCCCTCGAGCACACCCAACCCATCACGCACGCCCCCGGTCGACCCGGGCAGGTTCACCACGACGCTCCCGCCCGCGACCCCGGCGAGCCCGCGCGAGAGCACGGCCAGAGGGGTGTGCGCCCGCCCCACCCGACGGATCTCCTCCGCCACACCCGGGATCTCCACGTCGAGCACCGCCCGCGTCTCCTCAGGCGTGCGGTCGGTGGGGGAGACGCCGGTGCCTCCCGTGGTCACGATCGCCGTGGCGCCCGACGCGACGGCCGCTCGGAGGGCAGCGCCCACCGGCTCGCCATCCGGAACCACCTCCACCTGCGCCTGCCACCCCCGCTCGCGGAACCACGTCTCGATGAGGGGCCCCGTGGTGTCGTCGTAGACACCCGCGGCGGCCCGGTTCGAGGCCACGATCACGCGGGCGGTGCGAGCGGAGGCGCCCGAACGCCCGTTCGCGCCCGGGGATCCGCTCGCAGTGGCAGCCGACGGATCCGTGGCGCCATTCGCTGCCGATGCACCCGGCCCCACCCCTGGCCCCACCTCAGGCTCGCCGCTCACTCCCGGCTCCAGTCGCCGCTCGCGCCGCCCGACTTGGAGAGCACCTCGATGTCGGTGATCCTGGCGCCCCGATCGACCGCCTTGATCATGTCGTAGACCGTGAGCGCGCTCACCGAGGCGGCGGTCAGCGCCTCCATCTCGACACCCGTCACTCCCGTGGTCTTGACGGTGGCGACCACACGCACGCTCGACTCATCGGTCGTGAAGTCGATGCTGACGCCGGCGATGGGCAGCGGATGGCACAGCGGAATGAGGTTGGAGGTCTGCTTGGCCGCCATGATCCCGGCGACGCGGGCCACGGCGAGGGGCTCGCCCTTCGGGAGCTCGCCGGCCACGAGGAGCGCGATCACGTCGGGCCGCGTGTGCACCACGGCTTGCGCGGAGGCGACGCGTCGGGTGACCGCCTTGTCCGAGACGTCGACCATGTGGGCGGCGCCGTCGGGGGTGACGTGGGTGAGTTCGCGGCCGTCAGCCATCGATCCTCCAGAAGTCGAGGTCGTCGCCGTCGGCGACATGGGTGGTGCCGACCGGGACGTGCACGAGCACGGTCGATTCGGCATAGGAGTGGAGGAGGTGGCTGGAGGGCCCGCCGCGCAGGCTGAGACGACCGTCGGCGTCGAGGATGCCGCGGCGCAGCTGATGCTGCCGGGGCGGCGAGTCGAAGGCCTCGGCGGAGGGCGCTCGCCGCGTCTCCCGCAGGGGCGCCGCGCCGAGGGTCGCGAGCAGCGCGGGCCGCAGGAACGCCTCGAACGACACGAGCGCACTCACAGGATTGCCCGGCAGACACACGACCGGCAGCCCACGGGCCACCCCCGCGCCCCCGGCATCGCTCGCGCTGTCGGCATCGCCCGTCGTGCCGGTGCCGGTGTCGCTCGTTGTGCCGGCGTTGTTCGCGGAGCCGAGTTCACTCGCGGTGCCGGTATCGCTCGAGATGCTCGCGTCGTTGTCGGTGCCAGCGGTGCTGGCGTTGCTCGCAGTGGCGGCATCGCTCGCGGTGCCGGCCGCGAGCTGGATGCGGCCGAAGCCCTGGGGGCCTCCCGGCTGCATCGCCACCTTCATGAACTCCACGCCGAGCGGACCGAGTGCATCCCGCACCACCTCGCGCGCACCGGCGCTCACACCGCCCACCGTCACGACTAGGTCGACACCGCCGGCCTCGCGGCGGAGGAGGTCGAGCAGGTCGGCCGCGTCATCGGAACGGCACGGGCGGGGCAGGACCGTGCACCCGATCTCGAGCAGCGCGGCGGTCAGCGCCACCGTGTTCGCATCGAAGATCTGACCGGGAGCGAGCTCGGTGCCCGCCTCGCGGATCTCATGCCCCGTCGACACCAGCAGCACCCGCACGCGACGCCGCACCTGCACCTCGGTCGCCCCCGTGCCCGCGATCACCCCGAACTGCGGCGGCCCCAGCACCGTGCCCGCCCGCAGCAGCACCTCGCCCGCGCGGATGTCGCTCCCGGCAGCCCGCACGAACGTCCCGGCCTCCACAGGCGCCACGAACGCCACCCGCACCACCACCCGGCCGCCGGCCGCCCCCGAGGTCGCCCCACCACCCGCGAATCCGTCCGACTCGCCGACTGGACCGCCACCCGCGGATCCGTCCGCCTCGCCGGTGGGGTCGGTCGGACCGGCCAGGGATGCCGAGACGGCGGGCGGGAAGGTCGGGGGCACGGCGCGCTCGATCTGCACCACCGCATCCGCACCGGCAGGCACGGCCGCGCCCGTCATGATCGGCGTCGCGGTGCCGGGGGAGTGCACACCGAACGCATCGCCCGCCGCCACCCGCGCGGCCACCGGCAGCGACACCGGGGCGTCCGGCGAAGCCGAGGCGAGGTCGGCGGAGCGCACGGCGTACCCGTCCATCTGCGAGTTGTCGAACGAGGGCAGGCTCGACGGCGAGACCACGTCGTGCGCGAGCACCCGATGCCGGTACCGCGCCGGATCGGCGGCGAGCGCTTCGCCCGACACCGGCAGCGTCTCGCTCCCGAGGCCGCCCGCGAGGGGCGCGAGCAGCGCGGTGATCTCGCGTCGATGATCGTCGATCGTGCGCATCGTCCCAGTCTGCCGCATCGCGGGCGCGCTGCCGCATGGCGGGCGTGGCCGGCCATCCGCGGGCCCTCGGCGGCCCCAATGGGAGAGAGCTGTTCGGTAAGTACAGAAATGCGAGGGACCGACCCCGTATATCGGGTCGGTCCCTCGCATTTCAGTACTTACTCGGGTCGTACCCCCGCCGAGCACCCCAGAACGCGGCCGGGAACCCAGAGCAACGGTGGATATGCGAGGCAGCGACGGCCTCTACGGGGTCGGTGTCGCTGAGATCTGCCGAAACTCATCGCGCCCCGCCACGGCAGGCCGCCCCGGAAAGACGCGTAGGCTTTCGGCATGAGCGTCGCCCTCGGCATCCCGACCGCGCGCACCGCCGCGCCCGGCGGCACCACCGGCCTCACCCCCGGCGCCGAGCCAGGTGCAGCGCCCGGCACCACCCACGCAGAGACCCACGTCGGCCGCCACGCCGCCCTCCCCGCCGACCGCCCCTCGGGCCCCGCGGCCTCGGCCCTCCTCGACCGCTTCGGCCGCACCGCCACCGACCTCCGCATCTCGCTCACCGACCGCTGCAACCTCCGCTGCACCTACTGCATGCCCGCCGAGGGCCTCCCGTTCCTGCCGCCCCCCGCCCTCCTCACCCGCGACGAGATCACCCGCCTCGCCCGCATCGCCGTCACCGAGTTCGGTGTGCGGCAGATCCGCTTCACCGGCGGCGAGCCCCTTCTGCGCAAGGACCTCGTCGACATCGTGCGCGACGTCGCCGCCCTCGACCCCCGCCCCGAGATCTCGCTCACCACCAACGCCATCGGCCTCGCCTCCCGCGCCCAGGCGCTCGCCGACGCCGGCCTCGACCGCATCAACGTCTCCCTCGACTCCGTGCACCCCGAGACCTTCGCCGCCATCACCCGCCGCCCCTTCCTGAGCCGCGTGCTCGCCGGCATCGACGCCGTGAGCGCCGCCGGCCTCGTGCAGACCAAGATCAACACCGTGCTCATGCCTGGAGTCAACGACGACCAGGCGGTCGAGCTCCTCGAGTGGGCGCTGGCCGGCGGCCATCAGCTGCGCTTCATCGAGCAGATGGCTCTGGATGCGGATCGCACCTGGGAGCGCGACACCATGATCACGGCCGCCCAGATCCGCGAGCGCCTCAGCACCCGCTACGTGCTCACCCCCCACGACGCCCCGCGCGATGGCGCCCCCGCCGAACTCTTCCAGGTGCGCGACCGCACAGCCGCCACCGCCGCCGCAGACCCCACCGCCACCGCCACCGACGGGCCCACCGCCACCAGCGACGGTCCCACCGCCACCAGCGACGGTCCCGCCGCCATCGCAGACCTCGCCACCACCACGGACGGCCGGATGCTCGGCCTCGTCGGCATCATCGCCTCCGTGAGCGAGCCGTTCTGCTCCGACTGCCGCCGCACCCGCCTCACCGCCGAGGGCGGTGTGCGCAGCTGCCTCTTCTCCCACGACGAGACCGACCTGCTCGGCCCGATGCGCGCCGGCGCCTCGGATCAGGTGGTCGCCGACCTCTGGCGCACCGCCATGTGGGGCAAGCCCGCCGGCCACGAGATGAACGCCGTCGGCTTCGCCCAGCCCGAACGCACCATGAGCGCGATCGGCGGCTGATGAGCGTTCACCTCCGCTACTTCGCCGCCGCCAAGGCCGCTCTCGGCCGCGCCGACGACGAGCGCCCCGCCGGCACCACGATCGCCGACCTCCTGCGCACCCTCGCCGCCGAGAGCCCCGACGCAGCGACGACAGAGCGCATCCTCTCCCGCTGCACGTTCATCCACAACCGCACCTCCACCGACGACCGCACCATCGTGCTCGCCGACGGCGACACCCTCGACCTCCTCCCGCCCTTCGCCGGCGGCTGAGCGCCCCCGGGTGCCCCCGCCCACCTTCACGCCCCGGTGAGTCGCGCCCAAGTGTCCCCAAAAGCCCCTTCAGCGCCCGTTTAGCGACACTTCGGCGCGACTCACGTGCGCGGCGGCGGTGGCGCGAGTGGGTGCGTGCGCGGGTGGGCGCAGGCGTGCGCGGGTGGGCGCAGGCCTACGCGCGTGGGGGCGCGGCGAGGCGGGTGGAAGCGCGGTGCGAGTGGGGATGCGCGTCAGTAGCGCGTGACCGACGGGTCGACCTCGGTCGACCACGCGTCGATGCCCCCGCGCACGAACACCACGTCCTCCCACCCGTTCGCCCGCAGCAGCTCGGCCGCGTGCCGCGACCGCCCGTCGTGGTGGCAGTGCACGATCACGCGCTCCTGCGGCGGCAGGATCTCCCGCGCCGCATCGCTCAGGATCTGCCCGAGCGGCACCAGCTCGGCCCCCTCGATGGCCGCCACCTGGTGCTCGTAGATCTCCCGCACATCCACGAGCACGAAGTCGGCCTCGTCGCGCGAACGTGCCTCGAGCAGCTCCTTGAGCTCCGTCACCGAGACGGACTGCTCCGTCGCAGCCTCCTCAGGAGCCGCGGACGCGGACGACGCCGACGCCCCGAACGACCGCGTCGCCGGCCCGCCCGCCCCGCCGGCCCCCTGCTTCGAGTAGCTGTACGGCTCCCCGATGTTCGACGCCCCCCGAGCGGCCGACGACCGCCCCGGCCGCCGCTCCACGTGCGAGAACGGCACCTCGCTCCACGTCGAATCCAGCGCATCCAGCACCAGCAGCCGCCCGAGGAGCGGCGAGCCGAACCCCACGAGCAGCTTCAGCGCCTCGATCGCCATGAGCGACCCCACGGCCCCGCACGCCGGCCCCACCACACCCGCGAGAGCACACGTCTCATCCGGCACCGACGATGCAGAGGGCGGGAACAGATCCGACAGCGTCCGCCCCAACCCGTCGGGTGCCGTCGCCCAGAACACCGTCACCTGCCCGTCGAACCGCAGCACAGACCCCCACACGATCGGCTTCCCCACGAGCGCGCACGCCGCATCCACGATGTGCCCGACCTCGAAGGTGTCGGTGCCGTCGATCACCACGTCGTACTCCGACACCAGCTCGAGCACGTTCGAGGGCGTGATCTCCTCGTCGTGCTCCACGATCTCCACGAGCGGGTTGAGCGCCCGCAGCGCCGCGGCCGCCGACGCGACCTTCCGCACCGAGCCGCGGGCCGAGGCCAGCGGATGCACGACCTGGCGATGCAGGTTCGACACCTCCACCTCGTCGTGGTCCACGATGCCAATGACCCCCACGCCAGCACCGGCGAGGTACTGCAGCACAGGCGATCCGAGGCCACCCGCGCCGAGCACGAGCACACGCGACTCCTTGAGCCGCCGCTGCCCCTCCACCCCGATCTGCGGCAGGGCGATCTGGCGGGCGTAGCGCTGCAGCTCCTCTCGCGTCAGTTCCGGACCGGGCGACACGAGTGCGGGCAGGCTCATCGTTCCAGCGTACTTGCCCGGGCATACCGGTACCGTTGTCAGAACCCCGCGAGCGCGCGGTGGTGGCGCGCAGACGAAGGGCCCCCGTGTACCTGAAGAGCTTGACCCTGAAGGGATTCAAGAGCTTCGCCAACCCCACCACCTTCGCCTTCGAGACGGGGGTCACGTGTGTGGTCGGGCCGAACGGCTCCGGCAAGTCGAACGTGGTCGATGCGCTCGCCTGGGTGATGGGGGAGCAGGGCGCCAAGACGCTCCGCGGCGGCAAGATGGAGGACGTCATCTTCGCCGGCACCTCCACCAAGGGCCCGCTCGGTCGCGCCGAGGTCACCCTCACGATCGACAACACCGACGGCGCGCTGCCCATCGAGTACTCCGAGGTCACGATCCGCCGCACGCTGTTCCGCAACGGCGGCAGCGAGTACGCCATCAACGGCGACAGCTGCCGCCTGCTCGACGTGCAGGAGCTGCTCTCCGACTCCGGCCTCGGGCGAGAGATGCACGTGATCGTGGGCCAGGGGCAGCTGGATGCGGTGCTGCACGCGACCCCCGAGGGCCGTCGCGGCTTCATCGAGGAGGCGGCCGGCATCCTCAAGCACCGTCGCCGCAAGGAGAAGACGGCGCGCAAGCTCGAGGCCATGCAGGCCAACCTCACGCGGCTGAGCGACCTCGCGGGCGAGATCCGCCGGCAGTTGAAGCCGCTCGGGCGCCAGGCCGAGATCGCCAAGGAGGCGCAGTCGATCGCCGCGATCGTGCGCGACGCGAAGGCGCGGCTGCTCGCCGACGAGGTGGTCGAGCTCCGCACCGCCCTCGATGCCGCGGCGCGCAGCGAGAGCGAGCGGCACACCGAGCGCCTTGTGCTGCAGGAGCGCTTGGAGCAGAACCAGCTGCGGGTCGCCCGCATCGAGCAGGCGCAGGTGGGCGACGCCGTCGATCTCGCGCGCCGCACGAGCTTCGCCCTCGAGTCGGTGCAGGAGCGCCTGCGCAACCTCAACAACCTCGCGCACCAGCGGCTCGCGCTGCTCGGCAGCGAGGAGGGGGTTCCGGATGCGGGCCCCAGCGTGACGCCCGGCATGGTCGCCGACTCGCGCGATGAGGTGCAGCGGCTGCTCGCCGAGGTCACGGGGGCGCAGGCGGCGTGGGAGGCCGCGCAGCAGGGCACCAGGAAGGCCCGCGGATCGCTCGACGCCCTCGACGAGCAGATCGCCTACCAGTCGTCTCTCGTCTCCAAGCACGACCTCGAGCTGTCGAAGCTCACGGGTCAGCTCGAGTCGGCCAACACGCGGCTCGCCACGGTGCGCGGCGAGGTGCTGCGGCAGCAGAACGCACTCGACGCCGCGGCCGGCCGGCGCGAGAGCGCCGAGCAGGAGCTCGCGCTCGCCGAGGCCGAGGAGGTCGAGCACCTCGACGCCACCGATCTCGACGAGGGCTACGAGTTCGCGCAGGCCCAGGTGTTCGAGGCCGAGGCCGAGATCGAGCGTCTCCGCGACGAGCTGCACGCCCACGAACGCGAGCGGGATGCGCTGGCCGCCCGCACGAGCGCCCTCACCATGGCCCTCGACCAGAAAGACGGATCGGCCGACCTTGTGGCCGCCCGCCTGCCCGGGGTGCGGGGGCTCGTGGCCGATCACGTGCGCGTCTCACCGGGTTTCGAGGCCGCGGTGGCGGCGGCCCTCGGCACCCTCGCGGATGCGGTGCTCGCCGACGACCTCGACTCCGCCGTGGCCGCCGCCTCGGCCGCAGCGGCCGACGACATGGGCCGAGTCGAACTCGTGATCGCCGATGCCGGGCCCTCCGACCACGCTGGTGCGCCGGGCGCTGCCGGTGGTGCCGCGGCGTCGCCCTTCGAGGGCATTCCCGGTGTCGTCGGTGCCACGACGGTCGTCTCCGGCCCCCGCGGCGTGCTCGGCCTCCTCGCCTCGATCGCGATCGCCGACGACCTGGAGGCTGCCCGTGCCGCCTGGGCGTCGATCGATTCCCGCCCCTCGGCAACCGAAGCATCCGGCCTCGCCTCTGACGCATCGCCCGCGACAGGTGGCCCGTCCACCTCCGACTCCGCGGGCCCGCGCGGGCAGGTCGCGTCCAGCTCGCTCACGATCGTGACGCGGGCGGGTGAGGTGCTCACGCGGTTCGTGCTGCGCGGCGGCTCGGGGGCCACGCGTTCGCGCATCGAGCTCGTGGCCGAGCGCGACACCGCCGCCGTCGCCCTCGAAGAACGCAACACCGCCATCGCGAGCGCCCGTTTCGCCCTCGCCGAGCAGCGTGGCATCGTGCAGGTCGCCAAGGAGCAGTCGCAGGCCGCCCTCACGGCCCTCCGCGAGTTCGACGCCGTGCTCGCCGCCCGCACCGAGCGGCTCAGTCGCCTCAAGGCCCAGGTGGAGGCCGGATCCGGCGAGCTCGACCGCCTGCAGAAGGCCGCCCAGCTGGCTCAGGATGCGGTGCAGCTCGCCGAGCAGGCCGCCGAGAAGGCGAGGGCCGAGCTCGAAGCCGTGCGCGAGCGGCCCCGGCCGATCCTCGATGTGAGTTCGCGTGAGGGGCTGCTCGTCGAGCTCGAGGCGGCTCGGGATCGCGAGGTCGAGACGCGACTCGGCGTCGAGACGGCCCGCGAGCGGGTGCGCGCCGAGCAGGCCCGCACGGTGGCGCTCGAGAAGCAGCTAGAGGCCGACCGGGCCGCGGCCGATGCGGCGGCGCGACGGGCCGTCATCCGTCGCCGTCAGATCGCGGCGGCGACCGACGTGACCGAGTCGCTGCCTCCCGTGCTCGACTCGGTCGACCGCTCGGTGGCCGAGGCGAAGCAGAGACTCGCCCAGCGCGAGGCCGAGCGCGCCGAGCAGAACGAGGAGCTCGTGGCGCTCCGCCGCGACGAGGCCGCGCTGCGCGAGCGGCTGCAGGCGATCACCGAGAACGTGCACGGGCTCGAGCTGCAGATCTACGAGAAGAAGCTGCACCTCTCGAGCCTGCTCGAGCGCGCCGCCTCGGAGCTCGGCCTCGTGGAGGACGTGCTCGTGGCGGAGTACGGCCCCGAGCAGCTCATCCCGGATGACGACGCCGTGCCCCTCATCGACACGAGCGCCGAGGCCGTGGAGGCCGCGACCGCCGACCTCGCCGCGGCATCCGCCGACCCCGACCCGCGCGGTGGGGATGCAGAGCCCGCCACAGCCGACCGCGACACGACCGATCCCGATCCAGCCGGCGCATCCCGCGATCCGGCGGCTCCGCCCGCCCCCACCGGCCGCCCCTTCGTGCGCGCCGAGCAGAAGCAGCGTCTCGCCCGCGCCGAGCGCAAGCTGGCCGAGCTCGGCCGCGTGAACCCCCTCGCCCTCGAGGAGTTCGACGCGCTCGAGCAGCGCCACCGCTTCCTCAGCGAGCAGCTCACCGACCTCACGAACACGCGCAAGGATCTGCTCACGATCATCGACGAGATCGACGAGCGCATGCAGACCATCTTCGAAAGCGCCTTCCTCGACACGCAGGAGGCCTTCGCGCAGGTCTTCCCGGTGCTGTTCCCGGGCGGCACGGGGTCGATCCAGCTGACGGACCCCACGAACCTGCTCACGACCGGCATCGAGGTGAGCGTCAAGCCCGCGGGCAAGAAGATCGAGCGCCTGTCGCTGCTCTCGGGCGGTGAGCGCTCGCTCGCGGCGGTCGCCCTGCTGATCGCGATCTTCAAGGCCCGCCCCAGCCCGTTCTACATCATGGACGAGGTCGAGGCCGCCCTCGACGACGCCAACCTCGGCCGCCTCCTCACCATCTTCGAGGACCTGCGGACCACGAGCCAGCTCATCGTCATCACCCACCAGAAGCGCACCATGGAGATAGCGGATGCCCTCTACGGCGTCTCCATGCGCCAGGACGGCGTCTCCGCGGTCGTGGGCCAACGCGTGACGACGAGCGGGTAGCGGGCAACCAGCAGCGAGAGGGTGGGGCCATGCACGAGGTGGACGAGGTTCGGCGGTCGCTCGAGCGTGTCGTGGCGGAGGGGTATGTGCCCGGGGTGGTGGCGGGGTTCCGGCTGCGGGGGCGCACGGAGGTCATGGCCGTCGGGCGGGTGTCGTTCGAGCAGGGAGCGGCACCCATGCGCGCCGAGACACCGTTCCGCATCGCGTCGGTGGGCAAGATGTTCTCCGGAGCGCTCGTCGAGCTGCTGCTCGAGGAGGGGGTGTTCGCGCTCGGCGATCCGATCGCGCGATGGCTGCCCGAGCTCGCCGATCCGCGGGTGCTGAGAGCTCCGGATGGGGCACTCGACGACACGGTCGCCAGCGAAGGCCCCATCACCGTCGGCGACCTCGTGAGCCTGACGGCGGGCTTCGCCACCCCGTTCGACGACACCCCGCTCGTTGCGGCGATGGCGGAGGCGGGCGTCGCCTCCGGTCCGGTCCCGCCCCAGCTCACGCCCGACGAGTTCGCCGCCCGACTCGCCGTCCTCCCGCTCGCCACGCAACCGGGCTCCCGCTTCAGCTACGACACCGCCGCGAACGTACTGTCGATCCTGCTCGCCCGTGCAACAGGCCAGACCGTCGACGAGCTCCTCAGCAACCGCATCGCGGCCCCGCTAGACCTGGCCGGCACCGCGTTCCACACCGACCCGACAGCTCTCCCCACCCCGTACGTCACCGACGACGGGGGAGCGCTCTCCGAATTCCGACCCCTGGTGGAAGCCTTCGAGCGCCCGCAGCCCTTCGCCTCCTTCGCCGGTGGCCTGATCTCCACCGTCCCCGACACGCTCCGCTTCCTCGCGTCGATCGCCGACGCCGAACTGCTCACGGCCGCCCAACGCGACGACCTCACCACCGACCACCTCACCCCCACCCAGCGCGAGGGCCTCACCGCCATGGGAGACGACGGCTACGGCTGGGGCCGCCACACCGGAGTCGATCTCATCGGCCAGTTGACACCGGTGGCCGCAGCCGAAGCTCGCACGTCCGAGCCTTGGCGCTCCCGAGGCCGCTGGGGCTGGTCAGGCGGCACAGGCACGAGCGCCTACGTCGACCCCACCCGCGACCTCATAGGAGTCGTCTACACCCAACGCCTCCTGTCATCCCCCACAGACGACTTCTCCTACTTCTGGAAACCCCTCACCAGCCCCTGACTCCGGCAGTGTCACCAACGCAACAGGCCGTACTCGATGACCCGCGGCGGTACCGCTGCCGGGGCGCGCCGCGAAGCGACGTGACCCGACAGCGGCACCGCATGTCGCGGCGCGCCGCAGAAGCGGCGGCGCGCCCAACTAGTGGGTGCTGGGTGCGCTCTCGATCTCCGTGCGGTCGCCCGACCACAGCGTGTGGAACGTGCCCTCGCGGTCGACACGCTTGTAGGTGTGCGCTCCGAAGAAGTCGCGCTGGCCCTGCACGAGGGCGGCCGGCAGTCGCACCGAGGCGAGCGAGTCGTAGTACGACAGCGCCGCGCCGAAGCCGGGAACGGGCACGCCCGAGAGCGCAGCAGTCGAGACCACACGCCGCCAGGCCTCCTCGCCGGAGGCCACGGCCGAGGCGAAGTACGGGTCCTCGAGCAGGGTCGAGAGCGACGGGTTCTTCTCGTACGCCTCCACGATCCGGTTGAGGAACTGGGCGCGGATGATGCAGCCCGCGCGCCAGATCTTGGCCACGGCCCCCTTGTCCACGTTCCAGCCGTACTGGGCGGCCCCGGCGATGATCTCGTCGAAGCCCTGCGCGTAGGCGACGACCTTCGAGGCGTACAGGGCGGCGCGGATGTCGTCGGCGAACGAGTCGACGTCCACCTCCACGACCGACGGCCGCGAGGTGATCGTCGCCTGCACCGCGGCGCGCTGCTCGGGCTTCGACGACAGCGAGCGCGCGAACACGGCCTCGGCGATGCCGCCGACGGGCACACCCAGGTCGAGCGCGTTCTGCACGGTCCAGGATCCGGTGCCCTTGGCACCTGCCTGGTCGAGCACGACGTCGATGAACGGCTTGCCGGTGGAGGCGTCGACCTGGCGCAGCACCTCGGCGGTGATCTCGATCAGGTACGACTCGAGGTCGCCCGAGTTCCAGGTCTCGAACACCGAGGCGATCTCGGCGGGGGAGCGGCCGGTCACGGTGCGCAGCAGGTCGTAGGCCTCGGCGATGAGCTGCATGTCGGCGTACTCGATGCCGTTGTGCACCATCTTCACGAAGTGGCCCGCGCCATCCGTGCCGATGTGGGTGACGCACGGTTCGCCCTCGGCGACCGCGGCGATGGAGGAGAGGATCGGGCCGAGGGTCTCGTACGCCTCCGCGGTGCCGCCGGGCATGATGGACGGGCCGTTGAGCGCGCCCTCTTCGCCGCCCGAGATGCCGGCGCCCACGAAGTGGATGCCCGTGGATGCGATGTCCTTCTCCCGGCGGATGGTGTCGTGGAAGTTGGCGTTGCCGCCGTCGACGATGATGTCGCCCGGCTCGAAGCGAGCGGCCAGCTCGGAGATGACGGCATCGGTGCCGGCGCCTGCCTGCACCATGATGATCGCGGTGCGCGGCTTGGCGAGCGAGGCCACGAAGTCGTCGACCGACTCGGAGGCCACGAAACCGGCCTCGGGGTGCTCGCCCACGAGCTTGCGCGTGCGTTCGGGCGAGCGGTTGTACACCGCCACCGTGTTGCCCTCACGACTGGCGAGGTTGCGGGCGAGGTTCGAGCCCATCACCGCCATCCCGACGACTCCGATGTTGGCGGTTCCCGACGCTTCTGACATACGCGATGCTCCTTGTAGACGTGGACCTCCCCAGCGTAGTAGAGCCCACCCGGCGCAGATGAGCGGATGGGGTACAGTAGGTGACTGAACTTCGGCGAGGGATGCGCACGCGCCAGCGAGCATCCGTTATCGACGCGGTGGACTGGGCCTTAACACGTCTTTCCTCTCGCTTCACGCGGTCGAGTTGAAAACACATCACGAGGCGGGCCCAGCGGCTCGCAGTGCATCACGCACACCGAGCATCCGACAGATTGAGAGCTTCACCATGGCCAACGACAGCAACAAGGTCTCCGCCGAGACCCGCACCCAGTTCGGCAAGGGCTTCGCCCGCCGCATCCGTGCCGCCAACAAGATCCCCGCCGTCATCTACGGCCACGGCACCGAGCCCGTGCACATCACGCTGCCCGGCCACCAGACCGCACTCATCCTGCGCAAGGCCAACCAGGTGCTCGAGCTCGACATCGAGGGCACCGAGGCGCTCGCGCTCGTGAAGGACGTGCAGAAGGACCCCGTGCTCCAGATCATCGAGCACATCGACCTCATCGTCATCCGCAAGGGTGAGAAGGTCCAGGTCGAGGTCCCCGTGCACCTCGAGGGCGAGTCGTACCCCGGCACCATCGCCACGCAGGACTCCAACACGGTGCTGCTCGAGGTCGAGGCCACGAACATCCCCGAGCGCGTCACGCACTCCATCGAGGGCTTCGAAGAGGGCACGCTCGTGCACGCCTCCGAGCTCACGCTGCCCGACGGCGCCTCGCTCATCAGCGACCCGGAGATGCTCATCGTGGGCATCACCGTCCCGGAGGAGGAGCCCGAGGAGGGCGAGGCCACCGAGAGCGCCGAGGGTGCGTCGTCCGACGAGTCCTCCGACGAGAACGCCGAGTAGTACAGCCCCTTGGGCATCCTCCGCCGGCTCCTCGGGCGCTCCAGCGCACCGGGGGGCCGAGCGGATGACCTGACGGAGAGAGACAGCAACGACATGAGCGCGTCGGATCTCTGGCTCGTGGTGGGCCTCGGCAATCCCGGGCCCACCTACGCGGGCAACCGTCACAACATCGGCCAGATGGTCACGGCCGAGCTGGCCGACCGGATGCGCGCCGGTTTCAAGGCGCACAAGGCCAACGCGCGGATCGCCGAGGGTCGCACCGCGCCCGGCGGTCCGCGTTTCATCGTGGCGAACCCCAACACGTACATGAACGTGTCCGGCGGGCCCGTGAACGGGCTGCTGAAGTTCTACGGGCTTCCGCCCGAGCAGCTCATCGTGGTGCACGACGAGCTCGACATCCCGTTCGACACCCTCAAGCTCAAGCAGGGCGGCGGGCACGGCGGCCACAACGGTCTGCGCGACATCATCGCCGCCACCGGCAGCGCCGACTTCGTGCGCGTGCGCGCCGGCATCGGCCGCCCCCCAGGCCGCATGCAGGCCGCCGACTACGTGCTGCAGAACTTCACGTCGGCCGAGCGCGAGACGCTGCCGAACCTGATCGTGGATGCAGCGGATGCGGTGGAACTCATTGCGACCGACGGTTTGACCGCGGCTCAGCTCAAGGTTCACACGAACTCCTAGCTGTGTTTGTTGCCGCGCCGCCGCCTCTGCGGCGCGGGCGACATGCGATGCGGGTGTCGCGTGCCGTCGCTTCGCGGCGTCCCGCGGCACCCGTATCGCCTCGGGTCGTCGAGTACGGCCCGTTGCGTGGTCTCCTCGGCAGCAGATCTTCTGCGGGGTGGGAGTTTCTGCTGTCCTCCTTCACCACTGGGTGGGGCCGGACGCGAACGCGACGGGCCGTACTCGATGACCCAGGGTGAGCGCGCGGCCGCGAAGCGACCGCACGCGAACATGTCGCCGCGCGCCGGGCAGGGACCGGCGCGCACCCCGCAGCACGCGGCCGAAGGCCACGGGCCGCGGGGCAACCAGCACAGCCCGCGGCGTAAACTAGCTCAGTGATGCTTCAGGGCCTTGTTACTGCGCTTTCGCGCGCCTCCACCGTCGAGAGAGCCCTGGGCAACGCCGGGCGCGATGGCGATTTCTCGCTGCCCGAGGGGCTGCGGGCGCCGTTCCTCGCGGCCATGATGGCGCGGCGGGTCGAGCGCGGCCTGCCCGCGTCGATGCTCGTGGTCACCGCTACGGGCCGCGAGTCCGAGAAGCTGCGCGAGTCGCTCGCCAGCTTCCTTCCGGGCGCCGAGATCGTGGAGTTCCCCGCCTGGGAGACCCTGCCGCACGAGCGCCTCAGCCCGAGCGCCGAGATCGTGGGCAAGCGCATCGACGCCCTCCGCCGCCTCGTGGAGTGGCAGCGCGCCACCGACGCCGGCGAGACCCCCGAGCCCATGATCGTCGTCGCCTCCGTGCGCGCCGCCCTGCAGCCGCTCGCCGACAACCTCGCCGACCTCGAGCCCATCCGCCTCTCCCGCGGCGCCCGCGGCTTCGACCTCTCGAAGCTCTCGCTGCAGCTCGTCGAGCTCGCCTACTCCCGCGTCGACATGGTGACCCGCCGCGGCGAGTACGCCCTCCGCGGCGGCATCCTCGACGTCTTCCCGCCCATCGCCGAGCACCCCTACCGCATTGACTTCTTCGGCGACGAGGTAGAGGAGATCCGCGCCTTCTCGGTGGCCGACCAGCGCTCCCTGCCCGACGACGAGGGCGGATCCGGCGAGATCGGCGTGGTCACCCTCCCGCCGAGCCGCGAGCTCCTCCTCGGCGACGCCGTGCGCCAGCGCGCGCGCGAGATGCTGCACGAGTTCCCCGGTCTCACGCAGATGCTCGAGAAGATCGCCGCCGGCATCCCCGTGGAGGGCATGGAATCGCTCGCCCCCGCGCTCGTCGACCGGCTCGTGACCGTGGCGCACTACCTGCCCCGCGCATCCGCCGTGGCCGTCGTCTCTCCCGAGCGCGTCGCCACGCGAGCCATCAACCTCGCCGAGACCAACCGCGAGTTCCTCTCGGCCGCCTGGGTCGCGGCCACGGCCGGCGCTGCCGCCCCCATCGACCTCGCCGCGGGCGAGTTCATCACCCTCAACGACCTGCGGGCGGCATCCGGAGTCGACCGAGCCTGGTGGACCCTCAGCGAGTTCCAGCAGGGCCCCGACGACGACGAGGTGCTGCCCGAGCACCGCGAGCTCGAGGAGCACCTCACGCTGCGCCTCAAGGCCGACGCGGTGCCGAGCTTCTCCGGCAACGCCGACGGCGCGCTCGCCCACGTGGCCGAGCGCCTCGCCGACGACTGGACCCTGGTGGTCGCCGCGAAGGGCCAGGGACTCGTGGAGCGCGCCGCCGACGTGCTCGGCGAGCTCGAGATCCCCGCCCGCCAGGTCGACGACTTCCCGGAGGATGCCGAGCCCCGCATCGCGTACGTCATGCGCGCCGCCGTGGAGCACGGCTTCGAACTGCCCGAGCTCAAGCTCGCCCTCATCGGCGAGACCGAGTTCTTCGGCCGCACCGTGGGCTACGACACCCGCCAGGTCAAGAAGCTCGCGAGCCGCCGCAAGAATGTGGTCGACCCGCTGCAGCTCAAGACCGGCGACTTCGTGGTGCACCAGACCCACGGCATCGGCAAGTTCCTCGAGCTCACCCAGCGCGAGGTGTCGAGCGGCGGTCGCAACGCCATCAAGACCACACGCGAGTACCTCGTGATCGAGTACGCGCCGAGCAAGCGCGGCTACCCGGGCGACAAGCTCTACGTGCCCACCGATCAGCTCGACCTGCTCTCCCGCTACGTCGGCGGCGAGGCCCCCGCGCTCAGCAAGATGGGCGGCAGCGATTGGGCCGGTGCCAAGAGCAAGGCCCGCAAGGCCGTGCGCGACATCGCCGTGGAGCTCGTCAAGCTCTACTCCGCCCGCATGGCGTCGAAGGGCCACGCCTTCGGCCCCGACACCCCGTGGCAGCACGAGCTCGAGGAGGCGTTCCCGTTCCAGGAGACGCCCGACCAGCTCACCGTCATCGACGAGGTGAAGGCCGACATGGAGCGGCCCATCCCCATGGACCGCCTGCTGAGCGGGGATGTGGGCTTCGGCAAGACCGAGATCGCCATCCGTGCCGCGTTCAAGGCGGTTCAGGACGGCAAGCAGGTGGCCATGCTCGTGCCGACCACGCTGCTCGTGCGTCAGCACATTGAGACGTTCCAGGAGCGCTTCGCCGGGTTCCCCGTGCACCTCAAGGCGCTCAGCCGGTTCCAGACCGACAAGGAGATCAAGGAGACGATCGCGGGGCTGCTCGACGGCACCGTGGATGTCGTGATCGCCACGCACCGCATCCTGAGCGACAACATCGCGTTCAAGGATCTCGGGCTGCTCATCATCGACGAGGAGCAGCGCTTCGGTGTGGAGCACAAAGATCAGCTGAAGAAGCTCAAGACCAACGTCGACATCCTCGCCATGAGCGCCACCCCCATCCCGCGCACGCTCGAGATGGCGGTCACCGGCATCCGCGAGATGTCGACGCTCGCGACGCCGCCGGAGGACAGGCACCCCATCCTCACCTTCGTGGGGCCGTACTCCGACAAGCAGGTGGGGGCCGCCATTCGGCGCGAGCTGCTGCGCGAGGGCCAGGTGTTCTTCGTGCACAACCGCGTCTCGTCGATCAACCGCGTGGCCGCGCAGCTTGCCGAGCTCGTTCCCGAGGCGCGCATCGCTGTGGCGCACGGGCAGATGAGCGAGACGGCGCTCGAACAGGTGATCGTGGACTTCTGGGAGCGCAAGTTCGACGTGCTCGTCTCGACGACCATCATCGAGACCGGTATCGATATCGCCAACGCGAACACGCTCATCGTGGATCGGGCCGACAAGTACGGGCTCTCGCAGCTGCACCAGTTGCGCGGGCGCGTGGGGCGTGGGCGCGAGCGGGCGTACGCGTACCTGCTGTTCGACGAGCACAAGCCGCTCTCGGAGACCGCCAACGATCGCTTGTCGACGCTCGCGGCCAACAACGAGCTCGGCTCGGGCATCCAGGTGGCCCTGAAGGACCTCGAGATCCGTGGTGCCGGCAACCTGCTCGGCGGCGAGCAGGCCGGTCACATCGCGGGTGTGGGCTTCGACCTGTATCTGCGGATGATCGGCGAGGCGGTGTCGACGTTCCGCGGAGACGTGGCGGAGGGCCAGACCGAACTGCGGCTCGAGCTGCCGGTGGATGCGCACATCCCGGAGGACTACGTCGACAGCGAGCGACTGCGCCTCGAGGCCTACCAGAAGCTCTCGGCCGCAGCGGCACCGGCGGCCTCGGACGACGCGATCGACCGGGTCATCGAGGAGCTCACCGACCGGTACGGGCAGCCACCGGCCGAGGTCTCCACCCTTGTGGCCGTCTCCCGGCTGCGGCGTCGCGCCCAGAAGTCGTCGCTCAGCGAGGTCGTCACCATGGGGTCGAACCTGCGTGTGGCGCCGGCCGACCTGCCCGACTCGATCCAGGTGCGCCTCAAGCGCCTCTACCCGGGGGCCAAGCACTTCGCCCAGACCTCGGCCATCTCGGTGCCCCTGCCGGTCGTCGACGGCACCCCCCTCGCCGACGCCGCCCTCATCGCCTGGGTAGCCTCCTTCCTCGACGCCATAGTCCCCCTCCCGACCGCGACCCCCGCCCCCGCGGTCTGAGCCGACCGGCGTCGATCTCGAGTCCGGCAGTGAGCCGTTGATCGCCCGTGGTATAAATCTCCTGAGCAACGGGTGTCGATCAGGGTACCGAGGCGCTCCTTGACCCATCGGAGACCGCATGTCGAACCCAGCCCGTCGATCGAGCGCGCGGAGGGGCCTCCGGGCGGCCACCGCGATGGTGGCCGGCCTGCTGGCCGTGGTCGGAGCCCAGAGCATGGGTGCGGTGGCGGCATCAGCCGGTTCCGCACTCCCCGAAGCGTCGGCTGCCGCCGATCCCTCGGCGAGCGTGACCCAGGGATCCACACCCATGCTGGATTCGATCGGGGGGTCGTGGGGATCGTTCATGGAGCCGAATGTCGGCGGCTTCGTCGTGGCCGACGACACGTCGACCCTCCAGGTGACCCTCCCCACGGAACTCAGCAGCTTCTACAGCAGCTCGTGGGACTACTCCCTCCGCACCCGCGATTCCGCTCAGATCCTGACGACCGGGTCCGTGGATGTCACCGGAGGCAGCTTCACCGCATCCGTGCCGCAATCGTTGCGGGGTTTCAGCGAAGTCGAACTGAGCGTGACCAACGGGTACTCGACCGGAGCCTCCGTCTCCGTGCCCGTGACCTTGAACGCGATCCTCCGCATCCGTGACGACCTGACCGGCACCTCGGCCGCCATCCCCCTCACCAAATCCACCGCGAGCGTCTACGGGCGCTCGACCATGTTCGGCTCGACCCCGGAGAACGTCCCCGTGGCTCCCGGCCGGACCGTCACGATCTCCTCGCCCCCAGGCACCTGGACACGAGGGCCGGATGGCGACTGGACCGCTCCCGGGCCGATCTCCGCGAGCCTCTTCGCGCCCGGCGGGTCCGCCTTCTTCGGCACTTCGCCGGGTACCGCGTCGCCCGATGGTTCGACGGTGACGGTCCGCATCCCCTCGGCCCCGTTGAGCCCGTACTTCCCGGACGGCATGACGTCCCGGCCCCTCACCCTCCAGGTCAATCTGCCCTCATCGGGCACGGGGAGACCCGGCGGAACCCACTCGGTGCAGGCGTACCTCACGCTCGTCCCGTCGACCTCGCCGACCGTCGATCGTGTAGAGGGTCCGGATCGATACTCCGTGTCGGCCTCCATCTCGTACCGCGCATTCCCCGACGGGGCCGACACAGCGTTCGTCGTGACGGGCGCGAACTATCCGGACGCGCTGTCCGCAGCACCGGCGGCTGTCCACCGGGATGGTCCGCTCCTCCTGACGCAGCGCGACACGCTTCCTCGCGGGGTCGCGGAGGAGATCGCGCGGCTCAGTCCGGATGACGTCTACATCGTCGGCGGAGTCGACTCGGTCTCGGAGAGCGTCGCGGCCCAGATCTCTGCCCTGGGCGCGAGCGTGCATCGGATCGGGGGAGCTGACCGCTATGCGGTCTCCCGTGCCCTCGCCGTCGACACGTTCTCGAGCGAGAACGGCGGATCCGGCCTGGTCTACATCGCCACGGGAGCCAACTTCCCCGACGCGCTGGCAGCCGGGGGTGCCGCTGGGCACGCGGGTGCCCCTGTCCTCCTCGTCCAAGGATCAGCCCCCACCCTCGACGCGGCAACCGTCCAGCAGCTCCAGAAGTTGGGTGCCACGCAGATCAAGATCGCCGGCGGGCCCGCCTCCGTGTCGACCGGGATCGAGCAGGCGCTGGCGCAGATCGCTCCGACCACGCGACTCTGGGGAGCCGATCGCATCAGCGCTGCGGCCGCGATCAACCTCGATGCGTACGGGTCGAGCGAACGGGCCTTCGTCGTGACGGGCTACAACTTCCCGGATGCGCTGGCCGGAGCTGCGTGGGCCGGTCGCCTCGGTGCTCCGCTCTACGTGTCCCGCCCCGACTGCCTCCCCGGCGTGGTGAGTGATGCGCTCCGCACTCAGGGAGTCAAGCGGATGACGCTGCTCGGCGGGCGGGCCTCGCTGTCATCGGCGGTGGAGGAGTCCATCCCGTGCGGCGGGTGACGCGCCGCGAAATACACTGGCGGCATGGCTGAGGTTCCGGAGGCGGGGAGTGAGCTCGAGCGGCTCGTGGCGGTGACGGCTGTGCTGCGGGCGCCCGGCGGGTGTCCGTGGGATGCCGAGCAGACGCATGCGAGCCTCGTGCAGTACCTCACCGAGGAGACGCACGAGCTCATCGAGGCGATCGAGTCCGGGTCGCGCGAGGAGATGATCGAGGAGCTCGGCGACGTGCTCTACCAGGTGATCTTCCATGCCGACCTGGCCGCTCACACGCCCGGCGAGGAGTTCACGATCGAGGATGTGGCCGCGCACATGACGGCCAAGATGGTGGGCCGCCATCCGCACGTGTTCGGCGACCTCGATCTCGAGACCGCCGGCGACGTGGAGAACGCCTGGGACGCCTTCAAGGCCGCCGAGAAGCCCACCCGCACGAGCGTGCTCGACGGCATCCCGCTCGGCATGCCGTCCCTCGCCCTCGCCGACAAGCTCCTGGGCCGAGCCCGCAAGGTGGGAGTGGAGGTGCCGGCGATGCCCACTCAGCCCCTCGAGCCCGCTCAGAACGAAGCCGAACTGGGTACCCAGCTCCTTTCGATAGTCGCAGCAGCCAAGTCCAACGGCCTAGACGCAGAACGCGCTCTAAGAGGCGCCCTCCGCACCCTCCGAACGACCATCACGGATGCCGAAACCCCAGAAGCCCCAACCACGCAACAGGCCGTACCCGACGACCCAAGGTGAGCGCGCGGCCGCGCCAGCGACCGCACGCGAACATGTCGCCTGCGCCGGGCAGGGACCGGCGCAGCAAATAAGCACCTAAGCGATCCGGCTACCCGCGGCGAGGGAACCCGCCGGAGTTCGGGTGGCACGCCACGCACCCAGGAGCGCCAGGGCTCCGAGCCCCGACTGCAGCGCCAGGCCGATGAACCAGCTCGGCACTCCCGAGCGCAGCAGCTCCTCCGGGGTGGGGCCGGTGCCCTGGTAGCCCGCGGCGTCCCCGCGGCAGAAGTCGTTGAACACCTCGGTCTCGGGCGCGATCTGCACCTGCCGCACCCCCAGCGCCACGTACCCGAACAGGTTCTCGGGGTATCCGGAGTCGTCGAAGTCGCCGTACGAGGCATCCGCCACGACCACGTACGGATTCACCGCGAGCAGCCCCCAGTACGGGTCGAAGCGCGGGATCGTGAAGGTGGTGGTCTCCGGCGGCTCGCAGCCGGAGGGCCCGTCGCCATCCTCGTCGTAGGCGGGGCTCACGGTGGTCTGCGTCACGGTGACCTGCGTCACCGATCCGGCGAGCCCGAAGGCGATGAGTGTGCCGAGGCTGAGCGCGGCGACCGTGAGGTACGTCACGACCACCGAGAACAGCGGCTTGCGGATGATCCCGGAGAACCCCACCCCGAGCGCCGCCAGCACACCGAGCTCGGCGGTGAGGATGGCGAGCGACGACACCACGGTGAGCGCCGACACCTCCCCGATCGCCACGGCGATCGCCAGGAACGGCACGGTCACCACGAGCAGGGCGAGCGACGCGATCCAGGCCGCGAGCCACTTGCCCACCACGATCTGCCCCGTGCTCACCGAGGTGACCTGGAGCGTCGCGAGGGTGCCGCTCTCGCGCTCGCCGTTGATGGCGTTGCCTGAGAGGGCGGGTGAGATGAGGCTCGCGAGCAGCAGCACGAAGTACACGACGGAGGAGAACAGCGGGCCTCCGGAGGTTCCCCAGCTGCCCGTGACCACCCACACGCCGATCGTCACGACGGCCACGAGCGCGAAGAACACACCCAGGATGACGTACCACGCCACCCCGCGCACCCGCTGCCGCAGTTCGAGCCCCAGGATGAGCCCCACACCCCGCCAGAACCCGCCGACCCCCGCGAATCCGCCGTCGGAAGGCGTCTTCACCGCCGTCACCCCGCTCATCGGATGCCTCCGCCCGAGCCCGCGAGGCCCTGCAGGGTGCGTTCGAGCTCGCCGGAGGCCGGCGCGAACCAGCTCACCCGCGTGCCGCCCGCCACGAGGGCTGAAAGCACGGCAGCCGCATCCGCCTCGTCCGTCATCGATACCGTGAACCCCTGGCTGTCGGAGGCGATCCGCACAGGATCCACCCCGATCCCCTCGAGCGCCGACCCGAGCGCGAACCCGTCGAGCGACTTCACCCGCCACAGCCGCGACGACGCCCTGGCCGCGGCCACGGCCTCCTGCGACGCGGTGATGCCGTGGTCGAGGTAGACGGCATCCGTCGCCACCTCGTCGAGCTCGCTCAGCACGTGGCTCGAGATGAGGATGGTGCGGCCCTCGCCGGCGAGCCGCAGCAGCAGTTCGCGCAGCTCGATGCGGGCGACCGGATCGAGACCAGAGGCGGGCTCGTCGAGCAGGAGCACGCGCGGGTCGTTGGCGAGAGCACGGGCGAGCGAGAGCTTCTGCTTCTGGCCGCGCGAGAGCACCCGGGTGGGCCGGTCGGCGAGCTCGCCGAGACCCACGAGCGCGATGAGCTCGGCCGCCCGGGCTGCCGAGGCGGGGCGGGAGTGGCCGTAGAGGCGGTGGGTGATCTCGAGCGCGCTGCGCACCGTGAGGTTGGCCCAGGAGCCGAGCGCGTCCGGCATCCACCCGAGCAGCGGCCGCACCGCGGCGGGTTGCGCCACGGGGTCGATCCCCTCGATGCGGATGCTCCCCGCATCGGGCCGCAGCAGCGTCGCGAGCATGAGCAGCAGGGTCGTCTTCCCCGACCCGTTCGGCCCGACGAGCGCGGTCACAACCCCGGGCCGAGCCACGAAACTCACGTCCCGCACAGCCGCCACACTCCCGAACGACCGCCGAACCCCCTCCACCACGATCCCCGCAGCAGCCCCGCCGCCGCCCTCACCCGCACCCACAGCCCCCACGAGCCCCTCCGCCCCTCACCGATGTAGCCAGACCCTACCTCCCCCCGGTGACACCCTGCCCCGTGATATACATCACAGAGCCACAGCTGTCGATCTCACCGACGACGGGGGATCTGGCTCAGGGGGAACACGATGTCCACGATCACCATCAGGCGCGCCGTTCCGGCGACCATCGCTCTGCTCTGCGCGCTCCTGCTCGCCGTGCCCGCTCAGGCCTCTGCCGTGGAGATCGGTCCGGATGTCCCGGATCCCTCCTCGGCCCGCATCGTCATCCCGGCGGGATCTCCTACTGTTCGCAACCTCAACTCGCGGTGGGAACCCGACGAGGCCTCCCCGCTCCCCTCGACCACGCGCACGCTGACCGCGACCGTCCCGCAGGCCCTCTTCGACTTCGGGACGCCACTGACCGCCCTCATCGCCGGCGCCAAGCGCAACCCTGTAGCCCTCACCTCCGTCGACGCCGCCACCAGGACGGTCACGGTCGACATCCCCGAGGGCTACTTCACCTCACCCGCCGGCGCACCGGCCACGTTCGAGGGCACGCTGCGCTACTCACTGGTGCTGGAGACCTCGATACCCGGCGCGAGCCGTGGCAACACGGCCTATGTATCGATCGGCTTCCTCGCGGGCGGTCCGGGCGCCTCGGAGCATGCCCGCACGGTCACTCCCGCCGGGGCGTTCGGTTACTACTCCTCGATCTCCTACAGTCTCGATCCCGACACCGAGGTCGACGTGAGATCGCTCGACCGGATCGTCGTCGACGGAGTGGTCCCGTTCCAGGGGGCCACCGCGGTCTCGACCGGCCGTTGGGACACGGACCGCCGGGGTGCCTCCGTTCCGACTCGGGTCGTCTCGAGCGGGGGCGCCGCGGTGGAGGTGGAGGTCGCGTCCGAGTTCACGATGAGGGGCATCACCACCAGTCGTGCTCTCCTCACCTTGCAGGGTTCGTCGGACGGCACCTCCGTGACCGTCACGCTGCCCTACACGCTCGTGCACAGTCCCACGTCCGGGCCGGGGACGACGATCCGCTTGGCCGGTGCAGACCGGTTCGAGGCGGCGGTCGGCTACAGCCGAGAAGGGAAACCCGACGTGGGGTCGGGAACCCCGGTGCTCTCGGTCGCCTCCGGTTCGAACTTCCCCGACGCTCTGACCGCCGCCGCGGCGACCGCCCACATCGGCGGGTCGCTGCTGCTCGTGACGCAGGGGGATATGTGGCGCGAGAGCGACCGGAGCACGTGCGACGAAGCGCAGCGGCTGAACCCTGCCGCCGTGCGGGTGGCAGGGGGGCCGGCCTCGGTGGGGGATCAGGCCTCCGTCAGCATCGGGACCTGCGCCCAGGTCGATGGCGTCGAGCGACTCGACGGTGCGGATCGATACGAGGTGTCGCGGCGCGTGGCCAGAACGTACTTCGACGACGGAGCGTCCACCGTCTTCATCGCCACGGGCACCACGTTCCCGGATGCGCTCTCGGCAGTTCCCGCCGCAGCGACAGAGGATGCGCCGGTCATCCTGGTGCCCGGTGGTTCGCCCTCCCTCGACCAGGCCACGCTCGACACGCTGCGGACCCTCGGCGCTCGGCGGTTCGTCATCGTCGGCGGGCCTGCGTCGGTGTCCCAGGGCATCCAGAGTCAGCTCTCCACCCTGGGGGCGGTCGAGCGCATCTCGGGGGCCGATCGCTACGAGGTGTCGGCAGCGGTCAACACGCGCTTCTTCCCCACGGCGTCGGAGGCGTTCCTCGCCACGGGAGCGAACTTCCCCGACGCGTTGACCGGGGGAGTGCTCGCGGCATCGCGGAATGCGCCGCTCCTCCTCGTGCGCACCGAGTGCCTCCCTCCGTCGGCGCACGCCGCGCTCACACGCTGGAATGTGTCGCGCACCACTCTGCTCGGAGGCACGTCGAGCTTGAACGCCACGGTGATGGACCTGCGGGCGTGCGTGTGAGGGAGGCGGCCAGGTCGGCTCTCGGCCCCCGGTAATCTGGACTCCATGGCAACTCAGGTCTCCGCGCCGCGCGGCATGCGCGACTTCCTTCCCGCCGACAAGGGCAAGCGCGAGCGCGTGCTCGGCCTCATCCGCAGCACCTACGCCGCGCACGGGTTCGACGAGATCGAGACGCCCGTGGTGGAGGACTTCGGCCGCCTGCACGCCGGCCTCGGCGGCGACAACGAGAAGCTCGCCTTCAACGTCATGAAGCGCGGCCTCGACAAGGCGGCCCTCGAGCAGGCCGCGCGCGACGACGACCCCGACCAGCTCGCCGACCTCGGTCTGCGCTTCGACCTCACCGTGCCGCTCGCGCGCTTCTACGCCACCCACCGCGCCGCCCTTCCCCAGGTGTTCCGCGCCGTGCAGATCGCCCCCGTCTGGCGCGCCGAGCGCCCGCAGAAGGGCCGCTACCGCCAGTTCGTGCAGTGCGACATCGACATCATCGGCGAGCCGGGCATCCTGGCCGAGGTCGAGCTGCTCACCGCCACCCTGGCGACCCTCCAGACGCTGGGCCTCGAGGGCTGCCGCATCCGCATCAACGACCGACGCGTGCTGTTCGGGATGCTCGAAGCGTTCGGCTTCGACGAGGCCGAGCACGCCTCGGTGCTCATCACCATCGACAAGCTCGACAAGGTCGGCGAGGCGGGCGTGATCGACGAGCTCACCGCGAAGGGCGCCACCGAGGGCGCCGTGGCCGCGCTCGCCGCGTTCTTCGAGGCGAACACAGCGAACAAGGGCACAGGCTCCGAGACCCCCCTCCCCGAAGGCGCAGCCCAGGAGGCCCGCGAAGACCTCGCCCGCATCGAGCAGACCCTCCGCGCCACGGGCGTCGAGGGCGAGCTCGTCTTCGACCCGTTCCTCGTGCGCGGCATGGGCTACTACACGGGCACCATCTTCGAGATCGAGCACCCCGACTTCAGCTTCTCGCTGGGCGGGGGAGGGCGCTACGACGGCATGATCGGCCGGTTCCTCGGCGAGGACGTGCCGGCCTGCGGCTTCTCCATCGGCTTCGAGCGCATCATCGACCTCATCGCCGACCCCGCCGCGGGCGAGGGCACGAGCCTCGTGCTCGTGCACGACAAGAGCGACGACCCCGAGCGCCTGCTGCGCTTCAAGCGCGACCTCGTGGGCCGCGGCCACCGCGTGCGCCTCGAGCGCCGCACCAAGAACCTCGCACCGCTGCTGCAGCGGGCCGAGGATGCGGGCTTCCACGGCTTCGCCCTGCTCACGAGGGGCACCGAGACGGTCGACGACCTGGAGATCAAGCAGTTCCACCAGGAGTGACCGATACATAGTTTACCTATGTAAAATAGATGCTGTGACCACACAGACCAGCAGCACTCCCGAACTCTCCGCTCTGCTCTCCGACCTCCTGTCGGTCACGCACCGCCTCACCCGTCTCGCCGCCGAAGCGGCCGCGAGCCCGACCACGGGCGCGCCCGCGCTCACCACCACGACGAGCCCGAACTCCGCCCGCAGCGTCTCGCCCGCCACCTGGCGCACCCTCAGCGCGCTCAGCACCTTCGGCCCCATGCGCCTCGGCGAACTCGCCAAGCAGGCCCGCGTGAGCCAGCCCGCCATGTCGAGGATCGTCGCCAACCTCAACGAGGTCGAGTGGATCCGCCGCATCGCCGACGTCGACGACGCCCGCGCCTGGCAGATCGCGCTCGCCCCCAAGGGCATCCGCGCCCTCGCCGACTGGCGCGAGAAGCTCGACGGCGCCCTCGCCCCGCTCTTCGACGGACTCGACGCCTCCGAGATCGAGACCATCTCCCGCGCCCTCGACCTGCTCAGCGAGTGCACCGACCAGCAGCTCGAGCAGGCCCGCGAGGGCAGCGCTCTGCGGATCGCCTGATGGCGAGCCCCATCCTCCGCCAACCGAAAGCGGTCTGGGCGGTCGCCTTCGCGTGCGTGATCGCCTTCATGGGCATCGGTCTCGTCGACCCGATCCTGCCCGCCATCGCCGACAGCCTCGACGCCACGCAGACCCAGACGAGCCTGCTCTTCACGAGCTACCTGCTCATCACGGGCTTCGCCATGCTCTTCACGAGCTGGCTCTCGACCCGCATCGGCGCCCGCACGACCCTGCTCATCGGCCTCGCACTCATCGTGGCGTTCGCGCTCGCGGCGGGTCTCTCGGGCTCGGTCGAGGAGGTCATCGGCTTCCGCGCCGGCTGGGGTCTCGGCAACGCCCTCTTCATCTCCACAGCCCTCGCCACCATCGTGGGGGCGGCCAGTGGGGGAGCGAGCTCGGCCATCATCCTCTACGAGGCGGCGCTCGGCCTGGGCATCGCGATCGGGCCGCTGCTCGGCGGCCTCCTCGGTTCGATCAGCTGGCGAGGCCCGTTCTTCGGCACCTCGGTGCTCATGGCCGTCGGCTTCATCGCCATCGCGACGCTCATGAAGAAGCCCGACCAGAAGCCGGTTCCGACACCCCTCTCGGCCCCGTTCAAGGCGCTCACCCGGCCCGCTCTCGCGGTGCTCGCGGTCGCCGCGCTCTTCTACAACGTCGGCTTCTTCATCCTCCTGGCCTACACGCCGTTCCCGCTCGGTCTCGACGAGATGGGGCTCGGCCTCACCTTCTTCGGCTGGGGCCTCGCGGTGGCCATCACCTCGGTCTGGGCCGCGCCCCTGCTCACCCGCCGACTGCCGCGCACCCGCGTGCTCTGGACGGTCCTGCTCCTCCTGGGTGCCGACCTCGTGGCCGCCGGGCTCGTGGTGCAGAACACGGCGGGCCTCATCACCTGCGTCATCGTGGGCGGCGCGCTGCTCGGCATCATGAACACCGTGCTCACCGAGTCGGTCATGGCGGCCACGGATCTGCCCCGCCCCGTGGCCTCCTCCGCCTACTCGGCGGTGCGCTTCCTCGGCGGCGCGGCGGCCCCGCCCCTCGCCTCCGTCATCGCGGGGGCCTTCACCGAGGCGACGCCGTTCTACGTGGCGGCCGGATCCGTGGTCATCGCCTCTCTCATCATCGTGTTCGGCCACCGGGCCATCGCCCACGTCGACCACGAGGAGGAGAGCGAGCTCGTCGAGGCGGAGGCCATCGGCGTCGGCGAATCCTGAGCGAGTAGTTGATCGGCGTCAACAATGTGTGTATAGTTGACGTCGATCAACTTCTTCCCTTTGGAGCACCGTGTCCCTGAAAACCTCCGACGCCCCGGCGCAGCCCGTCGACGTCACCTCGCGCCGCCACGTGCTGGTGCCCCTGTCGGGCCTCCTGCTCGGCATGTTCGTCGCCATGCTCGCGAGCACCGTCGTCTCGAGCTCGCTGCCGAAGATCATCGGCGACCTGGGCGGCACGCAGGCCGGCTTCACCTGGGTCGTCACGGCGACCCTGCTGGCCACCACCGTCTCCACGCCCATCTGGGGCAAGCTGGCCGACCTCACCAACCGCAAGCTGCTCATCCAGCTGTCGCTCGTGATCTTCGTGGTCGGCTCTGGCCTCGCGGGCCTCGCGCAGTCCACCGAGATGCTCATCTTCTTCCGCGTGCTGCAGGGCCTCGGTGCGGGTGGCCTCACGGCCCTCGTGCAGGTCGTGATGGCCGACATCATCCCGCCCCGCGAGCGCGGCCGCTACATGGGCCTGCTCGGCGCCGTCATGGCCGTGGCCACGGTGGGCGGCCCGCTGCTCGGCGGCGTCATCACCGACTCGATCGGCTGGCGCTGGAACTTCTACATCGCCGTCCCGTTCGCCATCGCCGCCATCGTCGTGCTGCAGCGCACCCTCCACATCCCCACCATCAGGCGCAAGGTGCGCATCGACTACCTCGGTGCCGCACTCATCGCCGCGGGCGTCTCGCTGCTGCTCATCTGGGTGACCCTCGCGGGCAGCGACTTCGAGTGGCTCTCCGCCACGAGCATCCTCATGGTCGTCGGGGCCGTGGCTCTGCTCGGCCTCGCGGTCTTCACCGAGCTCAAGGTCAAGGAGCCCATCATCCCGATGGCGCTGTTCAAGAACCGCACCTTCTGGCTCGCCGTCATCGCGAGCATCTCGGTGGGTGTGGCCATGTTCGGCACGAGCGTGTTCCTCAGTCAGTACATGCAGCTGGCGCGCGGCAAGACCCCCACGGAGTCGGGCATCTACACGATCCCCATGATCGCGGGTGTGCTCGTGTCGTCGATCGTGGTGGGCCAGATCATCAGTCGCACCGGTAAGTGGAAGCGCTACATGGTGACCGGATCCGTGCTGCTCACCATCGGGCTGGCCCTCATGGGCACCATCCGCTACGACACCGACTTCGCTCTCGTCTTCGTCTACATGTTCGTGATGGGCGCGGGTGTCGGCATGGTGATGCAGAACCTCGTGCTGATCGTGCAGAACGCGGTCGACCCGCGCCAGATCGGCACGGCCAGCGCCTCGGTGGCGTTCTTCCGCAGCCTCGGCGGCACCATCGGCGTGAGCGTCATGGGCGCCGTGCTCGGCAGCCGCATCACGACCCTCGTGGCCGACGGGCTGCAGAAGCTCGGCATCGATCCCTCGCAGACCGGCTCGCTCGCGAGCGGCGGCATCCCGGATCTTTCGACGCTCCCCGGGCCCGTGCGCCTCGTGGTGGAGTCGGCCTACGGCGAGGCGGTGGCGGACGTCTTCCTCATCGCGGTGCCGCTCGCCGTGATCTCGATCATCGCGATCGCGCTGCTGCCCAACCGGGCCCTCGGCACCAAGACCTCGGTGGAGCAGATCGCCGAGCAGGAGAAGGCCCTCGGTGAACGGTCCCACTAGCCTGGAGGGCGTGAGCTCAGAGGAACGCGCCGAGGCCATCCTCGCCGTCGAAGGCGAGATGGCCAGGATCGTGCGCGCGACCAGGGCGTTCCTGCTCGAGAACGCGGCCCGCTTCTCGTCGGAGCTCTCGCCCTCCGGTTTCTGGGTGCTGCGCTACATCGTGAAGAACGCCCCCACCTCGCCCGGCGCGATCGTGGCGCAGGTGGGCATGGACAAGAGCGTCGTGAGCCGCCAGCTGCGTGTGCTCAAAGATCTCGGCTTCGTCACGAGCGTGCCCGACCCCTCCGACGGCAGAGCGAGTCTCTTCGAGCCGACCCCCGCCACCCTCCTGCGCATGGACGACATCCGCCACGAGGTGCAGGCCGCCTACTCCGGAGTGCTCGACGACTGGAGCGACGACGACGTGCGCTCGTTCGTGCGCCTCCTCGGCGAGTTCAACGACCGCCTCGAGCGCCGCTGACCCACCTTCCTCCCACCCCGGGCATCGTTAGACTAGGGCGCGGCGGCTGCACGGTTCGGTGCGGGCTGCTGCCCGGGCGCGGTGCGTCCGCTCCTGGGGCTCTCGTACGTATGAGGAGAAAATCACCCGTGGCACTTATCGAAGCCGTTGGCGCTCGCGAAATCCTGGACTCCAGGGGCAACCCCACCGTCGAGGTCGAGGTTCTGCTCGACGACGGTGTCGTCTCCCGTGCCGCCGTTCCCTCCGGCGCCTCCACCGGCGCCTTCGAGGCGTACGAGCTCCGCGACGGCGACAAGGGCCGTTACCTCGGCAAGGGCGTGGAGAAGGCCGTCGACGCCGTCATCGACGAGATCGGCCCGGCGCTCGAGGGCTTCGACGCCACCGACCAGCGTCTCGTCGACGCCGCCATGATCGCGCTCGACGGCACCGACAACAAGAAGCGCCTCGGCGCCAACTCCATCCTCGGCGTCTCGCTCGCCGTGGCCCGTGCCGCCGCCGACTCCGCCGACCTGCCGCTCTTCCGCTACGTCGGTGGCCCCAACGCGCACACCCTGCCCGTGCCGCTCATGAACATCGTCAACGGTGGCGCGCACGCCGACACCGGCGTCGACATCCAGGAGTTCATGGCCGTGCCGCTCGGTGCCGAGAGCTTCTCCGAGGCCCTCCGCTGGGGTGTCGAGACCTACCACTCGCTCAAGTCGCTGCTCAAGTCGAAGGGCCTCTCCACGGGCCTCGGCGACGAGGGCGGCTTCGCCCCCGAGCTGCCCAACAACCGCGAGGCGCTCGACTTCATCCTCGAGGCCATCACCCAGGCCGGCTTCACCCCCGGCAAGGACATCGGGCTCGCGCTCGACGTGGCGGCATCCGAGTTCTACGACAACGGTTCGTACACCTTCGAGGGCACGCAGCGCTCCTCCGAGGAGATGACCGCCTACTTCGCCGACCTCGTGGCGAACTACCCGCTGGTCTCCATCGAGGACCCGCTGAACGAGGACGACTGGGCCGGCTGGGCGCACCTCACCTCCGAGCTCGGCTCGAAGGTGCAGATCGTGGGAGACGACCTGTTCGTCACCAACCCCACGCGTCTCGCCGAGGGCATCACCAAGGGCACCGGCAACTCGATCCTCGTGAAGGTCAACCAGATCGGCACGCTCACCGAGACGCTCGACGCGGTCTCGCTCGCGCAGCGCTCCGGAATGACCGCCATCCTCTCGCACCGCTCCGGTGAGACCGAGGACACCACGATCGCCGACCTCGCGGTCGCCGTCGACGCCGGTCAGATCAAGACCGGTGCGCCTGCCCGCAGCGAGCGCGTGGCGAAGTACAATCAGCTGCTGAGGATCGAAGAAGAGCTCGCCGAGGCCGCCGTGTACGCCGGCCGTGGCGCGTTCCCCCGCTTCTCCGCCTAGGAGATCCGATCAGAGGCAGCATCATGCGGCAGCGTCCACCAGCACCCACGGGTCGCGGCACCGGTTCCGGCCGTGCCGCCCGGGTGCCGGTGGCGCTGCCGCAGAGCGCTGCCGCGGGTGCCGGCTGGCTCCGCAGCATCCGCTTCTCGGGCTTCACTGTGCTCATGTTCCTCGTGATCGTGATGTTCGTGGTCATCATCGCGCCCGGCCTCCGCGTCTACGTCGAGCAGCGTCAGCAGCTCGCAGCGCTCCAGGCCGAGGTCGAGGCACGCGGCGAGGAGAACGACCAGCTCACCTCCGAGATCGCCCGCTGGAGCGACCCCGCCTACATCAAGGCCGAGGCCCGCGACCGCCTCTACTACGTCATGCCGGGCGAGACGAGCTTCCTCGTGATCGACGACCAGCAGGTGGCCGACGAGAGCACCGGCGGCGTGAGCGACACCATCACCACCACGAAGGTCGACTGGCTCTCGTCTCTCTTCGCCTCCGGCATGACCGCTGGGCTCTCCGATGCCACGCCCGAGCAGCTCGAGACCGACGGCACGGTGGCGCCGGCCGGCGAAGGGGTTGCACCGTGAGCACCCCTCCCTTCGAGCCCGCCACCGAGCACGACCTCGCCGTGGCCTCCGCCCAGCTCGGTCGCCCCGTGCGCAACGTGCTCGGCATCGCCGCGCGCTGCGTCTGCGGCAACCCCACGGTGGTGGCCACCGCGCCCCGGCTGGCCGACGGCACACCCTTCCCCACCCTCTACTACCTGTCGCACCCTGCCGCGACGGCCGCGATGAGCGACCTCGAGGCCGACCACATCATGGTGGAGCTGCAGGATTCGCTGGCCGACGAGGATCTCTCCGCGGCCTACCACGCCGCCCACGCCGCCTACCTCGCCGACCGTTCGCAGTTCGGTGAGGTCGACGAGATCGCCGGCATCTCGGCGGGTGGCATGCCCGTGCGGGTCAAGTGCCTGCACGCCCTCGCGGCCCACTCGCTGGCCGCCGGCCCCGGGGTCAACCCGATCGGCGACCTCGCCCTCGAGCGCGGCGACTGGTCGCCCTCCGTGTGCGAGTGCGTCGACTACGCGATCGAGGCCTGATGCGCATCCGGCGCTCGGTCATGGTGATGGGATCGCTCGCCGTGGCGAGCGCCCTCGTGCTCGCGCCGATCGGCGGGCTCGAGGCGGCCCGCGCCGACTCGATCCGCGACATGGAGTACTGGCTCAGCGACTACGGCTTCCGCGACGCGTGGGACACCACGCAGGGCGAAGGCGCCACCGTGGCGGTCATCGACACGGGTGTCGACGGCAGCGTGCGCGAACTGCAGGGCGCCGTGGTCGACGGTGCCGACTTCTCGGGCGCGGGATCGCCTGACGGCCAGACCCCGGTGGGGGAGAGCCCCGAGCACGGCACCATGGTGGCGTCGCTCATCGCGGGCCGTGGCACGTCGTTCGGCAGCGGTGTGATCGGGGTGGCCCCCGAGGCCTCGCTGCTCTCGCTCTCGGTCGACCTCGGCGAGGGCTCGGTGGGCTCCGACGAGCAGATCGCCGAGGCCGTGCGCTGGGCGGTCGACCACGGCGCCGACGTCATCAACATGTCGCTCACCCGCAACAGCCTCGACTGGCCGGAGAGCTGGGACGACGCGTTCTCCTACGCCTTCGACAACGACGTGGTGGTCGTGGCGGCGGCCGGCAACCGGGGGAGCGGCACCACCGAGGTCGGCGCGCCCGCCACCATCCCGGGGGTCGTCACCGTCGCCGGTGTCGACCAGGCGGGGGAGGCGAGCCAGGATTCGTCGTCGCAGGGCATCACCATCGCGGTCGCGGCGCCGAGCGAGCAGCTCGTGGGTGTGGTGCCGGGCGGCGGCTACGTGCTCTGGGGCGGCACCTCGGGGGCGGCGCCCCTCGTGAGCGGTCTCGCGGCACTCGTGCGATCCGCCTACCCCGATCTCGACGCGGCCAACGTGATCAACCGGGTCATCGCCACCGCCACGCCGAAGGGCGACCCGGTTCCCGGCCCCATCTACGGGTACGGCCTCATCGATGCGGAGGCCGCCATGACGGCCACCGTGGATCCCGTCGCGGCCAACCCCATCGGCGACCTGGCGGCCTGGATCGCCACCTACCGGCCCTCGTCCAGCACCACATCGCTCGAGAGCCTCGTGATCCCGGCCCCGGCGGAGGGGCCCGCAGGTGAGGTGGGCGAGGATCCCGGCGGGTCGGGCGACGCGAGCGGATCCGGCGAGGCGGCCGGTGACCCCGGTTCCGAGGGCGCTGGGGTGTACGATGTCATTCACTGGGCGGTGCCGCTGGGGCTCTTGCTCGGGTTCCTCATCTTGATGGCGACGTTCGCTCTAGGGGCGGTCTCGCATTTCAGGGGTCTGCTCCGCAAGTAGTAGCCTGTGTCCAGGCCCTGTACTGAGGAGATCGTTTCACTGTGCCCAAGATCCTTATCGTCGGCGGCGGCTACGCCGGTTTCTACACCGCTTGGAAGCTCGAGAAGTGGCTCCGATCCGGTGAGGCCGAGGTCACGGTCGTCGACCCGCTGCCGTACATGACGTACCAGCCGTTCCTCCCCGAGGTCGCCGCAGGTGCCATCGAGCCGCGTCATGCGGTGGTGGGCCTCCGTCGTCACCTCAAGAAGACTCGCGTCGTCGCGGCGAAGGTCACGGCTGTCGACCACTCGACGAAGACGGCCACCATCACCCCCGAGCTCGGTGAGCCGTGGGAGGAGTCGTACGACCAGATCGTGGTCACGGCCGGCGCCGTCTCGCGCACCTTCCCCATCCCCGGTGTGGCCGACAACGCGATCGGTCTGAAGACCATCGAGGAGGCGACCGCCATCCGCGACCGCATCCTCACGAACTTCGACAAGGCGGCCACGCTGCCCCCCGGCCCCGAGCGCACGCGACTGCTCACGGTCGTGGTGGTCGGCGGCGGGTTCGCCGGCATCGAGGTCTTCGCCGAGCTGCGCTCGTTCGTGTCGGCGCTCATCAAGAGCTACCCCGAGATCTCGTTCGAAGACACGCACTTCCACCTCATCGAGGCGATGGGCCGCATCATGCCCGAGGTGAGCCTGCCCACCTCGCTCTGGGTCATCAAGAACCTCGCCGAGCGCGGCGCCCAGGTGCACCTCGACACGCAGCTCAAGTCGGCCGTCGACGGCGTGGTGGAGCTCTCCACCGGCGAGTCGTTCGAGAGCGACGTCATCGTGTGGACCGCCGGCGTCATGGCGACCCCCGACATCAAGAACTACAACCTCCCCATCGAGGAGCGCGGGCGCCTGCGTGTGCGCGCCGACATGCGGGTCGAGGGCGACGACGGCATCGTCGAGGGCGCCTGGGGTGCCGGCGACGTGGCAGCCGTGCCCGACCTCACGGGTGGTGGCGTCGGTGGCTTCTGCGTGCCGAACGCCCAGCACGCGGTGCGTCAGGGCAAGCTGCTCGCCAAGAACATCGTGGCCGACCTGCGCGGCGAGGGTGTCAAGGACTACTTCCACAAGAACATGGGTGCCGTGGCCGGTCTCGGCCTGGGCATCGGCGTGTTCCAGTCGGGCAAGCTGGCGATCAAGGGCCTCCCGGCCTGGTTCGCCCACCGCGGTTACCACGGTCTGGCCATGCCCTCCTGGGAGCGCAAGATCCGCGTCATCGTGGGCTGGGTGAACAACTTCTTCCTCGGTCGCGACAACGTCTCGCTCGAGGCCCGCGTGCACCCGCGCCGTGCCTTCGAGGAGTTCGCGGCGCGGCCCAAGTCGGCTCCCGCCACGGCGTCGACTCCGGCTGCAGCTGCGGCACCGAGCAAGCCGGCGAACGCCGAGCTGCCTGGTTCGTACTCCTCCGAGCCCGCCACGACGGCCGAGGTGAACGGCGTGGCCGCCACCGACTCCGCGCCCGACGCGCCCAAGGCGAAGGCTACGAAGCCCCGCACAAAGTCCACTGGGAAGGCGGCCCCGGCGGGGAAGGGGTCACCATCCGCCGTCCTCGTGGCCCGCGCCGCGCATCCGCCCCTCCCGGGCTCCGGATGCGCGGCGCGGTCGTTCACGGCCCGGCCGGCGCGCTCCGGGTACCATGAGGCACTCGCCCCCATAGCCCAACCGGCAGAGGCAGACGACTTAAAATCGTTTCAGTGAGGGTTCGAATCCCTCTGGGGGTACCTGGCAGTGTCAGCGCGGGGTGAACCTGCCGGACACTCCCGAATCGGGATCCTCCTCGGTGGAGTAGGTCCAGCCCTCCCACTCGTCGCCATCGACGATGCTCACGGCCGAATACGGGGAGCCGGTCACTTCGAGCAGGCACTCCAGCTTGCCGGTGTCCCATTCGAGTTCCGCGCTCACGGAGGAGTCCTTGAGCCACAGCGAGCCGGTCCGATCGTCCTCGGCACACGTGTCGTAGGCGGCCTGTGCCGCCTCGCTGTCCCCGGCGCACCCCGCGAGCAGAAGAACCCCCGCAACCGCTGCCGCAGCCCCCACCACTGATCGCCTCACCGCTTACCCCCTCGGTACTGGTCCGCTGAGCCTACCCAATCCAATCCGGTTCGAGGGGGCGCTCCGAATCACGGATGCCTTGCCGGGCCACGCGTGGGGAGTGGTCCGGCAGGGTGTTCTCTCGGCGGGTGGCCGGTGCCGGTGGCGGCGGCGGGCGGGTCGCGGGCCTCGGGTGGCCATCAGCGGCGCTGCACGTCCAGGGCGGCCGGGATCGTCGAGGTGATGGCGAGGCGGTGGCAGGCCACTGCCGCGTCGTCGAGCTCGAGGTAGTAGCCGTCGCCGATGAGGCGGCGGGGCTCCTGGTAGGTCACCGCACGCCACCGCGACACTGGTGCACCCTCGAGGCGCAGGTCGACCCAGCGGATGATGGCGAACGGCTCCTTCGTGCCGGGTTTCGGGTAGTAGAACTCGATCGGCAGGATGCTCTGAACGGGGTGCCAGGCGGGCAACGGCGTGTCCTCTCGAAGGGTCTCTCGTCGTGGCGCCGGCCCGCGCATGCCGACACTAACGCGGGCCTCGGACACTCGCGGCGGTATGCGGGTCGACCGAGCATCCGATGGGCTCCGTAGTCTCTCGGTAGTGCTCCGGAGGGGTTGAGGACATAAGGTGAGGGGTCGGACGACCACCGATGACCCGGGGGCCCCGCTCATGAGCAAGGGAACGACGCAGCTCGACGCATCCCATCAGGGCCTGACGACGGTGGGCCTGTTCGACGCCGATCCGGGTGTCCTGGCCGAACGGGCAGAGACCCTGTCGCACACCCCCGGCGTCGACCTTCGCATCACGGCCGGGTCGCTCGGGCAGATGCTCACGAACCCCGCCTTCCCCACCGACGTCGTGATCGTGCAGCAGCGGGCGGGCGAACGGGTCTCGATCAACTACAAGGTCCGGGTGTGCCGGCTCGCGGATGCGCGCGTCATCGTGGTCTCGAGCTGCGAGGAGTCGGGGCTCGCGAGCGACGTGGGGCTGCTCATGACGCCTGTGGCGTCGTTCGACGAGGCTCTGGCGCTCCTCCAGGCCTGAGAGCCCGTGTCTGCGGGCCCCGTGTCTTCGGGCCGCTGTCGGTGGCATCCGTAGAATGGATGCACGGGCCGAGGGTCGGCGCGGAGCAGAGGATCATCCAGGCATGAGCACTCCCATCAGGTTCGGCTACAAGGCATCGGCGGAGCAGTTCGGCCCGAGCGAGCTGCTCGAGTACGGCGTGCTCGCCGAGAAGGTCGGCTTCGACTCGATCTTCGTCTCCGACCACCTCCAGCCCTGGAACCATGAGGGCGGCCACGCTCCCGCCGCCATGCCGTGGCTCGGGGCCCTCGGTGCGCGCACGGAGAAGATCATCATGGGCACGAGCGTGCTCACCCCCACGTTCCGCTACCACCCGGGAGTCATCGCCCAGGCGTTCGGCACGCTCGGCGTGCTCTACCCGGGCCGCGTCATCCTCGGTGTCGGCACCGGTGAGGCGCTCAACGAGGTGGCGCTCGGCATCCCGTGGCCCGAGGTGAAGGAGCGGTTCGCGCGCCTCAAAGAGGCCATCCAGCTCATCGAGCAGCTGTGGAGCGAGGATCGGGTGACCTTCGAGGGCCAGTTCTATCAGACCGAGAACGCCACCATCTACGACCGCCCCGAGACCCCGGTGCCCATCTACATCGGTGCCGCGGGCCCGGCCGCCACGCGTCTCGCGGGCCGCATCGCGTCCGGGTTCATCACGACCTCAGGCAAGAAGCGCGAGCTCTACACCGAGACGCTGCTGCCAGCGCTCGCGGAGGGCATCGAGAAGGGCGGGCGCGCCGAGGGCGAGGTCGACACGCTCATGGAGATGAAGGTGTCGTTCGATCACGACCGTGAGAGGGCGCTGCAGGACACGCGGTACTGGGCGCCGCTGGCTCTCACGCCCGAGGAGAAGATGGGCGTCGAGGATCCGATGGAGATGCAGCGGCTCGCCGACGAGCTGCCCATCGAGCGGGCGGCGTCGCGGTGGATCGTGTCGACCGATCCCGACGAGCACGTGGAGCGCATCAACGAGTACATCGCGCTCGGATTCCGCCACCTGGTGTTCCACGGGCCCGGTGCCGACCAGAAGCGGTTCCTCGAGCTCTACGGCGCCGAGATCCTCCCGCGCCTCCGCGCCCAGCACGGCTGACCCGCTCTCCGCGCGGACAACGACGAACGTCGCGCCCTCCGGCCCTTATTCGGGCCCAGTCGGCGCGACGTTCGACTTTGTCCGCGTTCAGGAGTGCACACCTCGCGACCACCGGGCTCGTGGAGGGGTCGGAGGCCGCGGGGGATGCGACTCTGAACCGCGGCGGCGCCGATGGCGGGCCCGCCTGCGTGGGGGGCCTGTCTGCGTGGCGGGCCTGCCTGCGTGGCGAGCCCGCCTGCGTGGCGGGCCTGCCTGCGCGGCGAGCCCGGCTGCGCGGCGGGCTGGGCCGCGGGCGGGCTCAGTTGATCTTGGAGTGGTCGCCGAGGCGGTGCCAGGTGCGGTTGTGGTAGACGAGGGGCTCGGCCTCGCGCGCGTCGGCGGAGGGATCGCCCGCGGGCGGCGCGTGGGTCTCGAGGGCCTGCACGGCCACGACGGTCGATCCGCCCGCGTCCATGGTGTTGACCACTCGGCCGCGGATCCACGCGTGCGCGGCCGGGAAGTACGGCTCGCCGGTGGGCAGTCGGCGCCAGATGGAGGTGTCGGCGAAGCGGTCGATGCCGCTCGTGGCGCCGAGCTTGGCGATGTCGATCTGCGCGGCGCCGAGCAGGTGCACCACCACGGTGTCGGCCCGACGGATGGTGGGGGTCGACGACGAGAGCTCCGACACGGAGAACACGAGCAGCGGCGGCGCCACACTCACCGAGAACACCGAGGTGGCGGTGAGGGCGACGGGGCCGTCGCCGGCGTCGGCCGTGATGACGGCGACTCCGGCGGGGTGGTTGCGGAAGGCGGCCTTGAAGTCGTCGGGGGTGACCGTGGCGGCGAGCGGGTGCTCGATGAGGGAGTGGCCGCCCGCGGGGCTGCTGCCATCGACGCTGCTGCTGTGGGCGCTCTTGCTGGGGGCGCTGCTGCTGGGGGCGCTGCTGCCGTCGGCTCGGCCAACGTCGGCCCTGGCGCCGCCGGGCGTCTCGTCGTTCCGATCGCGGTCGTCGGGTGCTGTCTGCGCGTTCGTCATGAGCCGATCCTAAGACGATCAGATCGACACCCGCCCCTCCGGCCCACCCGCGAGTCAAACGGCGTCACAGAAGCCGTGCACTGCGCGTCGTCGTCGACTCCTGCGTGTCGCCACCTGCGTGGGACGTAACGGTGGAGGTGCGTGGGACCGACGCCGTATACCGCGTCGGTGTCGCTCGGATCTACCGTTGCACGGCGCGAGGGCGAGCGCACCCGGCGTGTCGGGTGTCGACGGTCAGTCGTCGTCGGCGGTCGCGACGAACCGCTGCCACACCCAGACCGAGACGCAGAGGGCCGCGCATCCGAGCATCACGAGCGCGAGGGGCACCAGGCCGCCGCCGGCCGCGAGCTCCGTGAGCGACGGCACGAACAGCATCGTGAGCGAGGCGAACGAGGCGAGCGCGAGCAGCAGCCACGTGGCCGGCGACCACTCGAGGATGCGACGCCCGCTCGTGCGACCCACGGGCACGAGCAGCAGCGACGCCGACCCGAACGCGGCGAGCACGACGGTGTGCAGCAGCTCCGATCCGCCGACCGCCCAGAACGCCTGCGGTCCCGCGGCGTCCACGAGCCCCGAGGCCGCCCACGCGACCCCGCCCACCACCACGAGCACGATCACCTGCACAGTCGCGAGCCGCCCCCACGCGTGCCGCTCCAGCAGAGGGCTGCGAGTGGGTGCGGCGCGGGCCGCGCGCCGCGCGGACGAGCTGAGCCGAGCCACCTCGGTGGCGGGAACCGCCAGGGCGAGGCCGGCGACGAGGCCGAAGACGAGCGCCGGCTCGACCTCGGCCACTCGCGAGACGAGAGCGAAGGCCGCCGAGACGAGCAGCAGTGCGGGCCGCAGGCGGACCGTGGAACGGATGCCGAACGCGGCACGAGCGAGCACCGCGGGCAGCACGGTGGCCGCGACGTTCACGACGACGACGGCGGCCACGACCGAGACGAAGAGCCGCAGGTAGGCCGGCTCGTTGGCCACGGGCCCGGAGAGCGTGACGATCGCGGCGGAGGCCAGCAGCGCCGCCGCCCGTGTGGCCCAGGGCCCGACCTGCACGTCGGGCGCCCTCTCGAACTCCTCGCCGACCCGGTTGCGCCCCAGAACCCGCCCAATCAGCACCGGCCCGGTCCCCGTTGAAACACCCCGGCCCCACCCGCCACCCGTCGAGGCACCCAGCCCGGATCCGGTCTGCGTGAAGGCTCCCTGGTCGAATCCGGTCGCCGTCGTAGCGCCCAGGGCGGATCCGGTCTGCGGGAAGGTGGCTCGGGTGGATCCGGTGGGCGCCAAGGCTCCGGGGTGCGATCCGGTGGCCGATGCCGATGCCGATGCCGATGCCGAGGTACGTGCCGGGGTCGGTGGGGGCGACGCCGGGCGGATGGGCTGGGGATGGGCGGGCTTCGGGGTGGGGCGGAGGGCTTTCTCGAGGAGGCGGGCCGGGAGTGCCACGAGCAGGAGCGCGGCTGCGGCCAGCACGAGCGCCACCCACCACAGCGGGGCCGCCGCCGATCCGAACGCGGGCTGCAACGAGGCCGAGAACGACGTGGCGTTCGACCAGCTGTCGGGGATCGTGACGACAGGCCCCGAGGCAGATCCGCCGCCGGGCTCACCCGATCCGCTGCCCGAGCCCGTAGACCCGCCAGACCCGGGAGCGCCCGACCCCGGAGCCTCGGTGCCCGTCTCGCCCGAGCCTGCTTCACCGGCCCCCGAGTCGCCGGATCCGCCCGACCCAGGTGCGCCCGATCCGGAGCCACCCTGCGTCGCCCCAGGCGCGGGCACAGCACCACCCGGCGAGGTCGGCGTGGTCGCCCCACCCGTCGGCCGCGGGGTGGGCGTGCCCGCGGCGAAGGTCATGACCAGCGCGCCCGACTGCACACTCACGTTGCCGGCCGCATCCTGCTGCAGCACCGCGAGGTTGTAGGTGCCCGCGGGCACGGTACCGGCCCGGCACGACCACGCGCCCCCGCTCGCGACGGCCGCATCGCACAGCATGTGCGCACCCGCGAAGACGGAGACGGTGGCGCCGCCCTCGCCGAGGCCGCTGAACACAGCGCCCGTGAGCGGCAGCGTGCCCCGCGCGGACGGCGACTGCAGCACGGGAGCCGACGGCACCGTGGCATCGACGGTGATGGCGATCGGGGCACTCGCGGGGGAGTCGCCGTCGCTCCATTCCGTGGACTGGGTGGCCGAGACGAGGTGGTCGCCGTCGGTGATGCCGTCGCCGAGCGGGCACGACCAGGCTCCCGAGGTGTCGGCGGTGGAGGTGCAGCCGAAGCCGCTCGCGGTGGCCGACACCGTGGCTCCCGGATACGCCGAGCCCTGCACGACCGCGTTGGTGAGGGCGCCGCGCGGCCCGCCTGTCACGACGGGGGCGGTGAGGATGCGCACGGTCACCGTGGCGTCGGCCGTTCCGCCACCGGGGAGGAGGGCGACGGCGCGCACAGTAGTGGAGGGGGTGCTCTCGAGATCGGAGAGGTCGCAGGTGAAGGCACCGTCGGCGTCGGCGGTGACGATGCAGGCGGGTTCGGTGGATCCGCCGACCTGGATCTGCACGCTCGATCCCGGCTGCGCGGTGCCGGAGACGGTGGCGGTGCCGTCGAGCTGAGCGCCGTCGGCGGGCGAGCTGAGGATGGTGGGGGCCAGATCGGGCTCGGGGCTTTCGCTGGGTGGCGGCGTGGGAGCCGCCGAGTCGGGCGCCGGCGCCGGCGCGGGCTCCGGCGCGGGCACCTCGACCGCCCCCCGGAGCACCACGGCCCCGGCGGCTGGGGCAGCAACGGCGGGGGCTGCTGCGAGCGGGAGGATCGCGAGCATGCCGATCGCCAGGAGCGCTACTGCGAGGGCGGGGACTCGGGCGCTGGGCCGGGGCGCGGCCCGCGGGCGGGATCGGCTCGGTGCGGCGTCGCGCGGCCGCGACGCCGGCTCACCACGCTCCCGCTGCGATCCCGACACCGCGTCCCATTCACGCAGACGCCGCCGATGATTCCAAGCCCGGGTGCGGCGTTTCCGATGAAATTCGGAGACGACCGTGGACGCCGGGCCCCCGCTCGGGCATACTGACGCAACTGGGTCGTCTGACCCAGTCGGGCGGGTGGGGGAGCGAGCCGATGACTCGGATGCCGGTGGGGGAACGCCGCGAGCGACTGCTCGCCGCCGCGTTCGCGGTGATCGCCAGGGTCGGGGTGGCGGGCGCGACCACACGCGCGGTCGTGGACGAGGCGGGCATGAAGCTCGCGAGCTTCCACTACGCCTTCACCTCGCGCGAAGAGCTGCTCGCCGAGCTGGTGGAGGACGTGGTGGGGGGCCAGGAGGCCGTTCTCCAGCTCGACTCGGCCGCCGGGAGCTCGCTCGAGGAGGTGCTCGCCGAGGGCCTGCGCCGCTACTTCGACGGCGTGCGCGCCGACCCGGCCCGCGAGCGCGCCATGTTCGAGCTCACCCAGTACGCCCTGCGCACCGAGGGCATGCAGGCGCTCGCCGCCCAGCAGTACGCGAGCTACCGCCGCCTCGCCGCCGACGCGCTCGCCGAGGCGGCCTCCCGCACCGGATGCACGTGGCCGGGGGGCACCGACACCCCCGCCGCGCACCTCGTGGCCCTCACCGACGGCATCACCCTCGCCTGGCTAGCCGACATCGCCGCCGCCGACCCCCCGCTCCCCACCACCAGCACCCCCGCCCCCAGCACCCCCGCCCCCAGCACCCCCGCCCCCAGCACCCCCGCGCCCGGCACCCCCGCGCCATCAGCCGCGACCTCGCCATCCGCCGCGACCTCGCCACCCACCGCGGCCCCGACCGCCATCGCGACCTCCGTGCTCACGCCCAGTTCCGCCCCGCCTTCCACCTCCGCCGCGAACCCCGGCCGGCGCGAGGCCGACGCGCGTGCCGACGCGGGGCTCGCGTTCGCCGCCCGCGCCCTCGCCGCCGAGGCAGTGGTGACCGGCCCCGCCCCCATCCCGGCCCATCAGACGGCCGTCCCCACCGAGCCCGGCGCGGGCGCGGCACACAGAGAGGTGGCAGCGCGATGAGCGAGCCCGTTCCCGGCGCACAACCCGGTGCCACCTCCGGCCCCGCCGGCCGCCCCGGCCCCGCCGGCGGTCCCGGCGCCACCTCCCGCGCAACCAGCGGCGGCGGCGCCACCGGCCCCACCAGCGGCGAAGCCACCGAGCCCGTGCGGAGGGTCGGGGGCGCGTGGATCGCGCTCTTCGGCACCGCGTGGCTCGGCGTGTGGATGGCGCAGCTCACTCCCGTGCAGCTCCTCCTCCCGCTGCAGGTCGAAGCCCGCCTCGACACCGCCCAGTGGACAGACTCCGTCGTCGCGTTCGGCATCATCTCCGCCATAGCCGGCGCCTTCGCCCTCGTGACCTTCCCCGTCACGGGCGCCCTCTCCGACCGCACCACCTCCCGCTTCGGCCGCCGCCGCCCCTGGATCGCCGCCGGCACCCTGCTCTTCGCCGTCTCCCTCGTGCTGCTCGGCCTGCAGCACGACCTCGTGCTCATGGGCGTGTTCTGGAGCCTCGCCATCATCGGCTTCTGTGTGCTCTCCGCCGCCCTCACCGCCCTGCTCTCCGACCAGGTGCCCGTGCACCAGCGCGGCCTCGCCTCGAGCTTCATCTCGGCACCCCAAGCCGTGGGCCTCATCCTCGGCGTGCTGCTCGCCACCACCCTCTTCACCGGCCAGCTGCTCGGCTACTCCGCCGTCGCCGTGCTGCTCGTCATCCTCGTCGCCCCGTTCTGCCTCTGGGTTCCGGATGCCCCCTCCCGAACCGCGAAGGCCCGCGAGCCGCTGACCCTCCGCACCCTCATCGAGGGCTTCTGGGTGAGCCCCCGCACCCACCCCGACTTCGGCTGGACCCTGCTCAGCCGCGTGCTCGTCAACATCGGCAACGCCCTCGGTACCACCCTGCTGCTGTACTTCCTCATGTTCGGGCTCAACGATCCGAACGCCGAGGACGACCTGCTCGTGCTCATCGTCATCTACACGGTCTTCGTGGTGATCGCCTCGATCGTGGCCGGCACGCTCTCCGACCGCCTGGGCCGCCGCCGCGTCTTCGTGCTCGCGGCCGCGGTGCTGCAGGCGATCGCCGCCCTGCTGCTCGCCTTCGTGCCCGATCTCACCGTCACCATGGTGGCCGCCGCCATCCTGGGGCTCGGCTACGGCTCGTTCCTCTCGGTCGACCAGGCCCTCGCCACCCAGGTGCTCCCGGATCCGGACTCCCGCGGCAAGGATCTCGGCATCATGAACATCGCCACCGCCGTGCCCCAGGCGATCGCACCCCTCGTGGGCGCCGCGGTCGTGACGTGGATCGGCGGCTTCCCGGGGCTCTTCCTCGCCTCCGCCCTCTTCGGCTTCGCGGGCGCCATCGCCGTCTCGCGCGTGCGGAGCGTGCGATGACCCCGCATCCCACCCCCGATCGGAGCACCACCCGATGACCGGACTCGACCTCTCCCGCACCCCCGCGCATCCGCTCGCCTGGCGCGACGAGCAGCGCTACTGGCGGAGCCTCACCCACGCCACAGCCGACCTCGAGCCCCCCGTGGCGGTCATCGGCCTCGAGGCGCTCGTGCACAACGCCCGTTCGATGCTCGAGCGGGCCAGCGGGCGGCCCATCCGCGTGGCGAGCAAGTCGGTGCGCGTGCGGGCGGTGCAGGATGCGGTGCTCGCCCTGCCCGGGTACGCCGGCATCCTCGCGTACACCCTCCCCGAGGCCCTCTGGCTGAGCGACCGCGCAGCCGAGACGGACGCTGGCACAGCCGCCGCAGGCACAGCGACCGCCGGCCCCACCCGCTCAGCCCCCGGCCCCCTCGACATCGTGGTCGGCTACCCTACGGCCGACCGCCACGCCCTCCGCGAGCTCGCCGCCGACGAGCGCCGAGCAGCCTCCATCACCCTCATGATCGACTCCCGAGCCCACCTCGACCTCATCGACGCCGCCGTGCCCCCGGGCGGGAGGCCGCCCCTCCGCGTGGCGATCGAGCTCGACTCCGCCTTCACCGCCCCCGCCCTCGGCCGCCTCGGCGTGTGGCGCTCACCCATCGCGACCGTCGACGACGCCACGGCACTGGCCCGTGAGGTGCTCCGCCGCCCGGGCTTCACCCTCGTGGGCATGATGGCGTACGAGTCCCAGATCGCGGGCGTGGGCAACCGCCCCACGGGCAACCCGCTCGTGCGGAGGGCGATGGGCCGGGTCATCGACGCCATGCAGGCCGGATCGATCCGCGAGCTCGCTGAGCGCCGCGGCGCCGTCGTGGCTGCCGTGCGGGCCCTCGCCCCGCTCGAGTTCGTGAACGGGGGAGGCACGGGCTCCCTCGAGTCCACGAGCGCCGACCCCTCCGTCACCGAGATCGCGGCCGGATCGGGCCTGCTCGGCGGCCACCTCTTCGACACCTACTCCCGGTTCCGCCCCGCTCCCGCGGCGGCCTTCGCGCTGCCCGTGGTGCGCAAGCCCCGGGCCGACATGGCGACCCTGCTCGGCGGCGGCTGGATCGCCTCCGGCCCGCCCGCGCCGGACAGGCTGCCCCAGATCGTCTGGCCCCGCGCGGTCGAGATGCAGCCCCGCGAGATGGCGGGCGAGGTGCAGACCCCGCTCTCGGGCCGGGGCGCCGCTGCCCTCGCCGTGGGCGACCGGGTGTGGCTCAGGCACACCAAGTCGGGCGAGCTCTCCGAGCACGTCGACGAATTCGTGGTGGTGTCGGATGGCGAGGTCGTCGACGTGGTGCCGACCTACCGCGGCGAGGGGAAGGCGTTCCTGTGACGGCATCGAACGGCACGTGGACCAACTGGGCGCGCACCGAGACGGTGCAGCCGGTGCGCGTGGAGCGCCCTGGCAGCATCGGCGCCGTGCAGCGGGCCGTCACGGCCGCCGCCCGTTCGGGCCTCAGGGTGAAGGCAGTCGGCGCCGGCCACAGCTTCACGGGCATCGCGGTGGCCACCGGTGTGCTGCTCGAGCTCGACGACCTCACCGGCATCGTGTCGGTCGACCGCGATCGAGGGCGGGTCACCCTGCTCGCGGGCACCCGCCTGCACCAGCTGCCCCGACTGCTGCGCCCCTACGAGCTCGCGCTCGCCAACATGGGTGACATCGACCGGCAGTCCATCTCGGGCGCGATCTCCACGGGCACCCACGGCACGGGCACGGCCTTCGGCGGCATCGCCACCCAGGTGGTCGGCATCACGCTCGTGACCGCCGAGGGCGAGCTCCGCCGCATCGACGAGGAGAACGAGCCCGAGCTGCTCCCCGCCGCCGCCCTCTCGCTCGGCGCCCTCGGCATCATCGTGGAGGTGACGCTGCAGTGCGTGCCCGCGTTCGCCCTCGAGGCGGTGGAGCGCCCGCTGCCCCTCAACGAGGTCATCGGCGACCTGCACGGCCACGCCACCGCCACGGACCACTTCGAGTTCTACTGGTTCCCCGGCACCACGACGGCGGTCACCAAGAGCAACCGCCGCCTCCCCGCCGACACCGAGCTCGCCCCGCTCGGCAGGGCCCAGGCGTTCCTCGACGACACCCTCCTGGCCAACGGCGTCTACCGCGTCACGTGCGCGGCCGGTCGCCTCGCTCCCGCCATCGTGCCGACGGTCAACCGGCTCGCCGAGCGGCTCTGGTCGCACCGCACCTACTCCGACCACTCGCATCGTGTGTTCGCGACCTCCCGCACCGTGCGCTTCCGCGAGATGGAGTACGCTCTCCCCGCCGAGGCGGTTCCCGAGGCGCTGCGGGCCATCGATGCCCTCATCACCGAGCGGGGCTGGCGCATCTCCTTCCCCATCGAGGTGCGGCAGGCCGCCGCCGACGACCTGTGGCTCTCCACCGCCACGGGCCGGGAGACCGGCTACATCGCGGTGCACCGCTACCACCGCGAAGACCACACCGAGTACTTCGAAGCCGTCGAGGAGATCATGGACACGCACAGGGGCAGGCCCCACTGGGGCAAGCTGCACACGAAGAGCGCAGCCGAGCTGGCGGGGCTCTACCCGCGGCACGCCGACTTCGTGGCCCTCCGCGACGCGGCCGATCCCGAGCGCCTGTTCACCAACGCCTACCTCGCCCGCGTGCTGGGGGAGTGAGCGTGCGATCCCCCGAGGAGCGCCGCGAGTTCGCCCGCGACCTCGCCTCGCGCCTGCCCGACGGCTTCGTGCTCGGCACCGCCACGAGCGCCTTCCAGATCGAGGGCGGCACCCACGAGGGCGGCCGCGGCGAGTCGGTGTGGGATGCGTTCACCACCCAGCCCGGCCGCATCGTCGACGGCTCGACGGCCGATCGCGCCGCCGACCACCTGCACCGCATGCCGGAGGACGTCGCGCTCCTCCGCGACCTCGGCGCCGACGCGTACCGCTTCTCGTTCTCATGGCCGCGCCTGCAGCCCGAGGGCCGCGGCGCCCTGCGCCAGGAGGGCCTCGACTTCTACCGCCGCCTGCTCGACGGCCTCGACGACGCCGGTGTGAGCACCTTCGCCACGCTCTTCCACTGGGACACGCCCACCGAGCTGCCGGGCGGCTGGTTCAACCGCGACACGGCGCTGCGCTTCGGCGACCTCGCCTTCGCCCTGGGCGAGGAGTTCGGCGACCGGATCGGCCACTGGGCCACCCTTAACGAGCCCGCGACCGTCACACTGCAGGGCTACGCGCTGGGTGTGCACGCGCCGGGCGCCACCCGCCTGTTCAATGCGCTGCCCGCGGCCCACCACCTGCTCGTGGGGCACGGTGTCGCCGTGCAGGCACTGCGAGCAGCGGATGTGCGGGGCCAGGTGGGCATCGTCAACGTGCACTCGCCCGTGGTGGCCGCCACGGCCGACGAGCCCGACGTGGTGTTCGCCGAGCTGTTCGACCTGCTGCACAACCGGCTCTTCGCCGATCCGGTGCTGCTCGGCCGCTATGCGGAGCCCTCCGAGGGCTTCGCGCCGCTCTTCGGGGCCATCCTCGACGCGGATCCGGCCGACCTCGCCCTCATCTCGCAACCGCTCGACTTCTACGGCCTCAACTACTACATGCCCACGCGCATCGCGGCGGGGTCGGGTGGCTCGGCCAACCCGGATGGGGCGTCGTCTGCCATGGCGAAGCTGCCGTTCCACCTCGAGCCGTGGCCCGAGTTCGACCGCACGGGCTTCGGCTGGCCCATCGCCCCCGAGTTCCTCGGCACCGCCCTCGACGAGATCGCCGAGCGCTACGGCGACGTGCTGCCGCCCGTGTACATCACCGAGAACGGCGCGAGCTTCCCCGACCTCGTGGAGCTCGACGAGCACGACGGCACACCCTTCGTGGCCGACGGGCGACGCATCGACTACCTCGCCGAGCACCTCGACGCCGCCGTGCGGGCCGTGTCGGGCGGCGGCCCGGCCTCCGCCATCGACCTGCGCGGCTACTTCGCCTGGTCGCTGCTCGACAACTTCGAGTGGGCGGCGGGGTTCACGCAGCGGTTCGGACTCGTGCACGTGGACTTCGACGACTTCACGCGCACGCCGAAGGACTCCTACCGCTGGTTCCGGCTGCTGGCCGAATCGCGGTAGGCGACCGATCGCATCGGTCGCCGGGTCGCGGTAGCTGGGAGAGCACCCCGCGGCCCCTGAACGACACCCGTCGGATCGCTATACTCGGGGCCATGGAATGGCTGATCCCGGTACTCATCGTCGTCGCACTCGTCGTCATCATCGGCATCTACCTGTGGGCGACCTACAACTCGCTCGTCTCGCTCAAGGTGCGGGTCGACGAGGCGTGGAGCGACATCACCGTGCAGCTCAAGCGCCGGGCCGATCTGCTGCCCAACCTGATCGAGTCGGTCAAGGGCTACGCGGCACACGAGAAGGCCGTCTTCGAGAACGTCACGAAGGCACGCGCCGAGACTCTCGGGGCCCAGGGGCCCGCCGAGGCGTCGGTCGCCGAGAACCACATGCAGAACGCGCTCAAGAGCATCTTCGCGGTCGCCGAGGCGTACCCCCAGCTGCAGGCCAGCCAGAACTTCCTGCAGCTGCAGGCCGAGATCGTCGACACCGAAGACAAGGTGCAGGCCTCGCGCCGCTTCTACAACGGTGGTGTACGCGAGCTCAACACCAAGATCCAGCAGTTCCCCAACAACGTCTTCGCCCGCCGCCTCGGCTTCACCGAGCGCGAGTTCTTCGAGGTCTCCGACGTGGCGGCCATCGCCGAGCCGCCGCGCGTGCAGTTCTAGAACCGGTCCATGTATCGCGCCATAGCCAAGAACAAGCGCAACACGGTCATCATCATCGCGCTGTTCCTGCTGATCATCGGTGGGCTCGGCTGGCTCGCCAGCTACGTCTACGGCAACCTCACGATCGTGATCATCACGGTCGTCGTGGCCATCGTCTACGCGCTCATCCAGTACTTCGCGGCGAGCGGTCAGGCCCTCGCCGTGAGCGGCGCCCGGCAGATCGAGAAGCGCGACAACCCGCGGCTCTACCGCGTGGTCGAGAACCTCTCGATCGCCTCAGGCATGCCCATGCCGAAGGTCTACATCATCGATGATCCGGCACCCAACGCCTTCGCCACGGGTCGCGATCCCGAGCACGCCGTCGTGGCCGCCACCACGGGCCTCCTCGCCATCATGGACGACTCGGAGCTCGAGGGCGTCATGGCGCACGAGCTCGGCCACGTCAAGAACTACGACATCCGGGTGTCGATGATCGTCTTCGGTCTCGTGGTGGCGGTGGGCTTCGTGGCCGACCTGCTGCTGCGGCTCACGCTCTTCGGGCGCGGCAACAACAACGCCAACCCGATCATGATGGTGTTCGGCCTCATCGCCATCATCATCGCCCCGCTTATCGCCACGGTCGTCCAGCTCGCCGTCTCCCGCCAGCGCGAGTACCTGGCGGATGCGACGGGCGCCATGACCACGAGGCACCCGGATGCGCTCGCGAGCGCCCTCGAGAAGCTCGCCGCCTACGGGCGCCCCATGCTGCGGCAGTCGTCGTCGATGTCGCACATGTGGATCTCGGACCCGATGAAGCCCGGCATCATGGACAAGCTCTTCTCGACCCACCCGCCGCTGCCGGAGCGCGTCGAGCGCCTGCGCACGATGGGCGGCTCGTTCTAGTTGCCGCGCCGCCGCCTCTGCGGCGCGGGGGGCATGTTCGGGCGCCGTCGCTACGCGGCGACGTCCTCACCTTGGGTCGGGTGGGAGGGCCCTGTTGCGTCGGGGATGGGCGGGCGTCACTGTGATTTCAGTTCGGCGGCCAGGGCTGCTGCGAGGGTGCCTCTGCCTGTGATGTGGATGGGGCCCGGGAGGTTCTGCCAGGCGGCTGCTGTGCGGAGGAGGGCGGCTATGCGGGGGATGTCGTCGGGGTGGAGGTTGGGCTCGGCCCAGGCCGACTGCACGCGCAGCACTCCCGCCTGGCGGTCGCTCTTGAGGTCGATGCGGGCCGGGATGCGGTCGTCGATGAGCACGGGCAGCGTGTAGTAGCCGAACACCCGCTTGGGCTCGGGTGTGTAGATCTCGATGCGGTAGTGGAAGTCGAAGAGCCGCTCGGTGCGCGAACGCTCCCACACCACCGGGTCGAACGGCGAGAGCAGCGCCGCCGCCTCGAGCCTCCTGGGCCGTCGCGCGTCGCGGTGCAGCCAGGCCGGCTTCGCCCACCCGTCGACGGCGACCGGGATGAGCTCGCCCTCCTCCTCGAGGGCCTGGATGGCCGGCAGGGCGTCGACCGTCTTGAGCCGGAAGTAGTCGGCCAGATCCTTCACCGTGCCGATCCCGTGAGCGCGCGCCGAGATCGACATCAGCTGCCGGATCGCCTCCGGCCGCGGCACCTCCACGCCGAGCACCGAGTCCGGCAGCGCCTGCTCGGGCAGCGCGTAGACACGCTCGAAGCGCACCCGCCCCGCCGAGACCACGTCTCCCGTGCGGAACATCGTCTCGAGCCCCCGCTTGACCTCCGACCAGCCCCACCAGGGGCCCTGCCTGCGGTTCGACTCGTGCTCGATCTCGCTCGCGCGCATCGGCCCCTTGGCGGCGAGCTCGGCCCGCAGCCACCCGATCATGGCCTCGGCGGCCGGGTCGGAACCGCCGCTCGCGGCCCGAGCGGCGTACCAGTCGCGGTACTCCTGCTTGCGCCACCCCAGGAGCGGCAGCGTCTCGATCGGCAGGAACGACGCCTCGTGCGCCCAGTACTCGGTGACCGACCTGCCGTAGGTGAGCCGGTCGAGCAGCGCCTTGTCGAAGTGCCCCAGGCGCGCGAAGACGGGCTGGTAGTGGCTGCGTTCATAGACGTTCACCGAATCGATCTGCAGCAGCCCCAGGCGTCGCAGCAGCAGGCCGAACTGGCGCGTTCCGGGGGTTCCCGGCGTGCTGCCGGGTGCCGCGCCGAAGCCCTGCGCGGCGAGGGCCACGCGCCGGGCCAGCGCGGCGGAGATGCTGTCGACCATGGTCCATGACCCTACCCGGGGCCTCCGACACCCCCGGCGCCCGGCCCCGCGGATCCCGACATCGGTCGTTCACACCCGGTTCACGGAGCCGACGGATGTGCGCCCCACAGCCTCCCTAGTCTGCTCGTGTCGGCGCACCGGCACCGCAACTGCCCGCTCACAGCGCGGGCGGCCGGCGGCCGACATCATGGAGGAACACGTGCTCACCAAGCGCATCGCGACCACGGGCCTAGCCGTCGTCGCAGCTCTCGCCCTCGGCCTCACCGGCTGCTCGGCCGAGGCCACCGCCGGCGATTCCACCGACGGCGCGGCCGTCGACGCCGCCACCGCCACGAGCCTCGCCGACTTCGGCTCGCTCGAGGCCCTCGAAGAGGCCGCCAAGGCCGAAGGCGCCCTCAACGTCATCGCGCTGCCGCGCGACTGGGCGAACTACGGCGCCGTGCTCGACGCCTTCGCCGAGAAGTACCCCGAGATCACCATCAACGAGGCCAGCCCCGACGCCTCGAGCGCCGAGGAGATCCAGGCCGCCGAGAACCTCGCGGGTCAGGACACCGCACCCGACGTCTTCGACCTCGGTGCCGCCGTCGCACTCGCCAACACCGACCAGTTCGCTCCCTACAAGGTCGAGACCTGGGACGACATCCCGGATGCGCTCAAGGAGCAGTCCGGCCTCTGGGTCGGCGACTACGGCGGATACATGGCCATCGGCTACGACCCCGACGCCGTCCCCGCCCCCGAGAGCCTCGAGGACCTGCTCGGCGCCGACTACAAGGGCAAGGTCGCCATCAACGGCGACCCGACCCAGGCCGGTGCGGCCTTCGCCGCCGTGGGCCTCGCCGCCGTGCAGAACGGTGGATCGGTCGACGACTTCCAGGCCGGGATCGACTTCTTCTCCGAGCTCAACAAGGCCGGCAACTTCGTGAAGATCGACCCGACGCCCGCCACCATCGCGAGCGGCGAGACCCCCGTGGTCTTCGACTGGGACTACCTCAACGTGGGCTACGGAGCCGACCTCGAGGGCCAGCGCAACTGGGAGGTCGCCATCCTCCCGGGCACCGGCTACGCGGGCTACTACAACCAGGCCGTGAACGTGGATGCGCCCAACCCGGCCGCCGCGCGCCTGTGGCAGGAGTTCCTCTACAGCGACGAGGCGCAGAACCTGTGGCTCGCCGGAGGCGCCCGCCCCGTGCGCGCCGACGCCATGGCCGAGGCCGGCACCATCGACGAGGAGCTCTTCTCGGCTCTGCCCGAGACCCCCGACGAGACCGTCGTGCCCGACGCCGCGCAGGCCGAGGCGGCCTCGACGCTGCTCGGTGAGAAGTGGGCGGCCGCGGTCCAGTGACCGACGAACGCATCCTGAGCCCCGGGTCGGCAGGCATCCTGCCGACCCGGGGTTCGGGTGCGCCCCGGAGGGGGCGCTCCCTCATCTCCGGCAGTGTGCTCGGCCTCGTGCCTTTCGCCGCCTACATCCTGCTCTTCCTCGCGCTGCCCACCGTGCTGGCGCTGCTCACGGGCCTCGTCGACGGCGACGGCGCCTTCACGTTCACCAACCTCGCGGCCCTCGGCGACCCCGTGGTGCTCAACACCTTCGGCAACTCGCTCTGGCTCTCGGCCCTCACCGCCGTGGTGGGCGCGGTGCTCGGCGCCCTGTTCTGCTACGCCCTCATCGGCGCGAAGCCCACGGGTGCGCTGCGCTCGATCGTGGATGCGGCGAGCGGCGTGCTCGCCCAGTTCGGTGGTGTCATGCTCGCCTTCGCCTTCGTGGCGACCATCGGCATCCAGGGCATGATCACGATCTACCTGAAGGACACCTTCGGCCTCGACATCTTCGCCGACGGCGTGTGGCTCTACGACACCCCGGGGCTGATCCTGCCCTACATCTACTTCCAGGTGCCGCTCATGATCATCACGTTCCTGCCGGCCCTCGAGAGCCTCAAACCGCAGTGGGCCGAAGCGAACGCCATGCTGGGCGGCGGCATCCTGAGCTACTGGCGGCATATCGGCGCCCCCGTGCTGCTGCCGTCGTTCCTCGGCTGCCTGCTGCTGCTCTTCGCCAACGCCTTCTCCTCGTTCGCCACCGCGGCGGCCCTCACGAGCCAGGGCTCGCAGATCGTGCCGCTGCAGATCCGCGCGGCGCTCACGAGCGAGACCGTGCTCGGTCGCGAGAACCTCGCCGGCGCCCTCGCGCTCGGCATGATCGTGGTCATGGTCGTCGTGATGACCCTCTACTCGCTCCTCATGCGCCGCGCGGCGAGGTGGCAGCGATGAGCGCCGGTTCCTCGCTGAAGACCGGCAGCACCGCCAAGACCGGCCGCACGCTCCCGACCGTGCACCCCGGGCCCTCGCGGCTCACCAGGTGGATCATCGTCGCCGTCATCGGCGGCCTCTTCCTCGTGCCCATCGGCGCCATGCTCGAGTTCACGCTGCGGCGCGGCCTCGAGGGCGGCTACGACTTCGCCCGCTGGGCGGAGCTCTTCGGCGGAGGCGGGCTCACGGGCGAGTACAAGCCCATCCTCACCGGCCTCACCAACTCGCTCGTGCTCGCGGTCGTCACAGTCATCGTGATGCTCGTGCTCCTCGTGCCCACCATGGTGCTCGTGCGCATCCGCTTCCCCGGCCTGCAGCGGGTGCTCGAGTTCGTCTGCCTGCTGCCCATCACCATCCCGGCCATCGTGCTCGTGGTGGGCCTCGCCCCCGTCTACTCGGTCGTGGCGAAGATCTTCGGATCGGGTGTCTGGCCGCTCTCGTTCGCCTACGGGATCCTCGTGCTGCCCTACGCCTACCGCGCCATCCAGGCGAACCTGCAGGCCATCGACGTCGTGACGCTCAGCGAGGCCGCGCGATCCCTGGGAGCGGGCTGGCTCACCATCCTGCTGCGCGTCGTGGTGCCCAACATCCGCCGCGGCCTGCTCGCGGCCTCGTTCATCTCGGTGGCCGTGGTGCTCGGCGAGTACACGATCGCGGCGCTGCTCAACCGCGTGAACCTGCAGACCTCGCTCGTGATCGTCTCGAAGGCCGATCCGTTCGTGGCCATCATCTTCGCCCTGCTCGCGCTGGCCTTCGCCTTCGTGCTGCTCGTGGGCATCGGATTCATCGGCGCGGGACCGCGCACTCAGAAGAAGGCACGCGCATGACGACGACACTCACTCCCACCGCACAGACCGGCACCGGGCCCGAGACGGGAGCCCGCGTGGAGCTCCGCGCCATCGAGAAGGAGTTCCCGGGCGGCCACCGCGGCCTCGACGGCATCGACCTCGTGATCGAGCCCGGCGAGTTCGTGGCTCTGCTGGGGCCGAGCGGATGCGGCAAGACCACGGCACTCCGGGTGCTCGCGGGCCTCGAGTCCGCCACCGGGGGAGAGGTGCTCATCGACGGCAGCGACGTCTCCGGTGTGCCGGCGAGGCGCCGCGACATCGGCATGGTGTTCCAGTCGTACTCGCTGTTCCCGCACATGACGGCGCTCGCCAACGTGGAGTTCGGGCTGCGGATGCGCAAGGTGCCCGCGGCCTCCCGGCGCTCGCGAGCGGCCGACGCCCTCGAGATGGTGGGCCTCGGCGGCTTCGGTGCTCGCTTCGCCCACGAGCTCTCCGGCGGTCAGCAGCAGCGCGTAGCGCTCGCCCGCGCGCTCGTCACAGAGCCTCGCGTGCTGCTGCTCGACGAGCCGCTCTCGGCGCTCGACGCCCGGGTGCGGGTGCAGCTGCGCGACGAGATCCGCCGCATCCAGCGCGAGTTCGGCATCACGACCCTCTTCGTCACGCACGACCAGGAGGAGGCGCTCGCGGTGGCCGACCGGGTCGCCGTCATGCGCGCGGGCCGCATCGAGCAGATCGGATCTCCCGAGGAGCTCTACGGTCGCGCGGCCACGGCCTTCGTGGCCGAGTTCGTGGGGCAGAGCAACCGGTTGCCCGGGGTCGTCGCGGGCGGCGAGGTGCAGCTCGAGGGCGGCGTGCGGCTGCCGCTCATCGACCAGGCGGCACCAGACGGTGATGTGGTGGCGTTCGTGCGCCCCGAGGATCTGCGTTTCGGCGACTCCGGCCTGCCGGTCGAGGTGGTCTCCACGAGCTTCCTCGGCTCGTTCCGGCGCACCTCGGTGGCGCTCGAGGACGGCACCGTGATCGCCGTGCAGCACGCCGCGGGCTTCGTGCCCGAGATCGACTCGAGCCTGCTGCTGCAGTTCGCGGGCGCCCCGGTCGCGGTCGAGCGCCGGGAGCTGTGACGCGCATGCGAGCGGGCGCATACAAGCGCTCCTAGACTTGGCTCATGTCTCCGTTCGGGCGGTTGCGCCATGGTGCGCCGAAGTCTCCGTCCCCCGCGCCTCGGGCCGGCGAGGTGCGGGCTGAGCGGGCCTCGGCCCCGGCCGTGACGCCGGACCCGCAGAGCACCGTTCCTCTCAACACCGTGCCGGCCGGCATGCAGATCGCCGGTGCCTGGTCGTGGCGCATCCTCGTGGTGCTCGGTGTGCTCGCCGCCCTCGGCTTCCTCATCATCCAGCTGCGGCTGCTCGTCATCCCGCTCATGGTGGCGGTCGTGCTCTCGGCGCTGCTCGTGCCGTTCAAGAACTTCCTCGTGCGGCACCACTGGCCCAAGGGGCTCGCCGTGGCCGCGGCCGAGGTGGGCACGCTCGTGGTGGTGGCCGGCCTCATCTTCCTCGTCGTCACCCAGGTCACCTCGGGCTTCGACGACCTGCGCTCGCAGACCATGAACTCCTACAACGACCTCAAGCTGCTGCTCGCCGAGTCGCCGCTGCAGGTCTCGGAGACCGAGTTCAACGACTACGTGGCCCAGGCCTGGGCCATGCTGCAGCAGGACGGTCAGGCGCTGCTCTCGGGGGCCGCCGCGGTGGGGTCGAGCATCGGCCACGTGCTCGCGGGAGTGCTGCTCACCCTGTTCTCGACGCTCTTCATCCTCATCGACGGCGAGCGCATCTGGACCTGGATCGTGCGCCTGTTCCCGCGCAAGGCCCGCTCGGCCACCGATGGCGCCGGGCGAGCCGGCTGGGCCACGCTGCAGAACTTCGTGAAGGTGCAGATCCTCGTGGCGTCGATCGACGCGGTGGGCATCGGCGTGGGGGCGGCCATCCTCGGGGTGCCGCTCGCCATCCCCATCGCGGTGCTCGTGTTCCTCGGGTCGTTCATCCCCATCATCGGTGCGGTGCTCACGGGCGCCGTGGCCGTCTTCATCGCCCTCGTCTACAACGGCTGGGTGATCGCCCTCATCATGCTCGGCATCGTGCTGCTCGTGCAGCAAATCGAGGGCCACGTGCTGCAGCCGCTCGTCATGGGCACCGCCGTGAAGGTGCACCCCCTCGCCGTGGTGCTCGCGGTGGCGGGCGGATCGATGGTGGCCGGCATCGCGGGCGCCTTCTTCGCCGTGCCGCTCGTCGCCACCCTCAACGCCATGGTCAAGTACGTCGCCGAGGGCACGTGGCGGCAGTCCGCCGCCGAGCGCGCCCTCACACCACCGAAGGATCCCCTCACCGATGTCTGAGCCCACCAGCCTCACCTACCCGCCCACGGAGCCGAGCGCGCCCCTCGCCGATGAGGGCTTCGCCGGGCCCTCCCTGCCCGAGATCGAGGCCGCCCGCCTCCGCGTGGCCAAGGCCGCGCAGGTCACGCCCATGGAGAGCTCGCGCTTCCTCGCCGACATCATCGGCTCGCCCGTGTTCATGAAGTGCGAGAACCTGCAGCGCACGGGCTCGTACAAGATCCGCGGTGCGTACAACCGCATCTCCAACCTCACCGACGAGGAGAAGGCCCGCGGCGTCGTGGCGGCCTCGGCCGGCAACCACGCGCAGGGCGTGGCCTTCGCAGCACGCGAGCTCGGCATCAAGGCCACCATCTTCATGCCCGTCGGTGTGCCGCTGCCGAAGCTCCAGGCCACGCGCCACTACGGCGCCGACGTCATCCTGCGCGGCCACTCCGTGGAGGAGGCGCTGCGCGCGGCCGCCGAGTTCTCGCAGGCCACCGGTTCCGTGATCATCCCGCCGTTTGACCACATCGACGTGGTGATGGGGCAGGCCACCCTCGGTCTCGAGATCCTCGACCAGGTTCCGGATGCCGACACGATCGTCGTGCCCATCGGCGGCGGCGGGCTCATCTCGGGCATCGCGAGCGCCGTGAAGCAGCGGGCCGCCGTGGAGGGCAGGTCCATCCGCGTCATCGGGGTGCAGGCCGCCAACGCCGCGGCCTATCCGCCCTCGCTCGCGGCCGGAGAGCCCCTCGAGATCGTGACGTCGCCCACGATCGCCGACGGCATCCAGGTCTCGAAGCCCGGCATCCTCAACTTCAGCATCATCAGCGAGCTCGTCGACGAGGTGGTCACGGTCACCGAGGCCGACACCGCGCGGGCGCTGCTGATGCTGCTCGAGCGCGCCAAGCAGGTCGTGGAGCCCGCCGGCGCGGTGGGCGTCGCGGCGATGCTCTCGGGGCAGGTCACAGACGCAGGCAAGACCGTGGTGGTGCTCTCGGGGGGCAACATCGATCCGCTGCTCATGCAGCGCGTCATCAGCCACGGGCTGGCCGCCTCCGAGCGCTACCTCAAGCTGCGCATCATGCTGCCCGACCGCCCCGGCCAGCTGGCCCGCACCGCCGAGCTCGTGGCCGAGGCCAACGCGAACGTGGTGGAGGTGCAGCACACGCGGCACGGCAAGGGGCTGCAGATCAGCCAGGTCGAGCTCGTGCTGCACATCGAGACCAGGGGTCCGGATCACCGCGAGCTGGTGATCGCCAAGCTCCGCGACGCGGGCTACGAACTGCGCATCGAGCAGTGACGGGCGCAGGTTCGGCCGGTGTCGGTGCCGGTGCCGGTACCGGGACTGGTTCTGGTGCCGGTGCGCCCGGTCTGCTCCTTGTGACCGGTGGGGCCGGGTTCATCGGCCGCGAGGTGGTGCAGGCGGCGTTGGCCGGCGGCTGGAGCGTGCGTGTGCTCGACTCGCTGCGGGCCGACGTGCACGGCGCCTCGGCGACTCCGGCATCATCCGGTGTGCCCGCGGGCGTCGAGTTCGTGCACGCCGACGTGCGCGACGACGAGGCCGTGCGATCGGCCCTCGCAGGCGTCGACGCCGTGTGCCACCAGGCGGGCAAGGTGGGGCTCGGCGTGGACTTCTACGACGCCGCCGACTACGTGGCCTCCAACGAGCTCGGCACCGCCATGCTGCTCACCGAGATGACGAGGGCCGGGATCGCCGACTACGTCTTCGCCTCCTCCATGGTGGTCTACGGCGAGGGCGCCTACCGCTCGAGCCGCGGCCGGGTGCGGCCCCTGCCGCGGGCTCAGGCCGATCTCGACGCGGGGCGCTTCGAGCCGCTCGACCCGGAGACGGGGGAGCCGCTCGAGCCCGAGTTCATCGCCGAGTCCGAGCCGCTCGATCCGCGCAACGTCTACGCCGGCACCAAGCTCGGCCAGGAGCACCTCGCGGCCTCGTGGGCGCGATCGACGGGCGGCCGGGCGATCGGGCTGCGCTACCACAACGTCTACGGGCCCGGGATGCCGCAGAACACGCCCTACGCGGGGGTGGCCTCGCTGTTCCGATCGGCACTCGCGAGGGGTGAGGCGCCGCGGGTGTTCGAAGACGGCGGGCAGCGCCGCGACTTCGTGCACGTGCGCGACGTGGCGGGCGCGAACCTGGCCGCGGTGTCCGGGGTGAGCGCGCAGCCCTCCGGCACCTTCCGCGCGTTCAACGTGGGCAGCGGTGTGGTGCACACGATCGGCGACATGGCCGCAGCGCTCGCTCGCGCGGCAGGCGGGCCCTCGCCCGTGGTCACGGGGGAGTACCGGCTCGGCGACGTGCGGCACATCACCGCGTCGTCGGCGCTCATCCGCGACGAGCTCGGCTGGAGCGCCGGCATCGACTTCGAGGAGGGCATGCGCGAGTTCGCGGCGGCCCCCCTCCGTGCGGCCGTCCGATGACCGCCGCCGACGGCGCAGTCCCCTCAGCCGGCGCTCCGGCGCTCGTCGATGTGGTGCTGCCGTGCCTCAACGAGGAGCGGGCGCTGCCGTGGGTGCTCTCGCGCCTGCCCGAGGGGTACCGGGGCATCGTTGTCGACAACGGCTCCACCGACGACTCGGCGGCCGTGGCCCGCAAGGCCGGTGCCACGGTGGTCTCGGAGTCGCGCCGCGGCTTCGGTGCCGCCGCGCACGCGGGGCTGCTCGCGGCCACCGCTCCCATCGTCGCCTTCTGCGACGCCGACGCCTCCATGGATCCCGCGCAGCTGCCCGAGCTCGTAGCGCTGCTCGCCTCCGCTCCCGGCGGCGCTCGGCCAGGCGGATCCGATGGCGTTCAGCATGGCGGGTCGGCTGGCGCCTCTGGCGAGGCCGACCTCGTGCTCGGCAGGCGGCGTCCCACTCGGCGCGGGGCGTGGCCGCTGCACGCGCGGTTCGCCAACCGGGCGCTCGCGTTCCTCATCCATCGCCGGGCCGGCATCCGGCTGAGCGACCTCGGACCGCTCCGGGTCGCGCGCCGCGAGCCGCTCGTGGCGCTCGGGCTGGAGGACAGGCGGAGCGGCTACCCGCTCGAGATGCTGCTGCGCGCGCACTCGGCGGGCTGGCGCATCGTGGAGATCGACGCGCCCTACTCGCCGCGCGTGGGCCGTTCGAAGGTCACGGGCACCCTCAAGGGCACGATCACCGCCATCAAGGACATGTCGGCCCTCCTCCGCGACGAACGGGCACGAACCCCTCGCTGAGTGAAGGCCGAGTGAACGCCCGGTGGCAAGGGGGTGCGCAATCCGCGGCGGGTTCTCCTCCGAACACGTAGGGTGAGGCGCAATCGCGGCTCCGAACCTTGGAGGTCTCCTTGCTCACGATCGTCGTCATCGCCAAGGAATGCGTCGCCGGCCGGGTCAAGACCCGGCTCCACCCGCCGCTCTCGCTCGAGCAGGCCGCCGAGGTGGCCGCTGCGAGCCTTGCAGACACCCTCACGCTCGTCTCCTCGCTGCCCGCCACCCGTCGGGTGATCGCCTTCGGCGGCAGCCTGCTGCCCCCCGAGGCGAAGGGCTTCGAGATCGTGCAGCAGGTGGAGGGCGATCTCGACGTGCGCCTCGGTGCGGTCTTCGACGAGATCGACGGACCGATGCTGCTCATCGGCATGGACACCCCCCAACTCACCCGCGCGCACGTCGACGCGGTGCTCGAGGCCTGGGGCCCCGACGACGGTTCGGCCACCGCTCCCGACGCCTTCTTCGGCCCGGCGAGCGATGGCGGCTGGTGGGGACTCGCCATGCGCGAGCCCATCGGCGACGTGCTGCGCGGCGTGCCCATGTCGCGCGACGACACGGGAGCGCTGCAGCTCGCGAGCCTCAGCGCCGCGGGCCTCACCGTGGGGTTCCTGCCCGAGGTCAACGACGTCGACACGTACCACGACGCGCTCGAGGTGGCGGCCCTGGCCCCCAGCACGCGCTTCGCGCGCACCGTCGCCGCCCTCGCCGTCCCGGCGTTCGCCTCCCACTGAGCGCCCTCACCGCCCGCTGAGCCCAGTCGACGGGGCCCCTAGGGGCGGATGGTCGCGGGGCGGCGGGGGACCGCTCGCACGTACACGATGCAGGCCACGGCGGTGAGCACCGCCGTCACGATCCAGAACAGCGCCAGGTTGGCGCCGTAGTCGAGCGGCAGCACCGTGTCGTTCTTCGGCCCCAGGGTCTGGGCGTACAGCTCGGGCAGCACGAGCAGGCTCATGATCGCGCCGACCACCACGCCCACCTGGATGATCACCACGACCGCGAGCCGCACCCGGCGCCCCGTGCGCCGCATGAGCACGTCCACGCCGAGCAGCGCGGGTGAGAGCACGGCGTCGTGCAGCACGATCGCGCCGACGATCCAGATGCCGACGCCCACGATCTGCGCGGGTCGCACCTCGGTGACCATCACGACGGCGCCCACGGCCAGGCCGAGGAGTCCGATGGCGAGCAGCACGATCCGGGCGATCTTCACGACGCCACCTCCAGAGAACTCAGCCACTTGGTCTGCAGCACCCCGGGCCGGCCGGGTGCGATCACCCGAGCCGGATACCCGTGCTGGATGTCGAGGGTGCCGCCGTTGAGCTCGAGCGCCACGAGGGTGAGATCGTCGCCCACGTACTCGGGCCCCATCTCGGTGGTGCGGTAGCCGCCGCGCTCCTCGAGGCTGTTCACGGTGAGCCGCTTGTCGCTCGGCGCGCCGGCCGCCTCGAGCAGGTCGCGCATCCGCACGCCCTTCCAGGTGGCCATCTGGCTCCAGCCCTCCACGCACGCGATCGGCAGATCGACCTGGGTCTGGGGGAGGGCGAGCAGCTGCGCGCGGGTGAAGGTGGCCACCGTGCCCGCGGCCATGACCGAGAGCACCCAGTCCGCCGCCATCGCCGACTCCGTGACCTTCGCCGCCTCGGCCGTGCGGTTGATCGGCACCCCCTGCGGCCCGATGTCCTTCTGCCGGGGGCCGAAGAGGTTGAGCGGCTTGAGAGCTGCGAACGACTGCCCGGCGGTGAGCGCCATCACGGCCACGGTGGAGACGCCGACGGCGGTGAAGAACCCGCGGCGGCTGAGAGCGGGCTCGGGGGAGGGGGTGTGGTCGATCCACCGCATCACGCGCCCGGTCACGCCATGCGTGGGGGTCTCGTCGACGGCGGGCGGCACGTCGTCCTCCTCCGGCACCCGCCGCGACCAGTTGCGCGCGATGATCGGCAGCTTCACGGCGATGTGGATGGCGAGCGACCCGATGATCACGAACGACAGCGCCCAGTGCACCTGCTTGAAGTTGAACGGGAACGGGTACCACTGGTAGGTGTTGAGCAGCCCGATCACGATCTGCACGAGCGAGGCGCCCACGAACAGCGCGATCGAGGCGCGCTCGAGCAGGTGCACGGGGCCCTTCAGCGCGGGCGTCTGGAAGAGCTGCGGGTAGACCACGTAGAGCTTGCCGAGAAGCAGGGGGAAGCAGGCGATGCCGGCCACGATGTGGGTGCCCTGCGTCACCTGGTAGAGCTGGGGCCAGGTCGCGAAGCGCATCCAGGGCAGCGGATCCTGCAGGAAGTGGCTGTAGAGCCCGGTGCCGAAGCACACGAGGAAGGCCAGAGCGAGCAGCCGCCCGATCACCACGGCGGACCGGGCGTCGCGCACGGGGGACGACAGCGAGCGGCGCATCCCGTTCAGCAGTCGTCGCATGTGCTCATCCAACCCTCTCGCGCCACCACCGGCGCGCTCATCCCGCACACCGTCTTCGGCGCGCCGCCCCATTTCGGTGGGTGCCCATCGCGTGGAGTGCGATGTCGAGACCGAACGGGGCCGCCTGTCCCCGTGTGCGCGATGCCGGACATACCAGGATGTGAGCATGGATTCCGGGGACGAGACCGACGACGTGGTGTGGGCACGCTGCCTCGAGGGGGACGGCGAGGCGATCGCCGTGATCTTCGATCGGCACGAGCGCAGACTCTTCCGAGCGGCGCTGCGCGATGCGCCGTCGCCGCACGAGGCCGAGGACATCGTGGCCACGGTGTTCCTCGAGCTCTGGCGGCTGCGGGCGAAGGTGAGGCTGGTCGATGCCTCTCTGCTGCCGTGGCTGCTCGTGACGACCGCGAACGTCTCGAGGAACGCCTCGCGCAGCCGTCGGCGGCATCGCAACCTGCTGGCCAAGCTGCCTCCGGATCCGCCCGTGGCGGACGCCGGCGAGGTGGCACTCGACAACATCGCCGCGCTCCACCTGGAACGCCGGATCGCCCTCGCCTTGCGCGACCTCAGGCCGGCCGACCGGCAGATCCTCCTGCTGACCGCGGTCGAGGGCTTCTCGCTGGCGCAGAGCGCCGCGGCCCTCGGCATCACCCAGCACGCCGCCAAAGCGCGGCTCACCCGGGCGCGGCACCGCGCCAGAGACCTTCTGTCCGAGGAGGCGCCTCTCGCGCGGCCCGGCGGATTCGAGTTCGAGGAGACCCCCGCATGAGCATCCCTGAGTTCGACCCGGGCCGTCGTGCCGCCTTCCGACGTCTTCTGGTGGAGTCGGTGACCGCGGCTGCACCCCGTCGCCGTTCTCCGTGGACGGGGATCGCGGTCTTCGCGGCGGCCGGCCTTCTCGCGGGCGGCGCCGTCACCGCGGCCTCGGCCTCGTTCGAGCCCGACGTCGTCGTGAGCGCTGGGCCGCCCGTCGATCTCGAGGCGGGCCTGCGGGGAATCCCCGCCCCGGAGGGCATCTCGCCCGGTTCGCCCGTCATCTCCCTGCGGGGACCGAGCGAGACGTTCCAGGTCGGGGCCGACGGCTCGTCACCGCACCCCGCTCCGGCTGGTTCGGGCTGGACGGCGATCGTGCAGCTCGACCCCCCGGAGGGAGCGACGCACGTGCGCGTCTCCTACACCTGCGTGACGCCCGGAACCGTGCGCTTCGGCCAGGATCCCGGGGGCAACAACGGTTCGAGCTCGTGCACGGAGACCGACATCGCGTCGATCTCCACGGGCTCCAGCCCCGGGTCATACAGGGACCACGACCTCGCCGACGGGGGCACGATCTACATCGACTCGGATCCGGGCGTCGTCTCGCTGTTCACCCTGCAGTTCGTCACCCACATCGAGACGGCCTGGGGTGTCAACGAGGCGGGGGAGACCTTCGGCAACTACAAGGAGGACGCGGGCGAGGCCGACCTGATGTCGGCCACGGCCACGAACGGCGCGCGCGGCTACATCCGCAGGACCGAACTGAGTTTCGTCGACGGCTCGACGGCGATGGAGGGCTTCACCAGCCCAGAGGATGCTCTGAAGTGGCAGGAGGCCACCGCGGGGAAGTCCTACAGCATCCCGGTCTACGAGTCCGATGGGGTCACGGTGATCGGAGAGTTCCGAGTGGGGTGAGTGCACCAATCGGATCACGGTGTGGTCGCGAACCACCTGGCGTCACCCGAGGCCCATCTCGCCGGGGCATCCTTGACTGAGTACCGGGTCGTCGACTCGGCGAGCGAATGTGAGCCCCTCCATGGTCAGATCGATCCTCACCGCCCTCGCGGTGCTGGCTCTCGCTGCCGTCGTGGGCTACCAGAGCGCCGCCCTCGAGCTGTTCTCCCGCACCGAGAGCCCCACGCTCGTGGCCACCACCGCGCTCGCGTGGGTGCTGCTCGCCGTGGCGTTCGTGCTGCTGCGCCGGGTGCCGCGCGCGCACGTGCTGCCGCTGCTGATCTCCGGATCGCTCGTCATCGGCGGGGCCGCCCTGCTCGGCCCGCCGAACACGAGCACCGACTCGGCCCGCTATGCGTGGGACGGCATCGTGGCGGGTGCCGGCCTCTCGCCGTACGACCACGTGCCGGTGGCCGACGAGCTCGCCGACCTGCGCGTGCCGTGGCTCATCGCCGAACCCGACGCGCTGACCGCCGAGGGCAAGGCCGTGTGCGAGCAGGTGCGGGTCTACGGCACCACGTCGGTGCCCGGAGGCGATCCGCTGTGCACGTCGATCAACCGGCCCCACGTGCCCACCATCTACCCGCCGCTCGCCGAGCTCTACTTCGCCGCGGTGCGGCTGCCCGTGGCCGACACGGTGGAGTACGCGCCGTTCCAGGTAGGCGGGCTGCTCATCTCGCTCGGCGTCACGGCGATGCTCATCGTGGCGCTGCGACGACGGGCCGCAGCAACGGGGAGCGGCAGTGAGGCGCTCGCGGTGGGCGGCGCGGCGGACTCGCGGGCCACCGCCCCCGCCGACCTCACCTGGGTGGCGCTCTGGGCCTGGTCGCCGTTCGTGGCCTCCGAGGCCATCACCAACTCGCACGTCGATGCGCTCGGTGTGCTCCTGGCTCTCGCGGCGAGCCTCCTCATCGCCTCCGGCCGTCGGGTCTGGGGCGGCATCGCCCTGGGCGCCGCCATCGCCACCAAGCTCATCCCCGTGATCGTGGCACCCCCGCTGCTGAAGCGCCGCCCGTTCACGGTCATCCTCGTGTCGATCGCCACGTTCGCAGCGCTCTACGTGCCCTACGTGGTGCTCTCCGGCCCCGAGGTCATCGGCTACCTCCCCGGCTACCTGAGCGAGGAGGGCTACGAAGACGGATCGCGCTTCGCGCTGCTCTCGCTCGTGCTGCCGGGCAACCTCGCGCTCGTCGCCGCCCTCGTGATCGTGGCGGTCGTGGCCGGCTTGTGCTGGTGGAAGGCGGATCCGACGGCTCCCTGGGTCGCCCAGCTCGTGCTCATCGGCACGGTGCTCGTGGTGCTCAGCCCCCGGTACTCCTGGTACGCCCTGCTGCTCGTGCCCTTCGTGGTGCTCAGCCGGCGGTGGGAGTGGTTGGCGATCCCGCTCGCGCTCACAGTGCGGCTGCTCGTGCCCTCGCTCACGGTGTCGCGCGTGGCGCTCGCCGTGGCCGTGGTGATCGTGGTCGCCGGCTGGTGGATCCGGCGCCGCCGCGCGCTCGCCCACTCCGAGCCCCCACCACCCGTGTCGGTGCCCATGTCGGGAGGCGGTCGTGCCGAGACGGGCTGATGCGACGCTCGTGGGCGTGCTCGGGTTCGTGGTCTCGTTCCTCGGATCGTGGATCCCCTCCATCTGGTACGACGAGGCCGCCACCATCGCCTCCGCCACCCGCAGCTGGGCCTCGCTCGGGCGCATGGTCGAGAGCGTCGACGCGGTGCACGCGGTCTACTACGCCGTGCTGCACCTCTGGTTCGACCTCGTGGGCTACGACCCCGTCACCCTGCGACTGCCGAGCGCGGTGTTCGCGGGCGTCGCCGCCGCGCTCACCGTGCTGCTCGCGGCACGGCTGCTCGGCAGCCGACGGCTCGGACTGCTCGCCGGTGTCGTGCTGATCGTGCTGCCGCGCTTCACCTGGGCGGGCGGCGAGGGCCGCTCCTACGCGCTCACCATGCTGCTCGCGGTCGGCCTCACGCTCGCGTTCCTCGCCGCCACCGGGCCGAGCGCGCGCTGGTGGAGGTGGCTGGTCTACGGCGCCCTCGCGGTGCTGTCGACCGCCGTGTTCCTCTACCTCGCCCTCATCGTGGCGGCCCACGCCGTCACGATCGTGGTGAGGTGGATCGCCCGACGCGACACGAGGGAGCTCCTCGGCTTCGGCATCACGGCAGTGGGGGTGGTGCTCGCGAGCCTGCCGATCATCGTGGCGGTGGTGGGCCAGTCCGGCCAGCTCAGCTGGGTGGCGCCGGTGGATCAGGAGACGTGGCGGGGAGTGTTCCTCACCCAGTTCTTCCCCAAGAACCCCGCGTTCGCCGTGGCCGCATGGGCGCTCATGGCGCTCGGCTTCGCGGCGCTGCTGCTGCGCCGTCCGCTCCGGAGCGTGGTGGCCGTGCTGGTGCCGTGGCTCGTGGTGCCCACGATCGCCATCATGGCCGCCTCCGTGCTCATCACGCCCCTCTACTCACCGCGGTACCTCACCTTCGCGCTGCCGGCCGTCGCGATCGCCATCGCCGCCGCGCCGATGCTGGTGCCCAACCTCCGCGCCCGCGCGGTCGTCGCGGTGTCGATCATGACGCTCCTCGTGGTGCTCGCGGTGCCGTCCTACCTCGGGCAGCGCACACCGGAGGCGAAGCAGGGCGCGAGCTGGTCGCAGGGCGCGGGAGATGTGGCCCGCATCGACCGCGGCGAGCCCACGGCCCTCGTCTTCGGCAGCATCGCCTACCACCCGGGCGCGACAGCGCGCGTGATCGAGTACGCCTACCCCGAGGCCTTCCGCGGGTTCGACGACGTGGCGCTCACCGTGCCCCTCGAGGAGTCGCCGGATCTCTGGGAGAAGGCCGATCCGATCGACGCCCCGCTGCTCGAGGGCTACGACCGGGCGGTGCTCGTGACGAGCGGGCGCCAGCGCGTGCAGAACGAGGAGTCCATCACGCGGGCCGGGTTCCGCGAGGTCGACCGCTGGTACTCCGCCAACCTCGTGGTGGTGCTCTACGAGCGGATCTAGCCCTCGAACGTCTCGACGTTCGTGACCTCGACCGTGATGTCGCGGCCGTTGGGTGCGGTGTAGGTGGTCTTCTCGCCGATCTTGAGACCCAGCACGGCGGTGCCGAGAGGGCTCTGCTCGCTGTAGACGTCGAGGTCGGCGTTGCCCGCGATCTCGCGGCTGCCGAGAAGGAAGCGCTCCTCGCCACCGGCCACGACCGCGGTCACGACCACACCGGGCTCCACGACGCCGTGGCTCACGGGCGTCTCGCCCACCTGAGCGGTGCGCAGCAACTGCGTGAGCTGACGGATGCGCGCCTCGATCTTTCCCTGCTCGTCCTTGGCGGCGTGGTAGCCGCCGTTCTCCTTGAGGTCGCCCTCTTCGCGAGCGGCCTCGATGCGCTTGGCGATCTCGAGGCGGGCGGGGCCGCTGAGCTGCTCGAGCTCGTTCGACAGTCGGTCGTGTGCCTCCTGCGTGAGCCAGGTGACCTGGGTGTCTTCAGCCATTGCGAAAGACTATTCGAGCCAGCAGTCGTAAATCAAACCCGTCGTGGCCAGCTCGCTCGTGCGCACGACCTCGGTGTAGGAGCGCGTGGCGACGTCGGCGGGGGGCACCTCGATGACCTTCCACCCCACCACCGCGAACTTCTCGCTGAGCGCCTGAACGGCGCAGAGCGCGCCCTCGCCGCGCGGGATCGTGACGTCGAAGCTCACCTCCACGCTGTGCTCGTCGAGCACGCTGTGCGCGGTGTCCTGCGTGTCGATGGTGGCGTTCGTGCCGTCGAGTCCTGCCCACACCACCCAGGCCACGAGCACCACGGCCACCGCCGAGCCGGCGATCCAGGCGAACAGCTTGGCGCGGAACCGACGGGTCGGCGTGCGGCCGTAGCGCTCCTCGAGCAGGCGGTCGGTGCTCGCGTCACTGCTCACGTCGGTGCTCACGCGGTGTTCTCCCGGTTCGAGACGATTAGTCTGGGTGCTGGTCCTGATTCCAGGCTAATCGCTTTCCATGAGAGGTTGAGACCGGTGACGCTGCGCCTCCTGGCCGTTCACGCCCACCCCGACGACGAGTCGAGCAAGGGAGCTGCGACCTACGCGTACTACCTCGACCGCGGTGCCGAGGTCATGATCGTCAGCTGCACCGGTGGTGAGCGCGGTTCGGTGCTCAACGAGGCTCTCGAGCCGCGCATCTGGGCCGAGCGCGACATCGCCGGCTTGCGGCGGGTCGAGATGGCGGCCGCGCAGGCCGCCGTGGGCTTCGAGCACCGGTGGCTCGGCTACCACGACTCGGGCTGGGTCGAGCCCGACTCGGGTGACGCGCTGCCCGCGAACTCCTTCGGTTCCATCCCCGTCGAGATCTCCGCGCAGCCGCTCGTCAAGATCATCCGGGAGTACCGGCCGCACGTGCTCATCACCTACGACGAGATCGGCGGGTACCCGCATCCCGACCACATCCGCACCCACGAGGTGTCGATGAGGGCCTGGGAGCTCGCCGCCGACGAGTCCGCCCATCCGGAGCTCGGGCCGGCCTGGGCCGTCTCCAAGCTCTACTACGACCGCACCATGAACCCCTCCCGCTTCGAGGCGGTCTTCGACTACCTCACGCGTGAGCACCCCGAGCACGCCCTGCTCACCACGCTCACCGAGATGCGCGGCTGGCTCGACGGCAAGAAGGATCTCTCCACGGTGCGGATCCCGGCCGGCTCCTTCTTCTCGGTGCGCGACGCGGCCCTGCGGGCGCACGCCAGCCAGGTCGCGCCCGACCACCCCTTCTTCTTCTGGCCCAACGATGTGCTGCAGAGCGCCTGGCCCTACGAGGACTACCAGCTGGTGCAGTCACGGGTCGCCGCCGTGGAGGCGGAATCCGACCTGTTCGACGGCATCGAGGACACCGAATGACCTTCAGCTCGCTCACCACCGTTCTCGTCTCCGCGGCCGTCGCCGCCGAGGAGAACACCCCCGACCCTGACACCGTCACCCCGGGCGTCGTGGGCTTCATCGCCACGTTCTTCGTGGCGGGCGTCACGGTGCTGCTCGTGATCGACATGGTGCGACGCGTGCGGCGGGTCAACTACCGGGCGCAGGTGCGGGAGCAGCTCGAGGCCGAGGTGGCCGCGCGGGATGGGGCGGGCGCTGGCGGAGCCGTCGGCGCCGCTGGGGCCCCCGAGCCCGCCGGGTCAGCCGTTGAAGGGCGGGTCGACCGCGAGGAGAAGGATGGCGGTCCAGTGGCAGAGGAACGCCACGACCGTTAGCGTGTGGAACACCTCGTGGAAGCCGAACTTCCCGGGGAAGAAGTTGGGCCTCTTGAGCGCGTAGGCGATCGCTCCCAGCGTGTAGGCGAGTCCGCCGACGGCCACGAGGATCATCGACAGGGCGTTGACGTTCAGGATGTCGACGAGGTACGCCACGGCTGCCCAGCCGAGCGCCAGATAGAGGATGACGTAGAGCCAGCGCGGCGCGCCGATCCAGAACACCCGGAAGCCGATTCCCAGGATCGCGCCCGCCCACACGACCGCCAGCAGCAGCGTGCCCTTCTCGGGCGGCAGCGCGAGCACCGCGATGGGTGTGTAGGTGCCTGCGATGAGCAGGAAGATGTTGGCGTGGTCGATGCGCTTGAGCAGCAGCTTGGCCTTGGGCTTCCAATCGAAGCGGTGGTAGAGCGCCGAGTTGCCGAAGAGCAGCATCGAGGTGAGGGTGAACACCACGCTCGCCCACTTGGCCGCCGCGCCCTCGGCCAGCACGATGAGCACGATGCCCGCCACGATGGTGAAGGGGAACGTGCCCGCGTGGATCCAGCCTCGCCAGGTGGGCTTCTGCTCGGCGGTCGAATTCTCGATCTCGTCGTCGAGCAGCGGCACGTTGGGGAGGTCGGGACCGCCGTCGGCGGTGGTGTCGGCAGCGGCAGGTTTCTCGGGTGCAGCCATGTGCTCAGACTACGCCAGCAGCGAGTAACGTAACGGTGTGCCGAAACGCCAGCATCAGGTCGGAGAAGGTCTTCTCTACCGCCTCTACCAGAGGCGCATCCGTCGTCATCTCGACGGATCGGTGCTGCCCAAGCACGTCGCCATGATCCTCGACGGCAACCGTCGCTGGGCCAAGCAGCGCTCGCTCGGCACGGCCGCGCACGGGCACAGGGCGGGGGCCGCGAAGATCCGCGAGTTCCTCGAGTGGTGCGACGATCTGGGCATCGAGGTCGTCACGCTCTACCTGCTCTCCACCGACAACCTCACGAACCGGTCCGGCGAGGAGCTCACCGAGCTCATCGAGATCATCGCCGATCTGGCCGACGACATCTCGCGCTTCCGCGACTGGCGGGTCAAGCACGTGGGCACGAACGCAGGCCTCCCCGAGCCGCTCATCGCGGCCCTCGACGGAGCAGAGGCGCGCACCTCCTCCCACGCGGGGCTGCACGTCAACCTCGCGGTCGGCTACGGCGGCCGCTCGGAGATAGCGGATGCGGTGCGCAGCATCATCCAGAAGCACCGCGACCTCGGCCACGGTCTCGACGAGCTCGAGGCGGACATCGACCAGGAGCTCATCGCCGAGCACCTCTACACGGGTGGGCAGCCGGATCCGGACCTGGTCATCCGCACCTCGGGCGAGCAGCGCCTCAGCGACTTCATGCTCTGGCAGTCCGCCCACAGCGAGTTCTACTTCATGGAGGCCCTCGGCCCCGACGTGCGCGAGGTCGACTTCCTGCGCGCGCTCCGCGACTACTCGCGCCGCCAGAGAAGGTTCGGCAGCTGACTCTCGAATTACACGCGTGTAACACATTGTTAATCTTCGAAGTTGCGTGTCGTAACCCACGGGGTGCTGTGCAGGCGTAGCTTCGGATTCATCAGGCATGGCGCCTGTTCGAGACGGCCACATAAGTACGTTTCGACTGACCTCCACTGTGGCCCGATCGCCTACTGATCCGAGCGTCTCGCGCTCGGGGTTGGAGTGGACGTGGCCGAGCCCATGATTCAGAAGCCCAGCAGGAACAGCACAGGAGAGGATGTCCGGAACACCACCCAGACAGCGAGCACGACTTCTACCGCCGAGGTGACCTACGTACTGGACACCTCGGTTCTTCTGTCTGATCCGAAGGCGATCTTCCGCTTCGCCGAACACGCGGTGGTGCTGCCGGTGATCGTCATCACCGAGCTGGAGTCGAAGCGCAACGATCCCGAGATCGGCTACTTCGCCCGCCAGGCCCTCCGCAACCTCGACGAGCTGCGGGTGCAGCACGAGCGCCTCGACTTCCCGATCGCGGTCGGCACCGAGGGTGGTTCCCTTCGAGTGGAGCTCAACCACTCGAACACATCGGTGCTGCCCTCCGGTCTGCAGCTCGGCGACAACGACACTCGCATCCTCGCCGTGGCCCAGAACCTCGCCAACGACGGGCTCAACGTCACCGTCGTGTCGAAGGATCTGCCGCTCCGCGTGAAGGCCGCCTCCATCGGTCTCGCCGCCGAGGAGTACCGTGCCGAGCTCGCCGTCGACTCCGGGTGGACCGGTCTCGCCGACCTGCGACTGAGCGCCGACGACATGTCGAAGCTCTACGACAAGGAGACGTTCTCCACGCCTCTCGTGCGCGACATGCCCATCAACACGGGCCTCGTCATCCAGTCGGACCGCGGATCGGCCCTCGGCCGCGTCGTCTCGCGCGACACGTTCCAGCTCGTGCGCGGCGACCGCGACGTCTTCGGCCTGCACGGCCGCTCGGCGGAGCAGAGGGTGGCGATCGACATGCTGCTCGACCCCGAGGTCGGAATCGTGTCGCTGGGGGGTCGAGCCGGTACGGGGAAGTCCGCTCTGGCCCTGTGCGCCGGTCTCGAAGCGGTGCTCGAGAAGCAGCAGCACAAGAAGATCATGGTGTTCCGGCCGCTCTACGCGGTCGGCGGTCAGGAGCTCGGCTTCCTGCCCGGCGACGCCGCCGAGAAGATGAACCCGTGGGCGCAGGCGGTGTTCGACACGCTCGGCTCGCTCGTCTCGCAGAACGTGCTCGACGAGGTCATCGACCGAGGGATCCTCGAGGTGCTGCCGCTCACGCACATCCGCGGCCGGTCGCTGCACGACGCGTTCGTGATCGTCGACGAGGCGCAGTCGCTCGAGCGCAACGTGCTGCTCACGGTGCTCTCGCGCATCGGGCAGAACTCGCGCGTTGTGCTCACGCACGACGTGGCGCAGCGCGACAACCTGCGGGTGGGTCGGCACGACGGCGTGGCCTCGGTGATCGAGACGCTCAAGGGGCACTCGCTCTTCGGCCACATCACGCTCACGCGCTCCGAGCGCTCGGCGATCGCCGCCCTCGTCACCGAGATGCTGGAGTCGAACGAGCTCGCCTAGCGAGGTCACGGCCACCCCACGAACGCGGCCACCACGCCGAACCAGAAACCCGCCAGCATCGGCGGGCCGAGGGGGAGGCGGGTGGCTGCTGTTCGGCGGGCACCCAGCGCGGCCGCGCACGTCGTCATCGCGGTCGCGACCGCGGCGATCGGCAGCGTGCGCTCATCCGTCACCGACGCCGCCCCCGCCAGCAGCACGGCGAGCTTGACGTCGCCCATGCCGACCGCGCCCATCGACCACCCGCAGCCCAGCACGCCGGCGGCGAGCACTGGGGCAGCGAGCACAGGAGTGGCGACATCCGGGCCGAGCCCGTTCCCGAGCAGAGCGCACAGCAGCAGCACGAGTCCCGGCACCACGAAGGCGTTCGGCAGTCGCAGCCGCCGCGCGTCTGCGAGCGCCAGCGGCACGCTCACCACCGCCAGGTAGGCCAGCAGGAGCACGCCCCACGGCTCATACGGGTTCGTCGACATGCCGCCACAGTAGGCAGCCGGTCACGCACAAGGGCCGCGACCCCCACATCTGTGGATGGTCGCGGCCCGGGGCTGCGAGGTGCAGGAGGAGTTACTTGGCGACGGGCGGCCTCGTCATCGAGAGCACGTCGAGCGCCGAGTCGAGCTGCTCGAGGGTGACCTCGCCGCGCTCCACGAAGCCGAGGTCGATCACGGCCTCGCGCACCGTGAGGCCCTTGGCCACCGAGTGCTTGGCGATCTTCGCGGCGGCCTCGTAGCCGATCACGCGGTTGAGCGGCGTCACGATCGACGGCGACGACTCGGCGAGAGCACGAGCGCGCTCGAGGTTGGCCTCGAGCCCCACCACGGTCTTGTCGGCGAGCAGCACGGAGGAGGTCGAGAGCAGGCGGATCGACTCGAGCAGCGCCGTGCCCATCACGGGGATGGCCACGTTGAGCTCGAAGGCCCCCGAGGCGCCCGACCACGCGATCGAGGCGTCGTTGCCGATCACACGCGAGCACACCATGAGCACGGCCTCGGGGATGACCGGGTTGACCTTGCCTGGCATGATCGAGGATCCGGGCTGCAGGTCGGGGATGTGCAGCTCGCCGATGCCCGTGTTCGGGCCGGAGCCCATCCAGCGCAGGTCGTTGCAGATCTTCGTGAGCGAGACCGCGAGCACACGCAGCGCACCGGAGGCCTCCACGAGCGAGTCGCGGGCGCCCTGCGCCTCGAAGTGGTCGCGGGCCTCGGTGATGGGCAGGTCCGTCTCCTCGGCGAGCAGCGAGATCACGAGCTGCGGGAAGCCGGCGGGCGTGTTGATGCCCGTACCCACCGCGGTGCCGCCGAGGGGCACCTCGGCCACGCGGGGGAGTGCCGACTTGACGCGCTCGATGCCGAGGCGGATCTGGGCCGCGTAGCCACCGAATTCCTGGCCGAGGGTCACGGGCGTCGCGTCCATGAGGTGCGTGCGGCCGGCCTTCACGGCGGTGGCCCAGAGCACGGCCTTCTCCTCGAGCGCCTTCTGCAGGTGCTCGAGCGCGGGGATGAGGTCGTGGATGAGCGCACCCGTCACGGCGACGTGCACCGAGGTGGGGAACACGTCGTTGGAGGACTGCGAGGCGTTGACGTGGTCGTTGGGGTGCACGTTCGAGCCGAGCGAGGCGGTGGCGAGCGAGGCGAGCACCTCGTTCATGTTCATGTTCGACGAGGTCCCGGATCCGGTCTGGTAGACGTCGATCGGGAAGTCGCCCTCGAACTCACCGGCGACCACACGGTCGGCGGCGGCGGCGATGGCCTGGGCGATCGCGTCGTCGAGCACCCCGAGGCGGCTGTTGGCGAGGGCCGCGGCCTTCTTGATGCGGGCGAGGGCGGCGATCTGCGCGCTCTCGAGCCCGGCGCCCGAGATGGGGAAGTTCTCGACCGCACGCTGGGTCTGCGCACCGTAGCGGGCGGTGGCCGGAACCCTCACCTCGCCCATCGTGTCGTGCTCGATGCGGTACTCGGTCTGGTCGGCGGTGTCCACCACTGTGTGGTCGTCCTTTCATCGTGCCGGCGACGCGGCGGAGCCGCGCCCGTATCGGCGGTGTCGTGTCGAGAGGGGGTTCAGAGATCGCCGAGCGCGATGTCGGCGACGGCCCGGCCCTCGGCGAGTCGGTAGTTGGCCCCCACCACAGCCAATCTACCCTCAGCGACCGCCGCGGTGATGATCTCGGAGGAGCGCAGGAGCTCGCCCACGGTGTCGCGCAGATGGGCCTTGCCCACCGCCGCGGCATCCGGAGCCGTCAGCAGCGTGCCGTCTTCGGCCCGCTCGGTGGGCACCTTGTCGATGGCGGGCACGATCTGCTGCACGAGGCTGCGGATGTGGCCGGGCAGCGGCGCGGCGTCGGGCAGCTGGGAGTCGATGGCCGCGCGCACCGCACCGCACTCGTCGTGCCCGAGCACCACGATGAGGGAGACGCCGAGCACCTCCACGGCGTACTCGAGGCTGCCGACCACGGAGTCGGAGATGACCTGACCGGCGTTCCGCACCACGAACAGGTCGCCGAGGCCGAGGTCGAAGATGATCTCGGCGGCGAGACGAGAGTCGGCGCAGCCGAACAGGGCGGCGCGGGGCGTCTGCACGTGCGCCATCTTGGCGCGGGTCTCCACATCCTGCCGCGGGTGCTTGGGGGTGCCCGCCATGAAGCGCTCGTTGCCGCGCAGCATGGTGGCCCAGACCCGGGCGGGCGTGGTGGGCTCGGATTCCTCCGGGGTCTGCAGTTCGTCGGTCATTCCGTCGTCTCCTCCTGCGTGAGCACGGCATCGCCGATCGACCGTGCCACGATCTCGATCTCCTCGGGCTCCGCGGTGCCGAACACCACGAACGTCGACTGCCCGGCCTCGGTGGTCAGCGCGTACTCGACGTTCCCCACGTCGCTCAGGCCGCTGTTGTCGTAGATCGTCCACTCCACACCATCGAGGGTGACGACTCCGCTCGCGAGCCCCTCGGCCACCTGGTCGGAGAGCCACGTGGGGTTCGCATCGACGCCCTGGGTGAGCCCCACGTACTGCTGCTCGGGCGAGATGAGCCCGATGTACCACGAGACCACGCCGTCGCTCGGAGCGGTGCGGATCTCGGCCGCGTTCGAGGTCCACTCGGCGGGCAGGTCGGGCACCGCGAGGGGCACGGGCATCGACGACTGGGCGCTCTGCGCCACTTGCGCGTAATCGATGGGGTCGAGCAGCGAGCCCTCGGACCGCGGCACGAGGAAGACGATCGCGGCCACGAGCGCCACCGAGGCGAGCAGCGCGTAGAGCAGGTTGAAGAGGGTCTTGCGGTCTCGGTAGAGGCGCGAGGCCTCGGCCTTGCGCGCGGCGGCCTCGTCGGGCGTCTCGGGGCGGCCGAGCTCGGCGACGATCGCCTGCTCGCTCTTCTGGCGGGCCATGGCGCTACTCTCCCGCCGTCGCCCGAGCGGCATCCAGCCGCTCACGCGCGCCGATCAGCCATTCCTCGCACCGCTGCGCGAGCTTCTCGCCGCGCTCCCACAGGGCGAGCGACTGCTCGAGTGTGGCGGAGCCCTGTTCGAGCTCGCCCACCACGCGGATGAGCTCGTCGCGAGCCTCCTCGTAGCTGAGCGCCGCCGCGTCGTCGCGCGGTGCGCTGGAGGCGGGAGTGGGTGCTGCGGGCATGCTTCGATCCTACCGATCCTGGGCTGTGCGGGAGCCGCCGCCGGACACCGTGCCCGCCGAGACGGCGTCGAACGCTCCGTCTGCCACGGTGACGGTGAGGGCGGTGCCCTCGGGCGCCTCGGCGTCGGCGCGCACGATGTGGCCGGCGTGGGTTCCGCTCGTGGCCTGCACGATGGCGTAGCCGCGGTCGAGCGTGCGCTGCGGCGAGAGAGCCCGCAGGTGGCCTGCGAGCTCGCGCACCGTGTTCTGCTCGCGCTCGATGGCGCGGCGCACGAGCTCCTCGCCGCGGGCCACGAAGCGCGTGAGATCCTCCGACCGGCGGTCGATCATCCAGCCGGGATCGGCGAGGGCCGGCCGGCTGCGGATCTGCGCGATCCGATCGACCTCGGCCGAGACGAGGTGGCCCACGCGGCCCCGGATGCGCAGGCGGGCCTGGTCGACCCGGTGCAGCTCCTCGGTGACATCCGGCACCACGCGCTTCGCCGCATCCGTGGGGGTCGACGCCCTCAGATCGGCCACGAGATCGAGCAGGGGGGAGTCGGCCTCGTGGCCGATGGCGCTCACCACGGGCGTCGACGCGGCGGCCACCGCGCGCACCACCGCTTCGTCGCTGAAGCCCAGCAGGTTCTGGAAGTCGCCGCCGCCGCGCGCCACGATGATGACGTCGATCGTGGGGTCGGCGTCGAGCGTCTCGAGGGCCGCGACCACCTCGCGGGCGGTGCGGTCGCCCTGCACGGCGGTGTGCACCACGCGGAACCGCACCGAGGGCCAGCGCAGCTGCGCGTTCCGCAGCACGTCCTTCTCGGCGTCGCTGTCCTTGCCTGTGATGAGGCCGATGCCGCCGGGAAGGAAGGGCAGCGGCTTCTTGCGGGAGCGATCGAAGAGCCCCTCGGCGGCGAGCTGCGTCTTGACGCGCTCGAGCCGCTCGAGAAGATCGCCGAGCCCCACGTGGCGCATCTCGAACACCTGCATGGTGAGCGTGCCGCCTCGCACCCAGTAGTTGGGCTTCACGAGCGCGATCACGCGGTCGCCCTGCTTGAGGTCGGCCGGGAGCTTGGCCTTCACCGACGACCAGACGGTGAAGCTCACCGTCGCGTCTCCCGTGAGGTCTTTGAGCTTGCCGTACACGTTGCCGCCCGAGACACCCCACTGGGTGATCTCGCCCTCCACCCACGCGGTGCCGAGGCGCTCGATGTAGCCGCGGATCTTCTGCGCGAGCTCGCCCACGGGCCACGGGTTCTCGAGGGTCGGCGGGCCGGAGACGAACGCTGGAGCGTCGGTCACGCCATCACTCTCCCTCACAGAAGCATTCACCCAGTCGTGCCGACGTAGACTCGGGGGGTGAGCAATGCGACGACCATCAGCCTGCCGATGCCGAGGATCCCCGGCACTCGCAACAGGCTAAAGGATAACCCGGTGACCGGGCACAAGCGTGTGCTCCTGGCGGCCCCTCGCGGCTACTGTGCAGGAGTGGACAGAGCGGTCGTCGCCGTGGAGAAGGCGCTCGAGAACTACGGCGCTCCCGTCTACGTGCGCAAGCAGATCGTGCACAACGTGCACGTGGTCTCGACGCTCGAGAAGCGCGGGGCGATCTTCGTGGAGGAGGTCGACGAGGTGCCAGAGGGCGCCCACGTCGTGTTCTCCGCCCACGGTGTCTCGCCCGCCGTCGTGCAGGGTGCCGCCGATCGCGGCCTCCAGGCCATCGACGCCACCTGCCCGCTCGTCACCAAGGTGCACCGCGAGGCCGTGCGCTTCGCCCGCGACGACTTCGAGATCCTGCTCATCGGCCACGAGGGCCATGAGGAGGTCGAGGGCACCGCAGGTGAGGCCCCCGAGCACATCACTCTCGTGGGCAGCCCGGATGCGGTCGCCGACATCGAGGTCAAGGATCCGGATCGCGTGGTCTGGCTCTCGCAGACGACCCTCTCGGTCGACGAGACCATGGAGACCGTGCGCCGTCTCCGCGAGAAGTTCCCGAACCTTCAGGATCCGCCCTCCGACGACATCTGCTACGCCACCCAGAACCGCCAGGTCGCCATCAAGAAGGTGGCCAAGGATGCGGATCTCGTGATCGTGGTCGGCTCGGCCAACTCCTCCAACTCGGTGCGCCTCGTGGAGGTCGCGCTCGAGTACGGCGCCAAGGCCGCCTACCGCGTGGACTACGCGCACGAGGTGAAGCAGGAGTGGCTCGACGGCGTCCAGACCGTCGGCGTCACCTCAGGCGCCTCCGTGCCCGAGGTGCTCGTGCAGGATCTGCTCGACGACCTCGCGGGCGCCGGCTACGGCGACATCGAGACCGTGCAGACGGCGGAGGAGGACCTCGTGTTCTCGCTGCCGAAGGAGCTGCGTCGCGACACCTCAGGCAAGACCGACCCCCGCGCCACCGGGGGCCGGCACCGCCACTAGGGCGCCGTCGTCGACAGCGTGTCGAGGATGACGGGGTCGGCCATGACAGCGATCATGACGACCGTGAAGAAGATCAGGGTCGCCACCACGGCCCCGATGATCGGGATGAAGAACGCGAGCTTGTTCGAGCGCACGCGTCGGATCGAGTAGACCGCGGTCAACGCGAACACGAGGAACGTCAGCGCCGCCCCCGCCACGCCGGCGGAGTTGGCCGTCGCCGTTCCCGCGTAGGCGGCGTCGATGCCCCAGATGTCCATGACCTGCTGCATGACGTCGGGCAGCGACACCAGTGACGCGATGGTGTTCGCCGTCCAGAACAGTCCGAGCACGAGCAGCACGATCGTGGCGATGCGGTCGGCCCGGTTGACGGGGCGGCCGTCGGGGCCCACGGCCGAGGGAGCGGTCGGCGGCGGGATGGGTGTGCTCATCGCGCGCCGATCGGGCTCGGGCGGTGAGGGCTGCGCAGCGGGTGCGGGGGAGGAGCCCTCCGCACCCGCCGTCGGCTCGGCGGGTGCGGCATCGGCCGGCGGCTTCCACTGCCATCCCTCGGGGGCGAGTTCGCCGTACTTGGGCTTGGGTCGGTCGTCGGTCACGCGCAGCCCTGCCCTACTTGCCGGAGTGGCCGGCGGAACCGAGCTGCTGGGTGGCCTCCACCACGCGGGCGGCCATGGCGGTCTCGGCGATCTTGCCCCAGGCGCGGGGGTCGTAGATCTTCTTGTTGCCGACCTCGCCGTCCACCTTGAGGATCCCGTCGTAGTTCTTGAACACCGTGTCGGCGATCGAGCGCGTGAAGGCGTACTGGGTGTCGGTGTCGATGTTCATCTTGATCACGCCGTTCGAGACGGCCTCGGCGATCTCGGCGTCGGTCGATCCCGATCCGCCGTGGAAGACGAGGTCGAGGGGCTTGGGGCCGGTGCCGTACTTCGCGGCGATCCCGTCCTGGATCTCCTTGAGCAGCTCGGGCTTGAGCTTCACGTTGCCCGGCTTGTAGACGCCGTGCACGTTGCCGAAGGTGAGGGCGGCCATGTAGCGGCCGTTCTCGCCGAAGCCGAGGGCCTCGACGGTCTGGATCGCGTCGTCGAGCGTGGTGTAGAGGTGCTCGTTGATGTCGTGGCTCACGCCGTCCTCCTCGCCGCCGACCACGCCGATCTCGACCTCGAGGATGGCGTTGATGGCCTTGGTGCGCTTGAGCACGTCTTCGGCGATGCGGAGGTTGTCGCCGAGGGGGATGGCCGAGCCGTCCCACATGTGCGACTGGAAGATGGGGTTGCGGCCGGCCCTGACCTCGGCCTCGGAGGCCTCGATGAGCGGGTACACGAAGTCGGCGAGGGCCGGCTCGGGGCAGTGGTCGGTGTGCAGGGCCACGGTGATCGGGTAGTTCTTGGCCACCTCGTGGGCGAAGGCCGCGAAGGCGAGGGCGCCGGTGGCGCGGGCCTTGACGGTGTGGCCGGCGAAGTAGTCGGCACCGCCGGTGGTGACCTGGATGATGCCGTCGGAGCCGGCCTCCGACAGACCCTGCAGCACGGCGTTCAGCGTCTGCGACGACGAGACGTTGACGGCGGGGTAGGCGAAGCCGCCGTTCTTGGCCTTGTCGAGCATCTCTGCGTACTGGTCGGGGGTTGCAATGGGCATGTCATCTCCTTTGGTGGGCACGCTAGGGCGCGCCGGCCGGTGCCGTTCGACCCGAGTCTATCGACGGCGGGTGCCGATAGGCTTGAAGAGGCCCGCCGGTCAGCACAGCCCGGTCGGGCGTCCACGGAAGGATCCGCCATGACCGCCGACAGCGCTCACCTCTACGAGCATCCCGACCGCAACCTGGCCATGGAACTGGTGCGTGCCACCGAGGCCGCCGCCATCCGCGCTCAGCCGTTCATCGGCAAGGGCGACAAGAACGCCGCCGACGGCGCCGCGGTCGATGCGATGCGCAAGTTCCTCAACACCGTGGAGTTCGACGGCCTCATCGTCATCGGCGAGGGGGAGAAGGACGAAGCGCCCATGCTCTTCAACGGCGAGCACGTCGGCACCGGCCGCGGGCCCGCGTGCGACATCGCGGTCGACCCCATCGACGGCACCTCGCTCACCGCCGCCGGCCGGCAGAACGCCATCTCGATGCTCGCGGTCTCCGACCGTGGCACCATGCTCGACGCCTCGTCGGTGTTCTACATGGACAAGATCGTGACGGATGCCGATGGCATCGGAATCATCGACATCGACCGGCCGATCGGCGAGAACATCCGCGCCCTCGCGAAGGCGAAGGGCAAGGAGGTCGGCGACATCCGGGTGGCCGTGCTCGACCGGCCGCGGCACCAGCAGCTCATCGAGGACATCCGCGCCACGGGTGCCGGCACACGTCTGATGCTCGACGGAGATGTGGCCGGCGGCATCAACGCCGCGCGCTACGGCACGCGCATCGACATGTGCGTGGGCATCGGCGGGAGCCCCGAGGGCGTGGCCACGGCGTGCGCCATCAAGGCGCTCGGCGGTCTCATCCAGACGAGGCTCGCGCCGAAGAGCGACGAGGAGCGCCAGAAGGGCATCGACGCCGGGCTCGACATGGACAAGCTCTACGAGGCCAACGACCTGGTCTCGAGCGACAACACCTTCTTCGTGGCCACGGGCGTGACCGACGGCGGTCTCGTTGCGGGCGTCAAGCGCCTCGGGCCCATCATCCGCACCGAGTCGATCGTGCTGCGCTCGCACTCGGGCACCATCCGCCGCATCGAGGCCGACCACCTCGTGGAGAAGTGGCTCTAGCCCAACTCCCCAGCTTCTCAGCGCGGGTGGGTACCGGTGCCGAAGTCGAGCTCGATGTCGATGACCTGCGCGGCGGCCTCCGACTCGTGCTCGAGGAACGCCGCGTCGCGCGCTGCCGCCGGGTCACCTAGCGCATCGAACTCCGCGACGGCGCGCTCGACCTCGGCGGCGCGCTCGTCGTCGTCTCCGTCGGCGTCGTCGGTCTGGTCAGGCGCGGTCGCGGCCGGCGTCGCCGCCGTCACGGCGGGCGTCGAGGCGGCCGCCGACTCGAGCTCCGCGAGGAGCTCGTGCCCCGAGAGCTCGCGCGGGGCCTCCTCGATGGGCGAGAGCTCCGGGAACAGGCTCTCGCTCGAGAGCGCCCCCAGCTTGCGCGCCGTGGGGAACACCTGGCGTTCGAACGAGCCCACGAAGGCGTTGTAGTCCTTCACCGAGCGGTCGATCGTGCGCCCGAGCTTGTCGATGTGCGAGGCCGTCTTGCCCAGGCGCGTGTAGAGCTGCTGGCTCAGGTCGAACAGCTGGCGGGCCTCCTGCGTCAGCACGTCCTGCTGCCACGAGAACGCCACAGTCTTCAGCACCGACCACAGCGTGACCGGCGAGGCGAGCGCCACGCGCTTGCCGAACGCGAACTCCATGATCGACGGATCGGCCTCGAGCGCGCTCGACACGAGCGACTCGCTCGGGATGAACGCGATCACGAGCTCGGGCGAACCCTCGAGGCCCGTCCAGTAGCCCTTGCTGCCCAGAGCGGTGATGTGCTCGCGCAGCGCCTTGACGTGCTTCTTCATGAGCTGCGTACGGTGCTCGCCCTCCACACCCGTGGCCGAGGCCTGGATGGCGGAGGCCTCGAGGTACGCGTCGAACGGCACCTTCGCGTCGACCGCGATGTTCTTGCCACCGGGCAGGTGCACCACCATGTCGGGCCGGCCGGCACCGGAATCGCTCATGATCGAGGTCTGCACGTCGAAGTCGACGCGCTCGATGAGCCCGGCCGCCTCCACCACGCTCCGCAGCTGCGTCTCGCCCCACACCCCGCGGGTGCTGTTGGAGCGCAGCGCCGAGGCGAGCGACTCGGCCGTGGAGCGCAGGCGCTCCTCCGACTCGGTGGCCGACTTGAGCTGCTGGCTGAGCTCGCCGTACTGCAGCTGGCGCTGCGCCTCGAGCTCCACCACCTTCGCCTGCACGGCCTTGAGGCTCTCCTGCACGGGGCTCAGGGCAACGAGCACCTTGCTGTCTTCGCCCGCGCGGGTCTTCTCCGCATCCTGAACGTCCTTGAGGCGCCGCTGGAAATCGCTCAGCCGCTCCTCGAGCGTGCCGATCTGGGCGCGGTACTGCGCATCCTGCTGCTCGAGGCGCTCGCGCCCCTGCTCCTTGGCGAAGGCGAGCTGCGCCTCGAACTGCTCGCGCGCGAGCGTCGACTGCTCGCGGTGCGCGGCGGTGAGCGCCTCGAGCTGCTCGCGATGCGTGAGCGCCCCCGACTCCACCTGCTCGCGCAGGCCCAGGGCGGTGGCCTCGATGCCGGCGACACGGCTCTGCAGCCCCGCGCGCTCCTCGACGAGCTGCTCCACGCGCGACCGGGTCTCGGTGAGTGCGGCGGTGCGCTCGCCCAGCGAGCTCTCGAGCAGTGCCCGGGAGGCCAGGGAGTCGGCGGCACCGGCACCACCGGCACCGCGCAGACGGGCGACCAGGAGCCCGCCCAGCACGCCGAGGGCGAGACCGACGAGCAGACCGAGAAGGAGGGGGAGCAGTGCGTCCATGCGGTCAGTCTCGCATCGACCACCGACACCGGGTCGCTGCCACGGCGGAGGATCTAGGCTTGGCCCAGGAATCCCCGTTCGAAGAGAAGCAGGAACCATGTCAGACGCACTTCCCGTAGTGAACCACTTCGTCGGCGGCCAGGAGCTCGTCTCCACGAGCGGCCGCACGGCCCCCGTCTTCGATCCCGCCCTCGGCGAGCAGACGAAGAGCGTGGCGCTCGCCAACAAGGCCGAGATCGACGCCGCCGTCGCCTCCGCCAAGGCCGCGTTCCCCGCCTGGCGCGACACCTCCATCACCAAGCGCCAGCAGGTCATCTTCGCGTTCCGCGAGCTGCTCAACGCTCGCAAGGGCGAGCTCGCCGAGATCCTCACTGCCGAGCACGGCAAGGTGCTGAGCGACGCGCTCGGCGAGATCACCCGCGGCCTCGAGGTCGTCGAGCTCGCCACGGGCTTCCCGCACCTGCTGAAGGGCGAGTACTCCGAGAACGTCTCGACCGGCGTCGACGTCTACTCCACCAAGCAGCCCCTCGGCGTGGTGGGCATCATCAGCCCCTTCAACTTCCCGGCGATGGTGCCGATGTGGTTCTTCCCGATCGCCATCGCGGCCGGCAACACCGTGGTGCTGAAGCCCAGTGAGAAGGATCCGAGCGCCGCCAACTGGCTCGCCGGGCTGTTCAAGGAGGCAGGCCTCCCCGACGGCGTCTTCAACGTGCTGCACGGCGACAAGGAGGCCGTCGACGGCCTGCTCGAGCACAAGGACGTGAAGAGCATCTCGTTCGTCGGATCCACTCCCATCGCCCACTACATCTACGAGACCGCGGCCAGGAACGGCAAGCGCGTGCAGGCTCTGGGCGGTGCCAAGAACCACATGCTCGTGCTCCCGGACGCCGACCTCGACCTGGCCGCCGACGCCGCCATCAACGCGGGCTTCGGCTCGGCGGGCGAGCGCTGCATGGCCATCTCGGTGCTCGTAGCGGTCGACACGATCGCCGACGAGCTGGTCGCGAAGATCCAGGAGCGCATGGCCACGCTGAAGACGGGTGACGGTCGCCGCTCGTGCGACATGGGCCCGCTCATCACCGGTGTGCACCGCGACAAGGTCGCCTCCTACATCGACCTCGCGAACGACGACGGCGCGACCGTGGTGGTCGACGGCCGCGACATCGTGAACAACGGCGAGGTCGACGGTGCAGCCGATGGCTTCTGGCTCGGCCCCACCCTCATCGACAATGTGCCCACCTCCTCGAAGGTCTACCTCGACGAGATCTTCGGCCCGGTGCTCTCGGTCGTGCGCGTGCACTCCTACGAGGAGGGCGTCGACCTCATCAACAACGGCGCCTACGGCAACGGAACGGCCATCTTCACCAACGACGGGGGAGCGGCCCGCCGCTTCCAGAACGAGGTCGAGGTCGGCATGATCGGCATCAACGTGCCCATCCCCGTGCCGGTTGCGTACCACTCGTTCGGTGGCGTCAAGGACTCCATCTTCGGTGACACCAAGGCCTACGGACTCGCGGGCTTCCGGTTCTTCACGCAGGAGAAGGCCATCACGTCGCGCTGGCTCGACCCGTCGCACGGCGGCATCAACCTGGGCTTCCCCCAGAACTGAGTGTGAGCCCGGTCGTCCCTCCGGAAAGTAGGATGGACGACCGTGGCTCTAACTATCGCGATCGTCGGACTGCCCAATGTCGGCAAGTCCACTCTGTTCAACGCCCTCACGAAGAACCAGGTGCTGGCGGCGAACTACCCGTTCGCCACCATCGAGCCGAACGTGGGTGTGGTCAACCTGCCCGACAAGCGTCTCGACAAGCTCGCCGAGATCTTCGGCAGTGAGCGCATCCTGCCTGCCCCGGTGTCGTTCGTCGACATCGCCGGCATCGTGCGCGGGGCGAGCGAGGGCGAGGGGCTCGGCAACAAGTTCCTCGCGAACATCCGTGAGGCGGATGCGATCGCGCAGGTCATCCGCGGCTTCATCGACTCGGATGTCGTGCACGTCGACGGCAAGGTCGACGCCGCGAGCGACATGGAGACCATCAACACCGAGCTCGTGCTCGCCGACCTGCAGACCCTCGAGAAGGCGGAAGCCCGCTTCGAGAAGGAGGTCAAGGGCAAGAAGCTCGAGCCGATCGTGCTGTCGACCGCCCAGGCGGCGCGCGAGTACCTCGACACCGGCAAGCCGCTCTCGAGCTCGTCGATCGACCTCGAGCCCATCCGCGAGCTCGGTCTGCTCACGTCGAAGCCCTTCATCTACGTGTTCAACGTCGACGAGGAGATCCTCAACGACCCCGCTCGCAAAGACGCCCTGGCGGCCCTCGTGGCGCCGGCGCAGGCGATCTTCCTCGACGCCAAGCTCGAGTCCGAGCTCATCGACCTCGACGCCGAGGACGCCGCCGAGATGCTCGCCTCGACCGGCCAGGAGGAGAGCGGCCTCGACCAGCTCGCCCGCATCGGCTTCGACACGCTCGGCCTGCAGACCTACCTCACGGCGGGCCCCAAGGAGTCGCGCGCCTGGACCATCGGCAAGGGCTGGACCGCCCCGCAGGCGGCCGGTGTCATCCACACCGACTTCCAGAAGGGCTTCATCAAGGCCGAGATCATCTCGTTCGACGACCTCGTGGAGACCGGATCGATCGCCGAGGCCCGCGCCAAGGGCAAGGCCCGCATCGAGGGCAAGGACTACGTCATGCAAGACGGCGACGTAGTCGAGTTCCGCTTCAACAACTAGGGGACGCCGGGGCGGTCACCAGCCCTGTGACCCGGAGATGCCCTTGAAGGGGCCGACGACAGACGCGGTGATCCAGCCGCCGTAGAAGCTTCCTGGCTGCGGCGTGACGATCTCGCCGTCGACCGTGCACTCGTCCATCTGCTGTGCGTAGACGGCGACGCGGTTTCGGAGCGGCTCGAACCCCGGCGCCGGCTGCGGGTAGTTCCACGCGCACGCTGAGCGCACCTCGTCTCCGCCACGGACGTCGAGATAGCGTGCTCTGCCCTTGAACTCGCAGAACGACGAGCCGTCGGCATCGACCAGCGAGCCGGTCGCGAAGTCCGCCATCGGGAGATAGTAGACCGGCGGATGGCTGGTCTCGAGGACCCGGAAGGCGTCTCGGGTCTCGACGATGAGCTGCCCGCCCAGACGGATCGTGATCGGCGCGGTGACGCGCTCGATGCGCGGCGGCCTCGGGTAGTCCCAGACGGACTCCTGTCCTGGTCCTGGGGTCACGGGTCGCGGTCGGGGCACCTGTTCACCTTACGTCGGCGGTGCTTCACTGAGGTATGCCCGCTTCACCGATGTTCCCGCTCGGATCGGTTCTGTTCCCCTCTGTGCCGATCCCGCTCCGGGTGTTCGAGCCGCGGTATCTCACGATGCTCGGGCGGCTTCTCGACGAGGACGAACCTGGGTTCGAGTTCGGCGTTGTCCTCATCGAGCGCGGACCCGAGGCCGGGGGTGGCGACCAGCGCGCCTCGGTCGGGACGATGGCGCGTCTTGTGAGCGCCACCGTGGGTGCCGACGACCTCATCATCATCGGAGTGGGGACCAGGCGGTTCACGGTCGAGCGCTGGGTCGACGAGGATCCGTATCCCAGGGCCGAGCTCTCGTTTCTACCGGATCTGGAGTGGTCCGAGGAGCTCGCACCGCTGCGGGCCCAGGCCGAAGCGGTTGTCCGCCGTGTGATCGCCCGCGTCGCGGAGGGGGAGTCGGATGCCGCTGTCGAGCTGTCGGACGACCCCGTCGCCGCCGTGTGGCAACTGGCGGCGATCGCCCCGCTCGGCGAGTACGACCGGTACACCCTGCTGAGGTCGACATCGATGGGGGGTCTTCTGCGTCAGATGATCGATCTGGTCCTCGAGGCCGAGGAGCTCTGGGCCGCCCCGTGAGGCCTCTCTGCACGGTTCACCAGCTCTGGTCCTCCCCTGGACAGGAGGAACCCATCGCCGCCGCGTAGGCTCGGATGGATGACGACCTCTTCCACAGACTCCCTCCGACGAGTGGGCGGCCTCGCCGTGGCCGCGGGCTCGCTGTTCCTCACGGTCGGATCGGGGGCCTGGTTCGTCATCTCGAAGCAGCTCCGCGACGAGAAGATCGAGGTTCCGGGCAACGCGCCCGCCTTCGCCGGCAAGACGGTGCAGGGCCCCGCGACCGCCTACGTCGAGGCACTCGTGATCAAGGGCAACGCCGAGCGGGGTGCCGGCGGACGCACGTTCGCCGACATCAGCGCGGCCCTCCGCGAGGTCGAGTCGGGCAGCGACGAGGAGCGTGCCCTGCGCGGGCAGAGCGCGTCGCTCGCCACGGCGGCTTCGCTGCGCACCTCGCTCATGACCTCGGTGCTCGCCTTCGGTGTGAGCGCCTTCGCGGGTGGCGTGGGCGCCCTGCTCCTGATCGCCGGAACGCAGCTCCGTCGCACCGACGGCTGACCCGCCTCGCAGCGGCCGTTCGGGGGCCGCGGGCTGCGGCTCGCCGCCGCTAGGGTCGCAGCATGATCGAGCTGCAGCGCGGGGACCCCGACTTCGAGCGTGTGGTCGCCGAGGGGTCGTTCAACACCCTCGTGCCGGCCGAGCGGCCCGAGATGGTCGTGCGCCCGCGATCCGAGGCCGAGGTGGTCGCGGCGGTGCGTGCGGCGGCCTCTCGCGGGCAGCGGATCGCGGTGCGCTCCGGCGGCCACAGCTGGGTGGCCGCCTCCCTGCGCGGCGGCGGCGTGCTGATCGACCTGGGCGCCCTGGACCGCATCGAACTCCGCGGCAGCGACGTCCCGGGCGGCGACCTCGACGCCCGGAGCATGACGGCGACCGTCGGCCCTGGCGTGCGCGGTGCGCGGCTCTCGGCGGCGCTCGAGGAGGCGGGACTCGCTTTTCCCGTGGGCCATTGCGGCGACCCCGGGGTGGGCGGCTTCCTGCTCGGCGGCGGGCTCGGCGTCAACTGGGGGCACTGGCGACCCGCGTGCTTCTCGATCGAGCGGATGCACGTGGTGACCGCCGACGGCGAGCTCCGCACCGCCTCGCCCACCGAGAACCCCGACCTGTTCTGGCTGGCGCGGGGGAGCGGTCCCGGGTTCCCCGGTGTGGTCACGCAGTTCGAGCTGGCCCTGCGGCCCCTTCCCGCGGTGATACGCGTCGAGACCTGGCTCCACCCGCTCGACCGCCTCGAGGAGGTCACCCGCTGGCTCACCGAGGCGTCGGCGCACCTTCCCACGAACGTCGAGCTCTCCCTGGTGACGGCCGCGTCCGCCGACCCTGCGCATCCGCTCGTCGCGGGCGTCGCCGCCACCGTCTTAGCCGACACCCCCGCCGAGGCTGAGGCCGCCCTCGCACCCCTCCACGCAGGTCCAGGGGGCGCGCTCGCGCACTCCGGCCCCGCCGACGTCGCGTTCAGTGCCCTGCACGAGGCCGTCGACGCCACCTATCCGCCCGGGGCCCGCTACCTCGCCGACACCTTCTGGACCGACCTCGACCTCCACGACGCCACGGCCCCCCTCGCGGCCCTCATGGCCAGAGCGCCCTCCCCGCTGAGCTACGTGCTGGCCGGCATGCCCGCCAACGGCGCCGGGGCTGGCCTCGTGCAGGCGGGGGAGGCGGCCTACGGCATGCACGACCGCACCCTGCTCATCGTCTACACGATCTGGCAGCACGCGGAGGACGACGCCGCCAACCGGGACTGGCTCGACGAGGTCGCCGCGGCGCTCCTGCCCACCGCCACAGGCCACTTCCTCAGCGAGGCCGACATCAGGCACCGCCCCGAGCGCACGCCCGCATCGTTCACGCCCGCCGATCGCGCCCGCGTGCACGAGCTCCGCACGCGCTTCGACCCGCACCACCTCTTCCACGGCTACCCCGGCGACCCCACCTTCTGATGCCGAGGGAGCGTAATCCGGTCGACCCCGCGGTACTGTCGTCGGACAGGTCAGAGGAGCACTCCGGGGGAAGCGCGATGCAGCACGAACACCGTCACCACCACATGATCACCGTCGTGAAGAACGGCAAGCTCAACCCCGACGTGCGGCTCTGGACCGGCATCGCCGCAGCGACAGTGGCCCTGCTCATGGTGTGCGAGTTCCTCGTGCAGGCGCTGCTCGTGGGCGCCCGCCCCTCCCTCGACGACAGCGAGGCCCTCGCCGCCTTCATGACGCGCACGGCCAACCAGACGCTTTTCACGATCCTCATCGACACGTTCCTCATGGGAGCGCTCATCGTGTTCCTGAGCGGCTTCCGCCAGCTCGTGACGCACACCCGCCCCGACCTGCAGTGGGTCGCCGACATCGCCTTCGGATCCGGACTGCTCTTCATCGCCATCACCCTCGTGGGCGACGGCATGGAGGGCGGCACCGCGCTCGACACCATGGGCCTGACTCCGGATGCGTCGTCGCTCCGATCCCTCACGGTGGGTCACACGCTCCTGTTCGGCTCGATCGGCTGCACCCTGAACGCCCTCGTGGCGGCCGCCTCCGGGTACCTCATCCTGGCCTCGGAGGCGCTCCCGCGCTGGACCGGCTGGATGGCCTACGGCGTGGCCGCCCTCAACCTCCTGAGCGTGCCCACGATGTTCGGCGGCACGAGCCCCGACTCCTTCTTCGCCGCGGGAGGCGCCGCCACGGCGATGCTCGCGACGTTCCCGTGGCTGGTCTGGGTGGCGTGCATCGGCTACGTCGCCATCCGCGACCGCCGCCGCCTCGAGGATCTGCCGCACGAGGTGCGCGCCGCGGCGGGCAAGGCCGTGCCCGCCGCCTCCTGACCCGGGCCCACACGCAGAAAGTCCGGGCGCCGCACCGCGGACACCCGGACCTTCAGCTCTGCAGCCCTACTTCTTGCCTGACAGCTCTTCCTCGGTCCACCGCTCGCCGCTGGGATCGACCATCTCGATCTCCGCGCCCTCGGTGGATCCGCCGGTCGTGTCGATGTCGGCATCCGTGCCCTCGGCTGCCGAGTCGGCGTCGGCGGCCGGGGCAGCGGGCGCGATGGCGACGGCCACCTTCTTCGGCTTCTCCTCGCGCGGCCCGCGCCCCGGTGCGTACACCGAGGGCTCGAGACCGGGGTGGCGGCGCGACTGCACCACGAACAGCACGATGCCGAGCGCGATCGCGACGAACGACGCCCACACGTTGGCGGGGATGCCGAGGAACGTGTCGGTGGTCGGGTCGATGCGGATGGCCTCGAGCCACGACCGGCCGAGGCCGTACCAGACGAGGTAGAGGGCGAACAGCTTGCCCCAGCGCAGAGCGAAGCGTCGCTCGATGAGCAGGAGCAGCGCGATGCCGACGACGTTCCAGATGATCTCGTAGAGGAACAGTGGGTGGAACAGCGTGCCCTCGGCGAGACCGGCGGGGAAGGCCGCGTTGCTCGAGTCGATCTCGAGGCCCCAGGGCAGATCCGTGGGAAGGCCGAAGAGCTCGTTGTTCACGTAGTTGCCGAGCCGGCCGATCGCCTGGGCGGCGAGCATGGCGGGCGCGAGCGTGTCGGCGAACGACCACAGGCGGATGCCGGCGAAGCGGCAGCCGATCCAGGCACCGATGGCACCACCGATGAGCGAGCCGTAGAGCGCGTTGCCGCCGTCCCAGATGGCGAACACGTTGAGCAGGTTCGCGCCGGGGTAGAAGTAATCGCCCATGTGCGTGAACACGTGGTAGAGCCTCGCCCCCACGATGCCGAGCGGCACCGCGAACAGCACGATGTCGATGACCACACCCGACTCACCGCCGCGCTTGGTGAGTCTGTGGTTCACCATGAGCATCGCCACGATGATCCCCGCGAGGATGAACAGGGCGTAGAAATGGATCGTGAGCGGGCCGATCGAGAACGACTGGAAGGCCGGATCGGGGCTCGGGATGCTGAGCGGAGTCATGAAGGGCACGCTGAATTCTAAAGGCTCCGGCGCAAAGAGTTCTTGCACTTTGGCGCGGGAATGTAGCCGGATGGCCTCAGCACGGCTAAGGTTGAGACTGTTGTTGTGTTACCCATGAATCTTGAATAGGGTCTGTGCCGTGAAAACGGCGCTTGGGATCTAGCGATCTCGGGTAAGACTTGTTTTTCTGAGGAGCGGAACAAAGTGCACCGCGACGGTAGGCCCCGACAAGCGGGGCCGCTTACCTCGAAAAGAGAAAACAATGCCTCAAGGCACCGTGAAATGGTTCAACTCCGAAAAGGGCTTCGGCTTCATCTCCCCCGATGACGGCGGCGAAGACGTGTTCGCCCACCACTCGGGCATCACCGGCTCCGGCTACAAGAACCTCGAAGAGAACCAGCGCGTCGAGTTCGACGTGACCCAGGGCCGCAAGGGCCTGCAGGCTGAGAACATCACCCCCCTCGGCTAGGTCCCAGACCTTCTCGAAGAGCCCGTGACCCGCGCAAGCGGCACGGGCTCTTCGCCATTTAACGCGCGTGTGTCGCGAGGCTGTGGACCCCCCGAGTATGTGTGGCCGATTTGCAGGTTTGCCTAATAGGTTTGAAGCATCCGAACAGGGCACACGCTCACCCCCCACGGCTGGGAAGCCGACCCGAACCATGTGAGCCAGCCTTTGAGCCTCTCGAACACCACGACCTCCCGCGCCGCCACCCCGCGCAAGACCACCCCGCGCAAGGCGGGAGCGGCACACCCCACCGCCGCGTACTCCGAACTCCTCTCCACCGTTCGTGACATGGGCCTGCTGCGCAAGCGCCGCGGGTTCTACTACACGATGTTCGGTGCCCTCGTGCTCGCACTGGCCGGCGCCGCCGCCGGTTTCGTGCTGCTCGGCGACACCTGGTACCAGCTGCTCATCGCAGCCGCCCTCGGCCTCATCTTCACCCAGTTCGCCTTCCTCGCCCACGAGGCCTCGCACCGTCAGGTCTTCGAGTCGAACAAGGCCAACGACCGTGCCGGGCGCGTGCTCGCCACGGCCTTCGTGGGCATGAGCTACTCGTGGTGGATGTCGAAGCACACCCGCCACCACGGCAACCCCAACATGGTGGGCAAGGACCCCGACATCGCGATCGACTTCGTCTCGTTCACGCCGGAGGACGCCGCCACCCGCAAGGGTGCCTGGGCACTGCTCACCCGCAAGCAGGGCTGGCTGCTCTACCCGATGCTCCTCCTCGAGGGCATCAACTTGCACTTCCTCTCGCTCAAGACCCTCGTCGACCCGAAGCCGGTCGAAGGCCGTCGCTTCGAGCTGTGGATGATCGGTGTGCGTCTCGTGGCGTACGTCGCCGTCATCTTCGCCTTCCTGCCGCTCGGCATGGCCTTCGCCTTCATCGGCGTGCAGCTGGCCGTCTTCGGTCTCTACATGGGCGCATCCTTCGCCCCCAACCACGTGGGCATGACGATCTTCCCGGAAGGGTCGCGCATCGACTTCCTCTCGAAGCAGGTGCTCTCCTCGCGCAACATCAAGGGCAACTGGGGCATGACCATCTTCATGGGCGGCCTCGACCTGCAGACCGAGCACCACCTGTTCCCGAACATGCCCCGCCCGAGCCTCGTCAAGGTGCGCTCGATCGTCCGCGAGTACTGCGCGACCCACAAGATCCCCTACACGGAGACCGGGTTCTTCGAGGCGCACAAGCAGGTCATCGCGTACATGAACAAGGTGGGCCTCTCGGCTCCGGATCCGTTCGACTGCCCGCTGATCAACCAGTACCGCACGCGTCGGGCCTGAGCTCGGCCTCCCCGGTTATCCTGCTGAGGTGAATAGCACCCGCACCATCCGATCCACCCGGACCATCCGCCCCGCCGTCGTCCTCTCGGTCGTCGGGGCGGTCGGTCTTGCACTGGTGCCGAGCGTCTCGGCGTCGGCGCACGACGCGCTCGAGTCGTCGTCGCCGGCCGCCGAGGAGTCGATCACCGCGGATCCCGGTGCGATCTCGCTCGATTTCTCCGACTCGCTCCTGGCCATCGGCGGCACCACCGACGGTTTCGCGGTGCAGGTGACCGACGGCGACGGCCTGCACTTCGAGAGCGGATGCCTCACGCTCGACGGCTCGAGCGTGGCGGCCCCGGTGGCCCTCGGCGACGCGGGCGGCTACGTGGTGACCTGGCAGGTCGTCTCCTCCGACGGCCACTCAACCTCCGGCCAGTACGAGTTCGACTACTCGCCCGCCTCCCTGGACGGCGCGCACCAGGGGCTCACGGATCCGCCCGAGTGCGGTGACCCCTGGGCGGGCGCCCCCAACGGCACGGCGTCGACCGAGACAGCGACACCCACCCCGGCAGAGGAGTCGACAGCCGCTGCCGACGCCCCGACGCCCGTGGCCACCGCCGGGGCCGCTCCTGCGGACGGCGACGCAGATGTCGCACCCTCCGCAGCCGACGTCTCTGCGACCGCGCTCCCGTGGTGGGCCATCGTGCTCATCCTCATCGCGGGCCTCGGTGTTCTCGGTGCCGTGGTGATCCTCGTGCTGCGCCGGATGCGCGGCGGGGACGACGACAAGCGCTGACCGGCGCTATGCTCGACCCCGTAGCACCCCTCAACTGAATACCGCTGGCCACTAGGCCGACGCGGGAGAGCCGGCGCATCCTCTGCTCGAGGGGTCGGCACCGAAGGAGCAATCCTCCCCGATAATCTCTCAGGTCCTCGTACCGCGTCGGACTGGCCACTCTGGAAAGCAGTCCGCGGCTTCGACGGCGGCTCGCCCACGGTGAAAGCGACGGCTCAGGCCGTCGTGAAACTCTCAGGCACGATGACAGAGGGGGAGTTCTCAGGGCGCATCTGCGCTCGCCACGCTCGTGGGCCCCGGCTCGCGACGACGATCCGGAGAACTCATGCCCCCAGCTCCCGACTCCCGCTTCTCGCCCCTGCACGCCGTGCACGTGGCGGCGGGTGCCTCCTTCACCGACTTCGCCGGCTGGCAGATGCCGGTGCGCTACTCGAGCGATCTCGCCGAGCACCACGCCGTGCGCTCCGCGGCCGGCCTCTTCGACCTCTCGCACATGGCCGAGTTCCGGATCTCGGGCGAGGGCGCCGCCGCCTTCCTCGACCACGCCCTCGCCGGGGCGCTCTCGGCGATCGAGGTCGGGCAGGCCAAGTACTCGCTGCTGCTCACAGAGGGGGGCGGCATCGTCGACGACGTGGTGGTGTACCGCACGGCCGACGAGGAGTTCGTCGTGGTGGCCAACGCCTCCAACCGCGAACCCGTGGCCGCCGCCCTCGAGGAGCGGCGGGCCATGATGCGCGGCGCGGCACCGTTCACGGTCGTCGACGAGAGCGACGACACGGCGCTCATCGCCGTGCAGGGCCCCGTCTCCCGCGAGATCCTCGAGCGCACGCCCGGCCTCGACGTGTCGGGCATCGACGCCCTGCGCTACTACCGGGCCATCCCCGCCTCGTTCGAGGGCACCCCCGTGCTGCTCGCCCGCACCGGCTACACGGGTGAGGACGGCTTCGAGCTGTACCTCGCCCCCGGTCGCGCAGAGGCGCTCTGGCGCGCCGTCGCCCGCGCGGGCGAGCCGCTCGGCCTCGTGCCGGCGGGCCTCGCGAGCCGTGACACCCTGCGGCTCGAAGCGGGCATGCCGCTCTACGGGCACGAGCTCAGCCTCGAGACCCTCCCCGTGCAGGCCGGTCTCGGTCGGGTGCCGGCGCTCTCGAAGCCCGCCTTCGTGGGGCGGGAGGCGATCGAGCGAGGTCCGGCGGAGGGCGCACCCGTGCTCGTGGGGCTGCTCGCCGAGGGCCGGCGTGCCGCCCGCGCCGACTATCCCATCTACGCCACCGACGACTCCACCGAGCAGATCGGCGTCGTCACGAGCGGATCGCTCTCGCCCACCCTCGGGCGGCCGATCGCCCTCGCCTACGTTGAACCCGCGTTCGCGGGCCCCGACACCACCCTCAGCGTCGACATCCGCGGCAAGCGCCTCGCCTACCGCACCACGACCCTCCCGTTCCACCGCCGGAAGAAGGACTGACCATGACCGAACAGAGCGAACTGCGCTACACCGCCGAGCACGAGTGGGTGCTCGTGGAGGGGTCGATCGCCACCGTGGGCATCACCGCCTACGCGGCCGCCCAGCTCGGCGACATCGTCTACCTCGACCTGCCCGAGGCGGGCACCGAGATCTCCGGCGGCACCGTGGTGGGCGAGATCGAGTCCACGAAGTCGGTGGGGGAGCTCTTCGCACCTGTCGATGGCACCGTCGTGGAGATCAACGCGGCGGTCGTGGACTCGCCCGAGCTCGTGAACAGCGATCCGCTCGGCGAGGGCTGGCTGCTCAGGATCGAGTTCACCGAGCTGCCCGAGCTGCTCGACCTCGAGGCCTACACAGCCCTCACGGGGGCGTGACGATGACGGATCCCGATCTCTTCGCCGCCAGGCACATCGGAACGGACACCGCCGCCCAGCAGCACATGCTGAGCACCGTGGGCTACGGCAGCACCGCCGAGCTCATGAGCGCCGCCGTGCCCACGGCCATCCAGTTCGACCGCTCCCTGGCCGATTCGCTCGTGCCGCCCGCGGCCAGCGAACGCGAGGCCGTGGCCGAGCTGCGGGCGCTCGCCGAGCAGAACCGCGTCTCCCGCTCCTACCTCGGCCTCGGCTACTACGACACCATCACTCCCGCTGTCATCACGCGCAACGTGCTCGAGAACCCCAGCTGGTACACCGCCTACACGCCCTACCAGCCCGAGATCTCGCAGGGGCGGCTCGAGGCTCTGCTCAACTTCCAGACCATGGTGGCCGACCTCACAGGGCTCGCCACGGCCAACGCCTCCATGCTCGACGAGGCGACGGCCGCGGTGGAGGGCATGCTGCTCGCCAGGCGCGCCTCGAAGTCGGCGTCCTCCCGCTTCCTCGTGGATGCGGATGCGTTCCCGCAGACCATCTCGCTGCTCCGGGATCGCGCAGAGGCGGTGGGCATCGAGGTCGTCGTGACGGTGCTCGACTCGGTCGACCACCCGTCGCATCCGCTCGCCGGCGACGACGTGGACGCGTTCGGCGTCTACCTCCAGTACCCGGGCGCCTCAGGCCGGCTGTGGAACCCCACGGAGGTCATCGAGGCGGTGCACGCCGCGCGCGGCATCGCGGTGGTCGGCGCGGATCTGCTCGCCCTCACCCTCGTGACCCCTCCCGGCGAGCTCGGAGCCGACGTGGCGGTGGGCACGAGCCAGCGCTTCGGTGTGCCCATGGGCTTCGGCGGCCCCCACGCCGGCTACATGGCCGTGCGGGCGGGGCTCGAGCGGCAGCTCCCCGGGCGGCTCGTGGGTGTGAGCGTGGATGCGGCGGGTCACCCCGCCTACCGGCTCAGCCTGCAGGCGCGCGAGCAGCACATCCGGCGCGAGAAGGCCACCTCGAACATCTGCACCGCTCAGGTGCTGCTGGCCGTGATGGCCGGCATGTACGCGGTCTACCACGGGCCGGAGGGTCTCCGCCGCATCGCCGAGCGGGTCTCGGGATCGGCCCGCGCGCTCGCCACCCGGCTGGCGGCGGCCGGCCTCGAGATCGTGCACGCCGACTACTTCGACACCCTGCTCGTGCGGGTGCCTCAGCGGGCCAGGCGGCTCGCGGAGCATGCGCACGAGCACGGCATCCTCCTCGGCGTCGTGGACGACGACACCGTGCGCATCGCGGTCGACGAGACCACCACGGATCGCGACCTGCTCGACCTCGCGGTGGTGTTCGACGCCGCGACCGGCGGCGCTGACCAGGACGACGACGCCGAGCAGCCCGCCATCCTCCCCGGCCTGGCCCGGACGAGCGGTTACCTCGCGCATCCGGTGTTCAACACGCACCGCTCGGAGACGAGCATGATGCGCTACCTCAAGCGCCTCGCCGACAGCGACTACGCGCTCGACCGCGGCATGATCCCGCTCGGCTCGTGCACCATGAAGCTCAACGCGGCGAGCGAGATGGAGGCCGTCACCTGGCGCGAGTTCGCCGGCATCCACCCCTTCGCTCCCAAGGAGGACGTGGGCGGCTACCTCGAGCTCGTGCGTCAGCTCGAGCGCTGGCTCGCGGAGGTCACGGGCTACGACTCGGTGTCGCTGCAGCCGAACGCGGGCAGCCAGGGCGAGCTCGCGGGCCTCCTCGCCATCCGCGGCTACCACCGGTCGCGCGGAGACGCGGCGCGCACGGTGTGCCTCATCCCCTCGAGCGCGCACGGCACGAACGCGGCCTCGGCCGTGCTCGCGGGCATGACCGTGGTCGTGGTGGCGTGCGACGAGCTCGGCAACGTGGACCTCGACGACCTGCGGGCCAAGATCGCGGCGCGCGCCGACGACCTCGCGGCCCTCATGATCACGTACCCCTCCACCCACGGCGTCTACGAGCACGAGGTCACCGAGATCTGCCGCCTCGTGCACGAGGCGGGCGGCCAGGTCTACGTCGACGGCGCCAACCTCAACGCGCTGCTCGGCTTCGCGCGGTTCGGCGACTTCGGCGGCGACGTCTCGCATCTCAACCTGCACAAGACCTTCTGCATCCCGCACGGCGGGGGAGGGCCGGGTGTCGGTCCGGTCGCCGCTAAGGCCCACCTCGCGCCCTTCCTGCCCTCGCACCCGTTCGCACAGGAGGCCGAGCACCTGCTCGTCGACGGGGAGCGCGTGGTGCACGCCGGCCCGCAGATCTCGGCCGCCCCCTACGGCAGCCCGAGCATCCTGCCCATCAGCTGGGCGTACGTGCGCATGATGGGGCTCGAGGGGCTCGCCGAGGCCACCGCAGCGGCGGTGCTCGCCGCCAACTACGTGGCCGCGCGACTCGCCCCGCACTTCCCGGTGCTCTACACGGGCGAGAACGGGCTCGTGGCCCACGAGTGCATCCTCGACCTGCGCGGCATCACGCAGGCCTCGGGGGTGAGCGTCGACGACGTGGCGAAGCGGCTCGTGGACTACGGCTTCCACGCGCCCACCATGAGCTTCCCCGTGGCGGGCACACTCATGGTCGAGCCCACCGAGAGCGAGGACCTCGCCGAGATCGACCGCTTCATCGACGCGATGATCGCCATCAAGGGTGAGATCGACCGCGTGGCGGCGGGGGAGTGGCCGGCCGACGACAACCCGCTGCGTCACGCACCGCACACGGCGCAGTCGGTGGTGCAGGGCGACTGGCAGCACGCCTACAGCCGCGAGACGGCGGTCTATCCGCTGCCGTCGCTCGTGCGCGGCAAGTACTGGCCGCCCGTGCGCCGCATCGATCAGGCCTACGGCGACCGCAATCTGGTGTGCGCGTGCCCACCGCCGGAGGCGTTCGAGTAGCGGATGCGGCGCCGGGCGGGCGGCGGGCGGGCGACGGCGGAGCGGGCCCATCGGGCTTTGGTAGAGTTCGACACATGACGACACCCCGTGCCGCCCGCCTGTCCGCACTGCTGGCGGGAGCGGCGCTCACGGTGGTCTCTGTCGGCGTGGTCGCCGCCCCCGCCTCGGCGGAGCCCGTGTACGACGAGGGCGGCTGCACCGTCTCCCGCATGGCCGACGCGGGACCCGGTGGCGCCCAGTGCGCGGGGATGGATCTCAGCGGCACCCGCTTCGGTGAGGGCGACTTCCGCAACGCCGACCTGCAGAACTCCTCGTTCGTGGACGGCGACGTGCAGGGCGCGAACTTCAACGGGGCGAACCTCACGGGCGCCGACTTCACGGGCACGAGGATCGTGGGCGCCGACTTCACCAACTCGAGCATCCTGCCCGGTCTGCTCGAGCTCGAGGCCGACGCCTCCGGCATGGCCCCCGTGCCGATCACACCCAACCTGCCGACCGGCCTGACTCTCGACGGCTGCCAGATCGTGGCGACACCGGTGGGGTCGGGCGAGATGTTCCCGATCGGCACGTCGAACATCCTGTGCACGCTCTCGACCTCGTTCGAGGGCACGGCGACGGCCGTGATGACCGTGGAGGTCACGGCATCCGCCACGGCCCCGCCCACGGAGGAACCGCTCTTCACGCCCGATCCCTCGGCCCAGCAGCCGCAGACGACGACCTCGAGCACGCCCAACTGGCTCATGATCGGCGGCTTCATCGGCGGCGGCGTGCTCGTGGCGGGCGGCATCGCCGCGTTCGTCATCTCGAACCGCCGCGAACGCGCCTGAGCCCTCCCGAGTGCGCTCGGGCTAGCCGAACAGCGTGGGCAGGTTGGCCACCGCCCAGGCGTAGCCCACGAACGAGGCGATGTCGATGATCCAGTGCGCCACGACGAGCGGCATGGTGCGCCCCCAGCGCCAGTAGCACCAGCCGAATACCACCCCCATCACGACGTTGCCGACGAACGGTCCGATGCCCTGGTAGAGGTGGTAGCTGCCGCGCAGCACCGCCGCCGAGAGGATGATGCGCCACTTCTGCCAGCCCAGCTGGCGCAGTCGCGCGAACAGGTAGCCCACCACGATGAGCTCCTCCTGCAGGGCCGCGCGGAGCGCCGAGAGGATGAGCACGGGCGTCGTCCACCAGTAGGTGTCGAGCGGGGCAGGCACCACGTCGACCGTGATCCCCGCCGCCCTCCCCGCGAAGTAGAGAGCAATGCCGGGCACGCCGATCACGAGCACGAGCAGGAGGCCGCGACCGAGGTCGCGCCAGGGATCGCGCAGGTCGAAGCCGAGCCGTCGGAACGGGTTGCCGCCCGAGATGGCGAGCAGGTAGAACACGAGCGCCACGGGCACGAGCGCGAAGACGATGGCGAGCACCTGGTAGGTGCCGTCGAGCCACTCCCGGTCGCTGAGGCTGCCGTTGATGGTCGCGGTCTGATCGGCGAGCGCCGTCTCCGAGGTGAGGCGCGCGATGATGCTGACCACCGAGTAGATCGCGGAGGCCCCGAGCGAGACCCCGAGCACGATCGCGATCTCCGTCCGGAGCCGCGTGCGCCGCAGCCGCATCCATTCCTCAGCACGTGTCATTGCTTGTCACTTTCTTGCGTCTGACGCCACTTTTCCACACGCTCTGTGGGAGAAGCACAAGAATCCTCAGGAAATAGTTTCGACCGTGTAACTTTTCGTGGTGAGGTTTGGTGGGGGTCTGACCCCCCGCTTAGGGTACTTCCTTAGGTTGCGCAGGCAGCCTCTGGAAGCATCCGGAAGGAACGCAGTTGACAAACATGAAGAGACGATCGCGGCTGGGAGTGGCTGTCGCCGTGGTGGGGGTGTCGGCGCTCGCGCTGACCGCGTGCACCACCACGACCGACGACACCACGACCGAGAGCAGCGGCACGATCACCGTCGCCACCACCAACGAGGCGACCTCGTTCAACTCGAGCACCCCACAGGGCAACCTCGACACGAACGGCATGATCCAGTACCTCACCGGAACCTCCGGCACCTCCGCCGGCGCCAGCCTCGGTGGCTTCTTCACGCTCGATGAAGAGTTCAACGTCGTGCACAACGACAACATCGGCACGTACGAGAAGGTCTCGGACGACCCGCTGACCGTCGAGTACACGCTCAACGACAACCTCAAGTGGTCCGACGGCGAGCCCATCACGACCGACGACCTGCTCGTGGGCTGGGCCATCGGCTCCGGCTACTACGACGACGCCACGATCGACGAGGCGACCGGAGAGGTCACCGGCGGCACGCAGTACTTCACGCTCGCCGGCAGCACCGCCGGTCTCGACACCACGTCGTTCCCCGAGGTCTCCGACGACAAGCTCAGCCTCACGCTGACCTACGCGGAGCCCTTCGTGGACTGGGAGCTCGGCAACCTGCTCGACAAGCCCGCCCACGTGCTCGCCGAGAAGGCAGGCGTCTCGCTCGAGGAGTTCATGCAGACCCTCGAAGACACCCCCGCCGGCGACCCGGCGGCACCCGTGGCCCCCAACGAGACCATCAAGGCCGCTGCCGACTTCTGGAACACCGGCTACGACTTCACGTCGTTCCCCGAGGACGAGTCGCTCCTCGTCGCCAGCGGTCCGTTCATCGTGACGGCCTACACGCCTCAGCAGTCGATCTCGTTCGGCAAGAACCCCGAGTACACGGGCTCCGACGAGCCTGCGTACGACGAGCTCGTGCTGCGCTTCATCGGCGACTCGAACGCCCAGGTCACGGCTCTGCAGAACGGCGAGGTCAACGCGATCTTCCCGCAGGCCTCCGCCGACACGCTCACCGCGCTGCAGAACGCCAACCTCGAGACCCTCGAGGGCAACCAGCTCTCCTACGACCACCTCGACCTGAACTTCGCCTCCGGCGTCTTCCAGGACCCGACCGTGCGTGAGGCGTTCCTCAAGACCATCCCGCGCGACCAGATCCTCTCGTCGATCGTCACCCCGGTGAACCCCGACGCCGAGGTGCTCAACTCGCAGATCTTCATCCCCGCCGAGCCCGAGTACACCGACGCCGTCGCCGCGAGCGGCTACGACGCGTACGACACGCCCGACATCGAGGGTGCCAAGGCGCTCCTGGCGGGTGCGACCCCCACGGTCCGCATCCTCTACAACACCGACAACCCCAACCGGGTCGACTCCTTCCAGGCCATCCAGTCGTCGGCGGCCGAGGCCGGCTTCAACGTGGTCGACGCGGGCTCGCCCGACTGGTCGTCGCTCCTCCCCGGTGGCGACTACGACGCCTCCATCTTCGGCTGGATCTCGCCAGGTGCCGGTAACGCGGCCCTCGCTCAGATCTTCAAGACCGGCGGTGGCGGAAACTACAACAACTACTCCAACACCACCGTCGACGGCATGGTCGACGAGGCGCAGACCGAGCTCGACGAGGACGCCCTCGGCCAGCTCAAGGTGCAGATCGACGCCGAGACCGCGAAGGACTTCTACGGTCTTCCGCTGTTCCAGGCTCCCGGCCTGTTCGCGTCGAACGGCACCATCGACGGCCTGCAGTTCTTCGGCAACCAGACGGGCATCGTCTGGAACGCCCAGGACTGGACGCTCGTAGAGTAACCGGATAGTCGCACCACCTCGTGTGGGGAACGGGCTGAGGCCCGTTCCCCACACGCTCGCCCGGGGTGCGACAATCGTCTTCGTCCACTCGCCGTCGTCCGCATCCTGGAGGACGGCTCGATTGCACCCCATCCAGGGTGCTGTATGAGGATTCCGGTTCCATGGCCGCTTACATCGCGAGACGCATCGGCGTCTCCATACTGATTCTCATCGCCGCGTCGTTCATCATGTACGTGCTCGCGGCGGGGTCAGGAGATCCGCTCAAGGATCTCCGCGGCGGCAACGCCGCCAACGAAGCGCAGCTCATCGCGGCCCGCACGGCGGCCCTCGATCTCGACGTGCCGGCGCCGTTGCGCTGGTTCCTCTGGTTGGGCGGGGCGGCCAAGTGCCTCATCCCCTTCGCCAACGCCTGCGACCTCGGCCTCACGCTCGACAACGCGCCCGTGGCCACCATCCTGCCCACGGCGATGGTCTCCACGCTGCAGCTCGTCACCGTGGCGACGGTCGTGGCCATCCTGCTCGGCGTCGTCGTCGGCATCGTGACCGCGCTCCGCCAGTACAGCGGCTTCGACATCGGAACCACGTTCCTCAGCTTCTTCCTCTTCTCCCTGCCGTCGTTCCTCATCGCCGTGCTCCTCAAGGAGTTCATCGCGCTGGGCTTCAACGACTTCCTGCAGGACGGCGCCTCCGTGCCCGCCTGGCTCATCGTGGTGATCGCCCTCGTCGCGGGGTTGATCTGGATGGTGCTCGTGGGCGGTGACGCGCGTCGTCGCGTGATCGTCTTCGCGGTCTCCGCCGCCGCCACCGGGGGAGTGCTCGCCTACATCTCGCTCAGCGGCTGGTTCCTCACACCGGGGCTCGGCCCCATCGGCCTCCTCGTGGTGCTCGCCGCCACGGTGCTCATCGTCACGATCCTCGTGTCGGGGCTGTCGAACCGGCGGGCCCTGCTCACCGCGGGCATCACGGCGGCCCTCGTCTACGTGGGCTACTTCGCCCTCCAGGGCCTCTTCGACATCTCGTCGGTCTTCACCCTCGTGTTCATCGCCGTGGGCGCCGTGGTCATCGGCCTCGTGATCGGTGCGGTGCTCGGCGGTGCCGATCGCGGCCAGGCCATCCGGGCGGGGGCCATCACGGGCGGCGTCGGCATGCTCTTCGTGTTCCTCGACCGCTTCATGCAGTCGTGGCCGAGCTACATCGACAGCTCCAGGATCAACGGCCGCCCCATCGCCACGGTCGGGTCGGGCACCCCCGGTCTCAAGGGCGACGTGTGGGTGATGGGCATCGACTCGTTCACGCACCTGCTGCTGCCCACGATCGCGCTGCTGCTCATCTCGTTCGCCCAGTACACGCGGTACTCCCGCGCCGGTCTGCTCGAGGTGCTCAATCAGGACTACATCCGCACCGCCAGGGCCAAGGGCCTGCCGGAGCGCACGGTCGTGATGCGTCACGCGTTCCGCAACATGCTCATCCCGATCGCCACCATCGTGGCCACCGACGTGGGTGCGCTGCTCGGCGGCGCGGTCATCACCGAGCGCGTCTTCGCCATCAGCGGCATGGGCAACCTCTTCGCCACGGCCCTCGGTCGCACCGACCTCAACCCGATCATGGGCTACTTCATCGTGATCGCCATCGTCGCGATCGCGTTCAACTTCCTCGCCGACCTCGCCTACGCCGCGCTCGATCCCCGAGTGAGAGTGCGATGATGCGGGCACACGAGCCGTTCGATCAGAACAGGGACATCGCATGAGCCAGGGAATGCTGGAAGTCGAGCCGGGCGCGAGCGGATCGGGCCGCGAGCGGGTCGACGCCGTGGCGGGCAAGTCGCAGGGGCGCCTCATCTTCGAGCGGTTCCTGCAGAACCGGATCTCGGTGGTCTCGCTCGTGCTGCTGCTCATCATCGTGGTGTTCGCCTTCTCCGCCACCGGCATCGGCCCCATCCCGGGGTGGTGGAAGTACAACTTCCGCGACCTCAACCCGCAGGCGGGTGGCCCCACGCTCTCGCTCTGGCCGCCGTCGCTCGGCGACCACCCGTTCGGCCAGAACCGCATCGGCGTGGACTACTTCGCGCTCACCATGCGCGGCATCCAGAACTCGCTCGTGGTGATGGTCGTCATCGGCGGTCTCGGCACGGTCGTCGGCACCGTGGTGGGTGCCATCGCGGGCTACTACCGCGGCTGGGTGGATGCGGTGCTCATGCGCATCACCGATGTCTTCATCGTGATCCCCGCCATCGTGATCGGCGCCGTCGTGGGCCAGACGGCCGGCAGCGGAGGGCTCGGCGTGTGGTTCCTCTCGATCCTGCTCGCGCTCGTGTCGTGGATGGCGATCGCACGGCTCGTGCGCGCCGAGTTCCTCTCGCTGCGCGAGCGCGAGTTCGTGGAGGCCGCCCGGGTGGCAGGGGCGAGCGACCTGCGGATCATCTTCAAGCACATCCTGCCGAACGCCGTGGGCGTCGTGATCGTGAGCGCCACCCTGCTCGCGGCCAGCGCCATCCTGCTCGAGACGGGCCTGAGCTACCTCGGCTACGGCATCCGGAGCCCGGAGTCGTCGCTCGGCCTGCTCATCAGCGACAACCAGTCTGCGTTCTCCACCCGCCCGTGGCTCTACTGGTGGCCTGCCCTCTTCATCGTGTCGCTCGCCCTGCTCGTGAACTTCGTGGGCGACGGGCTGCGGGATGCGTTCGACCCGCGTCAGAAGCGCTTCAAGCGCCGCAAGATGCGGGAGTTCGTCGAGGCCTCGCAGCCGAACGCGAACCTCGAAGCCCCGAAGTCGTCGACGCCGTGATGACCGGCTCAGTCACGCTCGGGTCAGAGCAGCACGAAGCCCGCCACCGTGGCGGCGGCGCCCAGCACGAGCACGGCGATCGCCGCGATCGACCAGCGCACGCCCACGCGGGCTTCGTGCGCGGTGCCGAGCGGGATCGAACCGCTCTCGCGGAGCGCGTCCCAGCGCTCGCGCACGATGGCCGCCGCTCGGCCGGAGTCGGTGCCGTCGAGGTCGCCGGGGCGCACCTCGCTCGCCTGCGTCCAGCTGCGCGCCCTGGTGCCCTGCTCGCGCGAGGCCCTCAGGGCTCCCGTGGCGCCGGGAGCCGGTGCGCACCACACGGAGACGCGCCGGTCAGGGGTCACGAGGGTGAGCGCGAACTTGGTGTCGACCAGGATGAGCGCCTCCCACGGCACGGTCACGGTCTGCAGCACGTTGTGCACGGTGATGGCGCTGTCGTCGAGACTCAGTCGCGGGCGCCACAGCACGAAGTAGACGACCGCCGCGAGATACACGACGGCGATCGAGATGGCAGCGGTCGGGCCGTACGCGCCCGCCGCCACCGAGGCGGTCAGCGCACCCGCGCAGACCACCCAGAACACGACGGAGAGCACTCCGTTGAACCGGGAACGGAAGACGACGGTCGGTTCGGGAACGTGGGGCACGAGACGATTCTCGCAGTCCCGCACGAGACCCGGCTCCGAAGCCTCCGCGACGAAAGGACCCTCCTCCCGTGAGCGGCGCACTCCACACCTACCCCGCGAACACCACCCCGGTGCTGCAGATCGACGGTCTCTCGGTCGACTTCGGCGTCGACGGCGTCTGGGTGCCCGCGGCCAGCAAGGTCTCGTACACGATCGGCCCCGGCGAGATCGTGGCGGTGGTCGGCGAGTCCGGCAGCGGCAAGAGCGTCTCGTCGATGGCCATCCTCGACCTGCTGCCGAAGAGCGCGCGTGTGCGCGGCGAGATCAAGGTGGCGGGCCGCTCTGTCGTGGGCCTCAAGCCGCAGGAGCTCCGGGCTCTGCGCGGCCAGGAGGTCGCCGCCATCTTCCAGGAGCCGATGACGGCGCTCAACCCCGTCTACACGGTGGGCTTCCAGATCATCGAGGCCATCCGCATCCACCGCCAGGTCACTCCCACCGAGGCGAAGGTGCGCGCGCTCGAGATGCTCAAGCTCGTCGAGATGCCCGACCCCGAGAAGGCCTTCGACTCCTACCCGCACCAGCTCTCCGGCGGCCAGCGCCAGCGCGCCATGATCGCCCAGGCACTCGTGCTCGATCCGGTGCTCCTCGTGGCCGACGAGCCCACGACGGCCCTCGACGTGACCGTGCAGGCGGAGATCCTCGAGCTCCTGCGCGACCTGAAAGACCGGCTCAAGAGCGCCGTGCTGCTCATCACGCACGACATGGGAGTGGTGGCCGACCTCGCCGACTGGGTCGTGGTGATGCAGAGCGGCCGCGTGGTGGAGCAGGGGCCCGTGGCCGAGATCTTCGCCTCCCCGCAGGATCCGTACACGCAGGCGCTGCTCGACGCCGTGCCGCACCTCGGCAAGGGCGGCGCCGGCGACGAGACGATCGACCTCGACGAGACCCTCGCCGAGGTGATCGTGACGGATCGCCCTGAGGCGCCCGTGACCGCCGCTTCCGCTCACGAGGGGGCGACCCCCTCGACCGCCACCATCCTCGAGCTCGACCGTGTGGTGGTGGAGTACGGCGCCCGCGGCAAGGTGGGCAAGTTCCGCGCGGTCGACGAGGTGAGCCTCTCGATCGGTGCGGGCGAGGTGCTCGGCCTCGTGGGGGAGTCCGGATCGGGCAAGTCCACGATCGGGCGCGCGGCCATCGGCCTGCAGCCCATCGCGGGCGGTCGGCTCGTGGTGTGCGGTGTCGACCTCTCGCAGCACTCGCGTTCGGTGGTGCGGCAGCTCCGCAACAAGGTCGGCATCGTGTTCCAGGATCCGTCGTCGTCGCTCAATCCCCGGCTGCCGATCGGCGAGAGCATCGGCGAGCCGCTGCTGCTCGCCAAGGAGGCCTCGGGCAAGGAGCTCGACCGCCGGGTCGAGGAGCTGCTCGACAGCGTTCGGCTGCCGCGCGCCTACCGCAACCGCTTTCCGCACGAGCTCTCCGGCGGGCAGAAGCAGCGCGTGGGCATCGCCCGCGCCCTCTCGCTGAGCCCGAAGCTGCTCGTGGCCGACGAGCCCACCTCGGCGCTCGATGTCTCGGTGCAGGCCACGGTGCTCGAACTGCTCTCCGGCCTGCAGCGCGACCTCGACTTCGCGTGCCTCTTCATCAGCCACGACCTCGCCGTGGTCGACCAGATGGCCGACAGGATCGCCGTCATGAACCACGGCCACATCGTGGAGACGGGCAGTCGCGACGAGATCCTGCGCGATCCGAAGGATCCGTACACGCAGCGTCTCATCGCCGCCATCCCGGTGCCCGATCCCGCGGAGCAGAAGGCCAGGCGGGAGCTGCGGCGAGGCATCCTCCGGGCCACCGATCCCGACTGACGGCGGCCCGGGCGGTCCGACGCGGCGGCGGCGGGAGCACGGGGAGGGGTCGACCAGGTAGAATGAAGGCTCCGGCCGGTTTCTCGGCCCACCCCCCACCTCCGCCGACCCCGGTGATGTTCGCGCTCCGACGCGAAGAGACAAGAAGGACTTCCCATGGCACAAGCCACCCGCGACGACCTGCGCAATGTCGCGATCGTCGCCCACGTCGACCACGGCAAGACCACTCTGGTCGATGCCATGCTCACGCAGACCAACTCGTTCGACGCGCACTTCGACGCCGACGACCGCATGATGGACTCCAACGACCTGGAACGTGAGAAGGGCATCACGATCCTCGCCAAGAACACGGCGATCTCGTACACCGGCAAGCACGCCGGCGACAAGCCGATCACCATCAACGTGATCGACACCCCCGGCCACGCCGACTTCGGCGGCGAGGTCGAGCGCGGCCTCTCCATGGTCGACGGCGTCGTGCTGCTCGTCGACGCGTCGGAGGGCCCCCTGCCCCAGACCCGCTTCGTGCTCCGTAAGGCCCTCGAGGCCAAGCTCCCCGTGATCCTCCTGGTCAACAAGACCGACCGCCCCGATGCGCGCATCGACGAGGTCGTCACGGAGTCGCAGGACCTGCTGCTCGGCCTCGCCTCCGACCTGGCCGAAGACGTGCCCGACCTCGACCTCGACGCCATCCTCGATGTGCCCGTCGTCTACGCCTCCGGCCGCAACGGCGCCGCGTCGCTCAACAAGCCCGAGAACGGCACGCTGCCCGACAACGACGACCTCGAGCCGCTCTTCGGCGCCATCCTCGAGCACGTCCCCGCTCCGGTCTACGACGACGAGGCGCCCCTCCAGGCCCACGTCACCAACCTCGACTCGTCGCCGTTCCTCGGCCGTCTCGCCCTGCTGCGTGTCTTCAACGGCACCATCAAGAAGGGCCAGCAGGTCGCCTGGGTCAAGCACGACGGCACCGTTCACCAGCAGCGCATCAGCGAGCTGCTCAAGACCGTCGCCCTCACCCGCGTGCCCACCGAGAGCGCCGGCCCCGGCGACATCGTGGCCATCGCCGGCATCGACGAGATCACCATCGGCGAGACCATCGCCGACGCCGACGACGTGCGGCCGCTGCCCGCCATCACGGTCGACGACCCCGCCATCTCGATGACGATCGGAACCAACACCTCGCCCCTCGTGGGCAAGGTCAAGGGCCACAAGCTCACCGCGCGCATGGTGAAGGACCGCCTCGACCGCGAGCTCATCGGCAACGTCTCGCTCCGCGTGCTCGACGTCGGCAAGCCCGATGCCTGGGAGGTGCAGGGCCGTGGAGAGCTCGCGCTCGCCATCCTCGTCGAGAACATGCGCCGCGAGGGCTTCGAGCTCACCGTGGGCAAGCCCCAGGTGGTCACCAAGCAGGTCGACGGCAAGACGCACGAGCCCTACGAGCACCTCACGATCGACGCCCCCGAGGAGTACCTCGGCGCCATCACGCAGCTGCTCGCCGCCCGCAAGGGCCGCATGGAGGGCATGTCGAACCACGGCACCGGCTGGGTGCGCATGGAGTTCATCGTGCCGTCGCGCGGCCTCATCGGCTTCCGCACCGAGTTCCTCACCATCACCCGCGGCACCGGCATCGCCAACGCGATCTCGCACGGTTACGGCGAGTGGGCCGGCGCCATCGTCACGCGCAACAACGGATCGATCGTGGCCGACCGCTCCGGTGTCGTCACCCCGTTCGCCATCATCGCTCTGCAGGAGCGCATGACCTTCTTCGTGAACCCCACCGAGGAGGTCTACGAGGGCATGGTCATCGGCGAGAACTCGCGCGCCGACGACATGGACGTGAACATCACCAAGGAGAAGAAGCTGACCAACATGCGTCAGTCCACCTCCGACACGTTCGAGTCGATGACCCCCTCGCGCCAGCTCTCGCTCGAGGAGTGCCTCGAGTTCGCCCGTGAGGACGAGTGCGTGGAGGTCACCCCCGAGATCGTGCGCATCCGCAAGGTGGAGCTCGACGCCAACGCGCGTGCCCGCCGCACGGCCAACCTCAAGCGCGCCAACCAGTAGGTTCCACCTGCTCGCAGTAGCCCGGACGCCCGGGGTTCTGGAATGATCGACGTATGAAGAGCAAGACAGCTTCCGTGATCATCGCCATCGCCCTGGGCGTTCTCGCTGCCCCGGCCCTCACCGGCTGCATCGGCAACCCCGTCGAATCCATCGTGGAGGGTGCCGTCGAGCAGGCGGGAGGGGGTGAGGTCGACCTCAACAGCGACGGCGGGGTGCCCGACGGGTTCCCCAGCGAGATCCCGCTCTACGACGGCGAGGTCGTCGGTGGCCTCGGCGCGGGCTCCCTGGCCGAGGGCGGCGGGTGGACCGTGGTGATCGAGGTCCCCGATCTCGAGGCCTCCTTCACCTCCATCAACGACGAGCTCGTGGCCGCCGGCTTCGAGTCGAGCTTCTCGGGCTTCACCGAAGGCGCAGGCAGCGGCATGTACAGCAACGGCACCTACAGCGTGCTGCTCGCCGTGGCCGACGACGGATCGGGCCAGAAGACCGCGACCTACATCGTCACGGCCGCGTCGCAGTAGCGCGCGGCGCCACGAGGAACGCACCGACCGCGAGGGCGAGTGCGAGGGCGAACACCGCCACGAAGCCGAGCGGCGCGGATCCGTCGGCTCCTGCAGCCCCCGCGCTCGCGGAGACGCCCTGGAACAGGATGCCCGAGATGGCGAGCGCCATGGCGGGCCCCGAGGCGTCGGCGATGTTGAGGGCCGAGCTGTTGAAGCCCTGGTTCGCCGGAGTCGAGTTCGCGAGCGTGAGCACCGAGAGGCGCGGGTAGCAGAGCCCCATCCCGGCCCCGGAGATCGCCCACCCCGCCACGGCGATGCCCACCGGGAGGTGCAGTGCCGCCGTGAGCAGCACCACGGCGATGGCGAGCACCACGAGGGTGCTGCCGATGCGCAGGCTCGTGCCCGGCCGGATGCGATCGGCGAAGCGACCCTGGGTGAGCGACACCGCGCCCCAGGTGATGCCGCTCGCCGAGAGGGCGAGCCCGGCCGCCGCCGCACCCAGACCGTAGCCGTCGGTGAAGAGGTAGGGCAGGTAGACCTCGGCGGCGAAGAACCCGGCGGCCAGGAGCAGCCGGGTCGAGACCACGCTCGAGAGGCCCTTGGCGGCTCGGAGGGCTCCTGTGGGCAGCAGGGTGCGCAGCGCGATGAGCGCCACCACGAGCGCCGCCGCCGCGAGCAGGTAGACGAAGCCGCCCTTGAGCTCGGTGGAGACGCTGAGCGCGAGCACCGAGGCGGAGAGCACGAGAGCCCAGACGATCCGCCACCAGGCGATCGGCGCGCGGTCCGTCGTGGCGTCGGCAGGCGCCGAGCTCGACCGCAGCAGCTTCAGTGCAGGGCGGAGCAGTGCGGCCGCGGGCAGGATGATAGCGACCACACCGAGGAACACCCAGCGCCAGCCGATCGTCTCGCCCACCACGCCGGCCAGGAACGGGCCCACGAGCGACGGCACCACCCAGGCCGCGGCGAACAGCCCGAAGATGCGCGGCTGCAGCCCGGGCGGGAACACTCTCGCCACGATCACGTAGAGCGCCACCGTGGTGGCCCCGCTGCCCAGCCCCTGCACGAGTCTGCCGACCACCACGAGCTCCATCGAGACGGCGGTGCCCGCGATGAGCAGCCCGGTGGCGAAGAGCACGACCGAGAGCACGAGCGGCACACTCGGCCCGGTGCGGTCGCTCCACAGGCCGGCCCCCACCATGCCGAGCACCGAGGCCGCGAGGGGAGCGGCGAACGCCACGGCGTAGAGCTCCGCGCCGTCGAGCTCGGCGCTGATGGTGGGCATCACGGTGGTGACCGCGAGGTTCTCGAAGGCCGCCACGAAGACGAGCACGACCGCACCGATCGTGATCAGCCGGAAGCGCGCGGAGAAGGGTCCTTCGCTCACGCGAAGAGCGTCTCGCCCACGAAGCCACCCTGGGAGGCTCCGGGCGGCACCGCGAAGACACCCGATCCCACGTGACGGAGGTACTCGTTCATGGCGTCGTTCTTGGCGAGGTTCATCTGGATCGGCACGAACTGGGTGCGCGGATCGCGCTGGTAGCACAGGAAGAACAGACCGGCGTTGAGGCGCCCGAGCTCGTCGTTGCCGTCGACGAAGTTGTAGCCGCGGCGCAGCAGCTTGGCGCCCGAGTTCTGATCGGGATGCGCGAGCCGCACGTGCGAATCCGCGGCGATGAGGGGTTCGTCCCCCCGGCCGGTGGCGGCGAAGTCGGGCTCGGTGAACTCGGTGCCGCCGGAGTACGGGGCCCCCTCGCCCTTGGTGCGGCCGACGATGGCCTCCTGCTCGCGCAGGGAGGCGCGATCCCAGGTCTCGATAGTCATGCGGATCTTGCGCGCCACGAGGTACGAGCCGCCGGCCATCCACTCGGCGCCTCCGCTGCCGTCGGCCGCCGAGGCCCAGACCTGGTCGTCCACGACCGCGGTCTCCTCGGCCTTGATGTTGGCCGTGCCGTCTTTGAAGCCGAAGAGGTTGCGCGGGGTCTGCTGCGCGGTCGTGGTCGAGCTCGTGCGGCCGAAGCCCAGCTGCGACCAGCGGAGCGCCGCGCGCCCGAAGGCGATGCGGGAGAGGTTGCGGATGGCGTGCACCGCCACCTGCGGGTCGTCGCTGCACGCCTGGATGCAGAGATCGCCCCCCGTGAGGGCATCCTGGAGCGCATCGGCCGGGAAGTGCGGCAGATCGGCGAGGGCCGCGGGCCGACGGGAGGCGATGCCGAAGCGGTCGGCGCCGTCGGCCGAGGTGAAGAGGGTGGGGCCGAAGCCGAACGTGATGGTGAGACCGGAGGCCGGCAGACCGAGCGCCTCGCCCGTGTCGTCGGGAGGCGCGTCGTACGGGCCGCTGACGGCGCCGTAGACCCCCACGGGGTCGCCCGCCGTCATGAGAGCGGCGGCGGCGCTCCAATCCTGCAGCAGGCCCACGAGCTCGTCGCGCGTGATGTCGGCCACGTCGAAGCTCGCGAAGTGCAGCCTGTCCTGCGCCGGCGTGATGATGCCCGACTGGTGCTCCCCGAAGAACGGGTAGACGGCCGCGTTCTCCTGGGCGGAGGTGGAGGCCGGGAGCACGAAGCGGTCGACGGCCACGCCCCCGGCGATCCCTGCTCCGGCGCCGAGCACGCCGGCTCCGGCGAGGCCGAGCAGCCCCCTGCGGGAGATGCCCGGCTTCGCCTCGGCCGGATCGTGTTCAGACATGGTTCCCAGCGTAGATCTCGAGGGGTGGCTAGCCGACCAGGGTGGCCGTGAGACGGCTGAGAGGCTCGCTGAGGGCGCTCACGCCATCGGCGAGCTGCTTGACCTGGTCGGTCGAGAGCTCGTCGTAGTAGACGAAGCCCTCCTCGAGGCTGCCGTACTCCGAGAGCGTCGCCTCGAGCGAGGCGAAGCGCTCGTCGAGGGTGGCCACGAGCTCGGGATCCTTCGTCTCCACGATGTCGCGCACTCCCTCGTAGGCCACGCGGGCGCCCTCGAGGTTGGCCTGGAAGTCCCACAGGTCGGTGTGCGACCAGATCTCCTCCTCGCCCGTGATCTTGCCGGAGGCCACCTCTTCGAGCAGGCCGATGGCGCCGTTCGAGATCGCGTCGATCGTGACCGTGTAGTCGGGGTCGTTGACGGCGTCGTACAGCAGCTGGGTGTCGGCTACGAGCTTGTCGGCGTAGTAGGTGCGCTCCTCGGCGGTGAGAGGCACGTACTCGGTGCCGCCGTTCTCCTCGGCGGTCGGCGGGAAGAGGTCCTTCTCGATGCGGTGCCAGCCGGTCCACTCGTCTTCGGGGGCCACGTCGGCCTCGCGGAAGTCGATGGCGGGGTCAAGGTCGCCGAACGACTCAGCGACCGGCTCGATCCGCTCGTAGTTGGCGCGCGTGATGGCGTAGAGCTCGGCCGCCGTCTTGCCGTCGGGGGAAGGCGTGTCGGATTCGTAGGCGTCGACGAAGGTCTGCGTGCCCACGACGAGCTGGCCCACCTGGTCCTTGACGTAGGCCACGTAGTTGACGGCCGCCGCATCCACCTGGCTCTGCAGGTCGCCCGCGAGCTGCACCTTGTCGCCCGTGACCGAGAAGCCAGCCTTGCCCACGCCGTCGCCCACCATGCCGGGCTTGCACACGGTGTAGTAGTCGCCGGGCTGGGCCTGCACCACGAGGTCGCGCGAGATGCCGGGGCCCACGTTCTCGACCTCGCCCACGATGCGGAGTCCGTCATCCGCGAGCAGGTAGAACTCGGTCACCTGGTCGCCGGAGTTCGTGACGCTGAAGGTGAGGGTGCCGCTCGTGGCGGTGGTGGAGCTCACCACGCAGTCGTCGCTCGTGGAGTCGACGGTGATGGCGCCGGTGTCGGAGCCCGCCGGGCTGTTCGGCACGCAGCCGGCGAGAGCGAGCAGCGTGATGGCTGCTCCCGCCGAGACGAGAAGGGGTCTGGTGTTCATGGTGCTCCTAGTGGTGTGCAGGGGTGCTGCGGGTGAGAGGTGCGGGGGTGCCGGGTGTCGCGCGGGGCTTCGAGCCTCGACGCACCGCCCGGAGGAAGAGGATCATGGTGGGGATGACGTAGGCGAGCCAGACGGCCAGCTCGAGCCACGTGGTGGCGGGGGAGAAGTTGACGGTGCCCTTGAGGAGCGTGCCGTACCAGCTGTCGGGCGGCACCGCGGCGCTCACGTCGAACGCGAGGCTGCCCAGCCCCGGGAGGATGCCGGCCTCCTGCAGGTCGTGCACCCCGTACGAGAGCACGCCGGCGGCCACCACGATGAGGAAGCCGCCCGACCAGGCGAAGAACTTGGCGAGGTCGATGCGCAGCAGACCCTTGCTGATGAGGTAGCCGAGCACCACCGCGGTGGCGATGCCGAGGGCCGCACCGAGGATGGGGAGGGTCGTCTCACCGGTGGCCTGCACGGCCGCCCAGATGAAGAGCGCGGTCTCGATGCCCTCGCGGCCCACGGCGAGGAAGGCCACGAGCACGAGCCCCCAGCCGGCGCCCACGAGCGCCCTGTCGACCTCGCCTTGCAGCGAGCCCTTGAGGTTCTGGCTCGTGCGCAGCATCCAGAACACCATCCAGGTCACGAAGACGGTGGCGATGATGGAGAGGCCGCCGCCGATGGCCTCCTGCGCCTCGAACGAGAGCCCGTAGGCGCCGAAGGTGAGCACGGCGCCGAGCGTGAGCGCCACGAGCACCGCGAGACCGACCCCGAGCCAGATGCGGCGCAGCACATCTCGGCGCTCGAGCTTCTGCACGTAGGCGATGAAAATGCCCACCACGAGCGCGGCCTCGAGGCCTTCACGCAGACCGATCAGATAGTTGGCGAGCACCCTGGTCCATTCACACGAAGTCAGTAAGGGTTGCCTTACCAATTCTCGAGAGTACGACTCGCACAGGCTTTTGTCCATCGGAGCGCCGTATCCTGAACGGATGCTCGCCGAGACCTCCCCGTATCCGCAGCCCGCCGAGGTCGGTTCGACCCGCAGCACGCGGATCCTCGGGTACATCGTCGCGGTCCTGCTCGGTCTGCTGTTCGGCATCCTCGGCACCGTCGTGCACCAGATCTCGTTCAGCCTGTTCGGGCTCTTCGACGTGCCGATCGGCCTCGTGCTGGCGCTCGCAGCCACGGCCATGCTGCTCGTGGGGCTCCGCCTCGTGGTGCCCTCGCGGCTGGCCGCCGTGTTCGCCTCCGTGGCGCTGGTGGGGATCGTCTCGCTCTTCAGCCTGCCGAGCACGGGAGGCTCCACCCTCATCGCCGCCACACCCGTCGGAATGGTGTGGGTGCTGGGGGTCACGCTCGTGGCCGTCGTGGTGCTCGCGTGGCCGAAGCCGGCCCCGCAGAAGAAGTAGACTTGCCCTCTGGGTTATCGAAGGGAACCGAACCACTGTGACCTATGTCATCGCCCTCCCGTGCGTGGACGTCAAAGACCGCGCGTGCATCGACGAGTGTCCTGTCGACTGCATCTACGAAGGCGAACGTTCGCTCTACATCCACCCCGACGAGTGCGTGGACTGCGGAGCCTGCGAGCCCGTCTGCCCCGTCGAGGCCATCTACTACGAAGACGACCTGCCCGAAGAGTGGGCCGACTACTACAAGGCCAACGTCGAGTTCTTCGACGAGGTCGGCTCTCCCGGTGGAGCGGCCAAGATCGGCGTCATCAAGCACGACCACCCCGTGATCGCCGTCCTGCCCCCGCAGGGCGAGCACTGAGCGACCGGCCTGAACCGTGGCCCTCGGCGCACTGCCCGACTACCCGTGGGATCAGATGGTGCCGTTCGCCGAGACGGCCCGCGCGCATCCTGACGGCATCGTCGACCTGTCGATCGGGTCGCCCGTCGATCCGACCCCGCCACTCGTGCGGGCCGCGCTCGCCGCGGCCACGGATGCGCACGCGTACCCGCTGACGGCAGGGTCTGTGCCGCTCCGGGAGGCCATCGTGGAGTGGTACGCGAGGCGGCGAGGGGTGACCGGGCTCACCGAGGCGAATGTGCTGCCGACCATCGGCTCGAAGGAATTCGTAGCGTGGTTGCCGTTCATGCTCGGGCTCGGTTTTGGCGATGTGGTGGTGCATCCGCGGGCCGCGTATCCGACCTATGCGATGGGTGCTCAGCTCGCCGGTGCCACGTCGTTCGCCTCCGACACGCCCGCCTCGTGGCCCTCGGCGACGCGGTTGGTGTGGCTCAACAGCCCCGGCAACCCGGATGGGCGGGTGCTCTCCGTGGCCGAGCTGCAGGAGGCCGTCGCGCGTGCTCGCTCGCTCGGGGCCGTGATCGTGGGCGACGAGTGCTACGCCGAACTCGGCTGGGACGGCGAATGGGCCACCACGCCCGTGCCCTCGCTGCTCGATCCGCGGGTCACCGGGGGTGACCTCACCGGGGTGCTCGCCGCGTACTCGCTCAGCAAGCAGTCGAACCTCGCCGGCTATCGGGCGGCGTTCGCGGCGGGGGATGCTGCGCTCATCGCGCGGCTCGTCACGGTGCGCAAGCACGCGGGCATGATCCCACCGGCGCCCGTGCAGGCGGCCATGCTGGCCGCTCTCGGCGACTCCTCCCATGTGGAGGCGCAGAAGGAGCTGTACCGCGCTCGGCGCTCGGTGCTGCTGCCGGCGTTGACCGGTGCCGGATATCGCATCGACCACAGTGAGGCGGGGCTCTACCTGTGGGCCACCGAGGGGCGCGACGCGTGGTCGTCCATCGCCTCGCTCGCCGCCCTCGGGATCCTCGCCGGACCAGGGTCTTTCTATGGTTCGGAGTTCCCTTCGCACGTGCGCTTCTCGCTCACGGCGAGCGACGAGCGCATCGCCTCCGCCGCCTCCCGGCTGGCGTCAACGTCTCCCACCGGACATTAGGCTGTCTTACAAGACCACTCGAGGAGGCGTTGTGACAGACGGAACGGTTCAGCCCGAAAGCCCGAAAGCTACTCTCAGCTACCCCGGCGGAACGGCGGAGTTCCCGATCCTGGCCTCGGTCGATGGAGCGTCGTCGATCGACCTCTCGTCGCTCACCAAGCAGACCGGCTTCACCACGCTCGACTACGGATTCGTCAACACGGCGGCCACCAAGTCGGCCATCACCTACATCGATGGCGACCAGGGGATCCTGCGCTACCGCGGGTATCCGATCGAGCAGGTCGCCACCTCGCTGTCGTACCTCGAGACCGCGTGGCTGCTCATCTATGGCGAGCTGCCCACGGCCTCCGAGCTGAGCGACTTCGACGAGCGCATCCGCCGTCACACCCTGCTGCACGAAGACCTCAAGCGCTTCTTCGACGCGTTGCCGCACAACGCGCACCCCATGTCGGTGCTCTCCTCCGGCGTCTCGGCGCTCTCCACGTACTATCAGGACTCGCTCAACCCGCACTCGCCGGAGGACGTCGAGATCTCGACCATCCGGCTGCTCGCGAAGCTGCCCGTCATGGCCGCGTACGCGCACAAGAAGAGCCTCGGGCAGGCGTTCCTGTACCCCGACAACTCGCTGTCGTTCGTCGACAACTTCCTGCGGCTCAACTTCGGCAACCTCGCCGAGCCGTACGAGATCAACCCCGTGCTGTCGAAGGCGCTCGAGCGACTGCTGATCCTGCACGAGGACCACGAGCAGAACGCGTCGACCTCCACGGTGCGGCTCGTCGGCTCGACAGAGGCCAACATGTTCGCGTCGGTCTCGGCCGGCATCAACGCTCTGTTCGGGCCGCTGCACGGCGGGGCGAACGAGGCCGTGCTCACGATGCTCGCGCAGATCCGCGACTCGGGCGAGGGTGTGGCGAAGTTCGTGGAGCGCGTGAAGAACAAGGAGGCGGGCATCCGTCTCATGGGCTTCGGCCACCGCGTCTACAAGAACTACGACCCGCGCGCCAAGCTCGTGAAGGAGAGCGCCGACGAGGTGCTCGCCGCTCTCGGGGTGCAGGATCCGCTGCTCGACATCGCGAAGGAGCTCGAGGAGGTCGCCCTCTCGGACGAGTACTTCATCTCGCGCCGCCTCTACCCGAACGTCGACTTCTACACGGGGGTCATCTACAAGGCGATGGGCTTCCCCACCCGCATGTTCACGGTGCTCTTCGCCATCGGCCGCCTCCCCGGCTGGATCGCGCACTGGCGCGAGATGTCCTCCGACCCCCAGACCAAGATCGGCCGCCCCCAGCAGCTCTACCTAGGCTCCCCGGCCCGAGACCTCCCCCCGCGCTAGCCGCGCCCGGCGGCTGAAGCCGCGCCGCGCTAGCCGCGACCCGCGCCCGAAGCCGCGCCGCGCTTGCCGCGACCCGCACCTGAAGCCGCGACCCGCGGTACCCCGCACGCCGGAACGCCACCCCACCGCCCAGCGGCGAGAGGTGGCGTTCCGTCGTGAAGGGGGGCTCTAGCGGTCGCCCGGGCAGCGGGTCATGTTCTCCACTGCCGGGTCGAGCGTGGCTGTGCCGCCGAGGATGATGATCTCGTCGGGAGCGAGGCGGCCGACCGCGTAGTAGGCCTCGTAGGCGAAGCACTCCTTCGGGCTGATGTAGAGCGGGCTCTCCTGCATCCCGGCAGCTGCGCCTCCGCTGAGAGCATCGGAGAAGACGGTGCCGCTGGCGACGTAGAGGCGATCGGCCGACGTGAACGCCGTGCGGTTGAGTTCGCCGTTCACTTTGAAGCGGTCCTCACCGTCGACGCGGGTGGTCGTGTACTTCGTGGCCAGTGCCGTGACGAGCGCCGGGCTCACCGATGCGGGGCCGCCCACCACGGTGGCCTTCGTGGCTCCCAGGGCGGTGAGGGTGGCCGTCTCAGCGGTCGAGAGGGTGGATGCGCCGCCGTTGACGAGCAGGACGGGCGCGTCGATCTTGGCAGCGACGGGCGACGCCCCCAAGGCGTCGGGGAACGTGGCGCCCGCGGCGATGTAGACGGCATCCGACTTCGCGATTCCGAAGTCGGTGTCGCCGATGAGGTTGCGCGAGACCTCGAAGCGATCCGCTCCCGTGATGCGGGTGACTGTGGGCTTGCCCGTAAGGGCCGCCAGCTGACCCAGCACCGCGTCGGAGACGGAGGCGGGCCCGCCGACGACCACGACGTTCTTGGGTGCCAGGCGGGCGATCTCGTCGAGGACACCGGTGGTGACGGCCGCCGCCGGGGTGAGGAGCAGGGGCGCGTCGTGGTGGGCGGCAACGGACGACCCACTCAGCGCGTCGGCGAACTTCTCACCGCTCGCGATATAGACGGTGCCGGCGGAGTCATAAGTGGCGCGCGACACCTTGGCGCTCTGGTCATACCTGTCGGCGCCGGCGATCCTCGTGACCTTCGGCTTCGGCTTGACCTTCATGGTGCAGTCGGTGCTGACCGTCACGGGCGATCCGTCGACACCGAGAACGGCCGAGATGGTGAATGTCGCGGTCTCGGCTCGGGTAGGCGTGCCGTAGAGGTAGGCGCGAGTCGCATCGGCGTGCAAAGAGAGGCCCGCGGGCAGCGCGCCCGTGATGGTCACGCCGAGGTTGGGTGTCGGCTCCGGAAGGATCGGGTCGCCCGGAATGGGGAAGCCGACGACGGCGGTGGCCTGAGGGCAGGCGGGTGTCGGCGGGGTGGGGGCCTCGGCGGAGGCAGCTGCTGCTGGAAGGAGGGCGGCGCCGAGGGTGAGGGAGGAAACGAGCGCGGTCACCGTGAGGCGGCGGCCGCGGCGGAAGGGGAGGGAAGGGGTGTGAGTCACGGGGTGCTTTCGGATCGGGAGTAGAGGTTGGATCATGGGGCCCGCGCCGGGCCGGGTGTTATGAGTACTTGCTGCTCAGCAACCGACCAGAGCTCAGAGTGGCCCGCCCGGGAACAAGAATCATGGCGACGCGGAACGAGGGAACGCCACCCTCACCGCCGCGGCGGCAGGAGGGTGGCGTTCCGTCGTTGAGTCAGGTCGACCCGGGCTCAGCTACGAGACCGTGCGGAGGAAGGTGACGGTCGGGTCGGCTGTGTAGCCGGAGGCTACGCAGATCGACGTGACCGTGGTGGGTGGGGTCGTGTTCAGGGGCCAGGTCACGTGGACCGTCGCGACCGAGGCGTGGTCGGCTGCCGGGACGCTGTCTTTCGTGTAGACGTCGACACCGGCGATCACCTTGTCGGCCGAGAAGGGTGCGGCGAGGGGGGTCGGATCGATTCCTTCGAAGGTGGAGGCGGGGGTCGCGATGGCGCAGGCCTGGTAGACCTCTCGCGCGGTGTAGCCGTTGACCACGGGACCCGCGACGTCAGCTGAACAGGGGGTCAGCGTGTCGAGGGCGGTGCCGAGAGTGGCCGTGCCTCCCAGGACGAAGACGGTCTCCGGCGCGAGTCGACCGATGGCCTGTCCGGCCTCGGGTGACACGCAGTTCGCCTGGGTGATGTAGAGCGGACTGTCGCCCTGTCCGGCGGCCGCGCCACCGCTCAACGCGTCGGGGAAGACGGTCGCGCTGGCGAGGTAGAGGCTGTCGGCGGAGGTGAAGGAGTCGGCGTTGAGGGCACTGTTGACCTGGTAGCGGTCGATGCCGTCGATGCGCTCGCTGGTGTCGGCGTTCTTGGCGATGCTGGCGAAGAGGGAGGGGCTGATGGACGCGGGGCCTCCGACGACGACGGCGTGCTTCGTGCCGAGGGTCGCGAGAGTGGCCTTCTCCGTGGCGGTGAGCGCGGTCGCCGAGCCGTTGACGAGGAGCACGGGGGCGTCGACGAGGGCCGCGGCAGGGGAAGCGCCGAGGGCGTCGGGGAAGGTGGCTCCGGTGGCGATGTAGAGGTCGTCCGCCTTGGGGATGCCGAAGTCGGGGCTGGCAATGAGGTTGCGGGAGACCTCGAACCTGTCGGCGCCGCCGATGCGGGACACCTTGGGGGCGGACTTCAGCGCAGCGACCTGGTCGGCCACGGCGGGGGCGAGTGTGGCGGGGCCGCCGACGATGACGACGTTGGTGGCCGCGAGTCGTTCGATCTCGGCGAGCACGCCGGGGGTGACGCCGGCCTGCGGGGACAGCAGGAGGGGCGCTTCGTGGTGGGCGGCGACGGAGGAGGCGCTCAGCGCGTCGGTGAACTTCTCGCCGCTGGCGAGGTAGACGGTCTTGGCCGAGGTGTACGTGGCCTTGGAGACCAGTACGCTCTGGTCGTAGCGATCCGTTCCGCCGATGCGGGTGGTGGTGGGTGCTTTCTCGACCGCCATGGTGCAGTCGATGCTCGACGTGGTCGTGACGCCGCCGAGGGTGATCTCGGCGGTGACCGTGTAGGAGACGGTCTCGGTGCGGGTGGGAGAGCCCACGATGTAGGCGTACGCCGGAGTCGCCACGAGGGAGAGTCCCGCGGGCAGCGTTCCGGTGACCTCGACATCGAGCACAGGGGCCGGAGTCGACTTGGGGACCAGGGGAGTCGGCGTCACAGGGAAGCCGACGACCGCGATCGACTGTGCGCACGCGGGCTTCGGCGGCGTGGGGGCCACGGTGTCGGCGGAGGCGGCTGCTGCCGGGAGGAGGGCGGCGCCCAGCGCGAGGGAGGAGACCAGGGCGGTGACCGCGAGGCGACCGCCGCGGCGGGAGGGGAGGGGAGGGGTGTGAGTCACGGGGTGCTTTCGGATCGGGGGTAGAGGTTCGATCCTGGGGCCCGCGCCGGGCCGGGTGTTATGAGTACTTGCTGCTCAGCGCGGGCGGGGCACCCCGCGGGTCAGGTGTGGAGGGTGGGGTTGAGGGTGACTCCGGCGCCGGTGCGGGAGACCGCTTCCACGGCACCCGTGAGGGAGTTGCGGCGGAAGAGGAGGCTCGGCACGCCGGAGAGCGCGACGGCCTTCACCACGCGGTTCTCCGCATCCGCCCCCGAGTCGTCGATGAGCACGACCTTCGTGCCGGCCGTGACGTAGAGACCGGCCTCCACGACCGAGTCGTCCCCGATCGAGATGCCGATGCCCGCGTTGGCTCCGAGCAGCGCGCGCTGGCCGATCGAGACGCGCTGCGTGCCGCCACCCGAGAGCGTGCCCATGATCGACGCGCCACCTCCCACGTCCGACCCATCGCCCACCACGACGCCCTGCGAGACGCGCCCCTCAACCATCGAGGCGCCGAGCGTGCCCGCGTTGAAGTTGACGAAGCCCTCGTGCATCACCGTGGTGCCCGGCGCCAGGTGAGCTCCGAGCCGCACGCGCGACGCGTCGCCGATCCGCACCCCCACGGGCGTCACGTAGTCGAGCAGCCGGGGGAACTTGTCGATCGAGTACGCCTGGATGCCGGCGCGCTGCAGCGACGGCCGCAGCCGGTCGAAGGTCTCGGGATGCACGGGTCCGGCGTTCGTCCAGGCCACGATCGGCAGGTGGCCGAAGATGCCGTCGAGGTTGATGGTGTTGGGGGCCACGAGGAGGTGCGAGAGCAGGTGCAGCCGGAGGTAGGCATCCGGAGTCGAGGCGGGCGGGGCCGCCAGCTCGATGGCGACCGTGGTGACCGACACCGAGACCTCGCGGCGCGCATCCGGGAGCGCGTGCGCCGTGAGCGACGCCGGCACGGAGCGATCGGCCCCCGCAGGCGCCTCTCCTAGCGAGGGGGAGGGGAACCAGGTGTCGAGCACCGTGCCGTCGGCGGCGAGCGTGGCGAGCCCGTGGCCCCAGGCGTGGGTGGGGCTCGGCGAGGGGGCGGGAGCAGCGGTGGCGTCTTCAAGCATGCATCCAGCGTATTGGGCCGGGAACCCTAGACTTGTGCAATGGCCCGATTCGATCCCGCCCACCCCGTCCTCGATCTCACCGAATCGTCGACGGTGCTCACCCAGCAGATCTGCGATGTCGAGTCCGTCTCGGGCGACGAGGGCCTGCTCGCCGACGCGATCGTGGCCTCGCTGGCGGATGCCGGGCACCTCGAGATCATCCGCGACGGAGACACGATCGTGGCCCGCACGAACCTCTGTCGCGCCGAGCGCGTGGTGATCGCCGGCCACATCGACACGGTGCCGCTGAACGCCAACCTGCCCACCCGCTACGAGACCATCGATGGCGAGGAGTACCTCTGGGGCCGCGGCACGGTGGACATGAAGGCCGGGGTTGCCGTGCAGCTCAAGCTCGCCGCCGAGCTCACCGATCCCGTGGTCGACATCACGTGGATGTGGTACGACCACGAGGAGGTCTCCAACGAGCTCAACGGCCTCACCCGCCTGGCAGCCAACCGCCCCGACCTCTTCGCGGGCGACTTCGCCATTCTGGGCGAGCCGTCGAACTCGCAGGTCGAGGGCGGCTGCAACGGCAACCTGCGCGCCGAGATCCGCACCTTCGGGCTGCGCTCGCACTCCGCCCGCAGCTGGGTGGGCGACAACGCCATCCACAAGACGGCCCCCATCCTCGCCACACTGGCCGCCTACGAGCCGCGCCAGGTGGAGGTCGAGGGGCTCGTCTACCGCGAGGGGCTGAACGCCGTGGGCATCAGCGGCGGGATCGCCGGCAACATCATCCCCGACGAGGCGATGGTGCACGTGAACTACCGCTTCGCCCCCAGCCGCTCGGGCGACGAGGCGATCGCGCACATCCACGAGACCTTCCCCGGCTACGACATCCGTATCGTCGACCTCGCCGAGGGCGCCCGCCCCGGCCTCGACGCCCCCCTCGCGCAGCGCTTCCTCGCGGCCGTGGGCGGCGAGGCGAAGCCCAAGTACGGTTGGACGGATGTGGCCCGCTTCTCGGCCATGGGCGTTCCCGCGGTCAACTACGGCCCCGGCGATCCGCTCAAGGCCCACGCCGACGACGAGCGCGTGCGGGTGAGCCAGATCGTCGACTGCGAGGCCGGCCTGCGCGCCTGGCTCACCGGCGCGGTCTGAGCCGGTGGCGGGGAGGTCAGGCAACCCGGCGCGCGCGGCGGCGGATGCCTCCACGGTGACGCGGACGGGGGATGCCTCGACGCAGCAGAGCCGAGGCATCCTGTCGCGCGTGGCACGGGCCCCGTGGTGGGCCACCGTGCTCGCCGTCTTCGTGCTCTCGCGCGCCGTGACGACCACCATCGTGCTGCTCTTCGCCCAGGCGCAGGGCCAGAACCCGTGGACGGGCGCCAACCCGCCCTACCTCGCCTACGCCGCAATCTGGGACGGCAACTGGTACAAGATCATCTCGTTCAGCGGCTACCCGTCGACCCTCCCGGTGACCGCCGACGGCCACATCGGCGAGAGCGCGTGGGCCTTCATGCCCGTGTACCCCTTCGTGGTGCAGGGCATCCGCGTGGTCACGGGCGCCAGCTGGGAGCTCGCGGCCGTGGTGGTCTCGGTGGCCTGCTCGGCCGGCGCCGCCCTGATGTTCTACAAGCTCATGCAGCACGTGCTGAAGGACAGGAGCGCCGCGCTCTTCTCCGTGGTGCTCTTCACCGTGGCACCGCTCTCACCGCTGCTGCAGTTCGCCTACGCCGAGTCGATGCAGCTGCTGCTGCTCGTGACCGCCCTGTACCTGGTGGTCACGAGGCGCTACGCGTGGGTGTTCCCCATCGTGGCCGTCATGGCGCTCACCCGCCCCACAGGACTCGCGTTCGCACTCTTCCTGGCGCTGCACGTGGTGCACCGCTTCGTGACCCGCGACCGCGATCCGTTCCCCGTGGCGGAGCGCGTGACCACGAGTGTGCTCGCGGTGTTCAGCGGGGTCATGGGGCTCGCCTGGCTCCTGATCGCCTGGGCGGTCACAGGATCGCTGACCGCATACACCGACACCGAGCTGGCCTGGCGCGCCCCCTACATCGGGTACGTCGAGCTCGTGCCGTTCACCCCCTGGTTCCAGAGCGGCAACTGGTGGCTCGGGGAGCCGCTCGGCGCGATCGTGGTCGTCGGCCTCATCGTGGGGTTCGCCGCGTTCCTCTTCATCAGGCCGGTCAAGCGCCTCGGAGTCGATCTGCGGCTCTGGCTCGCGAGCTACGCGCTCTACCTGCTCGCGGTGTTCTTCCCGCAGTCGAGCGTGTTCCGGCTGCTGATGCCGATGTTTCCCGCGCTCGGAGCACTCGCCCTACCGAAGTCCATCGTCTACCGCGTGGCCATCGTGCTCGTGTGCGTGGCCGGCCAGGTGGGGTGGATGGCGATCGGCTGGGGTGTCGACGGAGCCGACTGGACGCCCCCGTGACGTGGCGGTGGTTCCATCCCTCCGCCGCGATCGGGGATAATAGGAGTGACTACCACGAAAGGGGAGCCGAATGGCCGCCATGAAACCGAGGACCGGCGACGGACCGATGGAGGCAGTGAAAGAAGGACGCCTCATCATCGTGCGTGTACCGCTGGAAGGCGGAGGACGCCTGGTCGTCTCCGTCAACGACGCGGAGGCGAAGGAGCTTCACGATGCTCTCGCCGGTGTGGTGAAACCCGCCTGAGCGAGCTGCTCGTGACGACCCCGGTGCTTCGGCACCGGGGTCGTTCGTGTTGCGGCTACTCCGCGATCTTCGTGACCTGCAGCAGGCCGTCGCCCGCGGGGGAGAGCGCCACGAGCACGGCCTCGGAGGCCGAGAAGGCGGCCGCGAGGGTGCGGAAGTCGCCCACGATCTCGCCGCGCTGCGCCGGGTCGGCGACCTTGTCCTTCCACAGCGCGTGCGGCACGAGCACGGTGCCGCCGCGGCGAACCATGCGCAGGGCGTGCTCGACGTACTCGATCACGGAGGCGGGATCGGCGTCGACGAGCACGAGGTCGTAGGAGCTGTCGTTGAGTCGAGGCAGCACGTCGGCGGCCTTGCCGGTGATGAGACGGATGCGGTTGGCCGGCACCTTCGCCTCGATGAGAGCGGCGCGCGCGACCTGCTGGTGCTCCACCTCCGTGTCGATCGAGGTGATGGTGGCCTCGGGGGCGCCCGTGAGCATCCAGAGAGCCGACACGCCGAGGCCGGTGCCGATCTCGACGATCGAGCGCGCATCCGTCGCCGCCGCGATGACGGCGAGCTGACTGCCGATCGCGGGGGCCACCGACTCCACACCCAGCTCGATGGCGTGGGCGCGTGCGGCGGTGATGACGGGCGACTCGACGACGATGTCGTCGGCGTACTTCCAGCTGGATTCTTTGCGTGACAAGGGGGCCTCCTCGCCCAGCTTAGGCACCGGGTGGGGCCGCACTGCGGAGGCTCGCGGGCTCACAGGTACGGCGGGCTGGGGCGGGGTCGGCGGCGGTATGATTCAGGGATGTTCGGGTTGACCTTCGAGAAGCTCCTGCTGATCGGAGTGATCGCGGTGTTCGTGCTCGGCCCCGAGCGCCTCCCCGGCTACGCCGCCAAGCTCGCGCAGCTCGTGCGCACCCTCCGCGACATGGCCAACGGCGCCAAGGAGCGGATGCGGGACGAGATGGGGCCCGAGTTCGACGACGTCGACTGGAAGAAGCTCGACCCCCGGCAGTACGACCCGCGGCGGATCATCCGCGAGGCCCTGCTCGACGATGAACCCGGCGGTGCGGGGGGTTCGACGTCGCCCTCGGTGCGGCCCGTGAGCAGGCCCGTGACCAAGCCGAAGCCGACCTCGGCCGGTGGGCCGGCGGCTGCGGCCAGTGCTGGTGCCGTTGCCGGGGCGGGTGCTGGAGCCGTGAGTCTCGACAAGGGCTCGGTGACGGATGCGGTGACGGATGGGGATGCGGAGACGGGCGCGGACACGGACGCAGACGCAGCGACCGCGTACGACTCCGAGGCCACCTAGCCCGCATCCTCCACGGCGAAACCGCAGCTCGACGCGATGAAGTCGTAGAGCGCGACCCGCAGGGTGTCGCTCGGCACGACGTGCACTGTGCCGGTCCCGGTGCCGGTGCCCGTGTCACCTTCTGAACGCGTGACCTCGATCGGCAGCACCGTGCCGCGCTTGTCCTCGGCGATGGCGTGCGGATCGCAGCGGGCGGGCACGACGTCGATCTCGACGGCGACGGGCTGGTCTCCCGCGGCGACTGTGACATCGAGCGGCCAGTCGTCGCCCTCGGCGGGATCGAGGAGGATGGTGGGCCGTGCCGCCACGAGGGTGACCGAGGAACGAGACGGTTCCCCCGCACCGCCGGCGCCGCCTGCACCGTCGTCGACCGGCTCGACGTGCAGCGTCAGCCGCGCCACCGCCTCCCGCCCGGTGCCCGTGATCTCGAGCCGGTCGTCGAGCCGCAGGGTCGTGGTGTCGGCGACGGACTCCTCGAAGCAGTCCTCGCCCGCGATGCGCTCGAGCACCCCGAAGGGATCGGCCGGCGCTGCCGTGACGGTGCGCTCGGTGCCGTCGGCCTCGGCCACCGTGACCGTGAGCCGGGCGAGCGCCCCGTCCGGTGCCGGGCACACGGCCTCCCCGAGGGGCACGGGCAGCTGACGGATGAGACCGGCGGGCACCTCGGTGTGCTTCGACCAGTCGGAGGTCGAGGCGAACTGCGTCGACTCGAAGCGCGCCGAGACCACCGTGACGGGAGCGGCACCCTCGTTGGTGACGGCGAGCTGCAGCGTGCGTGTGGCGTAGTCGGGGCGGTTCTGCAGCACGGCGAGCCCGATCCCGTCGATCACCACGGCGGCGTCGGCGGTGGGACGAGGCGGCGAGGAGGGAGACGGGGAAGCGGACGGCGGGGCGGCCGCACATCCGCTCAACCCCGCGACGGCGAGGGCGAGGCACAGCCCGACCCCGAACGCTGCGGCGGCAGCCCGGGGCAGGCGGGCGCTCATGCCGGTGCGAGCCCCAGCTTGCGGCCGGCCAGGTCGCGCCCGCGACGCGCCATGCGCTCTGCCACGGCGGCGATGGCGAGGCTCGCGGGGTCGCTCGGATCGGCGAGCACCACGGGCGCCCCCGTGTCTCCACCGCTCCTGAGGGCCATGCTGATGGGCACCGAGGCCAGCAGCGGCACATCGGTTCCCTGCCGGGCGGAGAGCCGCGCGGCGACCTCGCCACCGCCTCCCGCACCGAAGATGTCGAGCACCGAGCCATCCGGAGCCACGAAGCCCGCCATGTTCTCGATCACGCCGTAGACCTTCTGCCCGGTCTGCATGGCCACGAGCCCCGAGCGCTCGGCCACGTCGGCGGCGGCGGCCTGGGGCGTGGTGAGCACGATGACGTCGGCGTTGGGCAGCAGCTGCCCGATCGAGATCGCGATGTCGCCGGTGCCGGGCGGCAGGTCGAGCAGCAGCACGTCGAGGTCGCCGAAGTACACGTCGGTGAGGAACTGCGTGATGGTGCGGTGCAGCATGGGCCCGCGCCACGCCACGGCGCCACCGGTGGCCGAGGCCTGCTCGGGATCGATGAACATGCCGATGGAGATGACCTTCACCCCGTAGGCGACGGGCGGCAGGATCATGTCGTCGACCCTCGTGGGCCGTGCGGCGACACCCTCGGCGTCGACGAGACCCAGGATGCCCGGGATCGAGAAGCCGTAGACGTCGGCGTCGACGAGCCCCACCGCGAGCCCGCGGGCAGCGAGCGAGACGGCGAGGTTGGCGGTGAGCGTGGACTTGCCCACGCCGCCCTTGCCGCTCGTGACCGCGTAGACGCGTGTGAGCGAACCGGGCCCGAACGGCATGACGCGCCGACCTCCTGGGCCGCGCAGCCGCTCGGTGAGGGCCGAGCGCTCCTCCTTGGTCATCACCGAGACGTCGACCGAGACCCCCGAGACGCCGGGCACGGTGGCCGCCGCCTCGCGCACGTCGCGCTCGATGGTGGCGGCCGCGGGGCAGCCCACGATCGTGAGCTTCAGGCCCACGGAGGCCGATCCGCTCTCGGAGACGGAGACGTCGCCCACCATGTCGAGCTCGGTGATGGGCTTGCGGATCTCGGGGTCGATCACGCGGGCGAGTGCGAGCCGCACCGCCTCCGCGAGCCCCGCATCCGCGAGTCCCGCATCCGGCCGCATCGGGCTCGACGGCACCGGGTCGGTCATTCCTTCGTCTCGGGGGTCTTCGCGTCGCGGTCGAGCTCCTCGAGCAGCGACCGCAGCTCGGAGCGGATGAACTCCTTGCTCGCCATGTCCTGCAGCGAGAGCCGCAGCGCCACGACCTCGCGAGCGAGGTACTCGGTGTCGGCGAGGTTGCGCTCGGCGCGCTGCCTGTCCTGCTCGAACTGCACCCGGTCGCGGTCGTCCTGACGGTTCTGCGCGAGCAGGATGAGCGGGGCGGCGTAGGAGGCCTGGAGCGACAGGATGAGCGTGAGCGCCGTGAAGCCGATGGCCGCCGAGTCGAACCGCAGCCCGGTGGGGCCGTATGTGTTGAAGAGGATCCAGATGACGCAGAAGAGCGTCAGCCCGAACAGGAACCACGGCGTGCCCATGGCGCGCGCGATCGACTCCGTGAAGCGACCGAAGCGGTCGCGGCCTTGCACGGGCCTGCGGGAGATGATGGGGGTGCGGCGCCCCTTGGGCGCGGCGAGGCCTGAATCCGGCCGGTTACCGAGTCGTGCCACGACGTGACCTCCTCTCGCGGATGCTCGGGCGTGCGATGGCTATGGATGCCGTGTCGGTGGACACAGCGGTGGGGGGTTTCTGGCCCTCCGCCGGGGGAGGCTCGTCGTCGTTGTCTATGCTCCGCCAGTCATCCGGCAGCAGGAAGTCGAGGACGTCGTCGATGGTCACCACCCCGACGAGTCGGTGGTTGCCGTCGACGACGGGCACCGAGACGAGGTTGTAGCTCGCGAGGATGCGCGAGACCACCGCCGCGCTCGTGTCGGCCGTCACGGGCTCGAGACCCTGGTCGAGGAGGGTGCCGAGGCGCTCGTGCGGGGGATACCGCAGCATGCGCTGGAAGTGCACCATGCCGAGGAAGCGGCCGGTGGGCGGCTCGTAGGGAGGAAGGGTGACGCAGATGGCGGCACCGAGCGCCGGGGCCAGCTCGTGGCGGCGGATGAGGGCGAGACCCTCGGCCACCGTGGCGTCGGCGGAGACGATGATGGGCTCGGTGGTCATGAGTCCACCCGCCGTGTCGGGGGCGTACGCGAGGAGCATGCGCACGTCGTCGGCCTCTTCGGGCTGCATGAGCTCGAGCAGGTGCTCACCGCGCTCGTCGGAGAGCTGGGCGATGAGGTCGGCCGCGTCGTCGGGCTGCATCTGGTCGAGCACGTCGGCGGCCCGGTCGTCGTCGAGCTGGGAGAGGATCTCGACCTGCTCGCTCTCGGGCATCTCCTCGAGCACGTCGGCGAGACGGTCGTCGGGCAGCTCCTCGGCCACCTCGAGCATGCGCGCCTGCGGGAGGTCGAGGAGGGTGTTGGCGAGGTCGGCGGGCTTGAGGTCGCTGTAGGTGGCGATGAGCTGCTCGGCCGACTGGGCCTGGCCCACCGAGGTCTTCTCCACCACGTCGTCCCAGGTGGCGAACACCGTCGCGCCCTTGGCGAAGGGGGAGGGGCTCGTCTTCGGGCGGCGCACGAAGAGCTGGGCGACCGCCCACTCGCCGGGGCCGTGCTCCTCGATCGAGACGTCCTCCACGATGGCCTGGCCGGAGGCGTCGCGGAACAGCACGGTGCGGCCGAGCATCTCGGCGATCACACGCACCTCGCCGCCGCGCTGCTCGAAGCGGCGCACGTTGATGAGGCCGGTCGTGATGATCTGGCCGCTCGAGATGCTCGTGACCCGGCCGATCGAGACGAACACACGACGACGGCCGGGGATCTCGACGATGAGGCCGACCACGCGCGGCGGGTCGCTCTTGCGGTAGACCACGAGCACGTCGCGCACCTTGCCCAGCCGGTCGCCGGCGGGGTCGAAGACGGTGCACCCCGCGAGCCGGGCGACGAAGACTCTGGTGGCACTCACGACTACTAACCTAGACCGTCCCGCTGATTGCGCCCGGGAGGATGCCAGGGTGCGGCAGGGGCCGCGTGGGAGGATGGACGGGTGACCGAGACGCCTCCGCAGCCGCGCCGGGGCCGAGCCCTGTTCCCCGCCATCCCCCGCGGTGAGGTGGTGGCCACGTTCGAGGCGTACAGCGACGCCCAGGCCGCCGTGGACCGGCTCGCGCGGGCGGAGTTCCCGGTGCGCGAGGTCTCGATCGTGGGCAGCGACCTCAAGAGCGTGGAGAACGTCACGGGGGCGCGCAGCTACCCGCGGGCCGCCCTCAGCGGAGCGCTCTCCGGCCTCTGGGTGGGTATCTTCCTCGGCCTGCTGTTCGTGCTGCTCGATCCCGAGAGCGCGACCCTGCCGTTCGTGGGGGCCGCCGCCCTCATCGGTGCGGGCTTCGGGATGTTCTTCAACATCGTGGTCTACAGCCTCAGCCGTCGCCGACGCGACTTCACCTCGGTGATGCAGGTGGTGGCGTCGTCGTACTCGGTGATCGTGAGCCCGGAGCACGCCTCCCGCGCCCGTGCCGCGCTCGACGCACCGCCCGCGCCCTAGGCGTTCGTGGCCTGATCCCTCATCCACTGCTCGACGTCGTCGGCAGTCCGGGGGATACCGAGGGAGAGGTTCTCGGCTCCGTCGGCCGTCACGAGGATGTCGTCCTCGATGCGCACGCCGATGCCGCGGAACTCGGCGGGCACCGTGAGGTCGTCGGGCTGGAAGTAGAGGCCCGGCTCGATCGTGAACACCATGCCGGCCTCGAGCACGCCGTCGAGGTACAGCTCGCGCCGTGCCTTCGCGCAGTCGTGCACGTCGATGCCGAGGTGGTGGCTTGTGCCGTGCACCATGTAGCGGCGGTGCTGCTGGTTGTCGGGCTCGATGGCCTCCTCGGCGGTCACCGGCAGCAGGCCCCACTCGGCCGTGCGGCGCGCGATGACGGCCATGGCGGTCTGGTGGATCTCGCGGAACCGGATGCCGGGCCGCACGATGGCGAACGCCGCGTCCGCCGCCTCGCGCACGGCCTCGTACACCTGCCGCTGCACGGGCGTGAAGGTGCCGTTGACGGGGAGGGTGCGCGTGATGTCGGCGGTGTAGTAGCTGTCGAGCTCCACCCCGGCGTCGATGAGGATGAGGTCGCCTGGCACGACGGGGCCGTCGTTGCGGGTCCAGTGCAGGATGCACGCGTGCGGGCCCGAGGCGGCGATGGTGTCGTAGCCGACCGTGTTGCCGTCGAGGCGGGCACGCGTGGTGAACACGCCCTCGACGAGGCGCTCGCCGCGCTCGTGGCCTGAGCTCCGGGGGAGGTCGGCGATCACATCGTCGAAGCCGCGTGCGGTGGCGGCGACGGCCAGGCGCATCTGCTCGATCTCGTAGTCGTCCTTCACGAGGCGCAGTTCGGAGAGCACACGTTGGAAGTCGGCGTCGGCCTCCTCGCCTGCGCCCGCGGGCAGGTCGCCTCCGGCCTCGCGCACCACGAGGGTGGTCCGGTCGAAGACCACCGAGTCGAAGTCGGCGATGCCGCGCGTGGGGAGCTCGAGGTCGCTCGCGACCTGGGCGAGGGAGGGGCGGGGACCGATCCAGAACTCGCCGATCTCGGAGTTGGCGTAGAACTCGTCGCTGTCGCGGCCTGCGCGCTCGCGGAAGTAGAGGGTGACGGTGTGGGCGGGGGTGTCGCCTTGGTTCGGCTCGAAGACGAGGAAGGCGCCCGGCTCGGAATCGGAGCCCCAGCCGGTGAGGTAGGAGAAGGCGGAGTGTGCGCGGAACGGGTAGTCGGTGTCGTTGGAGCGCTGCTTCGGGGCGCCGGCGGGCACCACGAGGCGCTTGCCGGGGAAGGTGGCGGAGAGCTTCGCCCGGCGCTTCGCGGCGAAGGGGGCCTGCTCGCGGGCAGGGGGGAACGGCTCGTCGCGCTCGGCCCAGCCACTCGCGATGTAGTCGCGGAAGCGGTCGGAGGAGGGGGTCGTGGAGCGGTTGGCGGTGGCGCGCGGCTCGGGGGCGGCCGTGGCGGCGGCCGGTGCGGTGGTGGGGGCTGCGGTTTCGGTCTCGGTCGTGGTCTCGCTCGTGGCGGTCTCGGCCGCGGTGGTGGCATCGTCCATGCATCCATTGTCCACCTCGGGACTGGCTAAAATGGAGGGATGTCTTCCGATCGCCAGTTCAGGGGGCCGGTCGACCTGCACACGCACAGCCGGGTGTCGGATGGCACCGAGTCGCCCGCCCAGCTCGTGCGCGCCGCCCGCGAGGCGGGCCTCGGCACCGTCGCAATCACCGACCACGACTCCACAGCCGGCTGGAGCGAGGCCTCGCACGCCGCGCGGGAGAACGGCATCACGCTCATCCCCGGCATGGAGCTCAGCACCCGGGTGGGCTGGTCGAGCGTTCACCTGCTCGCGTACCTCTTCGACCCGACGAATGCGCGCCTCGTGGCCGAGACGTCGCGCATCCGCGAGGCTCGGCTGCTGCGCGCCGAGGAGATGGTGCAGCGCATCGGCCACGACTACGACCTGGCCTGGGAGGACGTGGTGGCGCAAACCACCCCCGGTGCCACCGTGGGGCGCCCGCACATCGCCGACGCCCTCGTGGCGCGGGGCTTCGCCCCCAATCGCAGCGCCGCCTTCGCGGGCATCCTGCACTGGCGCGCGGGGTACTACCAGCCGCACTACGCACCCGATCCGCTGCTCGGCATCCAGCTCGTCACCGCAGCGGGGGGCGTGCCCGTGATCGCTCACCCCGCCACCGTGAGCCGTGCCGACCTCGCCCTCGAGGATCGCCTCGGCGACTACGTCGACGCCGGGCTGTTCGGCCTCGAGGTCGACCACCGCGAGAACACCCCCGAGGGCCGCGAGCACCTGCTGACGCTCGCCGCCCACTACGGCCTCGCGCTCACCGGGTCGAGCGACTACCACGGCGAGGGCAAGCCCAACCGCCTGGGGGAGAACACGACGGCGCCGGCCGTGCTCGACGCGCTGATCGCTCGGGCGACCGGGGCTGAGCCGGTCTGGGGTCAGGTGTGACGAGTAAGTACTGAAATGAAGAGGACCGACGCCCTATACGGGGTCGGTCCTCTTCATTTCTGTACTTACCGGGCGCAGCGCTCGCTACTCGGGGCGCGGAGCGCGGTTGCGCGAGCGGCTGCGGCGGCGCGGGGCGCTGTTGCCGTCGTGGTGCTCGGAGCCTGCGCCCGTGGAGGTCGACTCGGTGGAGGCACTCGTCGACGCGGGGGCGTCGGAGGTGCCGCCGGCGAGGGAGCCGCTCGTGATGCGGTTGCGGTTGCGGCTGCGCGAGGCGCCGCCGTCGCCCGCGGTGGTGGGTGCGCTCGAGCCTGCGGTCGACGCGGAACCCGAGTCGCCCGAGGTGGAGGGGGCGCCGGAGCGCCCGCCGGAGCGCGAACCCCCACGGCCGCCGCGCTCGCCGCCGGAGCGTTCGCTGCGCTCGCCGCCGCCGGTGCGCTCGCTGCGCTCGCCGCCGCCGGTGCGGTCGCCCGATCCGCTGCGCTCGCCCGAGCGGGGGCCGCGCGAACCGCCACGGCCGCCGCGGTCGCCACCGCGGTCGCCCGAACCTGATCCGGATCCCGAGCCCGTGCCGGCCTCGGCCGAACGGGTGCTCGCCCGCAGGCGCCCGCGGGTGCCCTCGGGGATGTCGAGGTCGGTGAAGAGGTGCGGAGACGAGGAGTACGTCTCGGTCGGCTCCGGCTGCCCGAACTCGAGCGCGCGGTTGATGAGGGCCCACTTGTGCAGGTCGTCCCAGTCCACGAAGGTCACCGCGATGCCGGTCTTGCCCGCTCGGCCTGTGCGGCCGGCGCGGTGCAGGTAGGTCTTGTCGTCATCCGGGATGGTGTGGTTGATCACGTGGGTGATGTCGTCGACGTCGATGCCCCTGGCTGCGACGTCTGTGGCGATCAGGATGTCCTTCTTGCCGGCCTTGAACGCGGCCATGGCGCGCTCGCGCTGCTCCTGGTTGAGGTCGCCGTGCACGGCGGCGGCGTTGAAGCCGCGGTCGTTGAGCTCCTCGACGAGCTTGGCGGCGGCGCGCTTGGTGCGCGTGAACACCACGGTCTTGCCCCGGCCCTCGGACTGCAGGATGCGGGCGATGACCTCGTCCTTGTCCATGTTGTGGGCGCGGTAGACGAGGTGCTTGATGTTGGCCTGGGTGAGGCCCTCATCCGGGTCGGTGGCGCGGATGTGGATGGGCCGGTTCATGAATCGGCGCGCGAGCGCCACGATCGGGCCGGGCATGGTGGCCGAGAAGAGCATGGTGTGGCGCTCGGGCGGCGTCTGCGCGAAGAGCTTCTCGATGTCGGCGAGGAAGCCGAGGTCGAGCATCTTGTCGGCCTCGTCGAGCACCATCTCCTGCACCTTGCCGAGGTTCAGCAGGCGCTGGCCGGCGAGGTCCAGGAGTCGCCCGGGGGTGCCGACCACGATCTGCGCGCCGGCCTTGATCTGCTCGATCTGGCCCTCGTAGGCCTTGCCGCCGTAGATCGACACGATCTTCGTGTTGCGGTTCTGAGCGGCGAATTCGAGGTCCTCGGTCACCTGCACGCAGAGCTCGCGGGTGGGCACCACCACGAGCGCCTTGACGCCGGGCTCGGGGTCGAGACCCAGGCGCTGGATGAGGGGGAGGCCGAAACCGAAGGTCTTGCCGGTACCGGTCTTGGCCTGGCCGATGATGTCCTGGCCCGCGAGGGCGAGGGGGATCGTCTGCTCCTGGATGGGGAACGGTTCGAGGATGCCCTTGGCTGCGAGGGCGTCGACCATGTCCTGGTCGATGTTGAGTTCACTGAAAGTCACGTGGATACCTGTCGTCTGTGCGGGGCCGCCGCGGAGAACGGTGCTGCGATGCAGCGAAGCGTGATGACCGACGATGGCGTCGGAGGGCGGCGATTGCCCCGAGTTTCGTCAGGGCCCGGGTCGAGTTTAGTCGACGAGGGCCTGTGAGGGCCGCAGCGCGCCGCTGATCAGGCCTTGCGGCCGTTGGCCGGACAGTAGGATGAACGTCGTGCTCGAGTTCCTCCGCCGCCCGAAGGTGCGCATCGACATCCCGCGGCTCAAGCCCCGGGACGACGTGGCGAGCTACCCCAAGGTCAACCTCGCGGAGCTCACTCCGGAGGTGCTGCCCTACCTCGGTCAGGCCGCGTACGTGCAGCTCGCCATCTTCGAAGAGGTGTCGGATGCGATCGCGTCGGCACCCACGGTGGCGGCCAAGCAGTCGCTCGCCTCCGCCGCGAGTCAGGCGCTCGACAAGCACGAGCGGCTCGTGGCCGAGATCCGCCGCCGGGTCGACACCCCCTCGGAGGTCATCGAGCCTTTCACCACGGGGATCGACCGCTACCGGCTCGTCGTCAAGGGCGGCGACTGGTTCGAGCAGCTAGCGAGCGTGCTGCTGACCGCCGGCATCCTCGACGACTTCTTCAAGCTCCTCGCCGCGGGGCTGCCCGGTGACATCGGGCCGAAGTGCGTCGCGATCCTCGACGCCGACACCGGGCGCCGTGCCATCAGCGAGATCCTCGCCGACGCGATCTCGGTGGACCCCGTGCTCGGATCCCGGCTCGCCATGTGGGGGCGGCGCGTGGTCGGCGACACCCTGCTGGTGTGCCGGTCCGCCATCCACCTCACCGGCAACCCGGAGTCGGACGAGCAGCGGATCGAGCCGGTGTTCACCGAGATGATCGCGTCTCACACGCGGCGCATGGACTCGCTCGGGCTCACCGCCTGACGGGTCGCCGCCTGATGGCTCGCCGACGCGTGGTCGCTCGGGCCCGCTGCCCGGCTCGCTCGGGCCCGCTGGCGGCGGCCCGGCCCGTCAGCGAACGGGAGTGAGCGGGGCCTTGCCGGAGAGCAGATCCTGAAGGCGCTGCTCGTCGTGCGCCTTGCGGAAACGACCGATGAGGATGTCGGCGACCACCACGGCCACGCCGGTGAGCACGAGGCTGATCACCCAGATCCACCCGCCGTCCCACTCGAGGCCCGCCCAGGTGAGCGCCACCCAGACCACCGCAGCGACCGCGCCGCCGATGGCCGGGATGAGCACGACGCCGTGGCGATCGCGATCGGGCAGGCCGTAGCGCGCCGCGAGACCGAGGATGACGCCACCGATGGTGATGAACAGCAGTTCCATGGCTCGGAGGTTAGCCCACGAAGCCGACGCGGCGCGACTCTTCGCTGCCGATCTCGACGTAGGTGAGCGCGGTCGTGGGCACGACGTAGACCTTGCCCTTGCTGTCGGTGAGGGTCACGTGCGTGCCGGCCGAACCGAGCGCGTCGGCGACGATCTTCTCGATCTCGGCGGGGGACTGGCTCGACTCGAAGTTGAGCTCACGGGGCGAGTTGGCGATGCCGATTCGGATGTCCACAGGAATGCCTTTCAACGTCTTCGTGGTCGATGTCACGGCCACGTCATCAGGTTACGGCACCGGTGGGCGGGGTTTGGCTTCGGGGTGGGGGTGGGGATGTTGCCGTGAGCGAACAGTCGTTGTGCAGGAGTGGATGTTGCCGTTGCCGTTGCCGGGGCCGGGGCTTGGGGATGGGGCTGTGGGGGTCGGGCGCGGGGGTGGTGCGCTCGGGGTGGGGTGTCGTGGGGTGGGTCGTCTGTTCGAGTCATCTCCCGCGTCCGCTGTGCGGACGCCCGCCAGTCCCGAGCCAATGACTCGAACAGACGACCCACCCCACGACACCCCTGCCGTGATGCGTGGCTCGGTGCTTTGCACCATTGCGGGTGCGGGTGCGGGGGCGGGTGCGGGTGGGGGTGTGCGCGTGTGGGTTCGGGACGGGGTGTCGGTGGGGGGAGGTAGTTTTGGGGGCGTGTTGGGACTTGGGCTTGATGGGCGGCAGGGGGAGGTTCTGGCTGCCGGGGCGGGGGAGTCCTTCGCTGTTGTGGGGGCGCCTGGGTCGGGGAAGACGACCGTGTTGTTGGAGCTTGTTGCTGATCGGGTGCAGAGGCTCGGGTTCGCGCCTGAGGAGGTGCTGGTGCTGGCGCCCTCGCGGCAGGCGGCTACTCGGTTGCGGGATCGGGTGGCGTTGCGGCTCGGGGTTCCGAGCAATGGGCCGTTGGCGCGGACTGCGAACTCGGCCGCTTTCGAGATCGTGCGGCGGGGGGCTCGTGGGGGCGGCTCCGGCGTGGGTGGGGCGCCTGGATCGGGCGTGCTCGGGGGTGCGGGCGGGTCTGCCCGGCCCGTGGCACTGCTGACTGGGGCTGAGCAGGACAGGATCGTGGCGGAGCTGCTGCAAGGTGGCATCGACGACGAGCAGACCGGTACCGCCCGCGTGGTGTGGCCCGAGAGCCTGCCGGCGCAGGTGCGGAGTCTGCGGGAGTTCCGCACCGAGCTGCGGGAGCTCCTCATGCGAACCACCGAGAACGGAGTGTCGCCGCCGGCGCTCGTCGAACTCGGGCGGCGGGGCGGTATTCCGGAGTGGGAGGCCGCTGGGGCGTTCTTCGCCGAGTACCAGGCGATCCTCGAGTCGTATGACACCGCTCACCTCGACTCCGCCGAGCTGCTGGCCGAGGCCCGCCGCCTGCTGCGCGACGAGCACCGCGCCGCCACCCGCTTCACCGAGAATCCGCCCCGCTCGGGTGATACCCACGACCCCGGCCGTGCGGCCGGCCCAGGTGCCCCGAACGGCTCGAGCGGACCGGACGAAGCGGACGTGGCAGATGGTGCAGCCGGCGCGAAGGCCGCTGTGACCGCTGCAGGGGCGATGCCTGGCGGCGGGGTGGCTGCTGGTGCCGCGCGGATCCGACTTGTGGTGGCTGACGACTTTCCCGAGTACTCGGTCGGGGCCGTCAACCTCGTGCGGGAGTACGCCCGCGGTGGGGCCGCGGTGGTGGCGTTCGGTGATCCGGATACGGCGACGGCGGGGTTCCGCGGATCCGATGTTCGGGCGCTCGGGCGGCTCGGGCAGACGCTCGGAGTGCCGACCGCTCCTACGATCGTGCTGCAGACCACCTACCGCCAGCACGGCGCCCTGCGCGAGCTCACCCAGCGCGTCACCGAGCGCATCGGCACCGCCGCCGCGGGCCTCCAGCGCCGCACCCACGAGCCGCACCCCGCCCCAGCCCCCGCGTCGGTCGAAGTGGGCCCCGCCGAGCCCCACCCCGTGGCAGCTCCTGCGGCAGTAGTAGCTGGCCGCGCCGAACCGCGCGCCGCGGCAGCCCCTTCGGCGGGAGGAGAGACCTCCACCGAGCCGCGCCCAGTGGCCGTGCCAGCGCCGGTGGCGGATGGCCCCGCCGATCCGCCAGCTGGAGCGGCCGACGCGGGTCGGACATTTCCTCGGGCGAGTGGGGTCGCAGGCGCAGCCGCCGCCACGGTTCAGGCGAGCGGAATCTCGGCTCACGGTGCGGGTGCGGGGCGGGGGCGGGAGGGGCGGGTGCTGCGGATTCAGGCGGAGAATCGGACGTCGGAGATCGCCACCATCGCGCGGCTGCTGCGGGAGCGGTTTCTGCTCGAGGGCACGGAGTGGTCGCAGATGGCGGTGATCGTGCGGTCGGGATCGCTCGTGCCCGCCATCGCTCGCGGGCTCGCGCTCGCCGAAGTGCCCACGCGCACGCTCTCGGCCGTGCAGGCTCTGCGCGACGACTACGCGGCCCGCCACCTCGCCGAAGGGCTCGCGCTCGGCATCGGGCGGCTCGAGCTGACGGCCGAGACGGCGAGCTCGGTCATCCTGGGCCCGCTCTGCGGTGTCGACGCCGTGGGGCTGCGCCGACTGCGGCTCGCGCTGCGACACGACGAGCTTGCGCACGGCGGATCCCGGCACTCCGACGAACTGCTGTGCGAGGCCGTGCTCATGCCGGGCGTGCTCACCACGATCGACTCCGCCCCCGCTCGACGGGTCGCCGCCCTCGGCACCACGCTCGCGATGCTCCGGGCGAGCTTCGAGGCGGGCGCCACCGTGGAGGAGCTGCTGTGGGAGCTCTGGCAGCGCACCGGGCTCGCCAGCCGGTGGGGTGCGCTCGCCGCGGGCACCGGCATCCTCGCCGATGAGGCCAATCGCAACCTCGACGGAGCCGTCGCCCTCTTCACCGCCGCCCGCCGCGCCGTGGAGCGTGAGCCGGATCGGCCGGCCGAGCTCTTCATCGACGAGTTCCTCACGGCCGAGGTGCCCGAGGACACGCTCTCGCCGCGGTCGCGTGCCGACTCGGTGCTCGTCACCACGCCGAGCGGGGCGGTGGGAGTGGATGTCGACGTGGTGGTGGTGGCGGGGCTGCAGGAGTCGGTGTGGCCGAACCTCCGCCTCCGCGGTTCGCTCCTCCACGCCCAACGCCTCGGTGAGGCCGCCCTCGACGCGCGCCTGGCCGGCGGCGCAGACGTGCGCGGCAGCGGTGCGGACTCGTGCCTCGGGGATGGCGCGAACAATCGAATGACTGGTGCCGCCCAGCTCGGTGGCTCCACGGTGCCGAGCGGCGCCGCCGATCTAGGTGGCGGCACACGTGCGGGCGGCGTCGAGGGGGTGGACGTGCCTCTGGGCGGCAGCGTGGAGGACGTGCGGGGCGGCGAAGCGGGCGCGCGGCTCGGTGGGGACGGCGATGGCGGTCGCAGGGGGAGCGGCGGTGGGGCCGGGACTCGGGTCGAGGACTCTCGGGCGGAGGTGCTGTCGGACGAGCTGCGGATGTTCGCGCTCGCCGTGTCGCGGTCGCGGCGGGTGACGGTGCTGAGCGGGGTGGCCAACGACGACGAGCAGCCCTCGGCGTTCCTGGCGCTCGCGCCGGAGGCCGAGACCGTGAAGCCGGTGCGGCATCCGCTTTCGCTGCGCGGACTCACCGGCCACTTGCGGAGACGACTGGCCGAGGACGGCGATCAGCGGGCCGCTTCGGCGCTCGCGCGGCTCGCTGCGGAGGGCGTGCCCGGCGCGCATCCGCAGAGCTGGTACGGACTGCTCGAGGCGTCGACCGAGGAGCCCGTCGTCGACCCGCTCGATGAGGAGGCCGTAGTGCGGGTGTCGCCGTCGCGCATCGAGGCGTTCGAGGAGTCGCCGCTCATGTGGTTCGTGGATCAGGTCGCGGGCGGGGCGAAGGGCCTCGCGGCGGGGATCGGCACGATCGTGCACTCCGTCATGGAGCAGCTGGCGGCCGACCCCGATACCGATCCGAGCCCTGAGGAGCTGCTGCGGCGCTCGGAGGAGCGGTGGAAGGAGCTGCGATTCGAGGCACCATGGATCGAGGAGCGCGAACGGCGCGCGCTAACCACGAAGCTCGAAGGACTCTCCGACTACCTGCGCGGCTTCTCGGTCTCGGGCGGTGAGCTGCTGGGCGCCGAGGCGGGCTTCCGCTATCGGCAGGGGCGGGCCGAGGTGAACGGATCGATCGACCGCATCGAGGAGCGCGCCGACGGCACGGTCGTGGTGATCGACCTCAAGACCGGCAAGTACCCGGCCTCGCGCGCCGACATGCCCCGCCACGCCCAGCTCGCGAGCTACCAGCTCGCGGTGCACCGCCGAGCCCTGCGCCCGCCGGAGCCCCCGCGGCCCGCGTCTGACCCCGATCCGCTCGCTGCTACCCCACCCATGAACGACTCCGCGGCGCCCCACGACGGTGCCGGAGGCGGGCCCGACGCTGACGCTTCCGTGGAGGGTGCCGCGAGCGTGGCAGAGGCCGATGTGCTCGACAATGGTGCCGCGAGCGTGGCGGAGACCGACGTGTTCAAGGGTGGTGCCGCGAGAGTGGCGGAGACCGACGCGATCAAGGAGGGTGTGGCGGGTGGGGCTGAGGCCGATGCGTTCGTGGGGGGTGTCGTGGGTGGGGCGGAGCTGCTGTACGTGGCGAAGGGCGATAGGGACTCTCGGTACACGGTGCGTCGGCAGGAGGCGCTGGGTGAGGAGGAGCTCGGGGAGATCGCTTCGCGCATCGAGGCCGTCGCCGAGGGGATGGCGGCTGCCACGTTCCGCGGGGTGGCCGAGCCCGAGGAGCGCGACTTCCAGAACCGCTACGAGTACCGCATCCAGCTGATCAAGGCGGTCTCCGAATGAGCGACGCCCTCTTCGACCTCGACGACCTCGACCGCCCCGAGGCCTTCCGCCCACCCACGCCCGCCACCCCGCCGCCGGTGGCTGAGGAGCGCCCGCCCGCTGCTGAGCGACCGCCGGGTGGGGATGACGCGCCGGATGCGGATGGCTCGCGGGGTGAGCGTGACGCGATGGGTGGGGAAGACGCGATTCGGGAGGGTGCCGGTCGCGGTGCTGCCGGCGGGGAGCGGCCTCTGCTGTCGGCGGCGCGGATCGCGGAGCTGCTCGAGCTGCCGCCGCCCACGGCGCAGCAGCGGGCCGTGATCGAAGCCCCGCTCGACCCCCGCATCGTGGTGGCAGGCGCCGGCAGCGGCAAGACCGAGACCATGGCGAACCGCGTGGTCTGGCTCATCGCCAACGGTCTCGTGCGGGTGCCCGAGGTGCTCGGCCTCACCTTCACGCGGAAGGCCGCCGGCGAGCTCGCCGAACGCATCCGCAAGCGCTTGCAGCAGCTCGCCGACGCCCGCATCACCGACCTCGAATTCGACCCCTTCGACGCTCCCACGATCGCCACGTACAACGCCTTCGCCAACAGCATCTTCCGCGAGAACGCCGTCGTGATCGGCCGCGAGGGCGAGGCCGCCGTGCTGAGCGAGGCCTCGGCCTGGCAGCTCGCCCGCACGGTCGTGGTGGCGAGTCAGGATGAACGTCTGCGCGAGATGGACAAGTCCGTCGACGTCGTCACCTCCGCCGTGCTCGCGCTCAGCCGCGCGCTCGCCGAGAACGTGGTGCGACCCGCCGAGGTGATCGCCTACGCCGAGCGGTTCGGCGACCTCGTGGGCCTGCCGGCCGGCACCGCGCGCACCAAGGGTGTGCTCGCCGACATCGTGCGCGCCGTGGGCCAGGTCTCGATGCTGCCCCTGCTCGTGGATCTCGCGGAGGGCTACGCGGCCGAGAAGGTGCGCCGCGGCTACGTGGAGTACTCCGACCAGATCGCCCTCGCGCTCGCCATCGTGGAGGGCACGCCGCGCGTGGTGGGGGAGTACCGCGACCGGTTCCGGGTGGTGCTCCTCGACGAGTACCAGGACACGAGCGTGGTGCAGACCCGCCTGCTCTCGACCCTCTTCCGCGAGCAGGCCGTCATGGCCGTGGGCGATCCGCACCAGTCGATCTACGGATGGCGCGGAGCCAGCGCGGCGAACCTCGCCCGCTTCAACCACGACTTCGCAACCGATCCCGCGCGGGCCGGCGCGCATCCGTACGCCCTCTCCACGAGCTGGCGCAACCCGCGCATCGTGCTCGACGCCGCCAACGCGCTCGTGCATCCGCTCTCCGCCACCTCGGGCGTGCCCGTGGAGCAGCTCGGCCCGCGGCCCGGTGTGCGGGAGGGCACGCTCGCGGTCGCCTTCCGCGAGACCGTGGCCGAGGAGGCGCAGGAGGTCGCCGCCTGGTTCGCCGCCCAGCTCGCGGTGAAGGATGCCGACGGCGCGACCCGCTCGGCCGCCCTGCTCTGCCGCTCGGTCAAGAAGATCGAGCCGTTCACGGCCGCTCTCGACGCCCGCGGCATCCCGTACCACGTGCTCGGCATCGGCGGTCTGCTCGGCCAGCCGGCGGTCGCCGACCTCGTCTCGATGCTGCGCGTGCTCTACTACCCCACGGCCGGGCCCGACCTGCTGCGGGTGCTCGGCGGCGCCCGCTGGCGGATCGGCACCAAGGACCTCATGGCCCTCAGAGCGCTCGCCTCGTGGATCGCCCAGCGCGACCACCGCTTCCAGAAGCTCGACGCCGAAGTGGCGGATCGCATCCGCGGATCCGTGGTGGCCGATGAGGACCGCTCGGTCATCGACGCCCTCGACTTCCTCGCCACGGCCTCGCCCGAGCACGGCGCCCTCGTGGGCTTCAGCGAGATCGGGTTGGAGCGACTGCGCAGGGCCGCCGCCGAGTTCGCAGCGCTCCGCACGCGCGCGGGCCTCGGCCTCATCGACTACGTCGACCTCGTGCAGCAGGAGCTGCTGCTCGACATCGAGGTGCTCGCGAGCCCCCACGCGACCGCCGGCCGGGCGGCGCTCGACGCGTTCGCCGAGCAGCTCACCTCCTTCCTCGCCCTCGACCCCGCCGCCGGCCTGGGGGAGTTCCTCTCGTGGCTCGAGGAGGCCGAGAAGCGCGACAGGCTCGAGCCGCGCTCGGAGGAGCCGGAGCCGGGCACCGTGCAGATCCTCACGATCCACGGCGCGAAGGGTCTCGAGTGGGATGTGGTGGCGATCCCTCGCATGGTGGCGGGCGAGCTGCCCGGTGAGCCGATGTCGCGGCTCGGCTGGCTGAGCTTCGGCGAGCTGCCCTACGACTTCCGCGGCGACTCGGCCGAGCTGCCGTTCTTCGGCTGGCGGGCCGCCGAGACGCAGGGCGAGGTGAAGGCGGCGCTCGAGGAGTTCCGCACCGCCAACAGCGAGCACTACGCCGCCGAGCAGCGCCGCCTCATCTACGTGGCAGTCACGCGGGCGAAGTCGGAGCTGCTGCTCTCGGGATCGTTCTGGACGACGAGCGTCAAGAAGCCGCGCGGCCCCGGCCTCTACCTGCGCGAGCTCGAAGCCGGCGGCGTCATCCCCGAGGGCGTGCTGCCGGAGGCTCCCGAGCACGAGGAGAACCCGCTCGCCGAGGCGGAGAGCTGGGTGGTGTGGCCTCGGGATCCGCTCGGCGGGCGACGCTCCCGGGTGGCGATGGCGGCCGCGGCGGTCGTGGCGGCCGATCCTGACGCGCGCACGCCCTACGACCACGAGATCGAGGTGCTGCTCGCCGAGCGGGCGGCGCGGGGGGCCGAGCCGGTGCTCGACATCCCCGTGCGCATCCCGGCGTCGCGGTTCAAGGACTACGTCTCCGACCCGCAGAAGGTCGCGCGGAGCCTGCAGCGGCCCATGCCGGAGCGGCCGTTCCGGCAGACGCGACTCGGCACGCGGTTCCACTCGTGGGTGGAGAACCGGTACCGCGGTGGGGAGTCGGCGCTCCTGGGGCTCGACGAGCTCGACGCCTACCTCGACGAGCTCGAGCCGCTCGACGACGAGCTGGAGCCGATGGACGTCGAGCTGGGTTCGACGGATGCCGCGACAGTCGCGGATCCGGATGGAGCAGCGAACGCGGATGCCGAGCCGATCGCAGATGAGGAGCCGATCGCGGATGCCGGTGCGCTCGCGGATGCCGGATCCTCAACCCCACCCGAGTCGCTCGAGGCGACCGAGGAGCGCCGGCTGCAGGAGCTCATCGCGATCTTCGAGCGCTCGCCCTACGCCGCCCGGCAGCCCGTGGAAGTGGAGGTCGAGGTGCACCTCGTGCTCGCCGAGCGCGTGGTGGTCTGCAAGATCGACGCCATCTTCCAGGAGGGCGACCGCTTCGAGGTGGTCGACTGGAAGACGGGCAAGGCGCCGAGCGACGCCGCCGACCTCGAGCTCAAGCAGCTGCAGCTTGCCCTCTACCGCCTCGCCTACGCCCGCTGGAAGGGCATCGACGAGAACCGGGTCGACGCCTCGTTCTACTTCGTGGCCGACGATGCGGTCGTGCGCCCCGAACGGCTCTTCAGCGCGGTCGAGCTCGAACAGCTGCTCCGCGACTCGGCCCTCTGAGCCAAGCGCCAGAGCCGAGCCCTGAAGCAGAGCCCGGCGCGCGGGCCGCACACGGCACCGCGGATGCTGCCTAGTCCTCGGCGATCCGGTTCGCGTGCGGCGCTCCGGCCGACGTCGACGGGCTGTAGCTGCGGTTCGGCACAGGAGTGCGATCGAGCATCGCCTCCACGTCTTCGACCGCGAGCACCTGCCCGGTGTCGGTCGAGAGCGGGTTGAGCAGGTCGTTCTGCACCGTGGCTGCGAGGCCAGCGAGCATGCTCTCGCCATCCGCCACGATCGACTCGTCGCGAGAATCCACGCCGTGCAGCAGCCAGCGGGCGATCTCGAGCTCGGCGTAGAGCCGGGCGCGCTTCTGCAGCTGGTGGTCGGCGGGCTTCGAGAGCGCACCCTCGTAGGCGGCGAGCACACGCTCGGCGCTCGAGGAGCTCGAGGCGGAGTTGAGCCAGAACAGATCGAGCGCGGGGTCGCCCACACGCAGGTTCTGCCAGCCGATCACGCCCGTGACCTGATCTCCCACCACGAGGAACGACTCCGGTGCGAGAGCACCGTTCACGACCGTGGGCTGGAACTGCCACAGCGCACTGTCGTCGAGCGCGATGGCCCAGCGCGTGAGCAGCGCCTGGGGCACCTTGCCCGAGGCACCCGCGCGGTCGGCGAGCTTCTTGCTCGTGGCGGCGATCTGGGCTGCGGTGTTCGAGGGCAGCCCGGCATCCGACACCACCGAGGTGGGCAGCGAGTGCACGGCGGCGATGGCGCGACCGATGGAGTCGGAGGCGCTCTGCTCACCGCCGATGTCGTCGAGCGAGGCCGGTCGGCCCTGGATGTACTCGTAGACCACGGCCCTGGTGTCGCCCGTGGGCGCCTGACCGAGGTAGGCGGGGATGTCGAAGGGCAGCCGGGAGCGCACGCCGGGCGTGAGAGCGTTGAGCGCCACGAGGTCGCGCGACTGCTCGGCTTCGGCCTCGGGGCCCACGGGAACACGCACCACGTACTCCTCGCCGGAGCGCAGGGCCACCACGGCGGAGTCGAAACGGCCACCCGCCCACGACGTCAGGGCTCGGGTGGTGACGATGTCTGCCCCCGCGACGGCCGAGGTCGCGAGCGCGGCTAGAGTGAGGTGGGATCGCGCCATTCCCCTAGGTTAGGGCGGTGCCGCCCGGCTGCGGCTTCCGCCACGCACGATTGGTCAACCATGTCTCGAGCTTTCCAGTCCTCCCTCCCGCTCTCCCGGCATCGGATCGATCGGGATAACGCTGCGCGTCGCGACGAGGCGCTGCTGGACGCCAGGTGGTCGAGCCCCGAATCACGTGTGCTCGTGCTGCACCACGGCGCTGCGCTCGCGGCGACGGGCGCGGATCCGGACGGCTGGGACGGCTTCGGCCACAAGCCCACGAGCCGTGTGCGACCCGCGGTGGCGCTCGTGCCGACCGCCTCCCTGCCGGCATCGGTGACCGAGGCGGTGCTCGCCGACGGCATCCGCCTCTACCTCGGTCTCGCGCTTGGAGAACTCGATCCTGCCTCGAGCGACTGCCTCGCGCCGGGCGCTCCCGTCTTCGCCATCTCGCTCGACGACGATCAGGCCGAGGCCCTCGCCGCCGCTGCCCGCGACGCCGGCGATCCGGATCCCGTGTGGCTCAACCTGCGGCTCGTGGCCGCCGACCTCGACGACTCGGGGGCCGGCGTCTTCACCGAGGCGCTCGCCATGGTCAACTGGCACGCCACCCACACCCACTGCCCGCGCTGCGGGGCCGCCACCACCGTGGAGAGCGGGGGATGGGTGCGCCGCTGCACGGTGCAGCAGATCGAGCTGTTCCCGCGCACCGACGCCGCCGTGATCGTGGGGATCGTGGACGACCAGGACCGGCTGCTGCTCGGCTCGAACGCCCTGTGGGCGAACAACCGCTTCTCGCTGCTCGCGGGCTTCGTGGAGCCGGGGGAGTCGCTCGAGGCGGCGGCCATCCGCGAGATCGAGGAGGAGTCGGGGGTCGTGATCGACGACCCCCAGTACCTCGGGTCGCAGCCGTGGCCGTTCCCGGCGTCGCTCATGGTCGGGTTCCTCGCGACCGTGTCGGCCGACCACCCCGCCGTGCTGCGTCCGGATGGGGACGAGATCCTCGAGCTGCGCTGGTTCACCCGCGACGAGATCGCCGATCCCGAGAGCGGTGTGCTGCTGCCCGGTGCCTCGTCGATCGCGCGCGCCATCATCGAGCGCTGGTTCGGCGGGCCGCTGCCCGAGCTCGAGTCGACTGCGGCTGCGACTGCGACTCCCGTTTCTCCTGCGACCGCGACTGCGCCTGCGACTCCGGCCGCGCCCGCACCGAAGCCGGGGCGCGTGTGAGCGAGGCCGACGACCTGCTCGAAGCCCTCGACGCCGAGCAGCGTGTGGCCGCGCGATCCTTGCTCGGCCCGGTCTGCATCCTCGCGGGGGCGGGAACGGGCAAGACGAGGGCCATCACGCACCGGATCGCGTACGGAGTCGCCACCGGCGTCTACTCGCCCAACCGCGTGATGGCGCTCACCTTCACCTCGCGCGCGGCGGCCGAGCTGCGGTCGCGACTGCGCCCGCTCGGCGCGGGCGGTGTGGCCGCGCGCACGTTCCACTCGGCGGCGCTCGCCCAGCTCAACTACTTCTGGCCGCAGGTGATCGGCGGCGAGGCTCCGAAGATCGTGGAGAACAAGGCGCGCGTCATCGCGCAGGCCGCCGAGACCCTGCGGCTGCGGCTCGACACCGCGACGCTGCGGGATGTGGCGGGCGAGATCGAGTGGAGGAAGGTCGCCAACCTCGGGGTGGCCGAATACGAGCTCAAGGCGCGCAGCTCGCGCCCCCTGCCGTCGTCGCTCTCGGTGGAGCAGATGCTCGCGCTGCACGAGCGGTACGAGCAGCTGAAGGACGAGCGCCGCCAGCTCGACTTCGAGGACGTGCTGCTCGTGACGGCGGGCATGATCGAGACGGAGCCCTCGGTGGCCATCCAGGTGCGGGAGCAGTACCGCTTCTTCGTGGTCGACGAGTACCAGGACGTCTCGCCGCTGCAGCAGCATCTGCTGAGGCTGTGGCTCGGTGACCGGCAGGATCTCTGCGTGGTGGGTGATGCGAGCCAGACCATCTACTCGTTCGCGGGGGCGAGCGCCGACTTCCTGCTCGGGTTCGAGCGGCAGTACCCGAGCGCCACGGTGGTGATGCTCGAGCAGAACTACCGGTCGACGCCCGAGATCGTGGCGTCGGCCAACCGACTCATGCGGGGCCGCCCCGGGGCGCTCACGCTGCATGCCGCCGCGGCCGACGCGGACGCCGATGCGGGCGCAGACGCGGACACGGACGCACTCATGAGTCCCTCTGCCGCCGCCGGCGTTCACACCCCGGCGCCCGTCATCACTGCGTATCGGCACGACATCGACGAGGCGCAGGGGGTGGCCGCCGAGATCTCCCGGCTCATCGGATCGGGCACCGCTCCGCAGGACATCGCCGTGCTGTACCGCGTGAACGCGCAGTCGGCGGCGCTCGAGCAGGCCATCGGCGCGGTCGGCGTGAGCGTGCAGGTGAAGGGGGCCACGCGCTTCTTCGACCAGCCCGACGTGAAGCACGCCGTGATGGAGCTGCGTGCGGCCTCGGTCTCGATCGGCGACGAACCGCTCTTCAAGTCGGTGAGCGACGTGCTGCGCACGCGCGGCTGGTCGCAGGATCCGCCGGAGGGCACCGGTGCCGTGCGCGATCGCTGGGAATCGCTCAACGCACTCATGGGCCTGGCCGAGGGGATGCCTGCCGGCACGACGTTCCGCCAGTTCACCGACGAGCTCATGCACCGCCAGTCGTCGCAGCACGAGCCCACGATGCGCGCGGTGACCCTCGCCACGCTGCACTCGGCGAAGGGGCTCGAGTGGCCGGTGGTGTTCATCATCGGCGTCTCGGAGGGTCTCCTCCCCATCGGTCATGCGAGCGGCTTCGAGGGCGTGGATGAGGAGCGCCGGCTGCTCTACGTGGGCATCACGCGCGCCCGGGAACGCCTCGCGCTCTCCTGGGCGTCCATCGGATCGCGCCGCACAGGCGAGCGCGCCCCCTCCCGCTTCCTCACGGAGACCGGCATCCGCACCGCGGATGCCCCCTGAGCGTCTCCACCACCACGCCTCCGCCCACCACGCACCCGAGCGCTTCGAATCCGGGGCGGCGCACGCGGATGGCGCGGCGCCGCCACGGGCTGCGGTGCGCGGGCACCTCGAGTTGCTGAAGGGTGATCCGCGCCACGAGCACCGCAGCGGTGGCAGCCCCCAGCGCATCCGCCGACGGGGCGATGCGGCCAGCTGCCTGCGTGGCGATGGCCGTCCAGGCCGCATCGCGATCGACGCGCGCTAGCTCGAGGCACATCGCGCACGGCCCATGACCGGGCACCACCACAGGGCCCACCCGGATGGAGCGATCCCCGAACTCCACCAGCAGATGCGGCACATCGGCCCGCAACCACACCGCCGCCCGCCGCGGAGCCGTCGCGTAATGCGCCAGCACCACCACCAGATCCACCCCACCCCCCGCCGCGGCTGTGGGGGTGGGGGCTGCCGGGCGGAGTTCTGTGCCGGCCGGGGGTGCGGGCTCTACGTGGGCGCCGAGCTGCTCGAGGAGGTTGGCTACCGCCACCGCGGGCGCACCTCCGCCGTCGAGGAGGATGCGACGGCCGAGCAGCGGGTGCGCGGGGTGCGGGTCGCCCAGCACCTCCCGCAGCTCGTCGACCACCTCGCCCACGCGCTCAGGCCCGATCCGCCGAGCCGAGGCGAGAGCGTCGAGCACCGGTCGCGACACCCCCGCGGTGGCCAGCCCCAGCACCACCTCGAGCTCGGGCGAGACGGGGTCGACCTCGAGCACGGGCTCCTCCACCCCGAACTGCAAGGAGGAGGGCGTGCGCCAGACCAGCGGATGATCGGGGTTGAGTCGGAGCACCATCCCGGCATCCTGCATCACCCGACCTCCCCGCCGGAGGTTATCCACAGCCGAGACCCGCTTCCGGCGACTCCATAGCCCGGATGCCTGGAAGACGGCAGAAAGAAGGGGGCGGTGCTCAGTGCACCGCCCCCCAAGCCGACCGAACGCGAACTCTAGGCCGCGGGCGGCTGCTCCTCGTCGTCCTTGGTCTGCTTGTCGACCTCGGCCTCGGCCTCGTCGGCCTTGGCCTCGCCGGCCTTCGTCTCGTCGTCTTTCGACTCCTCCGAGCGCAGCAGGTCTTCGAGTGCCTGGTCCATCTCGTCGGGCTCGGGCGCCGGCCCCAGCAGCCGCGCCACGAGAGCGGCGGGGTCGTCGAGATCCTCCGACGTCGGCACGAGGTCGGGATGCGACCACAGCGCATCCCGCTTCTCCTGCCCCACGGCCTCGGTGACCTGCTGCCACAGGGCGGCGGCATCGCGCAGGCGCCGCGGCCGCAGCTCGAGCCCGATGAGCGCACCGAACGCAGACTCGGCGGGCCCACCCGTGGCCCGGCGACGCCGCACCGTCTCGGCGATCGCGTTCCAGCGCGGCAACCTGCTCGAGGCCTGCGCCGTCACGACGTCGACCCAGCCCTCGATGAGCGCGAGCGTGTTCTCCAGTCGCGCGAGTGCGTGCAGCTGCTGCTCGGTCTTCGGCGGGATGAGCGCACCGGAGGCCATGGCGCTCCGCAGCTCCTCGGGGTTCGACGGGTCGAAACCGGCCGCGAGCTCCTCGAGCCGATCCGTGTCGATGGCGATGCCCTTGGCGAACTCGGTGATGGACGAGATGACGTGAAGCCGCAGCCACCGCGCGTGCCGGAACAGCCGGGCGTGAGCGAGCTCGCGGATGGCGAGGTACAGCTGCACCTCCTCGATCGGGATGTCGAGGCCCTCGCCGAACTCGGCCACGTTCTGCGGCACGAGAGCCGCCTGGCCCTCCTCCAGCAGCGGGATGCCGACGTCGCCGCCCGAGACGACCTCCTTCGAGAGCTGACCCACGATCTGGCCAAGCTGCATGGCGAAGAGGGTGCCGCCGAGGTTGCGCATCATCTGGCTGGCCCCCGCGATCATGCCGGCCATCTCCTCGGGCGCCTGGTCGCGCAGCACCGAGGTGAGCGCATCCGAGATGCTCACGGCCACGGGCTCGGAGAGCTCGGTCCAGACGGGGATGGTGGCGGATGCCCACTCGGTGCGGGTGAGCAGTCGCGGCGCGACGGCCGAGTCGGAGAGCGCGGTGACCTCATCGAGCCAGAGCGACGAGATGTGCAGCGCCTGCTCGAGCTGCGCCCGGGTCTGGTCGGTGACCGCGAGGCTCGCGGCCCCGGCGATCTGCTCGGCCTGCGTCTTGGCGGCACCCCAGTTGACCCCGTCGCTCGAGGACTGCATGGCGTTCTGCAGCTGCGCCATGAGCTGCTGCACGGCGGCCGGGTCAGACGGGAGGCCTGCGGCGCTGGCGAGTTTCGACGGGTCGATCTCCGAGTTGCCGGCGAGGAAGTCGCGCAGCATGTCGCGGAACTCGTCCTCCGAATCGTCGCGGGGCTGGTCGCTCACGGTGTTCCTCCTCAGTAGCGGCAGCGCGCAGGCGGAGCCCGGGATCGGCTCCCGGTACCGCATTCGGGAACTTCCATGCGCGCTGTCAGACAGTGCTCCTACGCTAACTGCTGGCCCGCCGCCCAGGCTGGGTTTTCGCATAAGCTTGACCGCTCGGCCGTGCGCCCGTGGCGAACATCCGGAAGCCGGCCCACCCGGCTCAGCCGGTCGCCTCCCGGTCCCCACCGGGGCGCCCGTTCCGAGCGAGAGGATCCCGTGACCCTGTTCCCATCCCCGGACGACCCGGATGCCACTCAGCCGCGCCCGCAGACGTCGCGACGTGCCCGCACCGGCTGGACCATGCTCGTCGTCGCCCTCGTGCTCGGTCTCGTGATGAGCTTCCTGCCCGCTCCCTACGTGATCGAGCAGCCGGGGCCCGTCTACGACACCCTCGGATCGCAGGAGCAGGACGGCGAGCAGGTTCCCCTCATCTCCATCGACGGCGTCGAGACCTATCCCACCGCCGGCACCCTCGACATGCTCACCGTCTCGGTGCGCGGCACGCGCGAGCAGCGCCCCTCGTGGGCCGAGATCGTCTCGGCGTGGTTCGACAGCAGCAAGGCCGTCGTTCCCATCGACCTCATCTACCCGCCGACGGTCACCACCGAGCAGCGCAACCAGCAGAACGCGGCGCTCATGGTCGACAGCCAGACCGAGGCGATCGCCGCGGCCCTCAGCGAGCAGGACATCGCCTTCACCCGCGAGGTGACGGTCGCGGCCGTCACCGACGACGGGGCGGCGGCCGGAGTGCTCGAGGCCGGCGACGCCATCCTCTCGGTCAACGGCACGGCGGTCGACGACATCGACGAGCTGCGGGCCGCGCTCGCCGAGAACGGCACCGAGACCCCCGCCACCCTCGTGGTGCGCTCGGGCGACCCCGCAGACGACGGCACCGCCGACGACTCGACGCAGGGCGACGACACCGACGACACGACGGAGGGCGACGACTCCGCAGACACCCAGCCAGCCCCCGAGCGCACCGTCGAGCTCACCCCCCGCACCTCGCCCGACTCCGCCGACCCCGTGCTCGGCATCTCGGTGACCTACGGCTACGAGTTCCCCTTCGACGTGCAGATCCAGCTCAACGACGTGGGAGGTCCGAGCGCCGGCATGATGTTCGCCCTGGGCATCATCGACAAGCTCACCCCCGGCGAGCTCAACGGCGGCGAGAGCGTGGCGGGCACCGGCACCATCGATGACGCAGGCACGGTGGGCGCCATCGGCGGCATCAGGCAGAAGCTCTTCGGGGCCCGCGACGCCGGCGCCGACTGGTTCCTCGCCCCCGCCAGCAACTGCGACGAGGTCGTGGGCCACGTGCCAGACGGAATCCAGGTGGTAGCGGTCGCCACCCTCGACGAGGCGCTCACCGCGGTCGAGACCATCGGCGACGGCGGAGACACCGGCTCCCTCACCACGTGCGACGCGGTGATGGCCCAGCAGTAGCCCCCTGTCACGGCTCCGGCACGGTCTCCCGCCAGTTCTCTCCCAGCGACCCCTCCCTAAGATGCAGGTGTCTAGGATTGATGGACACAGCACAGCGACCCAGAGGCACACGTGACTTCCCAAACAGCCGAGAAGCCCGCACGACGATCGAGAGTCACCCTCGCGATAGCAATCGCGATCGTGGTCGTCCTGGCGATTCTCTTCTTCGTCTTCTCCACGCTCTACACCGAGATCCTCTGGTACGACCAGCTCGGCTACCTGAGCGTGCTCACCACGCAGTGGCTCGCGGGCGGCGTGATGTTCGTCATCGGCTTCCTCGCCATGGCGCTGCCGGTGTGGATCTCGATCGAGATCGCGTTCCGTCGTCGCCCTGTCTACGCCAAGCTCAACTCGCAGCTCGACCGCTACCAGCAGGTCATCGAGCCGCTCCGCCGCCTCGCCACCTTCGGTGTGCCCGCCGTGCTCGGACTCTTCGCCGGTGTGGCCACCGCCTCGCGCTGGCAGCTCACGCTGCAGTACCTCAACCGCACCTCGTTCGGTCAGACCGATCCGCAGTTCGGCCTCGACATCTCGTTCTACATCTACGACCTGCCGTTCCTCCGCGGCGTCGTGGGCTTCGCCTCCGCCGTCGTGATCGTGGCGGGCCTCGCGGCCATCGCCACGAGCTACCTCTACGGGGCCATCCGCTTCAACCAGCGCGAGGTGCGCATCTCGAAGGTCGCGCGCATCCAGATGGCCATCACGGCCGCGCTCTACCTCGTGCTCCAGGCCATCAGCATCTGGCTCGACCAGTACGCCACCCTGGCCAACAGCTCCGGCCTCATCACGGGTGCCTCCTACGCCGACGTCAACGCCACCATCCCCGGCCTGCAGATCCTCGCCGGAGTCGCCGCCATCGTGGCCGTGCTCTTCATCGTCGCGGCCGTCATCGGCCGCTGGCGCCTGCCCATCATCGCCACGGCGCTCCTCATCGTGATCGCCCTCATCCTGGGGTCGCTGGCCCCCTGGGTGGTGCAGCGCTTCCAGGTCGACCCGAGCGAGCGCACGCTCGAGCAGGAGTACATCCAGCGCAACATCGACATGACGCGCGACGCGTACGGCATCTCCGATGTGGAGGAGACGCCCTACGACGCCACCACGGATGCCGAGGCGGGCGCCCTGCGCGATGATGCGGCCACCACGGCCAACATCCGCATCCTCGACCCCGCCCTCGTGACGCGCTCGTTCCAGCAGCTGCAGCAGTTCCGGCAGTACTACCAGTTCCCGCAGCAGCTCGACGTCGACCGCTACACCATCGACGGCCAGGTGCAGGATGCGGTGGTCACGGTGCGCGACATCGACATCGACGCGCTCGGCTCCTCCGCCACCTGGTACAACCAGACCGTCGTCTACACGCACGGCTACGGCGTGGTGGCGGCCTACGGCAACCAGCGCTCGGCCGACGGCCAGCCCGTGTTCCTCGAGTCGGGCATCCCGACCGTGGGTGAGCTCGGCGACTTCGAACCGCGCGTCTACTTCGGTGAGGACTCGCCGTCGTACTCGATCGTGGGCGGCCCCGAGGGCTCCGACAACATCGAGCTCGACTACCCGTCTGGCGAAGACGGCGCCTCGCAGACCTACACGACCTTCGACGGTGACGGCGGGCCCAAGCTCGACAACATCTTCAAGCGCCTCGTCTACGCGCTCAAGTTCCAGTCGGAGCAGATCGTGCTGTCGGATGCGGTGAACGACGACTCGCAGATCCTCTACGACCGCGACCCCGCCGAGCGCGTCTCGAAGGTCGCGCCGTACCTCACGATCGACTCGGATCCGTACCCCTCGGTGGTCGACGGCAAGGTCGTCTGGATCGTGGACGGCTACACCACGTCGGCGAACTACCCGTACTCGCGCGTGCAGTCGCTCAGCGAGTCCATCGCCGACACCTACACGCCCACGCCCGCGTACCCGGTCGACGACATCAACTACATCCGCAACTCGGTGAAGGCCACGGTGGATGCCTACGACGGCACCGTCACGCTCTACGCCTGGGACGAGACGGATCCGCTGCTCGAGACCTGGCAGAAGATCTACCCCTCCACGCTCAAGTCGATCGACGAGATGAGCGGCGACCTGATGAGCCACGTGCGGTACCCCGCCGATCTCTTCAAGGTGCAGCGCTCCATCCTCGGCCAGTACCACGTGACGGATGCGGGATCGTTCTACTCGCAGGAGGACGCGTGGACCACGCCGAACGACCCCACCTCCTCGTCGACGAGCCCCACGCTGCAGCCGCCGTACTACCTCACGCTGCAGATGCCCACGCAGGACGATCCGTCGTACTCGCTCTACTCGACGTTCATCCCGCTCACGCAGCAGGGGGCCGACACCTCCCGGAGCGTGCTCACGGGCTACCTCGCCGTGGATGCGAACGCGGGGGAGACCGACGGCACGAAGTCGGAGGACTACGGCAAGCTCCGATTGCTCACGCTGCCGAAGGACGACACGATCCCCGGCCCCGGTCAGGTGCAGAACAGCTTCTCCTCCGATCCGGCGGTCTCGTCGGCGCTCAACCTGCTGCGACAGGGTGAGAGCCAGGTGATCAGCGGAAACCTGCTGACGCTGCCGGTGGGCGGTGGTCTGCTCTACGTGCAGCCGGTCTACGTGCAGTCGCGCGGTGAGACGAGCTTCCCGCTGCTGCAGCGTGTGCTCGTGTCGTTCGGCAACAAGATCGCGTTCGAGAGCACACTCGACGGTGCGCTCGATGCGCTCTTCGACGGCGACTCGGGTGCTCAGGCGGGTGACGTCGACGTGACGCCGACCGACGGATCGGACCCGGTGGTCTCGGATCCGGACGACGGCACGGGCACGACGGACGGCACCGACGACGGCGGCGACGGCACCGCCACGCCGACAACGCCCACGACCCCGATCACGGGCTCCCCGGAGCTCGTGGCGGCCCTCACCGCCGCGCAGACGGCCCTGGCCGAGCGCGAGGCGGCCCTGAAGGCCGGCGACTGGACCGCTTACGGCGAGGCCGACGAGCGACTGCAGGCGGCCATCCAGGCGGCCATCACCGCCTCGGAGTAGCCGTGGTGCAACCGCCTCGCAGCGTGTGCTAGAGTTTCTTCTTGTGCCGCGGGGTGGAGCAGTTCGGTAGCTCGCTGGGCTCATAACCCAGAGGTCGCAGGTTCAAATCCTGTCCCCGCAACAAGAGAAGGCCCCGGATCCCAGTGATCCGGGGCCTTTTGCATGCGCACGGGCCCTTGCGTTGCTACATCTCCGACTCCTTTTCGCGCCGATCGCTCGAACTGAAGGCCGGAACGGGCATATCTTGTGATCGTCGAGCGCGGAGACACAGGGGGGCACGATGGTAGTGAACCGTTTGACGCAGAGCGGCCCGTTCCGTTTCGGTTTCGTCGCCACCCTCGGGGTGCTCCTCGCCCTGCTGCTCGGTGCCGCCATCACCTCGCTCAGCACCGCGCTCACCCTGATCTTCGTCGCGTTCTTCGTGTGTCTCGGCCTCTACCCCACGGTCCGGAGGCTCGAGGCGAGGAAGTTCTCCCGAACGGGGGCCGTGCTGACGGTCATCGCCGGGTTCCTCGTCGTGGTCGCTCTGCTGCTGTGGCTGGTCATCCCGATCGTGGTCGATCAGCTCGGTCAGCTCTTCAGCTACCTCCCCTCCGGGTACAACCGCATCGAGGACCAGCAGTGGTTCGTCGACGTGAACGACGCATTCGGGGGCGCACTGACTCCGGCGCTCGCCTGGCTGGAGACCACCGTCAGCGATCCGACGACCTGGCTGACCGTCGGCGGCGGCGCCCTCAAAGTCGGTGCGGGCTTTCTGAACGGGGTCTTCGGGGTGATCTTCGTGATCGCCCTGACGATCTACTTCGTGGCCGGCCTGGAGACCATCAAGACGAGCCTCTACTCCCTCGTTCCGGCATCCCGCCGGCCCGGTGTGATGGAACTCGGCGAGACCATCATGGAGTCGGTGGGCAAGTACCTCGGCGGAATGGTCGTGCTCGCCGCGATCAACGCGGTGTTCACCCTCATCCTGCTCACCATCGCGGGCGTGCCGTTCGCCCCGGTGCTCGCCGCGCTCGCGTTCCCGATCACGCTGATCCCGCTGGTGGGCAGCGTGATCAACCTCGTCATCGTCACCATGGTGGCGCTGTTCTCGGGCCCCGAGACCGCGCTGGTCGTGGGCATCACGATGCTCGTCTACGTGCAGTTCGAGGCGTATTTCCTGACGCCGCGGATCGTGGGCAAGGCGATCAGCATCCCCGGTTCGCTGGTGCTCATCGGCGCCATGATCGGGGGCACCCTCCTCGGTCTGCTCGGCGCCCTCATCGCCTGCCCGGTGACCGCCTCGGTGCTGCTCATCCTCAAGAAGGTCGTCGTGCCGAGACAGAACGCGGCGTGACCCCTCTCGAGGCGGGCGAGACACTCGCGCTCGCGCTGCTGGCCGCGCACGTCGTGCTCGGCTTCATCGCGGCCGTGCTGGTGTCGGCGAACCGTCGACCCTCGGCGGCGATCGCCTGGGTGCTGACGATCGTCTTCATCCCCTTTCTCGGCGCGATCGTCTTCTTGCTCGTCGGTCGCGGCCGGCTCCCCGCCCGGCGCCGACAGCAGCAGCGTGCCATGAACGCCCTGCTGCTCGAGAACACGGCTCCCGCGGCGCTCCCGCCCGACGCTGTTCTGGAACCCGGCTGGCTCTCCTCGATCACCCGCATGAACTCGGAGCTGGGCGCACTGCCCCTGGTCGGCGGCAACGCGGTGCGCATCATCGAGGGCTACACCGAATCGTTCGACGCGATGATCACCGCGATCGACGCCGCGCGGCTGCGGGTGCACGTGGAGTTCTACATCGCGGTGCTCGACGACTCCACCCGGCCGCTCTTCGAGGCGCTCACCCGAGCGGCGGCCCGCGGTGTCGACGTGAGGGTTCTCGCCGATCACCTCTCCGGTTTCCTCTACCCGCACCGCACCACCACCCAGCGGTTCCTCGCGGATGCCGGTGTGCAGTGGTTCGCGATGCTCCCGCTGCGGCCCTTCCGCGGCCAGTGGCAGCGACCCGATATGCGGAACCACCGCAAGCTCGTCGTCGTCGACGGAGCCGTGGCCTTCACCGGGTCGCAGAACCTCATCGACGAGACCTACCTCAAGCCCGCCAACATCGCCCGTGGCCTCCACTGGGTCGAACTGATGATCGAGATCGTCGGCCCGGCCGCACGGGAACTCGACGCCGTGTTCATCACCGACTGGGCCGCGGAGTCGGGCGAAGTCCTGCCCTTCGTCGCCCCCGGCGATCCGACCTCCGGCACGATCGCGCTTCAGACCGTGCCGAGTGGCCCGAGCTTCGACAACGACAACAACCTCAAGCTGTTCGCCGCCCTCATCCACAAGGCCGAGCGACGAATCAGCATCACCAGCCCCTACTTCGTGCCCGACGAGTCGATCCAGCTCGCTCTCGTGACGGCCGCGGCACGGGGATTGGAGATCGAGCTGTTCGTCTCCGAGATCGGCGATCAGAAGCTCGTGTTCCATGCCCAGCGCTCCTACTACGAGGCTCTCCTGCGAGCGGGCGTCGCCATCCACCTCTACAAGGCGCCCGCCGTGCTGCACTCGAAGCACTTCACCATCGACGACGACATCGCGGTCGTCGGCTCCAGCAACATGGACATCCGCTCGTTCAGCCTCAACGCGGAGGTGTCGATGCTGGTGCACTCGCGCGAGTTCGTGGAGAGGATGCGCGGCGTTGAGAACCGCTACCGGGCCCGGAGTGAGCAGCTGCAGCTCGGGGACTGGTTGCGTCGCCCGGTGGGGGAGAAGACCTGGGACAACCTCGCCCGCCTGACCTCGTCGCTGCAGTAGACATCGGATCGGACGAGGAGGATGGTTGGCCTCGTGGGCGGGCGGCCGTCGGGGATCGTGGGCGTTGTGGATCGGGGGGATCGTGGACGTAGATGCTGCTGATGTGAGGCAGTCCGTGAGCACGGGCCGAGTACCGGACGGATCTCGGATCGTGCACGTGCTCGACGCTGCGTATACCCGCGCGAAGGGTCACCGCGAGGGGAACGTCGCCGACTACATCCCCGTGCTGGCCGCCGCCGATCCGGAGGCGTTCGGGGTGTGCGTGATCGGAATCGACGGCGAGCGCCACGACATCGGCGACACCCTCGTGCGGTTCTCGATCCAGTCGATCTCCAAGGCCTTCGTCTACGCGCTCGTCGTCGAAGAACTCGGCCACGAGCGGGTGCTCGAGGTCGTCGGCGTGAACAACACCGGGCTCGCCTTCAACTCCGTGATCGCCATCGAACTGAACGACGGGCATCCGATGAATCCGATGGTGAACGCCGGGGCCCTCGCCACGACCGCTCTGATGCCCGGAGAGGATGCCGACGCGCAGTGGGCGGCCGTGCGCGACGGGCTGTCACGCTTCGCCGGCCGTCCGCTCGAGCTCGACAATGAGGTCTACCGCTCCGAGTCCGAGACGAACCAGCGCAACCGGGCGATCGCCCGGTTGCTGCAGAGCTACGGGCGCATCGAGCGCGACCCGGAGAGCGTGGTGGATGTCTACACCCGGCAGTGCGCCCTCTCGGTCGATGCCGGCGACCTGGCGGTGATGGCCGCGACGCTCGCCGACGGCGGGGTGAACCCGGTCACGGGGGAGCGCGTGGTCTCCGCGGTGGTCTGCCGCGACACCCTGGCCGTGCTCGCGGCGAACGGACTGTACGAGGCATCCGGGGAGTGGCTCTTCGAGATCGGGCTGCCCGGCAAGTCGGGCGTGGCCGGCGGCCTGGTCACGATCGCGCCGGGGAAGGTCGGCGTGGGCACGTATGCGCCGCGCCTCGACGACGCCGGCAACAGCGTGCGCGGTCAGATCGCCACGGCTTACCTGTCCCGGGCGCTGGGACTGAACATCTTCGCCTCCGCACCGTACAAGGAGCTCTCATGAGCACGACCGAAACGACCACGCCCGCACGAACCTCCTGGGTGCCCATGGTGGGGCTGTTCCTCGCCCAGATCCTGATGTCGTTCAACGTCTCCGCCCTCCCTGTATCGCTCGGGGGGATGGTGGACGACTTCGGTGTTCCGCCGACCGATGTCAGCACCGCGATCGTGACGTACGGCCTCGTCGTCGCCGCTCTTGTCATGGTCGGCGCCAAGATCGGCCAGAGAGTCGGCTGGGTCACGGTGTTCCGGGTCGTGGTGGTGCTCTTCGCCGTGTCGGCTCTGACGATGATCTTCGCGCCGTCGGTCGGGTGGGTCATCTTCGCCCAAGCGCTCGCCGGGGCATCCGCCGCGATCATCGTGCCCTCGCTGGTGGCCCTGATCGCCGAGAACTACCGTGGGGCGCAGCAGGCGACCGCCATCGGTTCGCTCGGGTCGGCGCGGGCCCTCGCGGGAGTGAGCGCCTTCCTCATCGGCGGTACCCTCGCCACCCTGGTGGGCTGGCGGCAGGTCTTCATCATCGTTCTCGTGCTCGCCGTCACGGTCTTCATCCTGAGCTTCCGCCTGCACTCCGAGAAGGGGAACCCCGCGGTCAAGATCGACGTCGTCGCGGCCCTGATCATCGGCGTCGGCATCGTGATGCTGACGCTCGGGGTGAACAACCTCAACGGGTGGGGTCTGCTCCAAGCCGGCCCAGGCGCCCCCTTCGACGTGGCCGGGCTCTCGCCCGCACCGCTCCTGATCGTGCTCGGCGTGATCTCCGTGCAGCTCTTCTTCACCTGGACCAGGCGGCGCACGAAAGCAGGGAAGGTTCCGCTCGTCAGCCTGTCGGTGTTCGGGTCGTCGAAGGAACGGGCCGCCATCTACGCGATGTTCATCGTGGTGCTGATGGAAGCGGCGCTCAACTTCACCGTGCCGCTCTACATCCAGATCGTGCAGGGCCGGACGCCGTTCGACACCTCCCTGGCGATGCTGCCGTTCAACCTCACCGTCTTCGTGACCGCCACCCTCGTCGTGCGGTTCTACGGCCGCTTCTCGCCGCGGGCCATCGGGATGTTCTCCTTCGTGCTCACGACGATCGCCCTCGTCTGGCTCTCGTTCGTCGTCACGAACAACTGGGAGACCCTGCCGACCATCCTCGGCCTGGTCATCTTCGGCGTCGGCCAGGGCGCGCTCGTCACCCTCGTGTTCAACGTGCTCGTCACCGCGTCGCCCAAAGAACTCGCGGGTGACGTGGGTTCCGTGCGCGGCACCACCCAGAACCTCGCCTCTGCGGTCGGTACAGCCGTCGCCGGTGCGCTGCTGGTCGGCATCCTGAGCGCGAACATCGCTTCCGCTCTCGCCACTGACGTGGACCTGCCGCCGTCGATCGTGTCGCAGGTCGACCTCGACAGTGTCAACTTCGTGAGCAACGACCGACTCCGCGAGACCCTGAGCGCAACGGATGCCTCACCCGCGGAGGTGGATACGGCCATCGCACTGAACGAAGAGGCTCGGCTCCGTGCACTGAAGCTCGGCCTGATCGCTCTGGCGGGCGTCAGCGCACTGGCCATCATCCCCGCCAGTCGCCTGCCCCAGTACCGAGCAGGCGAGGTTCCGGAGTCCGTCGCCACCGGGCGATCTGAGCCGGTCTGAGCATCCGCACCACCATCCAGGACCTGGAGCAGGTCGATCACGACCGGCCCATCCCCGCCGCTGGGGTTGCTACATTCATCGAGACCACGGGCTGCGCCCTTCCGCACGCCGAAGCCGCCGAGTTAGCGTGAGCGTATGAACGCCGACGATGCGCACACCGAATCGCGAGCCGCCATCCGGGCGCTGATCTCGACCTGGCAGGGGATACCCGCGGTTCTGTGCGACCGGCACTTCACCGTCGTCGGCGCCAACGACGCCGCCCGTGCCCTGTCTCCCGCGTTCACCGAGGGAGTGAACCTCGCTCGTTTCACCTTCGTCGACGCGGACATCGATCGGGATGACGCCATGTACGACACTGCGGCGAACCAGGTCGCCGCGATGCTCCGCGAATCCCTGGACCAGCATCACGGTGATGCCCAGTTCCGGGGGATCGTGGGTGACCTCTCCGTGATGAGCAGCGACTTCGCCGTGGCGTGGGCCGACGACTCCCTCTCGGCCAAGGCCGCCGGCGTGATCGACTTCACCGCGACGCCGGTGGGCCTCATCCGGCTGGGCTATCAGGTGCTGCGGGTCGCCGGCACAGAGGACGATTCGCTTCTGGTGTGGGGCGCTGCAGACCAGGCCTCCTCCGACTCCCTGTCGCGACTGCTGGGCGGCGCCGAAACCGCCAGAGGCGAACGCCTGTGAGCAGGGGAGCCACCGCAGCCCCACCCAGCGCACCCGTGGGGACGATGGCCGCCACACCGCGCACCGAGACCCCCGACCACCGTTCCTGGTCGGCCGCCCTGATGGTATTCCTCGGCGGTGCGGTGGGCACGGTGTCGCGGGAATCCCTGGATCTCGTCACTCCGAGCGACCAGCTCATGTTCACCACGCTCGCGATCAACATCGTGGGGTCGTTCGCGCTGGCTGCTGTGTACACGCTGCTCCTCGCCCGCCGCCCGGCAGCGACGTTCGGGCGCCGGGTGCGACTCGTGGTCGGAACGGGCTTCATGGGCGGCTTCACGACCTACGGATCGTTCGCGGTGGCGACCGCGGCGGCCGCAGGGCAGGGCTCGGTCGGTGATGCGGTGATCTACGGTCTCGGCAGCATCGTCCTCGGAGTCGCAGCCGCCCTTCTGGGCCGGTGGGCGGTCGAACTGGGCAGTCGGCGGACGAGGACGGCGGCCGAACCCGAACCGGTGGCGACCCCGTGACCTCGTTCGATCCGCTCGTCATCATCGGGATCGCTCTGGCGGGTGGTCTGGGTGCGGTCGCCCGACTCGTCGTCGGCGGCACGCTCCAGCAGTGGTCGGGGTGGAAGTTCCCCATCGGCACCGCCGCCATCAACGTGGGCGGATCCTTCGCGCTCGGCCTCGTGATGAGTGCGGCGACGGCGTCGTTCGCGCCGGCGTGGGTGGCGATCATCGGCACGGGCCTGCTCGGCGGATTCACCACCTTCAGCACCGCCAGCGTCGACACCGCCGATCTCGTGCGGGGTCGGCTGTGGGGGCGCGCGGTGGCGAACGCCGGCGTGGTCGGCATCCTGTCGATCTCCGCAGCGGCGCTCGGATACTCCCTCTTCTAGGTGGCCGGCCACCCCTTCAGGGGACCGCGGAGTGCGCGACCGGTCATCCTGGTCTGCAGCACCTGCTGGAACAGCTCGTGCGCGCGGGTGCCCTCCTCGACCGGCCGGAAGGCCATGAAGAACCCACCCGGCACGTCGAGCACCTGCCACGGGATCTCCACGAACTCTGGCAGGTCGCGTCGTTGTGACGGCCGTGCCCGGCGGGGCATCCGTTCCGACGGGAGAGGAACACGGTTGCTACTTCAGTCCGTTGTGTGCGGCCCGTGAGCGCGGATATCGTCGCCCCGATGGGGCCTGGTGCTCAGCCGGCCCCCGCGACGGAAGGACCAGCCCCATGCCCGATTCGATCCACGGCCACTTGGGTCAGCATCACCGCACGACCCTCGAGCACATCGCTCGGCACCCCACCACGCACAACCTCGAGTGGCACGACGTCATCGCCCTGCTGCAGGAGGTCGCCGAGGTGCGCGAGGAGCACGACGGCAAGTTCGTCGTGAAGCTGGGCGACGACCGCATCGTGCTGACGAAGCCCCGCCACAAGGACGTCGACGAGCAGATGGTGATCGACCTGCGTCGCCTCTTCACAGACGCCGGCTACCTGCAGAAGGACGGGCCGGCCTGACGCGCGTCGTCGCTGTCCTCGTGCCGCACCCTGCGGCGAGGGGTCATCGGTGGGCGAACGGGAGCGATGCCGCGAGGCGTCGCCCGTAGTCGGAGATCGCCCGGCCCACAGGCAGGCGTTCGCGGTCGTAGCGGGAGAGGGCCTGGTGCAGGGGCAGGTCGGCCAGGAGGGTCGCGAGGGTCATCGCGTCGCCGGCGGCCTTGGCTGCGCCCATCGCGGTGTGGGGTCTGACCATCACGGCCGCATCTCCGAGCAGGGCCACGCGGCCTCGCGCCATCCGCGGGGGCACGTAGTCGAAGATGGCTTGGAGGAAGGGCTCGCTCTCGGCCACCACCGCGGCAGCGAAAGGGCGGGGCAGCTCGCGCAGGCCATCTGCCACCAGCGAATCCCGCAGCTCCGCGGGCAGCTGACTCGGCGCGAGCGAGACGCTCTGCCGTGAACGCCCGCATCGCGCCATGAGGTCGCTCAGCTGATCGGCGGTCATCGGCCTGTACCAGACCCAGTTGTACCGTCGGCTGCCGCGGTGCACTTCGCCGGCGGGGCCCGGCACGAGATAGCCGAGCATGTGCGCGTTCGGTCCGTTGAAGAAGGCGAAGCGGTCCAGGAGCGTCTCGGCGGCATCGGCAGGCAGCGAGGTCTCAGCCACGAGTCCTCGCCAGGTGACGTAGCCGACGTAGGTGTTCTCCCGATGCTCGGGGGCCACTGCGTCACGAGTCACGGAGTTGAGCCCATCAGCGCCGATGACCAGATCGAACCGCTCACGGCGGCCGCCCGCGAACTGCACGATGGCGTGCTGATCCGTCGACTCGACGCTCTGCACCGGGCTCGAGAGCCGGTAGGCATCGGCGGGGAGGAGCGACCGCAGGACCTCGTAGAGGTGGTCCCAGGAGAGCTGCGTCTGCGGGGAGGGATCGCTGTACGCGACCCGGCCATCACGCGCCAGGGTGATCCTCTCCCGAGCGACCACGCCCACTCGGGCGGCATCGTCGCGCCCCACCTCGTGGAGCAGGGCGAACAGCTCCTGCTGAGCGACCAGTCCGGCACCGCGCCGAGCCAGACCGTGAACGGATCGCTCGAGCACGGTGACCCGGTGGCCGTCACGGGCCAGCAGAGTGGCCGCGAACAGCCCACCGATCGATCCGCCCACCACGGCGATGTCAAGCGTGTCGACCATCTCGGAGCTCCCCACCTCGGTCCCTCCCCAGACGCTACCGCCGCTCTCTCCGCCCCTGCCCCGACAGTCGTAGGAACCCAGGTCTACACCTGTCCAGTGGGCTACAGTTGTAGGAGTCTTTGCGGGAAGGGGAACGGATGCAGCAGAACGGGATCATGATGCCGGCCACACGCGCGGGGGCGATCCGAGGATGGACGATCGTCGCGATCGTGGCTCTGGTGGTGGGCGGGATCGTGCTGATCGTCGGAACACTGATGCTGCTGGTGGCGTTCTTCGACGGGTTCGACGCATTGGTGCGAGCGGTGATCACGCTGTCGGTGGGCTTCCTCATCTTCGTGCTGGCCATCGTGGGCACCTCGGTGCGCATCTCGCTCTACGGAGCCGAGCGGCGTGAGGTCGAAGGCGCCCTCGCCAACTCCGGCTACGGACAGGTCGATGTGAGGCGCCTCTTCGGCAAGCAGGCCGTCGTCTCGTCCTCGGGGCACTGGCTGCGCCTCCGCCGCGAGAGGAACGATCGCGGCGCCTGGCTCATCGTCGACGCGACCCCCGCCGGCCCCGGCCCCGCCGGCCCCGGCCCCGCCGGCCCCGGCTCCTTCCAGTACTGACCCACCACCCGCCTGATCCAGGTGCACCGCGGACCGGGCGTTCGCGAAACGGCGCACTCAGAGGTCGAGCTCGGAGCGGCCGAACTTCTGACGGAGGAAACGGCTCTGATCGCTCAGGGCGGCGGCGTCGCGGGCGTAGACGGCGGTGCGGATGCGGTCGCTCTCGCTCTCGAGGAGGGCGAGCTGCTCGAGCAGCTCCTCGTGCGCGCTCTTCCTGCCCTCGACGCGCGAGGAGAGCGCGTAGGTGCGGGGGAGGTTGACGAAGGTCTGGACCGAGGTGGGCAGGTAGTCGACGATCATCCGCTCCACGACGTGGCGCTGCTCGGGCGCCGACGCGAGGTCGTCCCACCTGGCCACGATCTCGTCGAGAGCGTCGAGGATGCGACCGAGGATCGAGTTCGCCTCGTCGGTGAGTCTCCGAGCCTCTCCCTTCATCGAGCGGCGCAGCACCGTCAACTGGGCGCCGAGTTCTTCGGCCGACACTGCCGCCCCGACGTCGAGGCGGAGGTCGATGAGATCGCGAGGTGCGACCAGCGCTCCGACCCCGTAGCTGGCCACGACGACCAGGGGCCAGAGAGGGCCGAGACCGAAGACGAGCTCGGCGCCCACGGCCGCTGCCGCGAGCGCGGCGCCGGCGATGTTCTTGGTGGAGCCGATCCAGCGCCCGGCCCTCGTGCCCCAGAAGCCACCCGGTCTACTGGTAGCCACGGATCTCCTGGAACGCGCCGGAGAGGTCACCGCTCAGCGCGTCGAACACCTCGCCACCGGTGAGGTCGGCGACTCGGGTCAGTTCGTCGACGTTGCCGTTGCCGAACAGCACCACGTAGGTGCGGATGCCGTCGCCGTCATCGCCGAGATCGTCGTGGAAGAGCTCGAAGTCGTCGATCGTGGCGCCGTCGGTGTTCGCCCCGTCGGTCATCAGCACGATCGACACGAAGGTGTCCGGCCTCTCCGCCTTCTGACCGACGGCCAAGCGGTAGGCCTCCTCGAGCGAATCGTAGATCGCCGTACCTCCGTCGGCCACCAGGGCGTCGGCTTCGACGCGGATCCGCTCGAGCGCCGGGCTCTTGTCGTCGCTCGGCACATCGATCACCACCGGGGTCTTCGGGGCGTCGCTGAACGGGATGAGCGACACCCGTTCCCTACTGCGGAACGCGGCGAATCCGCCCGCCGTCGATTCGTCGGCGCCGGCGAGGTCCTCGAGCGCCTGCTGCAGTTGCCCGAGCCGCCCCTCGTCGCTCATCGATCCCGAGGTGTCGAGCACGAAGATGGTCTGGGCGGGGGCACGAGCCGATTCGAGGTAGGTGGAGATCAGCGTGTTCGCGACATCGAGGGTGTTCGGGAACGGGGTCTCGAAGAGGATGCCGCTCGGAAAAGCCGAACCCGTGTCGATTCCGGGCACTCCGGGTCGGCGGTGGGTGTCGGCCACGATCTGCTTCTGCACATCGGGCGTGGTGAGCCACTCTGTGAGCGAATCGAACAGGGGCCTCTTGGCCTCCTCCGCCGAGCTCAGCAGGGTGAGGGGGTAGTCGCTCGTGACGACGCCGTCGCTCGGGGTCACGATCGAGAGGCTCTCACCTCCGGTCTGCAGTCCCATCAGAACCGACTCGTAGTTGATCATGCCGTCGACCAGGCCGGGGTCGTCGACGAAGGTGTCGGCCAGGAACCCCGACGAGCCGGCCGTCAGTTCCTGACCGGAGAAGAAGCTGGTGAGACCGGGGGTGACCGCGTCGATGTCGGACTCGGTGAGGGCCGAGCCCGTGCCCGACAGTGCGGTGGCGACTGCCACGAGAGCGCTGAAGCCCGAGTTGCTGGCGGCGGGGTTGGTCATGCCGTAGGTGAACTCGCCCGCAGCGACGGCGGTGGAGAGATCGGCCCAGGTCGGGATCGTCTCGTTCCAGCCCAGGCGCTCCACCACCTCGGGCCGCAACCCGAGCACCACGGGGGAGCTCATGATCTTCACGCTCGACTCGATCGCCGAGCTCGCGCCGGGCAGCAGCGAGAGGTAGCGGTTGTTGGGGAACCAGGTGGCGTCGTAGCGGCCCACGGCTCCGCCGGAGGCCACGAGCTCGGTGCCCTCCAGCGTGCCCATGTACTCGAAGGCCACCTTCACCCCGATGTCGTCGGCCGCCTGCTCGAGCAGCGGCACCATGTCCTTGACCTCGCTGCCGGCGAGCACCCGCAGGGTCTGGTCGTCGTCCGGGAGGGCGACAGAACCGCCGTTGCCGTCATCGGGGGCGTCGGAGCCCCCGCCGAACGGGATGCATCCGGTCAGCAGCAGAGCGGCCGCGGCCAGCACCGCGGCGAGGGGGATCCGGCGGCCCATGACTCAGTCCCGACTCTCGGACTGGGCGGATCTCGGGTCGAGCGGTGACTCGGTCATTGTTCTCCCTCTCCGGATTCGACCGGGGGCGGTGGGGTGGTGTAGCGGTCGGAGATCTCCGAGATCATCGACTCGAGGGTCTCGTAGCTCGGCGGTTCGACCACGTCCACCGGGTCCTCGGGGATCGCGACGCCGCGCTCGGTGAGGGTGTTGCGGAACACCGTGGCGTCGGCGGGCCGGAATCCGTAGCGTGCGGCGAGTTCGGCGAGTCGCGGGTCCTCCGCGAGCAGTCGTCCGACTTCGTCGCCCGGGCCGGTGAGCGGCACGACGGTGTGCTTCGAGAGCACGGTGGGTTCGGGATACATCAGCAGCATCTGGTCGGTGATCGCGGAGGAGCCGGTGTCACTCATCTGGCGGCCGAGGAACTGGGCCTCGTAGATCATCACCATCGGTTTCGACCCGATCCCCTGCGAGAGGTAGTCCTCGAACGGCGCCTCGGAGGACGAGGCCGAGAACCCCTGCTCGAGGTAGAGCGCAGCCAGCTCGTCGATGACCGCATCCTGAGCGTCGGGCGAGCTCACGACGGCCCGGTCGTTGGCCACGTAGGACGCCATCGAGAGGTACATGGCCGCGGAGTTCGACTGCCGGATGTCTGTGCTCGAGATGAGCACGGAGCGCGAGCTCGGGTAGAGCTCGCCCGCACCCGGCAGATCGCTCCAGCGGGTGCCCGCCTCGACGGCCGCCAGGTAGGCGGCGAGATCGAGATGCCTGGTTCCCGCGGCGTCCTGGGAGGCCAGGCCGCCCGCCTGAAGCAACTCCACGATGGGTTGGAACGTGGCGATGGCCATGGGGGAGTAGAACGGGGCGTAGACGGTCGAGGCTCCGGTCTCCCGCCTGATCTTCTCGGCCGCCGGAGCCGAGGAGGGGAAGGCGAAGTCGTACTGGGCGAGGTCGACCCCGGTCGCGATCTGACGCGAGCCCGCGGTGACGACGCGCACCTCGAGCCCGTTCTCCGCGAACACCGCCGCCACGGCCGGGTCGTCGAAGAACGGCTTCTTCTCGCTGCCGATGACGCCGTTCACGACGGTGAGGTCCTGACTCGGCTGCGTCGACTCGGCCGAGTCACCTGGCTGCAGCAACCGGCCCCAGAACACCGCGAGCACGATGCCCACGATGAGCACGACGGCGAGACTCAGCCCGATCGCGCGTTTCACTGCTGCGTTCATCGCCACCGTCGCGGGTTCGAGATTGCCATCGCCTCCAGGCTATGGTCCTCGCTGCCCGGCTCCGTGGGTGATGCCGCGACCGCGCACACTGTTCACCCGAGCACCCCCGAAACTTCGCACGAAGCCCGAATGCGGCGGCGTCGGCGGGATCGGGTTGACTGGGGGAGTGAGCATCCTCATCGTCACGGCGCATCCTGATCCGAACTCCCTCACCTCGAGCGCTGCCCAGCAGCTTCAAGGGGCCTTGCAACCGGGCGCGGTGGTGGCCGACCTCGCGGCGGAGGGGTTCGACCCGCGGTTCGGCCTCGCCGACCTCGAGAGGTACCGCGGCGGGGCGGACGTGCCCGCCGACGTCCTGCGCGAGCAGCGGCGGCTCGACGAGGCCGACCACCTCGTGCTGGTCTTCCCCGTCTACTGGTGGTCGATGCCGGCGCTCCTGAAGGGCTGGGTCGACCGCGTGTTCATCAACGGCTGGGCCTTCGACATCGATCCGGCCGGCGGAACGCGCCGCAACCTCGGCGGACTCACCATCCACCTGCTCCTCGTGGCGGGCGACGCCGCCGGCACCTACGAGCGCCACGGCTACGAGGTGGCCCTCCGGACGCAGATCGAGCACGGGATCGTGGACTACTGCGGGGCGCAGCGTGGCGCAGCGGCCTTCGTGCACGAGTCGGAGCAGGACGACGCCGAGGCCCGCCGAGCACTGGTCGAGGACGCGGTGCGGAGGATCGCCGGCGCCATAGACCGGTAGGGGCGGGGCGCTACCGAGCGGGCACGGTGGCGTCGAGGGGCAGCGTGAGGGTGCGTTCGGCGACCTCCTCGGCGACCGTGCTGAGCTTGCGGCCGTGGGTGCGGGCGTAGTCGCGGAGCACGGTGAAGGCGGTGTGCATGCTGGCGCCGGTCTGCGCGGCGATGACACCCTTGGCCTGCTCGATGACGACCCGGCTGTCGAGGGCGCGCTGCACGTGGTCGGCGATCGACGCGGGAAGCGAACGGTCCTGGATGATGCCGAGGGTCGCCACGTCGGCCAGCGCCTGAGCCAGCGCCATGTCCGACTCGCTGAGCTCGCCCGTGGCGTTGCTGAAGATCCCCATGGCCCCGATCGTCTGACCGCGCACGCGGAGGGGGAACGCGTGCATCGAGCGGAACCCCTGCCCGAGCGCTGCGGCGGTGAAGGCGGGCCAGCGCTCCTCCTCGGCGATGTCCGGGATCGTCATCCCCACGCCCGTGGTGTACGACTCCACGCACGGCCCTTCGGCCGCGTTCACCTGGATGATCTCCACGAACTCCGCCTCCTCGTCGGTGGAGGCGATCAGCTGCAACCAGCCGTCCGGGTCGGCGATCAGCAGCCCGCCCGCGTCGGACGCGACCAGGACCGTGCACTCCTGCACGAGCGTGTCGAGCAGGTCGACCACGTCGTAGTCGTTCACCAGCGTGTCCGCCACCTTCACGAACGCAGCGCGCAGACGGGCATCCTGCGAGAGTTCAGCCATCATCGTCCTCTTTCGTCCAGTCTCTTCCGCATCGTCCCTGTCCCGTCATCCGTTCGGTTCGGTGAAATCGATGACCCTCGCCACCACGTCGCGCGCCAGGTCGTCCAGGCTGCGCCCGCTCACGTAGGCCTCAGCGCGAAGCCGGGCGAGCGCGTTCGTCATCGACGTGTCGAGCTGCACGGACACCATGCCGGTCGCCTGGTGAACGTGCCGCCGCGTACCCGCCACGAGCGGCGAATCCTGCCGCCCGTCACCCTGCGCATCGACCGCCGCGTGCACGGCGGCCTTCCCTGCGACCGCTCCGGCGAGAAGAGCCGCATGGGCCACATCGAGATCGGACAGCCCGCCGGGGGAGAGGCGGTAGAGATCGACGACTCCCACGGTCGCCGCGCCGATACGCAAGGGGAACGAGAACAGGGCCTTCGCGGCGGTGTCCATCACCGCGTGCCCGAACATCGGCCACTGGCTCTGATCGGCCGATCGCACGTCGGGCACCAGCACCGGCTTCCCCGACTCCAGGGCGCGGTGGTGCGGGCCCTCCCCGAGGTCGTAGTGCAGCTGCTCGATCCGGGTGGCCAGTGCATCACTCGACGACACCGTGGAACCATTGCCTGCCGCGGTCACGACCGACACCGACGCCCCATCGACCGGGAGGAACGTCAGGAAGCCGGCGTGCAGTTCGTCCGAGCGCGACGACGTCGGCCCGTCGGCACCTCTGCCCGCCTCAGTCGCCACCATGAGCCTCTCGCCGTCCGAACCAGCGGATGCGCACACGCATCTCGCGGGGACGCGGGGGCCGGGCGTCGTGTGACCGACCCTACCGGGTCGGCCGCTCGGGCGCAGAACGGACCGCATCCGCCGGCTGATGGTCGAGAATTGCACCATGACTGCTCTTCAGGGAATCGACATCGCCGCAGAACTCCGAGAGGTGCACGCGCACTGGACTCCGCGAGTCGTGGCGCAGGTGAACGACCAGTACGTGAAGGTCGCGAAGCTGCTCGGCGAGCTGGTCTGGCACGCCCACGACGCCGAGGACGAGATGTTCTTCGTGGTCTCGGGCCGGCTCCGCATCCAGCTCCCCGACGACGAAGAGGTCGTGCTCACGCCCGGCCAGTTCTACGTGGTGCCGCGGGGCGTGCAGCACAACCCCATCGCCGAGGAGGAGGTCGAGATCGTGCTCATCGAGACGGTGACCACAGCCCATACGGGTGACGTCGTCATAGAGGGCACCATCCCCGTGGAACAGCAGCTCGCCGACTTCCGCTGACAATGCCGGAGCGCACCCGATCGGTGCGCGCACGCGAGAAGGCCCGGTCGTCGTGACCGGGCCTTCTGCGTGGTGGCGGCCTGGGTGGCCGCTACCGGGGGTTACGCGGTGTGCTGGTGGCGACGACGCTGGCGGAGGAACAGGAGAGCTCCTGCCGCGAGCAGCAGCGCGCCGAGGGTGAGGATCGGGGCCACGACGGCACCGGTCGAACCCAGCACAGAGGAGCCGGATCCGCCGGTCGAACCGGAGTCGGTTCCGTCAGCACCGGGCGCGGGCACCGGCGGGGTCGTCGCGGTGGGCGATGGCGTGGGCGTGGTGGGCGGGGCATCCTCGGCGACCGTGAAGCCGACCTCGACGGCCTTGCCGCTCTGGCGACCCGTGAGGGTGACCGTGTACGCGCCCACCTCGGTGGGAGCGGTGAACTCGTAGCGGGTGGCGCCGTTGATCAGGTCGTTGCTGCCGAGGCTCTCAGCGGAGCCCTGCACGACGGCCTCGATCTGACGGTCTCCACCGAAGCCGGAGGCGTCGAGCGCGAGGTCTCCGCCGGGCTGCACGGTGGTGGGGCTGATCGTCGCGGTGGCGTCTGCACTGAAGACGTCGGTGTCGCGCTCGAGCTCGAGCGCGTCCGCCATCGTGAAGAAGTTGTCCGTCTGGTCCGTGAGGCCAACGACCTGCGCGGCACCGGGGCCGTAGCCGGCGATGCGGAGCTGCGATCCGGTGTGCTGCTGCGAGCCGCCGAGAGCTGCGGTTCCGTAGGAGACCTTCATGGTGGTGCCGTCGGCCGTGGTGAGCGCGGTGCTCAGGCTGGTGGGCGGCGTGGAGTCGACGATCTGGCTGGTGTGCGCGTGGTCGGCGGTCACGATCACGAGCGTGTTGCCGTCCTGCTCCGCGAACGCGAGGGCGGCCTGCACGGCCTCATCGAGGTCGATGGTCTCGCCGATCTGGCCGCACGCGTTCGCCGCGTGGTCCTGCTTGTCGATCGAGGCGCCCTCGACCTGGAGGAAGAAGCCCTCCTCGCCGGTGTTCAGCAGATCGATCGCCTTGGTGGTGAGCGACGACAGCGACAGGTCGGTGCTGAGGCGATCCGGGTTCGGCTCGCACGTGACCGCGGGGAGGTCGGCGCCGCCGACGGTCGCGACGGAGGGAGCGTAGCGCGTGGGGAAGTTGCCGGGGGTGAAGAGGCCGAGCACGGGCTGGGCCTGGTCGGCGGTCGTCACGGCGGCGAGCGAGGCGCCGTCGTCGACGAGCTGGTAGCCGCGATCCTCCGCCTGGGCGAAGAGGGTCTGTCCGTTCCACTGGCCGGCCTTGGCCGTCTGGCCGAAGCTCGTGGCGCCGCCACCGAGGGTGACGTCGGCCCTGGTGTCGAGCAGCTGCTCGCTGATCGAGCCGAGGCCGCCCGCTGCGAGGGCGTCTTCGCCGCAGGAGGCGCTGTCGGGGCCGTAGCAGCTGCGCGCATCGACGTGGGCGACCTGCACGGCCGGGGTCGCATCCTGGATCTCGGAGGTCGACACGTTGCCGGTCTTCAGGCCGTTGGCCCGCGCGATCTCGATGAGCGTGTCCTGGGGGGCGCTGTCGATGTCGACCGAGATGGCGTTGTCGAAGGTCTTGGTGCCGGTGGCCCAGGCCGAGCCGGTGGCTGCCGAGTCCGGAACGGCGTCGGGCTTGCCCTTGTTCGCGCCGTCGCGGTAGAGGGAGTAGGTGGTGTACTGGCCGGTCAGCGGCAGGGCGTCGATGCCGGGCAGTTCGCCGGCCGCGCCGTAGGCGTAGTTGCGGGCGATCGTGATCTCGGAGTCGCCCATGCCGTCACCGATCAGCAGGATGACGTTCTTGGCGGGGCCGTCGACGATGGAGTCGCGGAGGAACTCGATCTTGTCGCCGTTGTTGCGCTGCGCCCCACCGTTCGAGGCGAGGTCGTCGCCTGCGGCGAAGGCGGTGGCGGGAACGCTGATGCTCGCCGCGACGAGCAGAGCGGCCGAGAGCGCGAGAGGAGCGCGCCTCCTCAGGCCGGAGCGTGGAGGTGTGGTCATGATGATCCCCGATGAGATGTGTGCGGCTCCGACCCGAGCGGGGCGTAGTGGTTCCAGCCCATTCCCGCTTCACCAACGGGGCGTGAACGACGCGCGGCGACCGCGTGAACCGCGCATGGAGACGAGACACCCCCCGAACGGGTGCCGTGAGCCCCCGTCGGGCCGGGAGGAATGGTGGGCGGGCCGGTAGGGTTGTAAGCCTTGTGACGATCCCGATGACCTCCACTCCCACGGCGCACGCCGATCGCCCGTTCGACGACGCCGAGGCGCTCCGCCTGCGGTCGGACTTCCCCCTCCTCGGGCGCACGGTCAACGGTGAACCGCTCATCTACCTCGACTCCGGGGCCACCTCGCAGAAGCCCCGCAGCGTGATCGACGTGGAGCGCGCGTACTACGAGACCACGAACGCCGCCGTGCACCGCGGCGCCCACACACTGGCCGGGGAGGCCACCGAGGTGTTCGAGGCGGCGCGCGAGCGGGTGGCGCGGTTCGTGGGGGTCGGTGACGACGAGATCGTGTGGACCTCGAACGCCACCGAGGGCATCAACCTCATCGCCTACGGCATCTCCAACGCCTCGCTCGGCCGCGGCGGCGAGGCCGCCGAGCGGTTCAGGATCGGCCCGGGCGACGAGATCGTGACGACCGAGCTCGAGCACCACGCCAACCTCGTGCCGTGGCAGGAGCTCGCACTCCGCACGGGAGCCACCCTCCGCGTGATCGGCCTCACCGACGACGGGCGGATCGACCTCGACGACGCGGCCGCGGTGATCGGTGAGCGCACGCGCCTCGTGGCCTTCTCGCACGTGAGCAACGTGCTCGGGGCTGTGAATCCCGTCGCCCGCCTCGTGGAGCTCGCCCACGCGCAGCACGCTCTCGTGGTGCTCGACGCCTGCCAGTCTGCCCCCCACCTGCCGCTCGACCTGCGCGCGCTCGACGTGGACTTCGCGGTGTTCTCGGGCCACAAGATGCTCGCCCCCACCGGCATCGGCGTGCTCTACGGCCGCTCGGAGCTGCTCAACGCGCTGCCGCCCTTCCTCACCGGCGGATCGATGATCACGACGGTGGGGCTCACCGAGTCCGAGTACCTCCCGGCGCCGCTGCGCTTCGAGGCGGGAACCCAGCGCATCTCGCAGGCCATCGCGCTGGCCGCCGCCCTCGACTACCTCGACGAGGTGGGCATGGAGCGCATCGAGGCGTGGGAGGCCGAGCTCGGCCTGCGCCTGCACGAGGGCCTCTCGGCTCTCGATGGCGTGCGCATCCTCGGCCCTGGGCCCTCCGTCGCGGAGCGCGTCGGTCTCGCGAGCTTCGTGGTCGACGGTGTGCACGCGCACGACGTGGGCCAGCTGCTCGACGACCGCGGCATCGCCGTGCGCGTCGGCCACCACTGCGCCCAGCCCGTGCACCGCCGCTACGGCGTGACGGCCACCACTCGCGCGAGCGCCTACCTCTACAACACGACGGCCGACATCGACGCCGCGGTCGCCGCGGTGGCCGAGACCCGCGCGTTCTTCAGGGTGGCCTGATGGCCTCGCGCGAGCTCGAGACGCTCTACCAGCAGGTCATCCTCGACCACGCCAAGGAGAAGCACGGCTTCGGCCTGCGCGACGGCGCCGCGGGCGAGTCGCACCAGGTCAACCCCACCTGCGGCGACGAGGTGACGCTGCGGGTCCACCGATCCGCGGAGGGCACGGACCCGATGATGGTGGAGTCGATCAGCTGGGAGGGTCAGGGCTGCTCGATCTCGCAGGCCTCCGCCTCGGTGCTCGCCGACCTCGTGCACGAGCTGCCCGAGCCCGAGCTCACGCGCCGGATCGACGCGTTCCGCGAGCTCATGCAGTCCAAGGGAGCCCTCGAGGGCGACGAGGAGCTGCTGGGCGACGCGGTCGCTCTCAGCGGGGTCTCGCGCTACGTGACACGCATCAAGTGCGCGATGCTGCCGTGGGTGGCGCTCGAGCACGCTCTGGTGGTGCGCGAGCCCTAGGGTCGCGGCAGGAGCGATCCGCCGCGCTCGACGGATCGCTCGACGGACCCGCGCCGGCGTGCAGCGAGCACGACGAGACCGATCGCGAGCACCACGAGGCCGGCCGCCGAGAGGGCGCCGAGGGTCTCGCCGAGCACGAGGGTGCCGAGCAGGGTGGCCGTGAGCGGTTCGGCGAGGGTGAGCGTGGAGACGGTCGACGCGGGGAGGCGTGCGAGGCCCCAGCCGAAGAGCACGTAGGCGACGGCCGTGGTGACCACGCCGAGCCAGAGCGCGAGCGCGAGACCGTCGGCGGTGGCGAGCCAGGCCGTGTCGGTCGTGAGCAGCACAGGGATGCTGAAGAGAGCGGCGGTGCCGAAGACGGCGCCCATCGAGGCCGTGGGGGCCCAGCCGCGCTCGAGCAGACCCTTGGCGGCGATGGTGTAGACGGCGTAGGAGGCGCCGGCGCCCACGGAGGCGAGGAGGCCGGGGAGGCTGACCGCCACCGGTGCGCCGTCGCCGAGCCACTCGGCGGGGAGCCCGCTCATGAGCACGACGCCGACGGTGGCGATGGCCGTGGCGAGGAGCCAGCGGCGGCCGGGGAAGCGGCGGTGCAGGATCCCGTCGAGCAGGCCCGTGATGACGGGGGCGGAGCCGAGAGCCACGACCGTGCCGACGGCGACGCCGTTCTGGGCGGTGCCGAGGAAGAAGGCGGGCTGGTAGGCGAGCACCCCGAGGCCGCCGATGAGCACGAGCACGGGGGAGGGGAGGCGGCCGAGGGGGCCGCTGCGTCGAGCCTCCGCCGTGTTCACGAGAGCTGGGTGCGACCGTCCGCTCCGGCGGGCCCGCAGCACGCCCACGAGGGCGATGGCGGCCAGCAGTCCGCCGCCGATCAGGATGCGGGCGGCACCGATCGAGCCGGCCGACGCATCCGCCGGGCCGAAGGCCTGCGCCGTGCCTGTCGTGCCGAAGCACACGGCGGCGAGCAGCACGGCGAGCACGGGGAGCAGGGAGGCCATGCCAAATTGTTACACAATCCGGCTACACAATCCGCTTACACGATCTGGGAGGCGGCGATGATCATGACGAACACGAGCGCGGCGGCCGTGAGCAGCCCGAAGCCGATCGCCAGCAGCACGAGCCGCAGCCGCAGCCCGCGCACGAGCAGCCGCACCTCCACCATGGCGAGGTAGACGAGCACGAGCACCACGATGCCGGCCAGCGCGATCCCACTGGAGTCCACCTGCTGCAGCGCGAACAGCAGCACGATCGAGATGGCGGCGGTCAGACCGCCCGTCACGATCCAGACCGTGCCGCTCGATGTGGTGAGCGAGGGCTGGTTGCCCATCTTCGTGGGGTCGTCGTCCATGTCCGGAGTCTACGTCGCTGTTTCCGTCATGTAACCAGTTGCGCAAGTGCTTGCGCCTCGCCCCCTCTTGGGGGGTAGCCTTCCACAAACGTTCACGCAACAAGGGGAGCACCACGTGAAGAGAAGTCAACGCAGACTCGCAGCCTTCGGCATCGGCTCGGGGGTGGTGGTCGCCGCGATCGGCGCCGGCGCACCGGCCTTCGCCGTGGTCGACCCGGCCGAGCTCGAGGGGCGGGTGACGGTGGGCAACGTCTACGCCCACCTCGAGGCGTTCCAGGCGATCGCCGACGAGAACGATGGCAACCGCGCCATCGGCACCTCGGGCTACGATGCGAGCGGCGCCTACATCGAGGAGGTGCTCACGGCCGCGGGCTACACGCCCGTGCGGCAGGAGTTCCAGGCCACCTCGCAGGTGATCGACGCGTTCTCCCTCACCCTGCTCGGCACCACGCAGGATCTCGACACGGTCGACGGAGACCGCATCCCCATGGAGGGCACGACCAGCACGCCCGACGCCGGCATCGTGGACGCCGAGCTCGTGGCACCCGCCACCGCCACCGGCTGCAGCGCCGAGGAGTGGGGCGACGTCGACGCCACGGGCAAGGTCGCCGTGGTGAGTCGAGGCATCTGCTCGTTCACCGAGAAGGATCTGGCGGCGGCCGAGGCCGGCGCCCTGGCGGTGCTCGTGTACAACAACGAGGAGGGCCCGCTCAACGGAACCCTCGGCGAGCAGCAGCCGGAGTTCATCCCGGCGGTCGGCCTCACGCAGGCCGAGGGGCAGGCCGTCGTGGCCGCTCTCGCGGAGGGCCCGGAGACGGTCGACCTGCAGCTGCAGGAGACGACCACCTCCATCGACACCTTCAACATCATCGCCGAGACGCCCACGGGTGACGCCACCAACACCGTCATGGTGGGTGCGCACCTCGACTCCGTCCCCGAGGGCGCCGGCATCAACGACAACGGCTCGGGATCGGCCGCCATCCTCGAGACCGCGGTGCAGCTCGCTGCATCCGGTGAGCTCAACAACCAGGTGCGCTTCGCCTGGTGGGGTGCCGAGGAGGTCGGACTCGTCGGTTCGACCTACTACGTCGAGGATCTGGCCGCGAACGCCCCGGAGGAGCTCGAGGAGATCGCGACGTACCTCAACTTCGACATGGTCGCGTCGCCGAACTACGTCATCAGCGTCTACGACGCCGACCAGTCGACCTACGAGGCCCCTGTGGAGGTGCCCGAGGGCTCCGTCGCCACCGAGGCGGCGTTCACCGACTACTTCGACGCCAAGGGGCAGCCGTGGATCGACACGGCGTTCGACGGCCGCAGCGACTACGACCCGTTCATCACGTACGACGTTCCGGCATCCGGTCTCTTCACCGGCGCCGACGACGTGAAGACCGCCGAGCAGGTCGCCCTGTTCGGAGGCACCGAGGGCATCATCCAGGATCCGAACTACCACACGGCGGGCGACGACATCACGAACGTCAACCAGGAGGCCCTCGGCATCATGATCGGGGCGATCGCCTCGGTCACGGGATCGCTGGCCAACGACACCTCGGCCATCAACGGCGTGGCGCCCGAGGTGCCGTCGACTCCGACGCCCACTCCGACGCCGACCGCCACACCCGGCCCGGCGGGGTCGGCGGACGACCCGTCCCTCGCGGCGACGGGTGTCTCGGGTGAGGGTGTGCTGAACGTGCTCCCGCTCGCGGGGCTCGTGCTGGCCGCCGGTATCGCGCTGACGGTGCTGCGCCTCCGCCGGCCCGCTGCGGCGGTGTCCGACCGGGAGTAGATCGGATCCCACCGAGACGTAGGTGGGAAGTACTCAGGCGAGGCGGTGACCGCGCGAACCTACTGTGTGGGGATGACAATTCTCCTCTCCCGCAGCAGGGTCGCTGCGGTCACCGCCTCCGTCGTCGCGGGCCTCATCGGTCTCGCTACTCTCGCCCCCGTCTCGTCGCCTCCGGCCTCGGCCACCACGGGCGCCGCCGACACCGTCAACGTGATGGCGCCGCTCTGGGTCGACGACTGGGCCAGCTCGGGGCCGGAGTGGCGGGCCTTCACCTCGTCACTCTCCCTGGCCGCCTCGCAGGGCGTCGACGCCGTGGCCATCGATGTCTGGTGGGGTGTGGCCGAGCCCTCCCGCGGCGTCTACGACTGGTCGTATTACGACAAGGCCTTCGCGGCCATCACCTCGGCCGGGCTCGACCTCGTGCCGCTCATGTCGTTCCACGAGTGCAAGAGCAACGTGGGCGACGACTGCGACATCCCCGTGCCGAGCTTCGTGTGGGAGCCGCTCACGGTCTGCGGTGTCGCGGGCTGCAGTTCGCCCGTGGCGGTCGAGAACCACTACGTGAGCGAGTACGGCAACGTCAATCGTGAGTCGCCCGCGCCGTGGGGCACGGGCGTCGACCGCACGCTGCTGCAGCAGCAGGAGTTCATGAACGCGTTCGAGCAGCACTACAGCTCGGGTGCCACCGACTACACCGACCGCATCCAGGAGATCACCGTCGGCACCGGCCCGGCCGGGGAGCTGCGCTATCCCTCGTACGCCAAGCACGACTCGATGGTCGCGGGCGACCCGGCGGGCTACCCGCGCCGCGGCACGTTCCAGAGCTACTCGCAGGCCGCCGTGCGGGCGTTCGCCGACTGGGCGGTGGCGCTCTACGGCTCCGTGGCCGGGGTGTCGAGTGCCTGGGGCATCCCCGGGCTCACCTACAGCATGATCTCGCCGCCCACCGATCACGACCGCTTCATCACCTCGGGCTCCTACCGCTCGATCGCCTACGGGCGCGACTTCACGCGGTGGTACAGCGAGAGCCTGCTCTCGCACGGCCGCTCGGTGATGGAGCGGGCCATCGGGGCATTCGACGAGGAGTTCGCCGGTGTGCCGCTCGGGCTCAAGATCCCGGGAGTGCACTGGCAGACGATGGCGACGAGCCCGATGCAGCGGGTGCCCGAGATCGCGGCCGGTCTCGTGCACACCGACCAGGCGTACACGTCGGCGTCGACGGGCCACGGGTACGATCCGCTGATGGCGCTTGTGAACGATCTCGAAGCCCACGGCGACGGCGTGTCGCCCACGCACGAGGTCGCGCTGCACTTCACCGCTCTCGAGATGCCTGACGGGCGGGAGTGGGACGGTACGGCGCACGCGTATTCGGATGCGGCCTCGCTCGTGGCGTGGGTGGGAGACTCGGCCCGGCGCGCCGGAGTCACGCTCAAGGGGGAGAACGCGCTCGCGGGCAACCTCGGGGCCGTGGGGACGGCGAGCGCCGTCGGCTGGCTGCACATCCGCAACGCTTTCTCAAGGGCCGCGCCTGCCTACAGCGGCCTCACTGTGCTGCGGTTGTCCGATGTCGTGGCCCCGGGCAGCACCGGCCGGCTCGAGCTGGAGCGCTTCATCCGCGACTTCTCGTAAGGCTGGTCGTCGTCGTCGTCGTCGTTCTCGTCGTCGTCGTTGTCGGCGGCGGCCGGGCCCGGTCAGAAACGGGTCAGGCCGCTGCCGATGATGACGGTGCCGAGCACGAGGAGCACGAGAGTGGTGACGGTCGCGCTGTTGCGGTCGATCCACACGCGGATCTCCTCGAGCGGGCGCTGGGTGCGGGCCGGATCGGCCAGCGCGAAGATGATGGGCGCCGCGATGGTCGAGATCCCGAGCACCACGAAGATCGCGATGGCCACGACCGTCTCGGCGAACGGCACGGCTCCGGCCGCGATCGAGACGCCGGCCGCCACGGTCAGCAGCAGGTTCTTCGGTCGGAGCATGAGCACGAACCCGACCCCGAGACTCGGCACCGGCCCGAGAGCCGACACCCGATTCATCCACCGCTGCGTAGCACCGGGCGGGGGAGCGTCGTCGAGAGTGGCGAGATCGTCGAGAGGGGATCGCCGCGGCGCCGCAGCCGAGCGGCGCGTTCTCCGGGTGCGCAGGACGCGCACCAGGCGGATGACGGCCAAGAGCAGCAGGGCGGCGCCGATCCCGAGCTCGATGCCGCCGAAGAGCGGGCTCTGCTCGGCGGTGGGAGGAGGGGGCAGCAGGGAGGCGATGGCGGTGAACAGCACCGTGAGGCCCGCGAGGCCGACCACCGCGCCGATGAGGTAGGCGAGGCCCGACCACCGGCCGCGAGGCGACAGCAGGATGAGCACCATCACGACGATCGGCACCGAACTGAGGGCCACCCCGAGCCCCAGCGGCAGCACATGTCCGATGATCGCCGCCATCCCGCCATTCTAGAAGCCACCCACCGCTCTCGCCCTCGCCCATCCCGCGCCCGCCCTAGCCCTCGCCCCACGCCAACCGCCTTGGCTTCGACCCCACCCCACCCCACGCCCCCGCACCCCACCCTTGCCTCACCCCACTCCCGCCCTCGCTGCGGCACCTCATCGTTGAGTCGCGGGTAAGTGTCGTCATGTGGGGGCTTCGGGGTTGTATGGGGACACTTCGGCGCGACTCGGGGCGGGGGAGCGGAGGGGCGGAGGGCTCGGGGCTCTAGCATGGCCGGGTGGGGCGCTCCTGGAACGAACGTGTGCTCGTGGGTGTGCTGCTCGCGAGGTTCGTGCGGGCGCGCTGGGGGTACCGCTTCCGGTCGCGGGGGCAGTTCGAGGCGTGGCAGCGTCGCCGTCTCGCTCGCTTTCTGAAGCGCATCCGCCGTGCCCCCTTCTACGCCGACCTCGACACGGGACGGCTCGAGGGGCTGCCCGTCGTCGACAAGGGGACGCTGCTCGCGCAGTTCGACGCGCTCAACACGCGCGGGGTGCGGCTCGCCGACGCGCTGGGGGTGGCGCTCGAGGCCGAGCGCACCCGCGACTTCGCACCGCTCGTGGCAGGCGATCTCACCGTGGGCCTCTCGAGCGGCACGAGCGGTCGCCGCGGCGCCTTCCTCGTGAGTCCGCGCGAACGCATGCTGTGGGCCGGCACCATCCTCGCCCGCGTGCTCGACCGCCGCAGTGTGGGGGAGCTGCTGCGGTTCTGGAGCCCGCCCGTGCGCATCGCGTTCTTCCTGCGTGCGGGCGGCAACCTGTACGAGTCGGTGGCGAGCTCGCGCATCCGCTTCACCTTCCACGACCTCACCGAGCCGCTCGAGACGCACGTCGCCGACCTCGACCGGCGCGCCGCGAAGGGGGTGGGGCCCGACATCGTGGTGGCGCCCGCCTCGGTGCTGGAGGCGCTCGCCGAGCGCACCAGGCGAGGCGACCTGCGCATGCGTCCGCGGCTCGTGATCTCGGTGGCCGAGGTGCTCGAACCCGCTGTCGCCGACGCGATCGGGGCGGCGTGGGGCACCCCGCCGCGCCAGGTGTACCAGGCGACCGAGGGGCTGCTCGCCATCTCGTGCGCCCACGGATCGCTGCACCTCAACGAGGAGTCGGTGCACGTGGAGCGGGAGTGGCTCGATGCGGCACACACCCGCTTCACCCCCGTGGTGACCGACTTCGACCGGCGCACGCAGATCATCGCCCGCTACCGTCTCGACGACGTGCTGCGGATCGACCCCGCGGCGCCGCCCTGCCCGTGCGGGCGCGTCGCGGCGGTGCTCGCCGCGGTCGACGGGCGGGCGGATGCAGTGCTCGTGCTGCCGCACACGAGTGGCCGGAGCCTGGTGGAGCTGTTCCCCGATGTGGTGCGCCAGACCATGGCCGTGAGCTCCGACGCGTATGCCGATTGGCGCATCCGTCAGCGCGGTGTCGACCTGCACGTGTCGCTGCGCGATCCCGCCGCCGAGGCGGAGCCCCGGGTGCACGGCGCGCTCACCGCGCTGATGGAGCGTGCGGGATGCCATGCCGCCATCGTCTTCGACCCGTGGATCGCGCCCGACCCCACCGCCAAAGTCCGCCGAATCGTCCGAGACCCCGCGTGACGCGTCAGCCGGGTGCTGCCTGAGGGGCGACACGGCCACGGGTCGGACCGGCGACGGGTGGGCAAGCCACCGGGTGACGCCTGCAGCCGGTCGCGCCTGGCGGGTGACGCCTGCAGCCGGTCGCGCCTGGCGGGTGACGCCTGCAGCCGGTCGCGCCTGGCGGGTGACGCCTGCAGCCGGTCGCGCCTGGCGGGTGACGCCTGCCACCGGTCGCGCCTGGCGGGTGACGCCTGCCACCGGTCGCGCCTGGCGGGTGACGCCAGCCACCGGGTGACGCCTGCCACAGGTGACGCCTGCCGTCGGTGGCGCAGAACGCTGGTGATTCCCGACACGGGTGATGCGTGACACCGGTGATCATTGAGGCGGGTGATGCCTGAGACTGGTGAAGCGTGGGACGGGTGACGCCCACCGCAGTGATGCCCGAGGCGGGTGAGGCGGCAGGCGGGTGTTGCCCGAAACAGGGGTGCATGCCTCGGGGGGCATGGCGGGCATGATGGGATCGACCGCAGGGATGAACACGATCAGGGGAGGGGGATGGGATGCTGCACCGTGCCCGGCTCGCCGCTGTCGCGTCGTATCTGCCGCCTGAGACCCGTTCGACCGCCGAGACCGAGCGACGGCTGCGCACCGAGAACCCCGACCTCGCCCTCGCGACGGGCCTCGTCGCTCGGCTCACGGGTGTGCAGAACGTGCACGTGCGCCCCGAGGGGTGGCAGACCTCCGACCTCGCAGCCGCCGCGGCCCGCACGGCGCTGGAGCGCTCACCTGGCCCGATCGACCTGCTGATCTTCGCCTCGGCCAGCCAGGATCTCATCGAGCCCGCCACGAGCCACATCGTCTCGGCCAAGCTGGGCCTCGACTGCCCCGTGATGGACGTGAAGAACGCCTGCAACAGCGTGATCAACGCCATGCAGGTGGGTGAAGCGCTCATCGCCACCGGGCAGTACCGGCGCGTGCTCATCGTGAGCGGCGAGCAGCCCTCGCACGCGGTGCGGTGGAAGCTCGACAGCCAGGAGCAGTTCCTGCGCTCGTTCGCGGGCTACACCATGAGCGATGCGGGCGCCGCCGTCATCCTGGAGCGCTCCGGACATTCGGGCGAGGGCGGACCCGCGGGCATTGGCGGACCGGCGCGGGCAGGCGAGGGAGGACCGGCGCGGGCGGATAAGGGCGACCCCGCGGGCGAGCGTGGGCCGGCGGGCGAGGGGGACCTGGCGCCCGGCATTCTCGGCAGTCGGTTCGTGGCACGCTCCGAGCACTGGGCCGTGGGCACGCTGCCGACGGGCGGCTCGGTGAACCCGCACGCCATCGGCGGCAGCTACTTCGACATGGACGGCGGCGCCCTACAGCGCGCCTTCGCCGACCTCGGCGTGGGGCTCGTGGAGCAGACGCTCGGTTCGCTCGGGTTCCGGATCGCCGAGCTCGACTTCGTGGCCGTGCACCAGGCGGCCCTCGCCTACCACGAGACCATCGTCGACGTGCTGGGGCTCGACCCCGCCCGCACAGTGGTGACGGTCGCTGAGCACGGCAACCTCGCGAGCACCACCTTGCCCCTGCAGCTCGAGCTCGCGCTCGCCGAGGGCACGATCGGCCCGGGGAGCCTCGTGGGTCTCGTGGGCCTCGCGGGCGGCATCTCGCTCGGCGCCATGGTGGTGCGCCTGTGACCGCCCAGCCGCCCACGGACGGGCACGCTGGTGGGCAAACCAGTGAGCAAGTGCCGCGCGGTGCCGAGCACTGGTGGGAGGAGCGTGTGCAGCGGGCGGCGCATCCGCTCGTCTACCCGCTGCTCTCCCGGTTGCGGCGACCGGCGCAGCGCATCCCGCGCGTGGGCGTGGTGGTGACGGATGCGACGGTGCTCCGTGACGTGCTGCTCGACACCACGCGCTTCACCAAGACGGGCCCCGGTGCCTCCGCCGACCTCTGGACCCCGATCCTCGGCCCCTCGGTGCTGCTCAACATGGAGGGGGCGGACCACCTGGCGCTCCGCCGCCTGCTCGGTCCGCTCTTCGCCCCCGCGTACGTGGAGGAGCTCACCCGCCGCACCATCGGCGCCTCGATGGCGGCGCTCACCGAGCGCCTCGCGGCGGGGGAGCGGGTGGACGTGGTGGCGGAGGTGCGCGAATCCGCCGGCCAGGTGATCAGCCGGCTCGTGGGGCTCGAACGAGACGTGATGGGCGCGGAGCTCTTCGCGCGCGTCTCGGCCGTGACGGGCTTCGTGCGGCTCTCCCGCCCGCGCTTCACACCCGCTCAGGTGCACCAGGCCCGCGAGGTGCTCGACGACCTTACCCGCCACGCCCGCACCGCGTACCGCGCCGGCGACGACACGGTGCCCGGCCGCATGCGCGCCCTCGGCCTCAGCGAGGACGAGGCGATGGGCGCTGTCGGCGCCTTCGTGCTCACGGGCACCGAGACCCTCGTCTCGTACCTGCCGCGCATGATCGCGATCCTCGCCGACACCGGCTGGCTCGCCCGGCTCGCCGCCGACCGCACCCTGCTGCAGCCCGCCATCGCGGAGGGCCTGCGCGTCACGACCCCCTCGCCCGTGATGCTGCGGAGCGTCGCCGCCGAGGCGCGTGTGGGCGGGGTGCAGGTGCACGAGGGCGACCGCCTGGTGCTCGCCACCTTCCTGGCCAACCGCAGGGCGGGCCAACCGGTGAGCCGCCGTGCGGCCCGATCGATGAGCCACGGCAAGGCCGGCCGCAGAACGCCCCGCCCGCCCGGAGACACCCCGCCCCCCTTCGACCCCGTCGGTAACCCCGCGGCCTCCCTCAAGCAGCTCTGGTTCGGGGCCGGCGCCCACTTCTGCCTCGGCGCCCCGCTCGCCATGGCCCAGATCGACCTCGTGCTCAACGCCGTGCTCGACGCCGAGGCACGCACCCCGCTCCAGGTCACGGAGCGGAGGGCCCAGCGCGGCACCCTCATCCCCGGCTACTCCCGACTCGTGCTGGCGGCCCGCGGGTAGGCTGGCCGCATGCGTGCACTCGTCTTCAACGACACCTACTCCGTGACGATGGAAGACGTCCCCGACCCGCGGATCGAGAACCCCACCGACGCCATCGTGCGCGTGGTCGCCACGTGCGTCTGCGGTTCCGACCTCTGGTACTACCGCGGCGACACCGCACGGAAGGCCGGCACCCGCATCGGCCACGAGTTCGTGGGCGTGGTCGAAGAGCTCGGCCCAGAGGCAGCAGGCACCGACGCGGCAGGCCTCGCCGTCGGCGACTTCGTGATCTCCCCCTTCACCTACAGCGACGGCACATGCGTGCACTGCGTGGCCGGCGTGCCCACCTCCTGCATCCACGGCGGAGTCTTCGCCTCGCGCGGCGTCGACGGTGGTCAGGGCGAGCTCGTGCGTGTGCCCCACGCCGCCGGCACCCTCGTGAAGGTGCCGGGCGGCCGACCCTCCGACGCCCTCCTGCCCCATCTCCTCGCCCTCACCGACGTCACGGGCACCGGCCACCACGCCGCCGTGAGCGCGGGAGTCGTTCCCGGCTCGGTGGTCGCCGTCGTCGGCGACGGCGCCGTGGGCCTCTCGGGAGTGCTCGCCGCGCGCCGTCTCGGTGCCGAGCGCATCATCGCCCTCAGCCGCAACCCCGCCCGCCAGGCCGTCGCCACGGCCTTCGGCGCCACCGACATCGTGGAGCACCGGGGCGAGGATGCGGTGGGCGCGGTCCTCGAGCTCACCGGCGGCATCGGAACGGATGCGACGCTCGAGTGCGTGGGAACCGGCGAGTCGGTCAACACCGCCTTCGCCATCGCCCGCCCCGGCTCCCGCGTGGGGTTCGTGGGTGTACCGCACGGCGTGGAGTTCCCGGTGGGCATCGCCTTCAGCAACAACGTCGGCCTCGCCGGTGGCATCGCTCCTGTGCGCCGGTACATCCCCGAGCTGCTCGGCGACGTGCTCGCCGGGGTCATCGAGCCCGGCCGCGTGTTCGACCTCGAGGTGGAGTTCGAGAACCTCCCGGAGGCCTACGCGGCGATGGACGAACGGCGAGCCATCAAGGCGATGGCGAGGCTCTCATGACCGGCGGCACCGAGACGAGCACCGAGGCGAGCAACGAGGCGAGCACCGAGACGGGCTACGAGACCATGACGGTGACGGATGCCGCGTCCCTCGGCTTCGGCGTGGGTGTCGCCCAGTTCGCCCCCGGCGACGACAAGGCCGCCAACCTCGCAGTTATCGCCCGGCTGGCCCGCGCGGCGGTCGCCAGGGGCGCCTCGCTCGTGGTCTTCCCCGAGTACTCGTCCTACTTCGCCGATCCGCTCGGCCCCGCGCTCGTGCAGCACGCCGAGCCGATCGACGGCCCCTTCGTGACGGCGCTCGCGGCTCTCGCGGATGAGCTCGACGTGCACCTCATCGCGGGTCTCACGGCCACCGCCGACGATCCGCAGCGCTTCGCCAACGTGCTCGTGGCGGTCGCCCCCGGCGAGGGCGTGGTGGCGCGCTACAGCAAGCTGCACCTCTACGACGCGTTCGGCGCCCGCGAGAGCGACTGGGTCGAGGCCGGGCGGATCGAGGATCCCGAGACCTTCTCGATCGAGGGCGTGACGGTGGGCATGCAGACCTGCTACGACATCCGCTTCCCCGAGGTCTCCAGGCGGCTCGTCGACGTGGGCGCCGACCTGCTGGCGGTGCCGGCGGAGTGGGTGCGCGGTCCTCTCAAGGAGCACCACTGGCGGAGCCTCGTCACCGCGAGGGCCCTTGAGAACACCGTCTACGTGGCGGCGGCCGACCACACTCCGCCGATCGGCGTGGGATCGAGTCTCGTGGTCGACCCGATGGGCGTCACGATCGCCTCGCTCGGCGAGCGGGAGGACGTGGCGGTGGCGTGGGTGGAGCCTGCGCGCATCGACGAGGTGCGCCGGGTGAACCCCGCGCTCGCCCTGCGGCGCTTCACGGTGACGCCCCGCGACTAGCGGCCGAGCCCGGGCGACCGGCGGCTGCGCCAGATGAGCAGCTGAACAGCCCCGCGACTAGCGGCCGAGTCGGGCCAGCTGCGCCGCGGCGCGCTCGAGCACGTCGACCTTCTTGCAGAACGCGAAGCGCACGAGGCTCGCGTAGTCGCCGGCGTGCTCATCGCTGCAGAAGGCGCTGATCGGCACCCCGACGACCCCCGCGAGCTCGGGCAGTCGCCGGCAGAGCGTCGCCGCGTCGCGGTAGCCGAGCGGGGCCGCATCCGCCACCACGAAGTAGGTGCCGTTCGGCACGGTGACCTCGAAGCCCGCCTTCTCGAGGCCCTGGGCGAGCACATCGCGCTTGCCCTGCAGCGTCGCCGCCGCGTCGTGGAAGTAGGAGTCGGGGAGGCCGAGCCCCACCGCCACGGCGGGCTGGAACGGTGCCCCGTTGACGTAGGTGAGGAACTGCTTGACGGTGAGCACGGCCGTGACGAGCTCGGGGGTGGAGACGATCCAGCCGATCTTCCACCCGGTTGTGCTGAAGGTCTTGCCGGCCGAAGAGATCGTGACCGTGCGCTCGCGGGCGCCGGGCAGCGTGGCGACGGGGATGTGCTGCACACCGAAGACGAGGTGCTCGTAGACCTCGTCGGTCACGATCACGGCGTCGTGCTCGTGGGCGAGCTCGACGATGAGCTCGAGGGTCTCGCGGGGGAGCACGGTGCCCGTGGGGTTGTGCGGGTTGTTGATGAGGATGACCTTGGTGCGGTCGGTGACCGCGCGGCGGAGCTCCTCGTGGTCGGGCAGGAAGCCGGGGAGCCGGAGCGGCACCGTGCGGTGGACACCGCGGGCGAGGGCGATGAGGCCGCCGTAGGCGTCGTAGAACGGCTCGAGGGTCACGACCTCGTCGCCCTCGTCGACGAGCGCGAGGATGGTGGCCGCGAGGGCCTCGGTGGCGCCGGCCGTGACGAGCACCTCGCGGTCGGGATCGACGGAGAGACCGTAGAACCGCCGCTGGTGGGCGGCGATCGCCTGGCGCAGCACGGGCATGCCGGTGCCGGGCGGGTACTGGTTGACCCCGTCGGCGATCGCACGGCGGGCGGCTTCGAGCACCTCGGCGGGGCCGTCTTCGTCGGGGAATCCCTGGCCGAGGTTGATGGCGCCCGTCGCGTGGGCGAGGGCGCTCATCTCGGCGAAGATGGTGGAGGCGATGCGGCCGTCCGGCGCGAGGAGTCCTGCACCCCGGGCGGTGCGCTGCCAGGGTCCGCTGATGGTCATCCCTCCAACCTAGCGCCCGCTCCGAACACCTGTTGATGGCGTGGTCTTATGCAGACGGCAGTCGGCGTACAGGCGGTCCATAGAGAACGCCCAGCTTGGGTGACGAAGCTTGCGAGTGCTTGGAAGGAGCACACATGTCAGACCGCACCGAGAACCCCGAGAACTCCGAGGGCATTCCGGCCGAGAGCAGCACCCCGGTCGAGGGCAGCACCCCGGCCGCCCCCGCGACCCCCGCCACTCCGGTCGCCCCCACCACTCCGGCCGCCCCGACCGCATCGGGCACCCCCACCACCCCGGTGGCCCCGACCACTCCGGCACACGACGCCACCACCGCCGTCGTTCCGCCCGTGGTGCCCCCGGTGCAGGCAGAGCAGCCGACCGCGCCGACCACCCCGCAGTACACCCAGCCCACGCAGCCGTACTCGCAGACCCCGAGCTACCCGCAGCAGCAGGCCCCCGCCCAGCCCTACGGCCAGCAGTCCACCGCGAGCCAGGCGACAGGCCACCAGCCGACGCAGCCGTACGGTACGCAGCAGCCGGCGCAGGCCCAGCCCACCCAGGCCCAGCCCACGCAGCAGCAGCCCGCCCAGGCGCAGCCCACGCAGCCCTACGCGGCGCAGACCGCGAACTACGGCAACGGCTCCTTCGGCACCCCCACCCAGGGCGGCACCGCCTACGGCGCCGTGCCCGACCCCACCTTCAACTCCGCCATGTACGCGGCCTCCGGTGCCCACACCGACCAGGCCCGCGCCCCCAAGCCCAAGAAGCGCCGCGGCGGCGTGGCCCTCGTGGCCGCCCTCGCCATCGGTGCCCTCATCGGCGGCGCCTCGGGTGCCGGCGTCACCGCCTGGGTCACGAACCAGAGCGGTGGAGGCTCCTCCAGCACCGCGTCGAGCCCCTCGAGCATCACGGTCAACGACCCGGACGACGCCACGCAGGTCACCGCGGTCGCCGCCAAGGCCTCGCCCTCGGTCGTCACCATCTCGGTCTCGAGCGACGCCGGAGCGGGCACCGGATCCGGTGTCATCCTCAGCGAGGACGGCTACGTGGTGACCAACACCCACGTCGTCACCCTCGACGGTGCCGCCTCGACCCCCACCATCCAGGTGCAGACCGACGACGGGCGCCTCTTCGTGGGCACCATCGTGGGCACCGACCCGGTCGCCGACCTCGCCGTGATCAAGCTCACCGACGCGAGCGGGCTCACCCCCATCGAGTTCGCCGACTCCTCCGAGCTCAACGTGGGCGACACCACGATCGCCATCGGAGCACCCCTCGGCCTCGCCGGCACGGTGACCGACGGCATCGTGAGCGCGCTCAACCGCAGCATCACGGTGGCCTCCTCGGCCGTGCCCGACTCGCAGAGCGAGAACGTGCCCGACGAGACCGACCCCGGCCAGCAGGGCCCGTACGACTTCTGGAACTTCGACCTCCCCGACGGCAACGGCGAGTCGCAGCAGCAGGAGCAGGCGCCCAGCACCCAGCAGTCGACGATCTCGCTCTCGGTCATCCAGACCGACGCCGCCATCAACCCCGGCAACTCGGGTGGCGCCCTGCTCGACTCCGAGGGCAAGCTCATCGGCATCAACGTGGCGATCGCCAGCGCGGGCTCGAGCTCGGGCACCGCGGGCAGCATCGGCGTGGGCTTCTCCATCCCGTCCAACCTCGTGAAGCGTGTCTCCGACGAGATCATCGCGAACGGATCGGCCAGCCACGGCCTCCTCGGCGCCACGGTCGGCAACGCGAGCGCCGCCGACGGCGCCACCACGGCGGGTGCCCAGATCCAGACGGTGAGCCCCGGCGGAGCCGCCGAGGCCGCGGGCCTCAAGGAGGGCGACATCGTGACCGAGTTCGACGGCCTCCCGGTCTCGAACTCCACCGACCTCACCGCCCTCGTGCGCACGCTCCCGGCCGGTGGCGAGGCCGAGCTCACGTACACGCGCGGTGACTCGTCCGACACCGTCTCGGTCACCCTCGGGGAGCTCGCCTCCTAGGCTCGACAGCACGCAGAGGCCGGCGACCAGGAGTCGCCGGGCCAGGGGCTGGTAGGCTCGTCGTCGCTCAGCGACGGCGGCCCACCAGCCCTTCTGCGTGCGGGCCACGACACGACGAGCGGATGCGATGACTGACCGGAACACCGAGGCCACACCCGGCGTCTCCTACGTGATGCCGGTGCTCAACGAGGTCGTGCACGTCGAGGCCGCCATCGCGAGCCTGCTCGACCAGGACTACGAGGGCCCGTTCGACGTGATCGTGGCGCTCGGCCCGTCGATCGACGGCACCACCGAGCTCGTGCAGCGGCTCTCGGCGGTCGATCCGCGCATCCGGGTGATCGAGAACCCCACCGGATCCACGCCCTCCGGCCTCAACGTGGCCATCCTCGCCTCCAAGTACCCGATCGTGGTGCGTGTCGACGCCCACTCCCTGCTGCCGCGCGAGTACACCCGCATCGCGGTGGAGGCGATGCTTCGCACGGGCGCCGCCAACGTGGGCGGCATCATGAAGGCCGAGGGCACCACGCCGTTCGAGACGGCCGTCGCCATCGCCTACGGCTCCAAGGCGGGCCTCGGCGGCGGCGCGCACCACGTGGGCGGCGAGGAGGGCCCGGCCGAGACCGTCTACCTCGGCGTCTTCCAGCGCGAGTGGCTCACGAAGGTGGGCCTCTTCAACGAGGAGATCCGGCGCGGCCAGGACTGGGAGCTCAACCGCCGCCTGCGCGCCGAGGGCGGCGTGGTGTGGTTCACCCCTCGCCTCGTGGTGACCTACCGGCCGAGGCCCTCGCTCGAGCGCCTCGTGCGCCAGTTCTTCTCCACGGGCCTCTGGCGCGGCGAGCTCGCGCGGCGCTTCTTCACCGCCAACGCCCTCAAGTACTTCGTGCCCCCCATCACCGTGGCCCTCGTGCTGATCGGCCTGCTGGTGGGGATCGCGGGCATCTTCGTGGCCGCGTCGGGTGGGGCCGCCGCCCCCTGGCTGCTGCTCGGCTTCATCGTGCCCGTCGTCTACGCGCTCTTCGTGATCGCGGCCTCCGTGGGCGCCTGGCGGCAGGCGGGCGGTCGCACGGGTGCGCTGTTTCTCATAGTCTTGCCCTGCATCCATTTCAGCTGGGGGCTGGGATTCATCCTCGGTTTCCTCACGCTGACGAAGAACATCACCGCGCACACGGGAAGGTGACAGTGCCACAATCACCATCCGGTCGCCCTTCGTCGATCGCCGAGCTGAAGGCCGTCGCCCAGCCGCCCGAGGTGCGCGGTCGCCGCAACGCCGAGCACTGGACAGCGTCGCTCTACCTGCGCAGGCTCTCGCCCTACGTCACCTGGGTGCTGCTCAAGACCTCCATCTCGGCCAACGGCGTGACGGGCCTCATGATCCTCACGGGCTGGGCCACGGCCGCCGCCCTGCTCATCCCCGGCATCGGCGGGGCAGCGCTCGCGCTCATCCTGGGTCAGTTGCAGATGCTCGTCGACTGCTGCGACGGCGAGGTCGCTCGCTGGCGGCGCACCTCCTCGCCCGCGGGGGTGTTCCTCGACAAGGTGGGGCACTACACGACCGAGTCGCTCATCCCGATCGCCCTCGGACTGCGCGCGGCTGGCCTGCCGTTCGACGCGCCCGAGGACTTCCTCTGGACCACCCTCGGCCTCCTGCTCGCCCTCGTGATCGTGCTCAACAAGGCGCTCAACGACATGGTGCACGTGGCGAGGGCCAATGCGGGGCTCACCAAGCTGGCCGACAAGCAGGGCGAGTCTGAGCCCTCGCAGGCGCTCGTGGCCCGGCTTCGGCGCGCGGCGCGCTTCGTGCCCTTCCACCGCCTCTACCACTCGGTCGAGCTCACGATGCTCGTCTTCGCGTTCGCCGTGGTGGGGCTGTTCGTGGGCGGTGTGCTGGCCGACCGCATCCTGCTCGTGGCCCTCGTGCCGCTCTCGATGCTCGCGCTCGTGGGGCACTTCGTGGCCATCATGGCGTCGAAGCGGGTGCGCTCCTGAGCTCCGGGCCAGCTGCGGGGCCGTCCGCCGGCCTCCCCGGTGCCGCGCTTCCTGCGGTCGGCGCGGTGCTGCTGACGCAGGGCACGCGCCCGGCGGATCTGCGTCGGGCCGCGGAGTCGCTGCTCGCCCAGCAGGGTGTGCAGCTCGACATCGTGTGCGTGGGCAACGGCTGGGTGCCCGAGGGGCTGCCCGCCGGTGTGCGCACGCTCGCCCTGCCCGAGAACCTCGGCATCCCCGCCGGCCGCAACGAGGGGGCGGCGGCGGTGCAGGGGGAGTGGATCTTCTTCCTCGACGACGACGCGAGCCTGCCGTCGCCCACGTTCCTCCTCGATGCGATCGCCGTGATGCGCGCCGACCCCGGCATCGGGCTGCTGCAGCCGCGTGTGGTCGACCCGGAGGGACGGGAGAACCCGCGCCGCTGGGTGCCCCGCATCCGCAAGGGCGAGCCCGACGAGTCGGGAGACGTGTTCTCGGTCTGGGAGGGCGCCACGCTGCTGCCGCGCCCGGTGTTCGACCGCACGGGCGGCTGGGCGGCTCCTTTCTTCTACGCGCACGAGGGCATCGAGCTCGCCTGGCGGGTGTGGGATCAGGGCCTCCGCACGTGGTACGCGGGCGAGCTCGTGGCTAACCACCCCGCCATCGAGCCCACGAGACACGCCTACTACTACCGGCTCAACGCCCGCAATCGGGTGTGGCTGGCCAAGCGCAACCTGCCCGCGGTGCTCGTGCCGCTCTACGTGGGCAGCTGGACGGGCATCCAGGTGCTGCGCTGGGCCCGCAGGCCCGCAGCGCTCAAGGCGTGGTTCGGCGGGTGGGCCGAGGGTTGGCGCGCGGATGCGGGGGAGCGGCGCCCGATGTCGTGGCGCACGGTGCTGCGGATGACGCGGGCAGGACGCCCGCCGATCGTCTGATCCGCCCTGCGTCGGTCACGACCCCCAAGGTCACGATTGACTAAAGAAGAGCCCGGCACCCACCGATCCGCACGGGCCGTCGCCCACCCCTCGTTAGCCTTGATGAGTGGGTGTGCTGAGCGATGCGAAACTGGGTCTGAAGGTCGTCCGCGACCTCTTCACGGGGCGCGCCGTGCGATCGCGACTGGCCGCCCAGCTGGCGGATCGCGGTCCGCTGCCCGTCCGCCGCTTCGAGATCGCGGTGTACTTCGCCGACAGCGCCGTGAACATCTACCAGATGCGGCAGTGGTACGCCCCGCTCGCCGAGCTCGCGAAGACGCACCCCGTGGTGATCCTGAGCCGGAGCCCGGACGGCACGAGCGCGCTGCTCGAGGAGTCTCCCGTTCCCGTGGCGTACGTGCGCAAGGTGGCCGATCTCGAGGACTTCCTCGAGCAGCACGAGCTCAAGATCGTGCTCTACGTCAACCAGAACGCTCGCAACTTCCAGATGATGAGGTACGGCCGTCGCTGGCACGTGTTCATCAATCACGGCGAGAGCGACAAGATGTACATGACCACGAACCAGTTCAAGGCCTACGACTACAGCTTCGTGGCGGGCGACGCCGCCATCGCCCGACTGCAGCGGGTGCTCTGGGACTACGACTTCGACAAGCGCGCCCTGCCCATCGGCCGCCCGCAGGCCGACCACTACTCGCAGGCCACGCCCTACACGCCCGACGAGCGCACGGTCGTGCTCTACGCCCCCACCTGGGAGGGCGACCGCTCGGCCGCCGCCTACGGTTCGATCGAGAGCCACGGCGTCGCCCTCGTGAACGACCTGCTCTCCTCGCCCGCGCATCGCCTCATCTACCGGCCGCATCCGCGGAGCGGCGTGCTCGACCCGGCTTATGGGGCTGCGGACCGCGCCATCGTGGCCGCCATCGCTGCGGCCAACCGCGCCGATCCCTCGGCCCAGCACGTGCACGACACCGGGGCGGAGCTCGGCTGGCAGCTCGCGGTGGCGGATGTGGCGATCGTCGACATCTCGGCCATGGTCTACGACCGCCTCGCCACGGGCAAGCCGCTGCTCATCACGCGCCCCGTGGCCCCCGACGCCCAGATCGACACGGGCGGGTACCTCTCGGACTGCGAGTGGCTCGACGCCTCGGAGGCCTCCGACGTGCGGTCGAGGATCGAGCAGGTCTCGCACGACTCCGCGGCGGGCGTGCGGCTCGGTCGGTGGGTGCAGCACTACTTCGGCGACACGACGCCCGGCATGGCCACGAGCCGCTTCCACGGCGCCATCGAGAAGCTGCTGGCCGAGTGGACGCGCAACGCGTCACTGCACGCTAGGGACGAACCGGTCGACGTGCACGAGATGCACGGCATCGCCGACGAGTCCGACGAGCGGTAGAGCAGGGCCCTCCGTCACCGGCAGGGCGCCGAGCTCGATGGCTAGCTGTGGGAGGAGCGGGAGACCGCGTACTTGGCCACGACCACGGTGACACCGGCGATCACGAGGAAGACCGCGGCGACCACGAGCATGGGCGTGAAGTCGTAGCCGGTCTGCGCGAGGGTGGGCTGCGGATCGGCGTCACCCGCGAGGGCCGAGGCCGAGGCGGCGACAGCACCGGTGCCGAGCAGCACGGCCGTGGTGACGACCAGGGCGACGAGGCGGGAGAGCGTCGAGCGAATGCGCATCTTGCCCTCCATCCGGCTCGCGCGAGGGGGCGAATGTGCCGCACTCGAACCCAAGGCTACCACTTGCCTGTGAATCCCGGCGTTCAGATGCGGATGTCAGGCACCTGCGTGTCGGAACCGTCGCGGGGCCCGGGCGCTTCGGTGATCTCCTTGCGCCGCCCCGGCAGGGCCAGCCGCTTGCCGGACTTCGGGGCCTTCAGCTCCTTCTGGCGGCTCTCGCCCTTGATCGCCTTCGCCGGCTTGGCGGGCTTCATGGTGATCGCGAGCTCGGAGGGGAAGCCGAACGGCGGCGCGCCGAAGGCCGTGCGGGCGCTGTTCACCACGGTGCGGCCGAGCATGAGGTTGCCGACGCCGCCGATGGCCGCTCCGATGCCGAACGGGATGGCGCGGCCCACGACGTTGGCGCCCTGGCCGGCCGCGAAGCGTTTGAGGAAGGCCTTCTTGAGCTGATCGGCCACGGGACCCACCACGAACTGCGGCATGCTGCTCGTGACCACCTGGCCCCAGTAGGCGTTCCTCGACGCACCTCCCGAGGCCTGTCCCGCGATCTGCCTGAGCATGTCGCTGCCCGCCTTGCCCATGAGCATCGTCATGACGAGCGCCCTGGCCCGGTCGGGATCCTCGATCGCGATGCCGTGCACCTCGGTGACCGACTGGGCGAAGAGCGCCGTGGTCTCGAGGAAGCCCGCGGTCTCGACGGCGCTGAGCCCGAGCGAGATCCCGGTGCCGACGAACGGCAGCATCGAGCTGGCCCCGACTGCGGCGCCTCCCGTGGTGACCGCCGTGACGTAGCGGCGCTCCAGGATGGCGAGCAGCTCGGCGGGCGAGGCGTTGGGGTGGAGTCGACGGATGCTGCGGAGGTGGGCGAGCACGACCGGCCTGTGCACGCTGAGGACACGGTCGATGTTGCGCTCGGTTCGGGTAGCCATGAGACCACTCTGGTGCGTTCTGCTGAAGAGTGCGCGAGAATGCCCATCATGCGACGCCCGCCCGCCCACAAGCTCCTGCAGCAGTTCTCCCTCGTCGACGCCCTCGTGGCCGGTCTGTTCGACGGTGTCTTCAGCGTGGGGGAGGTCGGCCGGGCAGGTGGGTTCGGGCTCGGCTGCGGTGATCACATGGACGGCGAGCTCGTGGTGCTCGACGGCGTGTTCAGGCTCTTCCACGGCGACGGCACCGTGACCGTGCTCGACGACGACGACATGCTCGCGTTCGCCGAGGTCGTGGACTTCGAGGCCGGAGGCTCCGAGCTCGTCGAGGCGCTCGAGGGGCTTCGCGAACTCGAGGAGGAGGTGAGCCGACGGGTCGTGAGCGCCAACATCTTCCACGCCGTGCGCTTCGATGCCCACTTCGCCTCGATCAGCCTGCGCGAGGCCAAGCGCCAGTCGAAGCCGTACCTGCCGCTCGCCCAGGCGGTGCACGACCAGCGCGAGGTCGTGCTCACCGACGTCTCGGGCACGCTGCTCGGCTTCCTCGCGCCTCAGGTGTTCCAAGGGGTGACCGTGGCGGGTGCCCACTTCCACTTCGTCTCCGCCGACGGTGAGCAGGGCGGCCACGTGCTCGGGCTCACGACCGCCACGGGAGACCTCGCCGTGGAGAGCTACTACGGCGTGAGCGTGCGGCTGCCGAGCTCGCCCGAGTTCCTGGCGGCGGAGCTCGACGTGGAGGGCGCCGACGACGCCATCCGTCACGCAGAGTCCGATCACCAGCGTGGGTGACGGCACGAGCCCTGGCTCCCCGGTCGATGTCGTCTCGTACGACGTGGTGGTGGAGCACCTGCTGGCGTCGTCGCGCCACCGGTACGAGGGGAGGCCCTCGGACGGCGTGAGGTCGGCCGCCCCAGGCGAGCAGGAGTCGCGCGAGCTCGTGCAGGTGCGCGCCGGGCGCGGCATCGTGGGCGACCGCTTCTTCGGGCACGGAGCGCACAGCACCGCCTCCGTCACGGTGATGGCGGCCGAGTCGCTCGACCACGTGATGCTGGCCCTCGGTCTCGACCACCCGCTCGATGCCGCATCCGCTCGCCGCAACATCGTGGTGCGCGGCTTCGACATCGATGCGCTGAAGGGCGAGGAGTTCAGCCTCGACTCGGGCGACGGCCCGGTGCTGTTCCAGGGGCATCGGCCGGCCAACCCGTGCGGGTGGATGGACGTGGTGCTCGCCCCAGGCGCCCACAAGGCGCTGCGCGGGCGGGGTGGCGTGCGGTGCGCGCCGCTCACCGACGGGGTGCTGCGGCTCGGACCGGCGGTGCTCCGCACCTCGGCGCGATCGCTGCGCGAGCCCACACTCGTCTGAACCAGCGCGCGGAACCCCGAGCGCGGAACCCCGAGCGCAGGGGAACCCCGAGTGCCACGGTGGAAGGAGACCACCCACGCAGAGGAGACGACCATGACGCGATTCGGCTACACCCTCATGACCGAGCAGAGCGGCCCCCGGGAGCTCGTGCGCTACGCCGTGGCGGCCGAGGAGGCCGGCTTCGACTTCGAGGTCTCGAGCGACCACTACTCGCCCTGGCTCACCGAGCAGGGGCACGCCCCCTACGCCTGGACCGTGCTCGGCGCCGTGGCCCAGGCCACCTCGCGCGTGGAGCTCGCCACCTACGTGACCTGCCCCACCGTGCGCTACCACCCCGCCGTGGTGGCGCAGAAGGCCGCCACGCTGCAGCTGCTCTCGGAGGGTCGCTTCATCCTGGGCCTCGGCTCGGGCGAGAACCTCAACGAGCACGTGGTGGGCGAGGGCTGGCCGGCCGTCGACGCGCGTCAGGACATGTTCGAGGAGGCCGTGACGATCATCCGCGAGCTGCACTCGGGCGATCTCGTGACGTACGACGGCGCCTACTTCCGGGTCGACTCGGCGCGCATCTGGGACCTGCCCGAGCAGGGTGTGCCGATCGCCCTCGCCGTCTCGGGGCCGAAGTCGGTGGAGCGCTTCGCGCCTCTCGGCGACCACCTCGTGGCCGTGCAGCCCGACGCCGACCTCGTGAAGGGCTGGGCGGCGGCCTCCGGATCGGGAGCCGCGTCGCGTGCCATCGGGCAGCTGCCCATCTGCTGGCACCCCACCTCGAAGGAGGCGGCGATCGAGAAGGCGCACGCGCAGTTCCGCTGGTTCGGCGGCGGGTGGGCCGTGAACGCCGACCTGCCCACGCCCGCCGGGTTCGAGGCGGCCAGCCAGTTCGTGCGGCCGTCGGATGTGGCGGAGTCGATCCCGTGCGGGCCCGACCTCGACGAGATCGCCGAGAGCTTCCGCCCGTACATCGAGGCGGGGTTCACGGATGTGGCGCTCGTGCAGGTGGGCGACGAGGGCCAGGACGAGTTCCTGGCCGAAGCGGCCCCGGCGCTGCTGGAGAAGCTGCGGGCGCTGTAGTTCGGGTCAGGCCGCGGGCTGTGCCGAGAGGTGCGCATTGAGCGCCTCGGTGAGCTCGCGGTCGACCTCGAGCGGCCTGCCGTCGAGTGCGGTGACGGGCACGGCCTGGCGCACGGCGGAGACGAGCCAGACCGCATCCGCTCGATGCAGGTCGCTCACCCTGAGCTGCACCGCGCCCGTGTCGTGGCCGAGGCCCTCGAGGAACTCGAAGGCGCGGCGCTGCGTGGTGCCGGGCAGGATGCCGACCTCGGCGGAGGGGGTGCGGAAGCGGCCGCCCTCGCGGAGCAGCACGCTCGCGGTGGGGGCCTCGAGCACGAAGCCGTCCGAGCTCGTGAACACGACCTCGTCGGCACCGCGCCTCACGGCTTCGCGGATGGCGGCGGTGTTGATGGCGTAGGAGAGGGTCTTGGCACCCTGGAGCAGCCACGGCGAGGTGGTGGCCACGTCGTGGCGGTAGCCGCGGTCGAGGGTCACCACGCGCACGCCGTCGCGGCGCATCGCGGTGAAGTCGCGGGCGGGCTGGGCGAGCACCCAGCCGGTGGGGCGGCCCGAGCCCTCGATGCCGCGCGTGAGCACGAGCTTGACCGCGAGGATGCGGGGCGCACTCGAGGGGGCGGGCGTCGCGGGGTCGTCGGCAGTGGGCGCGGAAGTGGGCTCGACAGCGGCCTCGTCGCCGGGGGTGGCGGCCTCGATCGCGGCGTGGATGGCCCGACGCCACACGTCGGCGCGGGGTTCGGGGAGGTCGAGGAGGGCCGCCGAGGCGCGGAAGCGGTCGAGGTGGGCGTCGATCGCCGGGGCCCTGCCGTCGGCGACCATGATGGTCTCGAACACGCCGTCGCCGCGCGTGGCACCGAGGTCGAGCACGCTCAGCTGGGGGAGGGAGGGGTCGGCGCGCTCGAAGTCGAGGCCCCCACCCGCCGGGGTGCCGGCAGCGGCATTGGAGACCAGAATGAGAACGGGCGCGGACATCACCCCAGTGTGCGCCGCCCGCACCCCGCCGGCCGTCGCACGCGCCGACACCTCGAGAGACGACCGGAGACATGGCTCACACCACGCAGATCGAGATCGAACGCAAGTACGCCGTCGACGCAGGGCTCGAGCTGCCGCTCGAGGCTCTCGGCGCCCTCGCCGCAGAGGGCAGGCAGCATGAGGCCGTGCAGCTGGAGGCGGTCTACTACGACACCGCCGACGGCGCTCTCGCCCGCGAGCGGATCGCCCTGCGCCGCCGTGAGGGCGGGCACGACGAAGGATGGCACGTGAAGCTCCCCGCCACCGAGGGCCGCGAAGAGCGGCAGTGGGCCCTCGACGTCGGGGCGGAGCCGGGCGACGACGACCCTGCGGGGCCGATGGAGGTGCCCGCCGTCGTGCTCGACGCGGTGGCGGGGCACGTGGGGGAGGCCGCCCTGACGCCGCTCGCGCGGTTGTCGACCTCCCGGCGCATCCTCGAGCTCGTCGACGCTGCGGGGGACGTTGTGGTGGAGATCGCCGATGACAGCGTGACAGGCACGGATGCCAGGGCAGGCACCGTGCGGGTGTGGCGGGAATGGGAGGCGGAACTCGGGCCCGCAGCCCCCGACACCCCCGAGAAGCGCGCCGCGCTGCTCGACGAGGTGGAGGCGGTGCTGCTTGACGCGGGTGCCTCGCCGTCGCCGAGCGTCTCCAAGCTCGCGCAGGCGCTCGGCCGCACCGGACTCGGTGCCCCCGGAACTCCCTTCGACTCGGCGCGCTCAGCGGCGGGCCAGTCGGGCGAATCCGGCGAGCCCGCTGTCGAACCGGTGGGAGGAGCCCTGGGGGCCGGCATCCGGGAACTCGTCGAGCGCATCGATCGGCTCGATCCCGCTGTGCGGACGGATGAGCCCGACGCGGTGCACGAGCTGCGCGTGGTGGTGCGCCGGCTCAAGACCGTGCTCGCGGTGCACCGCGACCGAGTGCCCGAGGAGGCCGCGGGGCTCGGGCTGGAGCTGCAGCGGGTCGCGCGAGCTCTCGGCGAGGTGCGCGACCTCGAGGTGCGGGTGGCCGAGGCCACCACGGCGCTCGACGAGGTCGTGGCGCTCCGGGGCGTCGATGACCCCGCGGCCCGCCGTCGTCTCGTCGAAGAGACGGTGGCGGAGCACGCGAAGGCGCTCGAGCACCTGCGCTCCGTGCTCGAGGAACCGGCCTGGAGCGAGCTGCGCGACGACCTCGCCGCGCTCATCGGCCGCCGGCCGGGTGAGCGATCCGAGTCGGGCAGGGCGACCGGGAACAAGACCCTCCGCCGCTCGGAGGAGAAGGCCGAGCGCAGGTCGGCACGGAAGGTCGAGCGCAAGGCGGCACGCAAGGCGCTGCAGAAGGCGGCCAAGCGCGCGGTGCAGCGCTCGGTGAGCAGGAGGGACGCCGTTCAGGCGACCCCCCGCGTCACGAGCGTCGAGGTCCCGCCCTCCGAGGCGGCGCTGGCGATGGAATCCCTGCACCGCTCGCGCAAGGCGGCACGTCGACTGCGCTACGTGGCCGAGTTCGAGACCACCACCGGCGTGCTGCGCGCCGAACGCACCGCCGACCTGGCGGAGGAGCTGCAAGATGCCCTCGGCGACCATCGCGACGCTTCCGTGTTCGCCGAGTTCGTGCTGCTCACGGCGGCACGCGCCGAGGCGGCGGGCGAGTCGGGCTTCACCTACGGGGTGCTCTACCAGCGATCCCTCGACCGAGCACTCGAGGCCCTCGACAGGGCCGCAGAAGCCCGCCACGCCCTGCGCCGCCTCCCCTGACGCGGGGCTCCTGCACAGGACCCCGATCACGAGCACTCCTCCACAGGTGTCGTTCACGGCACGGTGACGTCGTCACGGACCGCTAATGTGGTCACGCCATGACGACCCCTGCAGCACTCCACGACCGATACCGCGCCGACATCCAGGGGCTCAGAGCCGTGGCGGTGGTGGCCGTCGTGCTCGCCCACGTGCTGGGCTGGCCGCGCGGTGGATTCGTGGGCGTCGACGTCTTCTTCGTGATCTCCGGCTTCCTCATCACCGGTGTGCTGCTCCGCGACCACGAGAAGCACGGTCGCATCTCGCTCCGCCGCTTCTGGTCGACCCGCTTCCGGCGCATCGCACCCGCCGCCGTGCTCGTGCTCGCCGCCACGACGGTCGCCGCCTGGTTCCTCTTCAACCAGCCCAGGTTCGTGCAGACGGGCTGGGATGCCGTGTCGTCGTTCCTCTTGGTCTCCAACTGGCGGTTCGCCGCCGAGGGCACCGACTACTTCGCCATGGACGACGCGGTCTCACCACTGCAGCACTTCTGGTCGCTCTCGGTGGAGGAGCAGTTCTACGTCGTCTGGCCCGTGCTGCTGCTCGTGCTGCTCGTGGCCTTCAAGGGGAGAGGCCGCGTGGGCGCGGGGGTCGCGCTCGCCGTGATCGTGGCCGCCTCGTTCGCGTTCGCCCTGTGGCAGAGCGGATCGAACCCCCCTGTCGCCTACTTCTCCACCCTCACGCGGGCATGGGAGCTGGGGCTCGGCGGCCTCCTCGCCGTGGCCGCACCGCTGCTCGCCCGGCTGCCGCTCGCCGTGCGCGCGGTGCTCGGCTGGGCGGGCCTCGGCGGGGTGCTCGCGTCGTTCTTCCTGATCGACGACACCGTGCTGTTCCCCGCACCCTGGGCGGCCCTGCCCGTGCTGGCGGCCGCGGGTGTGATCGTGGCGGGCATCGGCAGCGCGCCGAAGCACCTGCTGTTCCCCCTCAGCAACCCCGTGAGCGTGTTCTTCGGCAACATCTCGTACTCGCTCTACCTGTGGCACTTCCCCGTGCTGGTGTTCCTCTCGGTGCTCATGCCGGTGCGCAGCCTGCAGGGCGATCTGATCATCCTGGGGCTCGGGCTGGCGATCGCGGTGGTCTCGTACTTCCTCGTGGAGCAGCCGCTGCACCGCTCGCCTTGGCTGCGGCGGGTCGGGCAGCCTGCGCCGGTGGTGGTGCCGAGCGGCACGCCGAGTGCGGAGGATGCCGAGCCCGACGGCCCCACGCCCTGGCAGGCCTGGCGCGATCGGTTCAGTGCCCAGTTCATCCTCTCGTCGCTCGGTCTCGTGGTGATCGTCGTGGTCGTCGCCGTCACCGTGCAGCTCTCGGTGCGGGGCAGCGGGCCGCTCTCCCTGCCCGGCCCGAACGCGCCGTCCGCCGGCGCAGAGGCACCCGGGGCCGATCCCGGCGCTGCTCCCGCCGATCCCGCCGCACCGGCCCCTGCCGTCAACCCGGAGGACGCGCTGCAGGCCGACCTCTGGAACGCCGCGTCCGCCACCGAGTGGCCGTCGAACCTCTCGCCCTCCATGGATCAGGCGATCGCCGACAGCTCGAGCCGCAACCCCGCCAACGACTGCTTCGCGGTGGGCGGCACCCCCGACTTCGACCGCTGCAGCTGGGGCGACGGCAATGCGCCGAACCACCTGTACCTCGTGGGCGACTCCACCGCCCTCGCCTACGCTCCCGCCTTCAAGGAGCTCGCCGAGACGAGCGGCGGCCAGTGGCGGGTGACGGCCGTGGGCCTCTACGGTTGCCGCTTCACCGACGTGCTCGTGCAGAACGACGGCGACGGCGTGATGGATGCGTGCCCCTCGCGCAAGCAGGACGTCGCCGCCCGCATCGCCGAGGACTCCCCGCAGCTCGTGGTGGTCTCCAACGCCTACGCGCTCGGCAACAGCACGGATCGCCGCCCGCTCTCCACCACCGATCTCGTGGCCTCGACACTCGCCGAGGCGGCCAAGTACGGCGTGCCGGGGCGGGTCGTCTACCTCGCCCCGCCGCCCCTCGGGGCCAACCTCGGTGCCTGCTACTCGCCGGTCACGAGCCCGCAGAACTGCAACGCGGGCATCGATCCGGCCTGGAACGAGTTCGAGGCGGCCTTCGAATCGGCCGTGGCGGCGTCGGGCACGGGCGATCACGTGGTGAGCTCGCTCGGCTTCAGCTGCGCCGACGGGTTCTGCCCCGCCTTCGCGGGCACCACACCCACCAAGTACGACCAGGTGCACATGACCCCGGAGTACGCCAAGCGCGTCGCACCCGCCATCCAGTGGGAGCTAGCGGCCCAGGGCCTCTTCTGACCCGAAGGCTCTTCTCGGCGCAAGCCCTTGCATGACGGGCCCCGCCGCCCGACAGTGAGGCATGCCACAGCCACGATCGACCGCGCCCTCCACCATCGCGGTGACCCCGTGACCGACGACCGTCGTCGTGAGATCGGCGACCGCGACGAGCCCATCGAAGACGAACTGGCCGACTGGTTCGACAACACCGTCACCGAGGGTGCCGAGAGGCTGCATCGCACTTGGCGCGGAGTGCTCATCACGGGCTTCTTCGGCGGGCTCGAGGTGGGCCTCGGGGTCATTGCGTACCTCGCGGTGCTGCATCAGACGGATGACCACCTGCTCGCTGGGCTGGCCTTCAGCGTGGGCCTCGTGGCCCTGCTGCTCGCGCACAGCGAGCTGTTCACCGAGAGCTTCCTCATGCCCATCGCCGCGATCGTGGCCAAGGAAGGCACGGTGGGGCAGCTCGCCAAGCTGTGGGGCGGCACGCTCGTGATGAACCTGCTCGGCGGCTGGATCTTCAAGGAGCTCTTCTCCCGCGAGGCTGCGCCGGGCTCACCCCGGAGCAGCGAGAGGGGAGAGGCGTGAGACCGTCCACCGTACGGGGCCGCGGGCGGCTCGCTCGAGTCGCGGAGTCGATCGAGTCGCGGCTGTGGCCGCTGCCCGTCGCCGCCATCGCGGCCGCCGTCGTGCTCGGCATCCTGCTGCCCCGCCTCGACCTGATCGTGGATTCCGACCTGCCCATCGGCGTCGACTCGGCGGTCTTCAACGGCGGGGCCGAGACGGCGCGCTCGGTGCTCTCGTCGATCGCCGGGTCGCTCATCACGGCGACGTCGCTGACCTTCTCGCTCACGGTCGTGGCACTGCAGCTGGCCAGCAGTCAGGCGTCGCCGCGGGTGCTCCGGTTGTTCTCCCGCGATCGGCAGGTCCACGCGACCCTCGCGGTGTTCCTCGGCACCTTCGCCTACGCCATCACCGTGCTGCGCTCCATCCGCGACTCCACCGACGACGATCCGGAGTTCGTGCCGAGGATCGCGGTGACCGTGGGCTTCGCGCTCACGCTCGTGAGCGTCATCATGCTCGTGTTCTTCCTCGCCCATCTCGCAGCCCAGCTGCGTGTCGAGACCATCATGAAGGAGATCCACGCCGAGACCGATCGCACCATCGACCTCGTCGGCGACAGCCAGGCGGCCGTGACGGCCTTCGAGGGCCGGATCACCCTCCCGGAGCACAGAGAGGTCGTGCGGGCCGACTCGTCGGGGTTCGTGACGAGCGTCGATCGCCTCGGTCTGATCCGGTTCGCCACGGATCACGGGATCGTCGTGCAGGAGACGAAGCGAGTGGGGGAGAGCATCGTCGCCGGCACGCCGCAGGCGTTCTGGTGGGTGGCGGGCGGGCTCGCTGACCCGACCGGACCCGGCGGTGCTCCGGAACCCGCCGAGGTCGACGAGGCGGTCAGGCGCGCGATGAGCATCGGCTACGAGCGCACCGCCGCCCAGGACGTCGACTACGGGGTGCAGCAGATCCTCGACATCGGGGTGCGTGCGCTCTCGGCGGGGATCAACGATCCCACCACGGCCGTCAACGCCCTCGGGCACCTCGGCGCCCTGCTCGCCCGCGCCGTGGCGCTGCCCGCCCTCCCCACGGGTCTCGCGAGTGAGGACGGCCGACTCGGTGTGGTGACGGCCTCGCGATCGGCTGCGGAGTTCGTGCGCGACTCGCTCACGCCGATGCGGCACTACGGCGCAGGCGACCCGGCGGTGGTGACGCGCCTGCTGCAGACCGTCTCCGATCTCGCCTACTGCTGCCCCGACCGCCCCGTCGTGGAGGCCCTCCTCGAGCAGCTGTCTGCTCTCGAGAGGCAGCTCGCTCGCGACGAGTCCGATCCGTCCGAGGCAGCGAGGCTGCTCCAGGCGACCGAGGCGCTGTCCATCAGACTTCGATCCGCCATCTGACATGGCCGACCGACTAGTCGGTCTGGTAGGGTGAGGGCATGCAGTCCGACGCGCGCGCCCACATCCTCGAGACCATGCGGGTGCTCACGATCCGCGCCGGCGCTCTGCCGTCGATGGATGCCGTGGCCAAGGCGGCCGGCGTCTCGAAGGGCGGTCTCACCCACCACTTCCCGAGCCGCCCTGCCCTGCTGAGCGCCCTCGTCGAGATGGTGGGGTGGCGCACCACCGAGACCTTCGAGCGGTCACGCGCCACCCGACCGGTCTCCGCCGCCTACCTCGAGACCTCGATGCCGGATTCCGGCGAGCTCGACGACTTCTTCGTGCTCTTCACCTGCTACCAGGCGCTGCGGGCCGCGGGCGTGCACGGCGATCCGGCCTTCGAGGCCTTCATCACCGACCTCACGCGCGACCTCACCGCCGAGCTCGGCGACCCGTTCAAGGCGCTCGTGGTGCGCCTGGTCGGCGACGGACTGCTGCTCAACGCCGTCATGGGCACCCCGGTGCCCGGCCCCGAGCGCGACGCCCTCATCGAGCACTTCTCCGCGGGGCGTCCCACGCCCTCGGCCGCCACGACTCCCGAAAGCACCTCATGACCACCGTCTCCCGGCCCGCCTCTCAGCAGACGGCCTCGCCCCGCCGCGCCTGGTTCGCCCTCGCCATCCTCATGCTGCCCGTGCTGCTCGTCTCGATCGACAACACGGTGCTGAGCTTCGCCCTGCCCACCATCACCGAAGAGCTGAAGCCGGATGCTTCGACCCAGCTCTGGATGATCGACATCTACTCGCTCGTGCTCGCCTCGCTGCTCGTGACGATGGGCGGGCTCGGCGACCGCTTCGGCCGCCGCCGACTGCTCTTCATCGGCGCGAGCGGCTTCGCGGTGGTGTCGGTGATCGCGGCGTTCTCGCCCACGGCCGAGCTGCTCGTCGCGGCTCGTGCGGCTCTCGGCTTCTTCGGGGCGATGCTCATGCCGTCGACCCTCGCGCTCATCCGCAACATCTTCCCGGATGCCGACCGGCGCCGGCTGGCCATCGCCATCTGGGCCGCGGCCTTCGCGGTGGGCTCGAGCCTCGGGCCCATCCTCGGTGGAGCGCTGCTCGAGGTGTTCCCGTGGGGCGCGGTGTTCCTCGTGGCGGTGCCCATCCTCATCCCGCTGCTCGTGTTCGGGCCGTTCCTCATCCCCGAGTCGAAGGATCCGCATCCCGGCCCGCTCGACATCCCGAGCGTCGTGGTCTCGTTCCTCGGCATGCTCGGGATCGTCTACGCCATCAAGACGCTCGCGCACGACGGCTTCGCCGAGGCCGCGCTCTGGATGCCTGCGGCCGTCGCGGGTGCGCTGGGTGTCGTGGGTGTGGTGTGGTTCGTGCGCCGGCAGCTGCGGAGCCCCCATCCGCTGCTCGACATGCGGCTCTTCGCCCACGGGCCGTTCACGGCGTCGATCCTGGCGAACTTCCTCTCGATCGTGGCGCTCATCAGCTTCCTCTTCTTCGTGTCGCAGCACCTTCAGCTCGTGCTCGGGCTGAGCCCGCTCGTGGCGGGGCTCGTGCTGCTGCCGGGTGCCGTGGTCTCGGTCGTGTCGGGGCTCGCGGTGGTCAGACTGGCCAGGCGGTTCCGCGCCGAGAGCCTGCTGCTCGTGGGGCTGCTGCTCGTGGCGTTCGGCTTCGGGCTCGCGTTCCTCATGCGGGGCGATCTGAGTGTGGCGGCCATCATCATCACGTTCGGTTTCCTCGAGCTCGGCATCGGGCTCTCGCAGACGCTCTCGAACGACATCATCGTGTCGAGCGTTCCGCCCGCCAAGGCCGGAGCCGCGTCGGCCATCTCGGAGACCGCCTACGAGCTCGGTGCCGTCATCGGCACGGCGACCCTCGGAACCGTACTCACGGCGTTCTACCGAGCGCAGGTGGAGGTGCCGGCCGGGCTCACGGCCGAGCAGACGCACGCCGCGGGGGAGACCCTGGGCGGTGCCGTCTCGGTGTCGCAGCAGCTGCCCGACGCCATCGGTGCGGCGCTCCTGGCCTCGGCGCAGCACGCGTTCGAGAGCGGGGTGGGAGTGCTCACCGCCTCGGCCACGGCCCTGACCCTCGTGGCGGCCGTGGTGGTCTGGGTCGTCTTCCGCCGCCAGAACGTGGAACGGTGACCCTCTCCGACCCCACCCGGCGCGCCGTGCTGCGGCGACTGGCCGAGGGGCCGGGGAGCGTGGGAGAACTGGCCGAGCCGTTCGGCATGGAACTCACCTCGTTCCTCAAGCACATCCGTGTGCTCGAGGCGAGCGGATGCATCCGCACCGTGAAGCGCGGCCGAGTGCGCGAGTGCGTGCTCGAGCCGGGCACCCTCTCCGAGGTGGAGGGGTGGCTCGCCGAGGAGCGCGCCGTGTGGGAGGGCCGGACCGACCGGCTGGAGCGATTCGTGCTGGGGGAGATCTCGCGCGACGACGAGGAGGACGAACGACCATGACCCGTGAAGACGCAGGGCTCGCCGAGGTGCTGGATCCGGAGCTCGATCTCGAGGTGACACGAGTGATCGCCGCCCCGCGCGCGGCGGTGTGGCAGGCCTGGGCCGACCCGCGCCGGTTCGAGCAGTGGTGGGTGCCCGCACCCGCCCGCTGCCGAGTGGCCGCCATGGAGTTGAGGCCGGGAGGGGCGTTCGAGACCCTCTTCAGCGAAGACGGCGAGCAGTTCGTGCCGCAGATCACCGGATGCATCCTCGACGTCGAGGAGGGGCGCCGACTGGTGTTCACCACGGCTCTCGTGGCCGGGTGGCGACCAGCGGCGCAGCCGTTCATCACCGCCGAGTTCACCTTCGAGGATCACCCCGAGGGCACGTTCTACCGCGCGCGGGCGATGCACAAGGATCCCGCCGACCGGAAGATGCACGAGGAGCTCGGCTTCTTCGACGGGTGGGGAACGGTGACTCGCCAGCTCGCTCAGGTGGTGGAGAGGTAGTCCCCTCTACGCTGGTCGGGTGACTCGGGAGCTCGGCGGTACTCAGGCGCGTGCCGGGGGGCCCTTCGCTGGTCGGCAGCCGCGGCAGGGGCCGCCGCAGCTGCCCGGGCGATCGCGGTACGCCGTGCGCGGCCTCGCCGTCGCCGCGGTGCTCGCGGCCGTGCTGCTCACCGTGCGGGTGGTGAGCTCGGGCTGGGACGCATCGCTCGTGCCCGATCGGCTGAGCGACTTCGTGACGCTCTCGATCAGCGTCATCATCGAGTCGCTGCCCTTCGTGTTCCTCGGCATCCTGCTCTCGGTGGTGGTGCGGTTCTGGGTGCCCGACTGGCTCATCCACCGCCTGCTGCCCCGCCGCCTCGTGCTGCGCCGGGCCGCCCTGTCGCTCCTCGGCGTGCTGCTGCCTGTCTGCGAGTGCGGCAACGTGCCGCTGGCCCGCGGGCTCATGATGAAAGGGCTGAGCGTGCCCGAGGCGATGACCTTCCTGCTCGCCGCCCCCATCCTCAACCCCGTCACGATCGTGACGACCTACCAGGCGTTCGGGTGGGACGACGGGATCCTCGTGGGGCGGATCGTCGGCGGCTTCGTGATCGCCAACCTCGTGGGGTGGCTGTTCAGCCTGCACCCGCGGCCCGACGACCTGCTGACCCCCGGGTTCAGTGCGGCGTGCAAGCACGAGGCGGCGCACGCCGGGCACTCGCACGAGTCGGGCCCCGGCGCCGGTCCCGGTGCGCGGCGCGGCCTCGCCGGCATCCTGAGCCCGACCGTGCGGGCCGCCCAGCGGGTCAAGCTGCGCGGCGCGGTGGTGGCCTTCGCCGAGGAGACCTCGGCCATGCTGCCGGCGCTCGTGGTGGGGTCGGCCATCGCCGGTGCGATTCAGGTGGGGCTCTCGCGCGACATCCTGCTGGCCCTCGGCAGCAACCCGATCTGGTCGGTGCTGGCGCTCATGATCCTCGCGTTCGTGATCGCCATCTGCTCCAACGTCGACGCGTTCTTCATCCTCTCGTTCGGCGGCACGTTCCTGCCGGGCGGCATCGTGGCGTTCCTCGTGTTCGGCGCGATGCTCGACATCAAGATGGTGACGCTGCTGCGCACCACCTTCACCACGGCGACCCTCGTGCGACTGCTCATCGTGGTCGCCCTGGCGAGCCTCGCACTCGGATTCGGGGTGAACCTCCTTGCGTGAACGACTTCTCGCTCGCTGGCGCGGCGTGCTGCTGAGCCTCGTGGGCATCGTGGCGATCGTGTGGCTGTCGGCCACGGGGCGGCTCGGGCTGTACATCCACCCGCGGTACTACGAGTTCACGGTCGTGATGGCGGTGATCGCGGGGGTCATCGTGATCGCGGCGTTCGCGGTGCTGCCGGGGGTGCGCGACGACGAGGCGGATGCGCACGATCACGGCGGCGATCATGGGCATGCGGATCCGGACCACGACCACTCGTCGCACGAGCACGAGGCCACGGGATCGGGCATCTCCTCGCGGCGCAGCCTGTTCTGGTCGGCCATGACCGTGCTCATCATCGCCGGCACCGCGGTGGCCCTGCTCGTGGTGCCGCCGCAGACGCTCACCACCGCGACCGTCGACCAGCGCGACCTCAACAACTCCGTCGCCGTGGCGGATGCCGACGAGACCGCGCAGCTCGTGGCGAGCGACACGACGGGCTTCACCGTGAAGGACTGGGCCTCACTGCTGCGGCAGGGTGCGGGCGAGGAGTACTTCGCCGACAAGTCGGCCGACGTCACGGGGTTCGTGACGCCCGACCCTGCGGATCCGGAGAACGTCTTCTACATCGCCCGCTTCGTGGTGACGTGCTGCGCCGTCGACGCCCAGCCCGTGGGGGTGCCCGTGTACCTGCCGGGGTGGGAGGAGACCTACGCCGTCGACAGCTGGGTCACGGCCTCGGGCGGGTTCGGGCCCAACCCGAGCACCACGAGCGCCCAGACGATCGTGCTCGAGCCGGCCGAGATCGCGCCCACCGAGCAGCCGGCGGAGCCGTATGTCTACTGAGCTGCCTGCCGGGTCGCCTGGCCGCTCATCTGCCGAGCCGTCGGCGGGGTCCGCTGCCGGGTCGACCGGGCGTCGTCTCGCCGCCGAGCGCGCCTCGCTGGCCGAGGAGCGGCGCATGCGGCGCTACCGGCGGGCGAGTCTCGCCACGGTGCTCGTGCTCGCCCTCACGGCCGGGGTGCTCGGCGCGGCGGCCGTTCTTCGCGGGCCGCACCTCGATTCGGCGGCCATCAACGCGGCCACCGCCATCCAGCGCCCGGGTCAACGCCTGGTGCTGCAGGCGGATCAGGCGATCGGCGAGGTCACGGCGAGCGACGTGAGCGTCACCCCGGAGGCGCCGTTCGAGCTCGATCCCGACACCGATCCGTCGACGGGTGCCCTCACGGTCACCTTCACCGGCATGCTGCAGTACGGCACGGAGTACTCGGTGCGGGTCGACGACGTCGTCGGCACCACGACGGGCCTCTCGGGCTCGCTCGACTACTCGTTCGAGACTCCGGATGCGACCGTGCACACGCTGCTGAGGCGGGGCGGGGCGGCCGCGGTCGACAAGCCCACCGACCAGGTGCTGGCGAGCGGGTTGAGCGTGGGATCGGGGTCTGACGCGGGGTCCGGCTCCGAGGTGATCTTCGAGGCGCCGCGCATCCAGGAGTTCGCCGTGGCCGGTGACGTGACGGTCGCCATCGTGCTCGACGAGCAGGGCACGGGGTCGCTCGCGCTCAAGGTCGGCGACTCGGCCGTCGAGGGTGTGCACACACCCGTGGGCGGGCGGTTGCAGAACCTCCGCGCCTCGACGAGCGCCGGGCTGTTCGGTGTGACGGTGAACGGCGGAGCGGATGCGTCAGGGCGCGAGTACCAGAACGCGCTGTTCGTGTTCGATCCGCAGACCGGGTCGGGGCGGGCAGAGGAGGTGCTCGGGTTCGGCGGGGAGCCGCTGAGGGTGGTGGACTGGCAGTTCGTGCCGGGCACCTCGTCGATCGTGGCGCAGGGGGTCGACCAGCAGCTGTATCTCCTCGATCCGCTCGCGGGAGGCGAACCGTCGGCGCTCGGGCGGCACGCCGAGATGCGGGGGTTCCTGCCGGGGGGAGTGACACTCGTGGTCGCGGATGCGGCGGGCACCTCCACCATCGACCTCACCACCGGCGACGTGCAGCCGCTGCCGCTCGCGTCGGCGACGGTCGATCCGGCGCTGTATCCGGGCACGATCGTGGCGCTGCCGGACGGGGGCAGCATCCGTCGCTTCGACTCCATCGACTACTCCCAGGCGCAGGCCGTGCAGTCGTCGCTGCTCCTGATCGCCGATGCCTCGGGCACGCGGGAGCTGTACCGGTCGCCCGTCGAGGGCACGCGTGTGCGCGACTTCTGCCTCTCGCCGAACGGGCAATACCTCGCGGTCGAGACCATCGCCGCGGGCAGCCTGAGCGACGGCTACGCCCTGCCGGGCTACAGCGACATGACGACCTCCTTCGTCGACATCGCCACCGGCGCCGCCACCCGCAGCGTCCCGGGCTTCCTCCCCGACTGGTGCACCTGACCCACCCGCCGTTCCCATTCCGCCGCCAGCATCACCCACCTCCGGCCTCGCCGCGGCTGCTCCGGCGGTATCGACGGAGACCCGGTGTGGGATGCGGTCGAGAGTCCGTCGTTCGCGTCGTTCGCGTCGTTCGCGTCGATCGCTCCCGTGTCCGTCGTCTGCGCCTGCCGATGGGTGGCGGGGCACCTGGTGGTGCCAGGTGGGGCCGGATTGTGCCAGAAGCGGCGGTGGATGGCTGGGTCAGGAGGGGCGGCGCGCTGCGAGGCGGAGGTGAGGGCGGCGCAGGTTCAACCGGGGCGGCGGTGTGAGGGCGGCGCAGGTATAGGAGGCGCGGCGGGGTGAGGGCGGCGCAGGCTCAGGAGGGGCGGCGGGCGGCGCGGAGGCGGCGGCGGCGTTCGCGGCGGGGGAGTGCGTCGAGCTCGGCCTGCTCGCGGGCGCGCGCCTCGGCGTCCTCGGCCAGGCGGGCCGCGCGGCGGGCGCGCCAGAGCTCGAGCTCGGCGTCGATGTCGCGCGTGGGGGTGACGACGGGCGGTCCGCCCTGCAGCTGGCGGCGGGCCTCGATGATGCGGCGGTTGAAGTCGGTCAGCACCTCCCGCACCCGCGCTTCGGTGCCCAGCCCGTCGAGCCGGGTGTCGAGCTCGGCGTTCTCGGTGCGCAGGGTGAGCGCCGGCGGGCCGAGGCCGGTGAGGCGCTCGCGTTCGATCTTGCGCTTGATCCACCAGTCGGGGTCGTTGCCGCCGCCGAGACCCGCGAGGGGTTTGCCCGATCCGGGCAGGTTGTCGAAATCGCCGCGGCGGATGGCCTGCTCGATCGCGATCTCGACGATCTGGTCGCGTTGCTCCATGGTGGGGCGCCCGGCATCCGCTTCGCCCTCATCGGGGAGGCCCCCGCCGGTGCGGTAGCGCGAGGCCTTGAGCCGCGGATCGACCGGCTCCCGCTGCTCCTCATCCACCCCTCCAGCGTACGACGCACTCCCGACTCCGGCTCGAGACCGCCCTAGTCGGGCGTGAGGTAGGCGTCGACCATGAGGGGGCCACGGAGATCGCGCAGCCGGTCGATGATGCGTTCCACGAGCCGGGCGTTCACGCCGGAGGCCTCGAGGTCGTGCGGGCCGATCGGCAGCAGCGGGCGGCACCGGATGCGCACCACCTCCCACCCCGCCGCCCGCAGCAGCTGATCCTTGCGCCGATCGGACTCCTCGCGCGGCCCCACGTGCTCAAGCCCGAACCGCCCGACCGTGTCGTACTCGAGCACCACCCGCAGCTCGGTGAGCACGATGTCGGGCCACACCTCGAGCCGCCCGTGGAACGGCCGCCCCACGGCGACGGCATTCACGAACCCGGCCGATTCCCGCGCAATGTCGAGCTCAAGCCGCCCCGCGAGCCGCTGCCGCAGCTCGGCCTCCACCGCCGACGCGGGCGCCGGCGCCTCCGGACTGAAGAACGCCTCCCCGGCCCGCCGCCCGGCCACGCCCACACCCGCCCCGCGCGGCCGCTCCCGCTTCCCGGCCCGCCCCGAAGCGCCCCGTGGCGAAGCCGCCCGACGCGCCATCGCTGCTTGCGAGGGAGCGGCGGTGGAGGATGCGAGCGTCGTGTCGGCCACCGTGAGCGAGGACGGTGATGACGTGGACGTCGTGTCGGGCACCGCGCGCGATGACGGTGGAGGTGCGGGGGAGTCTTTATCGGGGCCAGACGGCGGCGCTGGGGCCACCGGCGGGCGGCGAGGGGCCGCGAGCTCGGAGCAGACGGGGCACCAGACCGAGCGGCGGCGTCGGCCACCAGGGCGGGACCGCTGCTCGACGGGAGTGGCCACGAAGCGGTGCCCGGCGTCGCACAGCCACACGAGGTAGACATCGGCCGCGGGCGGGATCTGGCTGAGCGTGCGCCCCTCGTTGTACTCGGGCCGGAACTGCCGCACGAGCATCGGGTACGACGCCCACGCAGCACGATACGTGCCCACCGCGTAAGGCACAGCGGAGCCCTTGGAGCGCTGCCGCCGCTCCCACCAGGCCTGCACGTTCTCGGGCACGCCCCCACCCTGCCCCCCACCACCGACACCGGCCCCACCCCCCCCCAACCCCAGCCCCGACGCCCGCCTCCACCACCGACTCCGGCCCCACCCCCACCCCGCCTGCCCTCCCACCAGCCCCACCCCCTGACACCGGCTTCGCCACCGCCACCGGCCCCACCCCTCACACGGCCCCGCCGAAACCGACGGCCCCTTGCTTCCCCGCCAGCCCTCATCCCTGACTCGGGCCCCACCCTGACATCGGCGCACGTCCCCGCCTGGGTGCCGCATGGCGGTGGTGGGTGGCGTGTCGGTGGGGCGACGTAGTGTTCGAGCATGAGCGAGACCTACCCTGCTGCGGAACTCCGCTGCGCGGCGACCGAGCATGGCGTCCCCTGCCGGAATGCGGTCGAGAATGGCGGCAGTGCCGGCGAGTGGAGACAGAGCGGCCACGGCGAGCGGGGACAGAGCGGCCACGGCGAGCGGGGACAGAGCGGCCACGGCGAGCGGGGGGAGGGTGGCGGCGGCGAGCTGGGGGAGAGCGGCGGCGAGCGGGGGGAGGGTGGCGGCGGCGAGCTGGGGGAGAGCGGCGAGGTGCGGGGTGATGGCGGCGACGGTTCGGGCGACGGGGGCGGTGCGGGTGGGCTGGTGCTGCCGCTGTGCTGGGAGCATCTGGTGGCGGCCGGCGAGCGGGTGGCGGGGGAGGTGGGGGTGACGGATGCGCTGCCTGGTCCGTGTCCGGCGTGCGGGTCGCGGCTCGGGGTGCGGTACCCCTCCGGCTGGCTGTGCGCGGTGTGCGAGTGGCGGTGGGGTGAGATGCCCGATCCCGCTGCGGTCTCGGTGCGCGTCGACGTGGTCTACTACCTGCGCTGGCGCGACCGCATCAAGATCGGCACCTCGTCGAACCCGCGCGGCCGGCTCGCGCAGTTGCGGCACGACGAACTTCTCGCCTTCGAGCGCGGCGACCGCACCCTCGAGCAGCGCCGCCACCGCGAGTTCGCCGAGCTGCGGCTGGGAGGCGAGTGGTTCGCCGCCGCCGATCCGCTGCTCGCCCACGTGGCCGCGGTCGCCGCCGGCACCGACGACCCCTGGGCGCTCCTCGCCCGCTGGCGCAGCGAGGCCGCAGCCCTGGCAGGCTGACCTCCCGCGGACATCGCCACCCCGAGCGCCGTCCACGCCGCATGATCCCGCGGTCGCAGTCAGGATCGGCGAAGTCCGCGCGAGTGGCCACTGACGAGCGGCAAGTGGCGGCTCGGCGAGCGGCCACTGGCGAGCGGCGGCCAGTACTGTGCGCGCTGCATCCCGCGATTGACGCCAGCGGGGGCGGCCCAACCAGGCGCCATGATGCTTATGCCACCGCGCGGGGTGGCTCGGCGCGGGATGGCTCGGCGCGGGCGCAGCCGTGCGCGGCGTGGGTCGGTGGTGGCTTGGTCGGGCGCGGGATCAGCTGGCTGTCCAGCCGCCGTCCATCGTGTAGCTCGAACCCGTGACCATCGCGGCTGGTGGTGATACCAGCCAGAGCACGAGCGACGCGACCTCCGAGGGTTCGACGAGCCGCTTGATGGCGCTCTCGGTGAGCAGCACCCGCGCGAGCACCTCCGATTCGGCCATGCCGTGCACGGAGGCCTGCTGCGCGATCTGCTTCTCCACGAGGCCCGTGCGCACGTATCCGGGGCTCACGCAGTTGCTCGTGACGCCATGCGGCGCAGCCTCGAGCGCGGTGACCTTCGAGAACCCCTCGAGCCCGTGCTTCGCCGCGACGTACGCGCTCTTGAACGCCGACGCTCGCAACCCGTGCACCGACGAGACGTTGACGATCCGCCCCCACCCCCTCCGGTACATACCGGGCAACGCCGCCCGCACCAGCAGGAACGGCGCCTCGAGCATGACGGCGAGGATCTCGCGAAACGACTCCGGCGAGAACTCCTCGATCGGCGCCACATGCTGGATGCCTGCGTTGTTGACCAGGATGTCGACCCCGTCCAGCACGGGTGCCAGCGCCGAGTCGGTGAGGGCGGAGGGGGAGGCGAGGTCGATCGTCCACGCCTCCCCTCCCACGTCGGCGGCGAGGGCCGACGCGCGGTCCCCGTCGCGATCGGCGACGACCACGAAGGCCCCCTCCGCCGCGAGGGCCCGCACCACGGCCTCGCCGATGCCGCTCGCACCACCGGTGACGAGGGCGCGTCTGCCCCGGAGCGCCAGGGTCCGCTCCGGGGCGCTCATGCGCGCGGCTCCCGCCTCGCCCGCTGAGCCGATCCGGATCCGGATGCAGGCCCCGACTGAGATCCCGCTGCAGATCCGGACCCCGAACGAGATCCGGATCCCGACACCGATGCGGATCCCGAACCAGAGGCAGCCCCCGATCCCGACGCAGCTGCCGAACCGGACGCAGCACCCGATCCCGATCCCGCCCCCGGCAGCCCGAAGCGCGCCGCATCGGCCGAGTCGACGGCCCGCAGCGACGCCCCGCGCGTCTCCCGCAGCGTCAGCACCGTGCCGGCAGTGATGGCACACGCCACCACGAGATACAGCGCCACCGGAACCCACGACGAGAACCGCTGCAGCAGCGCCGACGCGATGATCGGCGCGAGCGACCCGGCCACGATCGACGTGACCTGGTACCCGAGCGAGACGCCCGAGTACCGCATCCGCGTGGGGAACATCTCGGCCATGATGGCCGGCTGCCCGGCGTACATGAGCGCGTGGAAGCACAGCCCGATCGTGATGGCGAACACGATCAGCACGGGGTCGAGCGTGTCGAACAGTGGGAAGGCGAAGAACGCCCAGGAGGCGCCGAGCACGGCACCGGCGAAGTACACGGGCTTGCGGCCGAAGCGGTCGCACAGCCGACCCACCTGCGGGATCACCGCGAAGTGCACCACATGCGCGATGAGCAGCGCGAGCAGCAGCTGGCTCGTGTCGTACTCGTGCACGGTCACGAGGTAGACGATCGAGAAGCTCACGATGATGTAGTAGAGGATGTTCTCGGCGAACCGCAGGCCCATCGCCTTGAGCACGCCCTTCGGGTAGCGCTTGACGACCTCAAACACGCCGTAGCTGACGGCCTTCTCCGACTCCGCGGCGGCGCGCGCCTCGAGGAAGATCGGCGCCTCGTTCACGTGCGTGCGGATGTAGTACCCCACGAGCACGATGAGCGCCGACAGCCAGAACGCGATGCGCCAGCCCCAGCCGAGGAACTGGTCGTCGGGCAGCACGGTCGAGAGCACGAGCAGCACGAGCGTGGCCAGCAGGTTGCCCACGGGCACGGCGGCCTGGGGCCAGCTCGACCAGAAGGCGCGCGAGCGGTCGGGGCTCTGCTCGGCCACGAGCAGCACGGCCCCTCCCCACTCGCCGCCGAGCGCGAAGCCCTGCACGAAGCGCAGCACCACGAGCAGCGCGGGGGCCCAGTAGCCGATGCTGTCGAACCCGGGCAGGCAGCCGATGAGGAAGGTCGCCACGCCGATGAGGATGATCGTGACCTGCAGCGTGTGCTTGCGCCCCAGCCGGTCGCCGATCTGGCCGAACACGATGCCGCCGAGCGGGCGGGCGACGAAGCCGACCGCGTAGGTGAGGAACGCCGCGATGATGCCGTCGAGCTGACTGCCGGCGTTGGGGAAGAACACCGCCCCGAACACGAGGCTGGCGGCGGTGGCGTAGAGGAAGAACTCGTACCACTCCACGACGGTGCCCACCATCGAGGCGGCCACCACCTTCTTCAGCCCGGAGGGTGTGCGTTCTGTGCGAGCGGGATCGGTGACGGTCATGAATTCTCCTCAAGGGTCGACGTTGACTGGAGACGAGTATTCGTGCAGATCCCGACCCCCACAATGACCAGTTGAGAACACCCGCTGTGCATAATTGCAGATATGAGCGTGGATCCGCAGGACCTCCTGGTGCTCCGCGCCGTCGTGACCACCGGCCGCTTCACGGGGGCCGCCGAGGCGCTCTCCCTCAACCACACGACGGTCTCCCGGCGCATCCAGACCCTCGAGCGAGCACTCGGCGGCCGGGTGCTCAGCCGCGCGGCAGGCGGATGGGAGCCCACCGAGCTCGGTCGCCGGGCCCTGCGGGCCGCCGACGGCATCTCCGAGGCGCTCGACGCCCTCGCGGCGGAGGGAACGGATCCCAGCGCCCGAGCACGCCCGAGACTCACGGGCGTGGTGCGGATGTCGGCCACCGACGGCTACAGCGCCCTCGTGGCCGCCCCGGCCGTGGCGGCGCTGCAGCGCGACCACCCCGAGCTGCAGGTCGAGATCGTGACCGTCACCCGCCGCGCCCTGCAGCAGCGCTCCGGTCTCGACATCGAGGTCGTCGTGGGCCGCCCCCAGGTGCACCGGGCCGAGGCGGTGCTGCTGGGGGAGTACGTGCTCGGCATGTACGCCTCGGCGGAGTACCTCGCCGAGCACGGCGCACCGGGTTCGCGCGACGAACTGGTGTCGCATCCGCTCGTCTACTTCATCGACTCGATGCTGCAGGTCGACGACCTCGATGCCCCCCGCCGTCTCGTGCCCGGCATGCGCGACTCGCTCACCTCCACCAACGTCTTCGTGCACGTGGAGGCCACAAGGGCCGGTGCGGGCATCGGCTTCCTGCCGTGCTTCGTGGCGGATCGCCACCCCGATCTCGTGCGGGTGCTGCCGGAGGAGATCGCCGAGGTGCTGCCCTACTGGATGGTGCTGCGGCCCGACTCGCTCGACCGGCCGGCGGTGGCCGCGGTGGTGGCGGCGCTCCGAGAGCGCACGGCCTCGATGGCGGATGCGCTCAGCGGCATACAGGACGGCACGAGCGGATGAGCTCCGGATGCTCGCCCGTCACCTCGAGCGGATGAGCTCCAGCACCTCGCGGGTCGTCGCCGCCTCGACCGTGGGCGGCCCCAGCGGATCCCCACGCTCCGCCCACACCGTGCCGTGCCCCACCCACCCCGTCCGGAGCCCGGCCCCCCGACCCCCGGCCACGTCGTTCACCGGATCATCGCCCACCATCCACGTGCGAGACGGATCGCCGCCGGCCCGCTCGAGCGCGAACTCGAAGATGCGCACGTCGGGCTTCGCGAGCCCGACCCCCTGCGAGACGACCGTGTCCACCATCCGCGCGTCGATCCCCGTGCGACGGAGCTTTCGCCCCTGCTGCTCCACGGGCCCATTCGAGAGGATGGCGAGGCGCACCCCGTCATCCGCGAGCAGCTCGAGGTGCTCGGCGAGGCCGTCGTAGACCTCCACGAACTCCACGTGCTCGTACAGAATCCTCTCGACCAGAGTGCTCACAGCAGCAGGCGAGGAATCGAGGTCGAACCGCGAGGCGAGTGTCGCGGCGAGGCGGGGTCGGGGTGTGTGCCCGTTCCGATCCTCGGCCACGATGAAGTCCGCCTCCTCGGGGCGACCGAGCTCGGCGGCGAACAGCTCGGCCCAGCGGCGGAAGGCGCCCGCGCGGTCCACGAGCGTGTTGTCGAGATCGAGCAGGATCAGCAGAGGCGGGGCCGAGAGCGGCCCCGGCGTGCCCGCCATCACGACCCCGTCGCGAACTCGCGCACCGGCGGGTGGTCGCCGTGGCGGTGCACGAGCAGCCACCGCCCGGAGGCATCGCGCCGGTACACGTGCGTGACCCGGATGACGACCTCACGCGGCTCGGCGCCGTCGATGGCCACCACCCCGCGTTCCCGTCCCACCGTGTACCCCACGTCGGCCCCCGCATGCACGACCTCGTACGTCGGGGCGAGTGTGCCGCCGCTGAAGCGTCCGCCCACCCAGGCGAGGGTCGCGTCGATGGCGTCGTGCCCGCGCTCGAGGGTGCCGAACGCACCGTACAGCGTGGTGTCCGCATCCGCCGCCCAGCAGGCCCGGAACGGATCCGGGTCGCCCTCGCCCATCGCCGCCAGCGCCCGGCCCACCCGGTCGACGGCCACCTGGAACGACTCGCGCTCGTCGAGCCCGTCGCCTGCGTTCACCTCGGCTCCTCTCGCCGCCGACAGCCTAGGGCAGAGCCCGCGCCAGGGCAGGAGGCAGCCGGGTTCCCCGTCAGCCCGCGACGGCGGACTGCCCGAGGTGCTGGGCGAGGGCGTCGAGTGCGCTCTCCCAGCCGTCGTAGATGTCGTCGTCGCCGCTCATGCCCTCGTAGCCGCGCAGGTCGAAGGTCATGCGCGTGAGCTCGCCGAGATCCTTGATGGTGACCGTCACGAGCAGGGCGTCGTCGGGGTCGTCATCCGGTGCCCCCCAGGTGAAGACGAGCTTCTCGGGCGCCTCGACCTCGCGGTAGACGCCGCCGGTGGGGAACTCCTCCTCGCTGATGTCGTTCACCATCGTGTAGGCGTAGCGCCCGCCCGCCTTCGCGTCGATCGAGACGCTCTCGGCGGGGGTGTGCAGACCGGCGGGATGCCACCACTCCGCGGCCTGGGCCGGCTCGGTCCACGCCGCCCAGATCTGCTCGGGTGTGGCGTCGAACTCGCGGGTGAGGGTGAATCCCTTGTCGGTGTCGATCATCGTCGAGGCTCCTTCGTGTCGGCACGGTCGCGCGCCCAGGTGCGGAACGCGCACCTCCCTGTCTACTCCCGTGCCCGGGATCCGCCGAGGGGCGGCCCGCTAGGCTGTATCGGGATGACTCCCCGCACCGTCTTCCGCACCGTCTCGATCGCCGAGGCGATCACCTGGACCGCCCTCATCGCCGCCATGGTGGCGCGCTACGGCTTCTCAGCCGAGGTCCCCTTCTTCTTCGCCGTCGGCCTCGCGCACGGCGTGGTCTTCATCTCGTTCGTGGCCGCGAGCGTCGTGGTGGGGCTCAACCAGCGGTGGAGGTGGTGGACGATCGTCGTGGCCGCCGCCACCGCGATCCCGCCCTACGGCACGGTCGTGACCGACGTCGTGCTCGAGCGGCGGGGCCTGCTCGCCGGGGTCTGGCGCTTGGAGGCCGGCGCGGATCCGCGGGATGCGCATCCGATCGATCGGCTGCTGCGCTGGTTCCTTCGGCGGCCGTGGCTGTTCCTCGTGGTGCTCGTGGTGGTGGTGGTGCTGCTCACCGTGGTGGCGCTGGTGGCGGGACCGCCTACGGGCTGAGCTTCTTGAGGCGCTCGTCGACGGCGGGGGCGAAAGCGCTCGCCCACACGCGGTAGCCGCGGTCGTTGGGGTGGAAGAGGTCGCCCGCGAACTGCGTGCTCACACCCCACAGCCCCTGCCGTTTCGTGAGCTGGTGCAGGGGGACCACCCTGAGGCCTCTCGCGGCCGCTGCCTCGCGCAGCAGCCGATTCGCCTCGAGCACTTTGCGCTCGGCGGGCAGGAAGTAGAAACTCGGCAGGTCGGCCACGATCGCGTGCCCCGGCAGGGCGTCGAACACGGTGGCGATCTCGGTCTCGAAGCGCTGCGGATCGAAGTCGGCCATGTCGTTCGCGCCGATGCTCACGGTGAGCACGTCGGGCTCGAGCTTCGCGAGCCGCGGGAGTTCCTTCTCGATCGCCTCGCGGAGTCGCGCCCCCGAGATGCCGAGGTTCACCACGCGCACGGTGCGGCCCGAGCGCTCGCGCAGGTGCTTCGCCACGAAGCCCACGTAGCCGTGCGCAGGCCGGCTCGCGCCGATGCCCTGAGCGGCCGAGTCGCCGACCGCCACGTAGAGCAGTTCGCCCTGCTTGGCCGCCTGCTCGCGCCAGTAGAGGGAGTGCACCGGGATCGCGTCGGAGAGCAGACCCCTCCAGTGGTGCTGGCGGCGTGCGAGGTAGCGCACCCAGGCGGTGACTCCTGCGGCGACGCCGGAGGCGGCGAGGGCGGTGGCCGTGACCGTGACGGCCTTGCGGCTCTTCACGGGCGTCAGGCTCCCGCGAGGAAGGCCGTGAGCGCGTCGGCGAGACCGCGCAGATCGTCGACGTGAGCGAGTTCGCGCGCCGAGTGCATCGAGAGCAGCGGTGGGCCGACATCCACCACGCGGATGCCGAGACGTGTCGCGGTGAGCGGGCCGATCGTCGATCCGCACGGCACGGTGTTGTTCGAGACGAACTCCTGCACGGGCACTCCGGCGGCCGCGGAGACGCGGTGCCAGAGGGCGGCGCCGTGCGCATCCGTGGCGTAGCGCTGGTTGGCGTTGATCTTGAGCAGCGGACCGCCTCCGGCGACGGGGCGGTTGGCCGGGTCGTGGCGCTCGGGGTAGTTGGGGTGCACGGCGTGGCCGGCGTCGGAGGAGACGCACCAGGAGGCGGAGAGGGCCTGCGCGAAGTGCTCGGGATCCGCCGCTGCGGTGTCGAGACCGGAGGAGATGCGGCGCAGCACGTCGGCGAGGCAGGGCCCGCTGGCGCCGGAGCGCGATTCTGAACCGAGCTCTTCGTGGTCGAAGGCGGCCAGCACCGGGATGCGGGTCGGCCCGCTCGGCGCATCCGAATCCGGCTCCGCTGCATCCGCATCTCGCCCATCCGGGGCCGCGAGCAGCGCGGTGAGACCGGCGTGCACCGAGGTCAGGTTGTCCATGCGGCCGGCGGCGAAGAGCGCGTCGTCGAGACCGAAGCGGGCGGGAGCGGCGGTGTCGGCCGTGAGCAGGTCGTAGCCCGCCACGCTGTCGCCGCTCGCGAGGCCGGCCCGCTCGGCCAGGATGCCCACCAGATCGGCCTGAGACACGTCGCCCACACCGAACACGGGGGCCGTGTGCCGCTGGCGGTCGAGCGTGAGGCCGTTGTTGGCCTCGCGGTCGAGGTGCACGGCGAGCTGCGGGATGCGCAGGAACGGTCCAGTGCGCACGAGGTGCTCCACGCCGTCGCGGTCCACGATGCGGCCGGCGAGCTCGAGTTCGCGATCGAGCCAGGAGTTGAGGAGCGGTCCTCCGTAGACCTCGACTCCCGCCTGCAGCCAGCCGTTCGAGCCGATGGTTGGGCGCGGCTTGAGCTTGAATCCGGGGGAGTCGGTGTGGGCGCCCACGATGCGGAAGGGAGTGGTGGGCCCGGCTGCGGCGGGCACGGTCCAGGCGATGACGGCGCCGTCTCGGCGCACGTGGTGGCGGCCGGGCGTCGACACCCAGGCATCGCCCTCGTGGAGCTCGGTGGATCCGGCCGCCGACAGCCGTGCGGCCACCTCGGCGGCGGCGTGGTACGACGACGGAGACGCCTGGATGAACGCGGCGAGGTCGGCGATGTAGGCGTCGGTGTCGGGCATCCCACCATCCAACCACGGTGGGTCACCGGTGTCGGGGGCTGCCGATAGCCTTCTCGAGACCAGGACGCCGGACCGGGACCACCAGGACCACCGGTGCCGGCACCGTCACCAGGATCGGAGGAGCGGCGTGATCATCTCGGGCGAGGGTGGCACCGTGCTCTACAGCGCCACCGACCTCACCGCGGCCGCGGCCTGCGAGTTCGCCCTCGTGCGGCGGTTGGATGCGAAGCTCGGGCGCATCGACCCCCTCCCTGAATCGGTCGACGAGATGCTCGAGCGCACGGCTCGCCTCGGTGACGCGCACGAGCTGCGCACCCTCGAGCGGCTGCGCGCGGAGTTCGGACCGTTCCGGCCGGATGCCGGGGCCGGGGTGGCCGAGATCGAGCGTCCGGAGCGCACGACCCCGGAGGCGCTCGCTGCTCAGCAGGCCCACACCGTCGAGGCGCTCAGGGCGGGCGCCGACGTCGTCTTCCAGGGCACCTTCTTCGACGGCCGTTTCCTCGGTTTCGCCGATTTCCTCATGAGGGCGGGTGAGACATCCGCGGGCCCCGTCTACGAGGTCTACGACACCAAGCTGGCCCGGCACGCCAAGATCACCGCTCTGCTGCAGCTCGCGGCCTACGCCGATCAGCTCGAGCGCCTCGGAGTGCCCACGGGGCCGGAGGTGCACCTGCTGCTGGGAGACGGATCGACCTCCACCCACCAGCTGCGTGACATCCTGCCCGTCTACCGGGATCGGCGGGAGCGCCTCGAGGCCCTGCTCGACGACCGGGCGCGGGCGGGTGTGGCGGCGGTCTCGTGGGGTGACCAGCGCTATGCGATCTGCGGACGCTGCGACGTCTGCGCTCCGGAGGTGGAGGCGCACGACGATGTGCTCCTCGTGGCGGGGCTCCGCCTCACGCAGCGCGAGAAGCTGCGCACCGCCGGCATCCCCACTCTCACGGCGCTCGCGCGTTCGGACGGTCCGGTCGCGGATCTCGCCGACAGCACGCTCGCGGGCCTCCGCGACCAGGCCGCCATGCAGCTGCAGGGGCGAACGGGCCTCGCCTACCGTGTCTTCGACGCCTCGGCGCTCGGTGCTCTGCCGGCCCCCGACCCGGCCGACATCTTCTTCGACTTCGAGGGCGACCCCCTCTACACGGAGAACGGCGGCCCGGAGTGGGGCCTCGACTACCTCTTCGGCGTCATCGAGCACGCGGCCCCACCAGCGCTGCGTCCATCGCCTCCGCACGACCCGACGGCCGCGACCAGGCTCGAGGGGCCGTGGGGCGACTCCCTGCTCGGGCTACCGAGGCCAGGGGGTGTCGATCCGCAGACCGTGTTCCGGCCGTTCTGGGCGCACGACCACGCGGGCGAGCGCGAGGCGCTGCGGGCGTTCCTCGACTACGTCACCGAGCGGCTGCACGCCCACCCCGATCTGCACGTCTACCACTACGCGAACTACGAACGTGCCCACCTGCAGTCGCTGTGCGCGCGGCACGGCGTGGGGGAGGAGCAGCTCGACGAACTGCTGAGGCGTGGTGTGCTCGTCGATCTGTATCCGATCGTGAAGAAGAGCCTGCGGGTCAGCACGCGTTCCTACAGCCTCAAGAAGCTCGAGCCGCTCTACATGGGCGATCAGCTCCGAGACAGTGACGTCACGAACGCGGCCGACTCCATCACGGCCTACGCCCGCTACGCCGACCTCCGCGCCGCCGGCGACACCACGGCGGCCGACGCCCTGCTCGCCGAGATCGCCGACTACAACGAGTACGACTGCGTCTCCACCCTGCGCCTCCGCGACTGGCTCCTGCAGCGCGCCACCGAGAACGGCACCGGCCCGCTCGTCGCCCCCGGGGTTGATCCGTCAGTCTCCGACCAGACCCTGCTCGAGGTGGCACCAGGCACCGAGATCGACCCCACCGCCGACACCGACCCGGGCGCCGAGGGCTTCACCTTCACCGAAAGCCCGGTGCACACGGCCCTCCGCGCGTTCCTCGAACACACCGCTCGCCCCCAGGCGCCGCTCACCGATGACGCGGATGGCAAAGACTCCGACGATCCGGACCACGCCGGCCTCGCCGATCCCACCCACCCCACCGGCATGGACGAGGCAGATCGCACCGCCATCGCTCTGGCCGCCGCGGCCATCGACTACCACCGCCGTGAGGACAAGTCGTTCTGGTGGGAGCACTACGGCCGCCTGGAGCGCCCCCTCGAGGAGTGGGCCGACACGCGCGACGTGCTCGAGGTCACGGAGGCCCGGGTCGACCGCGACTGGTACCGCTCGGGTCGGCAGAAGGCCGATCGGCGCGAGATCCGCCTCCGAGGAGTGCTCGCTCCCGGCAGCAGGCTCGAGCCGGGAGCCTCGGGGCGGTTCTTCGTCTACGACCCGCCGCATCCCTGGTCGGATCCGCGTGCCCGCCCCACCGACCGCCTCGCTCACGCGCGCACCACCCTCGACGAGGTGCGCGAGCTCGACAACGGCGTCACCCAGTTCGTGTTCACCGAGGTGCTCAAGGTGGGGGAGCAGCCGCACTCGGCCATCCCGGTAGCCGTAGCCCCCTCCGCCCCGCCCAAGACCGACTCCCTGCAAGCGGCGATCGCCGAATGGGGCGCCGCCCTCGTCGACGCCCTCCCGCACCTCCCCGCCGACCCCGCCCTCGACATCCTCCGCCGCCGATCCCCCCGCTTCCACCCGCCTGCCAACGGGCTGCGGGAGGTGGGCGACGGGCCGCGCGGCACGATCGACGCCATTCGCGACTCGCTGCTCGACCTCGACGACTCGTTCCTCGCCGTGCAGGGCCCTCCCGGCACCGGCAAGACCTACACCGGGGCGCGTGTGGTCGCCGATCTCGTGCGGATGCACGGCTGGCGCGTGGGCATCGTCGCGCAGTCCCACGCGGTCGTCGAGAACATGCTCGACGCCATCGTCGCCGCCGGAGTCGACCCCGCCGCGGTCGGCAAGTCGAGCGACGCCCCCACGGCGACCTTCACCCCCCTCTCCGGCCGCGACGCCCTCGGCCGCTTCCTCGCGAACGCCGAACGCAACGAGGCCGGCGTCGTCATCGGCGGCACGGCCTGGGACTTCACTAACACCGGCCGCGTCGGCCGCCGCAGCCTCGACCTCCTGGTCGTCGACGAGGCCGGCCAGTTCTCCCTCGCCAACACGATCGCCGTGAGCGTCGCCGCCCGCAATCTGCTGCTGCTCGGCGATCCGCAGCAGCTGCCGCAGGTCACCCAGGGCACGCATCCGGAGCCCGTCGACAGCTCGGCACTCGGCTGGCTCACCGAGGGGCACGATGTGCTGCCGCACCACCTCGGCTACTTCCTCGACGTGAGCTGGCGCATGCACCCCGAGGTCTGCGCCCCGGTCAGCGCACTCTCCTACGAGGGCGAGCTGCACTCGAAGCTGCCGGCCACCACCGACCGCCATCTCGAGGGCATCGATCCTGGCCTCCACCTGCGGCCGACCGTGCACGCGGGCGACTCCACGCGCTCGGTGGACGAGGCCGAGCAGGTCGCCGACATCGTGCGCACTCTCATCGGCCTGCCGTGGAGCGATCCGAACGAGAGCGGATCCGCGGATGCGACGCCCAGCCGCCCGATCGACGTCGCCGACATCATCGTGGTCGCCCCCTACAACGCCCAGGTCGAACTCGTGCGGCAGACGCTCGCCGACGCCGGGTTCGAGGGTGTGCCCGTCGGCACGGTCGACAAGTTCCAGGGCCGGGAGGCGGCGGTGGCGATCGTCACGCTGGCCGCCTCGGCGGCGGCCGATGTGCCGCGGGGGATCGGCTTCCTGCTCATGAAGAACCGCCTCAACGTGGCGATCTCCCGGGCGAAGTGGGCGGCCTACCTGGTGTACTCGCCCGCGCTCGTCGACCACCTGCCGGTCAACGCCTCCGAGCTGGCGACGCTCTCAGGCTTCCTGCGGCTCACGCAAGGGGTTCCCAGCGGCCGTGCACCTGGCGGGTGACCTGCCAGGCGATCGGCTCCACCGAGACGCGTGCGCCGTCGATGCCCTGCTCGGCGATGAGGAAGGCCGCCTCGTCGGTGTCGGCCGTGAACCGCACGGTCACGCGGGGGCGCCCGGAGACGATCGCGATGTCGGATGACTCGACCGTCGTGAAGTCGGCGATGGTCTGGGTGAGGGTGGGCAGAACCGTCTCGGGCTTCACGCCCAGCTCGAGGGTTCCGACGATCATGGTGACGCGATACGAGGGCATGCGCCCAGCGTAGGGGAGCGCGCCCACCCGCGGCAGGTCGCGGGGCGGGGGGCCGCGACCGGGTGGTGGTCTGCGAGCGGATGCTAGGCCGCGACTGGGTGGTGGTCCGCGAGCGGATGGTGGGCCGCGAGCGGGTGGTGGTGGGCGGCGGATCTTGACGTGGGGTCGCGGCGGATCTGAACGTCGGGTCGCGAGCGGTGCGCAACCGGCGCGGTACGGTGGGCGGATGGAGCCGGTCGTGTTCACCGCCGCCGTCGACACCGTGGCCGGTGCGCGGGTGGCGTTCGATCGCGTCGTGCCGCGCGACGACAGCGACCTCTTCACCGGCTACCTCGTGCTCCCCGCGGTCACCGGCGTCACCGACCAGACCGGCCCCTGGACCATCCCGGGCTCCCGCCGCACCGTGCACCTCTCCGACGGAGGCACCTTCCACGAGCACCTCCTCCACCACACCCCACCCCCACCTGCGACCCCGGCGGGCAGCGGCGGCGATGGGAGTGAGGCCGGCGTCGGCGTGTTCGACTATCGCGTGACCGACTTCACCGGGGCGCTGTCGCACCTCGTGTCGGAGGCCACGGCGCGCTGGCGCTACGAGCCCACTCCGACCGGCTCGCGCATCCGCTGGACCTACGAGTACGTGCCCCTCCCGCGCCGCCGCTTCGTGGTCGAGCGGCTGATCGGCCCGATCTGGCGCCGCTACATGACCCGCAGCCTCGCGGTCTGCGCGCGTGTGGCCGAGGGCGGATGACGGCGGTCCTCCTCACCGGCTCCCGCGCGCCGGTGACGCTCGACCTCGCCCGCCGGTTCGCCGCCGCCGGGGCGTTCGTCGTGGTGGCCGACAGCCAGCCCGCCCTCACGTCGGCCTCGAAGGCGGTGGGCGCGTCGTACCGGGTGCCGACGGCCAGGTTCGCGCCGTGGGAGTTTGCAAAGGCGATCGCCGGGATCGCCGAGCGCCACGCCGTCTCGCTCATCGTGCCGACCTGCGAAGAGATCTTCTGGCTCGCCGGGGTACGCGACACGGGGCAGGTGGCCGGCCTCGACGACCGTGTGTTCGCCCCACCGCTGCCGGTGCTCCGCCGCCTGCACGACAAGGCGCGCTTCGCCGACCTCCTCGCCGAGCTCGGCATCCCGCACCCCACCACCCGAGTGATCGACTCGGGGATCGAGTGGCGCCGCCTCTCCCGCCGCCGCACCCAGACCGCCACCCCCACCCAGAGCGCCACCCCCACCCAGAGCGTCGACCGCACCCAGACCGCCACCCGTAGCGGGTCGGCAGCGGGTGGCGAATCCGGGCCCGTCGTCGCGAAACCGGCTCTCTCGCGCTTCGGCGCCTTCACCCGCCGGATCGGCGCGGGCGAGCCGCTTCCCGACGTCGGAACCCTCACTCCCGAGCACCCCTGGCTCGTGCAGGAGCTCATCGAGGGCGCCGAGTTCTGCGTGCACGCCGTCGCCATCGCCGGTCGCCTCACCGCCTTCGCGGCCTACCGCCCCGTAGCCCGAGCCGGGCCGGGCGCCGGAGTGGCCTTCTCCCGCCTCGCCGAGCACCCCACCCCGACGGTTCCCGGTGAGCAGGATGCGGTCGCGGCGGCCCGTGACATCGCCGAGCGGATCGCCGCCCACCTCCACCTCACGGGCCAGTTCGGCCTCGACCTCATCGACAGGGGAGCGGATGGAGTGGTGGTGCTCGAGTGCAACCCCCGAGCCACGAGCGGCCTGCACCTCTACACCGACACCGACGACCTCCCCGCAGCCTTCCTCCCTCACCCACCCGCCGCCGACGCCGCGGCTCTCGCGATCGCCGGTGGCCTCGACGGATCGCGGATCGCGCGGCCGGGTTCTGCCTTCGCGCGGCTGGGGCTGCCGCATGCGCTGTACGGGTTGCCGAGCGTTCGTACGGGCGCTGATGCGGTTCGCTTCCTCCGTCAGAGCCGGTACCGGGATGTGCTGCAGGGCGGGAGCGACCGCATCCCGCTCGGCGTTCTCGCACGGTCTCTGGCTGTGCAGGCGGCGGTGGCCGTGAGGTCGCGTTCGAGCCTGCTCGCCGCCTCCACCCACGACATCGAGTGGAACGGCGAGCCCCTCCCGCCCGACCCCGGCATCGGCGCCGCCGGCCACGGGCGAACCGCCGAAATAGATGCCACCACCCTCGCGCCGGGGTGGGCGGAGGCGCTCGTGGCAGAAACGGCGCGGCCGGGAGGCACCCGCGACCTCGCCCCCAACATCGACGTGCGCATGGAGACCCTGCAGGTGGGCAACGACGTCCTCCCCGTCACCCTCCCGCGCAAGGCCGACCTCCCCGCCCGCGCACCCCGCCCCACCCACCCCCCGCAGAGCTACGTCGTCTCCCCGCGCACCCACTACCTCCACTACTCCCGCGAAGAGCTCACCGAACTCTCCAGCCCCGCACTCCGCTTCGCCGCCGCCCGCGTGATCGACCTCCTCGACAGACTCACCCGCCCCGCCCGCCTGGACGACATCGCTTTCATCGGCAACTCGCTCCTCTCCACCAACCTGCAACCCGACCCCTCCGAGTCCGCGATCCGCGCGGCCACCGCAGACCTCGCCACCCGGCATCCGCACCTCGCCGTCGGCTGGCGCAGCGTGCACGGCCGCGGCTCGAACCTGCCCGAGACCCTCCGCCGCGCCGGCTACCGCCTCATCCCCTCGCGCAACGTGCTCTTCCTGCCCACGAGGGGCACCGCGTGGCGTCGGATGCGCGACACCCGCCGAGACGCCGAGCTGCTCGAGCGCTCCGGCTACCGCCTCGCCCCGGCCGCCATCGACCCCGCCACGGGCACCTCGGATCTCGCCACCCGCACCCGCATCGCCCACCTCTACGATCTGCTCTACGTCGACAAGTACTCCGCACTCAACCCGCGCTACACGGCCGAGTTCGTCGGCGCAGCCCAGCGCACCGGCCTGCTCCGCTTCACGCTGCTCGAGCGCGACGGCCGCATCGACGGCGTCTTCGGCTACGTGGTGGCCCACGGCCAGCTCGCCGCCCCCGTGGTGGGCTACGACACCGCGCGCCCCCAGGAGGACGGCCTCTACCGCATGCTCAGCTACGGCATCGCGAGCACCGCGCACGAGGCCGGCGTCGACCTGCACGGTTCGAGCGGAGTCGCCGCCTTCAAGCGCAACCGGGGCGCGGATGCCGAGATCGAGTACACGGCGGTCAGCACGAGACACCTCGCGTGGCCCAGGCGGGCGGCCTGGGCCATCCTCGGCACGGCGATCGATCGAATCGCCGTGCCCCTCGTGCAGCGCCAGGGCCTCTGACCGCCGCACAGCCAGCACCGCCCTCAGAAGCTCACCCGCCACAGATACTCATCCCCGTTCGGCCGGAACCACCGGATGATGAGCACCGCAGACACCGGCAGAGTCGACCCCCGGATGCGCAGCACCACCTCCGCCCCGGGAGCCAGCAGCAGCGGCGGCGTGGCCCGCATGACCCCGCTGCCCAGCAGACTGAACGACAGCCCGCGCAGCGGCTCGTCTCCCGCATTGCGCAGCAGGTAACGATGGGGTGCCTCCCGCCGGTCGAGACGCAGCGGCACCCGATAGGCGACGGTTTCGACGGGCAACGGGGAGAGGTGACGGCTGACCATGCCGACAGTAGAACCCGCACCACCGACGATACGAGCCCGAGAAGCCCCGCACGGGCCCCGCCTGTGGACAAGCTGCCGAGATCAGCCGGCTGTGTCGGAGGAGTACCGGTCGAGCGCCTCGCCGATGGGCCCGTCGAAGACCAGCCGACCGCCCTCGAGATACAGGCCCCGCGTGCAGAAGCGCCGCAGGTCGCGTTCGTTGTGCGAGACGAAGAAGAGCGTGCGCCCGCCGTCGAGCAGCTCCTCGATGCGGCGGTAGCACTTCTCGCGGAAGCCCTTGTCTCCCACCGCCAGCACCTCGTCGACGAGGATGATCGGCTCCTCGAGCTGCGAGATCACGGAGAACGCGATGCGCACCCGCATGCCGCTCGAGAGGTGCTTGTAGGGGGTGTCGAGGAAGTCGCCGATCTCGGCGAACGAGATGATGTCGTCGAAGCGCTCGTCGACCTCGCGGCGGGTCATTCCGTGCAGCCCGGCGGTGAGGTAGACGTTGTCGCGCACCGACAGGTCCTCCACGAACCCGCCCGTGATCTCGATCAGCGGTGCGACACCCTCGTGCACGCGCACCCGACCCTCGTCGGCCAGCACCACCTCGGCCACGAGCTTGAGCAGCGTCGACTTGCCCTGACCGTTGCGCCCGATCACACCGATCGCCTCACCGGGCTGCACCGTGAAGCTCACGTCGCGCAGAGCCCAGAACTCGCCCGGCCGGGAGCGCCGGGTGCTGCCGGCGAACAGATCCTTGAAGCTCCGGCGCGCGCGCTTGTTGCGCTTGAAGCGGATGCCGACGCCCTCGACCTCGATCACAGCCCCCGCCATCAGATCTCCTTCAGCACGGATCGCTCCGAGCGCTTGAACACCAGGATGCCGATGAAGAGCAGCGCCACGGACATGCCGGCCCCCACTCCCACCTGGTACCAGTCCAGCTGGTCGCCGAAGAAGCCCGCACGGTAGAGCGAGAAGATCCCGCTCAGCGGGTTGAAGGCCGCGAGCGGCTGCAGGGCGGCGGGCAGGTCGTGCGTGCCGTAGATGATCGGCGAGGCATAGAAGAGGAACCGCAGCGCCAGCTTGACGGCGCGCTCCAGATCGCGGAAGAACACCACGAGCGGCGCCACGATGAGCGCCACCCCCACCGTGAGCACCGCCTGCAGCAGGATGCCGAGGGGGAACAGCAGCAGTTGCCACCCGACGGTCGCGCCCGCGAAGATCGCGAACGCCGCGAGCACGGGGAGGCTCGCGAGGAACTCGATGCCCTTCGAGAGCACGAGCCGGTTCACCCAGATGGTGCGCGGGATCTTGGTCGAGCGGATGAGCTTCGCCTCACGCAGGAACGCACGCGTCGCATCCGAGACGGTGCCGTTGAACCACATCCACGGCAGCAGCGCCGTGAGCAGGAACACGATGTACGGCTCGGTGCCCACGGGCCGCTGGAAGACCTGGGTGAAGACGAACCAGTAGATCCCCGCCATGACGAGCGGATCGAGGATCGACCACAGGTAGCCGAGCACCGAGGTGGAGTAGCGCACACGCAGATCGCGCCGGGTGAGCAGCCACAGGGAGTGCCGGTACCGCGACCAGCTGCCGCCCCTCCTGGACAACGGCGCCCGAGTCGCAACGCTCACCTGCAGAAGCCCCTTCGTGATGGATCGAGGCCTAACTCTGTCACACGAAGAGGTTCGCGCGCTCCAGGTCTTCGGCGAAGTCGACCTCGACCGCGTACAGGTCGGAGATGTCGACGGGCTCCACCAGCAGGCGGTCCTTCTCGATGGCGAGCTCGATGCCGCGCTCGAAGTAGTCCTGGTCTCCCACACGCTGCAGGTGGCGGATGAGCGCCGCCTTGTCGGTGCTCGAGATGTAGTTGATGCCGACCGCTTCGCCGAGGCCGCCCACGACGGTCTTCGAGAGCTCGTCGATGTAGCCCTCGGCGGTGGTGGTGTACTTGACCTCTTCATCCGACACCTTGGCGGTGTTGACGGTCACGAACGACTGGTCGCGGGCGATCATGGACACCGCGCGGTCGAGCACGGCGGGGTCGAAGACCACGTCGCCGTTCATCCACAGCACGCCACCGGCCGACGACGCCTGGAGGGCGCGGAGCAGGCTCTTGGAGGTGTTGGTCTGGTCGTACTCCTCGTTGTAGACGAAGGATGCCTCGGGGAACGCCTCGATGATGTGCTCGAGCTTGTAGCCCACCACGATGGTGACCTTGGCGGCTGCGCCGAAGGCGTGGTGGATGTTGTCGAACTGCTGGCCCATGATGGTGCGGCCGTCGCTCAGCTCGGTGAGAGGCTTGGGGAGGGAACGGCCGAGCCGCGAGCCCATGCCTGCGGCAAGAATGACTACCTGCGTGGTCATGATGTCTCCTCTTGATTGCGGCCTGATGTTCACCGGGAAGTCGTTCACCGGTAATTCACTCGACCAACCTTCACCGTACTATGCCGACCCTTCCCTGGCTCGGAGTGAGCGTGTATCGTTTCTCATTCGTGATGCGCGCCTCGAGCCCGGAAGGTGCCACACTGGGAGCTTCGCGTCTAGATAGCGGGCCCCGGTGCAGGGCGACAGAGGATTGATAGGTTTATTCGGTGAGCTCAGAGTCCGACAATCCATCAGCGCAGGGAGCTCCGTCGAGCAGCGCCCGCGCTCCACGTCGAGCCCCCACGAAGGCCTCGGCCGCCACCACGGCCGCCAAGCCCAAGACCACTCGAGCCCCCGTCAAGCGCACCACCGCAGCGAAGGCCCCAGTGCCTGCAGAGCCGGTCGACGCCGTCGTCGCTGAGGCAACTGAGACCAACGCCGAGACCCACGCCGAAGCTCCAGCCCCCAAGAAGCCCGCCGCCCCGCGCAAGCCGGTGCAGCGCAAGACCCCGGCAGCTCCTCGAACGCCCGCCACCCCGCGCACCCCTCGCACTCCGGCCAAGCCGCGCACGGCTCCCGTGCCGCCCCCCTCGGTCGTGCGCGACCTCGATCCGTCGAAGATCGCTCTCTCCATCTCGGGGCTGCGCAAGAAGTTCGGCAGCACCACGGCCGTCGACGGCATCGACCTCGACGTGCCCCAGGGCTCCTTCTACGGCATCGTCGGCCCCAACGGCGCCGGCAAGACCACCACGCTCTCGATGGTCACCGGTCTCCTCCGCCCCGACGGCGGAGTCGTCACCGTGCTCGACCAGGACGTCTGGCGCGACCCGGCCGCCGCGAAGCGCCTCATCGGCGTGCTGCCCGACAGGCTGCGCCTCTTCGACCGCCTCACCGGCCGTCAGCTCCTCTACTACTCGGGCTCGCTCCGCGGCCTCGACACCGCGACCGTACGGCAGCGCAGCGACGACCTCGCCACCGCCTTCGGCCTCGAGGATGCGCTCGGCCGCCTGGTCTCCGACTACTCGGCGGGCATGACCAAGAAGATCGCCCTCGCCTGCGCCATGATCCACTCGCCGCGCATCCTCGTGCTCGACGAGCCGTTCGAGTCGGTCGACCCGGTGTCGGCGGCGAACGTGGTCGACATCCTCGAGAAGTACGTCACCGGCGGGGGCACCGTCGTGCTCTCCAGCCACAGCATGGACATGATCCAGCGTGTCTGCGACCGGGTCGCCATCATCGTGGAGGGCCGTGTGCTCGCCAAGGGCACCGTCGACGAGGTGCGCGAAGGCGGCACGCTCGAGCAGCGCTTCATGGAGCTGGCCGGCGGCCGCAAGAGCCCGGAAGGCATGGAATGGTTGCTGAGTTCCTCCGACTGAGGCTGAGGCTCCTCGGCAACACGTTCAAGCGCAGCACGTCCGAGCTCACCGGTGTGGTCATCGGTGCGATCCTCGCCCTGCTGCTCGCCGTCGCCGCCGTGGTGGCGCTCGTGATGCTGCGGGATGCACCGGCCGATCTCGCCCGCAACTCCGTCGTGCTCGGCGGCTCGCTCGTGGTGGCGGTGTTCTGGTTCGCCCCCGTGCTGTTCTCGCTGCGCGACGGAACGGATCCGCGGGCGTTCTCGCTCCTGGGTCTCACTCCCGACCGCATCGCCTTCGGCCTCTTCGTGGTGGCCTTCGTGAGCCTCCCGGCCGTGGTGGTCACCGTGGCCTCGCTCGCGACGGTTGTGACCTGGTCGGCCTCCCCGGGCTCGACCCTGCTGGCTCTCGTCTCGGCCCTGCTCGGCGCGATCACGTGCGTGCTGGGCGCCAGACTCTCGCTCTCCCTCTCGGCCTTCGCGTTCGCGAGCCGTAGGGCCCGCGATCTGGGCGCCGCAGCGGCAGTGCTCGCCCTCGTGGTGATCGTGCCAGGCCTCGTGCTGCTCGGTCTCACGGGCTGGGGCAACGACGGAGGCGGGTTCTTCACCACCCTCACGGGCATCCTCGGCTGGACTCCGCTCGGAGCCGTCTGGGCCGTTCCGGCCGATGCGGTGAACGGCCAGTGGGTCTTCGCGGTGCTCAAGCTGCTCATCGCCGCCGCGACGGTCGCGCTGCTGTGGCTGGCCTGGAAGGGCCTCGTGGCCCTCATGCTCGTGACCCCGGGGCGCGACATCGAGGTGCGCGAGCACTCCGGTCTCGGCTGGTTCGCCCGCACCCCCACCACGCCCATGGGTGCCGTGGCCGCCCGCACGCTCACCTACTGGGAGCGCGACGCCCGCTACTACGCGCAGCTCGTGATCGTGCCCGTCGTGCCTCTCGTGGCCGTGATCGTCTTCATCTTCGTGGGCGTGCCGATCGAGTACACCGCGCTGCTCCCCGTGCCGATCATGTGCGTCTTCCTCGGCTGGGCCGTGCACAACGACGTGGCGTTCGACAACACGGCGGTCTGGCTGCACGTCGTGACCGGTCGCCTCGGACTCGCGGATCGGGTGGGGCGCATGGTGCCGGTCATTCTCATCGCGATCCCGCTCATCGGCATCGGATCCTTCCTGAGCGTGCTCTTCGCCGACCAGCTCGACGCCCTGCCCGCCGTGCTGGGAACGAGCACGTGCCTCGTGCTCGCCGGCCTCGGCCTCGGCAGCGTGTTCTCGGCGCGGTTCCCGTACCCCGCCACCCGCCCCGGCGACAGCGCGTTCTCCCAGCCGCAGGCCACGGGCGCCACGAGCGTGCTGGCCCAGGTCTTCTCGTTCTTCGGCACCGTCGCGCTCTCCACACCGGCGATCGTGTTCGGGGTGCTCGGCGTCTTCGTCGATCCCGAGTACTACTGGCTCTCGCTCTGGACCGGGCTCGGCGTGGGAGTGGTGGTGCTCGTGGTGGGAGTGGCCGCGGGAGCCGCCATCTTCAACCGCCGCGGCCCGGAGATCCTCGCCGCAGCCCTCCGCAACTAGATCCCGGCATCCCGACACCTCGGCAGGGTGGTCGCGGAGCGCAGGTAGAATCATGCTCATGACTGGCGCATTCGATCGCACCTCCGAGCCCGGAGACCTCCCCGACGGCGGTGGCGGAACCACGACGCTCGACCGCGAGCTCGAAGAGCTGCTCAACACCGAGAACATCGATCCAGGAGACCACGAGCGTTTCTCGCACTACGTGGAGAAGGAGAAGATCCTCGAGTCGGCGATGACGGGCAAGCCCGTGAAGGCGCTGTGCGGCAAGAAGTGGACGCCGGGGCGCGATCCCGAGAAGTTCCCGATCTGCCCCACCTGCAAGGAGATCTACGAGCGCCTGCTCGACGAGTAGGTCTGGTCAGACCGCTTCGAACACCGTGGGGATGGCGGGCATACCGGCGGCGAGCCGGAACGCCTGATCCGGCAGCTCCGTGAGCACGGTCTCGCGGTGGGCGCGCGCCGCCACGACACCGGCGGCGCCGAGGTGCTGCGGGTCGGCGACACCGTCGGCCATGAGCGGCACGTGCAGTGCCCGCCCTGGAGCATCCGCCGGAGCCGCTTCGCCCACGTAGATCGTCTCCGAGACGGCCGTGCCCGAGTCGTCGAGCAGGCGCACCGGATGCTTGCGGCCGCCGTGGGTGGCCTTGTCGGCCGATTTCTTGGCCACCGGGATCCAGCGGCCCTCGCCGTCCTGCCTGGCGACGAGCTTGTAGACGAGGCCGGCGGCCGGGTGCCCCGAACCTGTCACCACGGAGGTGCCCACGCCGAAGGAATCGACGGGGGTGGCCCGCAGTGCGGCGATGGCGTACTCGTCGAGGTCGTTGGTGACCGTGATCTTCGTGCTCGTGGCCCCGAGGTCGTCGAGCTGACGGCGGACGGCTCCGACGAGGGTCAGCAGGTCTCCCGAGTCGAGTCGCACCGCGCCGAGAGACGTGCCCGCCACCCGCACGGCCGTGGCCACACCCTCCGGCACGTCGTAGGTGTCGACCAGGAGGGTCGTGGAGGGGCCGAGAGCGGCCACCTGGGCGCGGAACGCCTCCTCCTCCGAGTCGTGCAGCATGGTGAACGCGTGCGCGGCGGTGCCCATGGTGGGCACACCCCAGGTGCGGCCGGCCTCGAGGTTGGAGGTGGCGCCGAAGCCCGCGATGTAGGCGGCGCGTGCGGCGGCCACGGCGGAGCGCTCCCCGGTGCGACGCGACCCCATCTCGGCGAGCGGGCGCCCACGGGCGGCCGAGACCATGCGGGCGGCGGCACCGGCCACCGAGGTGTCGTAGTTGAGCACCGAGAGGATGAGAGTCTCGAGCAGCACGCCCTCGGCGAAGCTCGACTCCACCACGAGCAGGGGGGAGTCGGGGAAGTAGACCTCGCCCTCCCGGTAGCCGCGGATGCGCCCTGTGAAGCGGTAGTCGGCGAGCCAGTCGAGGGTGGCTCTGCTCACCACGTCGTTCTCGCGCAGGTACTCGAGCTCCTCGTCGCCGAAGCGGAACCCGTCGATGAGCTCGAGCAGTCGACCGGTGCCCGCGACCACGCCGTAGCGGCGGCCGTGCGGCAGCGACCGGCCGAAGGCCTCGAACACGCACGGCCTGTCGTGGGTGCCCGCCCGGATGGCCGCATCCACCATGGTGAGCTCGTAGCGGTCGGTGAGCAGGGCCGTGGATCCAGGCCTGGCCACAGGCTCGAGGGGCAGGTCGAGGGGCGCGTTCACGCTCCGAGCCTAGGCGGCTAGGCTGATCTACCGTGAGTGACAGGCCGATCGGGATCTTCGACTCGGGCGTGGGCGGATTGACCGTCGCCCGGGCGATCCGGGATCAGCTGCCCCGCGAGTCCCTGCTCTACGTGGGCGACACCGCGCACTCGCCCTACGGCCCCAAGCCGCTCGCCGAGGTGCGCCGCTTCGCCCTCGAGGTGCTCGACGATCTCGTGGAGCAGGACGTCAAGATGATCGTGATCGCGTGCAACACGGCCTCCTCCGCCATGCTGCGCGACGCCCGCGAGCGGTACAGCGTGCCCGTGGTGGAGGTCATCCAGCCCGCCGTGCGCACGGCCGTCTCGGTCACCCGCAACCACCGGGTGGGCGTGATCGCGACCACCGGCACCATCCAGTCGCGCGCCTACGACGACGCGTTCGCCGCCGCTCCGCACCTCGAGCTGTTCAGCCAGGCGTGCCCCGAGTTCGTGCAGTTCGTCGAGGCCGGAGACACGACGAGCCGCGAGCTCGTGGCCCTCGCCGAGCACTACCTGCGACCGCTCGTCGAGAACGGCATCGACACCCTCGTGCTCGGCTGCACCCACTACCCGTTCCTCAAGGGCGCGATCTCGTACGTGGTGGGGGAGGGCGTGCAGCTCGTCTCGAGCGACACCGAGACCGCCAACGACGTCTACCGCACTCTCGTGCGCAGCGGCATCGAGCGCACCGCGCCCGGCCGCCCGACCTATCGCTACGAGGCGACGGGCACGAGCGCGGAGGAGTTCATCCGCCTCGCCGAGCTGTTCCTGGGGCCCGAGGTCTCCTCCGTGGAGCTCGTCGAGACCGGCACCATCCCCATCACCCGCACGGCCCCGATCACCACCTACCCCGCAAGGAGCACCCCATGACCGACGCCGCCACCCGCAAAGACGGCCGCACCGTCGACGAGCTCCGCACCGTCACGATCGAGCGCGGCTGGAGCGAGCAGGCCGAGGGATCGGCCCTCATCTCGTTCGGCAAGACCAAGGTGCTCTGCACCGCCTCCTTCACGAACGGCGTTCCGCGCTGGAAGTCGGGCTCGGGCAAGGGCTGGGTCACCGCCGAGTACGCCATGCTCCCGCGAGCCACGAACGACCGCACCGACCGCGAGTCGGTGAAGGGCAGGATCGGCGGGCGCACGCACGAGATCTCGCGCCTCATCGGCCGCTCGCTGCGCGCTGTCGTCGACATGAAGGCCCTCGGCGAGAACACCATCGTGATCGACTGCGACGTGCTGCAGGCCGACGGCGGCACCCGCACGGCCGCCATCACGGGCGCCTACGTGGCCCTCGCCGACGCCATCGAATGGGCGCGCGGCAAGAGGTTCATCGGCCAGCGGTCCACCCCGCTGCTCGACACGGTCTCCGCGGTCTCCGTGGGCATCATCGACGGTGCCCCCATGCTCGACCTGGCCTACGTCGAAGACGTCAAGGCCGAGACCGACATGAACGTCGTGGTCACGGGCCGCGGTCTCTTCGTGGAGGTGCAGGGCACCGCCGAGGGCGCTCCCTTCGACCGCACCGAGCTCAACAACCTGCTCGACCTCGCTCTCAAGGGCACCGATGAGCTCGCCGCTCTGCAGCGCTCGGTGCTAGAGGGATCCGCGGGCGACGCGGCCTCGGGCAAATGAGCCGCATGCGCGTGGTGCTCGCCACCCACAACGCCCACAAGGTGGAGGAGTTCCAGGGAATCCTGGGCGCCGTGCTGCCCGAGCTCGAGATCGTCGCGTACGACGGACCCGAGCCGGTGGAGGACGGCGTGACCTTCGAGGCCAACGCGCTCATCAAGGCGCGTGCGGCCGCCGCCCACACGGGGCTGCCCGCGCTGGCCGACGACTCCGGCATCTGCGTCGATGTGCTGGGCGGCGCGCCCGGCATCTTCTCGGCCCGCTGGGCGGGCCACGGCAGGGGATCGCAGGCCAACCTCGACCTGCTGCTCGATCAGCTGGCCGACATCGCGCCTGAGCACCGCGCGGCCCAGTTCGCGTGCCATATCGCCATCGTCGTGCCGGAGACGGGTTTCGAGAAGGTCGTCTCCGGTCTCTGGCCGGGGCGTCTCGCCGAGCAGGCGCACGGAGGGGGCGGCTTCGGCTACGACCCCATCTTCGAGCCCGAGGGCCACCAGGTCTCGGCCGCCGAGCTGTCGGCCGCCGAGAAGAACGCGATCAGCCACCGGGCACGGGCCTTCGAGGCCGCCATCCCGGTGCTGAGAATGAGCGTCATTCCTAACTAGCGCGATCGGTGGCAGCGCGGGCCGCGGGGCGGCTAGCGTGGAGGGTGATGACGAACTCCACCGTGCCAGAAGGCTCCGCTCCCGCAGGCTGCGGGGGAAGCCTCTCGCACGGGTCCCCTGAGGAGCGGGCCGAGCAGGCCAGCACGAGCCGCGGCCACTCCGGTCACGACCACGGATCGGGAGCCAACCGCACACGACTCACCGCCGCCATCGCCATCGTGGCCACGGTGCTCGTGGTCGAGGTCGTCGGGGCCGTGCTCTCCGGCTCGCTCTCGCTCTTCGCCGACGCCGGCCACATGCTCTCCGACCTCATCGGACTCATCGTCGCCCTCATCGCCACGATCGTGGCCGCGCGCCCCGCCAACGACAGGCACACCTACGGCTACCAGCGCTCCGAGGTCTTCGGGGCGCTCATCAACAGCCTCATCCTCATCGGCGTCGCCGTCTTCGTGACCATCGAGGGTGTCGGGCGGCTCCTCTCGACCGAGGGCGGCGAGGTGCAGGGCGGTCTCATGCTCGTGGTCGCCGCGATCGGTCTCGTGGCCAACTTCGCCTCGCTCATGATCCTGCGGGGTGGCGCCAAGACCTCCATCAACATGCGCGGCGCCTACCTCGAGGTGCTCGGCGACCTGCTCGGCTCGGTGGCCGTCATCCTGGCGGCGCTCGTCATCCTCCTCACGGGCTTCGAGAAGGCCGACGCCATCGCGTCGCTGCTCATCGCCGCCATGATCGTGCCGCGCGCCATCTCGCTGCTCCGCGACGTGGTGGCGGTGCTCAACCAGTCCACGCCCTCGGCCATGGACGTGCAGGGCATCCGGGACCACATCCTCGAGGAGCCAGGCGTGGTGGCGGTGCACGACGTGCACGTCTGGGCCATCACCTCGGGGCAGTACGTGTTCTCGGCGCACGTGGTGGTGGAGCCGATCGTGTTCCAGCAGAACGCCACCGGCCCTCTGCTCGACGCCCTAGGTCGCTGCCTCACGGTGCACTTCGACGTGGAGCACTCCACGTTCCAGCTCGAGCCGGCTGAACACGCCAGGCACGAGGAGAACCACCACGCCTGAGCGGCGCGGCTGCTCGGGTCGGGCTGCTACTTCGTGGGGCGGTTGTCGACGTCTCCGCCGAAGACCTCGGGCTCGAGGGTGAGTCGCTCGGCGGCACCGGTGATCTCGATCTCCTCCTCGATGGCGGCCTCGACATCCTTCTTGGCCTTCGAGCGCTCGCGCAGGTAGTGGAAGACGGTGGGGATGATGGTGAGCACCACCACGGCGATGAGCACCACGTCGAGGTACTTCTCGGTGAACTCGCGCACGGGCTCGATCTGGCCGAGGCCGAAGCCGAGCAGCGTGATGCCCGAACCCCAGATGAGCGCACCGATGGCGTTGTAGAGGGAGTACTTCTTGTAGTTCATGTGGCCGACGCCCGCGGCGATCGGGGCGAAGGTGCGCACGATCGGCACGAAGCGCGCCATGATCACGGCGAGGGCGCCGAAGCGCTCGAAGAAGGCGTTCGTGCGCTCGACGTTGCGCACGCTGAAGAGCCCCGACTCCTTGCGTTCGAACACCCTGGGCCCGAACTTGTGCCCGATCAGGTACCCCACCTCACCGCCGAGGAACGCCGCGAGCGAGATGGCGAGGCACACCCACCAGATGTCGATGCCGAACTTGCCGCCCACCGCCAGCACACCCGTGAAGAAGAGGAGGGTGTCGCCCGGCAGCAGGAACCCGACCAGGAGTCCCGTCTCGGCGAACACGATCGCGCAGACCACGAGCAGGGCCACGGGGCCGAAGACCCCGCCGAGCAGGGTGTTCGGATCGAGCCACGGGATGAGGGCTTGCGGCACTGCGGAAATCACGGCTCTCCAGTCGTTCACGAGTACGGGAGAAGGGACTTGAACCCTCACGCTCGAAAGCACAGGAACCTAAATCCTGCGTGTCTGCCAATTCCACCACTCCCGCAGATACGAGTCCAGTGTAGGGGAGCGGCTCAACGCCTCCTGTGAGGCAGGTAACGGGGCACATTCCGCACCAGGATGCCGGCACCCACGAGACCGACGACACCCATGAGCCCGGTCGCGAGCGGCAGCGACGCGACCACCACGATGGCCGAGACCGCCACGGGCGCGAGGGCCGCACCGGCATCGGCGGTGAACCGGAACGCGCCGAGGAAGGGGGCGGGGTCGTCGCGGGGCGCGAGGTCGGCGCTGAGCGTCATGATGATGCCGCTGCCCACGCCGTTCGCCACACCCATCGTGATCGCGATCACCACGAACCACTGCACCGCACTCGCGAGATCGTGGGTGAAGGCGAGAGCGATGAGGGCGAGGCCCATGCCCACCATCGAGGGCACCACGCTCCACAGCCGGCCGAAGCGGTCCATGATCTGCCCGCTCGTGTAGAAGAGCGCGAAGTCGGCGGCCGCGCCGACGCCGATCACGATCGCCGTGGTCTCGGTCGAGAGGCCGATGCTCACGGCCCACAGCGGCAGGATGGCCATCCGACTCGCCCGGAGGGCCCCCACGACCGCGGCGCCGCTGCCGATGCGCACGAGCGCACCGCGGTTCTGCCAGATGGTGCGGAAGAGCCCGACGGGCTTCACCGGCACGAGCCTTCCATCAGGCTCGACGGGGGAGCGACCGGTCGTCGGATCCTTGATGACGAGCAGCACCGCGATCACCGACACAGCGCACACGAAGTGCACCACGAACGCCGCAGAGGTGGTGCCGCTCAGCGCGATGACTCCCGCGCCGAGGAACGGGCCGATGAACCACCCGGCCCTGAACGACCCGCCGAGCGTCGAGAGGGCACGCGCCCGGATGCGCACCGGCACGAAGACGGTCATGAACGCCTGGCGGGCGAGGGCGAAGACCGCGGCGGCCAGCCCGAGCGCGAAGATCGCCAGGCCGAAGAGGGCGGCGGTGGCCGCGAACAGGGCGAGGGTCATGGCGGCGATCGACACGACGGCAGACGCGATCATGGCGCGCTTCTCGCCGATCCTGGAGACGAGTGCGCCGCTCGGGATGTCGCCGGCGAGCTGTCCCACCACGATCATGGCGGCGATGAGGCCGGCGCCCGCGAGGTCCGCTCCGAGCGAGACGGCCACGGCGGGGATGATCGGGATGACCGCTCCCTCGCCGATGCCGAACAGCAGGGAGGGGAGGAGTGCGGGGAGGGCGATGGAGCGGAAGCGGAAGCCGTCGTCCGTGCCCGCATCCGTCATTGCGACTACTTTACCCGGGTCAACGATCGGGTCGGTCACTAGACTGGGGGGATAATGCTCGACTTAGACCTCAGTGAACAGATCCAGCAGCTCCGCACCACCTTCAGCGACATCCGATCGGTCGTCGACGTCGACGGGCTCCGGGCGGAGATCTCGCGCCTGAGCGAGGCGGCCGGTGTGCCCGACCTCTGGGACGACACGGATGCGGCGCAGAAGGTCACGAGTGCGCTCAGCCACCGACAGGGCGAGCTGGCCAAGATCGAGTCGATCGAGTCGCGGCTCGACGACCTCGAGGTGCTCATCGGCCTCGCGAACGACGAGGGCGACGAGGAATCGGCCCAGGAGGCGCGTGTGGAGCTCGTCTCCATCCAGAAGGTGCTCGGCGACCTCGAGGTGCAGACGCTCCTGAACGGCGAGTGGGATGCGCGGCCCGCCGTCATCACCATCCGCTCGGGCGCCGGTGGCGTCGATGCCGCCGACTTCGCCGAGATGCTCATGCGCATGTACCTGCGCTGGGCCGAGAAGCACAACTACCCCACCACGGTCATGGACACGAGCTACGCCGAGGAGGCCGGCATCAAATCGGCCACCTTCGAGGTCGACGCGCCCTACGCCTTCGGCACGCTGAGCGTGGAGGCCGGCACCCACCGCCTCGTGCGCATGAGCCCCTTCGGTGCGGCGGGCAAGCGTCAGACGAGCTTCGCCGCCGTGGAGGTCATCCCCCTCATGGAGGAGGCCGCGGCCATCGAGATCCCGGAGAACGACATCCGAGTCGATGTCTTCCGCTCCTCGGGCCCCGGTGGCCAGTCGGTCAACACCACCGACTCCGCCGTGCGCATCACCCACCTCCCCACGGGCACCGTGGTGTCGATGCAGAACGAGAAGAGCCAGATCCAGAACCGGGCGGCGGCCATGCGCGTGCTCGCCTCGCGACTGCTGATCATCCAGCGCGAGCAGGAGGCGGCTCAGAAGAAGGAGCTCGCCGGCACCATCACCGCGAGCTGGGGCGACCAGATGCGCAGCTACGTGCTGGCGCCGTACCAGATGGTCAAGGATCTGCGCACCGACTTCGAAGTCAACAACCCCTCCGCGGTGTTCGACGGCGATCTCGACGGCTTCATCGCTGCGGGCATCCGCTGGCGCAAGACCAAGCACGACGACTGAGCGGCGCCTCTGCGTCCCGGATCATGTGAATCCTATGAATCGGGATCGCTAGCGAGTCGTGCCGTCGATTCCGCGTGGGCCTGCTTAGAGTCATCACGTCATGATTAGGTTTGATCACGTAACCAAGACCTACCGGGGTACGAAGCGGCCGGCTCTCAACGGAGTCGACCTCGAGATCCTGCGCGGCGAATTCGTCTTCCTCGTCGGTGCGTCCGGCTCCGGCAAGTCCAGCTTCCTGCGGCTCGTCCTCAAAGAGGATCGGCCGACGGGTGGCAACATCCATGTCCTCGGGCAGGACCTCAATGCGATCTCGAATCGCAAGGTCCCGTACTTCCGCCGCAACCTCGGCGTGGTGTTCCAGGACTTCCGACTGCTGCCCGGCAAGAACGTGTTCGACAACGTCGCGTTCACCCTCCAGGTGATCGGCAAGTCGCGCGGCTTCATTCAGGAGGCCGTTCCCGACGTGCTGCAGATGGTGGGTCTCGCCGAGAAGGCGAACCGCCTGCCGCACGAGCTCTCGGGCGGTGAGCAGCAGCGTGTGGCGATCGCCCGCGCGGTGGTCAACAAGCCCGCCATCCTGCTGGCCGACGAGCCCACGGGTAACCTCGACCCCTCCACGAGTGCCGGCATCATGACCGTGCTCGAGCGCATCAACGCCGGTGGCACCACGGTTGTGATGGCCACGCACGACAACGCGATCGTCGACCACATGAAGCGACGCGTCATCGAACTCGTCTCCGGTCAGATCGTGCGTGACGAGGATCGCGGTGGCTACGGCATGACCGCCGAGATCGCCCTCAAGGATTCCGGGCTCACCGCCGAGATCGCTCTCGGCGAGGGCCTCGTGCGACCCGTCGGGCCTGCGCAGCCGCACGCGGCTCCCGCGCCGGTCGGTGCCGGAGCATCTGCCTCCGCATCTCCCTCGAATCAGTCGCAGCCCGTGCAGCGGATGCAGTCGGAGCCCGTCGAGCGCGTTCAGGTCGCCCCCGTGCAGACCGTCGAGCCCCAGGAGCCCGAGCGTCACGCCTACCCGGCGCAGGCGACCGGCCCGCAGTCGCCCCTGCCCGTGCAGCCCTCCGAGGCCGAGCCCGCGCAGCCCGCCGCCCAGCAGGCTCCTCAGGAGCCTGCGCCCTACGACCCGGCCACCGAGTCGCTCACCCTTGCCGAGAAGCTCGGCCTCCGTGCGCCCGGAGCGCCCGCCGATCCGTCCCGAGACCAGAACGTGGGGCCCACGACGTGAGATTCGCACTCATCCTCGGAGAGGTCGGCACCGGCCTCCGCCGCAACGTCTCGATGGTGGTGTCGGTTGTTCTCGTGACCTTCATCTCGCTCACCTTCGTGGGTGCCGCCATCCTGATGCAGATGCAGATCGGCCAGATGAAGAGCTTCTGGTACGACCGTGCTCAGGTGGCCGTCTACATGTGCACCGCCACCTCGGGTGGCGACAACTGCGCCAGCGGTGAGGCGAGCCCCGATCAGATCGCGGCGGTGCAGGCTCAGCTGGAGTCGCCGACGCTCGCTCCCTTCATCGATCAGTTCTACTTCGAGACCCACGAGCAGGCGTTCGAGAACTTCCAGGAGCAGTTCGCCGGCAACGCGGTCACCGAGTACGTGACGGCCGACCTCCTCAATCAGACCTTCTGGGTCAACCTGGTCGACCCCGAGCAGTCCGCGGTGCTCAGCGAGAGCCTGTCAGGGCTCGCGGGTGTGGAGAGTGTGGTCGATCAACGAAGTTATCTCGAGCAGATCTTCTCCATCCTCAATGCGGCGAGCTTCACGGCCATCGGGGTGGCGGCGCTCATGCTCGTGGCGGCGGTGCTCCTGATCGCCACCACCATCCGTCTCTCGGCGTTCTCGCGGCGACGTGAGCTGGGGATCATGCGGTTGGTGGGTGCATCGAACAGGTTCATCCAGACTCCGTTCATCCTCGAGGGCATCATCGCGTCGCTCATCGGATCGGTGCTCGCCGGTGCCGCCATCTGGGCGATCGTGCGGTTCTTCGTGCAGGGCTATCTGGCGCAGGAACTGCCGTTCACCTCGTTCGTGAGCGATGCGGATTCGTTCGTGGTGATACCGATCCTCATCCTGGTGGGTGCTGTGCTGGCCGCCTTCTCGGCGAAGTTCGCCATCACGAGGTACCTCAAGGTCTAGACTGGTGGGGGGGGGGGGGGGGGGGAAGAGCACCAACCCAGCAAGAAGAGAAACGCACCGCGAAAACGAAAAAAAA
>NZ_JBHFHG010000002.1:0-816828 GCF_041927495.1 Herbiconiux liukaitaii | reverse complement strand
AAGTTCGCCATCACGAGGTACCTCAAGGTCTAGACTGGTGGGCTGCCGTAGGTCACGGCAGCCCACCAGCCAGTCAGGAGACGTCATGCCTCGCGAACGCGGACAGAAGGTCGTGGCGACCAACCGCAAGGCGCGTCACGACTACACGGTCGAGGACACCTACGAGGCGGGTCTCGTGCTCACGGGCACGGAGGTCAAGTCGCTGCGGGCGGGTCGTGCATCGCTCGTGGATGGCTACGCCTTCGTGGAGGGCGGGGAGGCGTGGCTCGATGCTGTGCACATCCCCGAGTACAACGAGGGCACGTGGAACAACCACCCGCCTCGGCGTAAGCGCAAGCTGCTGCTCCACAAGGAGCAGATCATCAAGATCTCGCACAAGACCAAAGAGGGTGGTTACACGCTCGTGCCGCTCTCGCTGTACTTCCTCGACGGGCGCGCGAAGGTCGAGATAGGCGTGGCCAAGGGAAAGCGCGAGTACGACAAGCGCCAGGCCCTCCGCGAGCGCCAAGACAAGCGCGAGGCCGACCGCGCCATCTCAGGCCGCCGCAACCTCGGCGACTGAGCCCGCCGCCCCCACCCCGCGGTTCCTCACCCCGCGGTTCCCCGTCCGGCGGTTCCCACCCGGCGGTTCCCCACCCGGCGGTTCCCTACCCCGAAGCGTGCCCACCTCGCTCCGCCCGATCCCGCGCTTCCTCACCCGGTAGTTCCCCACCCGGCGGTTCTCCACCCTGAAGCGTGCCCACCTCGCCCCGCCCCACCCGGTGGTTCCCCACTACGCGATTTCCCACCCTGAAGCGTGCTCACCTCGCGCTGCCCCACTCCTCACCCCACTTCAGCGATGCTCCACCTCGGCCGGATCAGAATGGCGGCGGATCGAGGGTGCTCTGAAGTGACGCTAGGTTGTCGGCGCGCGTGGGTGGCGATGGGTGGGGGTTGTGCCGGGTGGGTGGGGTGGTGCGGTAGGTGGCGCCCAAGGGGGAACGCCATTCGAGTTCGCGCGATCCGGGTGGTGAGCCCGGTGGGCGGCTGACCATCCACCCGCCGTTGTGCTTCAGGTGGTGGTGGCTCGTGCACAGGTGGGCGAGGTTCGAGGCGGTGGATCGGCCCCCGTGCGCCCAGTCCTGGGTGTGGTCGAGTTCGCAGCGGGCTGCTCTGCGGCCACAGCCGGGGAAGCGGCAGTGCTCGTCCGCCACGATCAGCGCCTCGCGGAGGGCGGCCGGGATGCGGTAGCGGCCGGCGACCTCGATGGTGTCGCCTGTGCCCGGGTGCACGAGCACCTTGAGGAAGGTGGGTGCCTTCGCGGCGAGGCGTCGCGCGAGTTCCGGGTCGATGGGGCCGTAGCCGTGCAGTTGTGCCTCCCCACCTTCCGGGCCCTCGCATCCTGCCATCGTGGCGGCGGGAACCGTGACGATGACCGTGGGGGTGAATCCCAGGGCGCCGTCGGTGCGGTTGAGGATGGTGTTGGCGAGGATGTCGGAGCGGAGCTGCGCCTGGGTGCGGGGCTCGGCGTCGGAGCGGGCTGCTCGAGCAGCCTGGTCGAGGACGTCGTGAATCGCGAGGGCGTCGACCGCGGGCAAGTGGTGGTGCAGGGTGGCCATGCCATCTCGCTCCGCATCGAGCCACACTGCTCGGTCGGCGTGCGCGGCTCTGGCGCGTTGGGTGATGGAGTCGGGGTGGTGGGTTTCGCGGAGGCGACGGGCCGCGTCGTCGAAGCGGGCCGCGTTGCACTCCTTCGCCCGCTGCAGGATCGCCTGCTCGAACGAGCCTCGTGACTCCACTGGGAGCGAGGTTGCGTGGGTGACCATCGAGCGGGCGTGAGCGTAGGAGATTTTGCCAGTGCCGAGTTCGGCGAGGGTTTCGGGCAAGTCGTTGACGAGTGTTTCTGCGTCGGCGATCAGGCGGATGACTGTGCCCTCCGAGCGCCGTGCCGCTGTGGCCACCTCGGACTTCACCAGGCGACGAGCCCACTCACGGCCATCCGCCGTCAGCACCCCGGTGAGGATCTCCGCCCTCGCCTCACACGCCTCGACCGCCTGGGCCAGTGCCTTGGCCTGTCGGGCTTGCAGTGCGGCGATCATCCGATCCGCTTGGGTGAATCTCTTGACCGCCATCCGGAACTTCTCATCACACCGCTCGACGGCGTCGCTATCCCTAGCGGGTGTCTCGGAGAAGATCGGCTTCATGAGATTTATTCAATCACCAGCCACCGACATTGAGACCGACCCAGCCATCCGATCCGAGGGCAAGCGCGTAGCGCGCGGCAGCTTAGTCGGCCCCCGAAGAACACGACCCGGAGGCGACTGGGGCTGCCGCGCGCTGCGCGCTTGCCCGAGATGGGATGGGTCGGGTTGGCGGGATCAGGCGCCGGGGAGGGTGTAGGTCACTCCGGTGAGGCGTTCTGCTTCGGCCCAGAGGGGGCGCGCTATCGCAGGGTCTCGTGAGTACTGTTTGGCGTCGACTACGGCCGGTGCCCCCTTCAGCTGGCGCCACCCGTCGGGGCCCCAGTACTGGCCACCTGCTGCGCGGGCATCGACGGCTGCTGCGACGAGCGGCCAGGCCCCCGCATCCTTGCCCTGCGCCACCAGCCGGAATGCCGCCCTCGTGACGGGCGTGCCCGTGCGAGGCGTCGGCAGGATCTCGCGACGCGGAGTGAGCTCGTCGACAGCGAACCCCGGATGCGCCACCAGGCTCGAGACAGACGACCCAGCGAGCCGCAACCGCCGGTCGAGCTCGAACCCGAACGTCATCACCGCGAGCTTCGACCTCCCGTAGGTGCGGAAACCACGGAATCGCCCCTGCGTGGACTGCAGATCGTTCAGATCGAGCCGGAAGAACTCGTGGCTGATGCTGCCGAGGTGCACGATACGGGCGGGCTGCGCCTGAGCCGAGAGCGCGGGCAGCATGTGCCCGATCAACGCGAAATGCCCCAGCAGGTTCGTGCCCATCATCATCTCGAAGCCATCGGCGGTCTGCTGCCGACCGTCCGAGGAGAGCACTCCCGCATTGGCGATGAGCGCATCGATGCGGGGGAGTGCCGAGAGCTCGGTGGCCGCATCGGCGACCGACGCAAGATCCGCGAGATCGAGTCGCACGAAGCGTGCATCGGATCCGGGCACCCGCTGAGCCAGGGAGGCCAGCGCGGCCGCACCCTTCTCGGCGGAGCGAGCCGCGATCACCACAGTGGCACCCGCCGCGGCGAGCTGCTCGGTGGCCCAGTAGCCGAGGCCTCCGGTGCCACCCGTGACCACCACGGTGCGTCCCGCGAGATCAGGCACGGTGTGCCTGCGGGTCGCCATCAGCTGCGGCCCTCGGACGCGAGCTCAGCACCGGAATCGTGCCCAGCACCCGAAGCGAGAGAGGCAGCAGAAGCGACAGACGCCGCAGTAGCAACGCCGCCACCGGCAGCAGCTCCGACGGCCGCCGCGGCGGAGAAGCGGATGTGCACCGTGGCCTCGACCGCGATCGTGCTCGGCCGCAGCTCCATGCCACCCCCGCCTCCGCCGACGCCTCCACCCCCGCCGGGTGCCGCCCGAGCGAACATCGCGCCGGCGGGAGCATCGAACGCGACGGTCGGCGAGCTCTCGAGCAGTCCGGGATCCGCCACCGACAGCGCGGTCACCCCACCCAGCCCGAGCGCCTCCGCGTACTCGTGCGCCTTCTCGAGCGCATCCTGCACAGCACCGCGCCTGGCTTCGCTCTGCAGCTCGTGCTCGGTCTCGGGGGAGAGCCGCCAGTCGATCCCGTCGACGGCGATGCCCTCCCGGATGGCGACCACGTCGATCCACTCGGAGAGCGCCTCGAAGTCGTCGAACTCCGCCTCCACGAACACGGCGCTGTGGAACTCCACGGGCAGCTTCGTGCCGTCCTGACTCCACGGCCGCTGGCCCCACACCCGGATCTCCTCGGAGGTCCACACGAGCACCGGCCCGTCGACCTCGTCGAGCAGCGTCTCGAGCGAGCCCGTGAGCGACTCGTGCGCAGCCCGCGTGGCCGCGAGCACGCTGTCGCGCTTGGAGCCCTCGAAACCTATGCCGATCCGCACCTTCGCGCGCTCCGGATTGCGGCGCAATCGACTCGATCCCGCGACGGTGATGATGGTCTCTGGCATGCACCCCACGTTATTCCATGCACCTGCGTGTCGATCGGTCGCCGAATATGACGTATGCTTGAGGGCTGGCTCAGCGAGAGATCGTGAGTCGGATTTGGTAACTCAAGAGTGTGCGACGACGACCTGCATGGGGATGATCGGTTTCGACATCGACTGCGAAACCACGAGAAGCGGGTCGAGGATGCGGGGTTATCTCGTTAACGCCCTCCGCAAAACATAAGTGCCAATTCAAACAGCACTGTTGCGGCCAAGAAGGCCACCTTCGCTCTCGCAGCGTAGGTCTTCCTTCTAGCTAAATAGCAACTGTCGGTCCGGGAATGCTCTCTACCCGGGTTCCGGCATTATCTAGAGAGATTGCTGCGTGACTGTGTCTCAGGGTCACGCGGGACTTGCACTGTGGCTGGGCCCGTCGACCTAGGTGCCTGTAGCAAAGGTCGGGGCCGAGCAGAACGTCTGAACAGGCTACGCCCGTAGAAGGCGTGGAATCACAGCGATGGACGGGGGTTCAATTCCCCCCATCTCCACCATCGGTCGTCGTCGCACACTCCTGACCGAAGGCCGAAAGGCCGCTATTCGGCGGCGAGCTCGACCGGCAGGTCGTACGGCGGTCGCCTCAGCTTCGGATCCTGCTCGCGCAGCCGGCGCAGGAACGCCGCCACCACGGGCAGCTCCTCGCTCCCGAGGTGCACCGCGAACTCCTCTCGCACCACTCGCAGCACCTCCGCCGTCGCCTTCGCGAAGGCGGCCGATCCCTCCGGGGTGGGGCGCACCAGGATGACGCGCTTGTCCTCCTGCGACTGCTCCCGCTCGATCAGCCCACTGCGCTGCATGGCCGCCACGAGCTTCGACGCCGATCCGCTGCTGTAGAGCAGGGTGCGGGTGAGATCTCCGATCGAGAGCGCCGAGTCGGGCTCCGCGGCGAGGTTGTAGAGCACGTCGTACTGCGCCCAGGTGAGACCGGTCTCCTTGCGGATGGCGTGCTCGATGAGGCGCATCACTCTCGTGTGGGCCAGGACGAAATCGGCCCAGACCGAGAACTGGCGGGCGTCGAGCGGCACGGCGGAGTCAGTCATCCGGTCGACTCTAGTGCCCGGCGAGCGGTTCGCCCGTGGGGTCGGGTGCCGCCTCGTCGTCGAGCTGCTCGCCGCCGAGGGGTTCGCCCTGCCAGGTGGTCGCGATCCAGCCCTCCTCGGGTGAGCCCTCCACCACCACGATGCCGGTGTTCTCGAGCCCGTGGCCGCGACTGAACCCGGCGTCGAGGTTCGACGACGACCAGGAGGCCCAGGTGCGGATGGCCGCACCGTGGCTGAAGACGGCCACCGTGCCGCCTGGATGCGCAGCGGCGAGCTCAGCGATGGCCCCGTCGAAGCGGCTGTAGAACTCGTGACCGCTCTCACCGCCAGGGATGCGACCCGAGAAGTCCGTCCACCAGCCGAGGATGGTGCCGAGGTACGCCGACACGGCCTCGTGGTCGGAGCGCTGCTCGAGGTCGCCCGCCGAGATCTCGCGGAGCCCCGCGAACTCCACCGGCACGAGACCGAGCGCCGCGGCGAGCGGTGCAGCGGTCTCGTGGGTGCGCTGCAGGTTCGACACGGCGATGGCGTCGATCCTCTCGCCCTCGAGGGCTGCGGGGACGGCCGCGGCCTGCGTGACGCCGAGAGGAGTGAGCCCAGGGCCAGGAACGCTGGTGCCGAGGGCCCCGCGCACGTTGTCGATGGTCTGGCCGTGTCGGATGAGAAGGAGTCGCACCCGAAAGATCCTACCTAGAGCGGATGACCCCCGGTCAGGGGATTCGGAGGTCCACCGGGCGGCATTCTCGACAGGTGTTGCTAGCGTGGGGTGTGATCAGAGGAGACACCATGAAATCCGGAATCATCCGCAGATCATTGCTCGCCGCCGGTATCGGCCTCGCGGCCGCCGCGCTCACCGCGTGCGCCTCGGGGGGTGGCACCGCAGGCAGCGGCGAAGACGCCCCGGTCACCTCCGCCGACCTCGTGGGGTCGTGGGTCACGGGGGAGAGCTACCCCACCGCCCCGACCGAGCCGTACCTCGCCCTCGCCGACGACGGCACCTGGAAGGGATCGGACGGCTGCAACAACACCGTCGGCGACTGGTCGCTGACCGACGACGGGGTGCTGTCGGCCACCTCCGGCTTCAGCACGCTCATCGGCTGCCAGGGAGCAGATCTGCCCGGGTTCCTCAAGAAGTCGTCGAGCGCCTACCTCTCCGGCGACTCCCTCATCCTCGCCGATGACGCCGGTGACGTGCTCGTGACTCTCGTGCCCGCCCGCGAGGGCACTGTCGAATAATCGTCAGTTCTCTGTATGATCGGAGAACCTGAGCACCGCTCGGGTTCATCGATCGAAGGAGAACCATGTCGCGCTCCTCCCGCGGACCGGCCGTCATCGGCATCGCACTCGTGTCGGGCCTGGTGCTCACGGCCTGCTCCGGCGGAGGGTCGGGTGGCGCGGCAGGGTTCGACCAGGTGCAGTCGGCGACGATCCGCATCGAGGCTGAGGGCACGTTCGCCGATCCGGAGGACGGGCAGTCGGCGGAGCAGGCGGGCACAGGGTCCGGCTTCTTCATCTCGTCGGATGGCCTGGCCGTCACGAACAACCACGTCGTGGCGGGCGCGGGCACCATGACGGTGCAGGTCGGCGGGGAGGAGACGGGCTACGACGCCGAGATCCTCGGCACCTCCGAGTGCCTCGACCTCGCCGTGGTGCGGGTCGACGGCGAGGGCTTCCCGTTCCTGACCTGGCAGAAGGGCGAGATCACCACGGGCGAGCAGGTCTACGCCGCCGGCTTCCCGCTGGGAGACCCCGACTTCACCCTCACGCAGGGGATCGTGTCGAAGAACGACACCGGGGGTGAGACCGCCTGGGCCTCGCTCGACCACGTGATCGAGCACGACGCGAAGATCCGGCCGGGCAACTCCGGAGGTCCCCTGGTCAACGCGAAGGGGGAGGTCGTCGGGGTCAACTACGCGAGTGTCGGCGAGCTCGACTCCAACTTCGCCATCCACCGAGACGAGGCGCGCAAGATCCTCGAGCAGCTCATCGCGGGTGACGACGTGCAGAGCCTCGGCATCAACGCGCAAGCGCTCGCCCCTCAGGAGGACGGCCCGCTGGGGGTCTGGGTGAGCTCCGTCAAGGCGGGGTCCGCGGCCGACACTGCGGGCATCCTCCCCGGCGATCTCCTGGTGCGCATGGCGGGCACGACGCTCGCGACCGAGGGCACCCTCGAGGAGTACTGCGACGTCATCCGCACCCAGGGCGCCGACGGCACCATCGACGTCGACGTGTACCGACCGTCGGAGGATGCGCTCTACCGCGGTCAGTTCAACGGCAAGGCGCTCGAGCCCGTCACCATCCCGGGTGTCGGCAGCGCCACGGGGTCGGACGACCGCGAGTACGTGACCGTCACCGACGACTCCGGGGTGCTGAGCGTCGATGTGCCGGCCGACTGGGCGGATGTCGACGGCAGCTCGTTCACGGGCATCAACGGCCATGAGTTCCTCGATGTGCGGGCCAGCACCGACCTGGCGCAGTTCGAGGACTCGTGGGGAGTGTCGGGGGTCACTGTCTCCGCCGCGGCGGCAGCCGATGACCTCACACCCGAGGCCATCTTCTCCTCGCTCTCCTCCCTCACGAGCCAGTGCACTCCGGTGGAGGAGGATGCGTACTCGGACGGCGTGTACGAGGGGCGCTACCAGTACTTCACGGCCTGCGGAGGGCTGAGCGACTACGTGATCGTGGCCGCGCAGCCCGCCGACGGCAGCTTCGTGATCCTGGTGACGGTGGCCATAGCCTCCGAGGCCGACCTGCCCGCCATCGAGCAGGTCATGGGCAGCTTCGCCGCGGTGTTCTGAGCGAGGTGACGGCTACTGGGCCGCACCCGCGAGCGAACCCGTGGTCTTGCCGTTCGGGTCGCCGATGAGGCACGAGACGAGGCGGTCGTCGCCCTCGGTCCACGACGCCTCGGTGGGCGTGAAGTAGGTGAAGCCGTAGATCGAGCTGTCGTAGGCGATGCCCACGAACGGCTCGAACTCGGCGAGGCACTTCTCGTCGGCTTCGGCCGTGACGGCGTCGTCACCGGGGAACTCGTCTCCCGCGATCTCGAACTCCGCGTAGACCTCGAGGTCGTGCTCGGCGGCGCAGTCGACGGTCGGCACCTCGGAGACCTCGGTCACGTCGTCACCGGACGTGTCGTTGATGCAGTCGCCCACCGCGAGGGTGAACACGTCGGTGTCGGTCTGCTCGATCTCCTCACCCGTGGTGGAGTCGGTGGCCGGGGGAGCGGAGCTCGGGAAGAGTGCAGTGCACCCGCTGAGCACGAGGCCCAGGGTGAGAAGTGCTGCGGCGGACAGGGTCGTCTTCGATGTACGTGAGAGAGCCATGAACACGAATCTACCGCGATGCGTGCGAGACGACAGCCAGCGTGGCCTCGTGCAGGTGACCGTTGGTGGCCAGAGCGCTGCCGCTCCACGGCCCCTCGACGCCGTCGACCGAGCTGAAGCGGCCACCCGCCTCCTCGATGATGGGCACGAGCGCCGCCATGTCGTAGGGCTGAAGGTCGAACTCCGCGGCGATCTCCAGCTGCCCCTCCGCCACCATCATGTACGACCACATCTCGCCGTAGGCGCGCGTGCGCCAGACCGCTCGGGAGAGCTCGGTCAGTTCGTCGAGACGACCCGCCTCATCCCACCCCTTGAGGCTGTTGTAGCTGAGCGAGGCGTCCGCCAGGTCGGAGATGCCCGAGACCGCGAGGGGCCGCACCTCGTCCGGCCCGCCGTCGAGCACGTCGGTGGTGAAGGCGCCGAGCCCCCGTGCACCCCACCAGCGCCGCCCGAGGGCCGGAGCGCTCACGACACCCACCACGGGTACGCCGTCGACCGCGAGGGCGATGAGCGAGGCCCACACGGGCACCCCGCGCATGAAGTTGGCGGTGCCGTCGATGGGGTCGATGATCCACTGCCGCGCCGAGGTGGAGACCGCTTCGCCGAACTCCTCGCCGAGGATCCCGTCGCCCGGGCGGGTGGCGTCGAGCACGGCACGGATCGCCTCCTCGACGGCGCGGTCCGCATCCGTCACGGGGGTGCGGTCCGGCTTGGCCGTGACGTGCAGGTCGAAGGCCCGGAAGCGGCTCTGCGAGATGCTGTCGGCGTGGTCGGCCAACCGCAGGGCGAGCTCCAGGTCGTCGGCGAAGGAGGTCGTGGCTGCGGGTGAGTCGTGGTTCTGGGTCACCCGTTCAGGCTAGCGGGAGCGCCGAGCGCTACGTGGTCGAGGTGCCCGTCGATCCCGTGGTGTCGAGCAGCTTCTGCAGCGAGTGCAGCCGCGCCCGACCGCTCTCGCCGAGCTCCCCGGCCTCGACCCGGTCGGCGATCTCCCAGTCGTGGGCCTCGGTGAGCGGGATGCCGCCGGGCGGCGGGTTCTCGGGCACGTGCGCGGTCGCCACGAACGAGCGCAGGATGTTGGCGGGATTGACGTGGCCCAGCCCGAACGAGCGCACTCCGGGTGTGTCGATGATCCAGCCCGTGCGCCCGTCCTCGGCGTGCAGCCGGAAGCAGATGGTCGACGACGAGGTGTGCCTGCCGCGCCCGGTGACGGTGTTGACCACGCCGGTCGCGCGATCCGCTCCCGGCACGAGTGCGTTGACGAGAGTGGACTTGCCCACGCCCGAGTGCCCCACCGTGACCGTCGTCTTGCCCACGAGCAGCTCGGTGAGCTCGGCGATCGGCACCTCGTCCCGCGAGAGCGTGATGACCCGGATGTCGAGGCTCGAGAATTCCGAGAGCAGCTCGGAGGGGTCGGCGAGGTCGGTCTTGGTGATGCACAGGATGGGCGTGACGCCGGCATCGAAGGCCGCCACGAGGTAGCGGTCGATGAGGCGGGCGCGAGGCTCGGGATCGGCTGCGGCCACCACGATGAGCATCTGGTCGGCGTTCGCCACGATCACCCGCTCCACCGCATCGGAGTCGTCGGCGCTCCGCCGCAGCAGGGTGGTGCGCTCCTGCACGCGCACGACACGAGCGAGCGATCCCGGTTCGCCCGTGGTGTCGCCCACCACGTCGACCCTGTCGCCCGTCACGATGGCGGTGCGGCCGAGCTCGCGGGCCCTCGACGTGGTGATGGCCCGCTCCTCGGGTGTGTCCTCTCCCACGAGCACGGTGAACCGACCGCGGTCGACCGTCATCACCCGGCCGGAGACCGCGTCGTCGTGGCTCGGCCTGGTCTTGGTGCGCGGCCGGTTGGCCTTGGGATTGGGCCTCGTGCGGATGGTGGACTCGTCGAAGTCGTCGTCATCGTCGTCGTCGCCGTCGACGTCGCTCCACCAGCTCATGCGCCCGCCGCGACCAGTCCGTGCCAGAGCTCGGGGAACTGCGGGAGCGTCTTCGAGGTGGTGGCGATGTCATCCACCAGCACGCCGTCGACGGCGAGACCGATGAGGGCGCCCGCCGTGGCCATGCGGTGGTCGGCGTAGCTCGACCAGAGCCCGCCGTGCAGGGGGCGGGGCGTGATGGTGAGGCCGTCCGGCAGCTCGGTCACGTCGCCGCCGAGGTTGTTGATCTCGGTGGCGAGGGCCGCGAGCCTGTCGGTCTCGTGGTGCCGGATGTGGCCGATGCCCGTGATGGTGCTCGGCTCGTCGGCGAGGGCCGCGAGGGCCACGAGTGTGGGCGCGAGTTCGCCGCCCGTGGAGAGATCGATCGAGACACCGCGGATGCGGTCGCCACCGGTGACCGTGAGCCGGTCGCCCTGCTGCTCCACCGTGGCTCCGAAGAGGGGGAGCAGCTCGGCGAGGTCGGCGCCCACCTGCGTGGTGGAAGCGGGCCATCCGGTGATGGTCACGGATCCGCCGGCCACGAGGGCGGCGGCGAGGAAGGGCGCGGCGTTCGAGAGGTCGGGCTCGATGTCGATCTCGGCACCGGCGATGGCACCCGGTCGCACCGACCAGGCGCCGGGTTCGTCGGAGGCCACTTGCACGCCTCTGGCCCGCAGCGCGGCGAGGGTCATCTCGATGTGCGGCTGGCTCGGCAGGCGGTCGCCCTCGTGGCGCAGCTCGAGGCCCTCGTCGAAGCGAGCGGCGGCGAGCAGCAGTCCGCTCACGAACTGGCTCGAGGCGGAGGCGTCGATGGTGAGGTCGCCGCCCTGCACAAGGCCGCTGCCGTGCACCGTGAAGGGGAGGGCCGCGCGGCCGTCGTCGCCGATGTCGACGCCGAGGGCGCGCAGCGAGGTGATGGTCGTGGCCATGGGGCGGCGCCTGGCCCCCTCGTCGCCGTCGAAGGTCGTGGGCCCGAGGGCGAGGGCGGCCACGGGCGGCAGGAAGCGCATGACCGTGCCGGCGAGGCCGCAGTCGATGGTGGTGCTGCCGAAGAGCTCCTCGGCGGGGGTGATGCGCAGATCGGGGCCGAAGCCGCCGGAGCCCTCGACGGTCTCGATGGTGGTGCCGAGTGAACGCAGGGCCTCCACCATGAGGTCGCTGTCACGCGAGTGCAGGGGCGCGCGGAGCAGCGAGGGGCCGTCGGCGAGGGCCGAGAGCACGAGCTCGCGATTGGTGAGCGACTTCGAGCCGGGCAGCGAGAGCGTGGAGTGCAACGGCGCCGCGGCGCGGGGCGCCGGCCAGTGCTCGTCGTGCGCCACCGGGGCGTCGTCGCCGTAGGGGTTGAACTGCGGCACGGAATATCTCGAAACAGGCATCGGTTATCAGAATAGTCGGCCCACGGATTCTTGGAGGAACAGCGCTTGACCGCTACAGCACTGCTCGATCCCCCGGTCGTAGACTGGGGCTCGATGAGCACTCCCACAGAAGACCCCCGCGCCCTCTTCGAGGAACAGGCCATTCCGTTCCTCGATCAGCTCTATGGCGCCGCACTCCGTATGACCCGCAATCCGAGCGATGCGCAGGACCTGGTGCAGGAGACCTTCGTGAAGGCGTACGCCGCCTTCGCGCAGTTCGAGCAGGGCACCAACCTCAAGGCGTGGCTGTACCGCATCCTCACCAACACGTACATCAACACCTACCGCAAGAAGCAGCGCGACCCCTACCAGGGTTCGACGAGCGAGATGGAGGACTGGCAGCTCGGCACCGCCGAGTCGGTCACCGCGTCTCTCTCGAGCCGCTCTGCCGAGGCCGAGGCCATCGACCACCTCCCCGACAGCGATGTCAAAGAGGCGCTGCAGTCGATTCCCGAAGACTTCCGTCTGGCCGTGTACCTGGCCGACGTCGAGGGCTTCTCCTACCAGGAGATCGCCGACATCATGAAGACCCCCGTGGGAACGGTCATGAGCCGCCTGCACCGTGGCCGGCGACTGCTGCGGGGGCTTCTCACCGATTACGCGCGGGAGCGGGGCCTCGCGGCCGCCACCGCGCCCGCCACAAGGAGCAAGAAATGAACGACTGCGGCTGCGACAAGGCCAGGGCGGAGCTCGAGGAGTATCTGCGCGACGAGGTGTGCAGCACCGACGCTGCCGACATCCGGGCGCACCTGGAGACCTGTGAGGGCTGCCAGTCCGAGCTCCACATCGGCATGGTCCTCACCCAGACCGTGCAGCGCGCCTGCAAGGAGACGGCCCCGGAAGAGCTCCGCGACGAGCTCCTGGCCCGCCTGAGGACCATCCAGGCGCACTAGCCCCAGAAGCAGCAGCTGGCACACGAAAGGGCCCCGATCCACTGGAACGGGGCCCTTTCTGCTGTTGCAGCTAGCTCAGCGCTTTCGTGATCAGCTCTGCCTGCTCCACCGCGTGGCGCTTGGCGCTGCCCGCGGCGGGGGAGGCCGCCGCCGGGCGCGAGACCACGCGGATGGTGCGGCCGTTGAGACGGCTCGCCAGCTCGGTGCAGATGAAGGGCCAGGCGCCCTGGTTCTGCGGCTCGTCCTGCACCCACACCAGCTCGGCGTTGGGGTACGCCGCGATGGTGCGGTTGATCTCCTCGAGCGGGAGCGGGTAGAACTGCTCCACCCGCACGAGTGCGATCGATTCGTCGGGGTTCTTCTGCAGCTCGCTCGCGAGGTCGTAGTGGATCTTGCCCGCGTGCAGCAGCACCTTGGTCACGGCACCCTTGTCGGTGATGCGCGCATCGTCGATCACGGGCTCGAAGCGACCCTGCGTGAGGTCGGTCACCGAGCTCGTCGCACCGCGGAGGCGCAGCATCGCCTTGGGCGTGAACACCACGAGCGGCTTGCGCGGCCGGGCGTAGGCCTGGCGACGCAGCAGGTGGAAGTACGAGGCGGGCGTGGAGGGCCGTGCCACCGTCATGTTGTTCTCGGCGCAGAGCTGCAGGAACCGCTCGATGCGCGCCGAGGAGTGGTCGGGCCCCTGGCCCTCGTAGCCGTGCGGCAGCAGCAGCACGAGCGACGAGCGCTGGCCCCACTTCTGCTCGGCCGACGAGATGAACTCGTCGATCACGGTCTGCGCGCCGTTGGCGAAGTCGCCGAACTGCGCCTCCCAGAGCACGAGGGCATCCGGGCGCTCCACCGAGTAGCCGTACTCGAAGCCCATGGCCGCGTACTCGCTCAGCAGCGAGTCGTAGATCCAGAACCGCGCCTGGTTCTCGGCGAGGTTCGCGAGCGGCAGCCACTCCTGGCCGTTCTCCCGGTCGTGCAGCACGGCGTGCCGCTGCACGAAGGTGCCGCGGCGTGCATCCTGGCCCGCGAGGCGCACCGGGGTGCCCTCCACGAGCAGCGAGCCGAGGGCGAGCAGCTCGCCGAACGCCCAGTCGATGTTGCCGTTGCGGCTCATCTCGACGCGCTTCGTGAGCAGCTGCTGCAGCTTGGGGTGCACGGTGAAGCCGGCGGGCTTGTTGTCGAACGCGTCGCCCACGAGCCGCACGGCGGACTCGGAGACAGCGGTCTCGAACGGTGCCGTCGTGCTGTCGTCGCGCTGCGCCTCGGGGCGCTCCAGGTCGGAGACCGCCTGGGTGTCCTGCGTGATCACGGGGATCGACGAGGTCTGCGCCGCGTGGGTCTCGGCGAAGGCGCGCTCGAGGCGGTCCTGGAAGTCGTGGTGAGCGGCCTCGTACTCCTCCTCGGTGATGTCACCGCGGCCGACGAGCGACTCCACGTAGAGCTTGCGCACCGAGCGCTTGGCCTCGATGAGGTTGTACATGAGCGGCTGCGTCATCGACGGGTCGTCGCCCTCGTTGTGACCGCGGCGACGGTAGCAGATGAGGTCGATGAACACGTCGCGGTGGAACTTCTGGCGGAACTCGAAGGCCAGCTGCGCCACCCGCACGACCGACTCGGGGTCGTCGCCGTTCACGTGGAAGATGGGCGCCTGGATGGTCTTCGCCACATCGGTGGAGTACACCGAGGAGCGCGACTCCGACGGGGGAGTCGTGAAGCCCACCTGGTTGTTGATGTTGATGTGGATGGTGCCACCCGTGCGGTACCCGCGCAGCTGCGACATCTGCAGCGTCTCCACCACGATGCCCTGGCCCGCGAGAGCCGCATCGCCGTGGATGAGGATGGGGAGCGTGGAGAAGGTGCCGATCGGCTTGCGATCCTGCTTGGCCCGCACGATTCCCTCGAGCACGCCGTCGGCGGCCTCGAGGTGCGAGGGGTTGGCGGCGAGGTAGACCGGGATCTCCTTGCCGTCGGAGGCGGTGAAGGTGCCCTCGGTGCCGAGGTGGTACTTGACGTCTCCCGAGCCCTGCACGGTGCGCGGATCCTGGGTGCCCTCGAACTCTCGGAAGATCTGCCCGTAGGTCTTGCCCGCGATGTTGGTGAGCACGTTGAGGCGGCCGCGGTGGGCCATGCCGATGGCGACCTCGTCGAGGCCCTCCTCGGCAGCGCCCTGGATGATCGCATCCAGCAGCGCGATCGTGGACTCGCCGCCCTCGAGGGAGAAACGCTTCTGGCCGACGTACTTGGTCTGCAGGAAGGTCTCGAACGCCTCGGCCTCGTTGAGCTTGGCGAGGATGCGCATCTGCTCGTCGTGGCCCGGCTTGGCGTAGGGGCGCTCCACCTTCTCCTGGATCCAGCGACGCTCCGCCGGGTCCTGGATGTGCATGTACTCGATGCCGATCTTGCGGCAGTAGGAGTCGCGCAGCACGCCGAGGATGTCGCGGAGGTAGGCCTGGCGGGTGAGACCGAACTCGCCCGTCACGAACTCGCGGTCGAGATCCCAGAAAGTGAGACCGTGGCTCGCGATGTCGAGGTCGGGGTGGGTGCGCTGGCGGTACTCGAGCGGGTCGATGTCGGCCATGAGGTGGCCGCGCACGCGGAACGCGTTGATGAGCTCCTGCACGCGGGCCGTCTTGTCGATGGCGCTCGCCTCGTCGACCGAGATGTCCGCGGCCCAGTGGATGGGCTCGTAGGGGATGCGGAGCTCGGCGAAGATGTTCTCGTAGAAGCCGCGCTCGCCCAGGAGCAGCTCGTGCACCTTCTTGAGGAACTCGCCCGATCCCGCACCCTGGATGACGCGGTGGTCGTAGGTGGAGGTGAGGGTGATGACCTTGCCGATGCCGAGGTCGCTCAGCACACGGGGCGAGGCGCCCTGGAACTCGGCGGGGTACTCGAGGGCGCCGGCGCCGATGATGCAGCCCTGGCCCTTCATGAGCCGCGGCACCGAGTGCACGGTGCCGATGCCGCCGGGGTTGGTGAGCGAGAGCGTGGTGCCCTGGAAGTCGGCACCCGTGAGCTTGTTGGCGCGGGCCCGACGGATGAGGTCTTCGTACGCGCCGAGGAACTCGTTGAAGCCCATGGTGTCTGCGCGCTTGATGCCGGGGACGAGGAGGGCACGGGTGCCGTCGGGCTTCGGCATGTCGATGGCGATGCCGAGGCCCACGTGGGCCGGGGCGACGACGCTGGGCTTGCCGTCGACCTCGTCGTAGTAGACGTTCTGGCTCGGGAACTCCTTGAGCGCCTGCACGAGGGCCCAGCCGATGAGGTGGGTGAACGACACCTTGCCACCGCGCGCACGGCGCAGGTGGTTGTTGATGACGATGCGGTTGTCGATCATGAGCTTCGCCGGGATCGAGCGCACGCTCGTGGCGGTGGGCACCGTGAGGCTCGCGTCCATGTTGGTGGCGAGGGACTTGGCCATACCGCGGAGCGGGCTCACCACGTCCTCCTCCGCCTCCTTGGCGGAGTCCTCCGACGGCGCGGAGCGGGTGGGGGCCTCGGCGGGGATCGGCTGCGGCCGGGCCTCGATGCTCGTGGTCTTCGCGATCGGCTGGGTCGCGGGCCGGGCCGAGGAGGCCTCGGCGACCTGCTGCGACTCGGTGGGGGCCGGGGGAGTCGCGGTCACGGGGGACTCTGGGCTGCCCGTGGCGCCCTCCGGTGCGTTGCTCGCGGGGATCTCCGCGTCAGGGGTGGTGTTGGCGCCCGCGCTGCTTTCGCCCGCGCTGGCCCCGTTCGTGCTGTTGGCCCGGTAGCTCTCGAGCACCGGCCACCAGCTCTTGTCGACGGAGTCCTTGTCGGCGATGTACTGCTCGTACAGCTCGTCGACGAGCCACTCGTTCGCCCCGAATTCTCCCGATGCCCCGTCGTCGGTGCTCGTACCCGTCACTTGGCTAGCCAAAGCCGATCGCCCACTTCCCGTTTGCCTCACGATGGCACGTGCCGGTGTCTGCTGCGCTGCTGGTTCACGCGTGGACACGTGCACTTCAAGCCTAAACCCACGGGCACGGTGCCGAGACCAGTGGGTGCGGGTTTAGCGTGGTCGCATGGAGTTCTACGGAGACCCCGCCCGCGACGATCTGACCTACTCGGACGTCTTCCTCATCCCCTCCCGCTCGGCGGTCACGAGTCGGCTCGACGTGTCGCTCGCGCCGACCGACGGAACGGGCGCGACGATCCCGATCGTCTCGGCCAACATGAACTCGGTCACGGGCCCGCGCCTCGCCGCCTCGCTCGCGCGCCGCGGCGGCCTGGGTGTGCTGCCGCAGGACATGCCGCTGCAGGATCTCGACGCCGCCATCCGCTGGGTGAAGGACCAGCCCGTGGCCTACGACACCCCGTTCCTCTTCGAGGCGGGGCAGACCGTGGAGGAGGCACTGCGGCAGGTGCCCGCTGTGGCGGGGCAGGGTCTCGTGATCCGCGACGAGGGCGAGTTCCTCGGCTGCATCCCCGCCGTGCGCCTCGGCACCGCCCTGCCGGACGCCAGGCTCGGCGACCTGCTGCAGGGATCCGCTCATCACGGAGCCCTCACGAGCCTCTCGGCCGACGACATCGACGGCCCGCGAGACGCCTTCGACGCCATGGTGGCCGCCGACATCGACTTCGCCCCCGTGCTGAGGCACGGCGCCCTCGTGGGCACGCTCAGCCGTACGAGCGCGTTGAGGGCCACGATCTACCAGCCCGCCGTCGACGGGAACGGTCGGCTCAGGGTGGCCGCCGCGGTCGGCATCAACGGCGACGTCGCCGAGAAGGCCAGGGCCCTCGTGGCCGCCGGGGTGGATGTGCTCGTGGTCGACACGGCGCACGGCCACCAGGAGGGCATGCTGCGTGCACTCGCGGCGATCCGCGACGCCAAGCTCGGCGTGCCGGTGGTGGCGGGCAACGTGGTGACCGCACGGGCCGTGAACGACCTGGTCGATGCGGGGGCCGACATCCTCAAGGTGGGGGTGGGGCCGGGCGCCATGTGCACCACGCGCATGATGACCGCCGTGGGCCGCCCGCAGTTCTCGGCCGTGCTCGAGACCGCTGCGGCCGCCAAGGAGCGCGGCGCCCACGTCTGGGCCGACGGGGGAGTGCGCTACCCGCGCGATGTGGCCCTGGCTCTCGCGGCGGGCGCGGCTTCGGTGATGATCGGCTCGTGGTTCGCCGGCACCGTCGAGGCACCTGGCGCGCTCGCGGCGGATGCGGACGGCCGGCTGTACAAGGAGAGCTGGGGCATGGCCTCCACGAAGGCCGTGCAGGAGCGCTTCGGTCGGCTCGACGCCTACGAGCTCGCCCGCAAGACCCTGTTCGCCGAGGGCATCTCGTCGAGCCGCATCTACCTCGATCCGCTGCGGCCCTCCCTCGAGGACCTGCTCGACATGATCACCTCGGGGGTGCGCTCGTCGTTCACCTACGCGGGTGCCGCCGATCTGGCCTCGTTCCACGACCGCGCACTCGTGGGCATCCAGTCCGCCGCCGGCTACGAGGAGGGCAAGGCCCTGCCCGTCAGCTGGTGAGTGGGGGGTAGACTGAGCCCGTGCTCATTGAGTGGATCATGGTGGGCGTCGGCCTCCTGCTCACCATCGGCACCGGCCTCTTCGTGGCCAGCGAGTTCTCGCTCGTCAACCTCGACCGCTCCGAGCTCGAAGCGCGTACGGCCCGCGGTGAGAAGGGCCTCACGCCCACGATCTCGGCGCTCAAGCACACGTCGACCCACCTCTCGAGCGCGCAGCTCGGCATCACGCTCACCACGCTGCTCACCGGGTACACCATGGAGCCGGCCATCTCGAGCCTGCTCCGCGGCCCCTTCCTCGCCGTGGGGATCCCCGAGGGCTTCGTGCCGGTGCTCAGCGCCACGATCGGCATCGCGGTCGCCACGCTGCTCTCGATGATCATCGGCGAGCTCGTGCCCAAGAACTTCGCGCTCGCCCTGCCGCTCAAGACCGCGCGCATCGTGGTTCGGTTCCAGCTCGCGTTCACGATGGTGTTCCGGCCTGCCGTGGCCCTGCTCAACAACAGTGCGAACGCTCTGCTGCGGCTCATCGGCATCGAGCCCAAAGAGGAGCTCTCCGGGGCCCGAACAGCACAGGAGCTCTCGTCGCTCGTACGCCGATCCGCTCTCGAGGGCACCCTCGAGGTCGACACCGCCACGCTGCTCAACCGCACCCTGCTCTTCGCCTCGCACGATGCCTCGGACGCGATGACCCCGCGCCCCAGGATCGTGAGCGTCAAACGCGACGAGACCGCGGCCACGGTGCTCGGCCTCGCCCGCTCGACCGGCCACTCCCGGTTCCCGGTGATCGACGACGACATCGACGACATCGTGGGCCTCGTGCACGTCAAGCAGGCCGTCGCGATCCCCAGGGACCGGCGCGCCGACGTGCCCGTGACCGCCATCATGACGGAGACCGTGCGCGTGCCCGAGACGATGACCCTCGACGTGCTGCTCGGCGAGCTCCGCGGTCGCGGCTACCAGATGGCCGTCGTCATGGACGAGTACGGCGGCACCGCGGGTGTCGTGACGCTCGAGGATCTCGTGGAGGAGCTCGTGGGCGAGCTCGTCGACGAGCACGACCGCACCCGCGCGGGCGTGGTGCACAACCGCGGCGACATCACCTTCCCGGGCATGCTGCGCCCCGACGAGCTCGTCGACCAGGCCGGCATCACGGTGCCGGAGGACGGCCCGTACGAGACCGTGGCCGGCTTCGTGATGAGTCAGCTCGGCCGGCTCCCCGTGGTGGGCGACACCGTCAACCTGCCCGGCGGCGCGCTGCGGGTGGAGCGGCTCGACGGCAGGCGGATCGACCGCGTGCGCTACATCCCCGCCGACGACCCGGAGGCAGGTGAGCTGCCCGAGGAGAAGACCGTGCAGCAGACGCGAGGGCAGCAGGCGCGAGGGCGGCAGATGAGAGGGCAGACGGATGTCTGATTGGCTCGGGATCGTCTGGCTCGTGGTGCTGCTCGCCGGCAACGCGTTCTTCGTGGCGGCGGAGTTCGCCGTCATCTCGGCGCGCCGCTCGCAGATCGAGCCGCTCGCGGAGGAGGGCAAGGCGAGTGCCAAGACGGCGCTCTACGCCATGGAGCACGCCACGCTCATGCTCGCCACCACGCAGCTCGGCATCACGGTGTGCTCGCTGCTCATCCTGAACGTCTCCGAGCCCGCCATCCACCACCTGCTGGAGGGCCCGCTGGGTCTGACCGGCATTCCGGAGGAGGCGATCGGCACGGTCGGCTTCGTCATCACCCTCGTGCTCGTGTCGTTCCTGCACGTGGTGCTCGGCGAGATGGTGCCGAAGAACATCTCGTTCTCGGTGCCCGACCGCGCCGTGCTGCTGCTCGCGCCCCCGCTCGTGGGCATCGCGCGGGTGTTCCGGTTCGTGATCGTGGCGCTCAACGCCACCGCCAACAGCGTGCTGCGCCTCTTCGGGGTGGAGCCGAAGAACGAGGCCGCCAGCGCGTTCACGCTCGATGAGGTGTCGACCATCGTGGAGCAGTCGCAGCGCGAGGGCATGCTCTCGGATCGCACCGGCACCCTCACCGCGGCCTTCGAGTTCACCTCCAAGCGCGTGGTCGAGGTGGCGCTGCCGCTCTCGTCGCTCGTGAGCCTGCCCTCGACGGCGACGCCGGCGGATGTGGAGCGCGCGGTCGCCAAGTACGGCTTCTCGCGTTACGTGCTGCTCGACGACGAGGGGCTGCCCGCCGGCTACGTGCACCTCAAGGACGTGATCGACCTCGATGACGACGAGTTCGATGATCCGATCCCGGCCAAGCGCATCCGACTGCTGCCCTCGCTCTACGAGCTGACCGACCTCGAGGATGCGCTCGCGGCGATGCGCAAGAGCGGGGCGCACCTCGCGCGCGCCTTCTCCGAGGCCGGCCGCACCACGGGTGTGCTGTTCCTCGAGGACATCATCGAGGAGCTCGTGGGCGAGGTCGAGGACGCGACGAGGCGCTAGGCGCTAGGCGCGTGGGGACCAGGCGCTAAGCGCGTGGCTTCCTGGGCTTCGCCCGCAGGTACTGCGCGGGCCAGTAGTCGATCTCGACTCCGAGCTCGGAGGCGGCGCGCAGCGCGAAGTGCGGGTCGCGCAGCAGCTCCCTGGCCAGCATCACCGCATCCGCCCGCCCCGAGGCCACCACGTCCTCCGCCTCCTGCGGCGTGGTGATGAGGCCGACGGCCGAGACCTCGACCCCCGACCCCTCCTTGACCTCGCTCGCGAGCGGCACCTGATACAGCGGGCCCACGGGGATCTTCGCCGACACGAGACCGCCGCTCGAGATGTCGAAGAGGTCGGCACCGGCCTGCTGGGCCCACCCGGCCACCGTGGCGGTCTGCTGCGCATCCCAGCCGCCCTCCACCCAGTCGGTGCCGGAGAAGCGCACGAGCAGCGCGAGCTCGTCGCCGATCTCGGCGCGCACCGCTCGCACGATCTCGAGCAGCAGCCTGGCGCGGTTCTCGAGCGATCCGCCGTACTCGTCGGTGCGCTCGTTCGAGAGCGGGGAGAGGAACTGGTGCAGCAGGTACCCGTGGGCGGCGTGCAGCTCGATCACCTCGAATCCGGCGTCGACGGCCCGGCGGGCGGCGGCTCGGAAGTCCTCCACGATGCCCGGCAGCTCGTCGAGCCCGAGCGCGCGCGGGGTGTCGTAGCCCTCGAACGCCACGGCCGAGGGCGCCACGGTGGGCCAGCCGCCGTCGCTCTCGGGCACCGTGCCCTGCGGCTCCGACCAGCTGCGGTAGGTCGAGGCCTTGCGCCCCGCGTGGGCGAGCTGGATGCCGGCGACAGCGCCCCTGGCGCGGATGAAGGCGGTGATGCGGGCGAACAGGTCGCGCTGGGTGTCGTTCCAGATGCCCAGATCCTGGGGCGAGATGCGCCCCTCGGGCGAGACCGCGGTGGCCTCGGTGAGCACGAGGCCCGCGCCGCCGATGGCGAACGACCCCAGGTGCACGAAGTGCCAGTCGTTCGGCAGGCCCTGCTGCTCGTCGGCGGAGTACTGGCACATCGGCGCCACCCAGATGCGGTTGCGGAGCGTGACTCCACGCAGGGTGAGGGGCTGGAAGAGAGCGGATTCGGTCACGAGTCCTATTCTGAGGGCATGGCGAGCGCAGACGTTACGGCTAGCAGAGGAACACCCAGCCCGGGCCGGCAGGACTGGAACGAGCTCGCGGCGTCGGCCTGGGTGCGGGCGCCGGGGCCGGACGACGACAAGTACTCGCGGGGCGTGCTCGGCGTCGTGACGGGATCGGAGAGCTACCCGGGCGCCGCCGTGCTGGGTGTCGAGGCGGCCGTGCGCACGGGACTCGGCATGGTGCGCTACCTCGGCGACGAGGCCCCCAGCCGGCTGGTGCTGCAGGCGCGGCCCGAGGTGGTCACCAAGTCGGGACGTGTGCAGGCCTGGCTGCTCGGCTCGGGCACAGACGCCGCTGAGCGTGACGCAGCTGCCTCGGAGCGCCTCGAGCACGCTCTCGCTGACGCCGTGCCCCTCGTGCTCGACGCGGGAGCCCTCGACCTGGCCGACCGGGCGCGCGGCCGTGCCGTGCTCACCCCCCACGCCGGCGAGCTCGTGCGTGTGCTCGCCGCCTTCGGGGTCACGGTCGATCGAGCGGCCGTGCAGGCCGATCCCGCGGCTCACGCGCAGCGCGCCGCCGATCTCAGCGGATGCGTGGTGCTGCTCAAAGGGCAGGTGACGCACATCGCGGCACCGGAGTCGATGACGACGGATCGTGCTGGCGTGCCGGCGACCGCACGCGTCGAGGCACCGACGAGCTGGGCGGCCACCGCGGGCTCGGGAGACGTGCTCGGCGGCATCCTGGGCGCTCTCGTGGCCGGGCACTCCGAGGCCGTGCTCGAGGATCCCGCGCGGCTCGTCCCCCTCGCCGCGACCGCCGCGTGGGTGCACACCTGGGCCGCCGAGCGCGCAGCCGACGGCGGGCCCGTGGCGGCACTCGACATCGCGCACGCCGTGCCGAGGATCATCGCGCGGCTGCTCGCCTGAGCTGATGCTCGCCTGACGGGATCCGATCGGGGTCAGCGCCCCGGCTGGGCCTCGAGGTCGATGTCGACGTACGCGATGTCCTCCACCTGCACCACGCTGAACCCCGCGAGCGAGATGCCGTAGGCGGCGAGGTCGATCGGGATGCTCGCGGTGACGGCCCCGTGCGAGTCGTCGAAGTCGACCACGGCGTCGGCGTGCACCTGGTTGCTCACGCCGCGCACGGTGAGCACTCCCGTGATGGCGACGACCTGCTCGCCGTGCACCGTGGTGGTGGCGCTCGTGAGGTCGATCGGCTCGGTGAGCACGAACGAGGCGGTGGAGTTGCCTCCCGTGGCGGCCACGAGCGCGCGCAGCAGCACGGAGCGGGTGGGGTCGTCTCCCACGAGGCTCGCGAGGTCGAGCATGAACTCCGCGTCGGTGATGGAGTCTCCGGTGCGGCTCACGACGCCGTCGATCTCGGTGGTGCTGCCCGTCACCTCGAGGCCGTCGATCGTGGTCATGCGGTAGCCGACGCTCGATCCGGGGCCGAGCCGCCAGGTCGAGCTCGACGTGGAGGCGGTGGAACCCTGCTGCTCGGGCTCGGCCACCACGGTCGGCACCACCTGCTGGGAGGCCGCCGAGCTCTGCAGCGTGATGCTCCTGGCCACGATCGGCACCGCCACGACGGCCACGGCGCCGACGGCCACCACCGCCGCCACGAGGGCGACGGCGTACTTGGCGGGCTTGTTCACGCAGACCTTCCGGTCGGAGGTGCAGGGGGAGGGTGCAGCTGGTCGTTCATGACAGTGAAACAAATCCCGGTGAGCGGCGGCTGGGAATGAGCGGGCAATAGGATGACCGTCGTGCAGAATCACGTGCGTCGACTCGCTGCCCGGCCCGTGATGCTGTGGCTGGTGTTCCTCGCCGTGCACCTCTGGCTCGGCTACGACGGTCTCACCCACCCCGGACTGCCCTTCGGCGACGTCACGAACGTCTACCTGCCGTGGGTGGAGCAGTCCCTCGACGGCTACCGGCTCGGCATCGACGGCCCGTGGGTCTATCCCGTGCTCGCCTTCCTGCCCATGCTGGCCTCGCTCGTGCTCGGCGCCGACCTCTACGGCGTGGGCTGGATGCTCGTGGTCACGGTGGCGAACGCCGCGGTCTTCTCCTTCCTCATCGCCGGGGCGCGCGAGACGAGCGCCGCCGGCTGGCTGCGCATCGTGGCCGCCTGGTGGTGGCTCGCCTTCCTGCTGCTCGTGGGCCCCGTGGCGGTGGGCAGGATCGACGTGTTCACGGTGGCACTCGCCATCGTGGGGCTGCTCCTCGCCCGCAACCGGCCCGCCGTGGCCGGTGTGCTGCTGGGGCTCGCCACCTGGGTCAAGGTGTGGCCGGCCGTGCTCATCGCGGCGGCCGTCGTGGCGGTGCGCCGCCGACTGCGGTTCGCGGTGGCCGCGGCGTCGACGCTCGTGGCCGTGGCGGCCGGTGCGCTGGCCGCAGGCGGTGGGCTCAACGTCTTCAGCTTCGTGACCGAGCAGACGGGTCGCGGCCTGCAGGTCGAGTCGCCCGTGTCGACCATCTGGATGTGGCTCGCCAGGGCCTCGGATCCGAGCCGGGTCTACTACGACTTCGACATCCTCACCTTCCAGGTCTCGGGCCCCGGCAGCGACGTGGCGGCGGCGGTGATGACGCCCCTCCTCGTGGTGGCCGTGCTCGCTGTGCTGGTGATCGCGGTGCTGGTGACCGCATCCGGCGCCTCGCCCACCTCGGTGCTCCCTCCGCTCTCGCTCGCGCTCGTGATGGCGCTCATCGTGTTCAACAAGGTGGGGTCGCCGCAGTTCATGGTGTGGATCGCCGCCCCCGTCATCCTGGGCATCGTGACCCAGGGCAGGCGCTTCCAGGTGCCGGCCCTCCTGGCCTTCGTGATGGCGGGGCTCACCCAGGTGATCTATCCGATCGCCTACGACTGGCTGCTCTACCTCGACCCCGTGATGCTCGTGGTGCTCACGGTGCGCAACACTCTGAGCATCGCGCTCCTCGTGATCGCGGTGCGCATGCTGTGGAAGAGTAGGAAGCCCACGACGCTTGGAGACGAACATGCTGGTGGCTTTCTCGGTGGCTCCCTCAGGGGGCTCCTCCCACGCAACCGGTGACGGTGACGCGGCGAGTGTCCACGACGCCGTCGCCGCCGCGGTCGAGATCGTGCGCTCCTCGGGGCTGCCCAACTCCACCGACTCGATGTTCACGACCATCGAGGGGGAGTGGGACGAGGTCTTCGACGTCATCAAGCGCGCCACCGAGGCCGTGCAGGCCTACGGATCGCGCGTCTCGCTCGTGCTGAAGGCCGACATCCGCCCCGGGCGCACCGGGGAGCTCACCGGCAAGGTCGAGCGCCTGCAGAAGGCCCTCGACGAGAGACAGCAGTAAGGGGACCGAGCTGCTCTAGCTCGGCAGCACGTCGTCTTCGAAGGTCTCGGCGGTCTGGTTGCCGAGGTACTCGTCGCGCGGCAGAAGGCCGTCCTGGATGGCGCGCTTGCGGAGCGCCACCTTGGTGCCCACGTCGATGCCCACGAGGCGGTACTTCTCGCGGATGCGCTTGAGGTACGACTTCGCGGTCTCCTCGGAGATCTCGAGGGCCTTCGCCACCTGCTTGACGGGCTCGCCGCCGCCGTAGAGCGCCATCACGCGGCGCTCCTGGGCGCTCAGCCGCGGGGATGACTCGAGGTCGTCGGCCGCGAGGGCGAGGTCGAGCTCGGTGGAGATGAAGCTGTCGCCCACCGAGGCAGCACGGATGGCCTCCACGATCATGTCGGCCTCCTCGCTCTTCACGAGGTAGCCGAGCGCGCCGGCGGCGATCGCCTCGCGCACCACCACGGGCTCGGAGTAGGTGCTCATGAGCACCGTCTTGACCCCGGCCGACTTGAGAGCGCGGAGCTTGACCGAGACGGGCAGGTTGTCCTTCAGGTCGAGGTCGAGCAGCACCACGTCGACCGGGAACTCGGGGTGCGTGAGCAACTCAGGCCAGGTCGTGACCGCGGCCACCATGGTGATGTCGTCGGCCGCGCCGCGGATCCACTCGGTGAGGGCACCGAGGAGCATGCGATGGTCGTCGACGATGGCCAGTCGGATCGGTTCACGGGTGATCGTCACGGGGAGCTCCTTACGACCGGATCAGCGTGCGGCGTCCGGTACTACGACATGGGCGTCGACGCTGACTCGGAGGCGGCCCGTGCGGGTCTCCAGCGAGTACTCCCCGACTCGGGACAGTGCGGACCAGACGGCCGGATCGATGCGGCGGCGGGTGATCCCGCCGATCGAGATGGCTATCGGGAGCACCATCCTATCGTCAGCCCTGGCCTGTCCCGCGGCACCTGGGCGACCGATCTCGAGATCGATTGTGGGTGTGGATCGGCCGGATTCGTCGACCAGCAGCCAGATCGCCGAGAGCAGTCCGTCGCGTTGCACGGGCTCGAGGTAGCCGGCGAGGCCGTCGGGGTCGGTCAGGGTGACCGCGGGCCCCAGGTACTCGGACTCGGAGATCGCGTGGCGCAGCCAGGTGTCTCGCCTGCCCGCCACGAGCATGCGTCGGAGATCGGTGGCGAGGCCGGAGGCGGTGGCGGCCAGATCCTTGTCGAGGGGGAGCGGCACGCGCTCGGTCGCCACATCCTGCAGCAGCTCCTCGGCCGCGAGGTCGAGGCGGGCGAGCTCGGTGGAGGCGAGCAGGCCTAGGCCATAGCGGGGAGCGCCGATGGTGCTCTCGGCCACCGTGCGGTCGAGCTCGCGCTGCACGAGGTTGCCGAACGAGCCCACCACGAGGATCCCCGCGAACACCGGCACCACGGTGAGCACGAGCTGCCCCACGCCGATGCTCGCGCTCAGGGGATCGCCGACGCCGGCCCAGATGATGCTGACCACCGAGAGGCCCGTGAGCACGAGGGTGGCGACGAGCACGTTCGAGCTCGGCCGGAAGGTGACGCTGGCCAGCAGGGTCGCTCCCACACCGATGCCCACGGAGCCGTAGCTCGCCCCGTCGCTCATCCCCAGCGCCACTTCGTCGAGCACGAGGGCGACGGCATCGGCGGTGAGCAGCAGCACGAACGCCCGCATCGGCAGGTGACCGCGGATGCGGCGGGCGGTCAGCACCGCCCACCCGAACGCCGCGATCACGATGACCCAGCCGAGGGTCGAGAGGATCCGCCCGTCGTTGACCTGCCAGGTCCAGCCGAGCGAGACCAGGCCGCGCCCGATGAGGATGACGCCGACGATCACGGCACCGATGCCGAGGTAGCCGAGACCGAGGCGGGAATCGCGCTCGATGTTCTGGCGCACCTCGTCGACTGCCCTGGGGCCGATCCGGCGAGCTCGTACGAGCTGGGTGAGGGTGCCGTCGGTGGCCTCCTCGGTTGCACCGGAGCGGCTCCTGCTTCTGGTGCCCTGGCCCTTGGTGTTCTGGCCTTTGGTGTTCTGGCGCGTGCGGGCAGCGGGCGGCTCCGTCATTTCGGCACCTCGAGCACCACGGTGGTGCCGGAGCCCGGCGAGGAGAACAGCCGCACCTTGCCGCCCACGTCGCGGATGCGGGCCATCACCGATTCCGCGAGGCCGAGGCGGCCGAGATCCACCGCGTCGAGGTCGAAGCCCACGCCCGCGTCGGTGACCATGGCGCGCACGGTCGTGTCGTCCTCGGTGATCGTGACATCGGCCGATCCCACCTCAGCGTGCCGGCGCACGTTCTCGAGGCACTCCGAGAGCGAGAGCAGGAAGGCGTCGAGCACGTGGCTCGGCAGGAGGATCTGCCCCGAGCCGTGCCAGGCGACGTGCAGGCCCATGCGGCCGAAGCGCTGCTTGACCGATTCGAGGGTGTGGCCGAGATCGCTCGTCTCCACGCGCTCGAGCGTGTAGCCGCCGGAGGAGCGCGGCATGGGAGTGCCGCCGAGCCTGAGCTGGCGCAGCAGCCTGGCGTCTTCGGCGGCCTGGTTGCGGAGGGCATCCGGATTCACGCCGATGCCGGAGTGCGCCAGCAGCGTGAGGGTGGCGAGCACCGTGTCGTGCAGGAGCCTGGCGCCGTGGCGGCGCTGGGCCTCCCGCTCGCTCGACTGGCGCTCGGCCACGTGGGCGCGACTGAGCCTCGCCATGCCCGCGAAGGCGCGCTGGAGGCTGGCCGAGAGCCAGGTGGCCGCCACGTAGAGCGCCACCCAGCCCACCACGACCGAGGCGATCACGAACGCCCCGCGACCGCTCTGCCAGGTGGCCACGGTCACGAGCACGAGCACCGGCACGTAGCCGGGCAGCACGATCCAGAGCAGGCGGGGGCTCGAGGCGAGGGTGCAGATGAGGGAGGGGATGGCGGTGGAGGCGAACAGCGTGACGCCGTTCGTGGTCGAGAGGTCGTCGACCCGCACACCGGGCAGGCTGAAGGCGGCCAGGGCGGCGAGGGCCGTCACGTAGGTCGCGAGGGGCAGCACCCAGGTGCGCGTGGAGCCGAGCAGGTAGAAGCCGAGGGCCGTGAGTGCCATGAGGAGCAGCGGCGGGGCGATCGATCCGAGGTCGGCGAGGTTGGGGACGATCACGCAGGTCATCGACGACGACGTGAAGAGGAGCCCGAAATTGCGCGCCGTGCGGGTGAGGAGCTTGTGGCGTTCGCGCTCGGTCCGTGGCACCCTCGCATCATACAGACGGCGGGTACCCCCTGAACTGGGGCGAGAACAAGTCGACAGGTGTCGGTAATGTCTACTTCAGTTCTGGGGGGAATTGGCCGGGGATCCGCACGAGAGTGGGATCCCCGGCCGCTTTTGCGTTCGGGTGGTCGTGCGAGGCCGGGCGGTTATGCCGGGTCGGCGAAGAGACGAGCGATCTCACGCCCCACCGCGTCGAACTCGATCAGGAACCCGTCGTGCCCGAACTTCGATTCGATCACCACGGGATCCGTGCCGTCGAGCGTGTTGGGCAGATGGCGGGCGATGAGCACCTGGTCCTCCACCGGGAAGAGCCTGTCGCTGTCGATGCCGAGCACGAGGGCGCGCGCGGTCACCGATTCGAGGGCGGCCACCACACCGGCCCGACCGCGGCCGATGTCGTGCGAGTTCATCGCCTCCACGAGGGTGATGTAGGTGTTGGCGTCGAAGCGACGGGTGAACTTGTTGCCGTGGAAGTCGAGGTACGACTCCACGGCGAAGCGACCGCCCCCGCCGAGCGGGCTGATGCCGCTCTGCCAGCTGCGCTGGAAGCGGTCGTTGAGCTCGCTCGGGCTGCGGTAGTTGAGCAGAGCCATGCGCCTGGCCAGCGCGAGACCCTGGTGCGGGCCTTCGCCGTCTGGGGCGTCGTAGTAATCGCCGCCGCGGAAGGCCGAGTCGGCGCGGATGGCTTCGATCTGCACGGAGTTCAGCGCGATCTGGTCGGCCGAGCTGAGGGCGGGGGCCGCGATCACGGCCACGCGACGCATCGCATCCGGATAGCGCACCGCCCACTCGAGCACCTGCATGCCGCCCATCGAGCCGCCCACCACCGCGAACCAGTCCTCGATGCCGATCGTCTCGGCGAGGGCGTGCTGCGCCCTCACCTGGTCGGCGATCGTGGTGTACGGGAAGCGGGCGCCCCACTCGGCGCCGTCGGGGGCGATGGAGGAGGGGCCGGTGGAGCCCTGGCAGCTCCCGAGCATGTTGGGGGCCACCACGAACCAGCGGTCGGTGTCGATCGGCAGGCCGGGGCCCACGAGGCCCGACCACCAGCCGTCGGTCGGATGGCCGGGCTCGGCGGGGTGGTTGAGGTTGCTGTCGCCCGTGAGCGCGTGCAGCACGAGCACGGCGTTGTCGCGCTCGGGCGAGAGGGTGCCGTAGGTCTGGTAGGCCATCCGCACGTGCGGCACGACCGCGCCGTTCTCGAACACGAACTCCCCGATGTCGGCGAACAGCCGCCGCCCCACGGGGTCGCCCTCCCGCCACGCCCCCGACGCCGGCGGCTTGCCCAGCACCGACCGGATCTGCGCATCCGTCACGAACCCACTGGGTACCGTGTCCTCGTTCGTCTGGTTGGTCTGCCAGTCCATTTTTCTCTTTCTGCGCCGTCACTGCCGAACTCGAGTCTCGCGCACGAAGAAGGCCCCCCGCGGAATGTTACGCGTGGGGGGCCTTCGTTCTGGTGCTGGAGCTAGATGGCGTTGGCGCGGACCACTTCGCGGGCTGCTGCCAGGCCGCTTTCGAGGTCGGTTTTGAGGTCGTCGATGTTCTCGAGGCCCACCGAGAGGCGCACGAGGCCCGGGGTCACGCCCGTGGTGAGCTGCTGCTCGGGGGTGAGCTGCGAGTGCGTGGTGCTGGCCGGGTGGATGACGAGCGAGCGCACGTCGCCGATGTTGGCCAGGTGGCTGAACAGCGAGAGGCTCTCCACGAAGGTGCGCCCCGCATCCACCCCGCCCTTGAGCTCGAACGAGAGCACCGCACCGACACCCTTGGGGGCGTACTTGTTGGCGGCGGCGTACCAGGGGCTCGAAGGAAGACCCGCGTAGTACACGGTGGCGATGTCGTCGTGGGCGTCGAGCCACTCGGCGATCTCCTGCGCGTTCTGCACGTGCCGTTCGATGCGGAGCGACAGCGTCTCGATGCCCTGGATGAGCTGCCAGGCGCTGGCCGGGGCGATCGAGGCGCCGAGGTCGCGGAGCAGCTGCACACGCGCCTTGATGATGTAGGCGATGCCGTCGCCGAGCACACCCGTGTAGCTCGCCCCGTGGTACGACGGGTCGGGCTCGGTGAGGCCCGGGAACTTCTCGACGTTCTTCGACCACTCGAACTTGCCGCCGTCGACGATGATGCCGCCGATCACGGTGCCGTGGCCGCCGAGGAACTTGGTGGCCGAGTGCACCACGATGTCGGCGCCGTGCTCGAGCGGCCGGATGAGGTACGGGGTGGCGATCGTGTTGTCGACGATGAGCGGCACGCCGGCCTCGTGGGCGACCGTCGAGACGAGGCCGATGTCGAGGATGTTGATCTTCGGGTTGCCGATCGTCTCGGCGAAGAACAGCTTGGTGTTGGGGCGCACCGCACGGCGCCACTCCTCGGCGTCGTCCTGGTCCTCCACGAACGTGGTCTCGATGCCGAGCTTCGCGAGCGTGTACTTGAAGAGGTTGTAGGTGCCGCCGTAGATCGACGACGACGACACGATGTGGTCGCCGGCCTGCGCGATGTTGAGCACGGCGAATGTCTCGGCCGCCTGACCCGAGGCGACCAGCAACGCCGCTGTTCCGCCTTCCAGAGCCGCGACCCGCTGCTCCACGACGTCTTGCGTGGGGTTCTGGATGCGGGTGTAGATGTTGCCGAACTCCGCGAGGGCGAAGAGGTTCTTGGCGTGCTCGGAGCTGTCGAACACGTAGGAGGTGGTCTGGTAGATCGGCGTGGCGCGGGCGTTCGTGGTGGGGTCCGGCTGCGCCCCGGTGTGGATCTGCTTCGTCTCGAACTTCCAGTTCGCGGCATTGTCGGTCATGGAGGACTCCAAAGTCAGGGGATCGGAACTGCTGGAAGCGTACGGTCGGGCCGAGCCGCCGCGCAACGAGGCCCGACGCGCGGCGTAACGTACCAGCGGCCCGGGCGATCCCTACCCGCGCCGAACGAAGAGCCAGTCGGCCCTGGGCTCCACGAGCGGCCGGAACACGCGGCGCACGAACGGCTGCGAGAGCACCACCGCCACGAGCACGCTGAACACGATCAGGCCAGGCAGCATCCACCACGGCTGCTCCCCGTCGAGCCACCCCGACTGGCGGAACGGATAGAGCACGAAGGTGTGCAGCAGATACACGTAGAGCGTGGCCTGGCCGTACGACGAGAACCACGTGGTGCCGCGCGGCACGAGGGCGAGGAAGGCGAACACGAGCAGCCCCGCCACCCCGATCGCGACGAGACGCAGAGCACCGGCCCACCACTCGTCGTAGCCGAACGAGGGATAGGCCTCCTGGAAGAGGAACACGCGCCGGATGCTCACCTCGCGCCAGAACGGGAGGCCGACGGCGATCACGACCGCCAGCACGCCGAAGAGAGCCACCGCGCCGGCACGCACGAGCAGCACGGTGCGGGTCGACGCCGTGAGCCACAGCTCGGTGAGCGGCAGCTGCCTGAGCTTCCAGCCGAGCACGAAGAACGGCAGCAGCGCGAACGTGCGGTCGAGCGCGAGCACCCCGTTGAGGGCGGGGAGGTAGCCGCTCGCCACCGAGACGACCACGGAGATGAGCAACGGGAACCGCAGCAGGGCGAGATAGGGGAGCGCCACTCGCCACATGATGAGCGCGAGCAGGAACCACAGCGTCCACGAGGGGCTCACGAAGTCGATCCGAGCCCGACCGGTGACGGCCCACTGGATGCCCGTCCAGATGGTCTCGAAGATGAGGTATGGCAGCAGCAGGTCGGTCACCAGGCGCTTGAGCTGCTTCGGCCCCGGTGCATCCGCCTTGGCGAAGTAGCCCGCCACGGCCACGAAGACCGGCACGTGGAAGGCGTAGATGAAGAGGTAGACGCCGTAGGCCTCATCCGATTCGCCGATGAGCTTGAGGATGGCGTGACCCACCACCACGAGCGTGATCGCCACGAAGCGGGCGTTGTCCCACAGCGGTTGACGCGTCGTGGGCGCTGTCGTCGGGGGAGTGGAGGCGACCGGTGACGACACCGTCTCACACTACCTTTGTAATTACGGAAGGGACCGGGGAGGTCCCGGTCCGTCGAAGGGACGCGGATGAAGCGCGCAGTGGTCACAGGAGCGAGTTCGGGCATCGGGGCGGCCACGGTGCGCCTCTTGCGCACCCACGGCTGGGAGGTGGTGGGCGTCGCCCGTCGCGAGGACAGGCTGCAGGAACTCGCCGCCGAGACGGGAGCCACGTACTTCGTGGCCGACCTCACCGAGCAGGAGGACGTGCAGGCGCTCCGCGACCACCTCGAGGCCACGGGAGGCGTCTCCACCCTCGTCAACAACGCCGGCGGGGCCATGGGCCTCGACCCCGTGGAGGGCGGCACGGCCGACGACTGGCGCTGGATGTACGAGATCAACGTCATCGCCGTGCAGCAGGTGACCCAGGCGCTGCTGCCGATGCTGCGCGCCTCGGTCGAGCCCGGCGGCTCGGCCGACATCCTCACCGTCACCTCGATCGCCGGCCACACCCCCTACGAGGGCGGCGGTGGTTACAACGCGGCCAAGTTCGCCGAGCACGCCATGCTCGACGTGCTGCGGCTCGAGCTCTCGGGCGAGCCCATCCGGGTGCTCGAGATCGCGCCCGGCATGGTGCACACCGAGGAGTTCTCGCTCAACCGCTTCAAGGGCGACCAGGATCGCGCCGACTCGGTCTACGCGAACGTGCCCGATCCGCTGAGCGCCGACGACGTGGCCGCCACGATCGTGTCGATGCTCGAGCTGCCCCCGCACATCAGCCTCGACCTCGTGGTGATCAAGCCCGTGGCCCAGTCGGCGCCCTACAAGGTGGCGCGCGGCGAGCTGAAGGTCAAGCAGCCGGAGAAGTGAGAACGGGCTCCTCCAGCACCGGGTCGGCGAAGGCCAGCTTGGGCACGAAGAAGAGGAGCACGGCAGCCACGAGGGCTCCGGCCGCGCAGATGCTCCACACCGCTAGGTAGCCGCTCAGGCTCGAGGCCGTGGCCGTCACGGCGGTCGAGGCGCCCTGGAAGAGCACCACGGCGAACACCGCCGAGGCGAACGATCCGCCGATCGTCTTGGTGGTGTTCGTGAGGCCCGCCGCGATGCCGGTGTGTCCGAGGGGTGCTGCGGCCGCGGCGGCGGCGGGCAGGGCTCCCACGAGCGCACCCGATCCGATGCCCGCGATCGCCATGTTGACGAACACCTGCCAGGTCTCGACGTGGAACGGCAGGAACAGGCCGTAGCCGATGGCTACGAGGAACGTTGCGGCGATGAGGGCGACCCGCGGACTCGTGCGCCGGGAGACCACGGGGAACAGCAGGGCGCCCACGATCATCGAGATGAGGTAGGCACCGATGAGGTACGAGATCGACGAGGCGGGGAGGCCGAGGCCGTAGCCGTTCACTGGATCCGTGCCGGCGAAGGTGCTGAGCGGGGCCTGCGCGCCGAGCAGGCTGATGCCCACGAGACCGGCGGTGAGCTGCACGGGCCACATGGTGGGCTGCCGCAGCATGCGCAGGTCGATGGCCGGATCCTTCTGCCGCAGCTCGTAGGCGCCGAACGGCAGGAACGAGAGCACCCCGAGGGCGATGAGCGCCCAGACCCACCACGTCTCCGGACCGTTGATGCGCAGGAAGGTGAGCCCGCTGGTCACGAGCAGCAGCCCGAGGGTGAGCAGTGTGAAGCCCAGGATGTCGAGCCGTCGCCCGGGGCTCGGGGTCGACTCGGGCACCCCGAACAGGATGGCGAAGAACACGAGCGTCACGGCGATCGCCGGCACCATCATGGTGAGCGGCACGTCGCCGCCGAGCGCCGTGAAGATCTGCCCGCTCGAGAGAGCGCCGATGATGGCCCCCGCCTCGAGCGCCACCACGAGCAGCCCGGCCGCGCGGCGGGTCTGCGAGGCGGCCCGGCCGGTGCGCCGGCCCCTGTCGAAGATGAGCGCCACCTCGAGCGGCAGCCACACCACGTAGAAGCCCTGCAGCGCCCACGCGATGAGGAAGCTCGTGAAGTCGCCCGCGAGCACGAGCCACCAGCTCGCGAGGGCCGTGAGCACGGTCGAGATGAGCAGGATGCGCTTGTGCCCCACCATGTCGCCCAGCTTGGCGAGCACGGGCACCACGATGGCCGAGAGCAGCAGCTGCGCGGCCTCGAACCAGTTGAAGTCGGCGTCGCGGATGCCGAGGTGACGCACCAGATCCGGGATGAGGGGCACGTAGTAGCCCTGGATGATGCCGCTCGTGATCTCGACGAGGAAGAGGAATCCGATGAGCGAGGCGGTGACGCCCACGACGCCGCTCGGCGACCTCATCGCGTCCGGTAGCCTGGCGTGCATGGAATCGAGCATAGAACCCACCGAGGCCGACACACCCGAGCGGGAGGTGCTCGGCTGGCTCGAGTTCGGAGAGGCGTCCCGCTCGCTCGCGCAGGACATCGTGGAGTCCGGTTTCGAGCCCGATTTCGTGATCGCCATCGCGCGCGGCGGCCTCATCCCTGGCGGTGCCCTCGCCTACGCCCTCGGCGTGAAGAGCTGCGGCAGCCTCAACGTGGAGTTCTACTCCGACATCGAGGAGACGCTGCCGGAGCCCATCATCCTCCCGCCGCTGCTCGACAACGAGCCGCTGATCGGCAAGAACGTGCTTCTCGTCGACGACGTCGCCGACTCCGGCCGCACGCTCGCGCTCGTGGTGGAGCTGCTCGAGAAGGTCGACATCACCGTGAAGTCGGCCACCCTCTACATCAAGCCTCGCTCGGTCATCGCGCCCGACTTCCACTGGAAGACCACCGACCGCTGGATCGTCTTCCCCTGGTCGGCGCACCCGCCCGTGGGTGCCGAATGAGCATCCACCTGGTCGGCGGCGGCTGGCCGGTCGAAGCCGAGGGCGAGGTGTACCGCCCGTTCTTCGAGGAGGTCGCCGCGCACGCCGAAGCGGCGGGCAAGCTCGAAGGGGGCCGGCTGGCCATCGTGCTCGTGCGCGACGGCGACGGCCCGGAGAAGTTCGCCGAGCTCCTGGCGGCCTTCGAGCTGCTCGGCAGGTTCGATCCCGTGGCGGTGCTGGCGCTCGAGAACGCGCCCATCCAGCCCTCCGCGTTCGCGGAGGTCGACGGCATCGTGGTGTGGGGCGGGCTCACCCCCGCCTACCGCACGTCTCTCGAGCCCTCGTTCGGCGAGCTGCGACGACTCGTGGCCGCCGGCGTGCCCTACCTCGGGTTCTCGGCGGGAGCGGCGATCGTGGCCGAGAAGGCCGTGGTGGGCGGCTGGAAGATCGACACCGTCGAGATCGGTGCCGAGGAGGCTGCGGAGGATCTCGAGCAGCTCACCGTGGCTCCCGGCATCGGCCTCATCGACCTCGCCGTCGACGTGCACGCCGCGCAGTGGGGGTCGGTGACTCGGCTCATCGCCGCCACCGAGGCCGGAGTCGTCGACGGAGGGGTCGCGATCGACGAGCACACCGCCCTGGTGATCGGCGAAGGGCCCCTGCGCGTGATCGGCCGCGGCTCGGTGTGGAAGATCACACCCGACTCCGGCAGCGTGCGGGTCTCGACCGTCGGCGCGGGCTGAGCCCGGGCGCCCCGCTCCTCTCCATGCCACCGCTCTCCCTGACCGAGCTCGCCCAAAGCGGGTCGATGGACCCCGACTGGGCCCTGGCTCTCGAGCCCATCGGCGACCGTCTCGCCGCCCTCGGCGACTTCCTTCGCGCCGAGAACGCCGCCGGGCGGGGATACCTGCCGGCCGGCCCCGACGTGCTGAGGGCCTTCCGGGCACCGCTCGACGATGTGCGGGTGCTCATCGTGGGCCAGGATCCCTACCCCACCCCCGGCCACCCGATCGGACTCTCGTTCGCCACCGCGCGCGATGTGCGGCCGATCCCGCGGAGCCTCGCCAACATCTACCGCGAGCTGCACGACGATCTCGGCATCCCACCGGCCGAGCACGGCGACCTCTCGTCGTGGGAGGCCAACGGAGTCCTGCTGCTCAACAGGGTGCTCACGGTCACGCCGGGTGAGGCCGGATCCCATCGCCGCAAGGGCTGGGAGGAGGTGACCGCGCACGCCATCCAGGTGCTGGCCGAGCGCGGTGGGCCGCTCGTGGCGATCCTGTGGGGCAAGGATGCCGAGGGGCTCGTGCCGATGCTCGGCGACGTGCCCTCGATCGCCTCGGCGCATCCGAGTCCCCTCTCCGCGCACCGCGGCTTCTTCGGCTCGAAGCCCTTCAGCAGGGCCGACGCGCTGCTCGCCGAGCAGGGAGCGGATCCCGTGGACTGGCACGTAGGCTGATCGCATGTTGGAAGAGGAGTACCAGCCGCGCCGCCGGCTGCCGAGGAACCTCAGGCCGGCCGTCGACGAGAAGCCCCCGCTCGAGGTGCCGTTCGAGTACACGATCCGGGATGCGGTGGAGAGCGACCTGCCCTACATCCGCGAGATCTACAACCACTACGTCGCCAACACGGTCGTGACCTTCGACGAAGACGCCATGACGCTCAAGGAGTGGCGCCAGAAGTTCGCCTGGACCCGCAAGTTCGACTACCCCTTCCTCGTGGCGCTCTCGCCAGCAGGCACCCTGCTCGGCTTCGCCTACGTCTCGGCCTGGAAGCAGAAGGCCGCGTACCGCCGCACGGTCGAGAACTCGATCTACCTCGGCCCTGCCGCCACGGGCAAGGGGCTCGGCAAGGCCCTGCTCGCCGAGCTCATCACGCGGTCGAAGCAGGCCGGCATCAAGGAGATGCTCGCGGTGATCGCCGATCAGGGGGCCGACGCCTCGATCCGCCTGCACGAGGCCTTCGGCTTCAAGGAGGTCGGTCGGCTCGGCCGCGTGGGCTTCAAGTTCGGACACTGGCTCGGCACGGTGCTGCTGCAGAAGTCGCTCAAGTAGCGCTCGGTCGTCATGAGCGATGCCCTGCACGACCTGAGCGCCCTCGAGCAGTACCGGCTCGTGCAGCGCCGCGAGCTCGGCGTGCTCGAGCTGACCGATCACTACCTCGAGCGCATCGAACGCCTCGATCCCTCGCTCGGTGCCTTCCACACGGTCACGGCGGAGAAGGCCAGGCAGAGGGCGCGCGAGCTCGACTCCGCCGACGACCGCACAGCGCCGCTCTTCGGCCTGCCCTCGGGCGACAAGGATCTCGCCCGCCGGGCGGGGGTGCGCACGACCTTCGGATCCCGTCTCTTCGAGCATGTCGTGCCCGAGGCGAGCGACGAGATCGTGCGGCAGCTCGACGCCGCGGGCACCGTGAGCCTCGGCAAGACCGCCACTCCCGAGTTCGGGCTGTCGGGGTACACCGAGAGCTCCGTGGCGCCCCCCGCCCGTGACCCCTACGACACCCGGCTGGGCCCAGGCGGGTCGAGCGGGGGAGCGGCGGTGGCCGTGGCGGCGGGCCTGCTGCCGTTCGCGCCCGGATCGGACGGCGGGGGTTCCATCCGCATCCCCGCGGCTGCGTGCGGTCTCGTGGGGCTCAAGCCCACCAGGGGGCTCGTGCCCGCGCTCTCGGGCATCGGATCGCTCGGGGGGCTCAGCGTGGCCGGCCCTCTGGCCCGGTCGGTCACGGATGCGGCGATGCTGCTCGACGGCATGATCGCGCGTCGGGGCGGCCGCATCGTGCACCCCTTCACGCTTCGGGCGCCCGAGTACGACGACGGGCCCTACCTCGGTGCCGCCGTGCGCGGAGAGGGACGGTTCCAGATCGGTGTCACCACCGACTCCCCGTGGCGGCACGACTACGACATCACGGTGGCGCCGGAGGCCGAGGCCGCCCTCGCCGTGGCGCGCGACGGCCTCGTGGAGCTCGGGCACGGCATGGAGGAGCTCTCGCTCGAGCCCTCGCCCGAGTACTACGCGGCGTTCCGCACCATCTGGCAGGTGGGCGCCTCCCAGATCGCCGCCGACGACGACACCGAGCACCTGCTCGAACCACTCACCCGGTGGCTCATGCACCGCGGGCGGGCGCTCTCGGCACAGCAGCTCGCGGCGGCGCTCAGCACGCTGTCGGCGTTCGAGCGGTCCATCATCCGGCAGTTCGACCGCTTCGACGCCGTGCTCACTCCCACGCTCGCACTGACGCCGCGCCCGATCGGCTGGCACGACCCCGACGACGGCGAGAGGAACTTCGAGCAGCAGGTGCTCTACTCGCCCTTCACCTCGTTCGTGAACGTGAGCGGACTGCCGGCCATCACCCTCCCGGTGCACCGCACGGTGGAGGGGCTGCCGATGGGGGCGCAGCTCATCGGACGGCCGGGAGGCGAGGCCACGCTGCTCGCGCTGGGCCGTCAGCTCGAGCGCCGGTTGCGCTGGGAGACGGTGCACCCGCCGCAGTGGTGATCGGCACGCGGTGAGGTGTGGCAATCCTAAGTAAGGCATGCCTATACTGAGGTCAAATGTATGTGATCGCCTCTGACGCCACCGACGTGTCCCGTGCCACCGGCCGTGTCCTCATCGCAGGCACCGAAGCCGATCTCGACTCCATCCGCGCGATCGTCGCCCTCCTCGGCGACAAGGCCCGCGGCCAGGTCTTCGTGGAGGTCGCCACGGCATCCGACATCGACCCGATCGCCACTCCCGAGCGGGTCACCGTGGCCTGGCTGCCGCGCGACGTGCGCTCCGGTGCCATGGGATCGGGCCTCGCCTGCGCTCCCGGCCAGGCCGTCGAGCGCGCCGTCACCGCCTGGATGGGCGAGATGTCGACCGGCCTCGCCGACTTCGACGGCGACGACCTGTGCGTCTGGTTCGCCGGAGACGCCGAGATCCTCAGCCGCTAGCCCTTGCGCCGCGGCAGGTAGTTGCCGTCCTCGAGCCCGGCCTCGATCTCGAAGTGGTTGGTGAGCGGATTCTGCCCGGCCAGGGCGTACAGCAGCGGGAACACCATGCCGTACGTCTGCCACTGCCGACGATGCACGGCCTCGTGCCGCAGCACCGACGGGGCGTCGTTGATGCGCGTGAGGTAGACGCCGCCCACGCACGTGCCGCCGCGGCGGAACGCCCACGACGGCAGGCCCGTGAACACGAACAGACCGTCGACCCGTCTGGCCTTGGCGCCGGCGAGCACCACGCCTAGCGATCCGAGCACGAGTCCGACACCGGTGGCGTAGAGGTAGCCGGCTCGAGCGATCGGCGGCGCGTAGAGCACCGCCCGCACCCGCTCCATGCCGTGCCTCCGCTCCGTCATGCGCTCTGCCTGCCGTAGCCCTCGAGCAGGCGCAGCCAGACCTCGCTGATGGTGGGGTAGGAGGGCACGGCGTGCCAGAGCCGGGAGAGCGGCACCTCGCCCACCACGGCCACCGTGGCGGAGTGCAGCAGCTCCTGCATGTCTGGCCCCACGAAGGTCACGCCCACGATCACCTGGCGATCCTCGTCCACCACCATGCGCGCGGTGCCCGTGTAGCCGTCGCTGTGCACGCTCGCGCCGGCCACGCTGCCGATCTCGTAGTCGACCACCCGGGTGCGCAGGCCCTCCTTCTCGGCGGCGGCCGCCGTGAGGCCGATCGAGGCGACGGGCGGGTCGGTGAAGGTCACCTGCGGCACGGCGCGGTGGTCGGCGGTGGCCGCGTGCTTGCCCCAGGGGCCGTCGTGCACGGTCTCGCCCGTGGCGCGTGCCACGATCGCGTCGCCGGCCGCGCGGGCCTGGTACTTGCCCTGGTGGGTGAGCAGGGCGCGGTGGTTCACGTCTCCCGTGGCGTACAGCCAGCCCTCGCCGAGGGGAGCGCCGTCGTCGCCGAGCACGCGCAGGCTGTCGTCGACGTGGAGCCAGTCGCCCGGGGTCAGCCCGATGGCCTCGAGGCCGAGGTCGCCCGTGCGCGGGAGTCGACCGGTGGCCACGAGGATCTCCTCCGACTCCAGCACGGTGCCGTCGTCGAGGGTCGTGCGCACCACGCCGTCGTCTCCGCGCCGCACCTCGGTGGGGGAGTGCTCGAGGTGCAGGCGCACCCCGAGGCCCTCGAGCGAGGTGGCCACGATCTCGCCGGCGAAGGGCTCCTGGGTGGCCAGCAGCTTTCCGCGCGAGACGAGGTCGACCTCGGCGCCGAGCGAGGCGTAGGCGGTGGCCATCTCGACGGCCACGACCCCGCCGCCCACCACGGTGAGGCGCGCGGGGATGCTCTTCGCGCTCGTGGCCTCGCGACTCGTCCACGGGCGCGCCTCGGCGAGGCCGGGCACGTCGGGGAGCAGGGCGGTCGAACCCGTCGAGACCACCACGGCGTGCCGGGCCACGAGGGTGCTCTCTGCGCCGCCCTCCGCGGTGACGCGCAGCTCCTTGACGCCCGTGAACATGGCGTGGCCTCGCACGAGCTCGATGCCGGCGCCCCGCACCCACTCCACCTGGCCTGAATCGTCCCAGCCGCTCGTGAACGAGTCGCGCCGCTTCAGCACGGCCGCCACGTCGATGTCACCCGTCACGGCCTCGGCGGCGCCTCCCACGTGCTGGGCGGACCGCACGGCCTCGCCGCTCCTGAGGAGGGCCTTCGACGGCATGCAGGCCCAGTACGAGCACTCGCCGCCCACCAGTTCCGCCTCCACGAGAGCGACGGTGAGGCCGCCCTGCACGGCGCGGTCGGCCACGTTCTCGCCCACCGCTCCCGCTCCGATCACGATGACATCGAATTCCTGGCTCATGGTCACTCCTCTGGGGTGGGTCTTCAACGTACGAGAGCGGAGACGATCCGCAGGATGGTGGGGAGGTCGCCGACGGCGGCACCCGGATCGGCCGGGGCGAACTCGGTGATCCCCGAGCCGACGAGCTCGAACTCCGCCCGCACCGCCCTGATGGCGTCGGTGAGCTCCGTGACCCCGACGCCGAAGGGCTCGGGGAAGGCGACCCCGGTGATCTCGGCCGGATCGAGCACGTCGAGATCGACGTGCAGGTACACCGAGCGGGCGCCGGTGGCGCGCACGGCGGCCACGACGGCCTCGGGGGTGCGCAGCCTCTCGGGAGGCAGCAGCACGATGCCGGCCTCGGCCACATGGTCGGCCTCGGCGTCGTCGAGCGAGCGCGTGCCGGCGAGGATGAGCCGCCCGGGCTCGAGCAGGGGAGACGGCGCGAGGTCGGCGGGGCCGCCGCCGAGCAGAGTGCGCACGACCATGCCGTGGAACGCACCGGAGGGCGACGACTCCGGGGTGTTGAGGTCGGCGTGCGCGTCGAACCACACCACGGCCACGTCGTCGCGACCGGCCAGGGCGTGCCTGATGGCCGCGAACTCGACCCCGCAGTCGCCGCCGACGATGAGCGGCGTGCCGGTGACCTGCTCGAGCGCCGCCGTCAGCGACTCGGCGATCTGGGCGATCGAGGAGTAGCGGTGCACCCCCGTGTCGAGGGATTCACCCGCGCCCGCCGGCACCTCCACCACCGTGGTGGAGGCGGCCGGCAGATCTCCGCGAATGGCGTCGGCGCCGTCGATCAACCGCATGGCCCTGCTCGAACCCGAGCCCTGCCACGCGGGGACGACGACGAAGTGCGTGCTCACGCCTCGACCGGCGCTACTGGCCGTCGGTGACGGTCTTCTGAGCCGAGCCGGCCTTGAGGGCGGCGAGTCGCGCCTCGACCTCGGTGAGCTCGCCCAGATCGTCGAGGCTCTCGAACTGCGAGTCGAGGCTCGAGGCGTTGAGCTCCTCCTGGCCACGCACGCGGGCCTCCTCGCGGCGGATCTTGTCCTCGAAGCGGCCGAGGTCGCTCGTGGGGTCGAGCACGTTGATGTTCTTCAGCGCATCCTGCACCTTGCCCTGCGCCTCGGCCGTCTTGGCACGGGCCACGAGGTTGTCGCGCTTCGACTTGAGCTGGCCGAGCTTCTCCTTCATGGAGGTGAGGCCCGTCTTGAGCTTCTCGACCGACTCGGTCTGCGAGGCGATCGAGGGCTCGGCGTCGCGCGCCTCGTTCTCGGCGTTCAGCTGGCGGGTGAGAGCCACCTTGGCGAGGGCGTCGAACTTGTCGGCGTCTGCGGTGCTGCCTGCGGCGCGGAACTCATCGGCCTTCGTGCTCGCCGCGAGAGCCTTGCGGCCCCAGTCGGCGGCGGCGGCCACGTCGGCGCGGTGGTCGTCCTCGAGCAGACGCAGGTTGCCGATGGTCTGCGCGATCGCGCTCTCGGCGTCGGCGATGTTCGACGTGTAGTCGCGCACGAGCTGGTCGATCATGAGCTGGGGGTCTTCGGCCTGATCGATCAGGTTGTTGATGTTGGCCTTCGCGAGCTGCGCGATGCGGCCGAAGATCGACTGCTTGGTGGACATCGTGTTCTCCTTCTGTTCTGGTTCTGATCGATGAGGTTCTGATCGATGAGGTCGTGTGTACGGGGGTGGGGGGCGAAGCGGCTAGAAGCGGCCGCCACCGCCTCGGCGGCCCGAGGAGCGCCCGCCGCTCGAACGACGCGAGCCCGAGCTCGAGGAGCGCGAGCGGCCGCTGTAGCCACCCCCGCGGCTGCCGCCGCCCCAGCCGCCGCTGGATCCGCTGCTCCAACTGCTGCCTCCGCCGCCCCCGCCGCTGAGGAGACCGCCGAGGATGCCGCCGAGCAGCCCTCCGCTGAAGCTGTCGTCGTCGTCGCCGCGACCGCCGCCGTCGTACGCGCCGTTCGAGCTCTGGCCGTACGAGCCCTGAGCGGTCGACACGTCGAGTCTGGCGGCCGAGGTGGCGCGGCTCGCGAGCTGGGAGGCCGTGGTGGCATCGCGCAGGGAGGCCTCCGGATCGGTCGTGGCCGTGGCGAGTGCCTGGTCGAGGTGGCGCTGCGCCTCCGAGAGCCGTGTGCGCGCATCCGGCCCCACGGCGCCGCGGCGGGTCTGCAGGAAGCTCTGCGCCTGGCCCACCTCGTTCTGGGCGGTCGCGATGGCACGGTCGCGCTGCACGATGAGCCTGGCGGCGCGCTCCTGCTCACCGCGGATGGCGGCGAGAGCCGTGTCGAGGGGTGCGTCGGCGGCCTCGAGGGCGGCGCGGGCGGTGAGCGGGTCGCGGGCGCCGATGCTGCGCGAGCGGTCGAGCTCCACGCTCACGGTCTGGGCGAGGGGTGCGAGGTCGGCGGGCGCCTGACCTGCTGCCTGCAGCCGGGCGGCCTCGGCGACGTCGCGTTCCGCATCGCCCACGACGGCGGCCAGACTGCCGGCCGCACTCTCGAGCTCGGTCTCGAGAGTGGCGATGGCCCCCACGAGGGTGCGCGACTGGCCGATGGCCTGGCGGGCGGCGCGGATGCCCAGGGCCGCCTCGGCGGTCTTGCCCGCGGCGATCTCCGTGCGCGCGGCCTCGAGCTCGTTCGTGGCGAAGGTGCGCAGGCTCTCGAGCTGGGTCACGCTGCCGTCGACCGTGCTCAGGGCGTTCGCGTCGTACCGCTCCACGAGGCGGGTCACCCTGGCCTTCGCGTCCGTGGTCTCGGTGGCGAGGGCGGCGAGATCGGTGTCGGCCGCGGCGAGGGAGGCCGCGGGGTCGCGCTCCACCTCGCGGAGGGCCGCGAAGGAGTCGACCTGGGCGTCGAGCTGGTCGGAGGCCGAGTCGCACATCGCGATGATCTGCTCGCACCAGGCGCGCCGCTCCTCGTCGGTGTCCGGCACCGCGTCGTCGAGCTTCTGCTTGAGCGCGAAGGCCTCGCTGCGCGTCGTCTTCACGGCGGCGAGCACCTGGGAGTACTGCGCGGTCGCCTCGGTGCCGAACTGGGCCACGGCGAAGCCGAGCTCCTCCTCGCTCGAGGTCACGGCATCGTCGAGGTCCACGAGCACGGCGCCCACCCGCTGCTCGAGCTCCTTGAGGCTGGGACCTGCGACGGCCGCCTTCTCGGTGGCCACCGCGTCGAGGCGACGACGACGGCGGATGACGAGCGCGATCACGAGGGCGGCCACGATCACGATCACGAGGATCGCGATGAGCCAGAACACGGCGGCGGGGAGGCCGCCCGGCGTGCTCTCCGAGTCGCCGCCCGAGGCGCCGAGCTCGCGGTCGAGCCCCTCGGCCACGGCCACGCCGGCCCCTGCCCAGTCGTCGTCGCGCAGGGCGGGGATGAGGTCGTCGGTCTCGATCCGGGAGAGCGTCTCGTCGTCGAGCGCGAAGTCGGAGGCCACGGAGAACTGGTACAGCCGGTCGTCGACGGCCACCGCGAGCAGCACGTCGTTGGTGCCGAACTGGTTGATGTCGGCCACCTCGTCGGCCCAGGCCCCGCGGTCGGAGGGGTTCTCGAAGCGGTCGGTGTAGATGACGAAGAGGTTGACGCCCTGCTCGGTGGCGAGCGTGTCAACGGCCTCCTGCACCTCGGACTCGGCGGAGCCGAGCACTCCCACCTCGTCGACGACGTACCGGCCGTCGAGCGAGACGGGGTCACCCGCGTGGGCGGCGAGCGGCGTCAGGAGGCCACCCGGGGTGGCGAGCAGTGCCGCGGCGGCCACGAGGGCGGCTGCGGCGGCGAAGACGGCGGCGGACAGGGGGCGGCGAGTGGCCGCGCGACGGAGGCGGTGCGGTGCTCTCATTGCCTGAATCCTAGGAGGGCTGACTCCTCACCGCTACGGAACCGGGTGTTCTCCCCGTGATTGCTGAACGTCCTCCGAGCGGGCGGCCCCGGATGCGGCGTCGCGGATGTGTCGTCCCGTTACGGGGCGCGTGCGACCGGGAGCCGAGATCGCGAGGATGGATGCATGACCTCCGGAGCCCGCCTCAGCGTCGTGGTCGCCACGCGCGACCGGCCGCTCGCCCTGGAGTACGCCGCCTACTCGAAGCTCCTGCTCGCACGTGCCGTGGCCGACTCCGAGGCCGTGGGCTGGCAGGTCGATGTGGTCTCCGCCGCGGAGGAGGGCGCGCTCGGCACTCTGCGCCGCACCGAGCGCTCGGCGGCGATCGTGGTGCTGGGCGGCGAGGACATCGCGCCCGAGTACTACGGCGCGGCGCGCGGCTACGCGAGGGAGGGCGCCCACCTCGAGCGTGCCGACGACGCGCAGCTCGCACTCGTGCGGCGCGCGGCCGAGCGCGCGACGCCGCTCGTGGGCGTCTGCCGTGGCCACCAGATCATCAACGTGGCCCTCGGCGGCACACTCCTGCAGGATCTCGGCGACTCCTCCTCGCACCGCAACGAGGGTGTTCCTGTGCACCGCGTGATGTCGACGCACGACGTGGCGCTCGCGGCGGAGTCGAGGCTCGCCGCGCGCTTCGGCGGCGCACTCAGCACTCGGAGCGCCCACCACCAGGCCATCGACCGGCTCGGCCGGGGTCTCCGCATCGCCGCCACGGCGGAGGACGGGCTCATCGAGGCGGTCGAGCACCGCGAGCTGCCGATCGTGGGCGTGCAGTGGCACCCCGAAGACGTGCGGGCGGAGCGCGGCCAGTTCGCCGGCATCCTCTCGTCGGTCACGCGCGCCGCAGCTCTCGCCGCCTGATCGCGCGCGCTGCCTGATCGCCCGTCTGATCACCCTCCCTGCCCGAGGGAAGGGCCGCTTATAACCCCGATTCCCACCTCGGGGCTGACATTGTGCTCGGCGTGTTGCTAATGTGATCGATGTTGTTGCTGTGACTCGTGTGACGTAAGTGTTCACGATCGCCTGATCCGATCACCGGGGGAGACCCATGCGCCGCACCGAGACATCCGCCTTCCGGGCTCCACGCCGACTGGCCGGGCCCTGCGCGCTGTTCTCGGCCACGGTGCTCGCCGCCACCCTGCTCATCTCGTCTCCCGCGATGGCCACCGACTACCCCTCGTGGGACGACGTGCAGGCCGCGCAGCAGAGCGAGAGCGCCAAGGCCGCCCAGATCAGCGAGCTCGAGGGCCTCATAGCCGGTCTCCAGGACGACGTCGACGCCGCCCAGGTCGTGGCGAACGAGGCGTGGCAGGTGGATCAGACGGCGCAGAAGGCTCTGGCCGCCGGTCAGCGGAAGGCCGACGGCCTGGCTTCTCAGGCGGAGCAGGCGAAAGCCGACGCCGCCGCCTCGAGCAAGCGTGCCGCGGGTCTCGCGGCCCAGTTCGCCCGCAGTGCGGGCAACGACCTCACGTCGCAGCTCATGGTCTCCGGCGATGGCAGCGACGACCTGCTCTACCAGCTCGGCGCCATGTCGAAGCTCAGTGAGACGAGCAAGACCGTCTTCGACCAGGCCGAGCAGGATTCGAACACCGCGGACTCGCTGAGCGAGCAGGCCGCCGTGGCCGAGTCCAAGCTCGAGGGCCTCGCCACCGCGGCCGCCGAGTCGCTCCAGTCGGCGCGCGACGCGCAGCAGACCGTGCAGAGCGCCCTGCTCGAGCAGGAGGCGCACGAGGCCGAGCTCACGGTGCAGCTCGACGCCCTCAAGACCAACACCGCCCTCACTCAGGCGCAGTTCGAGGAGGGAGTGCGCGTGGCCGAGCAGGCCCGCATCGCCAAGGAGCAGGAGGAGGCGGCGGCGCAAGCGGCCGCCGAGGCGGAGCGTCAGCGTCAGGAGGCGGCCGACGCCGCCGAAGGCGGTTCCGGTTCCGGCGGCGGGGGAGGCGGCGGTGGTGGCGGTTCCGCTCCCGCCCCGGCACCGTCTGCACCCGTCAACGTGTCGCCGCCCGCGCAGTCGTACAGCGGCCAGGCGGTCGTGGACTACGCCGAGCAGTTCGTGGGCGTCGTGCCCTACGGCTACGGAGCCGACCCCAACGACAGCTTCGGCTGCGACGGCCTCACCCAGTACGTCTACGGCCAGTTCGGCATCCAGCTACCGCGTCTCGTGAGCCGCCAGGCGGCCATGGGTGTGCGTGTGTCGGCGCAGGATGCGCAGCCGGGCGACCTCGTGGTCTGGCCGGGATCGCACATCGGCATCTACGACGGGCACGGCGGAGTCATCCACTCGCCCGACTGGGGCCGGTACGTGACCCACGCCAACGGGCTGTGGGGCAGCTACTACTTCGTGCGCCTGGTCTAGACCGAGGTCGGGCGCTTGGCGTAGGGAGTGACCGACTCGATCGAGCCGTCGGCCTTCCGCACGATGTGGTCGCACTGGCGCGTCCGCGCCCAGGTGCGGCCTTCGGCGATGGCCTGGGTGCGGATGACGTGTGATGACAGATCGGTGTCTTCGCCCTGCATGCGGTTGTGCCACATGTTGTGGCTCCGGTAGGTCTCGATGGCGCTCATGCTCTCGGATCCTCTTCATCGATGGACTGCCCTGATGTGCGCGGATGGGTGGTCCGCGTGGCGCTCATCCTAGAGGCCCGAGAGGGGGAAGATGAGGATTTCGAGGGAAATCGACTCGGCCGAGACGGCGGGTGGTGACGAGGGTGCCCCCAGCAGGATTTGAACCTGCGGCCTTCTGCTCCGGAGGCAGACGCTCTATCCCCTGAGCTATGGGGGCCCGGGTGCCTCCAGGTTAGCAGGGTCGGCGGAGCGATCCTGTCACCGGAGGGCCTCAGGCCGTGTCAGGATCGGGAGCATGCAGCGCACCGTCTTCGCCTCGATCGACGCGACCGTCGACAAGGCCACCACCGTCGTCTTCTCCCTCGCCGTCGCCGAAGGCGTCGAGACCTCCCGAGAGCTCATCGAGTACCGCGCAGGCGGCGAGCTCGTGACTCCCGAGGAGGTGTTCGACCAGCACGGCACCCGACTGCACACCTTCGAGGTGCCGGCCGGTACGCTCACCGCACGTTACGAAGCGGTGGTCGACGGTCGGGTGGAGCCCGCCCCCGTGCTGCCGATGGACCTCATCCGCTATCTCCGGCCGAGCCGCTACTGCGAGTCGGACACCCTTCTGCCCACCGCGGTGGCCGAGTTCCACGGCCTGCACGGGCGCGTGCTGCTCGAGGCGGTGAGCTCGTGGGTGGGATCGGAGCTCAGCTACGTGCCCGGTTCGAGCGCGCCCACCGACGGCGCGGTGCAGACCCTGCTGCTCCGCCAGGGCGTGTGCCGCGACTACGCGCACCTCGTGATCGCGCTGCTGCGCGCGCTCGACGTGCCGGCCCGCCTCGCCTCGGTCTACGCCCCCGGTCTCTCGCCCATGGACTTCCACGCCGTGGCCGAGGCCTACGTCGACGGCGCATGGCAGGTGGTCGACGCCACGACCCTCGCGCCGAGGCAGAGCCTCGTGCGCATCGCCACGGGCCGAGACGCCTCCGACACGGCGTTCCTCACCACCAACGGCGGCTTCCTCCGCCTCGACCGGCTCGAGGTCGGCGCCGTGGTCGACGAGCTGCCCACCGACGACATCCGGGAGCTCGTGCAGCTCGGCTGAACCGCGGCGGCGGTAGGATTGTTCGCCGTGACTCCTGAAGCCCTCTCCGCCGCCCTCTTCACGATCGTGAGCACCCATCTCGCGGGCTCCACAGCCGCCGAGGGTGTCGTGATCACCGAGGCCGACACGGTGCTGGAGCGCCCCCGCAACCGCGACCACGGCGACTGGGCGTCGAACATCGCCATGAAGCTCGCCAAGCGGCTCGGCCGCAACCCGCGCGAGTTCGCGCTCGAGCTCGTACCCGCCATCGAGGCCGTCGAGGGCGTCGACGCCGTGGAGGTGGCCGGCCCCGGCTTCATCAACATCCGGCTCGATGCCGCCGCGGCGGGCGAGATCGCTCGCTCCGTGGTGGAGGCGGGCGACTCGTACGGGCACAACACGGCCCTCGCCGGCCACGTGATCAACATGGAGTTCGTCTCGGCCAACCCCACCGGTCCGCTGCACATCGGCCACACGAGGTGGGCGGCGCTCGGCGACTCGATCGCGCGCGTGCTCAAGGCCTCGGGGGCCGCCGTCACGACGGAGTACTACATCAACGACGCCGGCAGCCAGATGGACGTCTTCGGCCTCTCGGTGCTCGCCGCAGCCAAGGGTGAGCCCACCCCGGAGAAGGGCTACCCCGGCGCCTACATCGGCGAGCTCGCCCAGCGGGTGCTCGCCGAGCGCCCCGATCTGCTCGACCTGCCCCAGGAGGAGGCCGTGGCGATCGCGCGCGACCTTGCCTACGGATTCCAGCTGGCCGAGATCAAGCAGTCGCTCGAGAGCTTCCGGGTGCACTTCGATGTGTTCTTCTCCGAGCTCTCGCTGCACGCGGCAGACCCCGAGACCGGTCGCACCGCGATCGACGACGCCGAGTCGCGCCTGCGCGCCCAGGGCCATGTCTTCGAGGCCGACGACGCGGTCTGGGTGCGCACCACCGACTTCGGCGACGACAAGGATCGTGTGCTCACGCGCGGCAACGGCGTGGTCACCTACTTCGCGGCGGACGCGGCGTACTACCTCAGCAAGAAGGATCGCGGCTTCGGCGAGAAGATCTACCTCCTGGGTGCCGATCACCACGGCTACGTGGGCCGCCTCAAGGCCCTCGCCGCCGCCGCGGGCGACGACCCGGCCGTGAGCCTCAGCGTGCTGATCGGCCAGCTCGTCAACCTCAACGGCGCCAAGCTCTCCAAGCGCGCGGGCAACATCATCGAGCTCGACGACCTGCTCTCCTGGCTCGGTGCGGATGCGCTGCGCTACTGGCTCGCACGCTACCCCGCCGACTCGCCGCTCTCGCTCGACGGCGAGCAGCTGCGCTCGCGCTCGAACGACAACCCCGTCTTCTACGTGCAGTACGCCCACGCGCGCACCCGCTCGGTGGCCAGGAACGCGGCGGCGGCCGGCGTCACGCGGGACGACTTCGAGCCCGCGCTGCTCGTGCATCCCACCGAGACGGCGCTCATCGGCGCCCTGCAGGAGTTCCCCCGCGTGGTGGCCCACGCGGCGGAGCTGCGCGAGCCGCACCGCGTGGCGCGCTACCTCGAGGAGCTCGCCGGCCAGTTCCACCGCTGGTACGACGCCACGCGTGTGCTGCCGCTCGGCGACGAGCAGATCGCGCCCGTGCACGGCACGAGGCTCTGGCTCAACGACGCCACGGGGCAGGTCATCCGCAACGGCCTCGACCTCATCGGAGTCGCAGCGCCCGACCGCATGTGACCTGCGGCACCCGTGGGAGGATGTGCGCATGAGCACCGCGCCGACCCTGCCCATCGAGCCGACCCCCGGCTTCCAGCCCGCTCCCGCGAGGCGCCGTGCGCGGCGGTGGCCGTGGGTGCTGCTCATCGTGATCGTGCTGCTCGCGGTGGCCGTCGTGGTGGCCGACATCGCCCTGCGCGCCTACGCCGAGGGGCGGGCCGCCGAGGAGATCTCGGCGCAGCTGCCCGAGAACATCGAGGGCGACATCGACGTGACGATCGGCGGCACGTCGTTCCTCGCCCAGGTGCTCGCGGGTTCGCTCGAGCGCGTCGACCTCGATGCGCCGCAGCTCACGGCGAACGGCATCCCGCTCGCCGCCCACGTGGTGGCCACGGGGGTGCCGACCGATCTGTCGAAGCCCATCGCCGACGTCACGGCCACGGTCACACTCGATCAGACCGCCGTCGACGAGGTGGCGCAGCTGCCCGGCGACGCCACGCTCAAGCTCGGCGACGCCGGCCAGGTCTCGTTCGACGGCACGGTGAGCCTCTTCGGCTTCTCGCTCGGCTACACCGTCGCGGGCACCGTGGAGGGCTCGGGCACCGAGGTGACCGTCGTGCCCGTGAGCGCCACCCTCACGCAGGGCGCAGGCAGCCTCGACATCGACCTCGACCAGCTGCTCGGCACGGTGGCCGACAGCCCCATCCCGCTGTGCGTGGCCGAGTACCTCCCGCAGGGTGCCGAGATCGACGACATCGCCATCGACGGGGGCGAGGCCACCGTGCAGCTCTCCGCCCAGGACTTCGTGGCCGACGAGCAGGGCCTCAGCACCTTCGGCACCTGCAGCTGACAGGCTAGGATCGACTGCATCCGAGTGCTCACACCTCGGAGTCGGCTTCAGGGACCAAGCCAGGTCCGCTCGCCCCTTGTGCCTTCCGACACAGCAAAGGGATCCGCTTCATGACGTCCAGCCCGCTCGCCCCCGCGTGGCTCGGCCATCCGGCCGACGCGAACACGCTCACCGCGCCGATCTGGTCGCGCACCGCCGAACGCGACGGCCACGGCGGCCTCGCCCTCGGCGGCATCGCGGCCACCGAGCTCGCGAGCCGCTTCGGCACCCCGCTCTACGTCATCGACGAGAAGGAGGCGCGGGAGCGCGCCGCCGAGGTGCTCGCCGCCTTCCGCGCCGCCGCCCTGCGCATCGGCACGACCGCCACGGTCTACTACGCCGCCAAGGCCTTCCTCAGCATCGAGGTCGCGCGCTGGATGGCCGAGGCCGGCCTCTCCATCGACGTCTGCAGCGGGGGTGAGCTCGCGGTGGCCCTCGCGGCCGGCGCCGACCCCGCGCGCCTCGCTCTGCACGGCAACAACAAGTCGGTCGTTGAGATCGAGCGCGCCGTGCAGGCCGGAGTGGGCGTGATCGTGATCGACAGCGCCCTCGAGATCCAGCGGGTCGCCGCGGCGGCCGAGCGGAACGGCGTGCAGCAGACCGTGCGCCTGCGCGTCAACAGCGGCGTGCACGCCCACACCCACGACTTCCTCGCCACCGCGCACGAGGACCAGAAGTTCGGGGTGCGGCTCGACCAGGGCGCCGAGTACGTGGCCGCCATCCGCTCGCACGCCTCGCTGCGCTTCCTCGGCCTGCACTGCCACATCGGCTCGCAGATCTTCGGCGTCGACGGTTTCAGCGAGTCGGCCGCCCGGCTGCTCGAGCTGCACGCCGAGCTGCTCGAGGGCGGCGAGGTGCCCGGCCTCAACCTCGGCGGCGGCTTCGGCATCGCCTACACCGAGGCCGACGACCCCGAGCGCATCGAGGTGCTCGCCGACGGTCTCGCCGACGCGGTGGCCGCCGAGTGCGAGCGCCTCGGCATCCCCGTGCCCGCCCTCGCGTTCGAGCCGGGTCGCTCGATCATCGGCACCGCGGGAGCCACCCTCTACGAGGTCGGCACCATCAAGGACGTGCTCGTGCAGGTGCCGGCCGACGACGGCACGGCCACCGACCACGTGCGCCGCTACGTGAGCGTCGACGGCGGCATGAGCGACAACGCGCGCCCCTCGCTCTACGGCGCCGACTACACCGTGCGGCTCGCGAACCGGTCGTCCGAGGCGGATCCGGCGCTCGTGCGCGTGGCGGGCAAGCACTGCGAGAGCGGTGACATCGTGGTGAACGCGGCCTACCTGCCTGGCGACGTCGCCCCAGGTGACCTCCTCGCGGTGCCGGCCACGGGGGCGTACTGCCATTCGCTCGCCTCCAACTACAACTACCTGGGCCGACCGGCCGTGGTGGCGGTGCAGGGCGGTGAGGCGAGGGTGCTCATCCGTCGCGAGACCGAGCACGACCTGCTCTCACGCGACACGGCCTTCGCCCCCCAAGCCAGCACAGACGCCCGCACAGATGTCAGCACCGACGCCAGCACCCGTGGAGACGAACGATGAACATCGAGTACCGCAACCTCAGGATCGCCCTGCTCGGCGCCGGCTCCGTGGGCAGCCAGGTGGCCCGCCTGCTGCTTGAGCAGCGCGACGAGCTCGCCTCCCGCGTGGGTGCGGGGCTCGAGCTCGTGGGTGTCGCCGTGCGCGACGTCGACGCGGCGCGCGACTTCGACATCCCGCGCGAGCTGCTCACCACGGATGCGCACACGCTCATCCGGTCGGCTGACATCGTGATCGAGCTCATGGGCGGCCTCGAGCCGGCCCGTGAGTACATCCACCTCGCCATCGCCTCCGGTGCCGACGTGGTCACGGGCAACAAGGCGCTGCTCGCCACCTACGGGCCCGAGCTGTTCGCCGCTGCCGACCAGGTGGGCGCCCAGCTCTACTACGAGGCGGCCGCGGGCGGTGCCATCCCCATCATCCGACCGCTCCGCGACTCGCTCGCGGGCGACAGGGTCGTGCGCGTCATGGGCATCGTGAACGGCACCACCAACTTCATCCTCGACCGCATGGACGTGGAGGGCGACACCTTCGAGAACGCCCTCGCCATCGCCACCGAGCTCGGCTACGCCGAGGCCGACCCGACAGCAGACGTCGAGGGCTTCGACGCCGCGCAGAAGGCGGCCATCCTCGCGAGCCTCGCCTTCCACACCGCCGTGCCCGTCGAGTCGGTGCACCGCGAGGGCATGACGACCGTCACGGCCGCGCAGGTCGACGCCGCCCGCAAAGCCGGTTACGTCGTGAAGCTGCTCGCCATCTGCGAGCGGCTGACCGATCCGGAGACGGGTGTCGAGGGCGTGGTGGCCCGCGTGCACCCCGCTCTCATCAGCGCCCGGCATCCGCTCGCCGCCGTGCACGCCGCGAAGAACGCGGTGTTCGTGCAGGCCGAGGCCGCCGGCGACCTCATGTTCTACGGCGCGGGAGCCGGGGGAGTGGAGACGGCCTCCGCCGTGCTCGGCGACCTCGTCTCCGCCGCACGACGACACGTGGCGGGCGGCCCGGGCGTGGGCGAGTCGACGCACGCCAACCTCGCGGTGCTCGGCATCGGATCCGTCACCACGCGCTACCAGCTCACGCTGGTGGTCACCGACAAGCCGGGAGTGCTCGCGCAGATCGCCGGGCTGTTCAGCGAGCACGGCGTCTCGGTGGAGGCCGTGCAGCAGACGGTGGCGAGCGCACCGCTGGCCGCCGACGGGTCGCGGTCGGGCGACCAGCCGCTCACCGCTACCCTGGTAATCGTCACGCATGAAGCCACCGAAGCCGCTCTCGCGGCCACGGTGGCGGCTGTTTCCGCCCACGACGCCGTCGTGCGCGTGGAATCAGTCCTACGAGTTGAAGGAGACACGCCCTAGTGGCCGACAGCACCCCGAGCATCCCCTCCCGCGGCATCCCTTCACGGCAGTGGCGGGGTGTGCTGCACGAGTACGCCGACCGTCTCGACATCACGGATGCGACGCCCATCGTGACGCTCGGTGAGGGTGGAACCCCGCTCATCCCGGCCCCTGCGCTCTCCGCCCGCACGGGTGCCAAGGTCTTCGTCAAGTACGAGGGCATGAACCCCACGGGCTCCTTCAAGGACCGCGGCATGACGATGGCCATCTCGAAGGCCGTCGAGCACGGCGCCAAGGCCGTCATCTGCGCCTCCACGGGCAACACCTCGGCCTCGGCCGCCGCCTACGCCACGCACGCGGGCATCACCGCAGCCGTGCTCGTGCCCGAGGGCAAGATCGCCATGGGCAAGCTCAGCCAGGCCATCGCGCACAACGCCGAGCTCATCCAGGTGCAGGGCAACTTCGACGACTGCCTCGACCTTGCCCGCGACCTCTCGGCCAACTACCCCGTGCACCTCGTGAACTCGGTCAACCCCGACCGCATCAACGGCCAGAAGACCGCGGCCTTCGAGGTCGTCGAGGCGCTGCAGGATGCGCCCGACTTCCACCTGCTGCCGGTGGGCAACGCGGGCAACTACACCGCGTACTCGCGCGGCTACACCGAGGAGCTCGAGCGCGGCGTCATCACCAAGCTGCCCCGGATGTTCGGCTTCCAGGCCGCCGGTTCCGCCCCCATCGTGCTCGGCCGCCCGGTCAAGAACCCCGACACCATCGCGAGCGCGATCCGCATCGGCAACCCCGCCTCGTGGGAGCTGGCCCTCGCCGCCCGCGAGGCCACCGACGGCTACTTCGGCGCCATCAGCGACGAGCACATCCTCGCCGCCCACCGCCTGCTCTCGGCCGAGGTCGGCATCTTCGTGGAGCCCGCCTCCGCCATCGGTGTCGCAGGTCTCCTCGAGCGCGCGGAGGCCGGGCAGATCCCCGCCGGCTCCACCGTGGTGATCACCGTCACCGGTCACGGCCTCAAGGACCCGCAGTGGGCGCTCCGCACCGCTGACGGCGACGACATCACCCCCACGATCGTGTCGGTGGACTCCGCCGAGATCGCGGGCGTGCTCGGCCTGAAGAAGTCGGCGTCGTGAGCTACGCAGACGGCTTGCTCGCCGGTCGCTCCGTGACCGTGCGCGTGCCGGGAACCACCGCCAACCTCGGCCCCGGATTCGACACGCTCGGCCTCGCTCTGGCGATCTACGACGAGCTCACGGTCGCCGTGCGCGACGAGCCCGGCGCGTTCGTGCAGGTCGAGGGCGTGGGCGCAGGTGAGGTGCCCACCGACGAGTCGAACCTCGTGGTGCGGGCCATCGCGCACACATTCGCCGCCTACGGCCAGGAGCTGCCCGGGCTGCACCTCACCGCGAAGAACGTCATCCCGCACGGCCGCGGCCTCGGCTCCTCCGGTGCCGCGATCGTCTCGGGCGTGATGGCCGCAAAGGGGCTGCTCGAGGGCATCGTGGAGATCGATCCGCTCGGCCTGCTCGCGCGCGCCACCGAGATGGAGGGCCACCCGGACAACGTGGCGCCCGCCCTCTTCGGCGGTCTCACCATCGCGTGGGTCACTCCCGAGGGCCCCCAGTTCAAGAAGCTCATCGTGCACCGCGGCGTCTCGCCCCTCGTGCTCGTGCCGGAGAAGACCATGTCGACCGCGCTCGCGCGGAGCCTGCAGCCCGAATCCGTGCCGCACGCCGACGCCATCTTCAACGTCTCGCGCTCCACCCTGCTCATCGCCGCCCTCATCCAGAGCCCCGAGCTGCTGCTCGCCGCCACGGAGGACAAGCTGCACCAGAGCTACCGTGCGAGCGCCATGCCCGAGACGGACAGGCTCATCCAGGCACTCCGCGCCGAGGGCTTCCCCGCCGTGGTGTCGGGGGCCGGCCCCAGCATCCTCGTGCTGTGCAGCGACCCGGGCCAGCGGCTCGCGGCCGCCGATCTCGTGGCTTCGCTCAGCGACACTCCCTGGAGATCGCTCGTTCTGGCCGTGGATTTCAAAGGTGCTACAGTGATAACGCACCCGGACGAAGTCGAATAGCCTTCTGGCCTAAGAATGCCGTCCCGGTCGCTTTCACTCAACCTCATTCCTGCCGCGTGCAGAGACGTATCCGGCTCCTCGAACGACCATGGCGGTTCTCCGTCCGGTCGTTCGCAGCCCAGGTGCACACCCTTCACGCCGACAGTTCTCTGCCTGGCTTTTCGTAGCCGACAGGGGAAGGACACCGAATCCCCGTGACTGACGTCAACACCCCCGCTCCCGATCTCTCGACCCTCAAGGTCTCCGAGCTGCAGGCCATCGCCGCGCAGCTGGGCATGGCCGGAGCCTCCAAGCTCCGCAAGGGCGAGCTGATCGACGCCATCAAGAAGGTCCAGGCCGGCGCCGTCGAAGCGCTGCCCGAGGCCATCACCCTCGACTTCGAGGCCGCCGCCGAGGAGGCGCCGGCCGCTCAGGCCGCGCCCGCTGCTGAGGCTGCCCCCGTCGTCGAGGCTCCCGCAGCGGAGGCCGCTCCCGAGCAGCCTGCCGCCGAGGCGCCCGCCGCCGCCGTGTTCGACGGGCCGATCGTGCCCGACGAGCTGCTGCGCTCGGCTCCCACCAGCACCGCACCCCGCGAGCCGATCGTCATCGATCTGCCCGAGGGCCCCGTGACCCCCAAGCGCCGCTCGCGCCGCGTCACCACCGAGCGTGTGTCGACCGACCGCGTGCCGGCCGGTGGCCACGTGAACCACACCGAGGGCGTCGAGGCGCCCGTGGTGCCCGCAGACGCACCCGCCGTGTCGGCCGATGCCCCCTTCTCGTTCGAGACGCCGCAGCGCGACGCCGCGCAGGCCGGTGCCGAGCAGAACGGTGCCGCGCAGGCCGAGTCCGCTCCATCGAGCAGCGCCGCGTCCGGCACCGTCGAGTCCGAGGCCCCCCAGGCGGCCGACGGCGACGACTCCGCCGAGGCACCCCAGCCCGAGCAGCGTCGCGGCAACCGCCGCGACATCGCCCGCCTGAGCCGCGCCGAGCGCGAGCAGGCCCGTCGCGAGCGCATCGAGGCGGCCCGCGCCGCGCAGAACGGCGGCGAGCAGAGCCGTCCCACGCAGAACGACGGCGATGCCGCTCAGAACGACGCCGCGCAGGCCGTGCAGGCCGAAGCAGCGCAGCCCACCACCGAGGCGGATGACGCACCGGTGGAGCAGTCGAACGAGTCGAGCGACTCCGGCGAGCAGAACGAGCGCGGCGAGGGCACCGAGCGCGAGGGTCGCGGCCGTGGCCGCAACCGTCGCAGCCGCGGTGGCTCCGGCAACGGCGACCAGAACTCCAACGGCGGCCAGCAGAACGGCAACCAGCAGAACAACGGTGGCCAGCAGAACAACGGCAACCAGAACAACGGCCAGCAGAACGGTGGCCAGAACGCCCAGGGCGGCGCCCGCGGCGGCGAGCAGAAGCAGGATGCGCAGCTCGAGGAGCGCGGCAACGACCGCGGCCAGGGCAACCAGAACCGCGACGCCAACCGCGACAGGGACGCCAACCGCGACCGCGATGCCAACCTCGGCGAAGACCGTGGAGCCCGCAGCCGCTACCGCGACCGCAAGCGCCGCGGCCAGACCGGTGGCGACGAGATCGAGCCCGAGATCTCGGAAGACGACGTGCTCATCCCCGTCGCCGGAATCCTCGACATCCTCGACAACTACGCCTTCGTGCGCACGAGCGGCTACCTCCCGGGCAACAGCGACGTCTACGTCTCGCTCGGTCAGGTCAAGAAGTACAACCTGCGCAAGGGCGACGCGATCGTCGGCTCCATCCGTCAGCCGCGCGAGAACGACTCCAACGGCCGCCAGAAGTACAACGCCATCGTGCGCATCGAGTCGATCAACGGCCTGCCCGTCGAAGAGGCTCAGAACCGCGTGGAGTTCGGCAAGCTCACCCCGCTCTACCCGCAGGAGCGCCTGCGCCTCGAGACCGAGCCCGGCAAGCTGACCCAGCGCATCATCGACCTCGTCGCCCCCATCGGCAAGGGCCAGCGCGGCCTCATCGTGGCGCCGCCGAAGGCCGGCAAGACGATCGTGCTGCAGCAGATCGCCAACGCGATCTCCACGAACAACCCCGAGGTGCACCTCATGGTCGTGCTCGTCGACGAGCGGCCCGAAGAGGTCACCGACATGCAGCGCACGGTGAAGGGCGAGGTCATCGCCTCCACCTTCGACCGCCCCGCCGAGGACCACACCACGGTCGCCGAGCTCGCCATCGAGCGCGCCAAGCGCCTCGTGGAGCTCGGTCACGACGTGGTCGTGCTGCTCGACTCCATCACCCGCCTCGGCCGCGCCTACAACCTGGCGTCGCCGGCCTCCGGCCGCATCCTCTCGGGCGGTGTCGACGCCTCGGCGCTCTACCCGCCGAAGCGCTTCTTCGGAGCCGCTCGCAACATCGAGAACGGCGGATCGCTCACGATCCTCGCCACCGCGCTCGTGGAGACCGGTTCGAAGATGGACGAGGTGATCTTCGAGGAGTTCAAGGGCACCGGCAACTCGGAGCTGCGCCTCTCGCGTCAGCTCGCCGACAAGCGCATCTTCCCGGCCGTCGACGTCAACGCGTCGAGCACCCGCCGCGAGGAGCTGCTCATGGGCGCCGACGAGACCAAGATCACCTGGAAGCTGCGTCGCGCCCTCGCCGGTGTCGACCAGCAGCAGGCCCTCGAGATCGTTCTCGGCCGCCTCAAGGAGACCTCCTCGAACGTGGAGTTCCTCATGCAGGTGCAGAAGTCGATGCCCGCTCCCGCCACCGGTCACGTCACCAACGGCCACAACGGGCACAGCACGCACAAGGGCGAGTGATGTTCGAGTCCGTCAGCGCGCTGCAGGCCGAGCACGACGACCTGCAGCAGCAGCTGTCCGATCCCGAGCTGCACGGCGATCCGGCGCGCTCCAAGCGCGTCAACCGCCGCTACGCCGAGCTCAGCCGCATCGTGGCCGCGCACCTCGCATGGCAGCAGAGTGTCGACGACCTCGCCGCCGCCCGCGAGTTCGCGGGGGAGGACGAGGCGTTCGCCGCCGAGGTGCCCGCTCTCGAGGAGCAGGTCGTGCAGACCGAGGAGAAGCTCAGGCGACTCCTCATCCCGCGCGACCCGGATGACGCACGCGACGTGATCATGGAGATCAAGGGCGGCGAGGGCGGTGCCGAGAGCATGCTCTTCGTGGCCGATCTGCTGCGCATGTACCTGCACTACGCCGAGTCGAAGGGCTGGAAGACCGAGCTCCTCGAGCGCACCGAGAGCGATCTCGGTGGCTACAAGGACGTGCAGGTCGCCGTGAAGGGCAAGTCGACCGACCCCGCGGAGGGCGTCTGGGCTCACCTCAAGTACGAGGGCGGCGTGCACCGCGTGCAGCGCGTTCCCGCCACCGAGTCGCAGGGGCGCATCCACACCTCGGCCGCCGGCGTGCTCGTGTTCCCCGAGGTTGACGAGCCCGAAGAGGTCGAGATCAGCCCCAACGACCTCAAGATCGACGTGTTCCGCTCGTCGGGCCCCGGTGGTCAGTCGGTCAACACCACCGACTCCGCCGTGCGCATCACCCACCTGCCCACGGGCATCGTGGTGTCGATGCAGAACGAGAAGAGCCAGCTGCAGAACCGCGAGGCCGGCATGCGCGTGCTGCGCGCCCGCATCCTCGCCAAGCAGCAGGAGGAGCTCGACGCCGAGGCGAGTGCCGCGCGCAGGAGCCAGATCCGCTCCGTGGACCGCTCCGAGCGCATCCGCACCTACAACTACCCCGAGAACCGCATCGCCGATCACCGCACCGGCTACAAGGCGTACAACCTCGACCAGGTGATGGACGGCGCGCTCGAGCCCATCATCCAGTCGGCCATCACGGCCGACGAGGAGGCGCGCCTCGCCGCGATCGGCGGGGACTCATGAGCTCGGTGAAGGCTGCAGCATGAGCGACGTCTCCGTGATCGAGCGCCCCGTGACCGTGCGGTCGCTCTTCGAGCGCGCCGTCGACATCCTGGCCTCGAGCGGCATCCTCGACCCCCGGGTCGACGCCGAACTGCTCATCGGGCACGTTCTCGGAGCCTCGCGCGGCCGCGTGCAGTCGCTCACGGTGACGGATGCGCCGATCGGCCCCGAGGAGACGCTCGCCATCCTCGAGGCCGTCGAGCGCCGAGCCGCTCGCGAGCCGCTGCAGCACATCACGGGCACCGCCTGGTTCCGCTCGCTAGAGCTCTCCGTGGGCCCCGGCGTCTTCGTGCCGCGACCCGAGACGGAGTTCGTGGCCGGCCTCGCCATCGACGCACTCCGCGCCGTGGTGCCGGCAGCCGAGGGCGCACCCTCCGCCGTCGACCTCGGAACGGGGAGCGGCGCCATCGCGCTCGCCCTCGCCACCGAGGTGCCGCACGCCGAGGTCGTGGCCGTGGAGAACTCCACCGCCGCGTTCATCTGGGCCAAGGAGAACTTCCGCCGGGTCGGCGCCGCCAACGCGCGCCTGGTCTTCATCGATCTCGCCGCCGCCCTGCCCGAGGTGCACGGTACCGTCGACGTCGTCGTCTCGAACCCCCCGTACATCCCGCTCGGAGCCATCCCGCGCGACCCCGAGGTGCGGCTGCACGATCCCGAGCACGCCCTCTACGGGGGCGAGGACGGTCTCGACGTCGTGCGCAGCGTCTCGAGCACGGCCGCACGACTCCTCCGCCCCGGCGGCACCCTCGTGATCGAGCACGGCGAGCTCCAGGGCGCCGAGATCCGGGCTCTGCTCGAGGCCGACGGCTGGCGCGCCACGGCCACCCACCGCGACCTCACGGGCCGCGATCGCGCCACCACCGCGCTACGCTAGAACCCCACGCCAGGAGGCAATCATGGAACCGGTCTCATTCACCTTCGGGGTCGTCGGCCTCATCATCTTCATCATCACGGTCGTGTCGATCGTGAAGAACCCGAACCACGGCGGCGTGGGCAAGTTCGTCTGGATCCTGGTGGCGTTCTTCCTCTCGATCCTCGGTTCCATCCTCTGGCTGATCTTCGGGCGGGGCCGGGTCGCCAAGTAGCCGCCCTGCCGCCGAGGGGCGGCAGACGGCTCCGGCTATCATGGACCACGAGATGGCTGCACTTTACGACTGCTCCGCACCGACGGAGCTCCTCACCGGAATGCGCCTCTCGAGGGCCGCGATCGCCAAGGGCGAGCTCGTGGTGCTCCCCACCGACACGGTCTACGGCGTCGCCGCCGACGCCTTCACCCCGGCGGCCGTGCAGCGGCTCCTCGACGCGAAGGGCCGCACCCGGCAGTCGCCGCCCCCCGTGCTGATCCCCGGGCTCACCACGCTCGACGCGCTCGCCACGAGCATCCCGGATGCCGTGCGCGACCTCGTGGGCGCGTTCTGGCCCGGCGGCCTCACCATCATCCTGCAGGCCACGCCCTCGCTGGCCTGGGATCTCGGCGAGACGGGCGGAACGGTCGCCCTGCGCATGCCGGATGACGAGATCGCGCTCGCGCTGCTCGCCGAGACCGGTCCGCTCGCCGTCTCGAGCGCCAACCTCACCGGCCGCCCCGCGGCCACCACAGCGGCAGAGGCCGAGGCGATGCTCGGAGACAGCGTGTCGGTGTACCTCGACGGGGGAGCGCGCACCGGGGGAGCGGCCTCCACCATCCTCGACGCCACCGACCCCGCCTCCTTCCGCATCGTGCGCCACGGCGCCGTGAGCGACGAGCGCCTGCGCGAGGTCATCGGCGACCTCCTGGCAGGTGCCTGACCCATGCGGTTCTACCTCCTCGTCGCCCTCGTCTCCGCCGTGGTCACCTTCGGCCTCGCGTTCGTCATCTACCGGTTGAGCAACAAGTTCCGGCTCTACCCCAAGATCCGTGAGCGCGACGTGCACACGCGGCCGACCCCGCGCCTCGGCGGCATCGCGATGTTCCTCGGCGTCGTGATCGCCATCGGCGTCGCCTCGCAGATCAGCTGGTTCCGGCTCGTCTTCGCGGAGCCGGGCAAGGTCTGGGCCATCCTCGGTGCCGCCCTCATCATCGTTCTCATCGGCGTGGCCGACGACATCTGGGATCTGGACTGGCTCACCAAGCTCGCCGGCCAGATCATCGCGGCGTTCCTCCTGGCCTGGCAGGGCGTGCAGATCGTCTCGCTGCCGATCGGCGGGTTGACCATCGGATCGAGCGGCATGTCGCTCGTCATCACGATCCTCGCGGTCGTGCTGGTCATGAACGCCATCAACTTCATCGATGGTCTTGACGGCCTCGTGGCGGGTGTGGCGCTCATCGCCAACGGCGTCTTCTTCATCTACAGCTACCTGTTGGCGCAGGACACCTCGCCCACCGACTACTTCAACCTCGCCTCGCTCATCACGGCCGTGCTGATCGGCGCGTGCGCGGGCTTCCTGCCCCTCAACTTCCACCCCGCGAAGCTCTTCATGGGCGATGCGGGAGCCCTGCTCGTGGGCCTGCTCATGGCCACGAGCGCCATCGCCGTCACGGGCCAGATCGACCCCGCGCAGCTCGGCCGGTCGCAGCTGCTGCCCGCGTTCCTGCCGATCCTCCTGCCCTTCGCCATCCTCGTCATCCCGCTCCTCGACTTCGGGCTGGCCATCTTCCGGCGTCTCCGCGCGGGCAAGAGCCCGTTCAGCGCCGACCGCAAGCACCTGCACCACCGTCTGCTCGACATGGGGCACTCGCACCTGCAGGCCGTGCTCATCTTCTACGCGTGGACCACGGTCGTCTCGGTGGGCTGCCTGCTGCTGTTCGTGCTGCAGCCCTACTGGCTCGCGTTCATCTTCCTCGGGGTGGGCATCGTGGTCTGCACCGTGGTGACCCTCGCCCCGCTCAGCCCGCTGAAGCGGCGCGAGATCGAAGCCCAGACCGCGGATGCGGGCACCCTCGAGGCCTCACGCCGAGCCGGCGACGACCCGCTCGACGCCGCCGCCGACGACATCAAGGAGCACTAGACCGTGACAGACCCCACCCTCCGCGGCGACTATCCCAAGCCCGCCGCCAACCTGGTCTTCTCGACCATCCTCAAGTGGGACGTCATCCTCGCCGTCGTGATCGCGATCGTCGGCGGAGTCGTCGGCTACCTCGTGGTGGGCCCGAACGGCGTGTGGAGCGCCCTCATCGGCACCGGCATGGTGCTCGTGTTCGCGGGAGTCACCTCCGGTTCGATCCTCGTGGCCAACCGCTTCCACGCCTCGCCGATCTACACGACGCTCTTCTTCGTGATCGTGCTCGGATCCTGGATCGTCAAGTTCGTGCTCTTCATCGTGCTCGTGGTGCTGCTCCGTGGCCAGCCGTGGCTCAACGACGTCGTGCTGTTCCTCAGCATCGTGGCCGCCGTGCTCGGCACGCTCGTGGTCGATGTGGTCGTCGTGGCCCGCAGCCGCATGTCCTACGCCTCCGACGTGCGCCTCCCCGGCGGGCAGTGAGCCGATCTCGATTAGTCAGGCAACCCTTTGTCTTGATAGGGTTACGACGTTCGTTCCGCTGTCGGAAAGCGTGTCACACGCAATGACGCAGCACACCCCCCACCCGTTCGTCGTCGCGAGAACTCTCGGAGTTCCACGCCCCGAAACAGGAGATAGCGCTGATAGCTAACGCTGTGAACCTGCTAGCCCCCATGGCAACCTCCGACGATGGTGGTTTCCACGGTCCGTCGATCGAGGAGTTCTTCCCGGACGCCATCTTCTTCGCTGGCACGGATTTCGAAATCAACCGGATCGTCCTCATCCGCTTCCTCGCGGTATTGGCGATCATCCTCATCTTCTGGCTCGGTACGCGCCGCATGAAGGTGGTGCCCGGCCGCTTCCAGTCCATCGTCGAGATGGGCCTGGACTTCGCCAGGGTCAACATCGCGGAAGACCTGCTCGGCAAGAAAGACGGCCGTCGCTTCCTCCCGCTGATCACCACGATCTTCTTCGCGGTGCTGTTCATGAACATCACGGGCATCATCCCGTTCCTGAACATCTCTGCGAACTCGACCATCGGCATGCCGCTGGTGCTCGCGGTGGTCGCCTGGTTCGCCTTCATCTACGCGGGCCTCAAGAAGCACCCGGGAGCGTTCTTCAAGAACGCGCTGTTCCCGCCCGGAGTGCCGAAGCCGCTCTACATCATCGTGACGCCGATCGAGTTCCTCTCGACCTTCATCCTCCGGCCGATCACCCTCACGCTCCGACTGCTCATGAACATGGTCGTGGGTCACCTGCTGCTGGTGCTCTTCTTCGCAGCCACCCAGTTCTTCTTCTTCTCGGCGGGCGGGTTCTACACGCTCTTCGGTGTCGGAACACTGGCCTTCGGCTTCGTCTTCACCCTGTTCGAGATCCTCGTCGCCGTTCTCCAGGCGTACGTGTTCGCCCTACTCACCACTGTCTACATCCAGCTCGCGCTGGCTGAGGAACACTAAGCGGTTCAGGCGCCCGCCCGAACCACCTACGGAAGGAAACAAACGTGGCAGATGTATCGATCCTCGCTGAGGTCACCGGCAACGTCGCGACCATGGGCTACGGCCTCGCAGCGATCGGCCCCGCCATCGGCGTGGGCATCGTGGTCGGCAAGACCATCGAGGGTGTGGCCCGCCAGCCCGAGCTCGCCGGTCGCCTCCAGGTGCTGATGTACATCGGTATCGCGTTCACCGAGGCGCTCGCGTTCATCGGTATCGCGACGTACTTCATCTTCACCTCCTAGTAGCCCAACTTCGATCGATAAGGAGGCTGGAATGCTTCAAGCAGTTCTGGCTGCGACCGAGGGCGAAACGTCGAACCCGCTTATCCCGGCGTCGTATGACATCATCTGGTCTGCGGTGTGCTTCGTCGTCATCCTCTTCTTCTTCTGGAGGCTCGTCCTGCCTCGCATGAAGAAGCTCCTCGACGAGCGCTCTGCGGCGATCGAGGGCAACATCGAGAAGGCCGACGTCGCCCAGCGCGAAGCCGAGGCCGCTCTCGAGCAGTACACCGCTCAGCTGGCCGAGGCTCGCGCCGAGGCCGGCAAGATCCGCGAGCAGGCTCGGGTGGATGCCCAGCGCATCGGCGCCGAGATCAACGCCCAGGCCCAGGCCGACGCCGAGCGCGTCAAGTCCAACGCCCAGGTCGCGATCGAGGCCGACCGCCAGGCCGCTCTCGTGTCGCTGCGCTCCGAGGTGGGCTCGCTCGCCATCGACCTCGCCTCCGGCGTGGTGGGGGAGTCGCTCTCCGACGACGCGAAGGCGACGGCGCTCGTCGACCGCTTCCTCGCCGACCTCGAGGCCTCCGACACCGCGGGAAAGAAGTAGCACATGGGAAGCGCGACCAGAGTTGCCCTCGGAGACGCCAAGGCTCGCCTGTCGAGCCTGGGCTCCGCGGTCGATCTGGCCACGGGAGAAGAGCTCTTCGCCGCTGGTCGGATCATCGGTGATTCGTCACACCTGCTCGGAGCCCTCTCCGACCCCGGCGCCGAGAACAGCGCCAAGGCCGCGCTCGTGAAGCGGCTCTTCGGTTCGGCGTACGACGCCAAGACCGTCGAGCTGCTCGTGGGTGTCGCCGAGAGCCGCTGGTCGACTCACACCGACCTGCTGGCCGGCATCGAGGAGATCGGCATCCGTGCGGTGGCCACCTCGGCACCCGCCACAGCGTCGGTCGACTCGGAGCTGTTCGAGTTCGCCCGAGCCGTGTCGAGCGACGCGGAGCTCGAGCTCGCGCTCGGCTCCAAGCTCGGCTCCGTCGACCAGAAGCGCGCCCTCGTGGAGCGACTGCTGCAGGGGCGGGCCTCGGCTCAGACCGTGGCGATCGTGCGCCAGCTGGTCACCCAGCCGCGCGGCCGCCGCATCGGGGAGCTCATCCGCTTCGCGTCGTCGATCGTGGCCGACCAGTCCGGCTCCGCCGTGGCCACGGTCACCACCGCCACCCCACTCGGGGCGGCGCAGCGCGAGCGCCTCGAGAAGACGCTGGCGGCGCAGTACGGGCATTCCGTGCTGATCAACCAGGTCATCGACCCCTCGGTCATCGGCGGCGTGCGCATCCAGCTCGGCGACGACGTGATCGACGGCAGCGTGGCGACACGCATCAACGATTTGAGACTTCAGCTCGCTGGCTAATCCGCGGGCACCGGAACACACTGGGGTTCGACCCCACCAGAAAAGGGAAAACGATGGCTGAACTTACGATCCGCCCCGATGAGATCCGCGACGCCCTCAAGGACTTCGTCGCGGCCTACGAGCCCGGCAAGGCCTCCACCACCGAGGTCGGCTACGTGATCGACGCCGCTGACGGCATCGCGCACGTCGAGGGTCTGCCCGGTGTGATGGCCAACGAGCTCATCCGCTTCGCCGACGGCACGCTGGGCCTCGCCCAGAACCTCGACGAGGACGAGATCGGCGTCGTGGTGCTCGGTGAGTTCACCGGCATCGAAGAGGGCCAGGAAGTCACCCGCACCGGCGAGGTGCTCTCGGTTCCCGTGGGCGACGCCTACCTCGGCCGCGTGGTCGACCCGCTCGGCAACCCCATCGACGGTCTCGGCGAGATCGCCTCCGAGGGTCGCCGCGAGCTCGAGCTGCAGGCGCCAGGCGTCATGGCCCGCAAGAGCGTGCACGAGCCCATGCAGACCGGCATCAAGGCCATCGACGCCATGATCCCGATCGGCCGCGGCCAGCGCCAGCTCATCATCGGTGACCGCCAGACCGGCAAGACCGCCATCGCGATCGACACCATCATCAACCAGAAGGCCAACTGGGAGTCGGGCGACGAGAACAAGCAGGTGCGCTGCATCTACGTCGCCATCGGCCAGAAGGGCTCGACCATCGCCTCGGTGAAGGGCGCGCTCGAAGACGCCGGAGCGATGGAGTACACCACCATCGTGGCGTCGCCCGCCTCGGACCCCGCCGGCTTTAAGTACCTCGCCCCCTACACCGGCTCGGCCATCGGCCAGCACTGGATGTACGGCGGCAAGCACGTGCTCATCATCTTCGACGACCTGTCGAAGCAGGCCGAGGCCTACCGCGCCGTGTCGCTGCTGCTGCGTCGTCCGCCGGGACGCGAGGCGTACCCCGGCGACGTCTTCTACCTGCACTCGCGTCTGCTCGAGCGCTGCGCCAAGCTCTCCGACGAGCTGGGCGCCGGATCGATGACCGGCCTGCCGATCATCGAGACCAAGGCCAACGACGTCTCGGCCTACATCCCCACCAACGTGATCTCGATCACTGACGGCCAGATCTTCCTCCAGTCCGACCTCTTCAACGCCAACCAGCGCCCCGCGGTCGACGTGGGAATCTCGGTCTCGCGAGTCGGTGGCGACGCCCAGGTGAAGTCGATCAAGTCGGTCTCCGGAACGCTCAAGCTCGAGCTCGCCCAGTACCGCTCGCTCGAGGCCTTCGCCATGTTCGCCTCCGACCTCGACGCCGCGTCGCGTCGTCAGCTCGCTCGAGGCGCTCGCCTCACCGAGCTGCTCAAGCAGCCGCAGTACTCGCCGTTCCCCGTCGAGCAGCAGGTCGTCTCGATCTGGGCCGGCACGAAGGGCAAGCTCGACGAGGTTCCCGTGGAGGACATCCTGCGCTTCGAGGCGGAGCTGCTCGACTACATCGGCCGCACCACCGAGATCCTCACCACCCTGCGCGAGACCAACAAGCTCGACGACGCCACGACCGCCGACCTCGACAAGGCGATCGACCAGTTCAAGCTCGAGTTCCAGACCGGTGAGGGCAAGCCGCTCGCCTCGGTCGGTTCCGAGAAGTTCGACGCCACCAAGGCCGAGGACGTCGGCCAGGAGAAGATCGTCAAGGGTCGCCGCTAACCATGGGTGCACAGCTCAGGGTCTATCGGTCGAAGATCAAGTCCGCCCAGACGACCAAGAAGATCACGCGGGCGATGGAGTTGATCTCCGCCTCGCGCATCCAGAAGGCCCTGCAGCGGGTCAAGGCCTCAGGGCCCTACTCGCAGGCGATCACCCGTGCGGTCTCGGCCGTGGCGACGTACTCCAACGTCGACCACCCGCTCACGAGTGAGCGCGAGAAGCTCGACAGCGCAGCGATCGTGATCTTCACCTCCGACCGCGGTCTCGCCGGTGCCTTCTCCTCGTCGGTGCTCAAGGAGGCAGAGGGCCTCGCCGAGCTGCTCCGCAGCGAGGGCAAAGAGGTCTCCTACTACCTCGTGGGTCGGAAGGCCGTGGCGTACTTCAACTTCCGCAAGCGCGGCAGTGTGAAGACCTGGACGGGCAGCACCGACCAGCCCGTCTTCGAGACCGCCAAGGAGATCGCCGATGCGGTCGTCAGTGCGTACAACCTCGACGACGCCGAGGGCGGGGTGGATGAGATCCACCTGGTCTTCAACCGCTTCGTGAGCATGGTCACGCAGGCCCCCGAGGTCGTGCGACTGCTGCCGCTCGAGATCGTGGAGGGCGACGTGCCCGAGACGCCCTCGAACGACGTCTACCCGCTGTACGAGTTCGAGCCGGATGCCGAGACCGTTCTCGACAAGCTGCTGCCGATCTACGTCGAGAGCCGCATCTACAACGCCATGCTGCAGTCCGCCGCCTCCGAGCACGCGGCCCGTCAGAAGGCCATGAAGTCGGCCAGCGACAACGCCGACAACCTGATCCGTGACTACACCCGGCTGGCGAACAACGCCAGACAGAGTGAGATCACGCAGCAGATTTCCGAAATCGTGGGTGGGGCCGACGCACTGGCCTCCGCCAAGTAGTCACCGAAGAAAAGAGATTGCACAATGACTGACACAGCTACCGCGCCAGTCGTGGCCTCGACACCGGCCGGTGTCGGCCGTGTTGCGCGCGTCACGGGCCCGGTTGTCGACATCGAGTTCCCGCACGACTCGATTCCCGAGGTCTACAACGCACTGAAGACCACACTCAACGTGGCCGGCGTCTCGACCGAGATCACGCTCGAGGTCGCTCAGCACCTCGGTGACGACCTCGTGCGCGCCATCGCGCTCAACCCCACCGACGGCCTCGTGCGCGGCCAGGAGGTGCGCGACACCGGTTCCGCCATCACGGTCCCCGTGGGCGACGTCACCAAGGGTCGCGTCTTCAATGTCATCGGCGAGGTGCTCAACGCAGAACCCGGCGAGACCATCGAGATCACCGAGCGCTGGCCCATCCACCGCCGCCCGCCGGCGTTCGACCAGCTCGAGTCGAAGACCCAGCTCTTCGAGACCGGCATCAAGTCGATCGACCTCCTCACGCCGTACGTGCTGGGTGGAAAGATCGGTCTCTTCGGTGGAGCCGGCGTGGGCAAGACCGTGCTCATCCAGGAGATGATCCAGCGCGTCGCGCAGAACCACAGTGGTGTGTCGGTGTTCGCCGGTGTCGGTGAGCGCACCCGTGAGGGCAACGACCTCATCCACGAGATGGAGGAGGCGGGCGTGTTCGACAAGACCGCCCTCGTCTTCGGCCAGATGGACGAGCCGCCGGGAACGCGTCTTCGCGTGGCCCTCTCGGCTCTGACCATGGCGGAGTACTTCCGCGATGTTCAGAACCAGGACGTGCTGCTCTTCATCGACAACATCTTCCGCTTCACGCAGGCCGGTTCGGAGGTGTCGACCCTTCTGGGCCGCATGCCCTCCGCGGTGGGCTACCAGCCGAACCTCGCCGACGAGATGGGTGTGCTCCAGGAGCGCATCACCTCGACGCGTGGTCACTCGATCACCTCGCTGCAGGCCATCTACGTGCCCGCCGACGACTACACCGATCCGGCGCCGGCCACCACCTTCGCCCACCTCGACGCGACCACCGAGCTCTCGCGTGCGATCGCCTCGAAGGGTCTGTACCCGGCGATCGACCCGCTGACCTCAACCAGCCGCATCATGGACCCCCGCTACTTGGGCGCCGAGCACTACCGTGTGGCCACGAACGTCAAGCAGATCCTCCAGAAGAACAAGGAGCTGCAGGAGATCATCGCCATCCTCGGTGTCGACGAGCTCTCCGAGGAAGACAAGGTGACCGTGTCGCGTGCACGTCGCATCGAGCAGTTCCTCTCGCAGAACACCTACATGGCCAAGAAGTTCACCGGCGTGGAGGGTTCCACCGTGCCGCTGAAGGACACCATCGAGTCGTTCGACGCGATCACCAAGGGTGACTTCGACAGCGTGGCCGAGCAGGCGTTCTTCAACGTCGGTTCGATCAGCGACGTCGAGGAGAAGTGGGCTCAGATCCAGAAGGAGAACGGCTGATCATGGCCTCCCCTCTGAACGTCAGCGTCGTCTCGGCCGATCAGGAGATCTGGTCGGGAGAGGCGTCGATGGTGATCGCCAAGACGGTCGAGGGCGAGATCGGCATCCTCGCCGGTCACGAGCCGCTGCTCGCGATCCTCGCCGCCGGTGAGGTGCGGGTCAACGCCACCTCGGGTGAGCGCCTCGTCGCCCGTGCGGACGACGGGTTCCTCTCCGTGGAGAACGACACCGTCATGATCGTCGCCCGCGACGCCGAACTGGTCAAGTAACCTTCCGCCGATTCGTCGGCTCCAGACCGCCGCACCCCGCTCCTGTGGAGCCGGGTGCGGCGGTCTTCGACGTGAAAGGGGTCGCCCGTGCTGATCCTCCTTCCCCCCTCCGAGACCAAGCGCGACGGGGGAGTGCCCGCGCCGCTCGACTACGCGGCTCTCGCGCATCCCGCCCTCTCGACCACCAGGCGCGCGCTCGTGCGTGAGGTCTCCCGATTGGCGCGTACGCCCGACGACATGATGCGCCGGCTGAAGCTCGGCCAGAAGCTCGCCTTCGAGGTGGAGCGCAACCGCACGCTCGCCTCGGCCCCGACCATGCCCGCTCTCGACCGCTACACGGGGGTGCTCTTCGAGGCGCTCGGGGCGGAGACCCTCTCGCCCGAGGCGCGGGCGTTCGCCGAGGAGCACGTGCGCATCCACTCCGCGCTCTTCGGGCTGCTGGGGGCGGGCGACCCCATCCCGGCGTACCGGCTCTCGCACGACTCGCGGCTCGAGGCCGCCTCGCTGAAGGCGCGCTGGGCGGCGACCGTGGCGAAGGAACTCGCCACCCACGCCGGTGAGCTCATGCTCGACCTCCGCTCCGAGGCCTACGTGGGCCTCGGTGCCGCACCGGCCGGGAGCTACTACCTCCGGGTGGTGAGCCGGGGGCCCGACGGCACGGTGCGAGCGCTCAACCACTTCAACAAGAAGGGCAAGGGGATGCTCGTGCGAGCGATCGCCGAGAACGGCGTGGACTTCGCCGGCATCGACGACCTGCTCGCCTGGGGGGCGGCATCCGGAACGCGGTTGAGCCTCTCGCCGAGCGGTGAGCTGGTGCTCGAGGTCTGAGTGCGATCCGCCCGGCGCGTCAGCCATCGTGGGGCACCCCTTCGTGGTGGAGCAGCCACGACTTCGTGCGCACGCCCTCGCCCCAGCTCCACCCCGTGGCCCTGCCCGCGGCGGAGAGCACCCGGTGGCAGCCGACGAGCAGGGGAGTGGGGTTCGACGCGATGGCGCCACCCACCGCACGACCCGATCCGCGGCGCCCCACCGAGGCCGCGATGGTGCCGTAGGTGGTGAAGCGCCCCCAGGGGATGGCGGCGAGCTCCTGCCAGACCGCCACCTGGAACGGCGTGCCCCGGTGCAGCAGAGGCACCGTGAACCGGCGCCGGTAGCCGTCGAAGTAGTCGAGCAGCTGGGCCACCGCTTCGTCGGCGACCGCGTTGGAGTCGTAGGCGAGGCCGTCGTGCGGCAGGAGCCCGTGGCGCTCGATGGCCACCGCCGTGACGCACTCTCCGTCGCTCGCCACCTCGATGCGGCCGATCGGCGTGCTGCACCGCTGCAGGTAGGGCGAGGCCGAGCGGAGCTGCGTGAGGGTGTCCATGCGTCGACCGTAGGAACAGCACCCGCGCCCGCCCCGCCGGGAGGCCGGATCTGGGGACGGCCAACGCGCATCCGGCCGCCTGTGCAGGACTCGCTAAACTCGGTGTCGTGTCTACACGCCTCTCGACCTACTTCCTCCGTACCCTCCGCGAAGACCCCTCCGACGCGGAGGTGACCAGCCACCGCCTGCTCGTGCGGGCCGGCTACATCCGCCGCCAGGCGCCTGGCATCTTCGCGTGGCTGCCGCTCGGTCTGCGCGTGAAGGGCAAGATCGAGGCGATCGTGCGGCGGGAGATGGCGGCCGCCGGTGCCTTCGAGGTGCACTTCCCCGCCCTGCTGCCGAAGGAGCCCTACGAGGTCACCGGCCGCTACGACGAGTACGGGCCCGGCATGTTCCGGCTCTCCGACCGCAAGGACGCGGGGATGGTGCTCGCCCCCACGCACGAGGAGGTCTTCACGCTGCTCGTGAAGGACCTCTACAACAGCTACAAGGATCTGCCGCTCTCGATCTACCAGATCCAGGACAAATACCGCGACGAGGCGCGCCCCCGGGCCGGCCTCCTGCGCGGTCGCGAGTTCACCATGAAGGACGCCTACTCCTTCGACTACACCGACGCCGGTCTCGACGCCTCGTACCAGGCGCAGCGCGACGCCTACGAGCGGATCTTCACCGCCCTCGGCCTCGAGTACGTGATCGTCAAGGCGGATGCGGGGGCGATGGGCGGCTCGAAGAGCGAGGAGTTCCTGCACCCCACCCCCGTGGGCGAGGACACCTTCGTGCGCTCGGCCGGCGGCTACGCGGCCAACGTGGAGGCCTTCACCACGCTCGCGCCCGAGCCCCGCTCGTTCGAGGGCCTCACGCCTGCCGAAGTGCTCGACACCCCGGACACCCCCACCATCCAAACCCTCGTCGATCGGGCCAACAGCGCGCATCCCCGGCCCGACGGCCGCGCCTGGACCGCCGCGGACACGCTCAAGAACGTGGTGCTCGCCCTGAGGCAGCTCGACGGCACACGCGAGCTCGTGGTCGTCGGTCTCCCCGGCGACCGTGAGGTCGACCTCAAGCGCGCCGAGGTGGCGTTCGCGCCCGCCGAGGTCGAGCCCGCTACCGAGGCCGACTTCGCCGCGCACCCAGGCCTCGTGAAGGGCTACATCGGCCCGTGGTCGCAGGAGGGCGCCGTGCTGGGCGAGAAGAGCAGCACCGGCATCCGCTTCGTGGTCGACCCGCGCGTGGTCGACGGCACGGGCTGGATCACGGGTGCCAACACCCACGGCAAGCACGTCTTCGGCCTCGTGGCCGGGCGCGACTTCACCACCGACGGCACCATCGAGATCGCGGAGGTGCGCGCAGGCGACCCCGCCCCCGACGGCTCGGGCCCCGTGGAGCTCGCCCGCGGCATGGAGATCGGCCACGTCTTCCAGCTCGGCCGCAAGTACGCCGAGGCGCTCGGGCTCAAGGTGCTCGACGAGAACGGCAAGCTCGTGACCGTGACGATGGGCAGCTACGGCATCGGCATCACGCGCATCCTCGCCATCATCGCCGAGCTCCACAACGACGCCAACGGCCTCATCTGGCCGCCCGCCGTGGCGCCCTTCGACGTGCACGTGATCGCCACGGGCAAGGATCCCGCCGTCTGGGAGGCCGCGGAGCAGGTGGTGGCCGAGCTCGACGCCAAGGGCCTCGAGGTGCTCTTCGACGACCGCCCCAAGGTGTCTCCCGGCGTGAAGTTCGGCGACGCCGAGCTCATCGGCGTGCCGCGCATCGTGATCGTCGGCCGCGGTGTGGCCGAGGGCGTCGTGGAGCTGTGGGATCGTGCCACGGGGGAGCGCACCCAGGTGGCCCTGGATGCCGTGGCGGCGAGCTTCGGGTAGTCTCTAGGTTCGACCGCCGGAGTCTCGGCGGTCTTCAGATCTGAACAGAGGAGGCCGGAAGTGGACATCGACCTCAGCGTCTTACGTCTCCTGGAGCGCGAACGAGAGATCCCCTTCGAGGAGCTCGTGGGCATCATCGAGCAGGCGATCCTGACGGCGTACCTCAAGCACACCGATCGCCCCGCGACGAGCGAGGACGGCACCGACTCCGCTCGAGTGCACCTCGACCGCAAGACCGGTCACATCGGCATCTTCGTGCCCGAGGTCGACGAGGACGGCGTGGTGATCGGCGAGGCCGAGGAGAACCCGAGCGACTTCGGTCGCATCGCGGCGTTCGCGGCCAAGCAGGTCATCAACCAGCGGCTGCGCGACATCGGCGACGACAAGGTGCTCGGCGAGTTCAAGGGCCGCGAGGGCGACATCATCGCCGGCGTCATCCAGCAGGGCCCCAACCCGCGCATGATCCACGTCGACCTCGGCACCATCGAGGCCATCATGCCGCCCGAGGAGCAGGTGCCGGGCGAGACCTACGCGCACGGCTCCCGCATCCGGGTGTACGTCACGAGCGTGTCGAAGGGCCCCAAGGGCCCCGCCATCACCGTCTCGCGCACGCACCCCTCGCTCGTGCGCAAGCTGTTCGCACTCGAGGTGCCCGAGATCGCCTCCGGCGTGGTCGAGATCATGTCGCTGGCCCGCGAGGCCGGCCACCGCACCAAGATCGCCGTGCGCGCCACGGAGCCCGGCATCAACGCCAAGGGCGCCTGCATCGGCGAGCTCGGCCAGCGCGTGCGCGCGGTCACGGCCGAGCTCGGCAACGAGAAGATCGACATCGTCGACTACTCCGAGGATCTGCCGACGTTCGTGGCCAACGCGCTCTCGCCCGCCAAGGTGTCGAGCGCCTTCGTGATCGACTCGGCCACCAAGGCCGTTCGAGCGCTCGTGCCTGACTACCAGCTCTCGCTCGCCATCGGCAAGGAGGGCCAGAACGCCCGCCTGGCGGCCAAGCTCACCGGAGCGAAGATCGACATCCAGCCCGATTCGATCCTCGATGGAGACTGAGCGACGATAGTCGGTCAGGCTCCCGAGTCGTCGACGCGATCAGCGTCGACGACTCGGATCGACTCGAATGCGTTTCGACCCACGCCAGTGGCGGTCGAACGGCCGCTCGGGATTATGGAGTACCATGGAACCTGTTAGAACGTGCGTCGGATGTCGTGCGCGCGCCACCCGATCCGCCTTGCTGCGGGTCGTGGCCAGGGTCAGTGCTCCTCAAGGGCACATACTGGTCGTCGACGAGACGGCCACACTTCCCGGGCGAGGCGCTTGGCTGCATCCCTCACCTGATTGCTTCCACACCGCTGTCACGCGGCGAGCTTTCGGGCGTGCGCTCCGGGTCGAGGGAATCCTCGACACGACGACATTAGAGAACAGGCTGAACGGCACCGTGAACCCATGAGTGACAACTGATGAGCGGCTCGAAATGAGACCCGTCCGTTTTTAGCGGCCTGCCCTGTCTGGGGTAGGCCTCAGACAGGAGAATTGTGGCTGCAAAACCACGTGTACATGAAGTCGCCGCCGAGCTCGGTGTCGACAGCAAGGTCGCCCTTGCGACACTCAAAGAGATGGGTCAGTTCGTCAAGGGCCCGTCGTCGTCGATCGAGCCCCCTGTGGCCCGTCGACTCAAAGAAGCCCTGATGAAGGCCGGCGCGGGCTCGACCGGCGCCGCTGAGGCAGCGGCACCCGCCGCTCCCGTGGCCAAGACCAATGGCCCCCGCCCCGGTGGCGCACGCCCCGGAGCCCGTCCCGGCCCCGCGGCCCCCGCCGCTGCCGAGGCTCCTGCCGCAGCGCCCGCTCCCACCGAGGCCCCGGCCCCGGCTGCGAAGCCCACTGCCGAGAAGCCCGCTGCTTCCGCTGCTCCCGCACCCGCCGCCCCTGCGGCACCGGCTGCCGAGGCACCCGCCGCGTCGGCACCCGCCGCGCCGGCCGGTCCGTCCGCTCCTGCACCCGGTGCGCCCGCCGCTGCCGCTCCCGCCGCTCCTGCGGCCGGTGGCGACTCCGCCGCTCCCCGCCCCGGCGCCCCGCGCCCCGGCAACAACCCGTTCGCGAGCCAGCAGGGCATGCAGCGTCCCGGCGGTCCCCGCCCGGGTGCTCCGCGCCCCGGCAACAACCCGTTCGCGAGCCAGCAGGGCATGCAGGGCGCAGGCGCCGGAGCAGCGCCGGGAGCCGGCAACGGCATCCCGCGTCCCGGTGCTCCTCGCCCCGGCGCCCCGCGTCCCGGTGCTCCCCGCCCCGGTTCACCGCGTCCGGGTGCTCCTCGCCCCGCAGGCGCAGGCGGCTTCCAGCGCCCCGGTACCGGTGCGGGCTTCCGCCCCGGTGCGGCTCAGGGTGGCGGCGCTCGTCCGGCTCCCGGCAGCCCCGGCTTCCGCGCCGGTGGCGCTCCCGGCGGCTTCGCGCCGCGCCCGGGTGCCGGCGGTCGTGGCCGTGGACCCGGTGGTGGAACCGCCGGTGCGTTCGGTCGCGGTGGCGGCAAGAGCAAGGCTCGCAAGTCGAAGCGCACGAAGAGGGCCGAGTTCGAGCTGCGCGAGGCTCCGTCGCTGGGTGGCGTGAGCGTTCCCCGCGGCGACGGCAACACCATCGTGCGTCTGCGTCGAGGTGCCTCCATCACCGACTTCGCCGACAAGATCGACGCGAGCCCCGGAAACCTCGTGACCGTGCTGTTCCACCTCGGTGAGATGGCGACGGCCACGGAGTCGCTCGACGAGGCCACCTTCCAGGTGCTCGGCGAAGAGCTCGGCTACAAGATCATGGTCGTCTCCCCCGAGGAGGAGGACCGCGAGCTGCTCGAGGGCTTCGACATCGACCTCGACCAGGAGCTCGAGGACGAGGGCGACGAGGATCTCGAGATCCGTCCCCCCGTCGTCACGGTCATGGGTCACGTCGACCACGGAAAGACGCGTCTTCTCGACGCGATCCGGAACGCCAACGTGGTCGCCGGCGAGGCGGGTGGCATCACCCAGCACATCGGTGCCTACCAGGTCATCACCGAGCACGAGGGCCGCGTACGCCCGATCACCTTCATCGACACCCCGGGTCACGAGGCGTTCACCGCCATGCGTGCTCGTGGTGCGCAGGTGACCGACATCGCCATCCTCGTGGTGGCGGCCGACGACGGCATCATGCCGCAGACGATCGAGGCGCTCAACCACGCCCAGGCGGCCAACGTGCCGATCGTGGTCGCGGTCAACAAGATCGACAAGCCCGACGCCAACCCGGCCAAGGTGCGCCAGCAGCTCACCGAGTACAACCTCGTGGCCGAGGAGTACGGCGGAGACGTCATGTTCGTCGACGTGTCGGCGCGCAACGACATCGGCATCCAGGACCTGCTCGACGCAGTGCTCCTCACCGCGGACGCCGGTCTCGACCTGCGGGCCAACCCCAACAAGGATGCTCGCGGTGTGGCCATCGAGGCCAAGCTCGACAAGGGCCGCGGCGCTGTCGCGACCGTGCTCATCCAGTCGGGAACGCTCCGGGTGGGCGACGCGATCGTGGCCGGAACCGCCTACGGGCGAGTTCGTGCCATGGTCGACGAGAACGGCGAGACCGTCACGGAGGCGACCCCGTCCCGTCCGGTCCAGGTGCAGGGACTCTCTTCCGTGCCCCGCGCCGGCGACACCTTCCTCGTCACCGAGGAGGACCGCACCGCTCGTCAGATCGCCGAGAAGCGTGAGGCCGCCGAGCGCAACGCCTCGCTGGCCAAGGCCCGCAAGCGCATCTCGCTCGAGGACTTCACCCGTGCACTCGAAGAGGGCAAGGTCGAAGCGCTCAACCTCATCATCAAGGGTGACGTCTCCGGTGCCGTCGAGGCACTCGAGGAGTCGCTGCTCAAGATCGAGGTCGACGACAGCGTGCAGCTGCGCATCATCCACCGCGGTGTGGGTGCCGTCACGGAGTCGGACGTCAACCTGGCGACCGTCGACAACGCGATCATCATCGGGTTCAACGTGCGGCCCGACACCAAGGCGCGCGAGCGTGCTGCCCGAGAAGGTGTGGACATCCGCTTCTACTCGGTCATCTACAACGCTCTCGACGACATCGAGAACTCGCTCAAGGGCATGCTCAAGCCCGAGTTCGAAGAGGTGCAGTCGGGTGTGGCCGAGATCCGCGAGGTGTTCCGCTCCTCGAAGTTCGGCAACATCGCCGGTGTCATCGTGCGCTCGGGAACCATCACGAGGAACGCGAAGGCCCGGGTCATCCGCGAGGGTGTCGTGGTGGGGGACAACCTCGCCATCGAGTCGCTGCGTCGCTTCAAGGACGACGTCACCGAGGTGCGCACGGACTTCGAGGCCGGTATCGGTCTCGGCAAGTTCAACGACATCCAGATCGGCGACGAGATCGAGACGATCGAGATGAAGGAGAAGCCGCGCGTCTAGCATCTGCTAGAACTGGCGTGAGCTGATGGAGGAGTGGTGAGGCCTGGTCTCACCACTCCTCCTCCTCTCGTAGTGACGAAAGTCGTAGTGACGAAAGTCGTAGAGACGAAAGAGAAGGAAGATCATGGTTGATCCGGCTCGTGCCGCCAAGATGGCGGACCGCATCAAGGTCATCGTCGCGAAGCGACTCGAGAAGGGCATCCGCGATCCTCGACTCGGATTCGTGACCATCACCGATGTGCGTGTCACGGGAGACCTGCAGCACGCCTCGGTGTTCTACACCGTGTACGGCGACGATCAGGAGCGCGCCGACAGCGCCGCGGCCCTCAAGTCGGCCACGGGAATGCTGCGCACCGAGGTGGGCAAGAACATCACCGCCCGGCTCACGCCGTCGCTCGAGTTCATCGCGGATGCGCTGCCCGAGAACGCCAAGGTGCTCGACAGCCTGCTGGCCGAGGCGCGCGCCCGCGACGCCGAGGTGGAGGGTCTCGCCAAGACGGCCACCTACGCCGGCGACGAGGACCCGTACGTGAAGCCCCGCACCATCGAGCCCGACGAGGCCCAAAAGCCCGTCGACTAGGGCAGAGCGAACAGGTCGTCCTCCACGGTGACCACGAGGCCGTCGTGGAGGAGGCCTGCGAGTGCGCGGCCGTAGCGCGCGCCGTCCGGCACCGCTTCGGCGAGGCGGGCGGCGGGCACCGGATGCGGCGTCGACCTCAGCACCTTCAGCACCGCACCGCGCGCCTGGCGGTCCGAGCCCTCGTAGGCCTTCTGCACCGCGCGGCGGGCCACCTCGGTGGCGGGGTAGCCCTCCGCCCGCCAGGCGCACTGCGCGGCGAGCGGGCAGAGGTCGCACTTGGGGGAGCGCGCGGTGCAGACGATCGCGCCGAGCTCCATCATGCCCGCGTTGAAGCGCGCCGCAGCGACGTCGTCCTCCGGCAGCAGTGCCGTCATGGCGGGCAGATCTCGCTTGGCGTTCGGGGCGGGCGCATCCGGAAGCCCGTCGACGGCGCGCGCGATGACGCGGCGGATGTTGGTGTCGACCACAGGGTGCCGGTCGCCATAGGCGAACACCGCGATGGCGCGCGCGGTGTAGTCGCCGATGCCGGGGAGGGCGAGCAGGGTCGGCACGTCGCGGGGCACCACGCCACCGTGCTGCTCGGTGATGGCCACGGCGCAGGCGTGCAGTCGCAGCGCCCGACGCGGGTAGCCGAGCGACTGCCAGGCGCGCACCGCCTCGCCCGGCGCCTCCGCGGCGAGAGCGGAGGGCTCCGGCCACCGCTCGAGCCACTCGGCGAGCCTCGGCACGACGCGCACCACGGGGGTCTGCTGCAGCATGAACTCGCTCACGAGGGTGCCCCACGCGGGGAAGCCCGGGCGGCGCCACGGCAGATCACGGGCGTTGGCGGCGAACCAGTCCACGACCGCCGTGTCGAGAGCACGGTCGGACGGGTGACCTGGCATGGCACAAGCCTAGACTCGGAGCATGGTCACCCCCGCCACACCCGCGAGCGACTTCACCGACGCTCTGACCGCAGAGATCCGCCACAACTACCGCCTCGGGCGGGTGATCGTGGCCGTCGACGGGATCGACGGCACGCGGTCGTTCGCCGACGAGCTCGGCGAGTCGTTCGTGCGGTCGGGCGTCGACACCGTGCGCGCCTCGCTCGACGACTTCCAGCGCCCGCGGGCTGCCCGGGAGGTGCGCGGAGCAGACTCGGGCGCCGGCCGCTACTTCGACCGCTTCGACACCGACACGCTCAAGCGCGTGCTGATCGAGCCGTTCCGCCTCGGCGGCAGCGCGGGGTTCCAGACCGCGGCCTTCGACGCCGAGCGCGACGCGCCGCTCGAGTCGCGCTGGCTCACCGCACCCGCCGACGCCGTGCTCGTGCTCGACGGCGCGTTCCTGCAGCGCCCTGGGCTCCGCGGCCTCTTCAACTTCACGGTCTACGTCGAGAGCCGCTGGTTCGCGCAGGGCGAGGAGGTGCGCGAGGCCGATCGGCTCTACGAGGCCGAGGCCGGGCCGCGCTTCGGCGCCCAGGCGATCATCGATCTCGCGGATCCCGAGCGTCCTCGACGGGTGTTCGCGGATTCCTGCTGAGAGTGAAGACGGCCGCACGGCTGTTAGCGTGGCAGGCGTGAAATCCCCGTCCTCCACCGCCAGCGGAATCGTGCTCGTCGACAAGCCGCAGGGGCTCACGAGCCACGACGTCGTGGCTCGCACCCGCCGCCTGGCCGGCACGCGCAAGGTCGGGCACGCGGGAACCCTCGATCCGATGGCCACGGGGCTGCTCGTGCTCGGCGTCAACAGCTCCACCCGGCTGCTCACCTACGTGGTGGGGCTCGACAAGGAGTACCTCGCCACCGTGCGACTCGGTGCGGGCACCACCACCGACGACGCCGAGGGCGAGCTGCTGCCGGCCGAGGGCGGGAGCGACACGGGCGCCATCGGCCTCGAATCCCTGACCCCCGAGGCGATCGCGGCCGCCTTCGCCACCCAGCAGGGCACGATCGTGCAGGTGCCGAGCTCCGTGAGCGCCATCAAGGTGAACGGCCAGCGCGCCTACGCGCGCGTGCGGGCCGGTGAGGACGTGGTGCTCGAGGGCCGCACGGTCACGATCTCCGAGGTCGAGCTGCTGGGTGAGGCCACACGCACCTCCGTCGACGGCCGCGACTACGTGGACGTCGACGTGCGGGTGGTCTGCTCCTCCGGCACCTACATCCGGGCCATCGCCCGCGACGTGGGAGCTCTGCTCGGTGTGGGCGGCCACCTCACGGCGTTGAAACGCACACGCATCGGCCCCTTCGCGGTGTCGGATGCCCCCACCCTGGCGGAGCTGCAGACCCGCGCCGAAGCGGGCGAGCCGCTCGAGATGCTCGACCCCGCCGCCGTGGCGAGACAGCTGTTCACCGTGCTCGACGTCGACGAGGCCGAGGCCGCCGCGCTCGGGCACGGTCAGCGGATCGAGCTGCCGGCCGCGACCCTCGAGAACGACCCCACCGGTCTGCTCGCCGCCATCACCCCGGCCGGTCGCCTGCTCGGCCTCGTGGAGGCGCGCGGCACGAGCGGCAAGAGCGTGGTCAACTTCCCGCCCGACGAGTACCAGGAGGCGACGCCGTGATCGAGTGGTTCACGATCGTGCAGGTCGTCATCGCCACCGCGGGCGGCTCGCTCGCGGTCATCCTGGGGCTCGCTGGCCGCAAGCCGAACGACCTCGTGATGGGCATCGCCGCCCTCGTGGAGCTGCTGCTCATCGTGCAGCTCGTGGTGGCCATCGCCTCTCCCGCCTTCGGCAACACCGCCTCGGGCGACGTGCTCGAGTTCTACATCTACCTCATCTCGGCGGTGCTGCTGCCGGTGGCAGGCGGCTTCTGGGCGCTCATCGAGCGCAGCAGGTGGAGCACCGTCATCCTCGGCGCGCTCTGCCTCGCCGTGGCCGTGATGGTCTACCGCATGAACGTGATCTGGTTCGTGCAGGGGGCCTGATCCCGAGCCGGGAGCCCGACCCCGCGCCGGTGCCATAAACTCGAAGAGAAATGGCCCACGACACCCTCGCTCCCGCCCAGAAGACCCGTGCCAGCGGCATCGGCCGGGTGCTCATCATCGTCTACGGCATCCTGGCCCTCGCCGCCACGGGCCGCTCGGTCTACGAGTTCATCGCCAAGTTCGACGAGGCGCCCTTCGCCTACTCGCTCTCGGCGGTGGCGGCGGTCGTCTACATCGTGGCGACGGTGGCCCTCATCGCCCCCGGCCAGGTCTGGTACCGCGTGGCCTGGATCACCATCACCTTCGAGCTCGTGGGTGTGCTCACCGTCGGCACCCTGAGCCTCTTCCTGCCCGAGCTCTTCGCGGAGGCCTCGGTGTGGTCGTGGTACGGCATGGGCTACCTGTTCGTGCCGCTCCTGCTGCCCGTGCTCGGCATGCTGTGGTTGAGGCGGTCACGATGAAGACCTACTTCGGTGTCACCGACGTCGAGGGCGACCTCGGCCCCTCGGCCGTGACGATCGGCAAGTTCGACGGCGTGCATGCCGGCCACCGCGCGGTGATCGGCGAGCTGCTGCGGGTGGCGGGCGAACGCGACCTGCGATCGGTCGTGATCACCTTCGACCGGCATCCGCTGGCCCAGCTCGACCCCGCGGCGAGGCCGAATCCGCTCGTCTCCAATGCTCAGCGACTCGAGCTGCTGGCTGCCACGGGCGTCGACGTCACGCTCTTCCTGCCCTTCGACGAGGCGCTCGCCTCCAAGACCCCGCGCGAGTTCGCCACCGAGGTGCTCCGCGACGTGTGCGGAGCCCGCGTGGTGATGGTGGGGGAGGACTTCCGCTTCGGCGCCAAGGGCGAGGGCGACATCCACATGCTGCGCGAGCTCGGCGGCGAGCTCGGCTTCGACGTCGACCTCATCCCCGACGTGCGGCCGGGCGAGGTGCGCAAGGTCTCGTCGTCGTGGATCCGCGAGCTGCTCGCCGACGGCGACGTGGAGCGAGCGGGCGAGATGCTCGGTCGCACGCCATCGGTACGCGGCGAAGTGGTGCACGGTGCCGCCCGCGGCCGCGAGCTCGGCTACCCCACGGCCAACCTCTCACCGGAGTCCGAGGGGCTCATCCCCGCCGACGGCGTCTACGCCGGCTGGCTCACCGACGGCGACACCCGCTACCCCGCCGCCATCTCGGTGGGCAGCAACCCCACCTTCGCGGGCGTGCCGCCGAAGCAGGTGGAGGCCTACGTGCTCGACGAGGAGCTCGATCTCTACGACCACATCGTCGACATCGCGTTCGTGGCCCGCATCAGGGGCCAGGTGGCGTTCGCGGGCATCGAGCCGCTCATCGCGCAGATGGACGACGACGTCGCGAAGGCGCGTGTCATCCTCGCGCAGCACTGAGCGCCCGGTGATCTCGAGGCCGCGGTGAGCGGCTCGGACGAGGGAAGCCCTCCGGCACGCCCGCTCTGGCGGGGGCGCGCCCTCGCGCTGATCGCCATCGTGATGGTGGGGCTCAACCTGCGCACCGCCGTGGCCGCGCTCTCGCCGATCTTCGACGAGATCAGCACCGACATCTCTCTCGACTCGGTGGGCATCGGGCTGCTCGGCATGCTGCCGCTCGTGTGCTTCGCCGCCGTGGGGCCCTTCGCGCCCGCCCTGCATCGGAGGTTCGGGCTCGAGCGAGTGCTCGCGGGGGCCCTCGCCGTGATGGTCGCGGGCCACCTGCTGCGCTCGGTCGGCGACTCCTTCGCCGTGCTGGCCGTGGCCAGCGCCGTGACCTTCGCGGGTATGGGCACGGCGAACGTGCTGCTGCCCCCGCTCGTCAAGACGTACTTCCCCGACCGCATCGGGCTCGTGACCTCGGTGTACGCCACGACCATGGCCATCGGCGCCACCCTGCCGCCGCTCGTGGCCGTGCAGGTCACGGACACCGCGGGCTGGCGCATCGCGGTGGGCATGTGGGCGGCGCTCGCGCTCCTCGCCCTCATCCCGATGCTCACCCTGGCGGCGCGCCCGAGGGCTGCCGCCCCCGAGGTCGAGCCGAGGACGGGTCGGCGCGGGCGGGTGTGGCGGAGCCCGTTGGCGTGGTCGCTCATGATCGTGTTCGGGCTCACGGGGTTCAACTCCTACGCGATGTTCTCGTGGCTGCCGTCGATCCTCGTGGACGTGGCCGGCGTGACCGACGTGCAGGCCGGAGCCCTGCTCTCGCTCTACTCGGTCATGGGGCTGCCGGCCTCGCTGCTCGTGCCCGTGCTGACCGTGCGGCTCAAGAGCGTGGGCGGGCTCATCGCGGCCGGAGTGCTGTGCTACCTGGGCGGAAGTCTCGGGCTGCTGCTCGCCCCCGGCACGCTCGTCTGGCTGTGGGTGGCCCTCGCGGGCGGCGGCGCGCTGTTCTTCCCGCTCGTGCTCGTGCTCATCAACCTGCGCACCCGCAGCCACGAGGGAGCCGTGGCGCTGAGCTCGTTCGTGCAGAGCTTCGGCTACGCCCTCGGCGCCACAGGGCCCCTGCTCGTGGGTGTGCTGCACGAGCTCACGGGGGAGTGGACGGCCTCTCTGCTGCTGCTCTTCGGCAGCGCCGTGGCTGTGGGGTTCGCGGGCATCGTGGTGGCCAGGCCACGGATGCTCGAGGACCAGTGGCAGAATTGATGGATGACCATTGACAGAGCGGTCAGTCCTGCCCAGCGTGCGCTGGCGGTCCTGGGCGAAGACCTCACCGAATCCACTCTCAAGCGCTACCTCGACGGCATCCCCGGTGTCGACGCCGTGGGCCTCGAGCAGCGCGCCGCCGGCCTCGGCACCCGATCCATCAAGACGACCTCGAAGGTGTGGGCGCTCGACAAGATCATCGAGCTGATCGACCTCACCACGCTCGAGGGCGCCGACACGCCCGGCAAGGTGCGGTCGCTCGTGGCGAAGGCACTGGTTCCGGATGCCTCGGACACCTCGACCCCGCGCGTGGCCGCCGTGTGCGTCTACGGCGACATGGTGCCGTACGCCGTCGAGGCCCTCGGATCGTCCCACGCCGCCGGGCGCGACTCCGGCGAGGGCCTCATCTCCGTGGCCGCCGTGGCCACGGCGTTCCCCTCGGGCCGGGCCTCGCTCGCGGTCAAGCTCGCCGACACCGCGGATGCGGTGGCCGCCGGTGCCGACGAGATCGACATGGTGATCGACCGCGGAGCCTTCCTCTCGGGCCGCTACGGTCAGGTCTTCGACGAGATCGTGGCCGTCAAGGAGGCCTGCCGGCGTGCGGATGGATCGTTCGCGCACCTCAAGGTCATCCTCGAGACGGGTGAGCTGAACACCTACGACAACGTGCGCCGCGCCTCGTGGCTCGCGATCCTCGCGGGTGGCGACTTCATCAAGACCTCCACGGGCAAGGTCGCCCCCGCGGCCACCCTCCCGGTGACGCTGCTCATGCTCGAGGTCGTGCGCGACTGGAACCGCCTCACCGGCGAGAAGATCGGCGTCAAGCCCGCGGGCGGCATCCGCTCGTCGAAAGACGCTATCAAGTACCTCGTGACGGTCGCCGAGACCGTGGGCGAGGAGTGGCTGCAGCCGCACCTGTTCCGCTTCGGAGCGTCGAGCCTGCTCAACGACGTGCTGCTGCAGCGCCAGAAGCTCTCGACCGGACACTACTCCGGCGCCGACTACGTGACGATCGACTAGGACACAGGACACCTCATGTCATTCCTCGAATACGCCCCAGCCCCCGAGTCGACGGCCATCCTCGACCTCAAGCCCGAGTACGGCCTCTTCATCGGCGGCGAGTTCACGCCGGGCAACGGCGAGACCTTCGCCACCATCTCGCCCGCCACCGAGAAGCACATCGCCCAGATCGCGCACGCCGACGCCTCCGACGTCGACCGCGCGGTCGCCGCAGCGCGCCGCGCCTACGAGAAGACCTGGTCGCGCCTGTCGGGCCGGGATCGCGGCAAGTACCTCTTCCGCATCGCCCGCCTCGTGCAGGAGCGTGCCCGCGAGCTCGCCGTGGCCGAGTCGCTCGACAACGGCAAGCCCATCAAGGAGAGCCGCGACTTCGACATCCCCACCGCGGCCGCCTGGTTCTTCTACTACGCCGGTTGGGCCGACAAGCTCGACCACGCGGGGCTCGGCGCCAACCCGCGCGCGCTCGGAGTGGCCGCTCAGGTCATCCCGTGGAACTTCCCGCTCATGATGCTCGCGTGGAAGATCGCCCCCGCGCTGGCCGCCGGTAACACCGTGGTGCTCAAGCCCGCCGAGACGACGCCGCTCACGGCGCTGCTCTTCGCCGAGATCCTGCAGCAGGCGGATCTGCCGGCCGGTGTGGTCAACATCGTCACCGGTGCGGGTGAGACGGGCCGGGCGCTCGTGAACCACCCGGACGTCAACAAGGTCGCCTTCACCGGGTCGACCGGCGTGGGCCGCGAGATCGCGCGCTCGACCGCGGGCAGCGGCAAGAAGCTCACCCTCGAGCTCGGCGGCAAAGCCGCGAACATCGTGTTCGACGACGCTCCCATCGACCAGGCGGTCGAGGGCATCGTGAACGGCATCTTCTTCAACCAGGGGCACGTGTGCTGCGCAGGTTCCCGCCTGCTCGTGCAGGAGAACGTGCACGACGACGTGGTGGAGCGGCTCAAGCAGAGGCTGTCGACGCTCCGGGTGGGCGATCCGCTCGACAAGAACACCGACGTGGGCGCCATCAACTCGGCCGCCCAGCTCGCCCGCATCCGCGAGCTCTCGCAGGTGGGGGAGGACGAGGGCGCCGAGCGCTGGAGCCCCGAGTGCGAGCTGCCCGAGAACGGCTTCTGGTTCGCGCCGACGATCTTCACGAACGTCTCGACCTCGCACCGCATCGCACGCGAGGAGATCTTCGGACCGGTGCTCTCGGTGCTGTCGTTCCGCACGCCCGCCGAGGCCATCGCCAAGGCGAACAACACCCCCTACGGCCTCTCGGCCGGCATCTGGAGCGACAAGGGCTCCCGCATCCTCGCCGTGGCCGACAAGCTGCGCGCCGGAGTGGTGTGGGCCAACACGTTCAACAAGTTCGACCCCGCCTCGCCGTTCGGCGGGTACAAGGAGTCGGGCTACGGCCGCGAGGGCGGCCGGCACGGACTCGCCGCTTACCTGAAGGGATCGAAATGACGCACATCGAGGTCGCGAAGACCTACAAGCTCTACGTCAACGGTGCGTTCCCGCGCAGCGAGTCCGGGCGGGTCTACGAGGTGACGAGCCCCAAGGGCGTGTTCCTCGCGAACGCCGCCAAGGCCTCGCGCAAGGATGCTCGCGACGCCGTCGTGGCTGCCCGGGCCGCCGTGAGCGGCTGGGCGGGCGCCACCGCCTACAACCGCGGTCAGGTGCTCTACCGCGTGGCAGAGGTGCTCGAGGGCCGACGGGCGCAGTTCGAGGACGAGATCGTGCGCCAGCAGGGTGTGTCGTCGTCGGCGGCGCGCGCCCAGGTGGAGGAGGCGATCGACCGCTGGGTCTGGTACGCCGGGTGGACCGACAAGTACCAGCAGGTCACCGGCAACGCCAACCCCGTGGCGGGGCCGTACTTCAACCTCTCGGTGCCGGAGCCCACGGGCGTCGTGGCGATCGTGGCGCCGCAGGACTCCTCGCTGCTCGGTCTCGTGAGCGTGGTGGCGCCGGCCCTCGTGGCCGGCAACACCGTGGTGGTCGTGGCGAGCGAGGCCTATCCGCTCTCGGCCATCACCCTCGGCGAGGTGCTCGCCACGAGCGACCTGCCGAAGGGTGTCGTGAACGTGCTCACCGGGTCGCCGGCCGAGATCGCGCCGTGGCTCGCGAGCCACGCCGACGTGAACGCGCTCGACCTCACGGGCGCCTCGGCGCTCGAGTGGATCGACCTCGAGATCGCGGCCGCCGAGACGCTCAAGCGCGTCGTCCACCCTGAGGACGGCCCGGATGCGGCGGCCCCCTCCCTCGACCGCATCACAGCGTTCACAGAACTCAAAACGGTCTGGCACACGAAGTCGCTGATCTGAGGCGTCGGCTGGGAGTTGAGGGCGGGAATCCTGTCTCGCTTGTAGCGTGAGTCGTATGAGTGATGGTGCGCGACTGGCGTTGGTGACGGGGGCTACGGGGTACATCGGAGGGCGGCTCGTTCCGCGCCTGCTGGAGGCCGGGTTCCGCGTGCGTGTGCTCGTGCGGAGCCCCCTCAAGCTCGACGAGGTGCCGTGGGCCGGCGACGTCGAGGTGGTCGAGGGCGACCTCGGCGACCCGGCCTCGCTCGCCGAGGCGTGCGCGGGAGTGGACGTGTTCTACTACCTCGTGCACTCGATGGGCGGTGCCAAGCACGACTTCGAGACGGTCGAACGCGAATCGGCCGAGAACGTCGCCCAGGCCGTGGCTGCGGCCGGGGTCGAGCGCATCGTCTACCTCGGCGGTCTGCACCCCGAGTCGTCCGGCTCCGACGAGCCCGTCGACGACCTCTCGCCCCACCTGCGCTCGCGCGTGGAGGTGGGCCGCATCCTCCTCGCCTCCGGGGTGCCCACCGCGGCCCTGCAGGCGGGCGTCGTGATCGGCTCCGGCTCCACCTCGTTCGAGATGATCCGGCACCTCACCGACGTGCTGCCCTACATGCCCGCCCCCAAGTGGGTGCGCAACCACATCCAGCCGATCGCCGTGCGCGACGTGCTCTACTACCTCGTCAAGTCGGCCGACCTCCCCGAGGATCTCAACCGCACCTTCGACATCGGCGGTCCCGACGTGCTGCGCTACGGCCAGATGATGAACGGCTACGCGCTCGAAGCCGGCCTCAAGCAGCGCGCCATCGCAGCCCTCCCCGTGCTCACCCCGTGGCTGGCCTCGCAGTGGGTCAACCTCGTGACCCCCATCCCGCGCGCCCTCGCCATGCCCATCATCGCGTCGCTGCAGTTCGACTGCGTCACGCACGAGCACGACATCCGCAGCTACATCCCCGACCCCGAGGGCGGGCTCACGCCCTACCGCCGCGCCGTGCGGCTCGCGCTGCAGAAGATGCAGGCCGGCGAGGTCGAGACGAGCTGGCAGGACTCGCTCGTCGACGGCGCGGTGAGCGATCCGCTGCCGAGCGACCCCGAGTGGGCGGGCCACACCGTGTTCCTCGACGTCAAGAGCCGGAGGACCAAGGCGGATCAGGCCCACCTGTGGACCGTGATCGAGGGCATCGGCGGCGAGAACGGCTGGTACTCCTTCCCGCTCGCCTGGGCCGTGCGCGGCTGGATGGACAAGATCGTGGGCGGTGTCGGCCTCCGCCGGGGACGCCGCAACGCCAACCGCCTCAACACGGGCGATGCGCTCGACTTCTGGCGGGTGGAGCAGATCGACCGCGGCGAGTTCCTGCGGCTGCGCGCCGAGATGAAGGTGCCTGGGCGCGCGTGGCTCGAGATGCGCGCACGGCCCGCCGACGACGGCTCGCCCGGCTCGATCTACGATCAGCGCGCCATCTTCTTCCCCCGCGGGCTAGGCGGTCGGCTCTACTGGTTCGCGATTCTTCCCTTCCATGGCGTGATCTTCAACGGCATGGCCAACCGCATCACCGAGACCGCCCTTGCGGCGGGCCGCGAGCAGGCCGCGTAGACTGGCCCGCACGCAGCTGGAGGTTCTGATGACCGTAGTTTCCAAGACCGTCTTCGTCGGCGACAGCCTCACCGAGGGTGGCCGCTGGCAGGAATGGTTCCCCGAGTTCGAAGCCATCAACCTGGGCAGGGGTGCCGACACCACCGAGGCGCTCCTCGAGCGCCTCGACGAGGTGGCCGAGGTGGAGCCCGACACCGTGGTGCTGCTCATCGGCACCAACGACGTGGCCAACCGCCGTGCCGTGGAGCAGGTGGTGCGCAACATCGAGACGATCCTCGTGAATCTGAGGGCCGCTCTGCCCGATGCGCGCATCCTGTTGCAGTCGGTGATGCCGCGCGGCCGGGAGTACGCCGAGTTCGTGAAGGAGATCAACCGCCACACGTGGCAGTTCGCCGCCACGGTGCGGGCGCACTACCTCGACCTGTGGCCCGCCATGGCGAAGGCCGACGGCGAGCTCAACCCGGAGTACACCGAGGATCGCCTGCACCTCAACGAGGCAGGGTACGAGGCCTGGCTCTCCGAGCTGCGGCCCGCGATCGAGCGAGTGCAGGGCCTGCCGCCCGCGAGCCGGCCCATCCGCCTGCCCGATCTCAGCGAACTGGGCAACTCGTAGCACCACCTTGGTGAGGCATCCGGACGAAGGGGTCCAACCATGGCGGGAGACCGCGATGAGGCACGGGAGAACGCGCTCCGCGAACGCCTGCTGATCGAGCAGGTGGTGCGGAGCTTCGCGGGCGCCGGCGACGAGCGGTTCCGCGTGGTGATGGAGAGCCTCGTGCGGCACCTGCTCGGCTTCGTGCGCGACGTGCGGCTGAGCCAGGCGGAGTGGGACACGGCCATCGACTTCCTCACCCGCGCCGGCCACATCACCGACGACACGCGGCAGGAGTTCATCCTGCTCTCCGACGTGCTGGGTGCCTCGATGATGACCGTGGGCGTCAACGCCCCCGCGCGCACCGACGCCACCGAGTCCACGGTGTTCGGGCCGTTCTTCGTGCAGGATGCGCCGCTCATCGAGAACGGCGACGACATCGGCACCGGCATGCCCGGCCGGCCGTGCTACGTGCGCGGCAGCGTGCGCTCCACCGACGGCTCGGCGCTGGCGGGCGCGCGCGTGGAGGTGTGGGCCGCCGACGACGACGGCTTCTACGACGTGCAGTACGAACGGGGCGAGCTGGCCGGCAGGGCCCACCTCTTCACGGACGCTTCAGGGCATTACGACTTCTGGACCGTGCAGCCCGCCGCGTACCCCATTCCGCACGACGGACCCGTCGGCGAGCTCCTGAGGGCCGCCGGTCGCGGCAACATGCGGCCGGCGCACGTGCACTTCATGGTGTCGGCACCGGGACACGAGACCCTCATCACGCACGTGTTCGTGGCCGGCGACGAGTGGCTCCTCGACGACGCGGTGTTCGGGGTGAAGCAGTCGCTCATCGTGCCGTTCGAGGAGCGTGCGCCGGGTGCGGCGCCGCGCAAGCCCGACGGCGTGGCCGTGGTGTGGAGCGAGGCGGTCTTCGACATCGTGCTCGCCTCGGCCGACTAGAGCCGCCCCAGCAGCCCCTCGAAGAAGCGGATGCCCGTGAACCAGGTGGCCACGTGCATCCTCTCGTTCTTCGCGTGCAGCGTGGCGCGCTCCTCCGCCGACATCTCGAACGGGCTGAACCGGTACACCGTGCAGCTGTGCGGGGCGAAGCGGCGCGCATCCGTCGCACCCGTCTGCACGTAGGGCGTGACGATCGCGGTGGGGTAGGCCGCCGTGATGGCGTCGGAGAGCAGCTGCCAGACCGGGCCCTCGCTCCGCGAGACCGGCGACGGCTCGTTGGCGTCCTCCACCTCGACCCGCACGAGCGGATCGCCGATGGCCCGCTCGATGTGCCGCCTCGTCGCATCCACCGAGGAACCGATGGCGATGCGCACGTTCACCACGGCCTCCGCACGTTCCGCGAGGGCGTTCGCCGCGAGCGATCCCGAGAGCTGGGTGACCGCCATGGTGGTGCGCACGATCGCGGCCGTCTCGTCGCTCAAGCGCTCGAAGGCCGCCGTGAGCAGGGGGCGGAAGAGGTGGGCTCTCGTGAACACGTAGCGCAGCGGACCGCGACCGTGCGGGCCGAGGGTGCGGATCATCTGCACCGTGACGTCGTTCATCCTGGCCCGCGCCGGGCGCGCCGAGAGCCGGGTGATGGCGCGAGCGAGCCGCGCCGTGGCGGTGACGGGCGGGGGAGTCGAGGCGTGGCCGCCGTGCTGCTCCACCGTGAGCCGGAAGTTGGTGGTGCCCTTCTCGCTCACGCCCACCACCGCGATCGGGTCGTCGACCGTGGGGAAGAGCTTCTCGACCACGGCGCCGCCCTCGTCGAGCACGAGGCCGATCCGCACCCCGCGCTGCACGAGCAGCGCCGCGGCGGCTTCGGCACCCGTGCCGTGGGTCTCCTCGTCGTGCCCGAAGAGCAGGTAGACGTCGTGCTCGGGCACCCAGCCCTCGGCGAGCCGGCGCTCCACCGCCTCGAGCACGGCCACCACGGAGCCCTTGTCGTCGAGTGTGCCGCGGCCCCAGAGCTCGCGCTCGTCTCCGTGGCCGGTCAGCACGCCGTCGAAGGGCGGATGCGTCCAGCCCTCGGCGTCGGCCGCCACCACGTCGTAGTGCGCCATGAGCACGGTCGCCGGTCCTGGGCGGCGACCGGGGAGGCGGTGGAGCAGCGTGCCGCCGGCGACGAGCTCGCGCTCGGAGGCGCCGTGCACAGCGGGGTACAGCTCCTCGACCATCGCCCGGAAGCGCTCGAAGGCCTCCTCATCGACGGTCTCGACGTCGAGCCGCGACATGGTGGGCACAGCGAGCAGGGTGCGGAAGCGGGCGAGAGCGGCCTCGTCTGAGCTGTCGGTCTTGTCGGCGCTGGCGGCCTCCTGCGGCACCACGCTACGACGCCGCCGCGACGGCCGAGGGGCGGGAGAGCTCCGGTTCGGGTCTGGCCCCCACCTTGCCCACGGCAGAGGCGGCGCTGCGCACCCCCGCCTCGGCGGCGGCGAGGAGGTCGCCCGCCGCCACCCCGCCCGTCGCGCGGAGCCCGGACACGAATCCCGCGCTGAAGGCGTCGCCCGCTCCCGTGGTGTCGACCGGAGTCAGCAGCATCGCGGGGACCCGCACGCGTTCACCCGCGCGCCGCGCGGCGAGCACGCCGTCGTGCCCGAGGGTGAGGGCCACGAGGTCGTGCTCGGTGAGCAGCGCGTCCACGATCTCGTCGGGTTCGTGGAGCCCCGTGAGCGCGCGCCCCTCGTCGAGGTTCGGGATGAGGATGTCGGCACCGGCCATGGCCGCACGAAGGCGGCCCGCACCGTGATCTTCGATGAAGCCCGCCGATCCGGGGTTCACCGACACGGTCGCGCCCGCCGCCCTGGCCTCGCGGATGAGCTCGGCGTAGCGCTCGGTGGCGCTCCCCTCGGTGTCGCTGAACACGGAGTATCCGGTGAAGTGGAGGTGGGCGCCGGGGCCGAGGAGCGCACGGTCGACGTCGTCACCGCTCGTGAGGGCGTTGGCCCCGCGCTCGGTGAGCATGGTGCGCGTGCGGTCGGCCTGCAGGATCACGACGATCGTGCCGGTGGGCCGATCCTCGTCGCCGATCAGGTGGGCGGTGACGCCGTTGCGGGCGAGGAGCGCCGTGTGGTGCTCCACATCCGCAGCCCCCACCCGGCCGAAGAAGTCGGTGGGCTCGCCCAGGTGGGCGAACCAGGCGGCCGCATTGGCGGCCGAGCCGCCCGGGCGGCGCTCGATGGTGGCGGCGGTATCGGTGTCGGGCCGGATCTCGTGCGCGGGCGTGACGATGACGTCGTCGATCACGTCACCGAACACGACCACTCCGAACCGCTCTCGGGCGAGGGGCGGGGTCATGGCTGCGGCGCTCAGTGCAGCCGTGCCTTCAGAGCCGCCACGGGGTCGGAGGCCTGCAGCACAGCGGGGCCGAATCGGAGCATCGTGATGGTGTGGGCGACCTGGTTGGCGCCCGCCGAGAGACGGGTCGCGACCGTGGCGCGCTCCCAGATGAGGATGCACTCCTGCGCGAGCTGCACGGTGAGACCGAGGGGCTGCGTGTTGCCCGACCGCACGTCGGGCAGCGAGTAGCCGCCGAGACCGGCGAGGGAGGCGTACACGTCGGCCACGTCCTTCTGAGGCAGCGGCACCGCTCCCTGACCCGCGAACACGGTGGTGAAGAGGCGCGCGGCGAGCTCCTCGGGGTCGGCGGTCCAGAGGCCCTCGGGGCCGGCGAACGGAGGATTCGAGGACGCCAAGGGATTGGTCATGCACTCAACATATCGCCCGCCGCGTAGGATTGGCGAGACATGAGCTCGCGACAGACCGCCCCGGATTTCACCCGCCCCGCCCTGGCCCCCGGCATCCTCGGCGCCATCGCGCTCGTGGCCTTCCTGGCGGTCGTCGACAGCGACTGGTTCACCATCGCGCGCTTCGTGGTGGCCATCCTCGCGCTCATCATGTGCGTGTTCGCCGGGCAGGCCAGGCAGTGGTGGTGGATCCCACCGCTCGTGGCGATCGCCGTGCTCTGGAACCCCGTGCTGCCGATCGACCTGCCGCTCGTGGGCTGGCAGATCGCCCACGTGGTCGGCGCGATCGTGTTCGTGGCCAGTGGTCTGCTCATCAAGGTGCATCGCGTAGACTGAGGCAACGACGGGCCAGCCCGCATCTCTCGCACCGACCGAGGCTCTCAGCCTTGTTGCTCCGGTGCAAAGGTCGCTCCGGGCTCCGTCTCCGCCTCACTCCCCGGGAGAACGATGTCAAGGTCCGGCAATCGCCGTACACGCAGTGCAGACAACACTGGTCTCATTCCGATCCTCGCGCGCAAGGTGCGCGAGGTCGAAGCCGCCGCCCAGCGCGGCAAGGTCGCACCCTCGAACCGCACCAAGTTCCTCGTGGTGGCGCTGCTCATGCGCGAGGAGCGCGCCGGCATCAAGGGCGACACCTCGCTGAGCGATTCCGAGCGCGCCGAGCAGCTCAAGCGACTCGACGGCATCGCGTCGATCCTCGCCCGCACCGCCGCGCGCGACACCTCGCTCATCGCCCTGCTCGAGAACGACGTGGCCGTCTCGCCCGCCGCCAGGAGCATGCGCCGGGAGTACCTCGAAGACGCCGGTTACGACGTGCCGGAGGAGGAGCCCGAGGTCATCACGCCCAAGGCCACCGTGGTGCCGCCCGAGCTCGCCGAACGCCAGGTCGTGCCGACCTCGGTGCTCTCGCGCCAGCTCGCCAACCCGTTCATGGCGCCCGACCTCACGCCCGCCCGCCCGCAGGGCGTGGGCAGGCTCAGCAACTGGGAGCTGCTCGGCCCGCTCTACCGTGCCTTCGAGTACGGAGCCGGCGGCAACGCGGCGAGCATGGAGCTGCCCGAGGCACCGACCATCGACAGGCTGTCGCCCAAGGGCCGCGAGCTCATGGTGCACCAGTCCCGCTTCCTGCAGAGCGTTCAGGCGGGGCATCGCACCTTCCTGCTCGCCGATGAGCCCGGTCTCGGCAAGACGGCGCAGTCGCTGCTCGCCGCCTCCGTGGCCGATGCGTATCCGCTGCTCGCCGTGGTGCCCAACGTCGTCAAGATGAACTGGGCCCGCGAGGTCGAGATCTGGACCCCGCACCGCCGCGCCACCGTGGTGAACGGCGACGGCGAGAACCTCGACGCGTTCGCCGACATCGTGGTGGTCAACTACGAGGTGCTCGACCGGCACCTCTCCTGGCTCGGCACCATGGGCTTCCGCGGCATGGTGGTCGACGAGGCGCACTTCATCAAGAACATGTCGTCGCTGCGCTCGCGCAACGTGCTCGCGCTGGCCGACCGCATCCGCCACACCGCTCCCGGCGGCAATCCGCTCATGATGGCGCTCACGGGCACGCCGCTCATCAACGACGTCGACGACTTCCGGGCCATCTGGCAGTTCCTCGGGTGGATCGACGGCGCCAAGCCCACACCCGTGCTCATGGAGCGGCTCGAGGAGGTGGGCCTCACGCCCGCCGACACGGGCTTCTTCGCCGAGGCGCGTGAGGCCGTGATCGACATGGGCATCGTGCGTCGGCGCAAGATCGACGTGGCCGCCGACCTTCCCGCCAAGCGTGTTGTCGACCTGCCGGTGGAGCTCGACGACGACCTCGGCCGCTCCATCCGCGAGGCCGAGCGCGAGCTCGGAGCCCGACTCGTCACGCGCTACCGGCGTCTGGTCGCCGCGCGCGCCAACGCGAGGGGCGACGAGATCGACGAGCTGCCCGACGACGACCTCATGCGCCTCGTGGCCCGCCAGGAGCTCGAGGACACGAAGGCCACGGAGGACGGCCTCAACGTCTTCACCATGGTGCGCCGCATCGGCACCGCGAAGGCCGGCCTCGCCGCCGACTACGCCGCCCAGCTGGCGCGCTCGGTGGGCAAGGTGGTGTTCTTCGCCAAGCACATCGACGTGATGGATGCGGCGGAGGAGCTGTTCGCTAAGCGCGACCTCAAGACCGTCTCCATCCGCGGAGACCAGTCGGCCACGCTGCGGCAGCGCGAGATCGACGCGTTCAACACGGATCCGGATGTCTCGGTGGCGGTGTGCTCGCTCACCGCGGCCGGCGTGGGGCTCAACCTGCAGGTGGCCTCGAACGTAGTGCTCGCCGAGCTGTCGTGGACGGCGGCGGAGCAGACCCAGGCCATCGACCGCGTGCACCGCATCGGTCAGGAGGAGCCGGTGACGGCGTGGCGGATCATCGCGGCGCAGACCATCGACACCCGCATCGCCGAGCTCATCGACTCGAAGCAGGGCCTCGCGGCCCGCGCCCTCGACGGCTCCGACGCCGAGATCGGCTCCACCGACAGCGTCCAACTAGACGCACTGGTGTCCCTCCTCCGGTCCGCCCTGGAGGGTTAGGCCTAAGCCCGACCGAGGACGTCGAGGAGCCACGCGTACTCCTCGGCTACCTCGTGCCAGCGGGCGTAGCGGCCTGAGACGCCGCCGTGGCCCGCCGTCATCTCGGTCTTGAGGAGCACGGGGGCGCCGACCTCGCGGAGGCGCGCCGTCCACTTGGCCGGCTCCACGTAGAGCACGCGGGTGTCGTTGAGGCTCGTGACCGCGAGGATGCGCGGATAGGTCCTCTCGGTGACGTTCTCGTAGGGCGAGTACGACTTCATGTAGGCGTAGACCTCTGCATCGTGCAGCGGATCGCCCCACTCGTCCCACTCGATCACCGTGAGCGGCAGCGACGGGTCGAGGATCGACGTGAGCGCATCCACGAACGGCACCTGGGCGAGGATGCCCGCGAACAGCTGCGGTGCGATGTTGGCGACCGCGCCCATGAGGAGCCCACCGGCGCTCCCACCCTGCGCCACCAGTCGATCCGGAGCCGTCAGCCCGGCGCCGATGAGGTGCTCGGCACACGCCACGAAGTCGGTGAACGTGTTGCGCTTGGTGAGCGTCTTGCCGTTCTCGTACCAGTGCCGACCGAGCTCGCCCCCGCCGCGCACGTGGGCGATGGCGAACACCACGCCGCGGTCGAGCAGCGAGAGCCTCGGCACCGAGAAGCTCGGGTCGATCGAGGCCTCGTAGGAGCCGTAGCCGTAGAGCACGAGCGGCTGCGGCTCGCCGGAGTCGAGCAGGCCCGTGCGGGCCACGATCGAGATCGGCACGCGCGTGCCGTCGGCGGCGGTGGCCCACTCGCGGCGCTGCTCGTACTCGGCGGGGTCGTAACCGCCCTGCACGGGCTGCTGCTTGAGCAGCGTGGAGACCCCCGTGGCCACGTCGTAGTCGAAGAGCGACGAGGGGGTCACGAACGAGGTGTAGCCGTAGCGGATGGTCGGCTGCTGCCACTCGGGGTTGCCCGAGGTGCCCACCGAGAAGAGCGGCTCGTCGAACTCGAGCTCGCGGAAGCCCGCGCCGTCGATGTGCTGCGCGTCGGCCGCGAGCGGCAGCACGGCCACTCGGGTGAGCCCGTCGCGGCGGTAGTCCACGGTGAGGTGGTGGGCGAAGGCGTCGACGTCCTCGAGCCGCACCTCGGGGTCATGGGCGAGCACGGTGCGCCAGCCGGCGGCATCCGATGGGCGTTCGGGGTCGACCTCGAGCAGCTCGAAGTTGAGCGCCTCGCGATTGTGCAGCACGAGCAGCCGGTCGCGGCCGCCCACCACGGCGTGCTCGACCGAGTACTCCACACCCTCCTCGCGCGGCCAGACGACCGTGAACTCGGCGTGCGGATCCGTGGTGTCGAGCAGGCGCACCTCGCTCGTGATCTTCGAGCCGACCGCGATCTCGAGGTACTTCTTGCTGCGGGTGAGACCCACCCCCACCCAGTACCGCTCGTCGGGCTCGGTGAAGACCTTCTCGTCGGCCGAGGCGTCGGAGCCGAGCTCGTGCCGCCAGATGGTGTCCGGCCGCCACGAGTGGTCGACCGTGGGGTAGTAGACGCTGGCGCCGTCGCCCGCGAAGACCGCGCCCGGGAAGGTGTCCGCCACCTCGTCGGGCAGGTCCTCACCCGTGGTGAGGTCGCGGATGCGCAGCGTGTAGCGCTCGTCTCCCACGGTGTCGACGGCGTACGCGAGCAGCCGCCCGTCGGGGCTCACGTCGAACGAGCCGAGGGAGTAGAACTCGTGGCCCTCCGACTGGGCGTTGTCGTCGAGCACGACCTCCTCGCCGGGGAGGGTCTCGCCCGGCGCCACGCGCGGGGGAGTCCAGTCGCCCTCGCCCGCGATGGGGGCGCGGCAGTGCACACCGTACTGGCTGCCCTCCGACGTGCGGGTGAAGTACCAGTGCGCGCCGTCGCGGACGGGCACCGACAGGTCGGTCTCCTGGGTGCGCGCCTTGATCTCGTCGAAGACCGACTGGCGGAGGCCGGCGAGGTGCGCCGTGGCCTGCTCCGTGTAGGCGTTCTCGGCCTCGAGGTAGGCGATGACCTCGGGGTTCTCCTTGTCGCGCAGCCACTCGAACGCGTCGATCACGGTGTCGCCGTGGTGGCTGCGTTCGAAGGGGATCCGGCGGGCTTTGGGAGCAGATTCGCGCATCCGTTCAGTTTACGATGGGGTCATGACTCTGGAGTCGATGGTCGTTCCTGGAACACCGGTGGTGCCCGTGCTGCGCGAGGGCTTCGAGCGGGGGGTCACGAGACCGCTCGCCTGGCGGCTGGCCCAGCTGAGAGCGCTCGAGCGCCTGCTCGAGGAGAACACGTCGGCCCTCGAGGACGCCCTCTTCCACGACCTCGGCAAGAACCCCACCGAGGCCAGGCTCACCGAGATCAACATCGTGCTCGGCGAGATCGCCCACACCGTGCGCCACCTGCGCACCTGGCTGCGCCCGAAGCGTGTGCCCGTGCCGCTCGCCATAGCCCCGGCATCCGCCTCGACCCTGCTCGAGCCTCTCGGTGTCGTGCTCGTGATCGCACCGTGGAACTACCCGCTGCAGCTGCTGCTCGGCCCCGTGGTGGGGGCCCTCGCCGCAGGCAACGCGGTGCTCATGAAGCCGAGCGAGCTCGCTCCCGCCACCTCGTCGCTCATCGCCGAGCTCGTGCCGCTCTACCTCGATTCCCGCGGCGTGGCCGTGGTCGAGGGCGGCGTGGAGGCCACCACCGAGCTGCTCGCCGAGCGCTTCGACCACATCTTCTACACGGGCAACGGCACCGTGGGCCGCATCGTCATGACCGCGGCGGCCAAGCACCTCACGCCCGTGACCCTCGAGCTCGGTGGCAAGTCGCCCGTCTACGTGGACGACACGGTCGACCTCGCCGCCACGGCCAGGCGCATCGCGTGGGGCAAGTTCATGAACGCCGGGCAGACCTGCGTGGCACCCGACTACCTGCTTGCCACGCGCGAGGTGGCCGAGCAGCTCACGCCCCACGTTGTCGAGGCGATCGGAGAGCTCTACGACGGCGATCCGCGCACCTCGTCGAGCTACGGCCGCATCGTGAACGACAAGCAGTTCGATCGCCTCACGGGTCTCCTGCAGGGCGAGACCGTGGTCACCGGTGGCCGGAGCGACAAGCGCACGCGCTACCTCGCGCCCACCGTGCTGAGCGGCGTCTCCCGCGACGCCCCCGTGATGCAGCAGGAGATCTTCGGCCCCGTGCTGCCGATCGTGGAGGTCGAGGGGCTCGACGACGCGATCCGGTTCATCCGCGCGGGTGAGAAGCCGCTCGGCCTCTACGCGTTCACGAACTCGAAGCAGGCCGTCAAGCGCATCCTCACCGAGACGTCCTCGGGCGCGGTGGGCATCGGAGTGCCCGTCGCGCATCTGACCGTGCCCGGCCTGCCGTTCGGTGGCGTGGGGGAGAGCGGCATGGGCAGCTACCACGGCCGCCGCAGCGTGGAGACCTTCAGCCATGAGAAGGCGGTGCTGCACAAGCGCCTCGCGCCCGACACCCTCAAGCTCGTCTACCCGCCGTTCACCGAGAAGAAGGACGGCTTCATCCGGGGTCTCCTACGCCGCCTGAGCTGAGGAGCACCATGACCGCCCCCAACACCAGCACAGCCACTCGCACCGAGATCGACAGCCTCGGATCGGCCGAGATCCCCGCCGATGCGCTCTGGGGCATCCACACCTACCGGGCGCTCGAGAACTTCCCCATCTCCCGCCGCCCCATCTCGGTCTACCCCGACCTCGTCAACGCCCTCGCCATCGTCAAGCAGGCCGCCGCGCGCGCCAACCTCGAGATCGGGGTGCTGGATGCCGAGAAGGCCGGCTGGATCGACGCCGCGTGCACCCGCATCCGCGCGGGCGAGTTCCACGACCAGTTCGTGGTGGGCGTCATCCAGGGCGGGGCGGGCACCTCCACCAACATGAACGCCAACGAGGTCATCGCCAACGTGGCCCTCGAGGCCAACGGCTACGCGCCCGGCCGCTACGACGTGCTGCATCCGCTCGACGACGTCAACCGCAGCCAGAGCACGAACGACGTGTACCCCACCGCCGTGAAGCTCGCGATGGTGTTCTCGCTCGAGCGGCTCATGGTGGAGCAGGAGCTGCTGCGCGACTCGTTCGGGCAGAAGGGCCAGGAGTTCGCCCACGTGCTCAAGGTCGGCCGCACCCAGCTGCAGGATGCCGTGCCCATGACACTCGGCCAGGAGTTCCACGGCTTCGCCACGACCCTCACCGAAGACCTCGAGCGCTTGCGCCACACCGTGCCGCTGCTCACCGAGATCAACCTCGGCGCCACGGCCATCGGCACGGGCATCACGGCCGATCCGAACTACGCCGCCACCGTGTGCAGGCACCTCCGCGACCTCACGGGCTTCGAGCACGTCACGGCCGCCGACCTCGTGGAGGCCACGAGCGACACGGGCGTGTTCATGACGCTCTCGGGCGTGCTCAAGCGCACGGCCATCAAGCTCTCGAAGATCTGCAACGACCTGCGGCTGCTCTCGAGCGGCCCGCAGGCGGGGCTCGGCGAGATCACGCTGCCGCCGCGGCAGGCGGGCTCGAGCATCATGCCGGGCAAGGTCAATCCCGTCATCCCCGAGGTGGTCAACCAGGTCGCGTTCTCGGTGGCGGGGGCGGATGTGACGGTGACCATGGCGGCCGAGGGCGGGCAGCTGCAGCTCAACGCGTTCGAGCCCGTCATCGCGCACTCGCTGCTGCAGAGCCTCGCCTGGATGACGGGCGGCTGGCGCACCCTGCGGGTCAACTGCGTCGACGGCATCACGGCCAACCTCGACCGGCTCGACACCATGGTGTCGACCTCGGTGGGCGTCGTCACGGCGCTCACGCCCTACATCGGGTACGCCGCTGCCTCGGCACTCGCCAAGACGGCGCTGCTCACGCATCGCAACATCGCCGATCTCGTGGTGGAGGCCGACCTCATGACGCGGGAGCGCGTGATGAAGCTCATCTCGCCGGCGCGGCTCTCGGGACTCGAGGCCATCACCTCGGCCATCCCGGTGATCGACGTCGAGTCCCACCCCCCTCGCGACGACGATCCTGGCTCCTCGCGGTGAGCGCTGTCGTCGACGCCCTCGTGGGGGCGCTCGGGGAGCGGGTCGTCACCGATCCCGAGACGCTGCGGCTGCTCGCGACCGACAAGTCCGGCTGGTGGTCGGAGGGCGGTGCGGTGGCGCTCGTGGAGCCCACGACCCTCGACGAGGTGCAGCAGGCCCTGCGGATCGCGCACGAGCACGGCGCCCCCGTGGTGCCGCGCGGCGCGGGCACGGGCCTCGCCGCCGGCGCGACGTCGAGCACCGGCGCCGTGGTGCTCGGTCTCGGCCGCATGGACCGCATCCTCGAGATCTCGCTCGAGGACGAGCTCGCCGTGGTCGAGGCCGGCGTGATCAACCAGCACCTCAGCGATGCCCTCGCGCCCTTCGGCTACGTCTACTCGCCCGACCCGGCCAGCAAGGCCATCTCCACGATCGGCGGCAACATCGCCACCAACGCGGGAGGGCTGCTGTGCGCGAAGTACGGTGTCACCCGCGAGGCGGTGCTCGGGCTCACGGTCGTGCTCGCCGACGGGAGCGTGCTGCGCACCGGCCGACGCACGGTCAAGGGTGTGGCCGGCTACGACCTCACGGCGCTGCTCACCGGATCCGAGGGCACGCTCGCGGTGATCGTGGAGGCGACCGTGCGCATCCGGCCGATCCCCTCCGGCATCCCCCTGACGGTGTCGGCGTTCTTCGCCGACGTCACCACGGCCGCGGCCGCGTGTGCGGCGATCACCGCGGCGAGGATCCGGCCCGCCGCCATGGAGCTCATGGATGCCGAAGCGGTGGCCGCCGTCTCGGAGTACCTCGGCCGGGCGCCGGCGCATCCGGGAGCCGCGTACGTGCTCGTGCAGACCGACGGCGCGGGGGCCTCGGCGGAGGCCGACGCCGTGCGCGCCGTGCTCTCGGAGGGCGGGGGAGAGGGGATCGAGGTCTCGCACGACGCCGCGTCGGGAGAGGCGCTGCTGGCCTTCCGGCGCAGCTTCCACCCCGCGCTCGAAGCGCGTGGAGAGGTGCTCGTCGAAGACGTGTGCGTGCCGCGCTCGGCCCTGGCCGCCATGTTCGCCGAGATCGAGCGGATCTCCCGCGAGCACGGCATCGCCATCCCCACCGTCTCGCACGCGGGCGACGGCAACCTGCACCCCAACTTCGTGCTGCCCGCGGGCTCCGTGGGTGTGCCCGACTCCGTGTGGGCCGCCGCCGACGAGCTGTTCGAGTCGTGCGTGCGGCTCGGCGGCACGCTCACAGGCGAGCACGGCGTCGGCCTGCTCAAGAAGCGGTGGCTCGAGGGGGAGCTCGGTGCGGAGGAGCTCGAGCTGCAGCGGCGCCTCAAGGCGGTCTTCGACCCTCGCGGCCTGCTCAACCCTGGCAAGGTGTACTGAGAAGTCGCCCTGCGGTACGCTGGCGCTCGACCGACAGTGAGGATTGCTCGTGACGCTCTTCGACCCGCGAACGCCGGCGCCCGGATCGGGGCAGCCCGGATCGGCACAGTCCGGATGGGGGCAGCCCGCCACCCAGGCCTCGCCTGCGGCCCGCCCGCTCCCCGAGGCGCCCGCCGGTTCCCTGCCCGCTGCTCCCGTGCTGCCCGCGCAGGGGCCCGCTCGCCGCTCCGACACCGCCACCGTGGTGCTCGCGATCATCGGGTTCATCGTGCTCGGCTTCGTGTTCCTCGCCGTGGCGGCGTACCTCGTGCTCGGGCTGGGGCCCGTGGCGTTCGTGATCTGCGGGCTGCTGGCGCTCATCCCGCTCGCCGTCGTGATCGGGGCCATCACGCTCATCGACCGGTGGGAGCCCGAGCCTCGGCCCGCCCTGTGGTTCGCGTTCCTCTGGGGTGCGGCCGCATCGGTGGCGATCGCCCTCATCGTGGACCTGGGGGTGCAGGTGGCCGTGCTCGTGGCGAGCGACGGCACCGCCACCACGAGCGAGCTGTGGGGCTCGGTCATCCAGGCCCCCGTGGTGGAGGAGGGGGCGAAGGCCGCGGGCATCCTCATCCTGCTGCTGGTCTTCCGGCGGCAGTTCGACGGTCCCGTCGACGGCCTCGTCTACGGCGCCACTGTGGCGGCCGGGTTCGCCTTCACCGAGAACATCCTCTACTTCGGGCAGTCGCTCATCGAGTCCGGCGGGGTGGGCCTCGGCTTCACGTTCGTGCTGCGCGGCATCATGTCGCCGTTCGCGCACGTCATGTTCACCGCCTGCACCGGGGTGGCCCTCGGGTTCGCGGTGCGTGGGCGCGGGTTCTGGCGGGGGGCCGTGATCTTCGTGGTCGGGCTCGTGCTCGCCATCGGGCTGCACGCGCTCTGGAACGGCTCCACGTTCCTCGTGGAGGGCATCGAGGGGTTCTTCCTGCTCTACCTCGTGGTGCAGGTGCCGCTCTTCATCATCGCGATCGTGCTCGTGGTGCAGCTGCGGAAGGCAGAGGCGAGGCTCACCAGGGCGCGATTGGCGGAGTACGCCGAGGCGGGGTGGTTCAGCGCCGCCGAGGTCGAGATGCTCGCGACCGGCGCGGGGCGGGCGCAGGCCATGCGGTTCGCGAAGAGCTTCCCCGGCGGGCAGGGGGGAGCGGCCATGAAGTCGTTCATCCGCACCGCCACGCGGCTCGCGTTCGCCCGTCAGCGCCTGCTCGCGGGGCGCGGCGGCATCGGCCACGGCTCCGTGCGGCAGGATGAGGCGCACCTGCTCGAGACGCTCCTCGCCGACCGCCGGTCGCTCGCGAGTGCGCTCCCCGCGAACGGCTGAGGCGCATCCGCCCGCCTCTTTTGCACTCGGCACCGGGGTGGGCTTGGATGGTGACATGACTGATTCCAACCTCCAGAAGCCCGAGCTCGACGCCCCAGAGGGTCCGGCCCCCACCACCCTCGAGATCGTCGACATCGTCGAGGGCGATGGCGCCGAGGCCGTTCCCGGCGGCACCGTCGAGGTGCACTACCTCGGTGTCGAGTACGACACCGGCGAGGAGTTCGACTCCTCCTGGGGCCGCGGCGAGACCATCTCGTTCCCCCTCAACGGCCTCATCGCGGGCTGGCAGGACGGCATCCCCGGCATGAAGGCCGGCGGTCGCCGCAAGCTCACCATCCCGCCGCACCTCGCCTACGGCCCCGCGGGCAGCGGCCACTTCCTGGCCGGCAAGACGCTCATCTTCGTGATCGACCTGATCTCGGTCCCGTAGCGTCCGGTTCACACCCATGCAGTTCGTCTGAACACTGGGCGTCCGTGACGCTCGACTGCGACATCCACCCGGGATCCGGCCGGTAGAATCGATAGCCGGATTCCGGGAGGTGCCGTGGCGGAGACAGAGCTCGATCGTGAGCGCGACTACGTGGCTGGGCTCTACGCCCGTCTCGATCGCCTGAAGGCGGAGGCGGAGGCGGAGCTCACGCAGGTGCGCCGCGAGAGCGTGGGCGGCAACCACCAGTCCCGCTCGGAGCGCGACGCGTTCGCGCGCGTCTACGAAGACAGGATCGCGCAGCTCCGCGAGGTCGGGGAGCGGCTCGCCTTCGGGCGGCTCGAACTGCTCGAGCCCGATCCCGGCCCCGGCGAGAGCCCCTCCACCCTGCGCTACATCGGCCGCCTCGGCCTGCGCGACGAGAACCTCGAGCCGCTGCTGCTCGACTGGCGCGCACCGCAGGCCCGTGCCTTCTACCAGGCCACGGCCGCCACCCCGCTCGGGGCCAGGGCCCGGCGCCACCTCACCACGCGCGGCCGCGACGTGGTGCGCATCGAGGACGAGGTCTTCGACAGCTCCCTGCTCGACGACGACACCACCCAGCTGCAGGGCGAGGGAGCGCTGCTCGCGGCGCTCTCCGCGCAGCGCACCGGGCAGATGCACGACATCGTCTCGACCATCCAGGCGGAGCAGGACCGTGTCATCCGCTCCGAGCTCTCGGGAGTGCTCGTGGTGCAGGGCGGGCCCGGCACCGGCAAGACCGCCGTGGCGCTGCATCGCGCCGCCTACCTGCTCTACACGCACCGCGAGCGGCTCGGCTCGAGCGGTGTGCTCGTGGTGGGCCCCAGCCGGGCCTTCCTGCAGTACATCAACGCCGTGCTGCCGAGCCTCGGTGAGACCGGCGTGGTGCTCTCGAGTCTCGGACAGCTCTACCCGGGGCACGACGTCACGGCCGAGGATCCGCCCGCCGTGGCGGCGCTCAAGGGCTCGTCCGAGATGGCGGCGCTGATCCGTCGGGCCGTGCGGTCGCGGCAGCGTGTGCCCGCGGAGTCGGTGACCCTCGAGGTCAACGGTGAGAAGCTCGAGCTGCAGCCGCAGGTCATCGCCGAGGCGATCGCCAAGGCCCGCGAATCCGGCAAGCCGTACAACGAGGGCCGGGTGGCGTTCGTGAAGTCGGTGCTCAACCAGCTCACCAAGCAGCTCGCCGACCAGCTGCGCCGGCGGGGGAGCACGGTCGACGAGGCCGACCAGGCCTACCTGCGGGAGGATCTGCGCACCGCCTACGACGTGCGGGTCGCCCTCAACACCGCGTGGATCCCGCTCACCCCCGAGAAGCTCATCGAGGATCTGTTCGCCCGCCCGCAGTGGCTCGCGTCGCTCACCGGGCACTGGTCGAAGGCCAAGCGCGACCTGCTGCGACGGGAGCGCGGTGCCGCGTTCACCCTCGCCGACATGCCGCTGCTCGACGAGGCCGCCGAGCTGCTCGGCGAGTACGACGTGGCCGACACGGCGGCCAAGCGCGCCGCCAAGGCGCAGCACAAGCGCGACCTCGAGAACGCCAAGCGCGCCATCAGCAACATGGACGTCTCGGGGCTCGTCTCGGCGGAGGACGTGGTGGCGGGCTTCGCCGAGAGCGCGGCCTCGCTCACCACGGCCGAGCGCGCCGCCTCCGACCGCAGCTGGACCTACGGGCACATCGTGGTCGACGAGGCGCAGGAGCTCTCGCCCATGCAGTGGCGCGTGCTGCTGCGCAAGTCGCCGCTGCGCTCGTTCACGATCGTGGGCGACGTGGCGCAGGCCTCCTCTGCGGCCTCCTCCACGAGCTGGGAGGCCACGCTGTCGCCACTCGTGGGTGACGCCTGGCGGCTCGAGGAGCTCACCGTCAACTACCGCACGCCGTCGCAGATCGTGGATGCGGCCGAGCGCGTGGCGCACGCCAACGGGCTCACCGTCACGAGGTCGCAGTCGGTGCGCACCACGGAGTGGCCCGTGCTGGCGCTCTCGCCGTCGACCGACGCCGAGTCGGATGAGCTGCTGCTCTCCCAGCTCTCGTCGATGAGGGCCTCGGGCGGCACCACGGCGGTCATCGCCCCCGCGGCGCTGTTCGACCACCTCTCGACGTTCCTGACGTCGTCGCTGGGGTCGACCCTCGGGGTCGGCGTGGCGGGTCTCTCGCGCCCGGTCGCACTGCTCACACCGGCCGACGCGAAGGGCCTCGAGTTCGACTCGGTGCTCGTGGTCTCGCCAGCCGGCCTGCTCGCGGAGTCGACGCGCGGCGCCTCCGCCCTCTACGTCGCGATGACGCGCCCCACCCAGCGCCTCACCCTCCTCCTGGCCCCGGGCGAGCAGCCCCCCGCCGCCCTCTGACCCGCGCCGCCCTCTGCCGCCGCCCGCCTCAGGGGCGGGGGGCCAGGGCGTCGTAGGCGCGGAAGGTGGGGACGAGGCGGAGGATGAGGGCGGCTAGGGCCACGATCACGAGGCCACCCAGGAGCGGTGGGAACCAGAGGGCCGCGAACACCGAGAGCACGCCGACGTAGAGGTCGCCCACGCGCGGGCCGCCCGCCACCACCACCGTGAAGACGCCCTGCAGGCGACCGCGCATGTTGTCGGGCACGGCCGTCTGCATCATGGTGGTGCGGAAGATGGCGCTGATCTCGTCCGCCGCGCCCGTGCCCACGAGGGCGAGCGAGGCCAGGAGGAGCGCAGGCAGGTTCGCGTCGGCGAAGTCGAGGCTCACGGGGGACGCGGATCCGGAGACCGTCGCCACGAGGATCACGACGCCGAACAGCACCACGAACACCCCGTACGCCTGCACGGCGCGGGCGATGGCCCTGCCCTGCCAGCGCACGCCGCCGAGTCGCCCCGAGAAGATGCTCGCGAGCATCGTGCCCACCGCCGACGCGGCGGTGAGGATGCCCACCGTGATGGGCCCGCCGCCCAGGATGAGCGCACCGATGGCCGGGAAGAGCACGCGCGGCTGTCCGAAGGTCATGGCCGCGATGTCGACCAGGAACTGCGCGCGGATGTTGGGGGCCTGGCGCAGGAAGGCGAAGCCCTGCTTGAGCGACGCGAGCCCCGGCCGGTGCACCTGCCCCTCGGGCAGGATCTTCGGCAGGCTCGCGATGCCCAGGAAGGCGGCCGCGAAGAGCACGACGTCGATGGAGTAGGTCCAGCCGAAGCCCACCGTGGCCACGAGCACGCCCGCGAGTGCGGGGCCGAGCGTCACCATGAGACCGATCGTGATGCCGTTGAGCGCCGCGGCGGCGGGCAGCAGCTCGCGGGGCAGGATGCGCGGGTAGATCGCGGACCGGGTGGCCTGGATGACGGTGGCGGCCACCGCATTCACCGTGGCCAGCGTGTACAGCGCCGGCACGCTGTCGGCGCCCGACCAGGCGAGAGCGGCGAGGGTGCCCGTGGAGATCCAGGCCACGATGGCCGCGAGGAGCGCGACCTTGCGGCGGTCGAACGCATCCGCGAGCATGCCGCCGTAGAGACCGGCGATGATCATGGGGAGCAGCGCGAAGAGGGCGACGCCCGAGACGGCGAGTGTGGAGTCGGTGAGGCGGTAGACGTCGAGGCCCACAGCCACGATGGTCATCTGGCTGCCGATGCCGGAGATGGCCTGGCCGGCCCAGAGGCGCGCGAAGGCGGGGCTGGCCTTGAGCGGGGTGAGGTCGGCGAAGTGGTTGCGGCGCTTCACCGGCGCCGGAGCGCCGCCGGTCGTGCCCGATCCGCCCGGCGACGTCGGTTCACCGCCATCTCCCGCGCTCACGCTCGGGAGTTCTGGGCGGCTGCGGCGGCGTTCTGCTCCACCAGGTCCGAGTGGTGGATGGCCGCCACGTCGGGGTGCGCGCGCAGGCGGCTCTTGAGCGAGTTCTCGCCGTAGGTGGTGAAGATCGGGTTGCTCGGATCGACCGTGATGCCGCGCGCATCGGCCTGCAGCTCGGCCGGCAGCGTGATGAGCGGAACCGTGGAGTCGAGCGCGGGGGCGTAGAAGAACGGGATCGAGATGCGGTCGTCACCGATCCGCGGAGAGATCACGCGGTGCACGGTGGCCTTGAGGTAGCCGTCGGTCGCCACCTCGAGCAGCTCGCCGATGTTCACCACGAAGGCGCCGTCGAGCGGGGGAGCGTCGATCCACTCGCCGTCCTTCTCCACCTGCAGGCCCGCCTTGCCCGGCTCCACGAGCAGCAGGGTGAGCACGCCGGAATCCTTGTGGGCGCCCACGCCCTGCTTGGGCTCCGGGTCGCTCTTGCCGGGGTAGCGCACGATCTTGATGAGGGTGGAGGGGCGCTCGGCGAAGGCCTCGTCGAACACGTCCTCTGCAGCGCCGAGCGAGATCGCCCAGGCGCGCAGCAGGGTGAGGGCCACACGGTTGAGCTCGTCGTACCACTCGGCCACGGTCTGCTGGAGCTCGGGGAGCGCGGCCGGCCACTGGTTCGGGCCGTCGAGCCGCATGTAGTCAGGGGTCTCGGCGGTGAGCTCCACGGGCTCGCGCTCCACGCCGATGTCGATCTGCTCGCGCCAGTCGACCTTGCCCTGGGTGAGCTCGCCGCCCACGCGGGTGTAACCGCGGAAGTGCGGGCTCTTGAGGTTCTCGATGGCGAGCTTGTCGGCCTCGGGGAGGTCGAAGAAGCGGCGAGCGGTGCCCACGACGCGCTCGATCAGCTCGTCGGGCACGCCGTGACCCACGAGGTAGAAGAAGCCGTACTCGTGTGTGGCCTCGCGCAGCTCACGGCGGAACGCGTCCGCCTCCGCGCCGCCGCGACCGAGCCGCGACAGGTCGAGCACGGGGAGGGTGTCTGCACTGAGGGTGCCGAGAGGGGTGGTGTTCGTCATGGTTCCTGGTTCCGTTCCGCGTCGTCGTACCGCGTTCCCAACGCATCACCATGATCCTCTCTTCCCGATCTCCCTCCGAATCGGTGACCCGGATGTTACGGAGGTGTCCGCGCCAGCGCCCGCGACCTCCGCCCACTCGTCATGGCGTGACGTATGCCTCGAGAGCCGTCACTGTGGCCTCGGAGACGGTGTCCGGCCCTCCGAGCACCACGATCCGGTGCGGATCGAGACGGTCGAGCTGGGCGGCGACCGCGGCGGGGATCTCGTCGCGTCGCACCAGGAGCACGGGGGAGCCGTTCACCACGGCGGCGGCGGATCCGGAGAGCGCATCGGGGAACACTGCTCCCGACGCCACGAAGACCGTGTGCACGGGTGGTGCGGAGGTGCCCGCCGTGAGCGCGGCCGACACCTCGTAGCGGTCGGCGCCCCCGATGCGGGCGCCTCCCACGGTGGCGACCACGGCATCCGAGACCGAGGCGGGCCCGCCGAGCACCACGACCTTCGCGGGAGCGAGCCGTGCCAGTTCGGCTTGCACCGCCGGGGGAACGCCATCGCGAGTCACGAGCAGCACGGGCCCGCCCTGCCTGCCCGCCACCGCCGACCCGGAGAGCGCATCGGGGAAGACCTGACCCGACGCGATGTAGGCCACGGGTGACCCTGTGGCGAAGGTCTCCCGCGACACCGCTGCCGACACCTCGTACCTGTCAGCTCCACCCAGCCGGGTCACGGTCGGCGAGAACGCTCCGAGAGCCCGTTCCACCGAGTCGTCGACGGATGCCGTTCCACCCAGGATCACGATCCGTGCGGGCTCGAGGCGTGTCAGCTCGGCCTGCACCGCGGCGGGGATGTCACCTCGACGCACAAGCAGCACGGGAGCATCCTCGACACCGGCCGCCGCGCCTCCCGAGAGCGCATCGGCGTAGGTGGCTCCCGTCGCCACGTAAGCGACATCGACGCCCGGAGGGAAGGTGCGGGCGGAGACGCTCGCCGACACCTCGAAGCGGTCGGCTCCGCCCAGTCGCTCGACACCCGGCCCCGGTACGGGGCGCTGGTAGACCCGTGGCGAGGAGTCGGGCACCTCGATGGAGGACAGACCCGCCGCTCGCGAGACGAACGTCACGGACCGGCCGGACGCCGAGATCACCGCATCCTGGCTCGGAAGCCCTCCGCCGTCCAGCGGGTCAGCGGAGACGCCGCTCACCAGTTGCGTGCGCGCGAGCATCAGGTCTCGCACGTACACCTGCGTCGAGCCCGAGCGCACGAGAGCGAGATCGGACGCCGACGACTCGAACGCCACGAACCGACCGTCACTCGACAGAGACGGACTCCCCGAGGCCCCATCACCACCAGCGCCAGTGCGCCGAGCCGCGCTCGCCAGCACAGCACCCACCCGATCGAGCCGACGCACGAGGATCTGGTACGCGTTCGCCGCGTTGGTTATGGGAATGGACGTCACATTGGTCGCGGCCGACGAGAAGGCCACGGTCGAGCCGTCCGCCGAGATCGTCGACCCCACCGAATTCCCATCCCCGCCGCCCGAACCGGACCGGTCCTGGCTCACCAGCCGCGTGCTGCCATCCGCTCGCGAGTGCACGAAGACCTGCTGGCGACCGGCGGGAAGGCGGTCCGCTACCAGGTTCTCGGCGACGGAGGTGAACGAGATCCGCTGCCCGTCCGCCGAGATCGACGGGTCGAACGACGCACCGTTGGCCAGTTCGGGTGTGGGGTAGCGCAGATAGTCCTGCAGACTCACGACAGCCGTGGACGTGCCTGGCGTAGCCGAGACGTCGGCGACGTAGACCTGAACCTCCGACGGCAGCACGCGATCCACGAGGTCGGTCGAGGTGGAGTGGAACGCCACACTCCGACCGTCCGCCGAGATCGCGGGGCTCTCGGAGCGACCGTTGCCGCTCGTCGTGCCCGTGTGATCGGCACTGAGCATCTTGGTCGTTCCGCCGCTCGCGAGGTCCCGCACATAGATCTGGGGCCGATACCCGACGACGGCCACGGTCGGATCGAGATCGGTGGCGAACGACGTGAACGCCACGAACCGACCGTCGGCGGAGATCGACGGATCGAGCGACGACCCGGATCCGGCGAGCCACGGATCGCCCGCGCGCGTGGAGACGAGGGTGACCGCGCCGGTCACGGTGTCCTTCACGTACACCTGAGGCGCGTTCCGGGGCGAGATCGGGGTGAGGCCGTAGGAGTCGGAGGAGAACGCCACGAACCGACCGTCGGCCGACACCGACGGGTCTGAGAACAACCCGTCGGCCGGCACACCTTCGGCCGAGGTACCCACGAGCTGGGTAGCGATGAGGAGAGCCGAGACGATGACAGAGAGCACGCGCATGACCGGATGATAGATGAGGCAAGCTCAGATAGCCAATGCGTACACACCGTCTCGCGGGGCATCGTTACGGGGGTGTTTCTGGTAGAGTCGTCAGGTTGCCGTGAGAACGGCCGCGGATAAAGAGAGCCGCAGCATCAGGCTGACCGGCACCGCGCAACGAGAGAAAGGGGATCCCATCTATGGCACTCGAATCAGACGTCAAGAAGGCGATCATCGACGAGTACGCTACCCACCCCGGTGACACCGGATCCCCCGAAGTGCAGGTCGCCATGCTGACCCGTCGCATCAAGGATCTCACCGAGCACCTCAAGGAGCACAAGCACGACCACCACTCGCGTCGTGGTCTGCTGCTGCTCGTGGGCCAGCGCCGCCGCCTCCTGGGCTACCTCCAGGACATCGACATCGACCGCTACCGCTCGCTCATCGAGCGCCTCGGTCTGCGTCGCTAGTTCTCAGACGTCAGGAAAGGCCGTCATCCTTCGGGATGGCGGCCTTTTCGCATCCCGGGAATAGACTGCGACGCACGGCGTTATCTATGCAAACGCATTGATCTAAGGAGTCGAGATGCAGTTCGGAATCTTCAGCGTCGGGGACATCACCACGGACCCCACGAACAACACCACCCCCACCGAGAACGAGCGCATCAAGGCCATCCTGACCATCGCGCAGAAGGCCGAGGAGGTTGGCCTCGACGTGTTCGCGCTCGGCGAGCACCACAACGAGCCCTTCGTTCCCTCCAGCCCCACCACGATGCTCGGCTACATCGCCGCCAAGACCGAGAAGCTGCTGCTCAGCACCGCGGTCACGCTCATCACCACGAACGACCCGGTGAAGATCGCCGAGGACTTCGCCATGCTCCAGCACGTCGCCGACGGCCGAGTCGACCTCACGATGGGCCGCGGCAACACCGGCCCCGTCTACCCGTGGTTCGGCAAGGACATCCGCCAGGGCATCCCGCTCGCGATCGAGAACTACGCCCTGCTCCGCCGCCTCTGGGACGAGGACGTCGTGGACTGGGAGGGTCAGTTCCGCACCCCGCTGCAGGGCTTCACGAGCACACCGCGCCCGCTCGATGGCGTCGCCCCCTTCGTGTGGCACGGCTCCATCCGCAGCCCCGAGATCGCCGAGCAGGCCGCCTACTACGGCGACGGCTTCTTCGCGAACCACATCTTCTGGCCCAAGGAGCACTTCCAGCGCCTCATCTCGTTCTACCGTCAGCGCTTCGAGCACTACGGCCACGGCACCGCCGACCAGGCCTTCGTGGGCCTCGGCGGCCAGGTCTTCATGGCCAAGAACTCGCAGGACGCGGTGAAGCAGTTCCGCCCGTACTTCGACAACGCGCCCGTCTACGGCCACGGCCCGAGCCTCGAGGACTTCACCGAGCAGACCCCGCTCACGGTGGGCAGCCCGCAGCAGGTGATCGACCGCACCCTCACGTTCCGCGAGCACTTCGGCGACTACCAGCGCCAGCTGTTCCTCATGGACCACGCCGGCCTGCCGCTCAAGACCGTGCTCGAGCAGCTCGACATGCTCGGCGAGCTCGTGGTGCCCGTGCTCCGCAAGGAGCTCGACGCCAAGCGCCCCGCCCATGTGCCGGACGGCCCCACGCACCAGTCCGAGATCGAGCGGATGGCGGCCCGCGAGGCCGCAAAGATCGTGCAGGACGCCGGCGCCCAGTCGTCGGTCGCCGCCGAAGCCGCCCGCGTGCGCCAGGGGGTCTGACCGTGGAGTCCCTGAACACTGCGGTGTCCATCAAGAGGGTCGTCGCCCTCAGCGCCGGCCTCAGCCAGCCCTCCTCCACCAGGCTGCTCGCCGACCGCCTCACCGAGGCGGCGGTGGGCGACCTGGCCGGCCGCGGCATCGAGGTCGAGGTGACCGTGATCGAGCTGCGCGACCTCGCGCACGACATCACGAACAACCTCCTCACCGGCTTCCCGAGCGCGAAGCTGCAGCAGGCCGTCGACGCCGTCACCCAGGCCGACGGGCTCATCGCCGTGACGCCGATCTTCACTGCGAGCTACAGCGGCCTGTTCAAGTCGTTCTTCGACGTGGTCGACAAGACGGCGCTGACCGGCCTCCCCGTGCTGATCGCGGCGACCGGCGGCACGCCCCGCCACTCGCTCGCGCTCGACCACGCCGTGCGTCCGCTCTTCAGCTACCTGCGAGCACCCGTGCTGCCCACGAGCGTCTTCGCCGCGTCGGAGGACTGGGGATTGGGCACCGCCGGAGACGGCTTGGCGACCCTGCCCGACCGCATCCGCCGGGCCGCCACGGAGCTCGCCGACGCCGTCGCGGTGTCGACGCGCTCGAGCGAGGTGCACGACCCGTTCGCTCTCGCCGCCGGCTTCAGCCCCGCCGGAGGCTACACAGCGCGGTAGCCATCGATCGTGCCTACAGTGGGCCTATGGCTGTGAGCGTGCGAACCATCAGGACCGCCGTTCCCCCCACGGTCATCCGGCAGCAGCGTGTGCGCGACTTGTTCGCCGCCCAGCCCGGCCTCGGCCGGCTGGGCGAGCGGCTCGTCGCCACCTCGTTCGACGCCTCCGGCATCGAGACCAGGCACACCGTCGTCACGGACTTCGCCGCGGCCACGGCCGAGCCCGACGACGCAAGCGAGCACGACAGCAACGACAGCAACGGCAGCAACGGCGAGCAGGATCACCGGTCGGAGGGCGGGGCGCCCGGCATCGGGTTCATCGACCCCGCATCCCGGGTCCTGCTGCACCCCAGCACCCGCCACCGCAACGAGCTGTACACCGTCGAGGCCGCAGCGCTCTCGGTCGAGGCGGCCCGCGCCGCCCTCGATGCTTCACCCGAGTTCGGTGCGGCCGACGTGACGCACGTCATCACCGTCTCGTGCACGGGATTCTTCTCGCCCGGCCCCGACTACGTGCTCGTGCGCCAGCTGGGCCTCGACCCCGGGGTGCAGCGCTTCCACGTGGGCTTCATGGGCTGCTACGCGGCGTTCCCGGCCCTCAAGATGGCGAAGGCCTTCTGCGAGGCGGATGCCGAGGCCGTGGTGCTCGTGGTGAGTGTCGAGCTGTGCACCCTGCACGTGCGCTCGTCGAGCGACCCCGATCAGATCGTGGCGTCATCCGTGTTCGCCGACGGCGCGGCGGCCGCGATCGTGTCGGGGCGCGAGGCACGGCCCGGAGTCGACGTCCCCGGAGCCGACCGCACCCGTGCCGTGCTCGAGCTCGACGCGTTCGCCACCACCCTCACCCCGACGGGCGAGGAGGCCATGGCCTGGACGATCGGCGACCACGGCTTCGAGATGATCCTCAGCACCTACGTGCCGAAGATCATAGACGAGCACATCACCGGCGCCCTCGAACCCCTCCTCCAGGGCACCCCCACGAGCGCCGTCGAGCGCTGGGCCATCCACCCGGGCGGGCGCAGCATCCTCGACCGCGTGCAGTCGAAGCTCGCCCTGAGCGACACCCAGCTCGAGCCCTCCCGCCAGGTGCTGCGGCAGTACGGCAACATGTCGAGCGCCACCATCCTCTTCGTGCTCGAGCGCATCCTGGCCGATGCCTCTGCCGAGCAAGGCGCGGAGGGCAGCGCCGCCCGCCGTGAGCGCGTCTGCGCCATGGCCTTCGGCCCGGGTCTCACCGTCGAGACCGGCCTCTTCACGGTGGCGGAGGCGGTCTGAGTGGTCGGCGTCCCCGATCTCAGCCGTCGCGCGGTCGACCTGCGCGAACGCATGGACGACCCCGCCGCCGATCCGGCCCTCCTGACCCGCACCTACGAGCAGTTCGCCACCGTCAACCGGCTCATCTCCGGCTGGCGCGACACCTACCGGCAGCGCATCCGCCCCCAGCTGTCGCGCGACACGCTCTCGACGCTCCTCGACGTGGGCTGCGGCGGAGGCGACATCGCCAGGGCGCTCGCGCGGTGGGCGGCCGCCGACGGCCTCCAGTTGCAGGTGGCGGCGATCGACCCGGATCCTCGTGCGCTCGACTTCGCCGAGACCGTGCCCAATCCCCACGGCGTCATCTTCCTCCGCGCCCTCAGCAGTCAGCTCGTGGAGCGGGCCCAGCGCTTCGACTTCGTGATCTCCAACCACGTGCTGCACCACCTCACGGCGCTCGAGCTCACCGACCTGCTGATCGACTGCGAGCTGCTCAGCCGCCGGCTCTCGATCCACAGCGACATCCGCCGCAGTCCGGGCGCGTACCTCGCGTTCGAGGCGCTCACGGTGGCGTTCTTCCGCGGCTCGTTCATCCGCGAGGACGGGCTCATCTCCATCCGCCGCAGCTACACCACCGCCGAGCTCGGCATCGCGGCGCGCCGGGAGTGGCAGGTGGAGTCGCAGTCGCCCTACCGCACCCTGCTCACGTACGCGGGGCCCGTCACCGACTGATTGACTGGGGGCATGAACTCCTCGCCCCGCCGCAAGCCCCTCTGGCGCTGGGAGGCGTTCCTCTTCGGCCTCGTGCTGCTGCTCGCGATCGTCGCCGGCTCGATCGTGCGGGCCGGGTGGGGCCTCATCGGGGCGTTGGTCGTGGGTGCGCTGCTCGTGGTGGCGGTCGCGGCGGCCGCACTGCTGATCGTGCCGCTCGTGCGGCCCGGCGGGCGGGACAGCGAGAACACCCTGCGATCCGTCGAGGGCGTCGAGCTCGTGCCGCTGACCTCGGGTGAGGCCGAGCAGCGCACGGTGCGGGTGCTGCAGTCCGAGCGGCGGCAGTCGGCCATCGAGGCGGCGAGGGCGAAGTCGGCCGGCGAACCGCGGGGCGTGCTGACTCCGGATGCGAGCGTCTGGCTGGGCAGGCGACTCCAGGTGGCCGTGGACCTCGTCTCCGACGGAGGCACCGTCTACCGGGTCGGCTTCGTGCCGCCCGAGCTCGAGGCGGACCTCGAAAGGCGGCTGCGGCCGCTCGCCGAGCGCGGTGCAGCGGCGCTCGTGCCCGTGCGGATCGTGGGGGAGTCGAGGCCGTTCCGGGTGGAGATCCTGCTGCCTCCCCAGATGGACACGTCCGCTTAGCGCGAGCGTTCCTCGGGTATCCGCCCTGCGGCTGGTAGGGTGAGAGGGTTGAGAGCAGGCTGGCAGGTAGCTGGTCCTCGGTGGTGGGTTTCCGGCGCACGTGGTGCACCCGGAGTTCTTCTACTGGTGGCCAGCACATACGCCCTTCGACACACACGTTCAGGGAACGGATAAATCCCTGCTATTCCGCCTGCTCCCACGCGAGGAGTCGCATGCCCACACGGGGCCGCGACGCTAAACAAAGGAGAAAGACCTCTTGGAAGGTCCTGAAATCAAATTCGCCGAAGCCGTTCTCGACAACGGCAAGTACGGCACCCGCACCGTCCGCTTCGAGACCGGCCGCCTTGCGCAGCAGGCTCAGGGCGCCGTCGCCGCGTACCTCGACGAAGACACCATGCTTCTGTCCGCCACGAGCGTGTCGAAGCACCCGAAAGACAACTTCGACTTCTTCCCGCTGACGATCGATGTCGAGGAGCGCTCCTACGCTGCCGGCAAGATCCCCGGATCGTTCTTCCGCCGCGAGGGCCGCCCCTCCACCGAGGCGATCCTGGTCTGCCGTCTGATCGACCGGCCGCTGCGCCCGTCGTTCGTCAACGGCCTCCGCAACGAGGTCCAGGTCGTCATCACCGTGCTGTCGATCGCCCCCGACGAGTTCTACGACTCGCTCGCCATCAACGCCGCCTCCGCGTCGTCGCAGATCTCCGGCATCCCGTTCTCGGGCCCGATCGGTGCGGTGCGCCTCGCGCTCATGCCCGGTTACGGCACCGAGGCCGACCAGTGGATCGCGTTCCCGAAGCACTCGCAGCTCGAGGAGGCCGTCTTCGACATCGTCGTCGCCGGTCGCGTCGTGACCGCAGCGGACGGATCGCAGGACGTCGCGATCATGATGGTCGAGGCCGAAGCCACCGAAGGTTCCTGGAACCTCATCAAGGCCGGCGCCACGAAGCCCAACGAGGCCGTCGTGGCCGAGGGCCTCGAGGCATCGAAGCCCTTCATCAAGCAGCTCGTCGAGGCTCAGGCCTCGATGGCCCAGCAGGCCAACAAGGCGGTGCGCGAGTACCCCGTGTTCCTGCCCTACACCCAGGCCGCCTACGACGCCGTCGCCGAGCTCGCCTACGACGAGCTGGTGGGCATCTACCAGGTCGCCGACAAGATCGAGCGCCAGAACGCCGACGATGCCCTCAAGGACCGCGTCAAGGCCGCCATCGCCGCGAAGGTCGACGCGGGCGAGCTCGACGCCGACATCCTGCCGACGGTCTCGGCCGCCTACAAGTCGGTCACCAAGGCCGTCGTGCGTGGTCGCATCCTCAAGGACGGCGTGCGCATCGACGGTCGTGGACTGGCCGACATCCGGCCGCTCGACGCCGAGGTCGCTGTCATCCCGCGCGTGCACGGCTCCGCCATCTTCCAGCGCGGTGAGACCCAGATCCTGGGCGTCACCACGCTGAACATGCTCAAGATGGAGCAGCAGATCGACTCGCTGAGCCCGATCACGCACAAGCGCTACCTGCACCACTACAACTTCCCGCCCTACTCGACCGGTGAGACCGGCCGTGTGGGCACCCCGAAGCGTCGCGAGATCGGGCACGGCTTCCTCGCCGAGCGCGCCCTCGTGCCGGTGCTGCCCGCGCGCGACGAGTTCCCCTACGCCATCCGTCAGGTGTCCGAGGCCCTCGGGTCGAACGGCTCCACCTCGATGGGCTCCGTCTGCGCCTCGACCCTGTCGCTGCTCAACGCCGGAGTGCCGCTGCGCGCCCCGGTCGCCGGCATCGCCATGGGCCTGGTCTCGGACGAGGTCGACGGCGAGACCCGCTACGCGGCGCTCACCGACATCCTCGGTGCAGAAGACGCGCTCGGCGACATGGACTTCAAGGTCGCAGGTACCGCCGAGTTCATCACCGCGATCCAGCTCGACACCAAGCTCGACGGCATCCCGACGTCTGTTCTGGATGGCGCCCTGAAGCAGGCGAAGGCCGCGCGCGACGCGATCCTCGCCGTGCTGAACTCGGCGATCGACGCTCCCGACGAGATGGCCCCGACCGCGCCCCGCGTCATCTCGGTGCAGATCCCCGTTGACAAGATCGGCGAGCTGATCGGCCCGAAGGGCAAGACGATCAACGCGATCCAGGACGAGACCGGCGCCGACATCTCCATCGAGGAGGACGGCACCGTGTACATCGGCGCCGTCGACGGCCCCTCGGCCGAGGCCGCGCGTGCGCAGGTCAACGCCATCGCGAACCCGCAGAACCCGGAGATCGGCGAGCAGTTCCTCGGAACCGTCGTGAAGATCGCCACGTTCGGCGCGTTCGTGTCGCTGCTCCCCGGCAAGGACGGCCTGCTGCACATCTCCGAGGTGCGCAAGCTCGCCGGTGGCAAGCGTGTTGAGAACGTCGAAGACGTGCTCGCCGTGGGCCAGAAGATCCTCGTCGAGATCACCAAGACCGACGACCGCGGCAAGCTGTCGCTGGCCCCGGTGCTGGCGGAGACGGGCGACACCGATGGCTCCAGCGCCGCCAGTGAGGGCCCGGAAGCCCCCGCAGAGGGCTAGTCACGCTGTGTTAGCTGCCGGGGGCGACGTGCTTCGCGCGCCGTCCCCGGACGGCGCCGGTCCCTGCCCGGCGCCGCGCGACATGTGAAGGGGTGGTCGCTTCGCGGCCGCCCCTTCACCTTGGGTCGTCGAGAAAGGCCTGTTGCGTGGTTCGATCCTCTGCGGCCTCTGGGTAAGGCGGATTCACATCCACTACCCAGGGAGCCGCAGTGCGGACCACGCGACAGGCCTTTTTCCTGTACCCAGGGCGGTACCGGTGCCGGGCGACGCCGCGCAGCGACGTCGAACGACACCGGCACCGCATGTCGCCCGCGCCGCAGAGGCGGCGGCGCGGTTAAACTGACACAGATGTCTAACGGTGCCGTACCTCTTCCTCTTGATGTTCCGGAACTCTCGATCGGCAGTGCTGCCGAGGGGGTGGTGAGGCGAACCGTTCTGCCGAGCGGGGTGCGGGTGCTCACGGAGCACATCCCCGGCAGCCGGAGTGCGACCATCGGGTACTGGATCGGTGCCGGATCGCGCGACGAGCTCGGTGCGGTCGACGGCATGCCTTCTCGGCACGGATCGACGCACTTCCTCGAGCACCTGCTCTTCAAGGGCACTCCCTCTCGCACGGCCCTCGACATCGCGATCGCCTTCGACTCCGTGGGTGGCGAGCACAACGCCGTCACGAGCAAGGAGTACACCTGCTACTACGCCAAGGTGCGCGACGCCGACCTCCCGATGGCCATCGACGTGCTCTCCGACATGGTGACCTCCTCCCTCCTCGATCCCGTCGAGTTCGAGAACGAGCGCGGCGTGATCCTCGAGGAGCTCGCCATGGCCGAGGACGACGCCGGCGACCTCGTGGGCGAGACGCTCTTCGAGGCCGTGCTCGCCGGGCATCCGCTCGGCCGGCCCGTGGGCGGCACCCCCGCCGCCATCCGCGCCGTGACCCGCGACGCCGTGTGGCAGCACTACGTGGCCGGCTACCGGCCGAACGACCTCATCGTCTCGGCCGCGGGCGCCGTGGACCACGATGAGATCGTGCGCTCGGTCGAAGCCTCGCTGCGTCTCTCCGGCTGGGACCTCGACATCCCCGCCGCACCGCGCCCCCGCCGATCCGTCACCCCGTGGACGGCCACGTCCGTCGCCCCCGTCACCGTGGTCACGAAGCCCACCGAGCAGGCCAGCGTGATGATCGGCATGCCCGGCATCGTGGCCGGCGACGACCGCCGCACCACCATGGCCGTGCTCAACTCCGTCTTCGGCGGCGGCATGTCGTCGCGACTGTTCCAGGAGATCCGGGAGAAGCGCGGCCTCGCCTACTCGGTCTACTCCTACGCGGCCAGCTACTCGGATGCGGGACTGTTCACGATGTACGCGGGCTGCACTCCGGGCCGCGAGGGCACCGTGGCCGAGCTCATGACCGCCGAGCTGCACCGGCTCGCCGACCACGGCATCACCGCCGACGAGCTCGCCAGGGCGCACGGCCAGCTCTCCGGCTCCGCCGCTCTCGCCCTCGAGGACAGCGACACCCGCATGTCGCGCCTCGGCCGGGCGGAGCTCACCCTCGGCGAGTTCGTGGACCTCGACGAGAGCGTGCGCCGCCTCACCGCCGTCACGCGCGACGATGTGCAGCAGCTCGCCCGCGAGCTCGTCTCCGGCCCCTCCGGCATCGCCGCGGTCGGCCCGATCGACGCGGATGCGTTCGCGCAGCTCGCCGCCGCGCACGCATCCCGAACCACCGCGCCCGGAGCCCAGGCACCCGAAGCCCAGCCGGCGGCCGTCTGATGGCCCACACCCTCTACCTCGTGCGCCACGGCGAGCAGCTCGACGCCGAGCACGGCGTGGCCGACGGCCCGCTCTCGCCGCGCGGCCAGCGCCAGGCCCGCCTCGTGGCCGACCGGCTCGGCGGAGTGCCGTTCGACAACGTGTGGCACTCCCCGCTGCAGCGCGCCGAGCAGACCGCGCACATCATGTCCGAGCACCTGCCGGCCCTCGATCCGCAGCCCAGCGCGCTGCTCTTCGACTGCGTGCCCTCCGGCTACTCGCCGCAGATGCCGCATGCCTTCGAGGCCTACTTCAACTCGGTCACCGAGGCCGAGCTCGAGGCGGGCCAGGCCCAGATGTCGGATGCGGTGGCCGAGTTCCTCACACCGGCCCGCGACACCACCCACGACCTCCTGATCACGCACAACTTCGTGATCGCGTGGTTCGTGCGCGAGGCCATGGATGCGCCAGAGTGGCGGTGGGCCGGACTCAACCAGGCCCACTGCGGTCTCACCATCATCCGCTTCAAGTCGGGGCGACAGCCCGAGCTCGTGGCCTACAACGACCTCGGGCACCTGCCCGTGGAGCTCCGCACGGGCATGAACGACCCGCAGCCCTACTGAGCGCAGCTCGCAGGGCCGCCGGTCACGCGCTCAGCGCCTTGCGGTACCACCGGGTGGCGTTGGGGTTGTCGTTGTACGGCGGCACGCTCTCGTAGCCGAGCCGGTCGTAGAGCCTGGCGGCGCCCTCGAGCGTGTGGTGGGTGTCGAGCACGAGTTCCGTGGCGCCGAATTCCCGCGCCCGACGTTCGAACTCCAGCATGAGTTCGCGTGCCCAGCCGTGGCCGCGCGCCTCGGGGGTCAGCCACACGTGCTTCACCTCGTAGCGCACCACGCTCTCACCGGGGGAGGGCAGCAGTCGCAGCCCGCCGCATCCCACGGCCGCACCCTCGTCGTCGTCCACCACGAGGAAGAGACCGTTCGTGCCCGAGTAGCCCTCGGCCGGCGGATAGCTCACCGTGTAGTCCCCGAACTCGAGCGGGAAGGCGGCGGCCCGGAACGCGAAGTAGTCGTCGAGCAGGCGGCGCTCGGTGGGGGCGGTGACGTCGCCGGGGTGGATCTGCATGCCTCAAGCCTAGAACGCCCCAGGAACAGCCCCGTGCGGGCGACCCGGCCCACGATATCGCCGGTAGATTGGGCTCATGACTACCAAGGTGGCCGTGGTCGGCGCAACGGGCAAGATGGGCCGGCTGATCTCCGGCATCGTGGAGGAGTCGCCGGAGTTCGAGCTTGTGGCCTCGCTCGACTCGCGGAGCCCGCTCGAGGAGATGCTCGCCGCCGATCTCGTGGTCGACGTGACGGTGCCGGGGGTGAGCCAGAAGGTCGTGGAGTTCGCCGTGGCGAACGGCCGTCAGGTGCTCGTGGGCACCTCGGGCTGGTCGGCGGATCGCATCCAGAGCCTCCGTCGGGCGCTCGGCGAGACGCCCCAGAGCGGTGTGCTCGTGGTGCCGAACTTCTCGCTCGGGTCGGTGCTCGCCACCATGTTCTCCTCGATGGCCGCGCGCTTCTACGACTCGATCGAGATCGTGGAGGCCCACGCCGCCACGAAGGTCGACTCGCCCTCGGGCACCGCCGTGCGCACCGCCGAGCTCATGGGCGCGGCCCGCAAGGCTCTCGGGCCGGTCTCGGCCCCGCACACCGACCAGCGAGCACGCGGCCAGCAGGTCTCGAGCATCCCCATCCACAGCCTGCGCCTCACGGGCGTGGTGGCGAAGCAGGACGTGGTGTTCGGCGGCACGGGCGAGGTGCTCACGATCTCGCACGAGACGATCGCGCCCACGGCCTACGCCGCGGGAATCGGAGTGGCGCTCAAGGCCGCCTCCGTGATGCGCGGGGTGACGGTGGGCCTCGACTCGCTGCTCGACCTCGACGGCAGTCGGGCCCGTGCGGCGGAGAGCGATGCCGTGGTGGCGGCTCCCGTGGTGCCGGAGAACGTCTCCGGCCAGGCGGCGACCGCCACGAGCGTGACCCCGTGAAGGGTCGCGTCGCCGCCCTCGTGATGGCCGTGCTGCTCGCGGTCTACATCGTGCTCGTGGGGCAGCGGGCCGTCATGTTCGTGCTCACGGGGGAGCCGATCGCCATCGTGATCGGCATCGCGCTCATCGTGCTGCCCGCCGTGGGCGCGTGGGCACTGGCTCGCGAGCTGATGTTCGGCGTGCGCACCCAGAAGCTCGTGGAGCAGCTCGATCGCGAGGGCGAACTGCCCGTGGACGACCTGCCCAAGCGAGCGAGCGGTCGCCCGCTCCGCGAGGCCGCCGACGAGGAGTTCGGCACCTACCGCGACGAGGTGGAGCGCGACGAGACGAACTGGCGCGCGTGGTTCAGGCTCGGCCTCGCCTACGACGCGTCCGGTGACCGCCGGAGGGCCAGACGCGCCCTCGTGACGGCCATGGCCCTCGAGCGCGACACGCGCAGGCTCGGCGGCGAGCCGCCCGCACCGCGCACCTGAGCTCTAGATGCGGGCGAGCGCGTCGTCGATCGTCTGGTCGGCGAACGTGAAGCCGTCCATCATGAGCTTCTGGCTCGACACGTCCTGATCCGCGAGCAGCAGATCGCGACCCGCGTCGGCCAGGGCGGCCTTGAGCGCCCACGCGGGTGCCGGCAGCCAGAACGGCCGATGCAGCTCCTCGGCCAGCTCGCGCCCCACCACGGAGGCGGCCACGGGCTCGGGCCCCACGAGGTTGACGGGACCCGCGAGCGTCGACGTGAGCAGATGACGGATGGCGGCCGCCTCGTCGCGCAGGCTCACCCAGGGCCAGATCTGCTCGCCGGAGCCCAGCGGCCCCGCGAGGCCGAGCTTGGCGAGCAGGGCGAGGGGCTTGAGCGCGCCTCCGCCCGTGCCGATCACGAGACCGGTGCGGAGGGTCACGAGCCGGGTGGCCTCGGCGGCAGGAGCCGCCGCCTTCTCCCAGGCGTCGGTGACCTTCGCCAGGAAGCCGGTGCCCACGGGCGAGGACTCGGTGAGCTTCTCGCCGGGTCGGTCGCCGTAGAAGCCCACGGCGGAACCGCTCAGGAACACCTCGGGAGGCGAGTCGGCGCGGAGGATCGCCTCGGTGAGGGTGGAGGTGGCCTGCAGCCTCGACTGCAGGATCTCCTTCTTGTACGGCAGAGTCCACGGAAGGCGCGAGATGGAGGCGCCCGAGAGGTTGATGACGGCGTCGACGCCGTCGAGGATCGAGGTCTTGAGCCAGCGCGCCTCGGGATCCCAGCTGCGTTCGGTGGCGCTCCGGGCCGGCCGCCGCACGAGGATGAGCACGGTGTGCCCCTCCGCCCGCAGCTGCGACGCGAGCTCGGTGCCGATGAAGCCGGATCCGCCGGCGATGAGGACGGTCTTGGTCATGCCAGGCTCGCTTCCAGAGTGATGGGGATGCCGGCCAGCGCGCGGGAGACCGGGCAGTCGGCCTTCGCCTCCTCGGCGATGCGCTGGAAGTCGGCCTCGTCGATGCCGGGCACGATGGCGCTCACCAGCAGGTGGCTGCCCGTGATGCCCTCGGCGGGGTCGAAGGTGACAGCGGCTGTGGTCTGCAACGACTCCGGGGGAGTGCCCGCCTTCGCGAGGGCGTTCGAGAAGGCCATCGAGAAGCACGCGGAGTGGGCGGCGCCCAGCAGCTCCTCGGGCGTCGAGACGGCTCCCGCCCCCGAGGTGCCCTCCGCACGGGCCTTCCAGTTGACGGCCATGCTCGCGGCCCCGGAGCTGTCGAGCGTCACGGTGCCCGCTCCGCTCACCAGGTCGCCGTGCCAGACGGTGGTCGATTCGCTCGTCGCAGCCATGTCGTGCCTCCTGTAGGTGGCTCAAGACTAGGGGGCTTCCCTGGATTCATCCTCGACTGCCGCGGTGCGTGGGCTAGGCTGATCCCGTGCTGTTCGGTCTGCTTCTTCTTAGCTGCCGCGACGAGTCCTAGTTCCAGGCCTCCCTCGTCGCGGAGTTCGCTGTCGGCTGACCACCACCAATTCTCACGAGGGAACGCACCGATGAAGAACAATCAGGCAGCTTCTGCCATGCCGATCCACAAGTACCGGCCCTACCACGAGCAGATCGCCGTCGATCTGCCCGACCGCACCTGGCCCACGAAGCGCATCACCGAGGCACCGCGCTGGTGCGCCGTCGACCTGCGCGACGGCAACCAGGCGCTCATCGATCCGATGAGCCCCGAGCGCAAGCGCATCATGTTCGACCTGCTCGTGCGCATGGGCTACAAGGAGATCGAGGTCGGCTTCCCGAGCGCCTCGCAGACCGACTTCGACTTCGTGCGGTCCCTCATCGAGGAGGGCGCCATTCCGGATGACGTCACCATCCAGGTGCTCACCCAGGCGCGCGAGCACCTGATCAACCGCACCTACGAGTCGATCAAGGGCGCGAAGCAGGCGATCGTGCACCTGTACAACTCCACGAGCATCCTGCAGCGCGACGTCGTGTTCCGCACCGACAAGCAGGGCATCATCGACATCGCCCTCGAGGGCGCGCGCCTGTGCCGTGCCGCCGAGAAGACCATCCCCGAGACCGACGTCTACTACGAGTACTCGCCCGAGAGCTACACGGGCACCGAGCTCGAGTTCGCGGTCGACATCGTGAACCAGGTGCTCGAGGTCTTCGAGCCGACCCCCGACCGCAAGGTCATCGTCAACCTGCCCTCGACCGTCGAGATGGCCACCCCCAACGTCTACGCCGACTCGATCGAGTGGATGGGCCGGCACATCCAGAACCGCGAGAACGTGATCATCTCGCTGCACCCGCACAACGACCGGGGCACCGCGGTGGCCGCCGCCGAGCTCGGCTACCTGGCCGGTGCCGACCGCATCGAGGGATGCCTGTTCGGCAACGGTGAGCGCACCGGCAACGTCGACCTGGTGGCGCTCGGCATCAACCTGTTCACGCAGGGCATCGACCCGCAGATCGACTTCAGCGACCTCGACGAGGTGCGCCGCACGGCCGAGTACTGCAACCAGCTCAAGGTGCACGAGCGGAGCCCCTGGGCCGGCGACCTCGTCTACACCGCGTTCAGCGGATCGCACCAGGATGCGATCAAGAAGGGCTTCGAGGCCATGGCGGCCGATGCGGCCGCTCAGGGCAAGCACGTCGACGACCTGGTCTGGGCCGTTCCCTACCTGCCGATCGATCCGAAGGATCTGGGGCGCTCCTACGAGGCCGTCATCCGCGTCAACTCGCAGTCCGGCAAGGGCGGCGTGGCCTACCTGCTGAAGACCGACCACGCGCTCGACCTGCCGCGCAAGCTGCAGATCGAGTTCTCGGGCGTCGTGCAGGCCAAGACGGATGCCGAGGGCGGCGAGGTCACGAGCGAGCAGATCTGGACCGTGTTCCAGGACGAGTACCTGCCGGCCCCTGCCGACCGCGCCGAGGAGAAGTGGGGCCGCTTCGAGCTCACCCGCACCCGCACCGCGAGCGACCTGTCGGGCTCCGTCTCGCTCGAGGTCGAGCTGCGGATCGGCGAGGAGGTCATCGAGACCGCCGCCACGGGCAACGGCCCGATCGCCGCGTTCCTCAACGTCATGAGCGCACAGGGGGTCGACGTCAAGCTCTACGACTACGTGGAGCACACGCTGAGCGCCTCGGGCGACGCGCAGGCCGCGGCCTACGTGGAGCTGCAGGTCGACGGCAACCGGCTGTGGGGAGTGGGCATCGACGGCGACATCTCGACGGCCTCGCTCAAGGCCGTGGTCTCGGCCGTCAACCGCGCCATCCGCGTGCGCGACGCCGACCGCGAGCTCGCCTCCGTCTGAGTCGTTCCGCGCTCCCGGGTGCCGCGTCGCGCGGCGCGGTGCCCGAGGGGCGGGGGATACTGGTGGGGTGCCCGTATACCGAGATGAAGCCGTCGTGCTGCGCACCCACAAGCTGGGTGAGGCCGACAGGATCGTCACGCTGCTGACCCGCCAGCACGGCAAGGTACGGGCCGTCGCGCGCGGGGTGCGGCGCACGGCCTCGAAGTTCGGCGCGCGGCTCGAGCCGTTCATGGTGGCCGACGTGCAGTTCTACGAGGGGCGCTCGCTCGACAGCATCACCCAGGCCGTGACGCTCGGCTCGTACGGGGCCGAGATCACCGCCGACTACGCGAGCTACACGGCCGCGAGCGCGATGGTGGAGACGGCGGACAAGGTCACCGAGCACGAGCCGTCGCTGCAGCAGTACCTGCTGCTCGTGGGCGCGCTGCGGTCGCTCGCCAGGCGGGAGCACGCCGTCACGGCGACCCTCGACTCCTATCTGCTGCGCTCGCTCTCGATGGCCGGCTGGTCTCCGAGCTTCCACGACTGCGCGGTCACGGGCGAAGCCGGCCCGCACTCCGCCTTCGTGGTGCAGCTCGGCGGTGTGGTGAGCGACGAGGTGGCTCCTCCCGGCACCCCCCGCCTCGATCCGGTGACCCTCGAGCTGCTCTCGGCACTCCTCACGGGTGACTGGGCGGTGGTCGACGGGGCCGCTCCCGGCGCCCGCGCACGAGCGAGCGGTATCGTGTCGGCGTACACTCAGTGGCACCTCGAACGCGGGCTGCGCTCCCTCGAGCACGTGGAGCGCACGGAGGGGCCGCCGGCGCAGCGCCTCGCTGCACACCGGCCCTCTGCACACCGTCCGCCCGCGCACCGCCCCGCCTAGAGCTGCCCCGCATCCTGAGAGAGCACCCGTGAGTCGAAGCCGCACGTCACCTCCGCCCGCCGAGCCGTTCCGGCCGCTGGACTGGACGGGGCTGCAGCCGCCCGACGTGCCCGCCGCCTCGGTGCCGAAGCACGTGGCGATCGTGATGGACGGCAACGGCCGCTGGGCGAACCAGCGCGGACTCACCCGCATCGAGGGCCACCGGGCCGGCGAGGCCGCCCTGCTCGACGTGGTGGCGGGCGCCATCCAGATCGGGGTGCAGCACGTGAGCGTCTACGCGTTCTCCACCGAGAACTGGAAGCGCTCACCGGAGGAGGTGCGCTTCCTGATGGGCTTCAACCGGGAGGTGCTGCATCGCCGTCGCGACCAGCTCAACGAGTGGGGTGTGCGCATCCGCTGGGCCGGTCGCAAGCCGCGGCTGTGGGCGAGCGTCATCACCGAACTGCAGTACGCCGAGGCCATGACCGCGCACAATCGCACCCTCACCCTCACGATGTGCGTCAACTACGGCGGGCGCACCGAGATCGCGGATGCCGTGCGCTCGATCGCGGACGACGTGGCGGCCGGCCGGCTGCGCGCCTCGGCGGTCTCGGAGAAGCTCATCCAGAAGCGCCTGTACGTGCCCGAGCTGCCCGATGTCGATCTCTTCGTGCGGAGCTCGGGGGAGCAGCGCACCTCCAACTTCCTGCCCTGGCAGTCGGCGTACGCCGAGATGGTGTTCCTCGACCGCCTGTGGCCCGACTTCAGCCGGGTGGACCTGTGGCAGGCCATCGAGCACTACGCGGGGCGCAACCGCCGCTTCGGCGGGGCGATCGACGCGCCGACGGCCGAGTCGCAGGCGGCGTCGGAGTCGGCTTCGGAATGACCGCAGGGCCTCTGGGGTTGACGTCTTCGTGAGTGATTCCATCAAGATCGACATCTGGTCAGACATCGCGTGCCCGTGGTGCTACATCGGCAAGCGCAAGCTCGAGTACGCGCTCGAGGAGTACGCGGGCACCGACGACGCGCTCGACGTGGAGGTCGAGTACCACAGCTTCGAGCTCTCGCCCGATACGCCGGTGGAGTTCGAGGGATCCACCACCGACTACCTGGCGAAGCGCAAGGGCATGCCCGTGGAGCAGGTGACCCAGATGCTCGAGCGCGTCACCGGCATCGCGTCGTCGGTGGGGCTCGACTACGACTTCGCCAAGGTGAAACACACCAACACCGTCAAGGCGCACCAGCTCATCCAGTACGCCAAGGCGCACGGCGTGCAGCTCGCCGCCAAGGAGCGACTGCTGAAGGCGTACTTCGTCGACGGCCGGCACGTGGGCCATGTCTCGGACCTCGCCGACCTCGCCGCCGAGATCGGTCTCGACCGCGACGACGTGGTGCGATCGCTCGAGGCCGACGAGTACCTCGAGGCCGTGCACGAGGACCAGCGCCAGGCGCAGGCCTACGGCATCCAGGGTGTGCCGTTCTTCGTGATCGACGGGCGCTACGGCATCTCGGGTGCCCAGGATCCGGCCGCGTTCCTGCAGGTGCTCGGCCAGGTGGCCGACGAGCGCACCGAGGTGGGCGCGTGACCGCCGAGGGCACGAGCGGGGCGGATGCCGCCCCGTTCGCGTTCACGATGGTGGGCGACGCGGGCATGAGCTGCGAGGGCGACAGCTGCACGATTCCCGCCGCGGCTGTTGTGCCAGCGGCTGTTGTGCCTGCGGCGGTCGCGGCGCCTGCGGCAGGCGTCAGCGCGGAGTGATCGGCTCCGAGATGTCGGCGACGGTGGCGCCGAGCGCCTCGGCGAGGGCATCGGCCTGCACGAACGCGCTGTGGCCGTGCGCGCCAGCGCCCATCGCCACCCGGCGGCCCGTGAAGGTCTCGTCGAGGTAGACCGGCCACGCGGTCGTGCTGCCGAGGGGCGTGATGGTGCCGCGCTCGTAGCCCGTGGCCTCGAGCGCCACATCCTGATGCGGCATCGACAGCCTGTTGACGCCCACGACGGCACGGAGCTTCGGCCAGCTGATCTGCCGATCACCCGGAATGAGGGCGAAGAGGAACTCGCCATCGTGCCGCTTCACCACGAGGCTCTTGAGCACGGCGGCGGGCTCGAGCCCGAGCAGGGCAGCGGCCTCCTCGAGCGAGTCGGCCGTCGGGCGCTCCACGATCTCCACCTCCAGCCCCAGCTGCTCGGCGTGGTGCTCTACCCGTGCGGTTCCTGTCTTGTCGCTCACAGTCATGCCCAACGCGCTCTGCATGCACAGGATTCCCGGATGCGTCCGGAGCGTCGTCCCCATCTGGGAGAATCGGTACCGATGTCCACTCCAACCCTCACCGACCAGAAGCTCGCGATCGGGCCCATCACGCTCGACGTGCCGGTGGTGCTCGCGCCCATGGCCGGCATCACCAACACCGCCTTCCGTCGGCTGTGCCGCGAGTTCGGCGCCGGCCTCTACGTGAGCGAGATGATCACGAGCCGTGCCCTCGTGGAACGCAACGAGGCCACGCTGCGCCTCATCACGCACCACCCCTCCGAGACACCGCGGTCCATCCAGCTCTACGGGGTCGACCCCGCCACCATGGCCGAGGCCGCCCGCATCCTGGTGGAGGAGGACCGCACCGACCACATCGACATGAACTTCGGCTGCCCCGTTCCCAAGGTCACGCGGAAGGGCGGTGGAGCAGCCCTGCCCTGGAAGACGGGGCTCTTCCGCGAGATCGTGGAGCGCGTCGTCGCCGCGGCGGGCGACATCCCCGTGACCGTCAAGATGCGCAAGGGAATCGACTCCGATCACCTCACCTACATCGAGGCCGCGAAGGCCGCCGAGGGGGCGGGGGTGGCCGCCATCGCGCTGCACGCCCGCACCGCGGCCGACTTCTACAGCGGCACGGCCGACTGGTCGGCCATCGCCCGGCTCAAGGAGGCCATCACGAGCGTGCCGGTGCTCGGCAACGGTGACATCTGGTCGGGAGAAGACGCACTGCGCATGGTCGACGAGACCGGGTGCGACGGAGTGGTGGTGGGCAGAGGCTGCCTCGGCCGGCCGTGGCTCTTCGGCGACCTCGCCGCCGCCTTCCGCGTGCGGGCGGGCGAGCTCTCCGAGGCCGAGGCCGCCGAGCTGCGCGCCGCCCCCTCGCTGGGAGACGCCGTGCAGACCCTTCGCCGGCACACCGAGCTGCTCGTGGAGTTCTTCGACGACGAGGGGCGCGCCTGCCGAGACATCCGCAAGCACGTGGCCTGGTACCTCAAGGGCTACCCCGCGGGGCACGAGGTGCGCGCCTCGCTCAGCACCGTGCGCTCGCTCGACGAGATGGATGAGATCCTCGCCACCCTCGACTGGTCGGAGCCCTACCCGGGGCGCGACGCCGAGGGCCCTCGCGGCCGCGCCGGCAGCCCCAAGAAGCCCGCCCTGCCCGAGAACTGGCTCGCCTCGCGCGAGCTCGAAGGGGCCGGTCGGGCCGACCTCGCCGCGGCAGAACTGGAACACAGCGGTGGCTGACGCCCTCGACCTCACCACCTACGCCCCCACCAAGGGCTACGCCGACGCCGATGCCGAGCGGCTGCTGCCCGAAGAGCACTACACCCGCCGCAGCGACTTCGCGCGCGACCGTGCGCGCATCCTGCACTCCTCGTCGCTCCGCCGGCTCGCGGCCAAGACGCAGGTGCTGAGCCCCGCTGTCGTGGCCGACTTCGCGCGCAACCGCCTCACGCACTCGCTCGAGGTGGCCCAGGTGGGGCGCGAGCTCGCCTCGAGTCTCGACCTCGATCCGGATGTGGTGGATTCGGCCTGCCTCGCGCACGATCTCGGCCACCCGCCGTTCGGGCACAACGGCGAACGCGCGCTCAACGAGTGGGCCCGCTCCATCGGCGGCTTCGAGGGCAACGCGCAGAGTCTGCGCATCCTGAGCCGGCTCGAGCCGAAGGTGCTCGGCGAGGAGGGTCGGAGCTACGGGCTCAACCTCACGCGTGCGAGCCTCGACGCGAGCTGCAAGTACCCGTGGACGGCGTCGAGCCCCGTGGAGGATCCGAGCGGCCGGCTCAAGTACGGCGTCTACGACGACGACGTGGAGGTGTTCGAGTGGCTCCGCCAGGGAGCCCCCGAGCGCACGCTGTGCGTGGAGGCGCAGGTGATGGATCTGTCGGACGACATCGCCTACTCCGTGCACGACTTCGAAGACGCCGTGCTGAACGGCTACATCGACGTGGCGAGGCTGGGTGCCCGCGTCGACCACGAGTCGCTCGTGCGGAGTGTCCATGCCTGGGCGGGCGGCGGCTTCACGCTCGACGAGCTCTCGCAGGCCTTCGAGCGCCTCGACTCGCTGCAGGTCTGGCTCTCGGAGTGGGACGACACGCGCCAGGACCACGCCCGGCTGAAGAACCTCACGAGCCAGCTCATCGGCCGCTTCGCCGGTGCAGCCACCCGCGCCACCCGCGAGGCCTACCCCACGCCGAGCATCACGCGCTTCAAGGCGAACGTGGTGGTGCCCGAGTGGGTGGCCGCCGAGATCGCCACGCTCAAGGGCATCGTCTCGGTGTTCGTGATGTCGAACGACGCCAGGCAGCCGCTCTACCAGGAGCAGCGCACCCTTCTCCTGGAACTCGCCGACGCGCTGTGGGAGTCGGGCGGCACCGGCCTCGACACGGCGTTCGCCGCCGACTGGCGGAGCGCCGACGACGACACGGCGAGGCGGCGCGTGGTGGTCGACCAGGTGGCGAGCCTCACCGACCAGACCGCGGTGCTCTGGCACGAGCGCCTGCGAGGTCCGGCGAATCCGCCGCCACTGACAGAGCCCGCCGGCCGGAACGTATCCTAGAGAGATGGCAGGTCTGATCCGCCGCAGCGACATCGACGAGGTGCGTTCGCGCATCAACATCGCCGACGTGGTGGGCGATTTCGTCACCCTCAAGAGCGCCGGCGTGGGCTCCATGAAGGGTCTCTGCCCGTTCCACGACGAGCGCTCCCCGAGCTTCCATGTGCGCCCCCAGGTGGGCTTCTACCACTGCTTCGGCTGCGGCGAGGGCGGCGACGTGTTCACCTTCCTGCAGAAGATGGACCACGTCACGTTCTCCGAGGCGGTCGAGCGCCTGGCCGGCACGATCGGCTACCAGCTGCACTACGAAGACGGCAGCGGCCCGAGCGACCAGGGCAACCGCGCGCGGCTGCTCGCCGCCAACGAGGCCGCTCGCGAGTACTTCGCCGAGCAGCTCACGGCGCCGGGGGCGGATGCGGGGCGCGCCTTTTTGGGCGAGCGCGGCTTCGACGCCCAGGCCGCCGCCCGCTTCGGTGTGGGCTATGCACCGCAGGGGTGGGACAACCTGGGCAAGCACCTCAAGGGCCGCGGCTTCACCGAGGCGGAGCTCAGCGCCGCCGGGCTGCTCAGCGCGGGCGACCGGGGGAGCTACGACCGGTTCCGCGGCCGGTTGATCTGGCCCATCCGCGACCAGACCGGCCAGACCGTGGGCTTCGGCGCCCGCCGCCTGTTCGACGACGACAAGGGCCCCAAGTACCTCAACACCCCCGAGACGCCGGTCTACCACAAGGCCCAGGTGCTCTACGGGCTCGACCTCGCCAAGCGCGACATCTCGCGCAGCCGCCAGGTCGTGGTGGTCGAGGGCTACACGGATGTGATGGCGTGTCACCTGGCCGGGGTCACCACGGCCGTCGCCACGTGCGGCACCTCGTTCGGCGTCGACCACATCAAGATCATGCGCCGTGTGCTGGCCGACGACTCGGCGGGGCTCGGCGAGGTGGTCTTCACCTTCGATCCGGATGCGGCCGGACAGAAGGCCGCCATGCGCGCCTTCAGCGAGGAGCAGCGTTTCGCGGCGCAGACCTACGTGGCCGTGGCCTCCGACGGTCTCGACCCGTGCGACCTGCGGCTCGCGAAGGGCGACGACGCCGTGCGTCGGCTCATCAAGGGCAAGCGGCCGATGTTCGAGTTCGTGATCAAGCAGAAGCTCGCGGCCTACGACCTCGAGTCGGTGGAGGGGCGGGTGGCGGCGCTCCGCGACGCGGCACCCATCGTGGCCGAGATCCGCGACCCCGCCGTGCGCCCCGGGTACGCGCGGCAGCTCGCCAAGATGCTGGGCATGGAGCTCGACGAGGTGAACGCCGCGGTCGCGCGCGGTCGCGCCCAGCAGGGTGACCGCAACGACCGTTCCGAGCGCGGCGGGCGGGGCGATCCGCGCGATCGGGCTGCGCTCCCCGTCGGCGGGCAGTCCGGCTACAGCGCGCAGGCGGGCACCGCCGGCCAGGGCGGGCAGGGCTCGCAGCAGTCCTCCCTCTCGCCGGCCTCCGATCCGCTCGTGCCGTCGCTCACGAGCCTCGCGCCGATCGAGCAGCGCCCCAGCGTCTCGCTCACCCAGCTCCCCTCCACCACGGCGGTGCGCACCGAGCGCGACGCCCTCATGGCGATGCTGCAGGCACCCGTCGCCGTCGGGCGCGATCTGCTCGTGCAAGCGAGCGTGTGCGGCTTCAGCCACCCCGCCCTCGCCGCCGTGCGCGACTCGGTGGGCCGCAACGTCGACTCCTTCGAGCGCCCCGACTGGATGACCGTCGTGCAGAACGACGTGCCAGAGGAGTACCGCTCTCTCGTGGAGCAGCTCGCGGTGGCACCCATCCCCGAGCGCCCCGAGCGCCAGGTGGAGGTCTACCTGCGCCGTATCACGACCTCGCTCATCGAACGCGACATCCTGCGCCGCAAGGAGCTGCTGCTCGGTCGCCTGCAGCGCACCGACGCGGTCGCCGAGCCAGAGGCCTACCGCGAGGTGCAGGTGCAGCTCGTGCAACTCGAGGCCGACCGACGCGCCTTCCTGGCGGAATAGAGCGAACAGCCTAGGCTCGGTCCAATGGCCGACCGATACATCCTCCACGCCTCCGATGTGACCATCGAGTACCCCGCTCACAGCGTGAGCGCGGCTCACACGGCCGTGAGGGGGGTCACGCTCACCATCGAACCGGGGGAGATCGTGGGCCTCGTGGGGTCGAGCGGATCGGGCAAGTCCACCCTCGCCCAGGTCGCCTCGGGCCAGGCCGCCGTGCGGGCGGGCAACGACGGCTCGCCGCGCATCATCGGCGGCAGCCTCGAGGTGCTCGGCTACGAGATGCGCGGGCTCAAGCGCCGCAAGCTCACCGAGTTCACGCTCGGCGTGGGGTACGTGGCGCAGGACGCCGGCTCGCGGCTCACCTCCAACATGACGGTGGCCGAGATCGTGGCCGAGCCGCTGTTCCTGCGCGACAAGCGCTTCGACCGCAAGGAGGCCGGTCTCAGGGCCGCCACCCTCGTCGACGCGCTCCTGCTGCCCGTCGGCACCATGCTCAAGCAGCCGCACGAGCTCTCGAGCGGCCAGCGCCAGCGCGTGGCCGTGGCCCGCGGGCTCATCCTCGACCCCGTGCTTCTGATCGCCGACGAGCCCACGGCGGGCGTCGACGTGTCGGTGCGCGGCGCGGTGGCGGACGTGATCGCGGGCCTGCAGCGGTCGCGCGGTGCGAGCGCGCTCATCGTGAGCCACGACCTCGAGGCGCTGCGGCGCACGGTCGATCGCATCGCGGTCATCCACGAGGGGGTCGTGGTGGGCATCGGCACCATGGACGAGGTGTTCGACGATCCGCGTCACCCCTACGTGGCGAGCCTCGCGGACGAGCTGCACGCGCACGACGAGCGGAACCCGGTCGAGGAGTACGACGAGTACGACGACGACGAGGATGATCTCGCCGACGCCGACGCCGACGCCGACGCCGACGCCGACGCCGACGCCGGTGCCGACGTCGATCACGAGGCCCGAGGCGAGGACGCCGACGGGCCCCACGACGGCCGCGAGGTCGACGGGGCACCTCGATGACCGCGCGCCCCGGTCAGCACCGCGCGGTGCTGGCCGCCGAGACCCCCGTCATCCCCGAGTCCGATCGCCCGACGCCCGGCCCCATCGCCATCCTCCCGCGGCCCGAGCCCCTCTTCGAGGAGGCCGTGCAGGCCGCCGGGGGCACCGTGGCCCCGCTCTCGCCCGAGACCCGCGGCATCGTGTGGCTCGACCAGTCCGGTGTCGAGGAGTTCACCCGCGTGCTCGATGCGCACCCGGCCGTGCAGTGGGTGCAGCTGCCGTGGGCGGGGGTCGACGCGTTCGCCGAGGTGCTCGCCCGCGACGCCGCCGCACCGCGTGAGCGACTCGTGTGGACGAGCGCCAAGGGCGCCTACGCCCAGCCCGTGGCCGAGCACGCCCTCACCCTCGTGCTGGCGCTCCTCCGCGACCTCCCCACCCGGGTGCGGGCGGGCGGCTGGGGCGCGAAGTCGGGGACCTCGCTCTACGGGCTCGACGTGGTGATCGTGGGGGCCGGAGGCATCGCCCTGGAGCTCCTGCGCCTGCTCGCACCGTTCGGCGTGCGCACCACCGTGGTGCGGCGGTCGTCCGATCCCGTGCTCGGCGCCGATCGCACCGTCACGAGCGACCGCGTGCACGAGGTGCTGCCGGGGGCCGACGTGGTCGTGGTCGCGGCGGCGCTCACCGCGGGCGGAACGCGCCGGATGTTCTCGCACCCCGAGTTCGACCTCATGCGCGAGACCGCCGTGCTCGTCAACATCGCGCGCGGCGGGCTCGTCGACACCGATGCCCTCGTCGCCGCCCTCGAGCGGGGCGACATCGCCGGTGCGGGGCTCGACGTGACCGATCCCGAACCGCTGCCCGACGGGCATCCGCTCTGGACCGCCCCCGGCGTCATCGTGACCCCCCACACCGCCGACACGCCGGAGATGACCTCCCTGCTGCTCGCCGACCGCCTTCGCCACAACGTGCGCGCCTTCCTCGTGTCGGGCGACTTCGAGGGGCGGGTCGACCCGGCCGCGGGCTACTGACACACCCCCTCCGACACCCTCGGCCGAGGCGGTGTTCGAGACGGGTCGCCGGAGGTGGTAATGTTATCGACGCTTCTTCGGCAGCATTCCTCGATAGCTCAATTGGCAGAGCAGCCGGCTGTTAACCGGCAGGTTCTTGGTTCGAGTCCAAGTCGGGGAGCGAAGGCCCCGCGGCTCCACCCGCGGGGTCTTTTTCTTTGTCCAGGCGCGTTCTCGGGCGTCCTCCGGCGTTCTGAGGGCGCGGCGATCTCTGCCATCATCGACGGATGGGCAGGCGCACGGCGGAGCAGACCACAGCCCTCCGAGCCGCTCTCAGCGTGGGCCTCGCCACCGCCGCCTACGGCATCTCGTTCGGCGCCCTGGCCACCCTCTCCGGGCTCGACGTCTGGCAGACCTGCTTCCTCAGCCTCGTCATGTTCACGGGCGGATCGCAGTTCGCCCTCATCGGCGTGCTGGCCTCGGGCGGGTTGGCCGCAGGGGGAGCGGCCATCTCGAGCGCAGCACTGCTCGGCACACGCAACGTCTTCTACTCCATCCGGATGGCGCCGATCATCGGGCCCGGCTTCTGGCGTCGCGCCGCCGCGGCCCAGCTCACGATCGACGAATCCGTCGCGGTCTCGACGGCTCAGCCGACCCTCCAGGGGCAGCGCTACGGCTTCTGGGCCACGGGCCTGCTCATCTACATCGGCTGGAACCTCACCACGCTCCTCGGCGCCCTCATCGGCGACCTGCTCGGTGACGTGAGCGCCTACGGCCTCGACGCCGCCGCGGCTGCGGCCTTCCTGGGCCTGCTGTGGCCCCGGCTCAAGGAGCGGCAGACCCAGGCCGTCGCCGTCGGTGCCGCCGTGGTGGCGACCCTGCTGACGCCCTGGCTCCTGCCCGGCCTGCCCGTGCTCGTCGCGGCCGCCGTGGCGATCGTGGTGGGCGTCACCAACCTCTTCGCGCGCAGGGAGGCGACGCCGTGACCGCGTGGCAGATCGTCATCCTCGCCTCGATCGTGTGCCTCGGTCTCAAGGCGGCCGGCTATCTCGTGCCGTCGAAGGCGTTCGAGCACCCGACTGTCGCGCGCACGGCCAACCTGCTCACGGTGGCGCTGCTGTCGGCGCTCATCGCCGTGCAGACGCTCGGCGCCGGCCAGGGCATCCAGGTGGATGCGCGAGTGCCCGCGGTCATCGTGGCGGCGGGCCTCTACGCGCTCAAGGTGCCGTTCGTGCTCGTGGTGATCGCGGCGGCCGCCACCGCCGCCCTCATCCGCGCCGTCACCTAGGCGTCGAGGTCGTCGACTCCCGGCAGCCAGGAGTTGCCCGGCTCGCCCCAGCCGCGCTTGCGCTCGATCTTCGCGGCGATCCGCTCGTACGGGCGCTCGAGGCGGTCCACGTAGAGCCGACCCTCGAGGTGGTCGAACTCGTGCTGGAAGATGCGGGCGAGCCAGCCGTGCGCCTCGATCTCGAACGGCACTCCGTCGAGGTCGGTGGCGCGGAGGATCGCCGCCTCGCCGCGCACGAGCGGGAACCGCTCGCCGGGGAACGACAGGCAGCCCTCGGAGTCGGTGTCGGGATCCGCCGGCTCGGTCGACGTGGGGGTGATGAAGAGCTGCGGGTTGATCGCCACGCCACGGTGCAGCACACCGGGGGAGAGCTCGTCCTCGTCGTCATCGGCGTACTCGGTGTAGCTGAAGACGAAGAGCCGCAGCGGCACGCCCACCTGGGGGCCGGCGAGGCCCACGCCGGGAGCGGCATCCATGGTCTCGTACATGTCGGCCACGAGGGTGCGGAGGGAGTCGTCGATCTCGAGCACGGGTTCGGCGGGGGAGTGCAGAACCGGCTCGCCGGAGATCCGAATCGGGAGAACGGCCATTCGCTAAGCCTATCCGCGACAGGTGCAGGGTACTGTCGTCGAGTGCATTCCGAACTGCTCGCCCTGAGCGACCCGATCGCTCTCGATCCGAAGCAGTTCGTGGGCATCCCGATCGCCCTCGTGGGGGCGATCTTCCTCAGTCTGGGGGCCCAGTTCCAGCACCGCGGCGTGGCCAAGGTCGAGGCCAGGACGGGCGAATCCGACAAGGGTCTCAGCGGCCGTCAGATGATGGCGCTGCTCTCGAGGCCCTCCTGGGTGCTGGGCACGCTCATGCTCGGGCTCGCCGTGGTCTTCCAGCTCACGAGCCTCGGTTTCGCCCCCATCATCGTGGTGCAGCCGCTCGGTGCCGTGGCCCTCGTGATGACGGCGGTGCTCAACTCGCGGCTCAGCAAGATGAGGCTCAATCGCAGCTCGGTCATCTCGATCGTGCTGTGCGTGGGAGGCGTGGGCCTGTTCGTGCTCGTGGCCGCGTTCACCGCGGTCGACAAGCCCGTCACCGCGGGCAACCTCATCACCATCCTCATCATCCTGGCCGTCGTGCTCGCGGTGTTCGCCACCGCGTACCTGGTGCTCGGCAAGGGCTTCAAGGCCATCGCCTACATCGTGGGCGCCGGGGTGCTCTACGGCTTCGTGGCCACGCTCGCCAAGGTGCTCATCAGCCGCCTCTTCCAGGGGCAGTTCGACGGGCTCACCGTGCTCGCCTTCCTCGGGCTGCTCGCGGCCTTCGCACTCGGCGGCTACTTCGTGCAGAACGCCTACTCGTCCGGCCCGCCGGATCTCGTGATCGCGGGGCTCACGGTCATCGATCCGCTCGTCGCCGTGGGTATCGGCATCCTCGTGCTCGGCGAGGCCTCGCAGGCGCCGTTCTGGGCCCTCATCGCGTTCCTCGCCTTCGGCGCCGTGGCCATCCTGGGCGTGTTCGGGCTCGCGCGCTACCACCCGCAGGCCAAGCGCTAAGGTAAGTTCTTCTTCGGACGACCGAATCACCCAGCAAGAGAGACGACGGTTTGACAGACTCCCACGTTCCGCATCCCCAGCCCGGCACCGATCAGGCGCCGGGAGCCACGGATCGGCCCCTGCGGATCCTCATCGGCGGAGACACCTTCTCGCCCGACGTCAACGGCTCCGCCCGTTTCGCCGAGCACCTCGCCTCCGGTCTCGCCGGTCGCGGCCACGACGTGCACGTCATCGCCCCCGCCGCCAAGCTGCCCACGGGCGCCCACGTCGAGATCTACGACGGCCAGAAGGTCACCGTGCACCGGCTCTACAGCTGGCGCTGGTACCCGCACGACTGGCTCACCTTCGCCCTGCCGTGGCGCATCAAGCAGAACAGTGCGCGCATCATCGACGAGATCAAGCCGGACGTCGTGCACTTCCAGTCGCACATCATCGTCGGCCGAGGCATGTCGACCGAAGCCGAGAAGCGCGGCATCCGCATCGTGGGCACCAACCACGTCATGCCCGAGAACATGCTGGCCTTCACGGGCATCCCCAAGTTCCTGCAGAACTGGGCCATCGGCCTGGCCTGGGCGGCCGCGCGCCGGTCGTTCAGCCGAGCGGATGCGGTGACCGCCCCCACGAGGCGCGCCGCCGACTTCTTCGAGAAGGCCACGGGCATCGGCAACGTCTACGCCATCTCGTGCGGCATCAACGTCGACAACTACGTGCCCGACTTCACGCCGCGCACCGAGAACCGGGTGCTGTTCGTGGGCCGTGTGGCCGGCGAGAAGCACATCGATGTGCTGCTGCGCGCCATCCAGCTCATGCCGGCCGACCTCGACGTGAAGCTCGAGATCGTGGGCGGCGGCGACCAGCTCAAGAACCTGCAGGCCATGGCGCAGCAGCTCGGCATCGGCGACCGCACCACGTTCACCGGCTACGTCACCGAGGAGGAGCTGCGTCGCGCGTACACACGCTCGACCGTCTTCGCCATGCCCTCGATCGCGGAACTGCAGTCGATCGCCACCATGGAGGCGCTCGCGAGCGGGCTCCCGGTGGTGGCGGCGAACGCCATGGCGCTCCCGCACCTCGTGCACGACGACGAGAACGGCTACCTCTTCGCCCCCGGCGACGCCCAGGATCTGGCCGACAAGCTCGAGCGCGTGCTGCGGCTGCCGCAGGACGAGCTCGAGGCCTACAAGCGGGAGTCGCTCTCGATCGTGGCGGCCCACGACATCCAGCGCACCCTCACCACGTTCGAGCACCTCTACCGCGGCGAGCCCGTCACCGACCCGGCGGCGCTGCCACCCGCCTCGACCACCCCGAAGCACTGACCCGCGCGCCCAGCGGGTATCGTGGTGTGCGGTCGCGCCCCGGCGCGGCCGTTTCGGGGCGGTAGCTCAGCTGGTTAGAGCAGCGGACTCATAATCCGTCGGTCATGGGTTCAAGTCCCATCCGCCCTACGCACTGCCTGCAGCTGCTGCATGTCGAGGGCGAAGCGGTAGCGGACGTCGTTCTGCTCCAGGCGGGCCAGGGCCACGTCGATGTCGCGGGCGGGGAGCACCTCGACGTCGGCCACGATGCCGTGCTCGTTGCAGAAGTCGAGCATGGACTGCGTGCCCGTGGTGCCTCCGCTGCCGGCCGAGGCGAGGCTCTTGCGTCCGACGAGGAGCGACAGCGGGTCGAACTCCAGGGAGCCGAGCGCACCGAGGGCGCACAGCGTGCCGTCGAGAGCGAGAGCCCGGATGTAGGGCGTGAGGTCGTGCGGGGCCGAGGCGGTGTCGAGGATGAGGTCGAAGCGGTTGGCCTGGGCGCTCATCGCGGCGGGGTCCTTCGACACGACCACCTCGTCGGCGCCGAGCGCCTTCGCTCCCGCCGCCTTCTCCTCCGACGTGGTGAAGAGCACGACGTGCGCGCCGAGGGCGTGGGCGAATTTGACGGCCAGGTGGCCGAGGCCCCCGAGTCCCACGACCCCGACGGCCTTCCCCGGCCCGGTGTTCCACCGCACGAGGGGCTCCCACACGGTCACACCCGCGCACATGAGGGGGGCGACTCCGGCGGGGTCCAGCTTGTCGGGCAGCGGGTAGACGAACTTCTCGTGGGCGACGTACTCACTCGCGTACGCACCCTGCGTGGTGGTGCCGTCGATGCGGTCCGTGCCGCCGTAGGTGAGGGTGGGGAACTCCTCGCAGTAGTTCTCCTGCCCCGCCCGGCACATCGAGCAGCGACCGCACGAGTCGACGATGTTGCCGACGGCCACGGGGTCCCCGATCCGGAACCGGGTCACGTCGCCGCCGATCGCGGTGACGGTGCCCACGAACTCGTGACCGGCCACGAGCGGCGTGTCGCCGGAGTGGCGGATCTCGTGCAGGTCGGAGTGGCAGACCCCGCAGAACGTCACGTCGATGGCGACGTCCGACGGCCTCAGGTCGCGGCGGGTGATCGTCTGCAGCTCCAGAGGGCCGGTGGGGTCGACGGCGACGTAGGCGGTGGTCTCGCGCATGGGGTCCTCTTCCGTGCATTCTGCTGAAACAAACCAGTTGGTTTCACTCACGGGTGACGCTACAGCCGTCGGCCAGGGGAGTCAAACCAACTGGTTTGTTACCCTGGGACGATGAAGCCAGGAGAAGCCACGCGGGAGCGCATCCTCACCGCTGCGACAGCGGAGTTCGCCGAGTTCGGGATCGCCGGCGCACGGGTCGACAGGATCGCGGCGAACGCCCGGGCGAACAAGGCCCAGCTCTACGCGTTCTTCGGCAGCAAGGAGTCGCTCTTCGAGACCGTCTTCGCCGCCTCGCTCGACGGGATCGTGAACGCGGTGCCGATCGACGCGAGCGACCTCCCGGGATACGCGGTGAGACTCTACGACGAGTACCTCGAGAACCCCTCCCTCGTGCGTCTCGCGACCTGGTCACGACTCGAACGGCGCCCCACCGGGCACCTCACGCCCGACGCCGACCGACTCGACGCCGCCAAGCTCGCCGACATCGAGAGTGCGCAGCGCGCAGGGCTAGTCGACGGGTGGTTCACCCCGTTCGAGGTGCTCACGACGGTCATCGCCATCTCGATGACCTGGTCGCCCGCGAGCACCACATTCACCGCAGCCTCGACCGACGACGAGGCCGATCACGATCGCCGCCGCGAGGTGATCAGGCGGATCGTCTCCCGGTCCTTCCCCGCGGGGGGCAGACTGGGGTCATGAGATCCGTGAAGTACGGGACGGAGACGTTCCTGACGTCCGATGCTGTGGCCGATGCGCTGCTCACCTTCGCTGCGACGCTGCGCGGGCTCGATCACGGGCATCTGCTGACGGTGCCGACGGTCGAGGCCGACGGGCACGCGGGATCGATCTCGATCGTCGTGGCCCCCGGCATCCCGATGCTCTCGCGGCCGAGCGTCTCCGAGATCGCCGATCCCGAGGCCGCCGAGCTCATCGAGCAGATGATGCAGATGACCGTCACCAAGACCGGCACGCTCCGCGCCGTTCCCGGCGGCATGGTGCCGACCACCGGGCACAACGAGCACGCCGAGCACGTCGAGCAGGCCGAGCACCCCGAACAGGACGGGTAGAGACGATGGGACGACTCCTCTACGGCCCGCAGGAGCGCGAGGTCGAGATCGACGACCGCGCTCTGGCGCACGTGCAGATCGTGATCGTGGGCAAGCTCAGGCGGGCCGAGAGCTTCACCTTCACCTGGACGGCTCCCGACGGCGAGGGCCGAGTGGCCATCTGGCTGCACCCCGCGATCCCCGTGCAGTTCCAGTTCGACCGCACGGCCACCGAGCGGATCGACGCGGCCTGGCTCAAGGCGCTCTCCGATTCGGCCGCGCGCGGCGACCTCCAGCTCAGCCAGGAGCCGAAGGCCACGTGAGCGGCGACGGCTCACCGAGGTACGACTCGCGCTTCGACCGGGCGTTCCAGCCGGGCTTCGTGGAGGCCGAACCGGCTGCGACCGGCCTCGAGGGGCTCGGCCTGGGGCAGGAGAACAGGGTGCCGGACGTGGCGGCTCCCGCACGTCGGCGACGTCTCGTCGACCGCTTCGTGGTGATCCTGTGGCTCGTCGGGGCCGCCGTGCTGGGGCTCGGTGTGGCCGGGATGCTGAGCCTCGTGCTGGGATTCGATCGCCAGTCCAGCGAAATCACACCCGACTACCTGATCCTGGTCATCATGACCCAGGTGTCGCCGTGGCTCATCGCCATCGGCCTCTCCACTCTCATCGGAACCCTGTTCCTGATCGCCTCACGCTGGGAGCGCCGTCCATGACCCCCGAACAAGCCCATTCCCCTGCCACCTCCGAGCTGCGCGAGCGGCCCCGCGGTGCTGCTCCACTGAGCCTCGAGGAGTTCCGCGAGCACACGGGGGCCATCCTCGCCAACCTCGAGCGCGTGATCGACGGCAAGACGGAGGCCGCCACCCTCGCCCTCATCGTGCTCATCGCCGAGGGCCACCTGCTCGTGGAGGATGTGCCCGGCGTCGGCAAGACCACCCTCGCCAAGGCGCTCGCCACGAGTGTGGGCTGCTCGGTGAGCCGCATCCAGTTCACCCCCGACCTGCTGCCCTCCGACGTGACGGGTGTCTCGATCTACAACCAGAGCGACCGCGCCTTCGAGTTCAAGCGCGGTGCGGTGTTCGCGAACATCGTGATCGCCGACGAGATCAACCGCGCCTCGCCGAAGACCCAGTCCGCGCTGCTCGAGTGCATGGAGGAGGGTCAGGTCTCGGTCGACGGCACCACGCATCCGCTCGAGCCGCCCTTCATCGTGGTGGCCACGCAGAACCCCATCGAGATGGAGGGCACCTACGCACTCCCCGAGGCCCAGCGCGACCGCTTCATGGCGAAGCTCTCGATGGGGTATCCGGATGCTGCCGCGGAGCTCTCGATGCTGCACCACCGCGAGACGCAGAGCCCGCTCGACAGCCTCACCGCCGTGGTCGACAAGCAGAGGCTCGCCGAGCTCATCGCCACGGCCCGCGCCATCTACGTGAGCCGCGCCGTGGAGTCGTACGTGGTGTCGATCGTGCAGGCCACGCGCACCCACCCCGAGTTCCGCCTCGGCGCGAGCCCCAGGGGCACCCTGCACCTCGTGCGCGCCGCCAAGGTGCTGGCCGCCCTGAGCGGTCGCGAGTTCGTGGTGCCCGACGACGTGAACGAACTCGTGGTGCCCGTGCTCGCCCACCGCATCGTGGCCACGCGCCGCGCGGCGGGTGATGCTCGTGGTGGTGGCAGCCAGGCCATAGCCGAGGCACTCCGAGGCATCGTGGCCGCCACGCCGGTGCCGCTCAGCCGCGCCCGCCCGGTATGAGCGGTCGGCAAGGCAGCATAGGCCAGCGAGTGACGGGCGGTCGCCCTGGCGCGAACGGTCGTCAAGGCGCGAGCGGTCGGCGGGGCGCGAGCGGTCGGCGGGGCTTCGGCAGCGTCGCCAGACCCACCGCCCGCGGCTGGGGCCTGATCGTCGCGGCGATTCTGGTCTTCGCGCTCACCCAGGTGGTGCGCCGCCAGGAGCTCGCCTACCTCGCCTGCTTCCTGCTCGCGGTGCCGCTCTTCGCTCTCGCCTGGGTCGCCTTCCGGCGTCTCTCGATCTCGGTGACCCGCCGCTTCGAACCCGAGTCTGGTGTGGTCGACCAGCGGATCACCGCAGGGCTCTACCTGCAGAACTGGGGCAGGGTGCGCACCCCGTCCGGTGTCTGGATCGAGCACGCCGAAGCACCGCTCCGCTCGTCGCGGCCCCTCGTGCTGCCCTCGCTCCCCGGCTACGCGTCGAGCACGCTCGATGCCCCGGAGCTCCACCGCGTGCAGTACCCCCTCGACACCCGCTTCCGCGGCGCGCACCGCATCGGGCCCTTCGAGGTCACCCTCACCGACCCGTTCGGGTGCGCGATGCGCCGCATGGTCTTCGGCGGATCGGATGTGGTGCTCGTCACCCCCGCCGTCTTCGAGCTCGCCAGGATCGACCTGCGGCTCGCCTCCGGTGACGGCGCCGAGCAGCTCTCGAGGCGGCTGTACGGAGCGGGGGAGCAGGACGTCATCGCGCGCAAGTACCTCGCGGGCGACTCGATCCGCCGCGTGCACTGGCCCGCCACGGCGAAGCACGGTGAGCTCATGGTGCGTCAGGACGACCAGCGCAACGACCAGGACGCCGTGATCCTGCTCGACTCCGCCTCGTTCGCAGAGGAGTCCTCGTCTGTCGGGAGCGGCGGCGCACCGTCGTCGGCCGGCGTGCGCACCGGCTCTCGCCGCAGCCGTCGGCGCGACGCTCCGGATGCGGGGTTCGAGTGGGCGGTGAGCGCCGTCGCGTCGATCGCCCTGCACCTCATGAACGAGGGCTTCGGTGTGCGGATGATCGGTGCCGGGCGAGGTTCGACCGAGGGATCGCCCACCGGACGGTCAGGGAGCTCCTCGAGTCGGGTCGCCGGCTCGAACTCGGGTCCCGCGCCGGACACGGACGAGTCGACCGTGCACACGGCCCCGTTCGGATCGCGCAGCGTGGTGCAGGCACTCGCCTGGTCACGGCCGGGCGCCCACCTCGACCCGGTGGAGTTCCGTCTCGCCGTGGAGGAGGCCGCCCTCACCTCACCGGACGCCCCGCCCGTCTTCGCGGTCGTCTCCGGTGCATCCGGGTCTGCAACGCGCATCCGCGACCTGGCGGCCATGTCCTCCCACGCCGTGGCCTTCGTGGTCGGCGACCGCCGCGATCCCGCCGTCGCCGCCGACCTGCGACGCGCAGGCTGGACCGTGGTGGAGAGCGGCCCGGACGACTCGCTGACCTCGCTGTGGAAGGCGCTCGGCGACGCGCGGGGGATCGGATGAGCGGCCTGGGCACGCTGACCACCGGCGGCACAAGCGGCACCGGCAGCCAGGCGACAGGCATCAGGGCGCGCTTCGGCCGCCGTGCCGCCGAGCGCCGGGGCGCCTGGCAGAGCACGCTCGCCGTGGCCCTCTGCCTCGGCATCGCGCTCAGCGGGCTCTCCCCGCTGCTGCAGGGCATCACCTGGTGGTTCGCGGCCATGGCCATGATCGTGGCCGTTCTCGCCGTCGCCGCCGTGCTGCGCGACCGCGGGGCCCCCGAGATCACGGTCGTGGCGGTCTCGGCCATCACCTGGGGCGCGCTCGTGATCGTGTTCTACGCCGCCGACAGCCTCTGGTTCGTGGTGCCCACCCTCGACACGCTCCGCGACATCGCGGGCGACCTGGCCGACGCCCGATTCGCGATCGCCGAGCAGGAGACCCCGGCGATCGCCGAGGGCGCCATCACCCAGCTGCTCGTCATGTCGGTGGGCCTCATCGCCATCATCACCGACGAGCTCGCGAGCGGGCTGCGCACCCCGGTGCTGGCCGGGGCCGGGCCCCTCGCCCTGCTCGTCGTGACCCCCGTGATCTACCGCGACGACCCCGACCTCGTGCTCTACCTGCTCACGGGGGCCTCGTTCCTGCTCGTCGTGTGGTGCAGCTCGCGGATCGGGCGCATCCCCCGAGGCGGTCGTGGGGGCCGCAATCCGGGGCTGGCCCTCGGCGTGGGCGCCGCGGCCCTCGCCGTCATGGTCGCCGTGCCCGCCGTGACTCCCGGCCTCACCGCGGACTCCTTCGCGAGCGGATCGGGCGACAGCTTCGCCTCCGTCTACTCCGCGGGTGTCGACCCCACCATCCAGCTCGGGCGCGATCTCCGCCGGAGCGATCCGGTGCTCTCGCTCACCTACTCCACCGATGCGGGGGAGGGCCTCTACCTCAAGATGGTCAACCTCGGCGACTTCTCCACCGACATCTGGCAGCCCGAGCGGCCTTACGAGGCCGAGCGCTACCGGTCGGGGCCGTTCGGTACCCCGCAGGGTCTCGCCGCCGAGGTGCCGATCACGCAGCAGTCCACGACGGTCTCCATCGCGGGGCTGCGCAGCGACTGGCTGCCCCTGCCCTACCCGACCGAGGAGGTGGACGACCTGCTCGGCAACTGGCTCCTGACCCCTGACACCTTCACGGTCACGAACCTCAGCGGCGACACGCGCGGCCAGAACTACCAGGTGGTGGGCCTCGACATCCAGCCCACGGCCCAGCAGCTCGCCGACGCGGGCGGCATCGTGCCCGACGGCCTCGAGTCGTTCACCGAGCTCCCGCCGGGGCTCGACCCCGTGGTGGCACAGACCGCGGCCGCGGTGACCGCTGGTGCCGCCACGAACTACGACCAGGCGGTCGCCCTGCAGGAGTACTTCCGCTCCGACCAGTTCTCCTATTCGCTCAACGCCCCGGATGCCACGGCGTACGAGGGCGGCAACGCCCAGATGATCCCGGCCTTCCTCGCCGAGAAGTCGGGCTACTGCGTGCACTTCGCCGGTGCCATGGCCGTGATGGCGCGCACCCTCGGCATCCCCTCGCGGATCGCCGTGGGCTACGCACCCGGTCAGTCCGCCGACAGCACCTCGGAGGGCGGTCGGGCCCTCTACGAGGTGTACACCGACCAGCTGCACTCGTGGCCCGAGCTCTACTTCGAGGGTGTAGGCTGGCTGCCGTTCGAGCCCACACCCGGACTCGACATCACGCCCCCCGACTACAGCCTCCCCGACTACGCGCAGTCGGATGCCGGCAACCCGGATGCGGCGGCCGACACCCCGCAGGTCGAGGCCACCGACCCGGCCGAGCAGCCCGACGCCGTGCAGGACACAGTGCCCGTGCCCACGGCCCAGCAGGCCGTGCTGAGTCAGGTGCGCAGCTGGGGCACCTTCCTCGCCGTGCTGGGCGCGCTGGCGGCCGTGGTGCTCGCCCCGCTGGCCTTCCGCCGGTGGAGGCGCCGCCGGCGCATCCGAGAGCTGGCGTCGACGGATCTGCCCGCGACGCTCGCCTGGATCGAGCTCGAGGACACCCTCGACGACCACCGCGTCGACCGCTCGGCGGGAGACACGCTCGTGGATCTGTCCGAGCGGCTCGTGGCGGACCATCTGCTGCCCGCGGAACCGCTCGAGCGGCTGCGGCGCGGCGTCGAGTGGGAGCAGTACGCGCGCCCGGGGTCGGCCGACACGGCCACCCGGTCGGGCATCGCCGACGACCTCATACAGCTCGTGGCCGCGATCGAGGCCGAGGCCACGGGGCGTGACCGCACGCTGGCGAGACTGCTACCGGTCTCGCTGCTCCGACGTCGACACCGGTCGGCGGCCCCGTCGGGGTCTCTCGTTCCGTAGCGGGCGGCGGAGGCCCTCGAGGCCACCCGGCAGCGCTCCGACCTCGTCGATCCAGCGGATGGCCGCCTCGGCCTGCAGGCGTCGGGCGAGGGCGGCGGCGGGGCCGGAGTCGTCGCCGGCATCGACGGAGTCGACCTCAGGGGATGCAGCCGTGCTCGCGTCCCACGACTCCCGGTAGCCGGCCAGCAGGGGAGCAGCGCCGTCGCCCTCCAGGCTCGTGGCGAGCAGCACCTTGAACACCATGTCGCTCCAGGCCGAGACCCCGGTGAGCGCAGGGTCCCGCAGCCAGGAGTCGGCCTCGGCCGTGCCCACGGGGGTGAGCCCGTAGAGGGGGAGTCCGTCGTCTGTCGTTCCCACGGCCTCCACGAGGCCTGCCGCGCAGAGTCGTTCGAGGGTGGAGTAGATCTGCCCCACGTTGATGACACCCACCCGATCGGTGCGTATCTCGAGCTCGGTGTGCAGCTGCAGACCGTAGGCCTCGGAGGCGGTGAGCACGGCGAGGATCCCCGCTCGAACCGACATCCGCACCGCCTTCTCCGATCGCCATCGGGGCGATCTGCAATTACTCACTGAGTATATGTCTGGGAGTTCGGGAAACGCGGGATGACACGGTTGTGATTCGCCGAGGGGCTCTGACAAGATGTGACCACAACCGCATAGCCACATCCATCCCGTTCACAGGTCGTTGGGGAAGACGTACCTCACGAATGGAGATGAAAATGGTGGCAACCAGTGCCCGCGGGGTGGTTTACGTCCACTCCGCTCCACGCGCGCTCTGCCCCCACGTTGAGTGGGCTGCAGGTCGCGCTATCGGTCGTGCGGTCAACTTCGACTGGATCGAGCAGCCCGTGCTGCGCGGTTCCCAGCGCGCCGACTTCTACTGGGAGGGCGCGCCCGGCACCGGTGCTGCCATCGCCTCCGCCCTGCGCGGCTGGGAGCACCTCCGCTACGAGGTCACCGAAGACCCGAGCGAGGGCCACGACGGCGGCCGCTGGATGCACACGCCCGACCTCGGCATCTATTACGCCCAGGTCGACTCCTCGGGCAACACCGTCATCCCCGAGGACCGCATCCGCAACGCCATGGAGCTCGCAGGCACCAACGCCCTCGACCTCCACCGCGAACTCCGCCTGGCCCTGGGCCAGGCCTGGGACGACGAACTAGAGCCCTTCCGCTACGCCTCCGACATGAGCCCCGTCGTCTACCTCCACAGAGGCGTGGGGTAGGGACGGAACGCAACAGGCCGTACTCGGTGACCCGAGGCGATACCGGTGCCGGAGGGCGCGGCGCAGCCACGTCATCCGACACCGGCATCGCATGCCGCCTGCGCCGCACAGGGGGCGGCGCAGCACAAACACAGCCACACGCCACCCTCAAGACGCAGAGGGCTGAAGCCTAAGCAGTCTTGAACGCCACCACAGCGTTGTGCCCCCCGAACCCGAACGAGTTCGAGATCGCCAGCAGGTCGCCCTCCGCCGGCAGAGCCCGCGGCTCGCGCACGACGTCGAGGGGGATGTCGGGATCCTGCTCGGTGAGGTTGATGGTGGGGGGAGCGATGCGCTCGTGCAGCGCGAGCACCGTGAAGATGGCCTCGATGGCACCCGCTCCGCCGAGGAGGTGACCGGTGGCGGCCTTCGTGGCCGACACGGGGATCTCGTGCAGGCGGTCGCCGAACACGCGCAGCAGCGCCTTGTACTCCGCGATGTCGCCCACGGGTGTGGAGGTGGCGTGCGCGTTGATGTGCGCCACATCGTCGAGCGCGTAACCGGCCGTGGCCACGGCGGCCAGCATGGCGCGCGCGGCGGCCGAGCCCTCGGGGTCGGGTGCGGTGATGTGGAACGCGTCCGAGGTGACGGCGCCGCCGAGCAGCTCGGCGTAGATCTTCGCGCCGCGGGCGAGCGCGTGCTCCTCGGTCTCGAGCACGAGGGCTGCGGCGCCCTCTCCGAGCACGAAGCCGTCACGCGTGAGGTCGTAGGGGCGGGAGGCGGTGGCCGGGTCGTCGTTGCGCTTCGAGAGCGCCTGCATCGAGGCGAAGGCGGCGATCGGCAGCGGGTGGATGGCGGCCTCGGACCCACCGGCGATGATGATGTCGGCGTAGCCGGCCTGCAGGTGCTCGTAGGCGTTGACGATCGACTCGGTGCTCGAGGCGCAGGCCGAGACCACGGTGCGCGCACCGGCGCGGGCGCCGAGCGACATCTCGATGGCGGCGGCGGGGCCGTTGGGCATGAGCATCGGCACCGTCATGGGCAGCACCCGTCGGGGGCCCTTCTCGCGCAGCGTGTCCCATGCGTCGAGCAGGGTCCACACGCCGCCGATGCCGGTGGCCCAGTCCACGCCGAAGCGCTCGGGCACCACGTCGGGGGCGCCGGCATCCTGCCAGGCCTCACGGGCGGCGATGAGCGCGAACTGGCTGCCGGGGTCGAGGCGCTTCGTCTCGATGCGCTCGAGGGCCTCTGAGGCGGGAACACGGGCCTGAGCGGCGAAGGTGACGGGGAGCTCGCGCTCCGCGACCCAGTCCTGGGTGAGCGTCGTGGCGCCGGACTCCCCTGCGAGGAGGTTCTTCCACGTCTCGGAGGCGGTGCCGCCGAGGGGGGAGGTCGTGCCGATGCCGGTGACGACGATCTTCTTGGTGCTCATGGTGAAACTTTCTGTGGGTGGTCAGTCCAGGTGCCGGATGGCGCGGTGCTCGGGGCAGTGCGGTCGGCAGGATCGGAGCTCGGGTCGCAATCCTGCCGACCCATCGCGGTGAGGGCTGGAGTCAGCCCTGGGCGGCGACGATGAAGGTGACGGCGTCGCCGACGGTCTTGAGGTTCTTGACCTCTTCGTCGGGGATCTTCACGTCGAACTTCTCCTCGGCGTTGACCACGATGGTCATCATCGAGATCGAGTCGATGTCGAGGTCGTCGGTGAAAGACTTGTCCAGCTCGACGGTGTCGGTCGCGATGCCGGTCTCGTCGTTGATGAGCTCGGCCAGTCCGGCCAGTACTTCTTCGTTGGACAATGCCATGGTTTCTCCTTGAGGGGTGTCGTGTGACCGAGACTTAGTTTAGTCAGGCGTTTCAGGGCAGAACGACGACCTGCGCGCCGAACACGAGACCGGCTCCGAAGCCGATCTGCAGGGCCAGACCACCGGACAGCTCCGGCTGCTCGGTGAGCAGACGGTGGGTGGCGAGGGGGATCGAGGCCGCCGAGGTGTTGCCCGTGGTCTCGATGTCGCGGCCGATGGCCACGGTCTCCGGCAGCTTGAGCTGCTTCGCGAACTCGTCGATGATGCGCATGTTGGCCTGGTGGGGGATGAACGCGGCGAGGTCCTCGACGGTCACGCCCGCGGCCTCGAGCGCCTGCTTCGCGACCTTCACCATCTCCCAGACGGCCCAGCGGAACACGGCCTGGCCGTTCTGCCTGAGCGTGGGCCACTCGGTCTCCTGGTCGCGGAAGCCGATGCTCGTGCCCGTCATGAAGATCTCGTCGCGCTTGGTCGCATCCGAGCCCCAGATGGTGGGGCCGATGCCCACGGAGTCGCTCGGGCCCACCACCGCGGCGCCCGCGCCGTCGCCCAGCAGGAACGAGATGGAGCGGTCGGTGGGGTCGACGTACTCGGAGAGCTTCTCGGCCCCGATCACGAGCACGTACTCGGCGAGGCCGGCGCGGATGAGCGAGTCGGCCTGGCCGATGCCGTAGGCGTAGCCGGCGCAGGCCGCGCTGATGTCGTAGGCGGCGGCCAGGGGAGCGCCGATCCGCTCGGCCACGTGCGTGGCGAGGGAGGGCGTGATGACCGGGTTGCTGATGGTGGAGACGAGGATGGCACCGATCTGGGAGGGCAGGATGCCCGCACCCTCGATGGCCTCCTTGGCGGCGGCCTCGGCGAGGTCGACGGCGAACACGTCGTGGGAGGCGCGCTTGCGCTCGGCGATGCCGGTGCGCTGCTTGATCCACTCGTCGGAGGAGTCGATGGGGCCGACGAGCTCGTCGTTGACCATCGAGATGTCGCCGCGGGCCGCGCCGATGGCGTGGATGCGGGTGAACTGGGGGCCGGTCTTCTGCTTCAGGGTGGGCTTGGTCATGGCGTGCTCCGCGAGGTCTTCCGGTGGGGTGGGGATGTCGGTGTCGCTCACGCGGCCTGGTCGATCAGGTCGAAGGCGGCGGCGAGGTCGTCTGGGGTCTTGACGGCCACGGCGGGCACGCCCTTGAGGCCGCGCTTGGCGAGACCCGTGAGCGCTCCGGCGGGTGCGACCTCGATGAGGCCCGTCACGCCTGCGGCGGCGAAGGCCTCCATGTCGAGGTCCCAGCGCACGGGGGAGGAGACCTGGCCCACGAGCAGCTCCACGAAGCGGGCGCCCGAGTCGACGAGCGAGCCGTCGCGGTTGGTCCAGATGGGGAGCGTGGGGTCGGCGGGATGCACCGAGGCGGCGACAGCCGCGAGCCGCTCGACGGCGGGGGCCATGAAGTGGGTGTGGAACGCGCCGGCCACCTGCAGCGGCACCACGCGCACTCCGCGCGGCACGCTCTCGGCGAGGCGGGCGAGGGCCTCGGGGGCGCCGGCGACCACGATCTGGCCGCCGCCGTTGTAGTTGGCGGGCAGCACACCCACCTCGTCGAACAGGGCGAGCAGCTCGGCCTGGTCTCCGCCCACCACGGCGCTCATGCCGGTGGAGGTGACGGCCGCCGCATCCGCCATGGCGCGACCGCGCTCACCGACGATGCGCATGGCGTCGCCCTTCGTGAGGATGCCGGCGCCCGCCGCCGCGGTGATCTCGCCCACCGAGTGCCCGGCGATCCCGCCCACGCGGCTGCGCCTGCCCTCCGTGCTGGAGAGGCCGCCGAAGAGCGCGTCGAGGGTGAGGATGCCGGCGGCCACGATGAGCGGCTGGGCCACCGCGGTGTCGCGGATGGTGTCGGCGTCGCTCTCGGTGCCGTGCATCACGAGGTCGACGCCCGCGAAGTCGCCGAGCTCCTCCAGCGTGTCGCGGAAGGCGGGCTCCTCGATCCAGGGGGCGAGGAAGCCGGGGGTCTGCGAGCCTTGGCCCGGGCACACGACGACGATCATTGATTCAGTCTCCCAAGAGTTCGTTCATTGCTGCTGTCGATCATGACCAAGAGATCACAGATTACATTGTCGAAAGGGCATACATCGATGCCGGTCACCGCCGCGAGCCGGGGGATTCGTGGTCGTTCATCGACCCGAGGATGAGGGCCGACTGCAGGATGAGCGCCTCGCGCGCCCCCGTGGCGTCCCAGCCGATCACCTGGGTCACGCGCTTCAGGCGGTAGCGCACGGTGTTGGGGTGCACGAAGAGCTCGCGGGCGGTTGCCTCGAGCGAGCGGCCGTTGTCGAGGTAGCACCACAGCGTGGTCATGAGCTCGGGGGACTGGTCCTGCAGCGGGCGGTAGACCCGGTTGACGAGGGTCGAGCGGGCGAGCGGATCGCCGGCGAGGGCGCGCTCGGGCAGCAGGTCGTCGGCGAGCATGGGCCTCGGCGCTCCCCGCCAGGCCTTGGCCACCGCGAAGCCCGCGAGGGCGGCCTTGGCGCTCCGAGAGGCCTCCACGAGGCTCGGCACCTCGTGGCCGAGCACGAGGTGGCCGGGGCCGAAGCCCGGCTCGAGCTTGGTGGCGATGTCGAGGAACGAGAGGGCGTCCTCCTGGGCCTCGCCCTCCTCCTCGGCACCTGTGCCGTCGAGGGGGCCGCCCGAGCCCGCGGGCTGGGCGCGCCCGATCACGAGCACGAGGCGACCGCCCTGCACCCCGATGAGCAGGTCGGCGTTCAGGTGGCGGGCGGTGCGGCGCAGCTGGTCGACGTCGAGCTGACGCGGGGTGGTGCCCACGAGCACGCTGACCTCGCCGTGCCCGTGCCAGCCGAGAGCGGCGATGCGGCTCGGCAGCTCGTCGTCGTACTCGCCCGAGAGGATCGAGTCGACCACGAGCGCCTCGAGCCGCGCATCCCAGAGGCCGCGTGCCTCCGCCGCCCTGGCGTACACGTCTGCGGCGGCGAAGGCGATCTCGCGCGAGTAGAGCAGCATCGCCTCACGGAGCGACGGATCGGCCCCCGCGACCCGTTCCTCCACGACCTCCACCACCACGCGGATGAGCTGGAGCGTCTGCTGCAGGCTCACCGAGCGGAGCAGCTCCCGCGGGGCGGAGCCGAACACGTCGGCCGCGATCCACGTGGTCGTGGTGGGGTCGTCGTACCACTGGATGAACGACTTGATGCCCGCTTGCGCCACGAGCCCGACGGCCGAACGCCGCCCTGGTGGCATGTCGCCGTACCAGGGCAGCGTGGCGTCGAGCTTCTTGATCGTGGCGGTCGACAGCTCGCCCGAGATGGTGCGCAGCCACGCGAGTGTCTGCTCCTTGGTCTTAGGCATCGATCTCAGGCATCCGCAGCCCCGCCGTCATGACGGAAGGGATCAGGCCTCTCCGCCCGCCGAACCGGAGGTGCCGGCCGTCACGTCGTACAGGCGGTACTTCTCGATCGCCCACGAGGGGGCGTTCTGGTCGACCTCGCCGCGGGCCGCGAGCTGCTCGAGCACGCGCACCACCACGGAGGGGCCGTCGATCTTGAAGTAGCGACGGGCCGCGGGGCGGGTGTCGGAGAAGCCGAAGTCGTCGGCACCGAGCGTGGCGTACTCACCGGGCACGAACTGACGGATCTGGTCCGACACCGCGTGCATGTAGTCGGTCACGGCCACGAACGGCCCTGGGGCGTCCTGCAGCTTGGTGGTGACGTACGGCACGTGGCGGTCGTCGTTCGGGTACAGGAAGTTGTGCTCCTCGGCACGGAGGCCGTCGCGGCGGAGCTCCGTCCACGAGGTGACCGACCAGACGTCGGCCGACACACCCCAGTCCTGCGCGAGCAGGTGCTGGGCCTCGAGAGCCCACGGCACCGCCACACCGGAGGAGAGGATCTGGGCCTTGGGGCCCTCGATCTCGCCCGACTTGAGCTTGTAGATGCCGCGCACGAGGCCGTCGACGTCGAGACCCTCCGGCTCAGCGGGCTGCACGTGCGGCTCGTTGTAGACCGTGAGGTAGTACATGACGTTCGGGTCGTCGTGCTCGCCGCCGTACATGCGCTCGAGACCGGCGCGCACGATGTGGTTCATCTCGTAGCCGTACGCGGGGTCGTAGGTCACGACCGCCGGGTTCGTGGCCGCGAGGAGCAGCGAGTGGCCGTCGGCGTGCTGCAGGCCCTCACCCGTGAGGGTGGTGCGGCCCGCGGTGGCTCCGATGATGAAGCCGCGCGCCATCTGGTCGCCCGCCGCCCACAGGGCATCGCCTGTGCGCTGGAAGCCGAACATCGAGTAGAACACGTAGATCGGGATGAGGGGCTCGCCCTGGGTCGAGTAGCTCGTGCCCACCGCGGTGAACGCCGCGAGGGCGCCCGCCTCGTTGATGCCCACGTGGATGATCTGGCCCTGCGGGCTCTCCTTGTAGGCCAGGAGCAGCTCCCGGTCGACGGAGGTGTAGGTCTGGCCCTTGGGGTTGTAGATCTTGTTCGACGGGAAGAAGGCGTCCATGCCGAAGGTGCGCGCCTCGTCCGGGATGATCGGCACGACGCGGTTGCCGAAGTCCTTCGCCCGGGTCAGATCCTTGAGCAGACGCACGAAGGCCATCGTGGTGGCGATCTCCTGCGTGCCCGACCCCTTCTTCAGGGTCTGGTACGACGAGTCGTCGGGCAGCGAGAACGCCGTGTGCTTCGTGCGGCGCTCGGGCAGGTACCCGCCGAGTGCGCGACGGCGCTCGTGCATGTACTGGATGGCCTCGTCGTTCTCGCCCGGGTGGTAGTAGGGCGGGAGGTAGGGGTTCTCCTCGAGCTGCGCATCCGTGACCGGGATGTGCATCTGGTCGCGGAAGGTCTTGAGGTTGTCGAGCGTCATCTTCTTCATCTGGTGGGTCGCGTTGCGGCCCTCGAACGCCGGACCGAGGCCGTAGCCCTTGACCGTGTGCGCCAGGATGACGGTGGGCTGGCCCTTGTGCTCGGTGGCGGCCTTGAACGCCGCGTACACCTTGCGGTAGTCGTGGCCACCGCGCTTGAGGTTCCAGATCTGGTCGTCGGTGTAGTCCTTGACCAGCTCGAGAGCGCGCGGGTCGCGACCGAAGAAGTTCTCGCGCACGTAGGCGCCGGACTCGGCCTTGTAGGTCTGGAAGTCGCCGTCCGGAACCGTGTTCATGAGGTTGAGCAGGGCGCCCTCGGTGTCGCGCTTGAGCAGGTCGTCCCACTCGCGGCCCCAGACGACCTTGATGACGTTCCAGCCGGCACCGCGGAAGAAGCTCTCGAGCTCCTGCACGATCTTGCCGTTGCCGCGCACGGGGCCGTCGAGACGCTGCAGGTTGCAGTTGATCACGAAGTTGAGGTTGTCGAGGCCGTCGTTGGCGGCGACCTGCAGCTGACCGCGGCTCTCCACCTCGTCCATCTCGCCGTCGCCGAGGAAGGCCCAGACCTGCTGGTCCGACGCATCCTTGATGCCGCGGTTGGTGATGTACTTGTTGAGCTGCGCCTGGTAGATCGCGTTGATCGGGCCGAGGCCCATCGAGACCGTGGGGAACTGCCAGAAGTGCGGCATGAGGCGCGGGTGCGGGTACGAGCTCAGCCCGCCGCCTGCGTGCGACTTCTCCTGGCGGAAGCCGTCGAGCTGGTGGGTGTCGAGCCGGCCCTCGAGGAAGGCGCGGGCGTAGGTGCCGGGGGAGGCGTGGCCCTGGATGAAGATCTGGTCGCCGCCGCCCGGGTGGTCCTGGCCGCGGAAGAAGTGGTTGAAGCCCACCTCGTAGAGCGCTGCGCTCGAGGCGTAGGTCGAGATGTGGCCGCCGACCGCGATGCCGGGCCGCTGCGCCCTGTGCACCGTCATGGCCGCGTTCCAGCGGATCCAGGCGCGGTACTTGCGCTCGAGCGACTCGTCGCCCGGGAACTCCGGCTCGTTCTCGGGAGCGATGGTGTTGATGTAGTCGGTCGTCGGCACCATGGGGACGTTCAGGTGCAGCTCTTTGGACCGCTTCAGCAGACTCAGCATGATGTCGCGCGCGCGGCCGTGGCCCCGGGCTTCGACGAGCGCGTCGAGGGATTCGTTCCACTCGCTGGTCTCGTCGGGATCCGAATCAGTGTGTCCGGCCGAGTAAGGGTCCTGGTCGTTGACAGTCACCGGCGACCTCTTTCTGTTGTGTACAGATCGTTACGTGGCGGGCATCCGCGCCGGGATAGTGGAGCGGAACGCCACAGACCAGCCTAGTGACTTTCTCCGGGCCCTCGGCCCTGTGCGCCACCCGTGCGGCGCTTGGAGTATCGCCCGGGCGGGTCTAGTATCGGGGACGCGTTTGCCGGAACGACGACCGGCAGTGAAAGGAAGCCTCATGGCTTTGGAGAACGACACTCTGGCCCCCGACTTCGAGCTCCCCAACCAATTCGGGGAGCGCGTTCGCCTGAGTCAGTTCCAGGGCAAGAAGCCCGTGGCCCTGGTCTTCTTCCCTCTCGCCTTCTCGGGAGTGTGCACGAGCGAGCTGTGCGCGCTCGAGGAGAACCTCTCGATGTTCAAGAACGCCAACGTCGAGCTCATCGGCATCTCGGTCGATTCCAAGGCCACGCTGCGGGCCTGGGCCGAGAAGGAGGGCTACGACTTCACGCTCGTGGCCGACTTCTGGCCGCACGGCGACGTCGCCAAGGACTACGGGGTCTTCCTCGAGGAGAAGGGCTTCGCCAATCGCGCGACCTTCCTCATCGACACCCACCGCATCATCCGCGCGAGCTTCATCACCGCTCCCGGCGAGGCCCGCTCGATCGAGGCCTATCGCGCCGCGGTCGAGGACCTCGCACCCGCCCGCGTCTGAGATATCAGCCCACAGCTAATATTCCGTCTTTATAAGCGCTAGGCTTATATTCATGGACTTACTCCAGACCGCCGTGATCGTCGACATCGTCGGATCCCGCAAGCTCGTGGACAGGCCGACCGTGCAGGCCGGCATCCTGGGCGGCTTCGACGAGGTGAACGAGCTCATCGGGCACGGCGAGCCGCTCAGGGCCACCGTGGGAGACGAGTTCCAGGCGGTGTATCCGAGCCTCGGCAGCGCGCTCGAGGCCACGCTCGCCGCGAGGCTCTCCCTGCCCGACGGGGTGGACTGCCGCTTCGGACTCGGCCTCGGTGAGGTGCAGGCCGTCGGCGAGGGCGCCACGGGTGTGATCCAGGACGGATCGGGGTGGTGGCGTGCCCGCGAGGCCATCGACGAGGCGCACGAGCGGGAGGACTCCCGCACACCGAGCCTTCGCGGCTGGCTGCGCGGCGGCCCGGACGACACCGTGCTGGAGGCCACTGTGAACGCGTACCTGCTCGCCCGCGACCACGTCGTGGGGTCGATGAACGAGAGGGCGAGGCGGCTGACCTTCGGCACGATGTGCGGTCGGCTGCAGAGCGAGCTGGCCGAGCTGGAGGGCATCTCGCAGGGTGCTGTGTCGCAGGCGCTGCGGAGATCCGGGGGCATGAACCTGCTCGCGGCGGTCGCTCAGCTCAAGGGGGCGCTGTGATCGTCGGAGCGCTGCTGCTGGTGCTGATCGGTGCGGCCGACATCGCACGGTCGACCCTCGGGCCCGGCCCTCGGCGCGGCCCGGTGGCGCTCGTCGCCGCGGTCGTGGCCGTGGTGTGGGCCGCCGTGCCGGTGCTCGCGGCGACGGGACTCGGGGTGCCGCTCGGGTGGCTGGCCGTGCCGCTCGTGCTCGCGCTGGGGTGGCTCCTCACCACGAGCGCGTCGGCCGGCCCTGGCTCCGGCCCGCGGTCGCGGTTCTCGCGGGCGAGGGCGCTGCCGGCCGTCGCGGTCGTCGTGGCCCTCGTGGCGTCGCTGTTCTGGGATCCGCTGCCCGGCGGGCCCTCGGGGTATCTGGTCGACGCGCTGGCGGCCGTGCCGATCCGGGCGCTGGCCTCCCTGCCCGTCGTCACGGTGGTGCTGGCCGTGGGGCTCGCGCTCTTCCTCGTGGAGAGCGCCAACATCGTCGTGCGGTCGGCGCTGCGGCCGGCCATGGAGGAGGTGCGGGGTGTCGACGGCGATGCGCCGCTGACGTCGGTGGGGTCGGAGGCCGGTGCAACGGCGACGGCTGCTGTTCCGGCTGCGGCGGCGCCCGTGCGCTGGTGGTCCCGTCGTCGGCGCACGGAGGCCGTCGTGTCGACGCCCGTGGTGGAGGATCTGCGAGGAGGCCGCATCATCGGGCCGCTCGAGCGGCTGCTCATCGTGGCGCTCTCGCTCGCCGGTGCGCTGCCGATCGTGGCGGGGATCCTGGCCGCCAAGGGGATCGTGCGGTTCCCCGAGATCTCGCACGACGGCCCGGGAGGGTCGAAGGCCGAGTACTTCCTGGTGGGCAGTCTCGTGAGCTGGTCGCTCGCCATCCTCTCCGCCGGGGCCCTCTGGATCTCGACCCAGAGCTGATCCGCACCGGATATAAGCGCAGGGCTGATATCCGCGCTTTATAAGCGCTGGGCTTATGTCGTCAGCCCAGCAGGCTGACGCCTCTGGCGATCACGAGGGCGAGCAGCACGAAGCCCGCCAGGGCCTCGAGGCCCATGAGCATTTTGGCGCGGTGGGTGAGCGGCATGGTGTCGGTGGGGCTGAACGCCATGGAGTTCGACAGCGAGAAGTAGAAGTAGTCCACGAAGCCCGGCAGCCAGTTGCTGCCCTTCGACGAATGGGCGGCGACCTCGGGGGAGGCGTCGTGGTCCTCGTCCTGGGGAAAGCGGAAGTCGGCGGGCGGCAGGTCGCCCCTGGGCCGCTGGGTGCGCACCACGGGGCCGCCGCGGTCGAGCTCCCAGAACAGCAGGCCGAAGCCGAGCACGTTCGTGATCCAGATCTGCAGGGCCGAGAGCAGCAGAGTCGGGCCGTCCTGCGTGTTCTGCACCAGAAGGTCGATGAGGAGCACCAGCAGCACCTGGTTGGTGGCCCCGATCAGCAGCACCAGCACGAGCCCGAGCCGTCTCGACCACGCAGTCTGCTTCACCAGGCGGTGCGGGTTGATCACGATCACGGCGCCGAGCAGCGCCACGCACACGATGATGACCCCGTACCTCACCGGCCCGAACAGGTCGTCGCGCAGCACGGCGTAGCTCACGATGATGGCGATGACCCCCACGGCGGCGGGCCACCGGTGCTCGGCCTGGGCGCGCTCGTGGCTCATGGACGTCGACACCCCCGCAGTCTAGGCCTGTATGCTTCTGGGGCGCCTCGGCGCGAGGGGGCCTTTAGCTCAGTTGGTAGAGCGCCACGTTTACACCGTGGATGTCATCGGTTCGAGCCCGGTAGGGCCCACTCATCCCGCTCAGGGGGACGACGCGATGTCGGCGACCAGGTTGACGAGGCCCAGGGCTGCGAGGCCCACGAAGATGACGAGCCAGATCCAGTGGGTCGTCTGCCGCAGGCGCTGGCCCGAGCGATGCACGCCCCGGGGTGGGCGGATGATCGCTGGCGCGGGGGCGGTGGACGGCAGCGGGCCCGCAGTCGTGGTGCCTAGGCGCTCGTCGCGCCAGCGCTGCCACTGGGCGAGCTTCTCGGTGAGCGCGGCCAGGGTTCCCCACAGCCAGGTCCAGGTGGCCGGATCCAGGGTCGCGAGTTCGCCGCGCGTGTACAGGAAGAGCCGGTCGTCGACGATCTCGATGTCGAACTCGGCCGCGCGGTCGATGAAGCGGGCCATGATGTCGGGGGTGAACAGGTAGAGGGCGTCGCTCTCGTACCCGGCCGGGCAGTACAGGGTGAAGTGCTTGTCGAAGTCTCCCTCCAGACCGAGCCGCTGCGAACGATCGAACGGAACGGGCAGGTTCGAGGCGCCGAAGAGGGAGTTGTTGCTCGTCGCATCGAGCACGATGTGCGGCAGCGTCGTGTCGAGCGCCAGCGACGCGAAGCCCCAGCGGTGCGTGGAGCGGTTCTTGCCCGACCCCGTGACGAAACGGTGGTTGCCCACCACGAGTCCGTCGTCACCGATCACCAGATCGCGACCCGAGGCATTCGAACCCACCCCGAAGATCATGCCGGGCAGCGTGACCGGCTCGACGACCGGCTCGTAGCGCAGACCGTTGGCGTGGGCGAAGCGGGCGAGTGCGAACTGGCGACGTCCGCTCCGCGCCGAGAGGGCGCCGATGGCGAAGAACACGAGGAGGAGGGGGATGCCGATGGAGGGGAGCAGCACCAGCAGCAGTCCCCTCCACCCACCCGGCCCGGGGTCGGAGACGAGATCGCCGAACCCGATGAGCGACGACCAGGTCCCGAGGAACAGGGCGCACGCCACCATCACGGCGAGCGCCGGCACCACGATCCCCGCGTAGGAGGGCCGCACCGACGCGGGCAGTCCGGCGCGGAACGCCCGCAGTTCTGCCCGATCCGCCCTCGCTGTGAGCGGTGATGTGTCGAGCGGTGTGCTCACGGGACGGCCACTCATCCGTTCAGGCTAGCGGTACGGGGTAGGGGGGTAGGGAGTACGCGGTGGGCCGTCGGCCGGGCACGGCGTTACTGCGAGGCGCCGGACTCTCCCGTGGTGGGTGCGGCGATCTCGGGGTCGACGTCGTTGAGGTACGCCTTGACGATCTGCTCCCAGTCGGTGCCGAAGACGTTGCCCTCGCCGCCGTCGAGCGTGCGCGTCGTGTAGACGGGCTCGCCCTCCTCACCCGCGGGCGACTTGATGACGAGGTGGCCGAGCAGAGTGCCGCCACGGGTGATCGCCCATTCCGGGGCACCGCCGGCGAGACGGTAGGTGCTGCCGCGGTGGGGGAGGTCGAGCTCGTCGAGTTCGAGTGCCATGGGGGTCTCCTTCGATAGTGGTGCCGGTGCTGCCCACCGTAGGCCTGTACGAGGCAGGTGGTTACCCCTCGACGGTTCCCGCTGCCGGAGCTCGACGTCTCGCGTTTCGCTGGGCGAAGTAAGGTGTGGCCCGAGCGGCCTGTCAACCCGCTTGCGCGGAATCCTTCTCGCCGTTGACTGGTTCGGGGACGAGAGGATGCCGATGAGAACAGCTGTGCCGGATCATGTCGTCGTAGGGGTCGAGTCGATACGGGTGGCGACGGTTCCGTCGTCGCACGTCTACGTGCGTCATCTCGCTCCGGCGGAGGGGTCGGACCCGGCCATCGTGCGACTGGCCGATCCGCATCCCGACGACCCGACCCGCTCCGCGGTGGAGCGCTGGTGGCCCCCGGTCATGCTCGATCCCGAGTGGGTGCGCGCGCACGCCGACGAGTTCGATGTGTTCCACCTGCAGTTCGGGTTCGACGCCCGCACCGTCGAGCAGCTGACCGAGCTCGTGGAGGCCCTCCGCGAGCACGGCAAGCCCTTCGTCTACACGGTGCACGACCTGCGCAACCCGCACCACGCGAGCCGGGAGGCGCACGACGCGCAGCTCGACGTGCTCATCCCCGCCGCCGACGCGCTGATCACCCTCACACCGGGTGCCGCCGCCGAGATCCTCGACCGCTGGGGTCGCACGGCCACCGTGCTGCCGCACCCCCACGTGGTGGACGCTCCCACGATGGAGCGCATCCGGGCCGAGCGAGCCGAACGTGCCGAGCGGGCCCAGCACGCCGAGCTGAGCAGCGAGCAGAGCACAGAGCCGAGCAACGCGCAGACGGCCGGCGGATCCGCGGTGTTCCGCGTCGGCGTGCACGTCAAGAGCCTGCGCGCGAGCGTCGATCCGCTGCCCGCCATCCAGGCCCTCGTGCGCGGTGCCGAGAGCCTCCCGGGCGCCGTGATCCAGGTCGACGGCCACACCGACGTCTTCGACACGGCGGGGCCGCGGCACGATCCCGAGCTCGCCGCGTACCTGCTCGCCGCCTCGGAGCGCGGAGACATCGAGCTGCACGTCCACGACTTCTTCACCGACGACGAGCTGTGGCGCTACCTGGCGTCGCTCGACGTCTCGGTGCTCCCGTACCGCTTCGGCACCCACTCCGGCTGGCTCGAGGCGTGCCGCGATCTCGGCACCGACGTGATCGCCCCCGACTGCGGCTACTACGCCGAGCAGGGGCCCGTGCACTCCTACCACCGCGGTGACGACGGGCTCGACGCCGAGTCGCTCATCCGCGCCCTGCACGAGGCCGCGCACCACGTCGGGGAGTCGCACGCCGCGTCGATCACCGACCGCATGTCCCAGCGCGAGCAGATCACGACAGCCCACCTCGAGCTCTACCGTGCGCTCCTGGCGGGGCGCGCATGAGGATCTGCATCATCGCGTCGAGCCGCTTCCCCGTGGCCGAGCCGTTCGCGGGCGGCCTCGAGGCCCACACCCACACCCTCGCGCGCTCTCTGCAGGCGCGCGGTCACACAGTCTCGCTGTTCGCCGCTCCCGGATCCGACCCGTCCCTCATGACGGAGGCTCTCGACGTGGAACGGTTCGAGTCGAGCGCCGAGGCCCGCGCCGACGTGGGGGCACCTCCCGAGGGCTGGATGCGCGAGCATCACGCCTATCTCGGCCTCATGATGGAGCTCGCGCGCACCGGCGCCGACCGCTTCGACGTGGTGCACAACAACAGCCTGCACCACCTGCCCGTGGCCATGGCCGAGCTGCTCGACGTGCCCATGGTCACGACGCTGCACACCCCGCCGACCGTGTGGCTCGAGTCGGCCGTGCGGTTCGCCCCCAGCACCACCTTCGCCGCCGTGAGCCGCGACACGGCCGCGCGCTGGGACGGCGTGGCGCACCCCCGCGTCATCCTCAACGGCGTCGACACCGAGCAGTGGAGCTTCGGGCCAGGTGGCTCCGACGCCGTGTGGTTCGGGCGGATCGTGCCGGAGAAGGCTCCGCACGTGGCCATCGACGCCGCGAGGCTCGCGGGGATGCGGCTGCAGCTGGCGGGCCCCGTGCACGACCCCGGCTACTTCGCGCGCGAGATCGAGCCGCGCCTCGGCGACGACATCCGCTACGTCGGCCACCTCGCCACCGAGGAGCTCGCCGCGCTCGTGGGGCGCTCGGCCGTGGCCGTGGTGACCCCGGCGTGGCCCGAGCCCTACGGGCTCGTGGCCGCCGAGGCGATGGCGTGCGGCACACCCATCGCCGCTGTGGCCGTGGGGGCTCTGCCCGAGCTCGTGACTCCTGCGAGCGGACGGCTCGCGCCGCTCGGCGATCTCGCCGCCCTCGCTGTGGCCATGCAGGAGGCGGCGCGGCTCTCCCGGCGCGAGACCCGCCGGCATGCGCTCGAGCACTGCTCGGTGGACACGATGGTGGACTCGTACGAGCGGCTCTACAGCGAGCTCTCGCTCGAGGTGTGCGCCGCGTGATCGGGTGCACAGCGTGATCGGGTGCGCTGCATGATCGGGTACACGGCGTGATCGGGTACTACGTGCACCATGTGGGGCACGGGCATCTGTCGAGGGCGCGGTCGATCGCGCACGCGCTCGGCGAGCCGGTGACGGTGCTGTCGTCGCTCCGCCGGCCCGCCGCGTGGCAGGGGGAGTGGATCGAGCTGCCGAGCGACGAGCCCGTGGCCAGTGAGACCGTCCTGGAGCCGGATGCCGGCGGCCGGTTGCACTGGGTACCGCTCGGGTACGACGGACTCCGCGGGCGGATGGCCGCGATCTCGGCGTGGATCGATCGAGCGCGGCCGGGGGCTCTCGTGTCAGACGTCTCGGTGGAGGTGACTCTCTTGGCACGGCTGCATGGCGTGCCCGTGGTGGGGGTCGTGCTCCCTGGCGACCGGGACGACGAGGCGCACCGGCTGGGCTTCGCCGTCTGCAGCGCGCTCATCGCGGCGTGGCCGCCGTCAGCCACCGGAATGGTGGAGGGCTTCGGCGCAGCCGACCTCGCCCGGCTCGAGCCCGTGGGCGCCATCTCGCAGCACGCCCCGGTCGCGGTCGATGCCGATGCCGAGCACCGGATGCGCGCCGAGTCGGAATCGCCGCCGACGAGCGGTGCGGGTCGGCGGCGGGTGGTGGTGCTCGCGGGCGGCGGGGGAGATGTGTTCGACGATGGCATGCTCGAGCGCGCTCGAGCGGAGACTCCGGGGTGGGAATGGGAGCTCATCGGCGGGCGGCACGGGCGCTGGGTCGAGGATCCGTGGCCGCTGCTGCTCGAGGCCGATGTGGTGGTGACGGCCGCGGGCCAGAACTCCCTCGCCGAGGTGGCCGCCGCACGACGGCCCGCGGTCGTCCTGCCGCAGGACCGCCCTCACGACGAACAGCGCACCACCGGGCACGTGCTCGCCTCGGCCGCCTGGCCGGCGGTCGTGCTCGACGCACTTCCCACGCAAGGATGGGCCGCCATCCTCGACGACGCCCTGGCCCAGGACACGGGCCTCTGGGCCGACTGGAACGACGGGCGCGGCGCCGAGCGGGCGGCCTCCGTCATCCGCCGTGTCGCCGGCTCACCGTCGGGAGCTCAGGAGTGACCCGCACCGCCCTCATCACGATCGTGCACGGTCGGCGCGAGCACCTGCTGCAGCAGCGCCGCGCGGTGCTGCGCTCCGTCGAGCAGCCCGACCACCACGTGATCGTCGCGATGGATGACGAGGAGCTCAGCCGCAGCGCCCTCCTGGAGCTGGAGGGTGTGCACCTCGTGCACCTCCGCAGCGCTCCCACCGAGCACGGACTCCCGCTGGCCAGGGCACGCAACCTCGGTGCCGCCACCGCACGCGCGCTCGGGGCGGAGGTGCTCGTCTTCCTCGACGTCGACTGCCTGCCGGGCGAGGCGCTCGTCGGTGCCTACCGGGAGGCGGCGGCCGCGCACGGCGGTCGCCTGCTGAGTGGGCCCGTGACCTACCTCGATCCGCCTCCGACCGGCGGCTACGACCTCACCGCACTCGCCGAGCTGGATGCACCCCACGCCGCCCGACCGGCACCAGCGGCCGGCCAGATCGAGCTGGGCGGCCCGCACGAGCTCTTCTGGTCGCTCTCGTTCGCGGTGGCCACCGCCACTTGGCTGCGTATCGGCGGCTTCTCCGAGGAGTACTCGGGCTACGGCGGAGAGGACACCGACTTCGCCTTCTGCGCGCGAGCCCGCGGGGTGGAGCTGGCGTGGATCGGATCGGCCCGCGCCTACCACCAGCACCATCCGGTGGAGCGCCCGCCGGTGTCGCACCTCGACGACATCGTGCGGAACGGCGCGGTCTTCGCGCGCCACTGGGGCAGCTGGCCCATGCTGGGCTGGCTCGAGGAGTTCGAGCGCCGCGGCCTCGTGGTGCGCACGGCGGATGGCGGGTTCGAGCGCACCAGCGCGTGATGCCCCTCGGGGTCGGACGGCTCAGACGCGGGCCGCGAAGACCACGCGGTTGTCCTCGTAATGCCCTGTCGAGTCGTCGAACAGGCCCGTGCAGGTGATGAGGCGCACCTCGTCGGCGAGCAGGGCGCCGAACACCTCGGCGGTGGGGAAGTCGTTCTTCGCGAAGTCCTCCGCGCGGTAGACCTCGTAGTCGAACACCGTGCCCGACGCATCCGTCACAGAGAAGCGATCCCCCGGCACGAGCGCTCCGAGTTCGAAGAAGACCGCCGGGCCCACCGCCGAATCCACGTGCCCCGCCAGCACGGTGGGCCCGATGCCGCCCGGCCTGCCGCCGCCCGTGAACCATCCCACGCGGGAGAAGTCGGTGGGCACCTCCATCGAGCCGTCCTCACCGATCCCGAGGTCGATGAGCTCCTCGTCGAGCCCGAGCGCGGGCACGGTGAGCCGCGCCGGAGGCTCACCCCGAGCGGGCGGCAGCGGCGCCTCCGTTGCCGCGGGGGAGCCCGCCCCGGTGGGCGGTTCGGACGGTGAGGACGTGGGAGCCGGATCGAAGGGGCGAGGACTGGACGACGTCGCGCCCGCTTCGTCGCGAGCGGATGACGCACCGTCGCTCGCGCCGGACGCCCCCGGCCCGGCGCATGCGCTCAGCAGCAGCGCACCGGCGAGCGCCGCCACCCCCGCGGCACCCCATCGGTCACGCAGGGTTCGACGCCCTTCGATCCGGCGCATCTCAGCTCTCGGTGAGGGTGCGGCGGCGACGCAGCACGCCGACGGCCACGGCCGTTCCCGCGGCGGCGAGGCCGAGCGATCCCGCGATGGCCATCAGGCCCATCGAGTCCGCGGCGCCGGTCGAGGCGGCCGTTGCACCTCCGCCGGTCTGGACGCCGCCGATCGGCACCTGGGTGAGCTGGCCGCGCACGGCACCGGCGGGGTTGGCCGCGGTGTGGGTGTCGGCGGCGAACGCCGCGGCGTCGGCCTCGAGCTGGGCGAGGGTGAAGCCCGTTCCGGTGTCGACCCCGTCCACGAGCACACCCGTGGTGAACGGCCCCTGCAGGCAGCCGGAGCTCGTGCGCGGCCCGTCGCCGATCGGTGCGGGGTTCGGGAACGCGATCCGCGGGGGGCCTGCCTTGCCCGCGGCAGCCTGGTGGATGTGCGTGGCGGTCTTCGCGGGGCTCATGTAGTCGCCCGAGATGCCGCTCACGGTGATGTCGTAGCAGATGATGTCGAGCTCGGAGTTGACCCTGAAGTCGAACGTGCCCGAGGCGCCCGCGGGTCCGGGGGTCGCGACCCCGTCGGCGTTGAGCACCTGGTCGGGCGTGGCCATCACGGTGAAGGCGCTCGTGAAGCTGCTCGGCTCCGCCACCTCGGTCTCGGCGGAGGCGGGTGCCGCGGCACCGAAGACGAGTGCTCCGCCGGCGAGGGCTGCACCCCCCAGCGCGATGAATCCGGTGCGGCGTCGAGCGGTTCTCTGAATGGACATGGCGACCTCCCTCTCGAGCGGGCCCTGTTGCCCGTTCCGAGGGGTGTACTGCGGGAGACCGCCACGCGTTCAATCGCATCCGAGAAAGTTTTCCGAGGGATAGACGCGGATCCGGCCTCCCCGCTGAACGGGGAGGCCCCCGCCGTCGTATCCCTTGGTGCCAGGGCGTCTGGCTAGGCTGAGGAGGTTCCGTGACCGCGCAGGGGAGTGTGATGACCGCCTCACCGCCGCCGTCCGACGCATCCGGGCCGCCTGATACCTCCAGCCGCTCCGCAGGGTTCGACCTCGCCGCGGAGTACGACGCCCACGGCGCAGCCCTCTTCGGTTACGCCATCAACGCCCTCCGCGACCGCCCCCTCGCGGAGGACTGCGTGCAGGAGACCTTCCTCCGTGCCTGGCGGGCGCGCGAGAGCTTCGACCCCGACCGCGGTGGCGCGCGCACCTGGCTGTTCGCCATCCAGCGCAACGTCATCCTCGACGTGCAGCGCGCCCAGCAGCGGGTGCCGCGCCTCGTGCCAGGCGATGAGGTCGAGGATGCTCCCGCCGAGACGGTCGACACCCTCGACCGCCTGGTCATCGTGGAGGCTCTCGCGAAGCTCAGCCACGAGCACCGCAGCGCCTTCGTGGCCATCCACATCGACGGCAGCACCTACGCCGAGGCCTCCGCCAGGAGCGGTGTGCCCGTCGGCACCCTCAGATCCCGCGTGTTCTACGCTCTGCGCGCCCTGCGCAGCCACATCGATGGAGAGGAGAGTCGCGCATGAACCCGACTCCCGAGCGGCGCGACGAACTCATCGCCGCGGCCGCCGCGAACGCCCTGACCGACGAGGAGCGGCGAGAACTCGACGCCGCTCGCCTCGTCGACCCGTCGATCGACCCCGAGATCGAGGAGCTCCGCGCCCTCATCGCCTCGCTCGCCGAGACCGTGCCGACGTGGGACGACTCCCTGCCCTCGGCCGCCCTCCGCGACCGGGTCACCGGCATCGCCGCCCCGCACGAGACCGCCCCGCACGAGCCTCAGCGCGAGGCCCCGCACAAGAACGCACCGCACGAGGCCCCGCACGAGGCCGCCCCTGTGGCGACCGTCACCCCCCTCCGCCGCCGCGTGCCGCTCATCGCCGCCGCGGCCGCCGCGTGTCTCGCGCTCGGCCTCGGTGTGGGCATCGGCGCCCTCGCCTCACCGGGGGAGGAGCGGATGGCCTCCGGCGCCCCCGGAGAGCTCGGAGCCCTCGAATCCGTCGACTTCCTGGGCGAACCCGATGGCGTGCGGGTCGACGGAGGCGTCGTGGCGCACACCTGGGGCACCGAGACGATCCTCGAGGTCGAGGGTCTCCCCGTGGGTGCGAGCTACTCGGTGGTCGTCGTCGACGGCGCCGGCGAGGAGCACGCCTCCGGCTCGTTCGCCGGCAGCGAGGCGGTGATCGACTGCCGCATGAACGTCTCCACGCTCCGCGGAGACGCCGCTCGCGTCGAGATCGTCGACTCCCAGGGAGCCACCGTCGCCTCCGCCGAGCTGCCAGGCGTCGAGTCCTGACCCGCCGGTGCCCGGGACGGGCGGGCGCCCAGCCGTGACCGCCTAGGGTCGAGAGCATGAGCGAGAAGCGCACGATCGTCATCACCGGAGCCAGCTCCGGCATCGGAGCCGTCACCGCGCGGCACTTCGCCGCCGAGGGCGACAGGGTCATCGTGGTGGGCCGCAACCCCGAGCGCACCCGCGAGGTCGCCGAGGGCATCGGCGCCGAGCACCTGCTCGCCGACTTCGCCTCCTTCGCCGAGGTGCGCGGTCTCGCGGCAGCCCTCCAGGAGCGCTGCGGCACGATCGACGTGCTGCTCAACAATGCCGGCGGGCTCATCTCGGAGCGCACCCGCACCGTCGACGGCCACGACGCCACCATCCAGACCAACCTGTACTCGCACTACCTCCTCACCCGCCTGCTCCTCCCCGAGCTGCACCGCGCCGCCGCCGGCACAGGCCCAGGCGCCGGGCCCGCCACACCGGGCCGCGGTCGCGTGATCACCACGTCGAGCGTCGCCAACCGGGTCGGCAAGATCGACCTCGACGATCTCGACCGCGCACACCACGCCTGGCAGGGCGGCTGGCGCGCCTACGGCACCGCCAAGCTCGCCGTCATCCTCTTCACCAAGGAGCTCGCGCGGCGCGAGGGCCCCTCGGGCATCGAGGCCTACTCGGTGCACCCGGGGGCCGTGAACACGAGCTTCGGCGCCACCTCGCGGCTCATCAGGATCGGCAACGCCCTCACCGGCAGCCGCTGGGGCATCACCGCCGAGGTGGGCGCCGCCCCCCTCATCGCCCTCGCAGCCCCCTCCGCCGTGCCCGCCGACAACGGCGCCTACTTCGACCGACTGCACGCCGACGGCCCCGTGGCGAAGCAGGCGACGGATGCGACGCTCCAGCGGGCCCTCTGGGAGCGCTCCGCCGACGCCGTCGGACTCCCCGCCGAGTAGCCCGCTGCGGTGCCGACTAGTCTGGAGGAGTGACCACGCTCTCCGAGTTCAACGCCGCCGTCGAACGGCTCTGGCCCACCGAGTTCGCGGAGTCGTGGGATGCGCCCGGTCTCGTGAGCGGTGCCCCGACCGATCCCGTGCGCCGAGTGCTCCTCGCGGTCGATGCCGTCGCCGCCACCGTCGAGCAGGCCGTGGCCGAGGAGGCCGATGTGCTGCTCGTGCACCATCCGCTGCTCCTCCGCGGTGTCACCACGATCGCCGAGACGGGCTACAAGGGCGCTCTGCTCGCCTCCCTCATCCGGGCCAGGTGCGCCCTCATCGCCGCGCACACGAACGCCGACATCGTCGACGACGGCACGTCCTCCGCCCTCGCCAAGCGCCTCGGGCTCGTGGAGCAGTCCGCGATCGAGCCGGGCGACCGTGACGGCACGGGGCTCGGCCGCGTGGGCACGTTGCCGGCGCCGACCACCCTCGGCCGCCTCGCGCTCGCCCTCGGCGAGATCCTGCCCGCCACCGCCGCGGGCGTGCGGGTCTCCGGCGACTACGACCAGGAGGTCTCCACCGTGGCGCTCTGCGGCGGCGCGGGCGACTCGCTGCTCGGCCACCCCGCCGTGCGTGCCGCCGACGTCTACATCACCTCCGACCTGCGCCACCACCCCGCCTCGGAGTCGCGCGAGCAGAGCCTGCACGCGGGCGGCCCCGCCCTCGTCGACGTCTCGCACTGGGCGAGCGAGTGGCTGTGGCTCGACGAGGCCGCCGCGGCGCTTCGCCGCGAGCTGCCCGAGGTCGAGTTCGTGGTGAGCGACCTCCGCACCGATCCCTGGGATTTCGCGGTCACGCAGTGACTGCTCTCCCCGTACGCCCCTCAGACACGAAGGACCACCGATGAAGGCTCCCGCCTCCGAGCAGCGCAAGCTGCTCGACCTCCAGGCCGCCGATAACCGCGTCGCGCAGCTGCAGCACGCCCTCCGCACCCTCCCGCAGGAGGCGCGACTGGTCGAGCTGCAGCGCGATGCGGCGGCCGCCCGCCAGGAGTGGGCCGGGGTGAACGGCGAGCTCGAGGATGCGAAGGCCGAGATCGCGAGGGTCGAGTCCGACGTCGAGACGGTCGCCGCCCGCGTCAAGCGCGACCAGGAGCGGCTGCAGGTGTCGAGCTCCGGCAAGGACATCCAGGGTCTCGAGCACGAGATCGCCTCGCTCGCCGTGCGCCGGTCGAACCTCGAGGACATCCAGCTCGCCGTGATGGAGCGCATGGAGGAGATCGAGGAGCGGCTCGCGGTGGTCGTGGCCCGTCGCGACGACATCGCCACCGAGGAGCGACTGCTCGCGGGGGCCAGGGACGAGCAGAAGACGCGGCTCGCGAACCAGCTCGCCGTGGCCGTCTCGGAGCGGTCCGCCGTGGCGGGCGGCATCCAGGATCCGGAGCTGCTGAAGCTGTACGAGCGCCAGCGCGAGCGCTACGGCGTGGGGGCGGCGCTCCTTACCCGTGGGGTGTCGCTCGGCAGCAACATGGCGCTCACCGAGTCGGATCTCGCCGCGATCCGCTCAGCGCCGGAGGACGAGGTCGTGTTCGACCCCGAGAGCAACTGCATCCTCGTGCGCACGGAGGAGTCCGGGCTCTGAGCTGCACGGACTCTGAGCTGCACCGGCTCAGAGGTGAATGGGCCGGCGATACGCCGGGTTCTGTCCGGGGCACGAGGCCCCGTGACGGCCATCTATCTAGGAGCTGCGTCGCCGCAGCCCTCGAGCGGTCTACCCGGATGCTGAGCGAGCAGCGTTAGCACATCCTGTTGACCTTGCTCCGGGCGAGGTTTACCGAGCCGACCGCGTCACCGCGGCCTCTGGTGGTCTCTTACACCACCGTTTCACCCTTACCCCGGGCCTGAGCCCGTGGCGGTCTGTTCTCTGTGGCACTGTCTCGCGGGTTGCCCCGGGTGGGTGTTACCCACCGCCCTGCTCTGTGGAGCCCGGACGTTCCTCGGCGCCGGGCCGGAGCCCGACGACGCGACCGTCTGCCGGCCCATTCACATCCGCGAGCCTACTGCAGGAACTCCGCACGCATCGTCGAGAGGCAGGCTGCGCCGAGGATGCCGGCGTTGTTGCGCAGGGTCGCGGGCACGATCTCGGTCTGCAGCTCGAGCAGGGGGAGGAAGTCCTCGAAGTGCTTCGAGACGCCGCCGCCCACGATGAAGAGGTCGGGCGAGAGCAGCATCTCCACGGTCGTGTAGTACTTCTGCAGGCGGGCGGCCCACTTCTTCCAGCTCAGGTCCTCGCGCTCCTTGGCGGAGTACGCGGCCTTGGTCTCGTAGTCGACGCCCTCGATCTCGAGGTGGCCGAGCTCCGCGTTGGGGATGAGCACACCGTCGTAGATGAGCGCCGTGCCGATGCCGGTGCCGAGCGTCGTGACGATCACGAGGCCGCCCCGCCCCTTGGCGGCGCCGTAGCGCACCTCGCCGAAGCCCGCGGCATCCGCATCGTTCACGAAGGTGATGTCGCGGCCGAGCGTCTTCTCGAAGAGCTTCTCGGCCTCGAAGCCGATCCACTTCTTCGAGACGTTCGCGGCCGACATGGTCACACCGCTCCGCACCACGGCGGGGAAGCACACGCCCACCGAGGCGTTCGCCGGGATCTCGCCGAGCGAGGCCACGAGGTCGAGCACGGTCTTGGCGATGTCGTCGGGCTCGCCGCCCTCGGGGGTGGGGATCTTCTTGCGGTCGGTGAGCAGCTCGCCCGTCGTCACGTCGACGATCGCGCCCTTGATGCCGGTGCCGCCGATGTCGATGCCGACGGCGACCGTGTGCGGCCCCGCTGCGACGTCGGAGGCGTCAGCGGCGGTCGAGGGCGTCGAGGAATCGCTCATCGACGGTCGTCCGATGCGTCGTCCTCGGCCCACTTGGCGCTGTTGGCGCGCAGTTTCTCGAGGGCGTGCCCCGCCTCCTCGGCGGTGGCGAACGGGCCGACGCGGTCGACGACGGAGGACTGGTAGCCCTTCTCGACCTCTCCGGTCGTCATGTTGTACCAGTACTGGGTCGACGGGTCGTCGCTCATCATTCCTCCGTGGATGGGGTGGTTCAAGGTCGGCGGTCGGTCAGTCGTAGCTGTGCTCGGGGCCGGGGTAGCTGCGCGCGGCGACGTCGGCGCGGAAGGCCGTGACCGCCTCGGTGAGAGAGCCGCGGAGATCCGCGTACTGCTTCACGAACTTGGGGATGCGCCCGGTCGAGAACCCGGCGAAGTCGGTCCAGACGAGCAGCTGACCGTCGACCTGCGGTCCCGCGCCCACTCCGATGCTCGGGATGCGCAGGGCGGCCGTGACACGCCCGGCCACGTCGGCGGGCACCATCTCGAGCACGACCGCGAAGGCACCGGCCTCCTCGACCGCGAGAGCGTCGGCCAGCAGGGCGGCTTCGCCCTCGCCTCGCCCCTGGATGATGTGACCGCCGAGACCGTGCTCGCTCTGCGGGGTGAAGCCGATGTGCGCCATCACGGGGATGCCGGCGTCGACGATGCGGCGGATCTTGTCGGCGCTCCGCACACCGCCCTCGAGCTTGACCGCGTGGGCCCTCGACTCCTTCATGAAGCGCACGGCCGTGTGCAGGGCCTCCTCGGCGCTGTTCTCGTAGGAGCCGAACGGCATGTCGGCCACCACGAACGCGCGCTTCACGGCCCCCGCGACACCGCGAGCGAGCGGGATGAGCTCGTCGACCGTCACGGGCACCGTGGTGTCGTAGCCGAGCACGTTGTTGCCGGCGGAATCGCCCACGAGCAGGAAGTCGATGCCCGCCTCGTCGAAGATCTGCGCCGAGAGCATGTCGTAGCTCGTGAGGCCCGTGATCAGGATCCCGTCGTCCTTCGCGGTCTGGAAGTGGCGGGTCCTGACCCGCTTGGGGGCGGGTTTCTCGGACGACGTCGTCGGCTCAGGCATGTCGACAGTCTAGTTCCGCGGTCGGGCGCGGGTTTGCGTTAGGTTGGGGGGCGCGTACCCCGAATGCGTGAATTCCAGTCCCGGATCGAGAGGGAGACGTGGGCCGTCGATCTATTGCGCAGTTCGTACTGGGCGCCACCGCAGCCGCTCTGGTGCTGGCGGGCGGTGCGACCATCGCGCCCGCTCCCGCCGCCCAGGCCGCCACGGTCGCCGAGCAGACCTGTGCCTCCGAGCTTCCCGAGAGGGCCGTCTGCGGCCTCCTCACCGTCAGCGAGAACCGCTCCGACCCGGCGTCGCGCACCATCGACCTGCCGTACGTGGTCTTCCCGGCGTCGTCGGGCACGCCGACCGCCGCGCCGCTCGTCACGATGGCCGGTGGGCCGGGGCGCTCGAGCACGGCCGTGGCCGAGACCCTGGCCGCCGACGAGCGGATCGGGGGCACGCGCGACGTCGTGGTGCTCTCCCAGCGCGGCAGCCTCGAGTCGAGCGATCCGCTGGACTGCCCGGCCGCCTCGGCCGCCTACGTCAACACCTTCACGACCGACGACCTGCCCTCGGGCGAGATGGGCGACGTCATCCTCGCCCTCAAGGACTGCGTGGCGGCGTTCGGCGAGACCGGTGCGATCAACTCGTACACGAAGGTCGCTCACGCCGACGACCTCATCGACCTGCGCCAGGCTCTCGGCTACACCGTGTGGTCGCTCTACGGCGACTCCTGGTCCACGAAGGTCATGCAGCTCGCGGCCACCCGCGACGGTGCCGCCGTCGACGCCGTCGTGCTCGACGCCTACAGCCCCATCGACCGCGATGTGAAGGGCGACGCGTACCTCGCGCTCTCCGACACCCTCACGGCGCTCTCGGCGCGCTCCGACGGCGAGTACCCGGATCTCAACGCCGATCTCACCGCGGCGGCCACGCTGTTCAGCGACGACCCCGTCGGCGGTCTCATGACCAACCCGTTCTCGGGCAGGCAGCGCTACTACTCGCTCACCGGGTCGGATGTCATCACGATCGTGCAGCAGGCGCTCTACGACCCGGGCACCGCGGCCGCCGTGCCGTACCTGCTGCAGCGGCTCGCGGCCGGCGAGCGCGATGCCATCAACCCGTTCGTGGCGCGCGTGCTCGTGCAGATGGCCGACACGAGCCTCGGCCAGTACTGGATCGAGCAGTGCAGGGACGAGCAGCCGTTCTGGTCGGTCGACCCCACCGTTCCCGCCACCGAGGAGGGTGCGGAGCCGACCGCTCTGCCCGTGCTCACCTACTTCACGGCCGCCGACGAGATCTGCGCCGCCCTCGGCCTGCCCGCGAGCCCTCCCGAGGAGCGTGCCGTCTCGGCGGTGGGTCAGCCCACGCTGATCCTCGCGAGCGACACGGATCCGCTCATCTCGGTCGGGGCCGCCCAGTCGGGCCTCGCCGCGTTCCCCAACAACCAGCTCGTGATCGTGCAGTCGAACGGTCGCGCGGGAGCCACCACCGATGCGTGCGCGCTCGACCAGCTCGGCACCTGGCTGGCCGCCCCCGGTTCGCCGGTCGAGACCACATGCACCACCTCCGTGGAGGAGTACCCGATCGTCGCGGCCGACGACGTGCACCCGACCTCGCGCTTCGACTCCGTGGTGCGGGCCATTGAGGACCGCAATGCCTTCGAGCTCACCGTGCCGCTGATCTTCGCGGTCTTCTCGGGCCTCTGGCTGCTCGGCTGGATCATCGCCCTCCTGGTGCAGGGCCTCCGCCGCGAGCCGATCGGGCTTCTCATCGCGAGCGGCATCGCGCCGGTCACGGGTGTGGCGTTCCTCGCCGCTGTGTGGCTCACCGTCACGGGCGCCCTCGGGAGCTCGCCGGGGCTCACGCTCATCGGCGTGCCGACCATCCTCCCGTGGCTCGGCATCCTGCTCGCGGTCGGCTTCCTCGGCCTCATCCCGGTCTGGCGCCTCGGCAACCGCCCCACAGCGGCCCTGGCAGCAGCCGCCACCCTGGTGTGGCTGGGGATGGGGGTCTGGTACGTGTGGATTGTGGTTTTGACTAGTTAGGCCCATTCGCAGTGCTGGATGGGTGGCATGTGCGGCTGTGTTTGTTGCCGCGCCGCCCCCTGTGCGGCGCGGGCGGCATGTTCGCGTGCGGTCGTGCGGCGCGGCCTTCGGTCGTGCCTCCCGGCCGCGCGCTCACCTTGGGTCATCGAGCACGGCCTGTTGCGTTCGCATCGCCATATGCAGCCGCAGTGCCTTTCGCGGGTTCCGTAGGCCTCATCCCCGGTCGCGGTAAGCCACACACCCATCACCACGGGTGCCGAAGTGCCCCTAGCCGCTGGCCGCGCTCACTGTACCCAAGGCGATACCGTCGCCGAGGGGCGCCGCGAAGCGACGTCACTCGACGGCGGCATCGCATGCCGCCTGCGCCGCACAGGGGGCGGCGCAGCTAAATAGCAGTAGGCCGATAGGTAATGGGCAGCCTTCTATCCCGCCCAAAAGCCGTCCGCGAGATCTTCGGTCCGATCGCGCTCTGGCGGCGCTTCCATTCGGCGCGGTCCACGAGGCCCGTGATGCGGAGCACCGTGTCGTGGTCGAAGCCGTCGGCGACGATCTCGGCGGCGCTGCGGCCACCGTTTATGTAGGCCTCGAGGATGGCGTCGAGCACGTCGTAGTCGGGCAGCGAGTCCTGATCGGTCTGGTCGGGGCGCAGCTCGGCCGAGGGCGGCTTCGAGATGGAGTTCTCGGGGATGGGCGGCACCTCGCCACGCTCGGCCGCCGCGCGGTTGCGCCACCGCGCGAGCTCCCACACGAGCATCTTCGGCACGTCCTTGAGCGGTCCGAATCCCCCCACCGCGTCGCCGTAGATGGTGGAGTAGCCCACCGCGAGCTCGCTCTTGTTGCCTGTCGTGAGCACGAGGTGCCCCTCCTGGTTCGAGAGGCCCATGAGGATCACGCCGCGCGCCCTGGCCTGCAGGTTCTCGGCGGCCACGTCGGTGAGGCCCAGCTGCGTCTCGAAGGGCAGCACGAGGTCGGCGATCGCCTCGGTGCGGTAGTGCAGCCCGATGCGCTCGGCGAGGTCGTCCGCATCCGACCGTGAGTGGTCGGAGGACCAGCGAGACGGCATCGAGACGCCGTAGACGCGGTCGGCGCCGATCGCATCCGCCGAGAGAGCGGCGCACACCGCGGAGTCGATGCCGCCGGAGAGTCCGAGCACGACCGAGCGGAAGCGGTTCTTCTCCACGTAGTCGCGGAGGGCCAGCACGAGTGCGCCCCAGATCTGCTCGAGGTCGTCGGGCAGCTCGGCGATCCCGGTGCTGAGCGAGGGCTTCTCCGCCTCCACCGGCGCATCCAGCTCCACCCGCGACACGTCGTCGGGCAGCGGAGTGTCGGTGGCCGCCTCGGGCTCGAGGTCCACCACGAGCAGGTTCTCCACGAACTGGGGCGCCCGGGCCAGGATCGCGCCGTCGGTGCCCACCACCACGCTGTCCCCGTCGAACACGAGGTCGTCCTGCCCGCCCACGAGGTTGACGTAGCCCACGATCGTGTCGGTCTCCACGGCGCGCCGGGTCACCAATGGCAGCCGAACCTCGTCCTTGTCGCGCTCGTACGGCGATCCGTTGATCACCACGAGCAGCCCGGCATCCGCGTGCAGCACCCGCCCCACGGGGCCGCCGTCTCGCCACAGGTCCTCGCAGATGATGAGCGCCACATCCACGCCCTTCAAGCGCAGCACGAGCAGCTCGTCGCCGGGGATGAAGATGCGGTACTCGTCGAACACCGAGTAGTTCGGCAGGTGGTGCTTGGCGTAGCGCGCCACCACCCTGCCGTGCTGCAGCACGCTCGCGGCGTTCTGCGCGATGGCCGTCGGGGCGTTGCTCGTGCCGATGAGGCGGGGCTCGAAGGGGCCGTCGGGATGACCGACGATCACGGGCACCTCACCGAGCCCGGCGGCCTCGAGTTCGGCCGCGAGCGAGTCGACTCGAGCGTGCGAGGCCGCGAGGAAGCTCGGCCGCAGCGCCAGATCCTCGATGGGGTAGCCCGAGAGCGCCATCTCGCCGAACGCCACCAGATCCGCGCCCTGCTCCACGGCATCACGGGTGAGGCGGAGCACGGTCGCGGCGTTGCCGTCGAGGTCTCCCAGAACGGGGTTGGTCTGGGCCAACGCTAAGCGAAGTCTCGGCATAGCCACTAGCCTAATAGGGGCATGATCCGGTGCCGGAGAGAGGGTTTGTCGCGTCGATGGATAAGCAAAGGGACTTCGTTCTCCGCACGATCGAGGAGCGGGGCATCAAGTTCGTGCGGCTGTGGTTCACAGACGTGGTGGGCACCCTGAAGTCCGTCGCCATAGCGCCCGCCGAGGTGGAGGGCGCGTTCGCCGAGGGGCTCGGCTTCGACGGCTCCGCCATCGAGGGCCTCACCCGCTCGTTCGAGGCAGACGTGCTGGCCCACCCCGACCCCACGACGTTCCAGATCCTCCCGTGGCGGGGCGAGATCGACCCCACGGCGCGCATGTTCTGCGACATCACGACGCCTGACGGCCAGCCCGCCGTCGCCGATCCGCGCAACGTGCTCAAGCGCACCCTCGCCAAGGCGGCCGACCGCGGGTTCACGTTCTACACGCACCCCGAGATCGAGTTCTACCTGCTCAAGTCGTCGCAGTACGGCCCGGAGGGCCCTGAGCCCGTCGACTCGGCCGGCTACTTCGACAACGTGCCAGGTGGCACCGCCCACGACTTCCGGCGCCGCTCGGTGCGCATGCTCGAGGATCTCGGCATCTCGGTGGAGTTCAGCCACCACGAGGCCGGCCCCGGCCAGAACGAGATCGACCTGCGCTACGCCGATGCGCTCACGACGGCCGACAACATCATGACCTTCCGCACGGTCATCAAGGAGGTCGCCATCGAGCAGGGCGTGTACGCCACGTTCATGCCGAAGCCCCTCTCCGGCCACCCCGGATCCGGTATGCACACGCACCTCTCGCTCTTCGAGGGCGACGCCAACGCGTTCTACGAGGCCGGCGCCGAGTACCAGCTGTCGAAGATCGGCCGCAACTTCATCGCGGGTCTGCTGCGCCACGCCCCCGAGATCACGGCCGTCACCAACCAGTTCGTCAACTCGTACAAGCGGCTCTGGGGCGGCGACGAGGCCCCGAGCTTCGTGTGCTGGGGCCACAACAACCGCTCGGCGCTCGTGCGCGTGCCGCTGTACAAGCCCAACAAGGGCCAGTCCTCGCGCATCGAGTACCGCGCCATCGACTCGGCGGCCAACCCGTACCTCTCGTACTCGCTGCTGCTGGCCGCGGGCCTCAAGGGCATCGAGGAGGACTACGAGCTCCCGCCCGAGGCGGAGGACAACGTGTGGAGCCTCACCGACTCCGAGCGCAAGGCGCTGGGCTACAACGCCCTGCCCGCCTCGCTCGATCGCGCGATCGGCCTCATGGAGGAGTCGGAGCTCGTGGCCGAGACCCTCGGCGAGCAGGTCTTCAACTACGTGCTGCTCAACAAGCGGCAGGAGTGGAAGGCCTACCGCGCCCAGGTCACGCCCTACGAGCTGAAGTCCAACCTCGAGATCCTCTGAGTCCTGAGCGCTCGGCCCCGCCGAGACAGCGCCCAGCGCTCGAGAGCCCACCGGCTCAGAAGGCGACGATGCCCCGCTCCACCACCACCCTCACCGATCTCGCCCGCGCCGGCTTCGCCGACCTGGGCGGGTCGGGGGAACAGTTGCGCGCTCTCGCCGAACGCGCAGGGCTCGCGCTCGACGAGCTCCTGCCGTCGTTCTCCCACGCGGCCGATCCGGATCTCGCCCTCACGGGTGTGCTGCGGATCGAGCAGCGCGCTCCCGAGATCATGCGGGCGGCCCTCGCCGAGCCGATGCTCCGGGATCGTGTCATCCGCGTCTTCGGCGCCTCCGCGGGCCTCGCCGACTTCTTCCTGCGCCATCCGGGCGAGCTGACCGCCCTCGCCGAGCCGGCCCTGCGGCTCCCGGATGCGGAGACGGCGAAACGGGTGCTGCTCGAGTCGGTCGGGGCGAGCGACGGGTTCTCCTCGCTCGTGGGGGAGGACGCCTGGATCGCCCTGCGCATCCGCTATCGCGTGCTGCTCGCGCAGGTCACCGCCTACGACCTCGAGCAGCCCAACCCCGTGGCCGGTCTCGGGCTCGTGGCGCGCAGTCTGGCGGATCTCGCGGCGGGTGCCCTCGAGGGTGCACTGGCCGTGGCGCGCAGCCAGCTCACCACGAAGGGCAACGGGCTCTGGCAGTTCCCGAGAGAGCAGGTGCAGGCCACCCGGCTCGCGATCATCGGCATGGGCAAGGCCGGAGCGGGCGAGCTCAACTACGTGAGCGACGTCGACGTGATCTTCGTGGGCGAGCCGGACGACTCGGGCGTCGTGGCCGCCAGCACGGCCATGGAGATCGCCACCCGGCTCGCGATGGTCACCATGCGCGGCATCGAAGAGGCGGGGATCGAGCCCGGCCTCTGGGAGGTCGACCCGAACCTGAGGCCGGAGGGCAAGGCGGGTGCCCTCGTGCGCTCGCTCGAGTCGCACGCCGCGTACTACGACAGGTGGGCGAAGAACTGGGAGTTCCAGGCCCTGCTCAAGGCGCGCCCGCTCGCCGGCGATCTGGCCCTCGGCGACGACTACGCCCGCATCGTGGCTCCGCAGGTGTGGTCGAGCGCCTCGCGCGAGAACTTCGTGGAGTCGGTGCAGCGCATGCGCGAGCGCGTGACGCAGCACATCAAGTCGGAGGATGTGGAGTACCAGCTCAAGCTCGGCCCCGGAGGCCTCCGCGACATCGAGTTCACCGTGCAGCTGCTGCAGCTCGTGCACGGGCAGGGCGACGAGAGCGTGCGCCAGCGGGGCACCCTCGACGCGCTCGACGCCCTCGCCGACGGCGGCTACATCGGGCGCGTGGAGGCCGTGGAGTTCAGTCAGGACTACCGCATCCTGCGCCTGCTCGAGCACCGGCTGCAGCTGCGCCAGCTGAGCCGCACGCACCTCATGCCGCGCGACGAGCCCGAGCAGCGCGTGCTGGCTCGCGGCAGCGGTCTCGCCGCGAGCGCCACGGAGCTCGTGCTGCGGTGGGACGCCATCAAGGTGCGCGTGCGCACGCTGCACGAGCGGTTGTTCTACCGGCCGCTGCTCGCGGCGGTGGCGGCGCTCTCGCACGACGAGCTCGCGCTCACGAGCTCTCAGGCCGAGGCGCGCCTCGCGGCGATCGGGTTCACCAACCCCTCTGGGGCGCTCGGCCACATCGCGGCGATGACCGCGGGAGTGTCGAGGAGGGCCTCGATCCAGCGCACCCTGCTGCCGGTCATGCTGCAGTGGTTCGCGAACGGCGCCGATCCCGACTACGGACTGCTCGCCTTCCGACGGCTCTCCGACACGCTCGGCGAGACCTACTGGTACCTGCGCATGCTGCGGGACTCCTCGGGTGCCGCTGCCCGCCTCACCCAGGTGCTCTCGGGCTCGCGGTTCGTGGGGGAGCTGCTCGAGCGCATCCCCGAGGCCGCGGCCTGGCTCGAGAACGACCACGAGCTGCGGCCCCGCTCCCGGGCGGAGCTCGACGAGGAGACGCGCGCCATCGTGGCGCGGCACGACACACCGGATGCGGCGGCCCAGGCGCTCCGCACCGTGCGTCGGCGCGAGGTGCTGCGGTTGGCGATCTCGTCGATCCTGGGGCTCTGCACGGTCGAGGAGCTCGGCACGGCCCTCACCGACATCACGACCGCCCATCTGCAGAGCACGCTCTCGAGCATCAGGCAGTGGGCGGCGCCCGCCTCGGGCGACGGGATCGAGTTCGCGGTCATCGGCATGGGTCGCTACGGCGGCGGCGAGCTCGGCTTCGGCTCGGACGCCGATGTGCTCTACGTCTACCGCCCCGTGCGGGTGGATGCGCAGACGGCCCAGTCGGTGGCGCAGTTCATCGTGAACGAGCTCAAGCGCCTCACCGAGGACCACCGGTTGCCGCTCGATCTCGACATCGACCTGCGACCCGAGGGCAAGAACGGGCCGTCTGTGCGCTCGCTCGACTCGTACGCCACCTACTACGAGCGCTGGTCGCTCACGTGGGAGGCGCAGGCGCTGCTGCGGGCGAACGGCGTGGCGGGCGACAGGGCGCTCATCGAGAGCTTCCACGCCCTCGCCGACACCGTGCGCTACCCGGCCGCGATCTCCGAGACCGAGGTGCGCGAGGTGAAGCGCATCAAGGCCAGGGTGGAGAAGGAGCGCCTGCCCCAGGGGGCCGACCCGGCGAGGCACCTCAAGCTCGGCCGCGGGTCGCTGAGCGACGTCGAGTGGTACGTGCAGCTGCTGCAGCTGCAGCACGCGGCGGCGCAGCCCGCTCTGCGCACCACGTCGACCCTCGAGGCCCTGGAGGCCGAGGAAGCCGCGGGGCTCATTGGGCACGAGGATGCCCGAAAGCTCCGGGAGGCGTGGAGGTTCGCCTCGCGCGCCCGCTCGGCGATGACCCTGTGGACCAACAAGACCTCCGACGTGCTTCCCACCGATCGCCGCCAGCTCGAGGGCGTGGCGCGCCTTCTCGAGTACCCGCCCGGCTCGGCCTCGGAGCTCGAAGACGACTACCTCGGCAAGACCCGCCGCTCCCGAGCCGTCTTCGAGCGCCTGTTCTATGGAACCTGAGCTCCGTCTGCCCCGCTAGCCGGCCGCGGCCATCGTGCCGAAGAGGCGGCGGTGGTAGAGGAGGGGGTCGGCGCTGTGCTCGGGCACGCGGGTCTCGGTGATGAGGCCGAAGGCCACGAGGTGCGTCGAGCGCTCCACGAGCTGGTCGAGGGTGCAGTCGAACGAGGCGAGCGAGTGCTCGAGCAGCGGACTGCCGTTGATGCCGTCCGTCCACGAGCCCACCAGGAACTTGTCCGATCCCTTGTGGTCAGGGTCCATGCCGGCGAACACCTGCGCCACGCGCACCTGCTCGTGCGAGAGGATGTTGACCCCGAACGCACCGCTCCTCTGGAGCACGGCGCCGAGCCAGGTGGAGCGGTTGATGCTCGCGAGGAGCGACGGCGGTTCGGCCGTGAGGCTGCAGACCGCGGTGGCGGTGATGCCCACCGGGTTGCCCTCGGCATCCCGTGTCGTGAGCACCGTGACGTGACCGGCGAGGGTCTGCATGCCGCGCTTGAACGCGTCGACGTCGATGGGGCCGGCGCCGCCTCCCCGCGCAGCCGGGCCGTGCTCGGTGCTCATGCTGCGGCCCCCGCGCGCTCGGCGACCTCGCGCACGTACCGCTCCGAGCCCTCGGGGTCGAGGAACCAGGTGGCGTAGTCGCGCGGGTCGTCGAAGCCGTTGGCGAAGCGGTGGGCGATCTCGGGGAACTGGCCGGCGGCTCCGAGCACGTTGAGCACGAAGGGGGGCGGCGGGGCCAGCAGCGCGTTCGTCCACTGCGTCACGTGCTGGGCGCCCTCCCAGTAGCGGTCGAAGGCCTCCTGCTTGAACGCGTCGTCGAACGCGCCCTCGGTGGCGGCCTCCTCGCGGATGCTCGTGAGGTAGCTCTCGGCGCACTTGCTCGCGTTGTTCGAGCCCTGGCCCGTGATGGGGTCGTTGAGCACCACCACGTCGGCGAGCCCGAGCACCGTGGCCCCGGAGGGGAGCGTGGCGATGGGCTTGCGCACGGTGGGGGCGAAACGGCCGGCGAGCACACCGTTGTCGTCGGTGAGGGTGACGTTCCGAGCGCGCTCGGCCTCCCACGGCACGAAGGTCTCGAGCACGTGCAGCGAGGTGGCCAGGTGCTCCTCGGGGGTCATGCCGGGCGTCCACAGATCCATGGGGCCACCGGGGACGGCTTCGAAGACCATGATGTCGCACCGCCCGGTCGTCGTGAGCGCGGGGAACACGAAGTACTCGCCCACACCCGGGATGAGGTTGAACGACACCGCGGAGTGCTCGGGTCGGGGTGCGAGGCCGTTGACGTAGGTGAGGGCGAGGGCGCGCTGGGGGGCCGCGTAGGGCGACTTCTCCTCGTCGCGCTCGAACAGACGGGCGATCTCGCCTTTGCCCGCGGCGATGAGCACGAGGTCGCTCTCAGCGGCGTACCGCTCGAGGTCGTCGACACCGGCGTCGTGGATCTCGAAGTGCCCGCCGCGGGCGATGAACTCGTCGATCCAGCGCGGCATCTTCACCCGCTGATCCACCGAGCGGGCCACCGCGTCGAGCCGGCCCGCCCAGTCGAGCGCCTTCGTGCCGTCGCCGGCGGGGGAGGGCACCGCGAATCCGATGCCCTCGACGGGCGGGGTGATCTCGTCCCAGAACGCGAGCCCCAGCTCGCGCTCGTACGACTGGGCGGTGTCGAACATGCACTGGCTCGACGTCACCCTGCCCTCGGCGATCTCGACGGGGGTGCGGTTGGAGACGATCGTGACGTCGTGCCCGTCGCCGAGCAGGGCGATGCCGAGCTGCAGGCCGGCCTGGCCCGCGCCGACGATGGTGAAGGTCCTGGTGCTCATGGGGTGCCTTTCGTGGAGGTGGAGAGGTGGGAGGAGCGGGAAGAGAGTTCAGGTGGCCAGGCGAGGGATGGCGGGCACGGACTGCTCCGGCCCCATGGCGGAGTACCCGCCGTCGACGGCCCAGTCGGCGCCGGTCACGAAGCCGGCCTTGGGCGAAGCCAGGAAGGCCACGACGGCCGCCACCTCGCCGGGGTCGCCGACGCGTCGGAGCAGGTGGAAGTCGGCGGCCACCGCATCCGTCTTCGCCCGATCGCCGCCGGAGAGGCGGTCCATCACGGCCGACCAGGTCCATCCGGGCGAGACGCTGTTCACGCGGATGCCGTCGGCGGCGTAGTCCATCGCCATCGAACGCGTGAGCTGCACCACCGCGGCCTTGCTCACGGGGTAGAGCCAGCGACCGGTCTGGGCGACCTTGGACGAGATGCTGCCGAAGTTCACGATGCTCCCGCCCGAGGCGGCGAGGTGGGGGCGGGCGATGCCGCCGAGGATCGCCGCACTCACGACGTTGACGTTCAGCGTGTCGAGCCAGGTGGCGCGGTCGCTCTCGGCGCCGTCGTCGCCGTAGCTGCACGCGAGGTTCACCACGGTGTCGAGGGTGCCCGTGGCCGTGAGCGCTTCGCCGACGAGAGCCTCGAGCTGCGCGTCGTCGCGGATGTCGGTCTCCACGAACCGCACGGCGTCGTGCTGAGCCGCCACCGCCTCGCCGCCGGCGCGGTCGATGTCGGCGGCCACCACGTGCGCGCCCGCCTCGGCGAACTCGGCCACCACAGCGGCGCCGATGATGGTGGCGGCACCGGTGACGATCACGGTCTTGCCTTCGAACACGGGGATCCTCTCGACGAGCGGGCCGCGGATGATGCGGTTGACCCATGGTCGTCAGGATGCGCGCCCGTGACTATCCGGAGCGGGCGCCGGCTATCCGCTTTGCGATTAAGACCGTGTGTCGGATGCGGATGCGGATGCGCATGCTGCTTTCGCGACCGCATCGCCCAGCCCGGCGCATCCGCTGCCTCAGCGCGCGAGCGAGTGCGACGGCGACTCGCCGAAGGTCTCGCGGTAGAGCACCGAGAAGCGGCCGAGGTGGAAGAACCCCCAGCGGGTGGCGATCTGCGACACCGTGGTGCGTGCGGGATCGGAGTCGAGCAGCTCGCGTCTGGCGCGCTCGAGCCGCGTGCGGCGCAGCAGCTCCATGGGGCTGATGCCGCGCTCGCGCTGGAACGCCTCCTGCAGCTGGCGCACCGAGACACCTGTCTCGTCGGCGAGCTCGGCCACCCGCCAGGCGCGTTCGGGATGGGCCTCGATGAGATCGGTGGCGCGCCGGAGGGCCCTCGTGGCCGAGGCGGGCCGCCACCCGGGGGATGCCGGCTGGTCGAGGGCGCTGTTGGCCTGGGCCGCGAGGAGCCCGCCGATGAGGAGCTGCTCGAAGTGGGCGTGGGCGAGAGGTGAGGTGAGCACGGTGTCGCCTGCCTCGATCTCGTCGCGCATGAGGTGCACGATGCGCAGCCAGCTGCGCACGGCGGGGGAGTCGAGATCGACAGAGGGGGCGAAGACCAGGGGTCGCGCCCCGTCGCGCGTGCCCGCCAGCCGTTCGACGGCCGCGCGGTCGAGATAGACGATGAGCTGCTCGCAGCCGTCCGACCAGACCATGTCGACGGCTTCGGTCGGCGAGATGAGCGAGGCGTGCCGCCGATCCGACATCACGGTGCGGTCGCCGACCTTCACGGCGGCCCGACCGGCGAGGGGGATCTGCACGAGGTAGAAGTCGTCGAGCCGCCCGGGTGTGATGCGCACCTCGTCGCCGTACCGCAGGTAGTTGAGCCCCACGTCGCCCACCCTGGCGCCGTTCAGCACGGTGTCGAGCCGACCCCTGGGGTTGCTCACGGTGAGGGTGTGCGGGCAGAACACGCGCGCCACCTCGTCCCGGGCCTCGGCGAGATCCGGGGTCTGGAAGAGATTGTGGTGCTTCAGCGGCGTGTTCATCGTTGACGCCATGCATACACGATGGAGGCCACATGCTTCAAGCGAAAATCAGGCGAGTGTCGGTTGCGAGGCGTAGCGTTGTATACATGATCATGACCCCGACCGAGCGACTGCTCGCCATCCAGCGCATGCAGCGCGCGGGCACGGCGCTGCTCGTGGCCGGCGGGCTCGTGCTGCTCGGCGGTCTGTGGCTCCTCACCACGACGCCTGCAGGGCCGCTCGGCGGCATCGCCCTAGCTGTCGCCCTCATCGGCGCGGGGGTCGACCGTCGGCTCACCGCCCGCACGCGGCGCCAGCGCTTCGACATCGAGCTCGAGTACGAGCTGCTGTCGCGGCCCTCGACCTCCACCAACGAAAGATCCGCACGAGCCTGAGCCCGTGCGGATCCGTCGTGTTCAGCGGTTCGTGACTACACGCCGTAGTAGAGCTCGAACTCGAAGGGGTGCGGTCGCTGGGCGATCGGCTTGATCTCGTTCTCGCGCTTGTACGAGATCCAGGTCTCGATCAGGTCGGGAGTGAAGACGTTGCCCTTGAGCAGGAACTCGTGGTCGGCCTCGAGCGCCTCGAGTGCGGCGTCGAGCGTGGCGGGGACCTGGGGGATGTTCTTGGCCTCCTCGGGGGGAAGCTCGTACAGGTCCTTGTCCACGGGCTCGTGCGGCTCGATGCGGTTCTGGATGCCGTCGAGGCCCGCCATGAGCTGGGCGGCGAACGCGAGGTACGGGTTGCCCGAGGCGTCGGGCGCACGGAACTCGATGCGCTTGGCCTTGGGGTTCGTGCCCGTGATCGGGATACGGATCGACGCCGAGCGGTTTCCGGCCGAGTAGACCAGGTTGACGGGAGCCTCGAAGCCGGGCACCAGACGGTGGTACGAGTTCACCGTGGGGTTGGTGAACGCGAGCACGGCGGGAGCGTGCTTGAGCAGGCCACCGATGTACCACCGAGCGAGGTCGCTGAGTCCGCCGTAGCCGGCCTCGTCGTAGAAGAGCGGCTTGCCGTCGCTCCAGAGCGACTGGTGGGTGTGCATGCCCGAGCCGTTGTCGCCGAAGAGGGGCTTCGGCATGAACGTGGCGGTCTTGCCCCACAGGTTGGCGGTGTTCTTGACGATGTACTTGAACTTCAGGATGTCGTCGGCCGCGTGCACCATGGTGTCGAAGCGGTAGTTGATCTCGCCCTGGCCTGCGGTGCCGACCTCGTGGTGGGCGCGCTCGAGGATGAGACCGGAGTCGATGAGCTTGAGCGAGATGTCGTCGCGCAGATCGGCGTGCTGGTCGACCGGGCTGACGGGGAAGTAGCCGCCCTTGTACGGGGTCTTGTTGCCGAGGTTGCCGCCCTCTTCGACGCGGCCGGTGTTCCAGGCCGCCTCGTCGGAGTCGACGGAGTAGAAGCTGGAGTTCTGCTTCACCTCGTAGCGCACGTCGTCGAAGATGTAGAACTCGGCCTCGGGGGCGAAGAACGCGGTGTCGGCGATGCCGGTCGACGCGAGGTACTTCTCGGCCTTCTTGGCCACCTGGCGCGGGTCGCGGGAGTAGATCTCGCCGTTGCGCGGGTTGTAGATGTCGAACACCAGGATGAGGGTGCGCTCGACCCGGAAGGGATCGACGTAAGCCGTGGAGACATCGGGGATGAGCTGCATGTCCGACTCGTGGATCGAGGCGAAGCCGCGGATCGACGAGCCATCGAAGAGCTGCCCGACGGCGAAGAACTCTTCGTCGACCGTGGACGCGGGAATGTTGAAGTGCTGCTGCACACCGGGGAGGTCGGTGAAGCGGATATCAAGGAACTTGACGTCGGTGTCCTTGATGAACTTGAGCACCTCGGAAGAATCACTGAACATGTGAAGGATCTCCAATGGCTTGGAACTGGAAAAAACTACAAAGATGTAGCCACAGGCAAGGGTATCGGTAGGCCATTACCCTGCGGTGTCGTCGTTGTTTCGGGCGTGTTACGTCAGCGCCTGACGAGCACCGTGCCGGAGAAGACGTCGTGCAGGCCGCGCTGATCGGAATCCCAGATCACCGCGGGGATGACGAGCATGAGCAGGAGGGTGCGCACGATCGGTCGCCACCAGCCCGCATAGCCGCCGTCCAGTCTCACGACACGCAGTCCGAGCAGCAGATGACCGAGCCCGCCGCCGAGGGTCACCATGAGCACGACCTGCTCGATGAAGAAGATCGCGGTGGAGGCCCAGGTGCTCTCGTAGAAGAACGCGAAGTAGATCACGTAGCAGAAGGCGAAGTCGATCAGCAGGGCGAGGATGCGGCGCCCGGGGCGGGCGATCGAGCCGTGGCCCTCGCGCTTCAGCCCGAGACGCTCGCCCGGCCACTCGCTCGGGGCGGCGCCGCCTGAGGTGGTGGTCACTCCGCGGTGCTCAGCGGCCGCGCTGCGGGCGCATGCGCATCGGGTCGATGCCCTTGGGGATGGGCAGCGGCGACGAGGAGAGCGAGGTGAGCCGGTTCGAGACCGCGAGCACCTCGGGCTTGGTGAGGGAGGGCTTGAGGCGGGCCATCTTGGCCGCGACCCGGTGGAGCGGAACGGCGTCGGGGTCGGGGCCGACGTGGAGGAAGGTCACGGGCACGTTCGGGAGGATGCGGAGCACCTTGCGACGCTCGTCTTCGAGCATCTTGGTGGTGCGGGAGCGCGGGCCCTCGCCGATGAGCACGACACCGCCGCGGCCCACGGCACGGTAGACCGCGTCCTGCGACTTGCCGTTGACGGCGATGGGCATCTCGCTGCCCGTCCAGCTGCGCTTGAGCGAGCTGCGGAGCACGGCGCCGACGGCACCCGGCTGGCCCTCGATCTGCTTGTAGGCGGCGCGTTCGGCGCGGCGGCCGAGGATGATGAGCGCGGCGAGCAGGCCGGCGAGCACGCCCGCGAGGATCCACATCACGAGAGCGAAGACGTTGTCGCGCGAGAAGATCAGCGCGAGCGCGACTCCCGCCAGCACGGGGAGGGCGAAGCCCAGTGCCATGATCCAGACCGCGTTCTTGTCGTAGCGGCGGGTCATCTTGAAGACCTGCCACATCTGCTTGATGCGGCCCGGTTCTTTGGGCTTCTTCGGAGTGGAGTCGGTCTTGCGTGCCATGAGTCCAAGGATACTTCGTCGACTCCCCGTGTGATGCCACGTGTTCGCGGCGGGCGTGAGTGGCCTCTCCTGCACAGCGGTGCTTCGGTGCGAGGTTCTCCCCGGTTCCCGGCCGCGTGCTGCGGTGACGGATGGGGGCAGGGAAGGTTGTGGCATGTTCCGTGCCCGCCCTGCTCTCTCCGCCGGCGTGGCCGGCTATCGATTCACCGAGGTGCTGTCGGTGGGGGAGCGCGCGAACGTGTTCGTCGCGGTGGCTGCGTCCGGGGACGTGCCCGGCGACGGCTACGGCCACAGTCACGGCGGAGCTCAGCACGGCAGCGACCGCGTCGTGGTGAAGGTGCGGATCGGTGCGCCCGTGTCGTCGCCGGTCGCTCGCCATCCGGTGTTCGAGTCGGCCGACCACCTGCCGGAGGCCGAGGTGCTGGCCGCGCGGCCCATCTCGGCCATGCCGCGGCTGATCGGCGTCGTGCACGACGACACGGGTGGGGCGGCCATCGTGATGAGCCGGTGCCCGGGCCGGCCTCTCGGGGCATCGGATGGCGTCGAGTCGGAGTCCTCGGAAGGGCGCGTCCTGCGCGAGGTGGAGGCGGCGATCGGTCAGCTGCACGCGGCCGGGTACGCCCACGGCGGCCTCGACCCCGGTGCCGTGCTGGTGGAGGGCGGCCGCCTCAGCGCGCTCGTCGGCTTCAGCCGCGCGTCCGCAGAAGGCGCCCCCACCTTCGACGATGCCCGTGCCGCCGACCTCCGTTGGCTCGCCCACCTGGTGTCCTCCGATGGGCACGCGTTCTCGGATGGGGAGGAACGTGTGGGCGTCGGGAGTGTCTGGCAGACGGAATGGGAGTGGAGGGAGCCGACAGCGGTGACGAGCGGCTCGGGCGAGGAGCCGCGGGTCGCGGAGACGGTGGAGCCTGCGCTGGCCGCGGTCGCCGAGATGGTCCGGGCGTTGAGGGGGTATCCCGTTCGAGGATGGTCGCGCGTGTCACCCCGACGCCGCCGGCTCTTCCTCCTGGGAGGCGTCCTGGCGGTTCTGCTCGCAGTGCTCGGAGCGATCGCACTCGCCCCCGCCGGTGTCCCCGTAGACAGTGCATCGGAAGGCACCACTGCGCCCACCCATCTCAGCGACCCCGCCGAGGAGCCCCTTAATGCACAGAGCACTCCCGTCCCTCGTGCTTCCGGCCATGCGGGGGCTGTGCGGGGGGACGATCCTGTTGCCGCGACTCTGGCTCTTCTGCGGCTGAGGGAGGGGTGCTTCGCCGGGGACGATCCTGGGTGCTTCGACGGGGTGGACCAGTGGGGATCGGCTGCCATGGAGGCGGATCTGGCGGAGTTCCGGGCCGCCGATGGGGAACGACGGGGCAGGGACGCGTATTCGGGCGCATCCTCCGTTGTTGTCGTGCAGCGCGTGGGAGATTTCGCTCTGATGGAGGTGGCGGGTGGTCTCGCCGAACCAGGGTCATCCGGGGCGGGGGAGACGGCAGCGGCCCCGCTCCTCGTGGTGAGGGGCGGGGCCGGCTGGAGAGTGCGGTCGTACGGGGTGGTGGGCCCGTGAGACCGTCGCTGAGGGCGGAAGGGGACCTAGATGCCCAGGTCGCCCTCGAAGTCGCCGTCTTCGAGGCGGTTCTTCACGGCGGAGAGGAAGCGCGCGGCATCCGCCCCGTCGACGATGCGGTGGTCGTAGCTGAGCGCCAGGTAGACGATCGAGCGCACGGCGATCGCGTCGGCGCCGTCGACGGTCACGACCGTGGGCTCCTTCGTGACGATTCCGGTGCCGAGGATGGCGACCTGCGGCAGGAACACCAGCGGGGTGTCGAACAGCGCGCCGCGCGACCCCGTGTTGGTGAGCGTGAAGGTGCCGCCGGACAGCTCGTCGGGCTTCAGCTTGTTGTCGCGCGTGCGGGCGGCGAGGTCGGCGATCTGGGCCGCGAAGCCCGCGATGTCGAGGTCGCCGGCGTTCTTCACCACGGGGGTGAGGAGGCCGCGCTCGGTGTCGACCGCGATGCTGATGCCCTCGTGGTCGGGGTAGACGATCGACTCGCCGTCGACCGTGGCGTTGATGACCGGGTAGGCCTTCAGCGCCTCGGTGGCCGCCAGCGCGAAGAACGGCAGGAACGAGAGCTTCGTGCCGGTCTTCTCGAGGAAGCGGTCCTTCACGGCGGTGCGGAACGAGGCGACCTTCGTGACGTCGACCTTCACCACGGTCGTCAGCTGAGCCGACGCCTGCATGGAGGCCACGGCACGCTCGGCCACGACCTTGCGGAGACGCGACATCGGCTGCGTGGTGCCGCGGAGCTCGGAGACCTCGAGCGGTGCCCGCTTGGCGGGGGCTGCTGCCGACGCTGCCGGCGCGGACGCCTCGGCGGCCTTGTCGGCGGCGGCGAGCACGTCTTCCTTGCGGATGCGGCCCCCCACACCGGAGCCGGTGACGGTCGAGAGGTCGATGCCTCGGTCGTGGGCGAGCTTGCGCACGAGCGGGGTGACGTAGCCGGCGTTCGAACCGGAAGCGGCGGCCGCGGGAGCAGCAGCAGCGGGTGCCGGGGCGGCTGCAGCAGGAGCGGCGGCGGCCGGAGCCGGAGCAGCAGGTGCCGGAGCAGCGGCGGGCGCGGCAGCCGGAGGTGCGGCGGCAGGCACCGGAGCGGCAGCGGGAGCCGGAGCAGCGGCGGCGGGCGCCTCCTGCACGGGCTCGGGAGCCTCGGCCGGCGTCTCCTCGGCGGGGGCTGGCGCCTCCACCGACGGGATCACGGCCTCCTCGGGCTTCTCCTCGGACGGAGCCTCGGGTGCGGCCTCGGCGGCGGGGGCCGGAGCCTCAGCAGCGGGGGCCTCCTCGGCCGGCGCCTCGGGAGCAGCGGAGCCACCGCCCGATCCGTCGCCGATCTTCACCAGTGCGGTGCCGACCTCGACCGTCTCGTCCTCCTGCACGAGGATCTCCTCGATCACACCCGCCACAGGCGAGGGGATCTCGGTGTCGACCTTGTCGGTGGACACCTCGAGCAGGGGCTCGTCGACCTCGACACGATCGCCGACGTTCTTGAGCCACCGGGTGACCGTTCCTTCGGTGACACTCTCTCCGAGTGCGGGAAGGTTGACGGATTCGCTCATGACCTTTGTCTCCTTTTGGAACCGTTCGAATTCAAGCCTAGTGGGCCGGACCTTGTGCTGCTCGGTCCGCCCGGGAGCACGTTGTGCGAGTTCCCGGGCGGAGGTGTCCGATCAGATGGCGTGCAGCGGCTTCCCGGCCAGGGCCAGGTGAGCTTCGCCGAGTGCTTCGTTCTGCGTGGGGTGGGCGTGCACGAGCGAGGCCACGTCTTCGGGGTAGGCCTCCCAGTTCACGATCAGCTGGCCCTCGCCGATCAGTTCGCCCACGCGGGCGCCGATCATGTGGATGCCGATGACGGGGCCGTCGTTCACACGCACGACCTTCACCGATCCGGAGGTGCCGATGATGTGGCTCTTGCCGTTGCCGGCGAGGTTGTAGTCGTACGACGAGATCTTGTCGGCGCCGTACTTCTCCGCGGCCTTGGCCTCGGTGAGGCCCACGGAGGCTACCTCTGGGTCGGAGTAGGTGACCTTCGGGATGTTGACGTCCTCGACGACCTGCGGCTTGAGGCCCGCGATCTCCTCGGCCACGAAGATGCCCTGCTGGAAGCCGCGGTGCGCGAGCTGCAGGCCGGGAACGATGTCGCCGACGGCGTAGACGCCGGGAACGCTCGTCTGCAGACGGTCGTCGGTGATCACGAAGCCGCGGTCGATGGTGACGCCCGCCTCCTCGAAGCCGAGCCCCTGGGTGGCCGGGCCGCGGCCGACGGCCACGAGCAGCAGCTCGCCCTCGAAGGTCTTGCCGTCTTCGAGCGAGACCACCACGCCGTCGTCGTTCTGGGTGACGCCCGAGAAGCGGGTGCCGAGGTTGAAGGCGATGCCGCGCTTGCGGAACGCACGCTCGAACTGCTTCGAGATGGACTCCTCCTCGTTGGGCACGAGGTGGGGGAGCGCTTCGATGATGGTGACCTCGGAGCCGAACGACTTCCACACGCTCGCGAACTCGACGCCGATGACGCCGCCGCCGAGGATGATGACCTTCTTGGGGATGAAGTCGAGCGCGAGGGCCTGCTCGGAGGTGATGACGCGCCCGCCGATCTCGAGGCCGGGGAGGGTGCGCGAGTACGAGCCCGTGGCGAGCACGATGTTCTTGCCCGTGATGGTGTCGTCGCCGACCTGCACGGTCGTGGGCGAGGTGAGTCGACCCTCACCGGCGATGGTGGTGATCTTGCGCGCCTTCACGAGCCCCTCGAGGCCCTTGTACTTGGAGGCGACGATGCTCTCGCGGTAGGCCGTGACCGCCGCGATGTCGACGCCCTCGAACGTGGTCTTCACGCCGTACTTCTCGGATTCGCGCGACACGTCGGCCACCTCTGCGGAGTGCAGGAGGGCCTTGGTCGGGATGCAGCCACGGTGGAGGCACGTGCCGCCGACCTTGTCCTTCTCGATCATCGCCACGGAGAATCCCAGCTGGCTTGCGCGCAGTGCGGCTGCGTAACCGCCGCTGCCACCGCCGAGAACAACAAGGTCAAAGTTCTGGTCCGACACCTATGCAACTCCCTCGTGCGTCCGGATCCGTGCAGCGTCAGTGCGACGTGCACCGGAGTTCGGGCGAGATATTTTTTCGCCCCTGTGAGCTTACTACGCGCGAGTGAAGGACTCGGCAAGCCTGAGCAGAGTGCGCACGGTCACACCGGTCGGGCCCTTGACGGTGTAGCCGTAGCCGCCGTCCTTGTTCTGGGCGGGGCCGGCGATGTCGAGGTGCACCCACGGGATCCGCTCTCCGTCGGGGCGGGTGCCCACGAACTCCTGCAGGAAGACGCCGGCCACGAGCATGCCGCCCGCCGGGTTGCCCGGCTTGACGTTGGCGATGTCGGCGATGTCGGAGGCGAGCATCGACCGCATCTCGGCGGGCAGCGGCATGGGCCAGACCGACTCGTCGGCCTCCCCGGCGGCGGCGAGCACCTGCTGCACGAGGTCGTCGTCGCCCATGGCGGCGACGTAGCGGTTGCCGAGCGCCACGACCGCGGCGCCCGTGAGGGTCGCCACGTCGACGATCGCGTCGGGCTGGTCGGCGCTCGCGGCCACGAGGCCGTCGGCCATCACGAGCCGACCCTCCGCATCCGTGTTGAGCACCTCGACGGTGCGCCCGCCCTTGATGGTGAGCACGTCACCGGGGCGGATGGCGTCTCCGGAGGGCATGTTCTCGGCGAGGCACAGCCACGCGGTCACGCGCACGGGCAGCGCGAGGCGGGCGGCGGCGAGCAGCGCGGCGAGCACGGTCGCGGCCCCGGCCATGTCGTACTTCATGCCGATCATCGAGACCGGGGGCTTGAGCGAGAGCCCGCCCGTGTCGAAGGTGATGCCCTTGCCCACGAGGGCGAGGTGCTTGGCGGCGCCGGCGGGGGAGTAGTCCACCTTCACGAGGCGGGGAGGCCGCGTCGATCCCTGGCCGACCCCGGCGATGCCGCCGAAGCCCTCCGCCACGAGCTGCTGCTCGTTCCAGACGGTCACCTCGATGGGCTGCCCGGCGGTGAGCTCCTCCACCCGGTCGGCGAAGACGGAGGGGTAGAGGTCGAGCGCGGGGATGTTGACGAGGTCGCGCACGAGCGCCACGGCGTCGACGGAGGCGAGGGCCCGCTCGAGCGACTCCGCGGCCTCCGCGGGGTCGAGGTCGGCGAGGATCGCGATCGATCGCGCACCGGGAGCGTCCTGCTCGGCAACGGCAACGGCAGCGGCGTCGGTGTCGGTGGTGCCGGCGGCGTCGCCGGCCTCGGCCTTGTCCGCGGCGGTCCCCACCCCGCGGTAGTCCGTGTAGTCGTAGGAGCCGATCCCCGCACCCTCGGCCACCGCCACGAGGTCGGCGGCGGTCGCGATGCCGAACGACAGCACCACGTCGTCCTTGGCCGAGGTGCGTCGCCCGGCCACTCCGCCCGCGTACCGCAGAACGGCCTCGTCAGGCGTGTCGGTGCCGAGGCCCACCACGGCGATGCTCGCGGCAGGGAGACCGGCAGGCGCGGGCAGCCGCACGAACTCGTCCTTCTTGCCCGTGAAGCCGATCGCCGTCAGCGAGGCGGCGACGGTCGACGCCACCTCGTCCGACGCACCGCGCACCACGAGGCCGTCGGGCCCCTTCGCCGCCGCGAGCACCACCACCTCGGTGTCGGTGGTGGGCTGGGAGGAGGAGCGGGTCGAGAGGGAGGCCGAAGTCATCCCGCCATCGTATTCCCGCTCGCTGTTCGCTCTCGGCATGCCGGAGCGGCCGGGGGCCAGGAGGTGCCCGGTTTAGACTCGAGGCATGGAGCAACCGAGCGGGCTGTACGACATCGTCGCCGAGAGCGGCCTCGTTCCCGAGGGCCTCGATCTCGTCGCCGCCCTCACCGGTTTCACGGATGCCGGCGGTGCCGTCTCCCAGTTCGGCGAGTACCTCCTCGACACGCTCGACAACCGCGTGGTGGCCGAGTTCGATGCCGACGTGCTGCTCGACTACCGTGCCCGCCGCCCCATCATCACCTTCGACCACGACCACCTGAGCGACTACGAGCCGCAGACGCTTCGCCTCTACCTCATGAGCGACGAGCTCGGCAACCGCTTCCTCTTCCTCAACGGCTTCGAGCCCGACTTCCAGTGGGAGCGCTTCACCCGCGCGGTGATCGAGCTCGTGCAGGCCTTCAAGGTCAAGACCACCACGTGGGTGCACGCCATCCCCATGCCCGTGCCGCACACCCGCCCGCTCAACGTCACGGTGAGCGGCAACCGCATCGAGCTCATCGACGCCCTCTCGGTGTGGCGCCCCACCACCCAGGCGCCGGCCAACGCCCTGCACCTCGTGGAGTACCGCCTGCAGGAGATCGGTCACCCCGTGACGGGCTTCGTCATCCTGGTGCCGCACTACCTGGCCGACACCGAGTACCCGGCCACCGCCCTCGTGGCCGTCGAGAGCGTGAGCGCCGCCACGGGCCTCATCTTCCCCACCGACCAGTTGCGCGAAGAGGGGCGGGTGTTCGTCTCGAAGATCGACGAGCAGGTCGACTCCAACGCCGAGCTGGCCCGCCTGGTCACGACGCTCGAGGAGCGCCACGACACCTACATGGAGGGCACGAGCCTCCGCTCGCCCCTCACCGACGTCGACGGCGAGCTGCCCTCGGCCGACGAGATCGCCGACGAGCTGCAGCGCTTCCTCGCGGGCAACCGCTCGGGCGACGACCTCGGCCCGTCGTCACCCGGCCGCTAGCGCACTCCCCGCGCACGAGCGGCCGCGTGGAGCGGGCGTAGACTCCCAGCGATGAACTCGCGACGCGCCTGGCTGGTCTTCGCCGTGGGCGTCTTCGCCTACATGGCGGGCGTGCTCCAGCGCTCCACGCTGGGCGTCGCAGGGGTCTCCGCCGCCGAGCGGTTCGACACCACGGCCGCCCTGCTCTCGGCCCTCGCCGTGCTGCAGCTCGCGGTCTACGCGGCTCTGCAGATCCCGTTCGGCCTGCTCATCGACCGCGTGGGCCCGAAGCTCCTCATCTGCACGGGATCGGCCGTCATGGTCGCCGGCCAGCTCGTGGTGGCCTTCGCCCCCTCCATCGAGCCCGCCATCCTCGGCCGCATGCTCGTGGGCGCGGGCGACGCGGCCATCTTCATCTCCCTCATCCGGCTCATCAACTCGTGGTTCGACGGCCGCACCGTGCCCCTGCTGTCGCAGTGGACCGGCAACGTGGGCGCGATCGGCCAGATCCTCTCGGCGGTGCCGTTCGCGTGGCTGCTGCACGAGCAGGGCTGGACCCCGGCGTTCGCGGCGGCCGCCTCGGTCTCGTTCGTGGGCTTCGTGCTCACCGTGGCCCTGCTCGCCGACCGCCCGGCCGGAGCGCCCGAGATGCGGGCGGCCTCCATCCGGGATGCGCTGCGGGGTCTCGGTCAGACGGTGCGCCGGCCGGGCACCCAGCTCGGCTTCTGGTCGCACTACGTCACGCAGTCCTCCGGCACCGTGTTCGCGCTCTTCTGGGGCTTCCCCTTCATGGTGTCGGCCCTCGGCATCCCGGAGACGACCGCGTCGATCCTGCTCGTGACCATCGTGGTGACGGGCCTCATCGCGGGCCCCATCCTCGGCATCCTCACCGCGCGCTACCCGTTCCGCCGCTCCAACCTCGTGCTCGGCGTCACGGCACTGCTCGGGCTCGTCTGGGCAGCTGTGCTGCTCTGGCCGGGCGTGCCGCCCACCTGGCTCATCGTGGTGCTCGTCATCACCATGGGCGCGGGCGGTCCGGGATCGCTCATCGGCTTCGACTTCGCCCGCTCGTTCAACCCGATCCGCTCGCTGGGCTCGGCGAACGGCATCGTGAACGTCGGCGGGTTCCTCGCGAGCTTCGTGACCATGTTCCTCGTGGGGGTCATCCTCGACGCCCAGCTCTCGGCGGGGTGGAGCGACTCCCTCTACGACCTCGACTCGTTCCGGCTGGCCTTCTCGGTGCAGTACCTCGTGATCGGCTTCGGAGTGGTCATGCTGCTCGCGGCCCGCCGCCGTACGAGGCGCAAACTCGAGGAGGACGAGGGAATATCCGTGGGCCCCATCTGGGTTGCACTGTATCGAGCGTGGAGGCGCCGGGGGGCGTGATCGGCGGAAGGGCTGTTCTTTCCGTGCAATAATTGGTATTGAAGACCCGTTCCTGTGTACGGATGCAGTCGTTGTTCAGGCTGCAGCTCTCCGGCACTTGACATGGGTCTTAGTACTGTCCAAAAACATCTTCACGCGGTCGGCGCTCACGCTCGGAGACATCGTCTCCGCTACCGCCCTCGTGGCATGAAAGGTGAACTAATGGCCACCCCCAAGACCGCAGACACCCTCGATCAGGCAACGGCGCCCGACGAGGTCGAGTCGCCCGCCGCCCGCCCCGCCGCCAAGCGCGCTCCCGCCAAGAAGGCGGCCGCGAAGGCACCTGCGAAGGCCGCTCCCAAGGCGAAGGCCGCTCCCAAGCGCGCCACCAAGGCGAAGTCGGATGACGAGGAAGACGCCGAGCCCGGCGACGAGGTCGAGGTCGAGGTCGTCGCAGACGACGTGGAGACCCCGACCGACGACACGGTCGCTGATGGCGACGCCGCCGAGGAGGGTGAAGACGGCACCACCAAGGCGCCGGCCGCCGCCGTGGCCCTGCCCACCGGCGCCCTCGTGCTCTCGCTCGTCGACGACGAGGATGACGTGCCCGTCTACTCGAGCACCATCACCGGCGCGACCGCCGACCCCGTCAAGGACTACCTGAAGCAGATCGGTAAGGTCGCCCTGCTGAACGCGGCCGAAGAGGTCGAGCTCGCCATGCGCATCGAGGCCGGTCTCTTCGCCGAGGACAAGCTGGCGAACACCGACAACCTGAGCCCCTCCGCCAAGCGCGAGCTGCAGTGGGTCGCCAAGGACGGCCAGCGCGCCAAGAGCCACCTGCTCGGCGCCAACCTGCGTCTCGTCGTCTCGCTCGCCAAGCGCTACACCGGTCGAGGCATGCAGTTCCTCGACCTCATCCAGGAGGGCAACCTGGGCCTCATCCGTGCGGTCGAGAAGTTCGACTACACCAAGGGCTTCAAGTTCTCCACCTACGCCACCTGGTGGATCCGTCAGGCCATCACGCGTGCCATGGCCGACCAGGCGCGCACCATCCGCATCCCGGTGCACATGGTCGAGGTCATCAACAAGCTCGCCCGCGTGCAGCGCCAGATGCTGCAGGATCTCGGTCGCGAGCCCACGCCTGAGGAGCTCTCGCGCGAGCTCGACATGACGCCCGAGAAGGTCGTCGAGGTGCAGAAGTACGGCCGCGAGCCCATCTCGCTGCACACGCCCCTCGGTGAGGACGGCGACAGCGAGTTCGGTGACCTGATCGAGGACACCGAGGCCGTCGTCCCCGCCGACGCCGTGGGCTTCACGATGCTGCAGAAGCAGCTGGAGTCGCTGCTCGACTCGCTCTCCGAGCGCGAGGCGGGTGTCATCCGCATGCGCTTCGGCCTCGGCGACGGCATGCCGAAGACGCTCGACCAAATCGGCGACACCTTCGGGGTCACGCGCGAGCGCATCCGTCAGATCGAGTCGAAGACCATGGCGAAGCTCCGCCACCCCTCCCGATCGCAGTCGCTGCGCGACTACCTCGAGTAGGCCGATGTCTCTCCGCACCCCGGCGGCCGTGCTCGTAGGGCGCGCCGTCCGTGTGGCCGCGCGCCTCCGTGGCGGCGGCTCGGCCATTCCGGGCAACATCGCCCTCAAGATCGACCCCGGGTTCCTCGAGCGCACGATCGCCCGCATCCCGCACGGGGTCGTGGCGGTCTCGGGATCGAACGGCAAGTCGACCACCACCAACATGCTCTCGGCCATCATCCGGGCGCACGGCCTCAAGGTCTTCACGAACCCCTCTGGCGGCAACCTGCCGCAGGGCATCGCCTCGGCGCTGCTCTCCGGGGTCTCGGTCGGCGGCCGGGTGGATTCGGACATCGCGATCCTCGAGATCGACGAGGGCTACGGCACGCGCCTCGCCGAGCTGCTGAAGCCGCGCACGGTGCTGCTGCTCAACATCCAGATCGACCAGCTCAACCGCTACCACGAGCCCGACCGGGTGGCGACGATGCTCGGCCGCGTGGCCGCCGCGTCGACCGACGGGCTCATCCTCAACCGCGAGGACAACTTCCTCGTCGACATGGATGCGCGGATCCCTGCCCGCTCCGGTCGCGCCGTGAGCTTCTTCGGCGGGGTGCCGAGCCTCGTGGACGACGCGAGCCACGGTGTGGCCTCGGCCGATCGCTTCGACGAGGCCACCTCGGCGCCCGGGTCCAGAGCCGCCGCCGTGGAGGTCGTGGCCCTCAACGGTGCCAGGGCCACCCTCGCGATCGCTCCGTGGGACGCCGATCCGCTCACCGAGGGCGGCTCGCCCGTCACCCGGACCGAGATCGAGGTGCGACTCCCCGCCCGCGGCATGCACTACGCACTCGATGCAGCGGGTGCCGCGGCCACCGCGCGCAGCGTGCTCGGCGACCGTTTCCGCCCCGAGCTCGTCTCGCAGGCGCTCGACACGCTCGAGACCGTCTACGGTCGCGGCGAACTGCTCGAGGTCGACGGTGAGCAGATCGAGATCATCATGATGAAGAACCCGGCGAGCCTGCAGCTCAACCTCGACTCGCTCGAGGCGGCCCCCGAGCAGGTCTTCCTCGCGGTCGACGAGGGCACGCCCGACCCGTCGTGGATCTACGACATCGACTTCTCCGCACTCGACCACGTCGACGGCATCACCGGATCGAAGGCGTGGCAGTTCGCCGTGCGCTTCGGCTACCTCGGCATCCCCGTGGGAGAGGTCGACCTCGATGTGCGCCGGGCGCTCAAGGCGTTCCTGGCCCGTCCGAAGCCCGCCACCGGACACAAGGTGATGATCCTGAACTACGAGCAGATGATGCTGATCCGCAAGATCCTCGGCTTCAAGGAGCTCGAGGGCGGGGGAGCGGCATGAGCGGCTCGCTGAAGATCCTGCACCTGTTCCCCCGGCTGCTCGGCCTCAACGGCGAGAGCGGCAACGTCGACATCCTGCGGCTGCGGTCGGAGTGGCGCGGACTTCCCGTCGAGGTCACTCGCTACGACGGAGGCAGCACGAGCGCGTTCGGCGACGCCGACCTCGTGTTCATCGGCAGCGGACCGACCTCGGCGCAGCTCATCGCGCATCCGCTCGTGCTCGAGGTGGCGTCGGAGCTCCGTGAGCTCGCCACTGACGGCCGACCGTTCCTCGCCATCGGAGCGGGCTTCCAGCTGCTCGGGCAGACCATCGCGCTCGAGGGCGGCGAGGTGCTCGAGGGCGCCGGCGTCTTCCCCGTGGCCACGCGTCACGGCGGCACGCGCGTGGTGGGCGACTTCGTGGTGGAATCGCCGCGGCTCGGCACGGTCGTGGGCTTCGAGAACCGCGGATCGTTCGTCGACGTGGGCCCGCACGGCACACTCGGCCGCGTGGTCTACGGCCGCGGCAACACCGAGACGCCCTTCGAGGAGGGCTTCTGGGAGGACAACCTCCTCGGCACCCACATGCACGGCCCCATCCTCGCCAACAACCCGGGCCTCGCCGACTCCCTCCTCGACACGGCCCGCACCCGCCGAGGCCTCAACTACACAGACCCGGCCCCAGAAGCCCTCCGCACAATCGACGACCGAGCCCGAGAAGCCCGCGGCACCATAGCCGCAACCCCCCTCTCCGAATAGCAACGGGGGTCCCTCCGCCGCCTCCGCCCGCTATCTCTGGTCACGAGGCATCTTGGTCGACCCAGAAGCACCTCGGTGCTCGCTACGGGCTTTAGTACGGCATCGGTCTCCACCAGGTGAGGACAAAGTACTCACGGAACATCCGGCTGGAACGCATCTATGTTCCTTGGTATGTCACAAACCAGAAATCGGTCCACGAGGCCAGCGAGGCGTTCACTGCTCACAGCTTTGGCGATCATGACAGTCGCTTCGGCTTGGATACCTGCCACGACCGCTGCGGTCGCGGCACCGAACTGCACGGTGCCCGAGCCACCCCCGGCTTGCACTGGCCCGCACTCGCCGTCTCCTATCCCACCGCCGGCGCCCCTCACTGCACCTGCAATAACACCGTTGCCCGATGCTGTCAACAACTTTTACGTCAAGGTGAAGGGCGTCGATCCGGAACTGCTGAGTAAATATGCCGACGATGCGCTTACGCCGTACCGTGCTTCGATCAGTTGCACAAACGGGTACTTCGTGACACGGCAGATGAAGGCGTCCGCATGGCGCAACTCCTCTGATCCGAGATTTCGCGCTTCCCTGGAAGTGACTTTCGTCAGCTCCCCGGGAGCCGCAGCTGGCCGGTGCTTCGTGACCACGTGGGACAACACGGCGTTGCGGCTCACCCGCGCTGAAGTGGGTGACCCCGGCTCTGTCATCAATTCGTTCTGGGTCAGCTTCTCGTGACGCCGCGTAAGGTGGCGCATTGCGGGATGTTCGCGTCCGGACGCTGACCAGGCCGCGAATTCAACCTGGTTCGATTGTGGACGAACCAGACTCCTTACACGTCTATGCGTTCGCGGGAGAGGTTGTCGGAGCCCGCGATGATGAACTCCTTGCGGGGGGCCACCTCGTCGCCCATGAGGAGCTCGAACATGCGCTCGGCCGCAGCCGCGTCGGAGACATTGACGCGGCGCAGGGTTCGGTAGCGCTTGTCCATCGTGGTGGAGGCCAGCTGGTCGGCATCCATCTCGCCGAGGCCCTTGTAGCGCTGGATCGGATCCTTGTAGCGCCGGTTCGACTTCTTGAGCGCGGCCAGCACCGCCGTGAGTTCCGCCTCGGAGTAGGTGTACATCGTCTCGTTCGGCTTCGAGCCCGCGTTGATCGCCACCACACGATGCAGCGGCGGCACCGCGGCGTAGACCCGCCCATCTTCGATCAGCGGGCGCATGTAGCGGAAGAAGAGCGTGAGCAGCAGGGTGCGGATGTGCGCCCCGTCGACGTCGGCGTCGCTCATGAGGATGATCTTGCCGTAGCGGGCCGAGGGCAGATCGAACGAGCGGCCCGAGCCGGCACCGATCACCTGGATGATCGACGCGCACTCGGTGTTCGAGAGCATGTCGGCGATCGACGCCTTCTGCACGTTGAGGATCTTGCCGCGGATGGGCAGGAGCGCCTGGAACTCGCTGTTGCGCGCCAGCTTCGCCGTGCCGAGGGCCGAGTCGCCCTCCACGATGAAGAGCTCGCTGTTGGCCACGTCGGATGAGCGGCAGTCCACGAGCTTCGCCGGCAGCGACGACGACTCGAGCGCGTTCTTGCGCCGCTGCGTCTCCTTGTGGGCGCGCGCGGAGATGCGCGACTTCATCTCGGCCACGACCTTGTCGAGCACGAGCGCCGATTGCGTCTTGTCATCGCGCTTCGGCGAGGCGAAGCGCTCCTTGAGGCCCTTCGTGACCACCTGGGAGACGATGTTCCGCACCGCGGGGGTGCCGAGCACCTCCTTGGTCTGCCCCTCGAACTGCGGCTCGGGGATGCGCACGGTGAGCACCGCGGTGAGCCCGGCGAGCACGTCGTCCTTCTCGAGCTTGTCGTTGCCCACCTTGAGCCGCCTGGCGTTCGCCTCGACGGTCTGCCGCAGGAACTTGAGCAGGCCGGCCTCGAAGCCCGCCTGATGCGTTCCTCCCTTGGGGGTGGAGATGATGTTCACGAAGCTGCGGAACGTGGTGTCGTAGCCGATGCCCCAGCGCAGCGCCAGATCGACCGCGCACTCGCGGGTGAGCTCGGTGGGGATCATGGCCCCCGCGTCGGTGAGCACGGGAACCGTCTCGGTGAACGTGCCCGTGCCCTCGATGCGCCAGACGTCGGTGACGGCGCCGTCGGCCGCGAGGTGCTCGACGAACTCCGAGATGCCGCCGTCGAAGCGGAACGAGTCGGAGCGGGGCTCCTCCCCGCGCTCGTCGTCGATCGAGATCGTGAGGCCGGGCACGAGGAACGCGGTCTGCCGCGCTCGCACCAGCAGGTCGTCGGTCTGGAACTCGGCACCGCGGGTGAAGATCTGCCGATCGGCCCAGTACCGCACGCGCGTGCCGGTGACGTTCCTGCCGACCTTGCCGACCACACGCAGCTCGCTCTGCTTCTCGAACGGCGTGAACGGCGCATCCGGGCTCGGCTCGCCGCCCTTGTCGTCGAAGATGCCCGGCTCGCCGCGGTGGAACGACATCGCCCAGGTCTTGCCGCCGCGGTCGACCTCCACATCGAGCCGCTCCGAGAGCGCGTTGACCACGGAGGCGCCCACACCGTGCAGACCACCGGAGGCCGCGTACGACCCGGAACCGAACTTGCCGCCCGCGTGGAGCTTGGTGAAGACCACCTCGACACCGGAGAGCCCCGTCTTCGGCTCGATGTCGACGGGGATGCCTCGAGCCGTGTCGCGCACGGCCACGCTGCCGTCGGCGTGCAGCACGATGCCGATCTCGGTGCCGTGGCCGCCGAGCGCCTCGTCGACGGAGTTGTCGATGATCTCCCACAGGCAGTGCATGAGACCGCGCGAGTCGGTCGAGCCGATGTACATGCCCGGCCGCTTGCGAACCGCCTCGAGTCCCTCGAGCACCGAGAGGTGCCTGGCAGAGTAGTCGGACGGTGAGGCCACCGGTTCTCCTTAGAAGATCGTGCAGGGGCAGGATGCCGCGCCCCAGTCCACAAGGCTAACCGCTGGTGCCGACACCCCAGGTGCGCGACACCCTCGCCCCGCCTCCACTACGCGCAGAGCGAAACACTGCCGTTTGTGGATCGACGTGCAGGGAACAGTGCTTGGATGGCACTACCAATCAGTGAATGCCCGAGTCGCTAGAGGAGCAGACCATGCAGTCAGTCGCCGCAGAGACCACCGCTTCCGATCACGAGAATGCCTACCAGCTCTCCGCAGCCGACCGCTGCGACAGCTGCGGCGCCCAGGCCTACGTGCGAGTCGACATGCCCTCCGGAGGAGAGCTGCTGTTCTGCGCCCACCACGGTCGCAAGTACCAGGAGAAGCTCTCCCAGATCGCCACCGGCTGGCACGACGAGTCGGCCAAGCTGCTCAAGGACTAGCCTCCCGAGCACAGCTGCTCCGACCGTCGCACCGCAGCCGGGCTACACCGCCCGGCGAGCCGCTCCTACGGACGCCACGACGCCGCTCAGACCCACCCCGGACGCATCGCGCCGGGCTGCCGCTTCGGGAAGGGTCCGGGCGGCGCCGTCGTTTCCGACAGCGAGGGCGGGAGCAGGGCCGGCCCAGGCCACCGAGAGCACGTCTTCGCCCTTGAGGAAGCGGTGGGCCCGCACGCCGCTCGTGGCGCGCCCCTTGGGCGGGAACTCGGTGAAGTCCGAGACCTTGCCGGTGCCGAGATCCGTTCCCGCGAGGGCTGTGGTGCTCGCGGCGATCGTGACCACCACGGCGTCGCCCGTGTCGGGCACCGAGCCGAACCAGATCACCGAGGCGCCCGCGGCCAGGTTGATGCCCGACATGCCGCCAGCGGCCACACCCTGGGGCCGCACACTCGCCTGGAAAAAGCGCAGCAGCTGCGCATCCGAGGTGATGAACACGAGCTCGTCGTCGTCGGAGTGCTGGGCCACGCCCACCACGGAGTCGCCCGGCTTGAGGGCGATGACCTCGAAGTCGGGCCGCGCCGGATAGGCGCCGGGCGCCACGCGCTTCACGATGCCCTGCGCGGTGCCGATCGAGATCGGCACGGGGGAGTCGAGCGACACGAGGCCCACGACCTTCTCGCGCTTGCCGTCGAGGGCCAGGTACTCGCCCGCCCTGACTCCCGCGCCGAGCTGCACGGAGTTCGCGGGCACGGCGGGGAGATCGAGCACGGGCATGCGGATGAGGCGACCGGTGTCGGTGATGGCCCCGATCTCGGAGCGCCGGGTGGTGGCCACCTCGCTGCGGATCGCGTCGTGCTTGCTGCGGCGGGTGACCGCCACGGGCGCCGTGAGGCCATCGGCACGCGGCTCGTCGCTCTCCTCGCGATCGACCCGCACGACCCGCCCTGTGGTGCTGAGGTAGACGGTGCAGGGCGCGTCCGCGACCTCGAGCACGGGCTGAGCCCGCTTCGAGGCCCCCGCCACGGAGGGCTTGGCCTCGGTGAGCAGGGTGCGGCGAGGCGTGCCGTACTTCTCGGCCACCTCGTCGAGCTCGTCGGAGACGGCCTTGCGGATGAGGGCCGGATTACCGAGCAGAGCCTCGAGCTGGGCGATCTCCTCGCGCAGCTTGTCGCGCTCGGCCTCGAGCTCGATGCGGGAGAACCGCGTGAGCCGGCGCAGTCGCAGCTCGAGGATGTAGTCGGCCTGCAGCACACTCAGCTCGAACACGTCGATGAGTCTCACGCGGGCCTGCTCGGTGTCGTCGCTCGCCCGGATGACCTGGATGACCTCGTCGATGTCGAGGATCGCGATGAGCAGGCCCTCGACCAGGTGCAGCCGCTCACGGCGCCGCGCCAGACGGAAGGCCGTGCGCCTCGTGACCACCTCGATGCGGTGGTTGACGTAGACCACGAGCAGGTCGCGGAGGCCGAGGGTGTGCGGGCCGCCGTCGACGAGGGCGACGTTGTTGATGCTGAAGCCGTCTTCGAGGGGTGTGAGCTTGTAGAGCTGCTCGAGCACGGCCTCGGGATCGAATCCCGTCTTGATGCCGATCACGAGCCGCAGGCCGTGGGTGCGGTCGGTGAGGTCGGTGACGTCGCTGATGCCCTGGATCTTCTTGGCGTTGACGCCGTCCTTGATCTTGGCGATCACCTTCTCCGGGCCCACTAGGTAGGGGAGCTCGGTCACCACGAGGCCGGTCTTGCGCGGGCCGAGCGTCTCGACCGACACCCTGGCGCGCGTCTTGAACGCGCCGCGGCCCGTCTCGTAGGCGTCGCGGATGCCGGCGAGCCCCACGATGGTGCCGCCGCCCGGCAGGTCGGGCCCGGGGATGAAGGTCATCAGGTCGTCGAGCGAGGCATCCGGATGCTCGATGAGGTAGCGGGCGCCCGCCACGACCTCGATGAGGTTGTGCGGGGCCATGTTGGTGGCCATGCCCACGGCGATGCCGCTCGCACCGTTGACGAGCAGGTTGGGGATGGCGGAGGGCAGCACGTCGGGCTGCGTGAGCTGGTTGTCGTAGTTCGGCACGAAGTCGACGACGTCCTCGTCGAGCTGGTCGACCATGAGCAGGGCCACCGCGTCGAGTCGCGCCTCGGTGTACCTGGCCGCGGCGGGGCCGTCGTCCGGGGAGCCGAAGTTGCCGTGGCCGTCGATGAGGGGGATGCGCATCGTCCACGACTGGGCGAGCCGCACGAGGGCGTCGTAGATCGCGGTGTCGCCGTGCGGGTGCAGCTTGCCCATCACCTCGCCCACCACGCGGGCGCTCTTGACGTGGCCCTTGTCGGGCCGGAGCCCCATGTCGCTCATCATGTACAGGATGCGTCGCTGCACGGGCTTGAGGCCGTCGCGGGCGTCGGGCAGGGCCCTGGAGTAGATGACCGAGTAGGCGTACTCGAGGAACGAGTCCTGCATCTCCGTCGAGACGTCGACATCGAGGATCTTCTCGACGCTCGTTCCGGGGGGATCGTTCGCTGCTCTCGTCATTCCTGCATTTCTCGTGGAGCGCCTCGCGCACCCGTGGTGAGAGGGGTGGCGGGCAGGGGGTCGTGTGCCAGAATTGGCCGAATGTCCACCATGCTACCGACGCGGCAGGCCACGGAGACGACGCTCGCCGACGTGTTGCCCAGTTGCGTGCGGTCGCTCGAGGGCGGCGACGACGTGCTGGGGCTCCCGGCGGCCGACCGCATCGTGGTGGTGCTCGTCGACGGACTCGGATCCGCGGCCCTCCGCGCCAGGGCCGGCCACGCGCGCGCCATGGCATCCGGACTCTCCAAGCGCACCACGATCGTGAGCGGATTCCCCACCACCACAGCGGCGGCCCTCGCGTCGCTCACGACCGGTGCGAGGCCGGGGCAGCACGGCATCGTGGGTTACACGGCCCTCGTGCCCGGGGCGGGCGCAGGGGAGGGGGCGGAGGCCGATGCCGTGCTCAACCAGCTCTCCGGGTGGTCGGATGCCATGCCGCCCGCCACCTGGCAGCGCCTCCCCACCATCTTCGAGCAGCTCGGGGCCTCCGGCATCCCGAGCAGCACCATCGGGCCGGCGAAGTACGCCGACTCCGGCCTCACCCACGCCATCCTGCGCGGCGCCGACTACGTGGCGGCCGGCAGCATCGCCGAGCGCTTCGCCGCCGCCCGTGAGCTCTTCGACCGCGGCGGCCGACGGCTCGTCTACCTCTACGTCCCCGAGCTCGACCAGCTCGCCCACGCCCGCGGGTGGGAGTCCGACCGGTGGCTCGCCACGCTCGAGGCGCTCGACGCCGAGTACTCCCGGTTCGTCTCGCGCCTCGGCCGCCGGGAGGGCCTGCTGCTCACCGCCGACCACGGGATCGTCGACGTGCCCGCCACGGGCCACGTGCTCTTCGGAGAGGTGCCAGAGCTCGTGCAGGGGGTGCGCCACGTCGCGGGGGATCCGCGGTGCGTGCAGCTGCACCTCGCTGCCGACGCGACGCCGGAGGAGCGCACACGGCTCGCCGAGGCCTGGCGCGCCCGCGAGGGCACCAGGGCGTGGATCGCCACGCGCGAGGAGGCGATCGAGGCGGGCTGGTTCGGCGAGGTCGACCCCGAGGTGCTGCCGAGGATCGGCGACGTGATCGTGGCCGCACGCAAGCTCGTGGCCTACTACGACGGTCGTGACGGGGATGTCACAGGCCGGTCGATGATCGGCCAGCACGGCTCGCTCACGAGCGAGGAGACGCTCGTGCCGCTGCTCCGCGCGGGAGCCTTCGCGCTCTAGGCGGGCCCGGCGCAGGAACGCGCGGCCCGACGGGTCAGCCGGCGAGCGGCTCGATCAGGCGGGGTCGTCCTCGCTGCGGGCTCCGAAGACGATCTCGTCCCAGCTCGGCATCGAGGCGCGCTGGCGCCTCGACGACGCCGACTTCTGGGCGGGCGCGGCTGTCGGCTCGTCCGAGGTGAACCCGAGTTCGGCCTCGAGCCCCTCGAGCGGGGTGTCCGGCACGTCCACGACGGCTCTCGGCCCCCCGAAGGCCGGGTGCACGCCGGCGGCGGACTGCCGCTCGTCGTGCTCGCGGGCCTGCTCGATCTCCGGAGCCTCGGGCTCGAACACGGCCGACTCGCGCTCGCCACGGCGGCGACGGAGAGCCTCGAGCAGATCGGCGGTCTGGTTGTGGTCGGTCGCCTCACCGGTCTCTGGAGCGCGCTTGATGGCGAAGCCGTCGTAGGGGCGGCCCTGATCCTTGCGCGCACCCGGCGATGCCGCGGGCGCGGAGTGCAGGGGAGAAGCGGATGCCTCGGAGGTGGGCTCCTCCTCCGTGGAGGGGGCGGCCACGCGCTCGAGCGGCGCGAACGCTCCGCTGTCGAAGCGGCCGTCGGAGGTGTCTCCCGCTTCGCCCGTGGTCGACACGGCACGGAGGCGGGGGATGAGACCCTCGCTCAATTCACCGTGACGCGAGAGCGTGGTGGCCTCGTTGTTGAGAGGAGTCAGCACGTGGCGCTTGGGATCGAACTGCCAGCGCGCGTCGTGCTCGATCTCGCGGGAGCTGAAGGTGAGCTTGACGATCCAGCCGGACTCGTCCTTCCAGCTCGCCCACCGCACGTCCTGGGCGGCGAGGCCCTCGAGGCGCTCGTCGAGGGCGTCGCCGAAGGTCGACAGCGGCTCCTCACCGAGCGGGTCGGCGGGGGAGGTGGGCTGCACGGGTACGCGCAGAGCGGAATCCACCATGAACTGGCGCTCCGCGAGCACGGGGCCCTCGAAGCGCTCGATGTACTCCACAGACGCTCCCGTGAGCTCGGCCACCTCGAAGGCGGAGAGCCCGGCCCGCACGTGGGTCTGGATCTCGCGCGGCGAGACCTTCTTCCCGCCCTCCACGGCGGCGATGCCCTGACGGATGCGCGACTGCAGCACCTCGTCGATGGCGATCCGATACCGCTCACCGCCGTCGCTCGAGACGATCAGCGCCCCGTTCTCGACTCCGACAACCGTCAAATCCTGCATGGTGAAAGGCCTCCAAGGGTCGCGTTCGCTGTCAGGATGCCACGGACGACGGGCTGGAACGGGGAATGTTCCGGGCGTGCCGCAAGTTGAAGGCGGCGTGAGTAGTCAATGCTCACTCGACGGTTTGCTATTCGAGCCCGATTGATGCAAACTAACGCCGCCGATTTGGTTATTGGGCTGTTTTTAAGAAGTGGATGGGCATGGCGACTGATTACGACGCACCGCGCAAGACCGATGACGACTCGGATTCGATCGAAGCGCTGAAGGAGCGGGTGCCGGACAAGATGTCCGGCGTCGTAGACGTCGATGACGCCGACAACCCCGGTGGCTTCGAGCTGCCGGGAGCCGACCTCTCCGACCTCGACCTCGATGTCGTCGTCCTGCCCCCGCAGGCCGACGAGTTCACGTGTGTGAGCTGCTTCCTGGTGAAGCACCGCTCGCAGATCGACCACGAGGAGAAGCTCGGGGCCATCTGCGTGGAGTGCGCCTCCTAGCGCCTCCCGCTACAGCTGCTTGAGCGCCTCGATGAGATCGCCGGGCCGCCGGGTCGACACCAACCAGTACGGTGTCGGATCCTGCGGGTCGGCGATTCCCATTTTCACGACCGGCCCCACCCATCCCCTGATGCACAGGAACGCCCTCGCATCGAGCCTCGGACCCCGCTCGGCGGTGGCCTCCTCGCCGGTGAACGCCCGGCACTCGCCCACGAGCGCCTTCGGGATCGACGCCCGCCCCACCCGCACGCCGCTGCCGGCCACCTCGATCACGGGGGCGAGGCCCACGAGCAGAGCGAGCACTCCCGCGTAGAGCACGAGGCCCACCACGAGGCCCACGAGCAGCCCGGGGACATCGGGCAGGGGGGCGAAGACGATCATGCTCGCCGGCACCACGAGGGCGGTGGAGGCGAGGACCCAGAGCGAGGGAGTGAGTCTCTCCCGATAGTGCGACATGCCTCTATTCGATCATCCTTTCTGCACTAGCCTCGACTGGTGACTTCTCCCATCGAGATCCTGATCTCCGCCGAGAACGTGCCCGTCTACGCGCATCCGGGCGATGCGGGAGCCGATCTGCGCTCCGCCGAAGCCCTCACGCTCGCCCCGGGCGAGCGGCGCCTCGTGGGCACGGGCGTGGCGATCGCTCTGCCCGACGGCCACGCCGGCTTCGTGGTGCCGCGCAGCGGTCTGGCCGCCAAGCACGGCATCACCGTGGTCAATTCGCCCGGCACCATCGACGCAGGCTACCGCGGCGAGATCAAGGTGATCCTTCTCAACACCGACAGCAAGGTGCCGTACGATATCGCCGTCGGCGACAGAATCGCGCAACTGATCGTGATGCCGGTCACCCGAGCCGTGTTCGTGCCGGTCCAGACGCTCCCCGGGAGCGACAGGGGCGAAGGCGGATTCGGATCCACCGGATACTCGTCGCCCACGAACGGAAACAAGTCATGACCGACAACGAGCCCGACGCCCCCCAGCCCGACTCCACCGAGCCCGACGCGTCCACGCCCGACGCGAACGAGGACGACGCCGCATCCTCCGACCTCGAGGTCGAGACCGCTCAGGCCGACGACCTCGCCCTCGGCGGCGATGTCGAGGTCGAGGACCGCGACGCGAAGAGCGCTCCCGCCGACCGCGCCACCGACGGCCCCTTCGACGCAGCCGAGGCCAACCCGGCCCGCCCGTACGTCGACCTCGGCGGCCTCAAGATCCTGCCCCGCGAGGGTCTCCACCTCCGCCTCGAGGTGGAGGAGGGCACCAACCGCGTCGTGGCGGTCGGTCTCGACTACGCGAAGTCGACCCTGCAGGTGCAGGCCTTCGCAGCCCCGCGCACCACGGGCCTCTGGCACGAGATCCGCGAGCAGATCGGCGACCAGATCCTCAAGCAGGGCGGCCAGAGCACCATGCAGAACGGGCCCTTCGGCCCCGAGCTCGTGGCCGGCGTGCCCGCCACCGCACCCGACGGCACCCAGGGCCTCAGGGTCGCCCGCTTCATCGGGGTCGACGGCCCCCGCTGGCTGCTGCGCGGGGTCATCGCCGGCGAGGCCATCCAGAACCCCGCCGCCCGCACCGCCGTGGAGGAGCTGTTCCGCAGCGTGGTGGTCGTGCGCGGCTCGCAGCCCATGCCGCCCCGCGACCTCATCCCGCTCACCATCCCCAAGACCGCCGCAGGCGGAGCGCAGGCCGCCACGACCTGATGTCCAGTCACGACGACGACCAGGCGCCCGACGTCTCCACGCAGAAGCCGCAGAGCTTCCACGACGCCTTCGCCCAGGCCGCCCGCAACGCCGGCATCGGCGAGGTCGCCCCGGGGGAGACCCCCACGGGCGCCTCGCTGCTGCGGGCCATCGGCGGGGTGCGCGGTCTCGTGGAGTCGATCCTGCCCGGCCTCGGCTTCCTCGTGCTCTACACGTTCACGAAGAACCTGACCCTCGCGGTCATCGCGCCGATCGCCGTCTCGGTGGTGTTCGTGGTGGCACGACTGATCGGGCGGAGCGCCGTGATGCCCGCCATCGCCGGGCTGCTCGGCGTGGGCATCTCGGCCGCGCTAGCCCTCTTCACCGGTCGCGCCGAGGACAACTTCCTGCTCGGCATCGGCATCAACGTCGTGTGCCTGGCGGTGATGCTGATCTCGATCATCGCGCGGCGACCGCTCATCGGCGTGATCGTGAGCCTCCTGGCCAACGATCCGGGTGGCTACCGTCGCGATCGCGCGAAGGGCCGCGTGGTGCTCGTGGCCACCTGGTGCTGGGTGGGGCTGTTCTCCATCCGCCTCCTCGCCGAGCTGCCGCTCTACTTCGCCGGGCAGACTGAGCTCCTCGGCTCCGTCAAGCTCATCCTCGGTGTGCCGTTCTACGCCGTGGTGCTCTGGGTGACCTGGCTGCTCGTGCGCACGGCGTACTCGAAGCCCGCAGCAGCCGCCACCACCCCTCCCGCGGCCGGCTGAGAGGTGGGCGACGCGGGGCTGACGGACGACGAGGTCGCCCAGCGCATCGCAGCAGGTCAGGTCAACACCGCCGACCGCTCCACCTCGCGCTCCGTCGGCAGCATCCTGCGCGAGAACATCGTCACCTTCTTCAACGGCATCCTCACGGTGTGCTTCGTGGCCGTGCTCCTGCTCGGCGACCTGGGTGACGGGCTGTTCTTCGGCATCGTGGTGGCCAACGCGGCCATCGGCATCGTGCAGGAGCTCCGCGCCAAGGCGAGCCTCGAGCGCCTGGCCCTGCTCGCCGCCCCCGAGACCGCCGTGCGCCGAGCCGGCCGCACGGTCGTGCTGGCACCCGAGCGCGTGGTGCTCGGCGACCTCATGCTGCTGCGACCCGGCGACCAGATCACGGCCGACGCCAGGCTCGGCCCCGTGGCCGACCTGCTCATCGACGAGTCGATGCTCACGGGGGAGTCCGAGCCCGTCGCCAAGAGCGCGGGGGACGCGGTGCTCTCCGGATCGTTCGTGGTCTCGGGCACCGCCGAGGCGACCGTGACGGCGGTGGGGGCCGACTCCTACGCGAACACCCTCACCCGGGAGATCCGCAAGCACAGCCTCGTGCACTCCGAGCTGCGCGCCGCCACCACGCGCATCCTCGTCTACCTCACCTGGCTGCTGCTGCCGGTGATCGTGATCGTGCTGATCGGCCGCGTGTTCACCTACGGGGCCGACGACCTGGGCGACCTGGCGGCCGTACCCGTGGAGACCTGGAAGCAGGCGGGGCTCGACGCCGTGGCGAGCGTGGTGGGCATGATCCCCGAGGGGCTCGTGCTGCTCACGAGTCTCGCGTTCGGGGTGGCGGTCATCCAGCTCGGGCGGCAGAAGGTGCTCGTGCAGGAGCTCGCGGCCGTGGAGGTGCTGGCCCGCGTCGACGTGCTGTGCCTCGACAAGACGGGCACGCTCACCACGGGCGAGATAGGTTTCGAGCGCCTCGTGACCCTCGACGAGTCGCTGCCGAGCGGCGCGGTCGACGACGTGCTCGGGGCGGTGGCGCACGATGTGGCGGCCAACCAGACCGCTCTCGCCCTGCGGCCGCACTTCGCCGAACCCGGGGGAGCTGGCGCAGCAGGAGGTGCAGCTTCGGCCGGACCGGCGGCGGCCCGACCGGCGGCAGAAGGCACGGCGACGGTGCTCGAACGCCTGCCCTTCAGCTCGCGGCGGGCGTTCAGCGCCCTCACCGTGCGCCGACAGACCACCGCGGATGCGGCGCCACTCGATCAGACCTGGCTGCTCGGAGCCCCCGAGCGCATCCTGGCCGCCCACCCCGACGCCCTCGCCGAGGCTCAGCGCATCGCGCAGCTCGGCCGCCGCACCCTCGCCCTGGCCCGCGCCGAGGGATCCCTCGCCGACTACGCCGACCTGCCTCCCGGCACAGCCCTCGGAGCGGGCGTGAGCCCCGCGGCCATCGCCGTCTTCCACGAGGCCGTGCGCCCCGATGCCAGGCCCACACTCGACTTCTTCGCCGAGCAGGACGTGCGCGTGGTGGTGCTCTCGGGCGACAACCCGGTGACCGTCGGCAGGATCGCGGGGGAGCTGGGGCTCGATCCGCGGGCCGTCGACGCCGGCACCCTGGAGACCGACGACGCCCTCGGCGCAGCCCTCCGCGGCACGAGCGTGTTCGGGAGGGTCGCGCCCGAGCAGAAGCGCCGCGTGGTGCACGCCCTGCAGGCCGAGGGCCGCACGGTCGCGATGACGGGCGACGGCGTCAACGATGCGATGGCCATCAAGGATGCCGACCTCGGCATCGCGATGGGCAACGCGACCCCCGCCACGAGAGCCGTCTCCCGCATCGTGCTGCTCGAGGGCCGCTTCGACCGCCTGCCGACCGTGCTCTCGTACGCGAGGCGCGTGATCGCCAACGTCGAGCGGGTCTCGAACCTCTTCCTCGCCAAGACCGTCTACGGCATCGTGCTCGCCCTCGTCTCGGCCGTGCTGCTCTGGAAGTTCCCGTTCCTCCCTCGGCAGATGACGCTCGTCTCGACGCTCGCCATCGGCATCCCCTCGTTCTTCCTCGCCCTTGCACCCAACAGCCGGCGCTACCGGCCCGGCGTGCTCAAGCGCGTGCTCGCCTTCTCCGTGCCCACGGGCCTCATCGCCTCCGTCGCCGTGGTGGCCGCCTTCGCCGTGCTGCAGCAGCGGGTGCCGCTCGCCGAGGCGAGGAGCCTTACCACCATCGCGCTCTTCATCGTCTCGCTCTGGGTGGTCTCCGTGCTCGCCCGCCCGCTCACGTCGTGGCGGCTCGTGCTCGTCGTCGCGGCCGCCGTGGTGTTCGCGCTCTCGTTCGTGGTGCCGCCCGCGCGCGACTTCTTCCAGCTCGAGCTCGGCGATCCGGTTGGGCTCGCCATCGCGGTCGCCGCCGGTGCCCTCGGAGCCGTGGGGGTGGAGCTCTGGTACCGCATCGCGCGTCGTCGCCAGCTGGTGTTCGATCGGGAGTGATGGTGCTATATTTATCTTGACGTCAAGATAAATTCAAACAGGCGTGAACGGCGGCGACGGGGCGGTCTTAGGTTGCCCTTGCTAGCCATTCACCCCACTCGCGACCCAAGATTGTCGTGAGTCAGCGAAGGTGAGGTCGACGTGTCGGCAGTCAACAGTTTCGGATCGAAAGACACTCTGAACGTCGGAGACAAGTCTTACGAAGTCTTCAGGATCGACAAGGTCCCCGGCCACGAGAAGCTCCCGTTCAGCCTCAAGGTGCTGCTCGAGAACCTGCTCCGCACCGAAGACGGTGCGAACATCACGAGCGAGCACATCAACGCCCTCGGCACCTGGGTGCCCACGGCGGAGCCCGACACCGAGATCCAGTTCACCCCCGCGCGTGTGGTGATGCAGGACTTCACCGGTGTGCCCTGCATCGTCGACCTCGCCACCATGCGCGAGGCCGTCTCCACCCTGGGTGGCGACCCCACCAAGATCAACCCGCTCGCCCCCGCCGAGCTCGTGATCGACCACTCGGTCATCGCCGACCTGTTCGGCACCGAGAACGCGCTCGAGCGCAACGTCGAGATCGAGTACGAGCGCAACGGTGAGCGCTACCAGTTCCTGCGCTGGGGCCAGACGGCCTTCGACGACTTCAAGGTCGTGCCGCCGGGAACCGGCATCGTGCACCAGGTCAACATCGAGTACCTGGCCCGCGTCACCTACACCCGTGAGGTGAAGGACTCGTTCGGCAACGTCGTCAACCGCGCCTACCCCGACACGTGTGTGGGCACCGACTCGCACACCACCATGGTCAACGGCCTCGGCGTGCTCGGCTGGGGCGTCGGTGGCATCGAGGCCGAGGCGGCCATGCTCGGCCAGCCCGTCTCCATGCTCATCCCCAAGGTCGTCGGCTTCAAGCTCAACGGCTCCATCCCCGCCGGTGTCACGGCGACGGATGTGGTGCTCACCATCACCGAGATGGTGCGCAAGCACGGAGTGGTCGGCAAGTTCGTGGAGTTCTACGGAGAGGGCGTCGGCCAGGTGCCGCTCGCCAACCGCGCCACCATCGGCAACATGAGCCCCGAGTTCGGCTCCACCGCCGCCATGTTCCCCATCGACGACGTGACCCTCGACTACCTGCGCCTCACGGGCCGCAGCGACGAGCAGGTCGCCCTCGTGGAGGCCTACTCGAAGCTGCAGAAGCTCTGGCACAACCCGGATGAGGAGCCCGCCTTCAGCGAGTACCTCGAGCTCGACCTCTCCACCGTGGTGCCCTCGATCTCGGGCCCCAAGCGTCCTCAGGACCGCGTGGAGCTGTCGGTCGCCAAGCCGACGTTCATCCGCGACCTCGAGAACTACGCCAACAGCGACCACGACATCTCGAAGGTCGACGCCTCGCTCGAGGGCACCTTCCCGGCCTCCGACCCCATCGGCTTCACCGCCGAAGACGACGGAGACGACCACGAGTACTCGCACACCCACGTGAGCCACGCCCCCGAGGCGTACTCGAAGCCCACGAAGGTGACCACCGCATCCGGTGACAAGTACACCCTCGACCACGGGGCCGTCGCGGTCGCCGCGATCACGTCGTGCACCAACACCTCCAACCCGAGCGTCATGCTCGCGGCGGGGCTCCTGGCGCGCAACGCCAACAAGCTCGGGCTCAAGGCCAAGCCGTGGGTCAAGACCACGCTGGCTCCCGGCTCCAAGGTCGTCACCGACTACTACGAGAAGGCCGGCCTCACGGGCGACCTCGAGGCCCTCGGCTTCTACACCGTGGGCTACGGCTGCACGGTCTGCATCGGCAACACCGGCCCCCTCATCGAGGAGGTCAGCGCCGCCATCAACGACAACGACCTCGCCGTGACCGCCGTGCTCTCGGGCAACCGCAACTTCGAGGGTCGCATCTCGCCCGACGTCAAGATGAACTACCTCGCGTCGCCGCCGCTCGTCATCGCCTACGCGCTTGCCGGGTCGATGAACTTCGACTTCGAGACGGATGCGCTGGGGCAGGACACCGAGGGCAACGACGTGTTCCTCCGCGACATCTGGCCCGACTCCGCCGAGGTGCAGTCGACGATCGACACCTCGATCAACACGGGCATGTTCACCCACCAGTACTCGAGCGTCTTCGAGGGCGACGAGCGCTGGCGTTCGCTTCCCACGCCGACCGGCCCCACCTTCGAGTGGGACGCCGAGTCCACCTACGTGCGCAAGCCCCCGTACTTCGACGGCATGACGATCGAGACCACCCCGGTCTCCGACATCGCCGGCGCCCGGGTGCTCGCCAAGCTCGGCGACTCGGTCACCACCGACCACATCTCGCCCGCCGGCAACATCAAGGCCGACAGCCCCGCAGGCAAGTACCTCGACGAGCACGGCGTGGCCCGCAAGGACTACAACTCCTACGGATCGCGCCGCGGCAACCACGAGATCATGATCCGCGGCACCTTCGCCAACATCCGTCTGAAGAACCAGCTGCTCGACGGCGTGGAGGGCGGGTACACCCGCGACTTCACCAAGCCCGACGCGCCGCAGTCGTTCATCTACGACGCTAGCGAGAACTACCAGGCCGCCGGCACCCCGCTCGTGATCTTCGGGGGCAAGGAGTACGGCTCCGGCTCGTCGCGCGACTGGGCTGCCAAGGGCACCTCGCTGCTCGGTGTGAAGGCCGTGATCGTGGAGAGCTTCGAGCGCATCCACCGCTCGAACCTCATCGGCATGGGCGTCGTGCCCCTGCAGTTCCCGGCCGGTGAGAGCTGGGCGTCGCTCGGGCTCGACGGCACCGAGGTCGTGTCGATCTCGGGCATCGAGGAGCTCAACGAGGGCCGTACGCCCAAGACCGTGCACGTCGTCGCCGCGCCGAGCGAGCACTCGCCCGCCGGCAAGGAGACGGTCGAGTTCGACGCCGTGGTGCGCATCGACACCCCTGGCGAGGCGGACTACTACCGCAACGGCGGCATTCTGCAGTACGTGCTGCGCAGCCTGGTCTGACGCACCCGATCGACACTCACCCCGAACGGTGGGGGCGCATCGCGCCCTCACCGTTCGCTCATTCTGCACGGCGTAGACTGCGACGACAGCACGTCATGGGAAGGTGGAACATATGAGTCTGCTCCAAGGGATCAATGGACCCCGTGACCTCGATGCCCTCTCCGCTGAGGAGCTCGAAGTCCTCGCCGCCGAGGTGCGTGCCTTCCTCGTGGCCGAGGTCTCGAAGACCGGCGGCCACCTCGGCCCCAACCTGGGTGTCGTCGAGACCACGATCGCCATCCACCGGGTGTTCGACTCCCCGCGCGACGCGATCGTGTTCGACACCGGGCACCAGTCCTACGTGCACAAGCTCCTGACGGGGCGTCAGGACTTCTCCCGGCTCCGGCAGTCCGGAGGGCTGGCCGGCTACCCGCAGCGCTCCGAGAGCCCGCACGACGTCGTGGAGTCCTCGCACGCCTCGAGCTCGCTCTCGTGGGCCGACGGCATCTCCCGCGCCTTCGAGATGACGGGCCAGAACGATCGGCACGTCGTGGCGGTGGTGGGCGACGGCGCCCTCACGGGCGGCATGACGTGGGAGGCGCTCAACAACATCAGCGACGACAACTCCCGCAACCTCGTGATCGTCGTCAACGACAACGGCCGCTCCTATGCGCCCACGATCGGCGGCATGGCCCGCTACCTCAACACCGTGCGCACCAAGAAGGGCTACCACGACCTGCATCAGTCGAGCCGCAAGCTCTTCGATCGCCTCGGTGCTCCCGCTCGCGCCCTGTACCGCGGTGCCCGCGGAGGTCTTCACGGCTTCCTGAGCCGCATGACCAACAACACCTCGCTCTACGCGAACCTCGACATCAAGTACCTCGGCCCCATCGACGGTCACGACCTCGTGGCCATGGAGGAGACCCTCCGGCAGGCCAAGGAGTACGCAGCTCCCGTGATCGTGCACGCGATCACCGAGAAGGGTCGCGGCTACGGGCCCGCCCTCACCGACATCGCCGACCAGTTCCACGCCGTCGGCCAGATCGACCCCGAGACGGGCGAGTCGCTCTCGGCACCCTCCGGAGCGCCGTCGTGGACGAGCGTCTTCGCCGACGAGATCGTGAAGCAGGCCGAGAACGACCACACGATCGTGGGCATCACGGCGGCCATGCTGCGCCCCACCGGGCTGCACAAGTTCGCCGAGCGCTTCCCGCAGCGCGTCTTCGACGTGGGGATCGCCGAGCAGCACGCGGTCACGAGCGCCGCCGGCCTCGCCTTCGGTGGCCTCCACCCCGTCGTGGCGCTCTACGCCACCTTCGTGAACCGTGCCTTCGACCAGGTGCTCATGGATGTGGCCCTGCACCAGGCCGGGGTCACGTTCGTGCTCGATCGCGCCGGTGTCACCGGGCCCGACGGGCCGAGCCACCACGGCATGTGGGATCTGGCGCTGCTGCAGATCGTCCCGCGCATCCGCCTCGCCGCCCCGCGCGACGCTGAGCGCCTCCGCGAGGAGCTCGCCGAGGCCGTGCGGGTGAACGACGCCCCCACCGTCATCCGGTTCCCCAAGGGCACCGTGAGCGACGAGATCCCGGCCCTCCGCCGCACGGGCGACGGCGTCGACGTGCTGTGGGAGCGAGCGGGAGACGACGAGCGCGGAGACGTGCTCATCGTGGCCGTCGGCACCATGGCCACGATCGCCCTCGAGGTGGCGGCTCTGCTCGACGAGCAGGGGATCGGCGTCACCGTGGTCGACCCGCGCTGGGTCGTGCCCGTGCCGTTCTCCGTGGTCGAGCTCGCGGATGCGCACCGGCTCGTCATCACCATCGAGGACGGCGTGCGCGTGGCCGGCATCGGCACGCGCGTGCGGCAGGATCTGCGCGACGCCGGGGTCGACACCGCGGTGACCGAGCTGGGGCTGCCCGACGAGTTCCTCGACCACGCGAGCCGCGACGAGATCCTGCGCAAGGTGGGGCTCACGCCGGCGCACATCGCCGACGACATCGTGGCCCAGGTGCGCGGCGTCAAGATCCCGATCGCCCGCCCGCTCGACCAGAAGCCCGCCTCCACCGACACGGGCCCCTTTCAGCGCGTGATGCGGTAGACCGAGGTCACAGCTCCGCTCGGCAGCGCCTCGCTGCTCACGAGCTCGAGCGCCTGGGCACCGTTCTTCACCGGCACCAGCGGGGTACCTCCACCGAGCACCACAGGCATCGTGGTGAGCACCATCTCGTCGAGCAGGCCGGCGTCGGCGACCTGCGCGGCCACTTCTCCTCCGCCCACGATCCAGATGTTGCGCCCACCGGCCGCCCGCACCCACTCCGCGTGCAGGTCGCGCACGTCGCCCTGGGCGAAGCGGATGTCCCCGCCCTCGATCACCGGCAGGCTCCGCCGCGTGAGCACCCAGGCCGTCTGCTCCGAGTAGGCCCACTCGTGCCCCTCGGCCAGCACGAACTCGTACGTGGCCGACCCCATCACCACCACGCCCACCTGGGCGATGAACGCCTCGTACGCCTCGGTGAACTCCTCGAACCCGAAGGCGAGCAGCCACTCGAGCCCGCCCTCCCTGTCGGCGATGAACCCATCCACACTGGCGGCCACGTAGTACTGCGTCTTCGTCGTCATGCCCCGAGCATACGAATGCCCGCCGACACCGGTCGACGGGCACTCGCTCGAGCTCTATCAGGGGGTCAGTCGACGCCCTTGATCTCGGGGGTGTGGAAGGTGCCGCCGAAGGCGCGCTCGGAGGCTCCCACACGGTCGAGGTAGGGGGTGAGGCCGCCCATCTGGAACGGGTAGCCGGCGCCGAGGATGAGGCAGAGGTCGATGTCCTCCGCCGCGTGCACCACGTCGTCCTCCAGCATGCGGTGCACCTCGTCGGCCAGGCCGTCCTCGACCCGGCGGCGGATCTCCTCCTCCGTCATGGGAGAGGTGCCACCGGCGACGATCTTCACGGCCTTCTTGTCGAAGCCCTTGATCTTGCCCTTGTCGTCGCGATCGAAGATCCTGCCGTGTTCCGCGAGAGCGTGCAGGTTGGCACTCTCGAAGAAGCGGTCGGGGAACGCGGCGTGGTGCGTGTCGAGCACGTGCGCGCCGACCTTGAGCCCCACGAGCTCGAGCAGCTCGAACGGCGTCATCGGCAGGCCGAACGTGTCGAGCGCGCGGTTCATGACCTCGAACGGCGTTCCGGTGTCGACAGCGTGCATGGCCTCGCCGAGCACCTTGGCGAGGATGCGGTTGACCACGAACCCGGGGGTGTCGCGCGTGATGACGGCGTTCTTCTTGAGGTTCTTCGCCACGACCATCGCGGTCGAGAGGGTCGCCTCGTCGGTCGCCGGTGTGTTGACGACCTCGATGAGCGGCATGACGGCCACCGGGTTGAAGAAGTGGAACCCCACGAGCCGCTCGGGGTGGGCGAGCTTCGCACCGATCTGCTCGACCGAGAGCGACGACGTGTTCGTGGCGAGCACCGCGGTCTCGGAGACGTGCTTCTCGATCTCGGCGAAGACGTCCTGCTTCACACCGAGCTCCTCGAAGACCGCCTCGATGACCCAGTCGGCGTCGGCGAAGTCGGCCTTGTCCGTGGTGCCCGAGATGAGCGCGTTGAGGCGGTTCGACTCGTCGTGCGAGACGCGGCCCTTCGAGACCAGCGTGGCGATCTCGCCGCGGATGTACTCGAGGCCCTTGTCGACGCGCGCCTGATCGAGGTCGGTGATGACCACGGGCACCTGCAGTCGGCGCACGAACAGCAGGGCGAACTGCGAGGCCATGAGCCCGGCACCGATGATGCCGACCTTCGTGACCGGCTTGGCGAGCGCCTTGTCGGGAGCACCGGCGGGCTTCTTGGCCCGCTTCTGCACGAGGTCGAAGGCGTAGATGCTGGCGCGGAACTGGTCGCCGGCGATGAGGTCGGCGAGAGCCTCGTCCTCGCGGGCGAAGCCCTCCTCCGGCGTGCCCGACTTGGCGGCCTTCAGCAGGTCGAGAGCGCGGTACGGCGACTTGGCGACCGTGCCGATGCGGCTCTCGAGCATCTTGCGGGCGATGCCGACGGCGGCATCCCACTTGACCAGTCGCTCGACCTTGCCCGGCTCGTTCGGCCGCTTGACCTTGATGGTGCCGGAGAGCACCCCGTCGGCCCACTTGAGCGAATCCTCGAGGTAGCTCGCGGAGGAGAACAGGGCGTCGGCCATGCCGAGCTCGAGCACCTCGTTCGCCTTGAGCGTGCGGTTGTTCTTGAGCGGGTTCTCGATGACCACCTTGAGGGCGTTCTCGATGCCGATGAGGTTCGGCAGCAGGTACGCGCCACCCCAGCCGGGGATGATGCCGAGGAAGACCTCGGGCAGCGCCACGGCCGCGGCCGACGCGTCGATGGTGCGGTAGTCGGCGGCCAGGGCCACCTCCACACCGCCGCCGAGCGCGAGCCCGTTGATGAAGGCGAAGGTCGGCACGCCGATCTGCTTCATGGTGCCGAAGGCGTAGTGCCCGAGCTGGCCCATCTTCTTGGCGGCGTCGCGGCTCGGCACGTCGCCCACGCGACTGAGATCCGCACCGGCGGCCAGGATGTACGGCTTGCCCGTGACGGCCACGGCGTGGATCTCACCGGCGGCCGCGCGGGCCTTGAGACCCTCGAGCGTCTTCTGGTACTCGAGCAGGCTGAGCGGCCCGAGCGTGGACGGCCTCGTGTGGTCGCGGCCGTTGTCGAGCGTGATGAGCGCGAGCGTCTTGCCGCTCGCGAGCGGCACGTCGCGCACGTAGGAGTGCGTCACCACCTCGTCGGCGGAGAGCGCCTCGAGGTCGGAGAAGTCGATCTGGGAGTAGTCGGTCATCGCGCAGCCTTCCGGGTCGCCTTCTTGTTCCAGTGCGGGTTCTCCCAGATGACGGTTCCGCCCTGGCCGAGACCCACGCACATGGCGGTGAGGCCGTAGCGCACCTCGGGGTGCTCCTCGAACTGGCGGGCGAGCTGGATCATGAGCCGCACGCCGGAGGAGGCGAGCGGGTGACCGATGGCGATGGCGCCGCCGTACTCGTTGACCCTCGCGTCGTCGTCGTCGATGCCGAAGTGGTCGAGGAACGAGAGCACCTGCACCGCGAACGCCTCGTTGAGCTCGAACAGCCCGATGTCGTCGATCGAGAGGCCCGCCTTGCGGAGCGCCTTCTCGGTGGAGGGCACAGGTCCGATGCCCATGATCTCGGGCTCGACGCCCGCGAAGGCGAACGAGACGAGCTTCATCTTGACCGAGAGGCCGAGCTCCTTGGCCGTGTCGGCACTGGCGAGCAGCGACACGGTGGCGCCGTCGTTGAGACCGGAGGAGTTGCCCGCCGTCACGCGGCCGTGCGGCCGGAACGGGGTGCGGAGGCCCGCGAGGCCCTCCATCGTGGTCTCGGGTCGGGGCGCCTCGTCACGCGTGGCGAGCCCCCAGCCGCCTGCACTCCGCACCGCGACGGGCACGAGGTCGGGCTGGATCTTGCCCGCTTCGTAGGCGGCGGCGACCTTCTGCTGGCTGCGCAGGGCGTAGCGGTCGGAGCGCTCCTTCGTGAGCTGCGGGAAGCGGTCGTGGATGCGCTCGGCCGTGTTGCCCATGTTGAGCGCTTCACCGCTCACCAGCCGCTCCGCGAGGAAGCGGGGGTTGGGGTCGGCGTTGAACCCCATGGGGTGACGCCCCATGTGCTCGACCCCGCCCGCGATCACGAGGTCGTAGGCGCCGAACGCGATGCCCCCGGCGAGCGTAGTGACGCTCGTCATGGCGCCCGCGCACATGCGGTCGATGGCGAAGCCGGGAACCGACTGCGGCAGCCCGGCGAGCAGCGCCGTGGTGCGGCCGAGGGTGAGACCCTGATCGCCCTGCTGCGTGGTCGCGGCGATCGCCACGTCGTCGATGCGGTCCTTCGGCACGGCGGGATTGCGCTCGAGCAGCCCCGTCATGGCCTTCACGACCAGGTCGTCGGCTCTCGTCTGCCAGTACATGCCCTTCTCGCCCGCGCGCCCGAACGGGGTGCGCATTCCATCGACGAAAACGACTTCAGATCTTTCGGCCACTATGCCTCCTGGGATTGGATCGGATTCGATCCTAGAAGAGGCCCCTGACCGCAAGGAATCGTTTGATTCTTCCTACGACTCGTCGATCGGCGGTGTCTCGCCGCTTTGGTGGGCTTCTACAAAGGCTTGCAGGATCGGCTGTGCAGTCAGGTCAATCTGCCACGGCCTGGCGCCCAGCTCCGCCAGCTCGGCGGAGACCGCCTCGAGGGTCAGCGGATCGAGCTCCCTCCACGCCAGCCGGCGCAGGAAGTCGGGGGTCAGCAGGTTCTCGAGGGGGATGGACCGCTCCTCGGAGACGGCCGTGAGGGCGGCTCGCGCGTTCTTGAGGCGCACGTCGGCCTCGGGATTGCGATCGGCCCAGCTGCGCGGGGGAGGCAGCGTGTCGGTCGCACGGCGGTGAACGGGGATCTCGGTGGTCGTGAGGGCACGCTCGATGGCCGCCCACCAGCGGTCGATCTCGCTGCGGCTCGCCCGCCCCGAGAACTGCTTGAGGGCGGCGAGCTCGCGACGGGAGCTGGGGAGCGCCCTGGCGGCGACCATGAGCGAGGCATCCGGAACCAGGCGCCCCGGTGCCGTGTCGGTGGCCCGCGCGAGCTCGTCGCGGGCGAGCCACAGCTCGCGGGCCGCGGCGAGATGCCGATCGGGGCGCAGGGCGCTGATGCCCGTGAGCCGGCGCCACGGCTCGGCGAGCGGCGCCTTCTCCTCCTTCGCCACCACGGCGGCGAACTCCTGCTCGGCGATCTCGAGCTTGCCCTGCTCCTCGAGGAGCTTCACCATGGCGTCCCGCAGGTCGATGAGCAGTTCGACGTCGAGGGCCGCGTACTCGAGCCAGGAGGGCGGAAGGGGCCTCGTGGACCAGTCGGCCGCCGAGTGCTCCTTGGCGAGGTGGATGCCGAGCAGATCCTCCACCACCGAGCCGAGGCCCACGCGCGGGATGCCGAGCAGGCGGGCGCCCAGCTCGGTGTCGAACACGCGCACCGGATCGAGGCCCACCTCGCGGAGACAGGCCAGATCCTGGCTCGCCGCGTGCAGCACCCACTCCACGTCGCCGATGACCGACTGCAGGGGAGCGAACTCGCCGATGGCCGGCGGGTCGAACAGGAAGCTGCCCGCACCGCGGCGGTAGAGCTGGATGAGGTAGGCGCGCTGCGAGTAGCGGAAACCGCTGGCCCGCTCGGCGTCGACCGCCACGGGGCCCTCGCCCGCCGCGATGGCCTCGACGGCCTCGTGGAACTCGTCGACCGTCGTGATGACGGTGCGCGCGGTGGGCGCTGCAGGGATCGATGCCTCTGGGGTGGTGCTCTCGTCTTCTTCAGTCACGTCGCGCTCGCCTGGTCTGCAGCATCGTCACGCCATCGACGACGGGTGGCAGACCGGCCAGCATGCAGAGGAGTTCACTCCAGCCCTCGACGTGGGACTGGAGGTTGTGGTCTGTGGGGGTCCAGGAGGCGCGGAGCTCGATCTGAGCCCCGTCGCCCTGACTGGACAGCTCGCCGAAACCGGTGGAGATGATCTTCGTGGCGGTGCCGGATGCGTTCGTGTAATTGGCGCCACGCGCATCCAGCGCATCGACGAGCCAAGACCATGCTACGTCGGCCAGGAACGGATCGAGCCCGATCTCGGTCTCGAGCGGCGCCTGGGCGAAGCACACCACCCGGAACTCGCCGCCCCAGGCCTCCGGTCGCTCCGCGTCGTGGAGCAGGATGAACCGGCCCGTGCCGAGCTCGGAGTCCGCGCCGTGCCGAGCCGGATTCACATCGGCCGCGAGGGCCACCGAGTGCGGCGCCAGCTTGGCCGGGGCCGGTATCTCGTGCACCACGAGCTCCTCGCGCGTGTCGGCTCGCCGCAGCGAGTCGAGAGCCGCACCGAATGCCGCTGGAACATCCGTGGTGAAGGGGGAATCGGACACGTCTGCAGACTAGAGTTCTTTACGTTCCGCGCGCCGAAGGCACGCCGGATGCACCGCGAAGGATGGTCGCCGTGAAGCCACAGCATGCCGGGTCAGCCCACGTGCCCGTCTGGGCCGTCGTGGCGATCGCCTCGGGCACCGCGGCAGCCCTCACCGCTCTCGCCGGAGCCGTGGCCACCGCCCGCATGTCGAAGGCCATCGTGACCCCCTCGGTCCCCGTCGACGACGTGACCGTGCTGGGCTACGACGAGCGGGCAGGTGAGGTCTCGCTCTCCGTGACCGCCGACTCCATCCTCCCGGGCTCCTACAGCCTGCGGTTCTCGGGCGACTCGGGGCACGCGAGGCTCGGCGAGGTGCTCTCGGTCTCGGACGGCGTGGTGCGGCGCACGGTCACGTCGGTCGACTACGGGGATCTCGGGCGCGCCAGGGCGGGCAGGATCAGCGGGTGGTTCTTCATCCATCCGCGTGAGCTCGACGTGCCGGTCGAGGAGGTGGAGGTGTTCACGCCCGTGGGGCCCGCTCCCGCCTGGTTCGTGCCGGCCGAGCTCTCATCCCAGCCGACCCGTTCGCGCTGGGTCATCCAAGTGCACGGCAGGGGAGTGCGCCGCGGCGAGACCATCCGCGCCATCCCCGTCTTCCGGGCCGCGGGCTACAGTTCGCTGCACATCTCGTACCGCAACGACGGAGAGGCCCCGCGCTCGCGCGACGGCAAGTACGCGCTCGGCGACACCGAGTGGCAGGATCTCGACGCGGCCATCACCTACGCCGTCGACCACGGCGCGGAGGACATCGTGCTCATGGGCTGGTCGATGGGAGGTGCCATCGCGCTCCAGGCCATGGGCCGTGCGGTGCACCGCGACCGCGTGCGGGCGATCGTGCTCGAATCCCCGGCCGTCGACTGGCAGGACGTGCTGCGCTACCACGGCAAGGCCAGGCACGTGCCCGAGCTCATCGGCGACGCGGCCTTCGCCACCATCACGCACCGCTGGGGAGGTGTGGTGACGGGGCAGGACGAGCCCCTCGACCTCGATCGTCTCGACTTCGTGAAGCGCTCGGACGAGGTGCAGGTGCCCGTGCTCATCCTGCACAGCGACGACGACGGCTACGTGCCCTCCACGGGCTCGCGTCGCCTCGCCGAGGCACGGCCCGACCTCGTGACCCTCGTGCCGTTCTCGGTGGCGCGGCACACCAAGCTCTGGAACTACGACCGTCGCACCTGGAACACGGCGATCGCCGCCTTCCTCGAGCGGCTCTGATCCCGAGCGGATCCAGCCGTCAGATCCTCGCGCGCACCTGCCGCTTGGTGCGGCCGAGCAGCGCCGTCATGCCCCGGATGCGCAGCGGCGACACCGCGGCGGTGAGGCCCAGCGTGTTCGGGAAGTCGTCCGGGATGCCGAGCACCTCGTCGACGGTGAGGCCGTCGATGCCCTGCACGAGGATCGACGCGAAGCCGCGCGTCGTGGGCGCCTCCTTGGGTGCCGTGGCGAACAGGTGCACGTGGCCGTCGTCGACCTCCACGAAGATGAAGACGGGCGACTGGCACTCCTCGACCCGTTCGAAGAGGTCGGGATGCTCCGCGTAGCGCGCGGGCAGCTCGGGCAGCTCGTTCGCGAACTCCAGGAGCATCTCGAGCCGCTCGCGCTGCTCGAGGGCGAGGAAGTCGTCTCGGATGCCGGAGAGGGACTCGGGCAGGGTCTCGGTGGGGTTCGACTCGGTCATCCCCTCCAGTATCGCCCTACTTAGACGGGGCGGTGCCAGGCTCGGTGCCCGTGGCGATCGGTACGCGCACGGCGCTGCCCCACTCGGTCCACGATCCGTCGTAGTTCTTGACGTCGTCGAAGCCGAGCAGGTGGGTGAGCACGAACCAGGTGTGGCTCGACCGCTCGCCGATGCGGCAGTACGCGATCACGGGCTCACCCTCGGTGAGTCCCGCACCCTCCCGGTAGACCGCGTCGAGCTCGGCGACCGGTCGGAACGTGCCGTCCTCGGCCGCGGCCTTGGCCCACGGCACGTTGGCGGCGGTGGGGATGTGGCCGGCCCGCAGCGCACCCTCCTCGGGGTAGGCGGGTGCCGTGGTGCGCTCACCGCTGTACTCCTCGGGCGAGCGCACGTCGACGAGCGGGCGGCCGAGGTGCGCGAGCACGTCGTCCTTGAACGCGCGGATCTCCTCGTCGTGCCGCTCGACCACGGGGTACTCGACGGCAGCGGGTGCCGGGCGGGCGGTCGTGATCGGGCGCCCCTCGGCGATCCACTTGTCGCGCCCGCCATCGAGCAGCCGCACGTCCTCGTGACCGAAGAGCGTGAAGACCCAGAGCGCGTAGGCGGCCCACCAGTTGCTCTTGTCGCCGTAGATCACCACGGTCGAGTCGCGCGAGATGCCCTTGCCGCCCAGGAGGGCCGCGAAGGCCGCGCCGTCGATGTAGTCGCGCTGCACCGGGTCGTTGAGGTCGGTGTGCCAGTCGATCTTGACGGAGCCGGGGATGTGGCCGGTCTCGTAGAGCAGCACGTCCTCATCCGACTCCACCACCACGAGGCCCTCGGTGCCGAGGTGGGCCTCGAGCCAGTCGCCGCTCACGAGCCGCTCGGGGTGGGCGTAACCGGCGAACTTCTCCGCGGGATCGATCTCGACTGTCATCTCTCTACCTCCAGTTAGGGTGGAACCACCCCAGACGAATCTAAGTCTTCCCGGCGGCCCCTCGCACACGGCGGGTCGCACTCCGACACACAGGATGCCCCCAGATGACCGATGAGCGGCAGGCCGTCGCCCCGCGCCTCACAGAGCGCACCCCTTCGATGTCGGGGGAGGAGCTCGCCAAGACCCTCACGCCGCCGCGCCAGTTCGACACCGCGTCGTTCGACAGCTACCGCCCCGACCGCGACTACCCGTCCCAGGGCGAGACGCTGGCCAAGATCCGCGCGTTCGCCGAGGGCTGGAAGCCCGCCAAGGCCGGTGGCTTCTTCAGCCGGGGCAAGAAGACGCCCGCGGCGAAGCCCGGCATCTACCTCGACGGCGGCTTCGGCGTGGGCAAGACCCACCTCCTGGCCGCGCTCTGGCACGCGGCCCCCGGCCCCAAGTACTTCGGCACGTTCATCGAGTACACCGCGCTCATCGGCGCGCTCGGCTACGCCAACGCCGTGCAGCTCTTCGCGGGAGCCGCGTTCATCGCCATCGACGAGTTCGAACTCGACGACCCGGGCGACACCATGCTCATGACCCGCTTCCTGGGCGAGCTCGTGGCCAAGGGCACGCGTCTCGCGGCCACCTCGAACACCCCGCCGAACGCCCTGGGCGAGGGCCGGTTCGCGGCCGCCGACTTCCTGCGCGAGATCCAGGCCATCGCCGACCGCTTCGACATCGTGCGGATCGACGGCCTCGACTTCCGGCGCCGCGACCTCGAGGGCCACGCCGTGGCGTTCGAGAGCGATGCCGCGCTCGAGGCGGCCGTCGAGTCGCGGCTCGCGGCGGGGGAGTCGATCACCTCCGACGACTTCCGAACTCTCGTGGAGCACCTCGGCAGCATCCACCCCTCGCGCTACGTCAAGCTCATCGAGGGTGTCGACGTGATCGCACTGGCCGACGTCGCGCCCTTCGGCAACCAGACGGATGCGCTGCGCTTCGTGGCCTTCGTCGACCGCGTCTACGACGCCCAGATCCGCGTGCTCGCCTCCGGAACGCCGCTCGACGGCGTGTTCGTGGGCGACATGATGGAGGGGGGCTACCGCAAGAAGTACCTGCGCGCCGTCTCCCGCCTCATCGCATCCGCCTCGCTCTGACGATCGGCAACACCCGGGGGTCATCTCCCGTCGGATTCTCCGCGCCACGAAACACGATGTTTACATAGGCCCCGAGTGCGTAACACGGCGTACACACAGCACGTCGCCCCGCGAAACCTCCCTTCGGCAGACTTCCCTTGCCTGTAATTGCGCCATCGGTCTCGTGCCAGCCGTCAGCAGCAGAGCAATTCCGGAAGCACCCGCCGGCACGATAGAGAGAGGTAACCGTTTCAACATGGAAGAAGTAACCACCAACCTGAACTCGCTGTGGCTCATGGTCGCAGCGGCACTGGTTCTCGTGATGACACCCGGCGTCGCCTTCTTCTACGGGGGCATGGTCAAGGCGAAGAGCGTCGTCAGCATGATGATGATGAGCTTCGGTGCCATGGGCCTCGTCGGCGTGCTCTGGGTGATCTACGGCTACGGGATGGTCTTCGGCACCCCGGCCATCCCCGGCATCGTGGGCAACCCCTTCGACGGCTCGATCGGCCTCGGCAGCCTCCTCGGCATCGGTGAGGGCGGCGCCATGGAGCCCGATCTCGCCGGCCTCTCGTTCGCGGGCTTCCAGGCCACGTTCGCCATCATCACCGTGGCCCTCATCTCCGGCGCCATCGCCGACCGCGCCAAGTTCGGGGCGTGGATGATCTTCGCGGCCGTCTGGGTCACCGTGGTCTACTTCCCCGTCGCCTTCATGGTCTTCAACCTCGCCGAGGGCTGGGCTCCCGTCTGGGGCGTCAACGACTTCGCCGGTGGAACCGCGGTGCACATCAACGCCGGTGCCGCCGCTCTCGCCCTGGCGCTCGTGCTCGGCAAGCGCGTCGGCTTCCAGAAGGGCATCCAGAAGCCCCACAACGTTCCGCTGACGCTGCTCGGCGCCTCGCTGCTGTGGTTCGGCTGGTTCGGCTTCAACGCCGGTTCCGAGGCCGCCGTCGACGGTGTCGCCGCGATCGCCTGGATCAACACCCTCGCCGCTCCCGCCGCCGCCATCCTCGGCTGGCTCATCGTCGAGAAGATCAAGGACGGCAAGCCCACGTCGATCGGTGCCGCCTCCGGTGCCGTGGCCGGCCTCGTGGCCATCACCCCCGCCTGCAACATCCTGACCCCGGGGTGGGCCATCGTGCTCGGCATCCTCGCCGGCGCCGTCTGCGCCCTGGCGATCGAGCTCAAGTTCAAGCTCGGCTTCGACGACTCGCTCGACGTGGTGGGCATCCACCTCGTGGGCGGCCTGCTCGGAACGCTCTACATCGGCATCTTCGGCGCCGGCATCGGCCTGCTCGACACCGGTTCGTTCGAGCAGCTCTGGAAGCAGTTCGCCGCCGCCTTCGTGGTCCTCATCTACTCGTTCGTGATGGCCTTCGTGATCGGCTGGATCATCCAGAAGACCATCGGCTTCCGCATCAAGAACGAGGACGAGGTCGCGGGCGTCGACACGGTCGTGCACGGCGAAGAGGGCTACGCCATCGTCAACGACTGACCCTCTGCACCACAGCGTCGGCGGGGCGTCATCCTTCGGGGTGGCGCCCCGCTGTCGTGCTCCCGGGGAGCATCTGCCTTGCGGCCAGGCTCTCCCTAGCGAGCATCGTGGCGCCCACCACGGCGGCGGGCATCACGAAGACGGCGCCGAGGGGCACGAGGAAGAGCAGGTAGACCGCCACGCCGAAGCCGAGGGTGCGCACGCGGCGGTCGCCGAGGGCGCGCCGCCTGTCGCGCAGCGACTGCGCTCGGGCGTCGAAGGCGAACCCCGTGAGCTCGAGCGAGAGCACCCAGCCACCGAAGAGGGCGGCGAGCACGGCGGAGAGCACGGTGCCCACCACGGGCACGAGGCCCACCACGAACAGTCCGAGGGCGATCAGAAGGCTCAGCGCGATGAGGCGCACGGCCGTGCCGATGCCCTTGAGCAGCAGCCGCCAGAAGCCACCGGAGGGGTCGTCGGGTGCGTCGCCGAGCCGCTGCTCGGTGTGCCGCCAGATGCGCTCGTAGAACGCGTCTCCCACCGCGAGGGTGATGGCGGTGAAGGTGAACACCACGAGGAGCACTCCGGCCGCCACGAGGGCGAGAGCAGCCGACACCCGGGTCGCGGAGCGCCACGGCTCCTCCCAGTCGTCGGCGAACGGGGTGGCCCAGTCGGCGATGGCGGGGGAGTTGATCGCGAGCACCACGAGGCCGGCCGTGTAGACGGCCGCCACGATGAGGGCGGGGATGGCCCCCAGCAGCATGAGGCGCGGATCGGTCAACCAGGATCGCAGGCCCCGACCGAGAAGGCCCACGCCGCCGAAGAACTCTCGGATCATGACGTGAGCGTAACGTCATCTGATGGGCGATACCGGACTCGAACCGATGACCTCTTCCGTGTGAACTCCAGGCACGCGCATGTGCGGGGAGCGTGCAGGTCGTAGGAAGCCCGCAATTGCTCGCATCGCGTCGATCCTGGTCGGAGTGAATCCACTGCACGTCACTGGATTTCTCCACGCCTCGGGGGTTTTTCGTGGGTGCGTGCGTTCACTGGGTCACCGGAAAACTTCCTGCTGCCCACTCTCCAGCATTGCTTCGCTGATACCGAAGTCAGTGGCGATCTGTGTGATGGTGACGCCGCCCCGGCGACGTCTTGCGACTGGAATCGGCGACACCGACATCGCCTTCGTTGCCATCTGCTGTGCGCTTCATCGCGCGCGTGAGCCGCCTCGCACCGCCTGACACCCTCCGCATACTCTCGACCTCCCGATAATGTCGAATGATGATCGTATTCGGAGAGAATCCATCCCCGGAGCAACTCGGGCGACTCGAGGCATTCCTCACACACCTCGACGAGCCCCAGTCGACAGTCGCCCGCGGCATGGTGCACGCCGGTGCCGAGATCGTCATCTTCTGGGGTCCCGAGCAGATGGATGTCTGGCGCCTGGAGCTCGCGCACGGACCGGTCATTGTGAGGTTCGGAATCGAGCGCGGGTTCTCGTACGGGATCGAGATGGATCATCCGGGGCTGCGCGATCGTCTGCCGAGCAACGGGCTCACGCCTTTCATCGTCGTCTGGATGGTGTGGGCCTCACGGACAGGCACGCTGGCGCGCCAGTTCGACCCTGCTGCCCCAGGCATCGAAGCGGACTTCGACGCCTGGCCGCTCGTTGTCGAGTGGCTGCGAAACGTCGCGCGCGGACCTGACTTCACGGCGATCGACGACCTGCGAGATCTGATGAATGATCTCCGCGGTGGTGGGTACCGGATGTCCCACCCCATCCCGGAAGCTCAACGAACCGCCGCGGTGGTGAAGATCCTCAAGAAGGGACGTGGCGGCGCGTTGGGCTAATGGGACTCGGTGGCTGACCTTCGGGATCGAGGATTTCCCGGCGTGACAGCAAACCCGACGCCAACCTAGCGTCGACGCACTCCGAGCGCCGTGTTCGTCGCATCCTGATAGTCGCCGAGCTGGGTCGTGATGGTCACGGGGATGTCGCGTGCCCGCGCCTGCGCGGCCAGAATCTTCACCAGTCGAACGGTCTCGGTGAGCGGCAGCACCGAATCGGGGGTGAGTGTGATCGCTTCCGGACGCCGACCCGCATCTGGCGGACCGGGCATCGCATCTCGCGTGGCCCCGCGCGAAGTGGTCGCAGCATCCCCCGCCGCAACGACGATGCACAACCAGATCACGCCGATGCCCGTTCCGCGACTGAAGCGGTGTGCTACCGCTTCGCCCCAATCCCAAGCCGGACGATTGTACGTGGTGCCGATCTCCATCCGCCGATCCAATACGGCAACGGTCACGATCTGCGACCAGCGCACCGTGGGCCGCGACTCGAGCGATACTCCATCATCCGAAACCACGACCAGGCATCCGGTGAGCGCGCCGAATGTCGCACGGGCCTTCGACGACGACCAGCGCGCGGTGATCGCGAAGACCGTCCCCACGACAGCAGCGACGACTCCCGGCACGATGAAGCCCAGATCTATGGCTCGAGTCAGACCCACGACGCCCAACACGACACCAAGCATCGCGACGACGAGAGAGAGCCCGAAGCGTCGCCGTGCCCGACCGATCAACGCTGTGGCGTAGTCGACGTCGTAGCGGAACTCGGCGGCGGCAGTCGTGTCGGCGATTCGGTCGTCGAGTTCCGACACCTCCTCGGGGAGTTGCAGCCGACCCTGCTCGTGAGCCCGAATGAGCCCTTCGTACGCCTCACCCGCGAGAACGTGAACCGGTTGCCGGGCCCAAGTGCTGCTCGCGGTCGTTGGCGCGACGATCGCGTAGGCGACTCGGTCGGCGGGAACGACCCAGACGTCGATCGCCACATTCCCTCGCCCGCGCGTGGGCGGAAGTGGAAGGAACTCTTCGGGCCGTTGCGACTCGAACCGGCGGCGCAGATCGTCGACCACCGAGTCATCCGCTAGGAGGAAGCTGGTCGCGAACGGCCGAATCGCGCTTCCCGTTTCGGTCCGGGTGAACCGTTCGTTCTTGCCCTTCCAGGGACGATGGCGGAACTCCGTCGGGCGAGCCTTCATCGCGGTCACGAGTGGGGATGCCACGGGCTCATTGTCTCCTCGATGTAAAGCCATGTATCGCTCGCTAAGTGCGTGGTGTTAGCGTACCCGCGTCGCCATACCGAGTCCGATATGGCTAATGGCACACCGATTCGGGGGGCGCTTTTGGCGAGACAGCGTGTCGCTCCTGCGACCAGCGGGTGCGACTGGTGCCGCGCATGGGGCACCGAGCCCAAGTCGGTCGGATCGAGTGTGCGGCTGATGAACACCATCTACCGCTGCGGCAAGTGCGGCAGCTACTGGCTGGCGGGCACAAACCAGCCGCGCCTCTTGACCGAGGGCGAACTCATTGCGTGGCTCGACGAACCTCAGGTCCCGACCGCATCGCACGTCGCGATCGCTGCCCACCCACTCCTCACGTCGCAGGGTTGGCATTCACTGAGTCACTACGGCAAAGGCGGCCTCTACATCGTCGACGCCGGAGGCGGCATTCGCTTTTTGATCACGAGAAAGCTCGAGCGCTTCGAGCTTCGAGCGGCCGACGAGAGGATTCTGGCCTATTGGATGCCTGCACCGGCCGCGAAGCGGTTTGTCATCATGCGAGTGGGCGAAGCTCTCCGTGACCTGCGCGGTGTGGATCCTCTCCCGCAACCCGAACGTCTTGCCGAGGGGTTTCGCACCTCGGTCATGGATGACGGGGTCACGCTCTCGTCCCCCGAAAAGCTGATTGTCGTCGTCCCGGAAGCGGATGCGGGCTCGCTCGTTCTCTTCTCGCACTTCGTCGATCTGCCGATCGACGAAGTGATCGCGAGATACCTCGCCTGACCCGGATAGGCCTGACCCGGATAGGCCTGACCCGGATAGGCCTGACCCGGATAGCGGCGTGGGCGCACCGGCGTCGCGTCGAAGAACGGGCCGGGGCGCTCTCATGGCCCGGGGAATCCGTGACTCTTGGAGGCACTAATAGGTGGGCGATACCGGACTCGAACCGATGACCTCTTCCGTGTGAAGGAAGCGCGCTACCAACTGCGCCAATCGCCCGTGGACAGTTACCGATAGTAGCGGATGATCGGAGCCCGCTCGTACACAGAGGGCCGCGACACGCCTCGACCGGCAGGATTTGGCAATCGCCGGAAGTGTCGGCTAATGTCTAATCCGCACGCAGAAATGCGGGTGGAAATGCGGATGTGGCGCAGTGGTAGCGCACAACCTTGCCAAGGTTGGGGTCGCGAGTTCGAATCTCGTCATCCGCTCGAGTGAAGTTACTCGTTCGAAAGAGCCCGTGCGGTTCGATCGAGCACTATCTGGGTGGCGTGGCCGAGAGGCGAGGCAGCGGCCTGCAAAGCCGTCCACACGGGTTCAAATCCCGTCGCCACCTCCACTCGCAGTCACGACCTGGGCGATTGGCGCAGCGGTAGCGCGCTTCCCTGACACGGAAGAGGTCACTGGTTCGATCCCAGTATCGCCCACAGGTGAAGAAGGCCCCCGAGAATGATTCGGGGGCCTTTTTCGGTCCCGCCCGCACGAGGAAGGTGTTCAGTGATGGTTGCTTCTGCCGAAGAGGGGAACGGACCCGCCGTCGTGCTGGTCGCCGAGCGCGGCGAGGGCATCGGCCCGCTCGCCGCTCTCGCGCACTCGGTCGCCCAGGAGGACTTCCGTGTGGTGCGGATCGCCGCCGAGACCGTGCAGGAGGTCGTGGAGGTGCTCGACGAGCTCCAGGTGGCCGACGCGTGGATCGGCGGTCACGGCTTCGGCGGCACGATCGCCCGCGGTGTGGCGCTCGAGCACCACGACCGAGTGAACGGCGTGATCCTGCTCGGAGTCGAATCGGCGGCGACCGAGCTCGCCGAGGGCATCCCCGTGCTCGTCATCCAGGCGAGCCTCGACGAGGTGAACCCGCCCGCCCGTGGTGACGCACTGCAGGCGGCCGCTCCCGGTCTCGTGAGCGTGGTCGCGGTCGAGGGCGCCGACCACCGGTTCCCCACGACGCACGCGGGCGAGACCTCGTGGGCCATCGAGGACTACCTCGACTGGGACTGACCTCGACTGGGACTGACCTAAACCGCCGGTAGGATCGAGGGGTTCTCTTCGACGTAGGCAGGAGCCCTCACCCGTGGCAACAGGATTCGATCTCTTCACCGACCGGGCCATCGTGGCCATGCGGGTCAACGGCGAACTGAAAGACCTCGCGGCCACGGTGACCGACTCCGACACCGTCGAAGCGGTCGAGATCTCGAGCCCGGACGGCCTCGCCATCCTGCGCCACTCCGCGGCCCACGTGGCCGCCCAGGCCGTGCAGTCGATCAACCCCGAGGCCAAGCTCGGCATCGGCCCGCCCGTCACCGACGGCTTCTACTACGACTTCGACGTGGCCGAGCCGTTCACGCCGGAGGATCTGAAGGCCATCGAGAAGGCCATGGAGCGCATCGTCCGCCAGGGCCAGCGCTTCGTGCGCCGCGTCGTCACCGAAGACGAGGCGCGCACCGAGCTCGCCGACGAGCCGTACAAGCTCGAGCTCATCGGCCTCAAGGGCGGCTCGGCCGAGGGCGACGACGCCATGGGTGCTGACAACGAGTCCGTGGAGGTCGGCGGCGCCGAGCTCACCATCTACGACAACGTCGATCCGAAGACCGGCGAGACCGTGTGGAAAGACCTCTGCCGAGGCCCGCACCTGCCGAGCACCCGCCAGATCGGCAACGGCTTCGCGCTCACCCGCCTCGCCGCCGCCTACTGGCGCGGATCCGAGAAGAACAAGCAGCTGCAGCGCGTCTACGGCACCGCCTGGCCCACGAAAGACGAGCTGCGCGCCTACCAGTCGCGCCTCGAGGAGGCCGCGAAGCGCGACCACCGCAAGCTCGGCAACGAGCTCGACCTGTTCTCGTTCCCGGACGAGATCGGATCGGGACTTGCGGTCTTCCACCCGAAGGGCGGCATCATCCGCTCCGAAATCGAGGACTACCTGCGCCGGCAGCTCATCGCCAACGAGTACGAGCTCGTCAACACCCCGCACATCACCAAGAAGCACCTCTTCGAGACCAGCCAGCACCTCACCTGGTACAAGGACGGCATGTTCCCGCCCATGCACCTCGACGAGGAGACCGACGCCGAGGGCAACATCACGCGTCAGGGCCAGGACTACTACCTGAAGCCCATGAACTGCCCCATGCACAACCTGATCTTCCGGGCCAGGGGCCGCAGCTACCGCGAGCTGCCGCTGCGCCTCGCCGAGTTCGGCACCGTGTACCGCTACGAGAAGAGCGGCACCCTCTCCGGCCTCACCCGCGTGCGCGGCCTCACGCAGGACGACGCGCACATCTACGTGACGCCCGACCAGGTGAAGGACGAGCTCGCGCGCCAGCTCGACTTCGTGCTCGAGACGCTCCGCGGCTACGGTCTCGACGACTTCTACCTCGAGCTCAGCACCAAGGACCCCGAGAAGTACGTGGGCGCCGACGAGCTGTGGGACGAGGCCACGGAGACCCTCCGCCAGGTGGCGGTCGACTCCGGGCTCGAGCTCGTGCCCGACCCGGGCGGAGCCGCCTTCTACGGCCCCAAGATCTCGGTGCAGGCGCGCGACGCGATCGGCCGCACCTGGCAGCTCTCCACCGTGCAGCTCGACTTCAACCAGCCCGAGCTGTTCGAGCTCGAGTACACAGCCCCCGACGGCACGAGGCAGCAGCCCGTCATGATCCACCGCGCGCTGCTCGGCTCGATCGAGCGCTTCTTCGCCATCCTGCTCGAGCACTACGCCGGCGCCTTCCCGGTGTGGCTCGCGCCCACCCAGGTCGTGGCCATCCCGATCTCCGACGAGCACGCCGACTACCTCGCCGAGGTGGTGCGCCGGCTCAAGAAGCGCGGCATCCGCGCCGAGCTCGACGACACCTCTGACCGCATGCAGAAGAAGATCCGCACCCACACCAAGAACAAGGTGCCGATCCTGCTCATCGCGGGCGCCGACGACACCGCGGCCGGCTCGGTGAGCTTCCGTTTCCGCGACGGCTCGCAGGAGAACGGCGTGGCGGTCGACGAGGCCGTCGAGCGCATCGTGGCGAGCGTCGTCTCGCACCAGCAGGTCACCACCCAGGGCCAGCTCTGATGGATCGGCCCGTCGAGGACTCCGCCGACTTCGCGGGCGTCCCCGACGAGTTCGAGCGGCTCTGGACGCCGCACCGCATGGTGTACATCCAGGGCGGCGAGCAGCCGCACATCGACGAGTGCCCGTTCTGCCGGGCTCCGTCGCTGAGCGACGAGGAGGCGCTCATCGTGGCCCGCGGCACGCACGCCTACGTGCTGCTCAACCTCTTCCCGTACAACTCCGGCCACCTGCTCGTGTGCCCGTACCGTCATGTTGCGACATACGACCTGGCCACCGAGGAGGAAGTCGCGGAGATCGCGAGCCTCACCCAGACCGCCATGCGCGTGCTCACCGAGATCTCCCGCTGCGACGGGTTCAACATCGGCATGAATCAGGGCCGCGTGGCGGGTGCAGGGGTGGCGGGGCACCTGCATCAGCACATCGTGCCGCGCTGGATGAGCGACTCCAACTTCTTCCCGATCATCGCCCGCACCAAGGCGCTTCCCCAGCTCCTGGGAGACGTGCGCGCCGGCATCCAGAAGGCCTGGCCCACCGGCCCGGCAGACGCGCAGTAGGATTCACCTGTTTTTCGAAAGGACATGATGAGCGAGAGCACAACCCACGAGTTCGGGTCCAGCCGCGTCAAGCGCGGACTGGCGGAGATGCTGAAGGGCGGGGTGATCATGGACGTGGTGACCGCCGAGCAGGCGCGCATCGCCGAAGACGCCGGTGCGGTGGCCGTGATGGCCCTCGAGCGCGTGCCCGCCGACATCCGTTCGCAGGGCGGCGTGGCCCGCATGAGCGACCCCGACCTCATCGAGGCCATCATCGCCGAGGTCTCCATCCCCGTCATGGCGAAGGCCCGCATCGGGCACTTCGTCGAGGCCCAGGTGCTGCAGGCTCTCAACGTCGACTACATCGACGAGTCCGAGGTGCTGAGCCCGGCCGACTACGTCAACCACATCGACAAGTGGGACTTCACCATCCCCTTCGTCTGCGGTGCCACCAACCTCGGCGAGGCGCTCCGTCGCATCAACGAGGGCGCGGCCATGATCCGCTCGAAGGGCGAGGCCGGCACGGGCGACGTCTCCGAGGCCACGAAGCACATCCGCACCATCAAGCAGGAGATCGCGCGTCTCAGCTCGATGTCGAAAGACGAGCTGTACGTGGCGGCCAAGGAGCTGCAGGCGCCATACGACCTCGTGGTCGAGGTGGCCGAGACCGGCAAGCTGCCCGTCGTGCTCTTCACCGCGGGCGGCGTGGCCACCCCGGCCGATGCCGCCATGATGATGCAGCTCGGTGCCGACGGCGTGTTCGTGGGCTCGGGCATCTTCAAGTCGGGCAACCCCGAGAAGCGTGCGGCCGCCGTGGTCAAGGCCACGACCTTCTTCGACGACCCGTCGGTGATCGCGGAGGTCTCGCGCGGTCTCGGCGAGGCCATGGTGGGCATCAACGTCGCCGACGTGCCCGCACCGCACCGCCTCGCCGAGCGTGGCTGGTAGTGCGGGCACGAGCACGCGCGCGTCCGGGCAGCCTGTCGGAGTTCTCGCCCTGCAGGGCGACTTCCGCGAGCACGTCGCCGTGCTCACGCGGCTCGGCGCCGATGTGGTGACGGTCAGACGGCCCGAGGAGGCGCTGGCCGTCTCGGGCCTCGTCATCCCCGGTGGCGAGTCGAGCGTGATCGACAAGCTCTCGCGCACGTTCGGCGTGGCCGAGGCCGTGCAGCAGCGCATCGCCGAGGGCATGCCGGTCTACGGCACCTGCGCGGGGCTCATCATGCTCGCCGACCGCCTCGTCGACGGCATCCGCGGCCAGCAGAGCTTCGGCGGTCTCGACGTGGCCGTGCGCCGCAATGCCTTCGGGGCGCAGACCGAGTCGTTCGAGGCCGACCTCGACGTGCCGGTGCTCGGCGGGCAGCCGATGCACGCCGTGTTCATCCGGGCACCCGTGGTGGCCGAGCTGGGGGAGAAGGCCACGGCCCTCGCCCGGCTCGACGACGGCACCGTGGTGGCGGTCGAGCAGGGCAACCTCATCGGCACCTCGTTCCACCCCGAGATGACCGCCGACTACCGCTTCCACCAGTACTTCCTCGACCGGGTCTCGGCGCGGGCCTCCGGCCGCTGAGCACGCCGTCGCGTAGACTCGTCCCTGATTCCTGAAGGAGATTTTCGTGTCCGGACACTCTAAATGGGCGACCACCAAGCACAAGAAGGCGATCATCGACTCGCGCCGTGCCAAGTCGTTCGCCAAGCTGATCAAGAACATCGAGGTGGCCGCGAAGATCGGCGGCGCCGACATGGCCGGCAACCCCACGCTCGTGGACGCGGTGCAGAAGGCCAAGAAGACCTCGGTGCCGAACGACAACATCGACCGCGCCATCAAGCGCGGCGCCGGTCTCACCGGTGAGTCGATCGAGTACACGACGATCATCTACGAGGCCTACGGCCCGAACGGCATCGCCCTGCTGGTGGAGTGCCTCACCGACAACAAGAACCGTGCGGCCGCCGACGTGCGCACGGCCATGACCCGCAACGGCGGCACCATGGCCGACCCGGGCAGCGTGGCCTACAACTTCAACCGCAAGGGCGTCATCACCGTGGCTCACGCCGACGGACTGTCCGAGGACGACGTGCTGCTCGCCGTGCTCGACGCGGGCGCCGAGGAGGTCACCGATCGCGCGGAGTCGTTCGAGATCGTCACCGATCCCTCGCACATGGTCGCCACGCGCACGGCTCTGCAGGAGGCGGGGATCGACTACGACTCCGCCGACGTGGAGTTCGTGGCGAGCCTGCAGGTGGAGGCCGACGCCGAGACCGCCCGCAAGGTCTTCAAGCTCATCGACGCGCTCGAGGACTCCGACGACGTGCAGAACGTCTACACCAACCTCGACGTCACGGCCGAGGTGCAGGCCGAACTCGAGAACGACTGAGCGGGGGAGGCCCGATGCGGGTGCTGGGCATCGATCCCGGCCTGACCCGCTGCGGTGTGGGCATCGTCGACGTCACCGCCACCCGCACGGCCACGCTCGTGCACGTGTCGGTCATCCAGACGCCGCCCGACATGCCGCTCGCCGAGCGACTGCTCATCGTCTCCACGGGCATCGAGGCGGCGATCGAGGAGTTCCTCCCGCACAGCGTGGCGGTGGAGCGGGTGTTCGCGCAGCACAACGTGCGCACCGTCATGGGCACCGCGCAGGTGAGCGGCATCGCGCTGCTCGCCGCCGCCAGGCGATCCCTTCCGGTGGGGCTGCACACGCCCTCCGAGGTCAAGGCCGCCATCACGGGCTACGGGCAGGCCGACAAGAAGCAGGTGGGCACCATGGTGGCGAAGGTGCTCAGGCTCGAGAGCATCCCCAAGCCCGCGGATGCGGCCGACGCCCTCGCGCTGGCGATCTGCCACGCGTGGCGCGTGCCGCTCGGCACCTCGGCGGCCGGGGCGAAGCCTTCGGGGGCCACACCTGGCACCTCGGGGCTGACCGCTGCCCAGCAGGCGTGGCGCGCCGCGGAGCAAGGGACGGCCAGGCGCTCGGCGGCGCATAGGCTGGCCCGATGATCAGTGCGCTCCGCGGAACCGTCCTCTCCGTGGCAGGCGGAACCGCCGTGATCGACGTCGGGGGAGTGGGCTTCGCCGTGGCCGTCACCGCCAGGCACGCACTCGTGCTGCGGGTCGGCAGCGATACCACGGTGCTCACCTCGCTCATCGTGCGGGAGGACAGCCTCTCGCTCTACGGCTTCCCCGATCAGGACTCGCTCGAGATCTTCACGCTGCTCACCGGCGTCACGGGCGTGGGCCCGAAGTCGGCGCTCGGTGTGCTCTCCGAGCTCGCTCCCTCCGACGTGGCCCTCGCGGTGGCCAGGGAGGACGACGCGGCCTTCCGCAAGGTCTCCGGCATCGGCCCGAAGACCGCCAAGCTCATCGTGCTGCAGCTCACGGGCAAGGTCCTGGCGCACCAGGGCGGCACCGCGGCGCCCAGTGCTCCGGATGCGCCGCCTCCGCACGTGCGCGGCAACGTGGAGCGCGCCCTCGTGGGCCTCGGCTGGCCAGAGCGCAACGCGTCGTCCGCTGTGGAGGAGGCCCTTGACACCGCCTCGCCCGAGGACGCCGCCAACGTGCAGAGCCTGCTCCGGCTCGCACTCGCGCTGCTCGGGCCGGCGCCCAAGACGGGTGACTCCCGATGACCCCGGCGTTCCAGGACGACAGCCCGGTGAGCCCGGAGGTCGAGTCCGACTCCGAGGTCGCCTTCGAGGGGGCGCTGCGGCCCAAGTCGCTCGGCGAGTTCGTGGGTCAGCGGAAGGTCAGGGGGCAGCTGCAGCTGCTGCTCGACGCCGCCGCGATGCAGAACCGCACCCCCGACCACATCCTGCTCGCCGGCCCTCCCGGCCTCGGCAAGACCACCCTCGCCATGATCGTGGCGTACGAGAGCGGAAGGCCGCTCCGACTCACGAGCGGTCCGGCCATCCAGCACGCGGGAGACCTCGCCGCCGTGCTCTCGTCGCTCGTGCCCGGCGAGGTGCTCTTCATCGACGAGATCCACCGCATGGCGCGCTCGGCCGAGGAGATGCTCTACCTCGCCATGGAGGACTTCCGCATCGACATCATGGTGGGCAAGGGTGCCGGGGCCACGAGCATCCCGCTCGACCTCGCCCCCTTCACCCTCGTGGGCGCCACGACGCGCGCCGGCCTGCTGCCGAATCCGCTGCGCGACCGCTTCGGGTTCACGGCGCACCTCGAGTTCTACGAGACGGCCGAGCTCGTGCGCGTGCTGCACCGCGCCGCCGACATGCTCTCGGTCGAGATCGGCGAGGAGTCGCTCGGCGAGATCGCCTCGCGCTCGCGAGGCACGCCGCGCATCGCGAACCGCCTGCTCCGCCGCGTGCGCGACTACGCCCTCGTGACGGGCACCGGTGCCACGCTCGAGGCCGTGAGGGCGGCCCTGCTGCTCTACGACGTCGACGAGCTCGGTCTCGACAGGCTCGACCGTGCCGTCATGGGCATCATCCTCGAGCGATTCGACGGGGGGCCCGTGGGGCTCAACACGCTCGCGGTCTCCGTGGGCGAGGAGGCGGAGACCATCGAGGCGGTCGTCGAACCCTTCCTCGTGCGCATCGGGCTGCTCACCCGAACCCCGCGCGGACGGGTGGCCACGAAGGCCGGCTGGGCCCACTTCGGAATGGCCCGCCGCGCGGACGTGCTGTTCGGCGATGACCTATAATTCAATCTGGTCCACAGGAGTCACCCCTAGGATGAACTCCGACCACCTCCCCTCACCCCTCTGGAAGGCCCCTGCTTCATGGAATTCGATGCGTTGACAATCATCATGCTGGCCGTTCTGGCCGTGCTGGTGATCTTCATGTTCCGCAACAGCCGCAAGCGTCAGGCCCAGGCCCGTGAGCTGCAGGACCAGGTGGCCGTGGGTGCCGAGGTGATGACCAACTTCGGTCTCTACGGCACCATCCTCGAGATGGACGAGGAGGAGAACCAGGTGCTCCTCGAGACCACCCCGGGCACCGTCCTCAAGGTGCACCGCCAGACGGTCACCCGCGTGGTCTCGCCCTCCCCGATCGCTCCCTCACAGGAGGTCATCGACCACTCCGACGACGCGGAGCCGAAGCTCGACATCTCCAAGCCCGCCGACCCGTCCGACAAGAAGGGCGACGAGTAACCTTCTCGTCCCCCCACCATCCACGCTCTCCGCGACGAGGCACGAGCGGTACAGAAAGCTGAGTAACCGAGGTGGCACAATCTACCGCCGTCAAAAAGGCGTGGAAGACGCTTGTCTGGCTAGCCGTGATCTTCGCGGTCCTGATCGGAACGATCGCAGGTGGTGCGCTCTGGAGTGACGCCACATGGACCCCGAAGCTCGCCCTCGACCTCGAGGGCGGCACGCAGATCATCCTGACCCCGCAGCTCGAGTCGGGTGACGAGGTCTCGGCCGAGCAGCTCGACCAGGCCGTGGCGATCATCCGCCAGCGCGTCGACGCCAGTGGTGTCTCCGAGGCCGAGGTCACCACGCAGGGCGCCCGCAACGTCATCGTCTCCATCCCGGGCCAGCCCGACCAGGAGACGCTCGACCGCATCGAGTCGTCGGCCAAGCTCGACTTCCGCCCGGTGCTGCTCGCCGGCGTCTCCACTCCCTCCGCCACGACGTCGAGTCCTGGCGCCACGCCAGACCCGGCACTGTCGACCACACCGACGGCCAGCCCCACCAACGCGAGCGACCTCGCCTGGGTGACCCCGGCGCTGCAGGCCCAGTTCGACAGCTTCGACTGCAACTCGGCCGAGGCCGACGACGCGGGCCAGGCTCCGGCCGACCAGCCCCTCGTGACGTGCGACGACAACGGCGTGAAGTACCTCCTCGGCCCGGTCGAGATCGAGGGCTCCGACATCGCCGATGCCACGAGCGGTGTGGGCACCACGCAGAACGGCGCCTCCACGGGCAGCTGGGTGGTCGACCTCACGTTCAACGACGAGGGCACGCAGAAGTTCGCCGACGTCACCACGCGCCTCTTCGGGCTCACGGGTGTGCAGAACCAGTTCGCCATCGTGCTCGACGGCCGGGTCATCACGGCCCCCACCACGGGCGGCGCGTTCACCGACGGCCGGGCGCAGATCTCCGGATCGTTCACCCAGGACTCCGCGAAGGCCCTCGCCGACCAGCTCAAGTTCGGTGCGCTGCCCATCGGCTTCAACACGGAGTCGTCCGAGCGCATCTCGGCCACGCTGGGCTCGACCCAGCTGCTGTCCGGCCTTATCGCGGGTGCGATCGGCCTGATCCTCGTGATCATCTACTCGCTCATCCAGTACCGGGCACTCGGCACGGTCACGATCGCCTCGCTCGTCGTGGCCTTCGCCATGACCTACCTCCTCGTGACCCTGATGTCCTGGCGCATCGACTTCCGGCTCTCGCTCGCGGGTGTGGCCGGTCTGATCGTGGCGATCGGTATCACCGCCGACTCGTTCATCGTCTACTTCGAACGAATACGAGACGAACTGCGAGACGGCAAGGCCCTCACCTCTTCGGTGCAGGCAGGATGGCGTCGTGCACTCCGCACGATCACCGCCTCCGACGCCGTGAACTTCCTCGCCGCCGCCGTGCTCTACGTGCTCGCGATCGGCAACGTGCGAGGCTTCGCCTTCACGCTCGGTCTCACCACGATCGTCGACATCATCGTGGTCATCATGTTCACGCACCCGCTCGTCACCCTCCTGGCCGAGCGCCCATTCTTCCGCGACGGTCACAAGCTGAGCGGTCTCGACCCTCGTGCTCTCGGCGCGGTCTACCGGGGTCGTGCGCAGTTCCGCGAGCCCACGGCCGCCATCAAGGCCGACAAGAAGGGCTCGTCGACCCGCGAGGCCGTCAAACGGCAGACGATCGCCGAGCGCAAGGCCGCCGAGCTCGACGGGCCTCGAACCACCTCGACACCCACGAAGACCGATGAGGGGAAGAACTCCTGATGGCCAGCTTCTCCCAATTCGGAAACGACCTCTACACCGGCAAGCGATCGGTCGAGTTCATCGGCCGCCGCAAGCTCTGGTACCTCATCTCGGCCGTGCTCGTGCTCATCGCGATCGTGGGCCCGTTCGTGCGCGGCGGGTTCGAGTTCGGCATCGAGTTCCGCGGTGGATCCGAGTTCACCGTCTCGCAGGTCTCCACCCTCGACCAGACGCTCGCGAGCGACGTCATCGAGGAGGTCGCTCCCGGCGGTGCGGCGCGTGTGAGCACGATCGGCCAGGACGCCGTGCGCGTGCAGACCGACGAGCTCGACGACGCAACGGCCACCGAGGTGCAGGAGGCTCTCGCCACCGCCTACGACGTGCCGGCTTCGGATGTGACGGTGTCGTTCATCGGCGCCACGTGGGGTGCCGACATCACCGCGCAGGCCATCCGCGGCCTCGTGATCTTCCTCGTGCTCGTGGCCATCTTCATGGCCATCTACTTCCGCACCTGGAAGATGGCGGCGGCAGCCCTCGTGGCGCTGGTGCACGACCTCGTCATCACTGCGGGCGTCTTCGGCATCACGGGGCTCGAGATCACCCCCGCCGCGGTGATCGGACTGCTCACGATCCTCGGCTACTCGCTCTACGACACCGTCGTGGTGTTCGACAAGATCCGCGAGAACACGACGAACCTCGGGGAGGGCGGCACGCGGACCTTCGCGGAGACGGTCAACCTCGCGGTGAACCAGACCCTCGTGCGCTCCATCAACACCTCGGTGGTGGCCGCTCTGCCCGTGGCGTCGATCCTCATCATCGGATCGTTCGTGCTCGGTGCGTCGACCCTGCGCGACATCTCGCTCGCGCTGCTCATCGGCATGATCGTGGGCACGTACTCCACGATCTTCGTGGCGGCTCCGCTCTATGTGCAGTTCCGCCAGGGCGAGGCCAAGATCAAGCGGCACGACGCCGCGGTGCTCAAGGACCGCGAGCGCGCCGCGAAGGCCTCGGTCTCGGCGTAGTCGGCGGTGGGGGATAATCGTGGTGGAGGCCTGAGATGACGGAACCCACCACGACGTCCACCGCCACACTCCGGCGACTGGTCCCGCGTCTGTTCTCGCGGGCGCAGCCGGCCGGTGCGGTCGACACCCTGATCAAGACCGTGCGGGCCAACCACCCGAAGGCCGACCTCACGGTGCTCGAGCGCGCGTACGCCGCCGCCGAGCGCGCCCACGACGGGCAGAAGCGCCGCAGCGGCGAGCCGTACATCACGCATCCCGTGGCCGTGGCGCAGATCCTCGCCGAGCTCGGGCTCGGCTCGAAGGCCGTCGCGGCAGCCCTGCTGCACGACACGGTCGAGGACACCGAGTACTCGCTCGACATGCTGCGCCACGACTTCGGCGACGAGGTGGCGATGCTCGTCGACGGCGTCACGAAGCTCGACAAGGTCAAGTACGGCGACAGCGCGCAGGCCGAGACGGTGCGCAAGATGATCGTGGCGATGTCGCGCGACATCCGCGTGCTCATCATCAAGCTCTGCGACCGCCTGCACAACGCGCGCACCTGGGGCTTCGTGCCGGCCGAGTCCGCGCAGCGGAAGGCCAAGGAGACCCTCGAGATCTACGCGCCGCTCGCACACCGGCTGGGCATCCAGTCGATCAAGTGGGAGCTCGAGGACCTCTCGTTCGCCGTGCTCTACCCCAAGCTCTACGTCGAGATCGAGAACCTCGTGCGCCAACGCACTCCGCAGCGCGAGGAGTACGTGCAGGCGGTCATCGATGCGGTGAACGACGACCTCAAGTCGGGCAAGATCCGCGGCAAGGTGGCCGGTCGGCCCAAGCAGTACTACTCGATCTACCAGAAGATGATCGTGCGCGGCCGCGAGTTCGACGAGATCTACGACCTCGTGGGCATCCGCGTGCTCGTCAACACCGTGCGCGACTGCTACGCCGTGCTGGGTTCGATCCACGCCAGGTGGAACCCGATCCCCGGGCGGTTCAAGGACTACATCGCCACGCCCAAGTTCAACCTGTACCAGTCACTGCACACCACGGTGATCGGGCCGGGCGGTCGCCCCGTCGAGATCCAGATCCGCACCAACGAGATGCACCAGCGCGCCGAGTTCGGCGTGGCGGCGCACTGGAAGTACAAGGAGCGCGTGAACGGCGGCAAGGCCACGCCCGCTCCCGCCGCTTCCTCCGACACCGACATGGCGTGGCTCGCCCGAATCTCGGACTGGCAGGCCGAGACGGTCGACCCCGGCGAGTTCCTCGACTCGCTGCGCTTCGAGATCGGCGCCAAAGAGGTCTACGTGTTCACCCCGAAGGGCAAGGTCGTGGGCCTGCCCGCGGGCGCGACCCCCGTGGACTTCGCGTACGCCGTGCACACCGAGGTGGGCCATCGCACGATGGGCGCGAAGGTCAACGGCCGGCTCGTGCCGCTCGACTCCACCTTGGGCTCTGGCGACGTGGTGGAGGTCTTCACCTCCAAGAACCCCGATTCGGGGCCGTCGCAGGACTGGCTCAGCTTCGTGCAGAGCCCGAGGGCGCGCAACAAGATCCGCCAATGGTTCACCAAGGAGCGCCGCGACGAGGCCATCGAGCAGGGCCGCGACGCCATCGCGCGGGCCATGCGCAAGCAGAACCTGCCGCTGCAGAAGCTCATGAACCAGGACTCGATCGCGGATGTGGCCTCGCAGCTGCACTACGACAACGTCTCCGGTCTCTACGCGGCCATCGGCGAGGGTCACATCTCGACCCAGTCGGTGATCGAGAAGGTGCTCGCGTCGCTGCAGACCGAGGTCGAGAGCGAGGACTCGGATCTCGACGTGTTCGTGGGCAACCGCCCGCGGGTCACCCACAGCGACTCCGGCGTGCTCGTGCGCGGCGCCCCCGACATCCTCGTGAAGCTCGCCAAGTGCTGCACGCCCGTGCCCGGCGACGACATCGTGGGCTTCGTGACCCGCGGCTCCGGCGTCTCGGTGCACCAGTCGGACTGCCACAACGTGGCGTCTCTGCTCAACGAGCCGGAGCGCATGATCGACGTGGAGTGGGCGCCCTCGTCGAAGAGCCTCTTCCTCGTGCAGATCCAGGTGGAGGCGCTCGACCGCTCCGGCCTGCTGAGCGATGTCACACGGGTGCTCTCGGAGCACCACGTCAACATCCTGAGCGCCTCGGTGAGCACCTCGACCGACCGGCTCGCCATCAGCCGCTTCGTGTTCGAGATGGGCGACACCACCCACCTCGACCGCGTGCTCAACGCCGTGCGCCGCATCGACGCCGTCTACGACGTCTACCGCGTCACCGGCGGCTGACACAGGCCTCCCGGTACCGCTCGAGCGTCGGCAGCTGCTGCAGCGAGCGGAGGCGGTCGAGCGCCCGGTGCTTGTGCGGCAGGTGCGGAGTACAGCCGAGCCTCCGGATGGCGTCGTCGGGCGTGGCCTCGGCCGCCAGCAGCAGGGTCGACACCGCCATGGCCGCCGCACGGTCGAAGACGGCCTCCCAGCGCACGAGGTCCAGAGCCGTGCGCTCGGGGCCCGTGGTCGTGAGCCCGCCGATCCCGACGCACTCGGCCTCGCCGACTCTCACCTGGCGCACCACGTGCTCCGCCGCGCGCTGATAGCCGATGCGTCTCGTGGAGGGCACGCACAGCTGCAGCGGCAACGAGAACTGCGGATCCGCCCCCAGCAGCCAGGCGGCCGACCGCCGTTCCAGCACGAGGCCCGGTGGCACGAGGTGCGCGATCGTGGCCGCTCGGAGCGCGGGCGTCTCGCGCACGTCGAGGGGGAGGAACGCGTCTCCGAGCCGGCGCACGGCACCGTCGAGCCGAGCGGCGGCGAGTTCCACGGCGGGGAGGGAGCGTGCATCGAGCACGAACGGCAGGGCGGGGGGAGGGGGCATGAACGAAGGATGCCGGCCGCGACGTGCGCGGCCGGCATCCGGCGGTCATCTGTGGAGAACGCGAGGCAGTGTGCGGTCTGTGCACAGCCTCCCGTGATCAGGCGCTAGCCGAGGGCGTCGAGCCAGACCTTCCTGGCGTCGAGCGCTTCCTGCAGCTCCTTGACCTTGCGGGTGTCGCCCGCGGTCTTCGCGTCGTCGATCTCGCGCTGGAGCTTCTCGATCGCCCCGGTGAGCTGCGAGGCCAGGCCTTCCGACCGCGCCTTCTTCTCGGGGTTGTTGCGCTGCCAGTGGTCCTCGTCGAGCTTGCGCACGGCGGCCTCCACCTTGCGCAGGCGATCCTCGACCGGCTTCACCTGGTCGCGGGGGACCTTGCCGATCTCGTCCCAGCGCCGCTGGATCGAGGTGAGGGCCTCACGGGCCTTCGTGCGGTCGGTCTCGGTGAGCAGGGGCTCCGCCTCGTCGAGCAGCGCGAGCTTCTGCGTGAGGTTCTCGCCGAACTCGCCCTCGTCGCGCGCGACGACCTCGCTGCGGGCCGAGTAGAGCACGTCGCCGGCGGCCTTGAACCTGTCCCAGAGCGCGTCGTCGTACTTCTTGCCTGCTCGCCCGGTGGCCTTCCACTCCGTGAGCAGGTCGCGGTAGGCGGTGATGCCGTCGCTGCCGCGGGACTCGAGAGCCTCCGCGCGCTCCACGAGTGCCTGCTTGCGCGTGCGAGCGTCGCGGTGCACCTGGTCGAGCTCGGAGAAGAACGCCTTGCGCTGGGTCTCGAGCGAGGTGCGGGCCTCGCGGAAGCGCTTCCACAGCTCCTGGGCCTCCGAGCGCGGGATGCGCGGGCCGTCCTGCTGGTGCTTCTGCCAGCGGCCGAACAGCTCGTCGATCTTCGACGTCACCGTCTTCCACTGCGCCTTCGCGGGATCGTGCCCCGCGAGGGCCTCGATCTCGACCACGATCTCGGTGCGGTCGACGATGGCCTGCGCCACCTCGGCCTGCGCCTCCGCCGACTGCTTCTCGGTGATCTCCGACACGGTGGAGGAGAGGGCCTCGAGGCGTGTCCTGAGCGCGGCGAGGTCGCCGACGGCGTTGGCCGACTCCACCGCGGCGCTGATCGACTTGAGGGCCTTCGCGATGTCGGCGGCGGGAGCACCGCGCTTGGCACGCTGCTCGAGCAGGGTCACCTGACCGGCGAGGTCGGTGAACTTGCGCTCGAAGTAGGCGAGCGCCTCCTCCGTCGTGCCATCGGGGTACTGACCGACGAGTCGCTCACCCTCGGCCTCACGGACGTAGACGGAGCCGTCGTCGTCGACTCGACCCCACGGTTGCTGTTCACTAACGGTCACGGAGTCATTCCTGTCGACGATGTCTGGAGCACGGGCACCAGCCTATTGCACGGCGTGGCGGGCTTTCGAGTGCGGCCCTGCCGCTACTGCACGGTCACGCTCTCGATGACGGCGGGAGCGGCGGGCTTGCCGTCGGCCGCGCCGTCGGCGGTGCCCTGGTCGATCACGCCGGTCGTGAGAGCGTCGAGGCCACTCGTGACGGTGCCGAGCACGGTGTAGCCGCCCGCTGCATCCGAGGGGATGGTCGAGTCGTCGTAGACGATGAAGAACTGGCTGCCCATGCTGCTGCCGTTGCCGCCCTGGCGGGCCATGGCGAGGGTTCCTGCCGGGTAGAGGTCGTCGGCGGGAGCGTTCTCGACGGGGCCGTAGTTGTATCCGGGGCCACCCGTGCCCGTGCCGGTCGGGTCGCCGCACTGCAGCACGAAGATGCCGCTCGTGGTGAGGCGGTGGCAGCTCGTGTCGGTGAAGAAGTCGGACTGCGCCTGCGTCACGAAGGCGGAGACGGCCTGGGGTGCCGCTGCCCCGTCGAGCTCGATGCCGAGGGGCACGCCATCGATGGTCATCGTGCCCGTCCAGGTGCGGTCCTCCGCGACGGTGGAGGGCGGCACGTCGCCGGTGTTCTCACCCTCCGCGGCGGCGGGATCGGTGGCGCCGGGGGTCGGTGTGGAGGACGCCACGGGAGCGCCGGGGCCTCCGCTGAAGTAGAAGATCTGCGCAGCCGTGACACCGGCGATCAGCAGCACGACCATGACGGCCGCGATGATGTTGTCGCGAGTGCGACGCCCGATCCGCTCGGAATGCGCCTGCTGACGTGCCTGGTAGTCCCGCAGCCGCGTGCGCGCCTCACGAGCGGCGCGATCCTGGTTCTTCGGTGCCACGGGTCCTCCTGATGTGCTCTGCCGACTGCCGGTACGCCGGGCCGTGTCGGCCCATCACAGTACCCTAGACGTATGGCTCATCAGCAACCGGGACTCCACTCCGGGGCAGTCCCGCTCGCTGTCCGCATGCGACCACGCAGTCTCGACGAGGTGGCCGGTCAGAAGCACCTCCTGCGGCCCGGTTCCCCGCTCGTCAACCTCGCCTCCGACACCGGGGGAGCGAGCGGATCGGTCTCCGTCATCCTCTGGGGCCCGCCAGGCACGGGCAAGACCACGCTGGCCCAGGCCATCGCCCATTCCTCTGGCCGCAAGTTCGTGGAGCTCTCGGCCGTCACCGCCGGTGTCAAAGACGTGAGGCAGGTCATGGAGGAGGCGTTCCGCAACCGCGACCTCTACGGCCTCTCCACCGTGCTCTTCCTCGACGAGATCCACCGCTTCACCAAGGCGCAGCAGGACGCCCTCCTGCCCGGCGTCGAGAACGGCTGGGTCATCCTCGTAGCCGCCACCACCGAGAACCCGTCGTTCTCGGTGATCTCGCCACTGCTCTCGCGCTCCCTCCTGCTCACGCTCGAGCAGCTCACCGACGATGACCTCGGCGTGCTCATCGACAGGGCGGTCACGGATGCGCGCGGCCTGAACGACAGGGTCGCCCTCGACCCCGAGGCGCGCGCCGCCATCATCCGCATGGCGTCGGGTGATGCCCGCCGTGCCCTCACCGCCCTCGAGGCCTCCGCGGCCACGGCCCGCGCGGGGGTCGCCGAAGACGACGCCGACGAGGTGCCGCTCATCACGGGGGCGATCCTCGAGCAGTCAGTCGACCGCGCGCTGCTCCGTTACGACCGCAACGGCGACGAACACTACGACGTCATCAGCGCCTTCATCAAGTCGGTGCGCGGCTCCGACGTCGACGCCTCGCTGCACTACCTGGCGCGCATGTTCGAGGCGGGGGAGGATCCGCGGTTCATCTGCCGTCGCGTCATCATCCTCGCGTCGGAAGACATTGGGATCGCCGATCCGCAGGCGCTGCCGATCGCCGTCGCCGCCGCGGAGGCCGTGCAGATGATCGGCATGCCCGAAGGGCGCATCCCGCTCGCCGAAGCTGTCGTCTACCTGGCCACCGCACCCAAATCGAACGCCTCCTACATGGGCATCAATGCCGCCATCGCCGACGTGAAGGCGGGCAACTTCGGCCGCGTGCCCAAGCACCTGCGCGATGCCCACTACGCCGGCGCCAAGCGGCTCGGCCACGGCAAGGGCTACAAGTACCCGCACGACAGCGACGTGGGAGTGGTGAGGCAGCAGTACCTGCCCGATGAACTGGCGGGCACGACCTACTACACCCCAACCGACCACGGGCACGAGCGGGAGGTCTCGGCGCGACTGCAGAAACTCCGCGACATCACGCGGGGAACGCCTGGATGAGGGCATCCGCTGTGCTAATCTTGCATTCGCCTAATCAGCGTCACTTCGGAGCGGCTGCCGATCGACCTTGATGACGGGATCGTGTTCTTTAGCCGAACCGCCCGGCGACATCCCTCTTACTTGGAATCCTGTGGATTCACACGCGCGCTCCGGCGCGCATCCATCTTGTAAGAACTTCTACGAAAGGACGTAAGTGGCTACCAAGTCGCGTACGCGCAGCAAGACCCGCCTCTCGCGGGCACTCGGCATCCCCCTCACCCCGAAGGCGGCCAAGTACCTCGAGAAGCGCCCATACGCTCCCGGTGAGCACGGCCGCACCAAGCGCAAGCAGGACAGCGACTACGCTGTGCGTCTGCGCGAGAAGCAGCGCCTGCGTGCCCAGTACGGCATCCGCGAGAAGCAGCTGAAGATCGCCTTCGAAGAGGCCCGCAAGGCGAAGGGTCTGACCGGTGAGAACCTGGTCGAGCTCCTCGAGATGCGCCTCGACGCCCTGATCCTCCGCGCCGGCTTCGCCCGCACCACCGCCCAGGCCCGTCAGATGGTCGTGCACCGTCACATCCTGGTCGACGGCCAGCTGGTCGACCGTCCCTCCTTCCGCGTGAAGCCGGGCCAGACCATCCACGTCAAGACCCGCTCCGAGGGCACCGAGCCGTTCCAGGTCGCCGCTGCCGGTGGTCACATCGACCTCCTGCCGAAGACCCCCGGCTACCTCTCGGTCGAGCTCGACAAGCTGCAGGCACGCCTCGAGCGTCGCCCCAAGCGCGCCGAGGTCCCCGTGACCTGCGAAGTGCAGCTCGTGGTGGAGTACTACGCCGCCCGCTAACACCGGACACGGCATACTGGAGAGCGGGTCACCCACGGGTGGCCCGCTTTCTGCATCATCGGCCTCCGATACTCGACGACCTGAAGGGCTCCCACAATGACTGGTGGAGACATCGCCGGCCTCATCGCAGCGGGCGTGTTCGCCGTGCTCGTGGGCCTCATCGCCATCCCTCTCATCAAGCTCGGGGGAGTGTTCGACCAGACCCGCGACTCGATCAAGGACGTGAGCGACGGCATCACGCCGATCCTCGCCGAGTCCACCGTGACCGTGCAGGAGGCGAACCGGCAGCTCGCGCGGGTCGACACCATCACGAAGAACGTGGAGGAGGTCACCGGCAACGTCTCGTCGCTCGTGGCGCTCTTCGCCGCCTCCGTGGGCGGCCCGCTCATCAAGCTCGCCGGCTTCAGCGCCGCCGTGCGCACAGCTCTCATCGGCCTCCGCCCCAAGGGCTGACAGACCCATCGCGGCTAAGCTGGCCTGAGGCTTTCCGCACCCCACTCGCACGAGGAGAACGACATGAAGAAGATCCTGTGGCTGATCGCCGGCATCGGCCTCGGCTTCCTGGCCGCCCACCAGTTCAACCAGACGAAGAGCGGCAAGCAGTTCTTTAAGGACCTCGACCAGCGCACGAAGGAGTTCGGCGACTCGCTCGTCGACGGCTACCGCGAGCGCGAGGCCGAGCTCCGCGCCGCCATCTCCGACGCCAAGTAGGGGCGACTCCACTCAATGCAGACCGCTGACATCCGCTCCCGCTGGCTGACCTTCTTCGGCGATCGGGGGCACACCGTCGTGCCCTCCGCGTCGCTCGTCTCCGACGACCCGTCGCTGCTCTTCACCGTGGCCGGCATGGTGCCGTTCATCCCGTACCTCTCGGGCCTCGTGCCCGCGCCGTACCCGCGCGCCACGAGCGTGCAGAAGTGCATCCGCACCCTCGACATCGAAGAGGTCGGCAAGACCACGAGGCACGGCACGTTCTTCCAGATGAACGGCAACTTCTCGTTCGGCGACTACTTCAAGGAAGGCGCCATCGGGTACGCCTGGGAGCTGCTCACCACGCCGGAGTCCGATGGCGGACTCGGAATGGCGGAGCGCGACCTGTGGGTCACCGTCTACGAGGACGACGACGAGGCGATCGACATCTGGAAGCGCGTGGCCGGGGTGCCCGACTCCCGCATCCAGCGCTTCGGCAAAGAGGACAACTACTGGTCCACCGGGCAGCCGGGCCCCGCCGGCCCGTGCTCCGAGATCTACTTCGACCGCGGCCCGGCCTACGGCCTCGAGGGCGGCCCCGCCGCCGACGAGAACCGGTACATCGAGATCTGGAACCTCGTGTTCATGCAGTACCTGCGTGGCGAGGGCACCTCGAAGACCGAGTTCGAGATCCTGGGCGAGCTTCCCCGCAAGAACATCGACACGGGCATGGGCCTCGAGCGCGTGGCGTTCCTCAAGCAGGGTGTCGAGAATCTCTACGAGATCGACCAGGTGCGCCCCGTGCTCGATCGGGCCGCCGAGATCTCCGGTCGTCGCTACGGCGCCGACCACGACGACGACGTGCGGATGCGTGTGGTCGCCGACCACGTGCGGAGCGCCCTCATGCTCATGAGCGACGGCGTGACGCCCTCCAACGAGGGTCGCGGCTACATCCTCCGCCGACTGCTCCGCCGCACGGTGCGCTCGATGCGCCTGCTCGGGGTCGACACCGCCACCATGCCCGAGCTCCTCACGGCCTCGCGCGACGCCATGAAGGCCGCCTACCCCGAGGTCGAGGCCGACTACGCCCGCATCTCGCGCGGCGCCTACGCCGAGGAGGAATCGTTCCTCCGCACCCTCACCGGTGGCACGGCCATCCTCGACCTCGCCGTGGCGACGCTCAAGGATGACTCCGCGAAGGCGGAGACCGCGGCTCAGCTGCCCGGTGACACCGCCTTCCTGCTGCACGACACCTACGGGTTCCCCATCGACCTCACGCTCGAGATCGCCGAGGAGTCGGGCATCACGGTCGACCGGGTGGCCTTCGAGTCGCTCATGGCCGAGCAGAAGCAGCGCGCCAAGGCCGATGCGAAGGCGAAGAAGCTCGGCATCACCGACCTCACCGTCTACAGCCAGTTCCGCGCCCTCGGCGAGACGGTCTTCCGCGGCTACGACGAGCTCGAGGCCGAGGCCTCCGTGCTCGGCCTCATCCTCGACGGCGTCTCGGTCACGAGCGCCGTGGCGGGCGAGCAGGTGGAGGTGATCGTGGCCGAGACCGCGCTCTACGCCGAGTCAGGCGGCCAGGAGGCCGACGCGGGGACGATCGTGGGCGACGGCTTCGAGCTCACCGTGCTCGACGTGCAGAAGCCCGTCAAGGGGCTCATCAGCCACCGCGCCGAGGTCACGAGCGGGCAGATCGCCGTGGGCGACACGGCTCGCACCGTGGTGGACCGCGACTGGCGCCGGGGGGCCACCCAGGCGCACTCGGCCACCCACCTCATCCACGCCGCGCTCCGTGAGACCCTCGGAGACGAGGCTCACCAGGCCGGTTCGTACAACAAGGCCGGCTACATGCGGCTCGACTTCTCGTGGAACCAGCCGCTCTCGGCCGAGACCCGCACCGAGATCGAGGAGAAGGCGAACATCGCCATCCGCTCGGATCTCGAGGTCGTGACGCGCGAACTGCCCATCGACGAGGCGCGCTCGATGGGCGCGATGGCGCTCTTCGGCGAGAAGTACGGCGACGTCGTGCGCATGGTCGACATCGGCGGCCCCTGGTCACGCGAGCTGTGCGCGGGCACCCATGTGGCCTCGAGTGCGCAGATCGGCATGATCAACCTGCAGGGGGAGTCGTCGATCGGATCGACGAACCGCCGTGTCGAGGCGCTCGTGGGTCTCGAGGCGTTCCGGGAGTTCGCCGCCGAGCGCGCCCTCGTCTCGCAGCTCACCTCCTCGCTCAAGGCGCCGCGCGACGAGCTCGCCGCGCGCATCGCCGATCTGAGCGCCAACCTCAAGGCGGCGGAGAAGCGCATCGCGGCCTTCGAGGCCGGCGCCCTCGCCACACGCATCCCCGCCCTCGCGGCCACGGCACGCCCTGCCGGCTCCACCACCCTGGTGGCCGAGCACGTGGGTGAGCTGCGCTCCGCCGACGAGCTGCGGCAGCTCGCCACGGGAGTGCGGGAGGCGCTGACCACCTCGGGCACCGACTCTGCCGTGGTGGCTCTCGCCGCCGTGGCCGGTGGCAAGCCCGTGGTGATCGTGGCCACGACCCCCGCCGCCAGGGCCGCAGGCGCCAAGGCCGGCGCACTGGCCAAACTCGCCTCCGGTGTTCTCGGTGGCGGTGGCGGCGGCAAGGACGACCTCGCCCAGGGCGGCGGCACCGACACGCAGGCGATCGGCGCGGCCCTCGAGGCCGTCTCGAACGCGGTCGCCGGGTAGCGCATGCGAGTGGGCGTGCGGATCGGCATCGATGTGGGCAAGGCCCGCATCGGTGTGGCGCGCACCGACCTGCACGGCATGCTGGCGACGCCGGTGGAGACCGTGCCGCGAGCCGACGACGGCTCTGACCTGCGCCGGATCCGCGCGATCGCGGAGGAGCTCGACGCGTTCGAGTACGTGGTGGGGCTCCCGCTCGCGATGAGCGGCGGCGAGACCGCCTCGACGCAGGACGCGAAGGGCTTCGCGGCCCGCCTCGCCGACGACGAGGCCGCATCCGACGGCGCCGGCCGGCCCGTGCGCATGATCGATGAGCGCTTGAGCACGGTCTCCGCGCAGGCCGCCCTGCACCGCAGCGGTCGCAACACCCGCACCTCGCGCCCCGTGATCGATCAGGTTGCCGCGGTTATACTCGTGCAGCATGCCCTAGACAGTGAGCGAGCCTCGGGGAAACCCCCGGGTATCCTCCTCCACCCGAGTCAAGGAAAAGGCAGTGACTGACCGACAGCCACCAGAAGACCACCCGTTCGCCGAGTTCTTCCGAGAGCCGGAGAAGCCGCAGGGTGCGCCCCGATCCCGCAGAGACGCGCGGATGGCGGACGCCTCACGGGCACCACAGGTTGCGGGAGGCGGTCGGCGAGGAGGCCGGGTCGCCGGCGGCGGAGCGGGCGGGCCCGCCAGGAAGCCGAGGCGCTGGATCGGCGGTCTCATCTTCACCATCGTGGCGGTGGGACTGCTCGTGGGGGGCGGTGTGTACGTCTGGAACACCTTCGGCTCGCAGATCGAATCCGTCCTCGCCGGCAGCGAGGTCGAGGACTACGAGGGGGCGGGCACCGGAGAGGTGATGTTCGTCATCAACTCGGGCGACGGCGGCGAGACCATCGGCGACAACCTGGCCGCTGCCGGTGTCGTGAAGAGCTCCTCCGCCTTCTACCAGGAGCTGCTCGGCACGAGCCCCGAGCCCGTGTTCAACCCCGGCACCTTCAAGCTCGCGGAGCAGATGAGCGCGCGCTCGGCTCTCGACGCGCTGCTCGACCCTGCGAACAAGGTCGACAACACCGTCACGATCCCCGAGGGATCGAGCGCCGCGGGCATCTACCAGGAGCTGGCCGACGTCACCGGGCTGCCGATCGAGCAGTTCCAGGCGGTGGGCGCCAACTACACCGCGCTCGGTGTGCCCGCCGAGGCTCCGAGCATCGAGGGCTTCCTGTTCCCCGCCACCTACACGTTCGAGCCGGGGGACACCCCCGAGTCGATGATCAAGACCATGGTCGACCGCACCTTCCAGTCGCTCGACGCGGCAGGGGTGGCCCCGGAGAACCGACTGCGCGTGCTCTCGTTCGCGGCGCTCATCCAGAAGGAGGCGGGCAGCGTCGAGGACATGGCGAAGGTCGCCCGTGTTTTCCAGAACCGCCTCGACGCGGGCTGGAACATGGAGTCCGACGCCACGATCGCCTACGGAGCCGGCCACAGCCGCGTGGAGACCACGCAGGCCGAGCGCGAGGATCCGTCGAACATCTGGAACACCTACCTGTATCCAGGGCTGCCGGCCGGCCCCATCGCCAACCCCGGTGACGACGCCATCAACGCGGCGCTCAACCCGGCCCCCGGCCCGTGGTACTTCTTCGTGACCGTCGACCTCGACACCGGTGAGACCGTGTTCTCCGAGACCGTCGAGGAGCACGACGCCGCGGTGGTGCGACTGCAGGAGTGGTGGGCGGCGCACCCCGAGATCGAGTAGGCGAGCGGATGACGGACCCCGCGGCATCCTTCTCGCCGGCGTCCTGCGCGTCGGGAGCGCAGCGTCTCGCGGTGCTCGGGTCGCCCATCGGGCACTCGAGGTCACCGCTGCTGCACCGCACGGCGTACAGCGCGCTCGGGCTGCCGTGGCGGTACGACGCCGTGGAGGTCGCCTCGGAGGAGCTGGCGGCGTTCGTGGCCGGGCTCGACGACGGCTGGCGCGGGCTCTCGCTCACGATGCCGCTCAAGGAGACGGTCATCCCACTGCTCGACGAGGTGGATGCGGTGGCCACGGCCACCGGGGCGGTGAACACCGTGCTGGTCGAGCATTCGGGCGGTGCGCGACGGCTGAGCGGCTTCAACACCGACGTCTACGGCATCACGGAGGCCCTGCGCAGGGCGGGGGTGGAGCGGTCGACGCACGCACTCGTGGTGGGCGGGGGAGCGACAGCCCGATCGGCCGTGGTGGCCGCCGCGCAGCTCGGCGCCGAGCACGTCGACATCGTGCTGCGCACCCCGTCGAAGGCGGCCGACGTGGTGGAGTCCGCACGAGCCGCGGGTCTCACCTCGACGGTGCTGGCTCTCACCGATCCTGCCGTGGCCACTCTCGAGCCCGACCTCACCATCAGCACCCTGCCGGGCGGAGTGGGCGCAGGTGCCTTCTTCGAGGGCGTAGCCGCGGCATCCTCCTCAACCCTCCTCGACGTGGCCTACCACCCGTGGCCCAGCGAACTCGCGGCCGTCTGGTCGTCGGGAGGCGGCACACCCGTCTCCGGCCTGTCCATGCTCGCCCACCAGGCCGTCGCCCAAATCCGCATCTTCACCAACGCCGACCCCCTCCTCCCCCTAGCCAACGAGGACTCCATCACCGCCGAGCTGCTCGCGGCGGTGGGTTCGGACTGACGGGGAGCGTTCCACGACTGTGGGAAGATCTTAACTATGCTCCGTTGGCTCACCGCCGGCGAGTCCCACGGTCAAGAACTCATCGCGATCGTCGAAGGACTCCCCTCCGGCATCCCCGTCTCCCTCTCCGATCTGCGAGCCGATCTGGCCCGCCGCAAGCTCGGCTACGGTCGTGGTGCGCGCATGAAGTTCGAGCAGGACGAGCTCGCGATGTCGGGCGGCGTCGTGCACGGCCGCACCCTCGGCAGCCCCGTGGCGGTGCGCATCGGCAACACGGAGTGGCCGAAGTGGACCGAGGTCATGGGTGTCGAGGCTCCGGAGGAGGAACTCCCCGGGAGGGGCCGCAGCGCCCCCCTCACGCGCCCGCGCCCCGGCCACGCCGACCTCGTGGGCATGCAGAAGTACGACTTCGACGAGGCGCGCCCCATCCTCGAGCGTGCCAGCGCCCGTGAGACGGCGGCGCGAGTGGCGCTCGGCGCCATCGCCCGCAGGTTCCTCGGCGAGCTCGGCATCACCCTCGTGAGCCACACCCTCGCGATCGGCCCTGTGCGGGTGCCCGAGGGCAGCCCGCTGCCCGTGCCCACCGACGTCGATGCACTCGACGCCGATCCGGTGCGCTGCTGGGACGCCGCCACGAGCGCGCTCATGGTGGCCGAGATCGACGACGCCCGCAAGGAGGGCGACACCCTCGGCGGTGTCGTCGAGGTGCTCGCCTACGGCCTGCCGCCCGGGCTCGGATCGCACGTGCACTGGGACCGCCGGCTCGACTCGCAGCTCGCGGCCGCCCTCATGGGCATCCAGGCCATCAAGGGCGTGGAGGTGGGCGACGGCTTCGAGACCACCCGCCGCCGCGGTTCGGCCGCGCACGACGAGCTGTACCGCGAGGGTGACGAGATCACCCGCTCCACCGATCGTGCCGGGGGCACCGAGGGCGGCATGTCGACCGGCACCGTGCTGCGGGTGCGCGCTGGCATGAAGCCCATCGCCACCGTGCCGCACGCGCTGCACACCATCGACGTCGCCACGGGGGAGGACGCCGCAGCGCACCACCAGCGCTCCGACGTCTGCGCCGTTCCGGCGTCCGGCGTGGTCGCCGAGGCGATGACGGCACTCGTGCTCGCCAACGCGGTGCTCGAGAAGTTCGGCGGCGATTCGGTGGGGGAGACCCGGCGCAACCTCGAGTCGTACCTCGCCGCCATCCCCGAGGCGCTCCGCACCGGCATCGCGCGCGCATGACGGTCGTGCTGATCGGCCCTCCCGCCGCAGGCAAGACCCGCATCGGCAAGCGCGTGGCGCGGCTGCTCGGCGTGCCCTTCGTCGACACCGACAAGCTCATCGTCGCCTCCCACGGCCCGATCCCGGAGATCTTCGCCACGCACGGCGAGGGGCACTTCCGGGCGCTCGAACGGGCAGAGGTGGTGAAGGCGCTCGGCACCGACGCCGTGGTGTCGTTCGGCGGCGGCGCCGTGCTCGATCCCGACACGAGGCGTGACATCGCCGAGCTCCCCGTGGTGCTTCTCACGGTGCAGCCGCACGCGGTCGAGTCCCGGCTCGGCAACGGCAAGCGACCGCTCGTGCCCGACCTCGCCTCGTGGCTCGCGCTCCACGAGAAGCGCCGCGAGCTCTACGAGAGCCTCGCCGATCACGTCGCCGACACGAGCGACCGCCCCACCGACCAGATCGCCGCCGAGCTCGCCGAGTGGGCCCGCGGGCGCCTCAGCACCAGCACATCCGCCTCGCCATCCGCATCCGCCTCCGCCTCCGCCTCACCATCCGCTTCCCGGGAGACCGCATCATGACCGACGTCACCACCATCCCCGTGACGGGTGTCGACGCCTACGACGTGATCGTGGGCCGCGGCATCCTCGACCGCGTGGCCGAGGGTCTCGCGCCGAGCGTGCAGAAGGTGCTCATCGTGCACCCGCCCACCCTCGGAGCCAGGGCGGCCGCGCTCCGCGAGTCGCTGCTCGGCCTCGGGCGGTTCGACGTGCTGCTCGCCGAGATCCCGGATGCCGAGGCGGGCAAGCGCGTGGAGGTCGCGTCGTTCTGCTGGCAGGTCATGGGGCAGGCCGACTTCACCCGCACCGATGCCGTGATCGGCTTCGGCGGCGGCGCTGTGACCGACCTGGCCGGCTTCGTGGCTGCCACCTGGCTGCGCGGCGTCACGCTCGTGCAGGCGCCCACCACGCTCCTCGGCATGGTGGATGCGGCCGTGGGCGGCAAGACGGGCATCAACACCAACGAGGGCAAGAACCTCGTGGGTGCCTTCTACGCTCCGAGCCTCGTGGTGGCCGACCTCGATCAGCTCGAGGGTCTGCCGCGCAACGAGATCCTGGCCGGCTTCGGCGAGGTCGTGAAGTGCGGCTTCATCGCCGAGCCCGAGATCCTCGACATCATCGAGGCCGACCTGGAGCGGGCGACCGATCCCTCGACCGAGGAGTTCCGGCGGATCGTCGAGCTCTCGATCGCCGTCAAGGCGAGGGTCGTCTCGAGCGACTTCAAGGAGGCGGGCCTCCGCGAGATCCTCAACTACGGGCACACCCTCGGCCACGCCATCGAGCACGCCGAGCGCTACCAGTGGCGGCACGGGGCCGCGGTGGCCGTGGGCATGATGTTCGCGGCCGAGCTCGGTCGGCTCACCGGTTCGCTCTCGGACGAGGTGGTCGACAGGCACCGGCGCATTCTGACCTCGCTCACCCTGCCCACCGAGTACCCGGCCGGTCGCTGGCCCACCCTGCTCGCCACGATGCAGCGCGACAAGAAGGCCCGCGGCAGCATGCTGCGGTTCATCGTGCTCGACGAGCTCGCCCGGCCGACGGTGCTGCAGGGTCCCGACTCCTCGATGCTCTTCACCGCCTACCAAGAGATCGCGTCCTAGGGAGAATCCGATGTCATCCGTCCTCGTCCTGAACGGCCCCAATCTCGGCCGGCTCGGCAGTCGCGAGCCCGACGTCTACGGCTCGCAGGATCTCGGGGCGCTCGAGGCCCTCCTGGTCGAGCAGGCCGCGGGGCGCGTCGAGATCGACGTGCGGCAGACCAACGACGAGGCCGAGCTCATCTCGTGGCTCTACGAGGCCGTCGACACCTCGACCCCCGTCATCCTCAACCCCGCCGCGTTCACGCACTACTCCTACGGGCTGCGCGACGCGGCGGCGCTCGTGACCAAGGCGGGAGTGCCCCTCATCGAGGTGCACATCTCCAACCCGCACGCCCGCGAGACCTTCCGGCACACGAGCGTGATCTCCGGCGTCGCCACCGGGGTCATCGCGGGCTTCGGGTTCGGCTCGTACCGCCTGGCGCTGGTGGCTCTCCTCTCGCCCGAAGGCTGAACCGCTACACTCGTGCAGGACCGATCAGCCGGTCACCCCACATACTTCGAAACGGATCACCTCTTTCATGGCTTCAACGAACGACATCAAGAACGGCACCGTGCTCGACATCGACGGTCAGCTCTGGAACGTCATCGAGTTCCAGCACGTCAAGCCGGGCAAGGGCGGCGCGTTCGTGCGCACCAAGATCAAGAACGTGCGCACCGGCAAGCTCGTCGACCGCACCTTCAACGCGGGCGCCAAGATCGAGACGGCCAATGTCGACCGTCGCGACTTCCAGTACCTGTACAAGGACGGCGACGACTTCGTCTTCATGGACACCACCGACTACGACCAGATCACCATCCCCGGTGCCATCGTGGGCGAGTCGTCGAACTTCCTGCTCGAGCAGCAGATGGCCACGATCGCGCTCACCGACGGCGAGCCGCTCTACGTGGAGCTCCCGGCCTCCGTCGTGCTCGAGATCACCTACACCGAGCCGGGCCTCCAGGGCGACCGCTCGACCGGCGGCACGAAGAACGCGACCGTCGAGACCGGCTACGAGATCCAGGTGCCCCTGTTCCTCGAGATCGGCACCAAGGTCAAGGTCGACACCCGCACGGGTGACTACCTCGGCCGCGTCAACTAGGGCGAGTCGTTGAGCTCACGCACGAAGGCGCGCAAGCGCGCCCTCGACATCCTCTTTGCCGCCGACGTGCGGCAGATCCCCATTGCCGAGTCGCTCGCCGCCGAGGCGGGCCGCGCGGCCGGGGAGCCCGACCGGCAGACCTCGTGGCTCTACGCCCGTGAGATCGTCGACGGCGTGGTCGATCACTTCTCCGAGATCGACGAGACGATCGAGACGTACGCGCAGGGCTGGACCATCGCGCGCATGCCCACGATCGATCGTGCCCTGCTGCGTATCGCCATCTGGGAGATCCTCTACAACGACGAGGTGCCCTCGGGTGTGGCCATCGATGAGGCCGTAGAGGCCGCGAAGACGCTCTCGACCGACGACTCGGCCGGTTTCGTCAACGGCGTGCTCGCTAGAGTCGCCCAGCAGGTGTAGTTCAGTTCTGAAACGCGAACGTCCCGCCCACCGAACCCCATGAGGGCTGGTGGGCGGGACGTTCGCGTTTCCGAACCGCTACGCGGTGCGGCGGCGGCGGGTGAAGGCCAGGGTGGCGATGCCCGCTGTGAAGAGGGCTGCTACTGCGGCCACGCCCGGGAGGGGATCGGCGCCCGTGGAGGCCAGGGAGCCGTCGGCGCCCGGCTTCGAGGTGGGCGGCGCCGGCGCGATCGCGGTCGACGTGGGCGACGGCACACCGGTGGGCGTGGGAGTCGGCTCAGCGGTGGGGGTCGGCTCCACGGTGGGCGTGGGCGTCGGCGTGATCACGGGCTCCTCGGCGACCTCGATGCCGAAGGCGGTGGTGGTGCCCGAGACCTCATTGCCGACGAGCAGCATGGGCTCACCGGTGGGGGAGTCGGCGGCCGACACGAAGTCGAGGCCCTCGGGGCCGAGGTCACCGGAGGCCGAGAGGGCCTCGGTGGACTCGGAGGGGTCGATCACCGAGAAGTCGCGGTTGTTGACGTAGGTCACGAACGAGGCGTCGGTCGGGTCGGTGATGTCGTAGACGATCACGCCGCCCACGCGCTCGAAGCCGATGAACGCGTACGTGCGCTCGTCGATCGTGCCGAGGGCGAGACCCTCGGGCTCAGGGCCCTTGTCGTCGCTGCGGTTGTCGAAGGCGACGTCGGTGTGGCTCGAGTTGAACACGCCCTCTGGCAGCGCCTCCGCCGTGATCTGCTCGAAGTCCGAGCCGGAGTCGAAGACCTGGGTGCCGTCGGCCGACCAGATCGAGAACGACCGCGAGCCGTAGGAGTAGAGCTCCGAGTAGCAGCCGGCGGTCTCGTCGAGGCCGTTCGCGGTGGTGATGTTGAGGCGGCCGAGCTGCTCGTCGGTCACGAAAGACTCGAGCGAAGCGCACACCGGTGCGAGTCCGTCGTCACCGAGGTCCTTGACGCGCGCGACCTCGGAGAAGCCCTCCCAGTCGCGGCTGTCGCCCTCGTTGGCCGAGACCACGTAGGTCTCGCCGTCGGCGTCGAAGCTGCCGATGGCATCCGGCTGGTAGAAGCCCTGCACGGGCCAGGTCGTGATGTTCACCGCGTCGTCGCGATCCGAGGCGTCCATGGCGATGACCGAGTGGTCCTGCGTGCCGAGGGCGTTGACCGCGGCGATGGTCGCCGAGGCGATGTCGATGACGCCGATGGCGTTGGCCTCCTGGATGGAGACGTAGGCGGTGAGTCCGTCGGGGGAGACCGTGATGTACTCGGGCTCGAGGTTCTCCGACACGGGGGAGGCGGATCCGTCGATGCCGCCGTAGATGCGCACACCCTCGGGCAGCGTCATGGTGCCGCCGGCCTCGAAGGCGCTGAAGTCGGCCGTGCGCACGGCCGCCTGAAGCGGGGCGGTGAGGGTGGAGGGGATCGCGATGACCGAGATCGTGCCCTCGGGGTCGACCGAGTAGTCCTCGGCCGGCTCGCCCTCGTTCGCCACGAGGGCGGTGGTGCCGTCGGGCGAGAACGTCACCATGTCCGGGAGCGCACCGGCGCGCACGGCGCCGAGCGCGGTGCCGGTGCCTGCGGCGTCGAAGAACACGACCCAGCCGTCGTCGGTCTTGGGGTCGTTCTCCACGGCGAGGGCCACGAGACCGTCGGCGCGCACGGCCACGGAGTTGGCGACCGCCTCGGCGGGGATGACGGAGCCGTCGGCGGCGACGACGCCGGCCGTGGCGAGATCGAAGAGGTACTCGGGCGCCGTGGCGTCGGAGTAGTCGAGCACCTGGGCGACACCGGCCTGGGCGTTCACCACGAAGGCGCGGTCGGTGCCCGCGTGGAACTGCACGATCTCGGCGGCGCTCTCATCGAACACACCCGTCTCGTAGCCGGAGAGGGGGCTCAGGGCGAGGCGGGCATCCTCGGCGCTGAACGAGATGGGGTCGGCCACGGGGGCGGCCTGCGCCACGGCGGCGGCGCCGAAAGCGGCTCCGGCCAGCAGGGCGGCACCGGCGCACGTGCTGAGCACGGCGAGGGTGGGACGTCGGGGCATGGTTCTCCTCAGATCGAAGGGGGGATGGCATCCAGCCGACTACACGCAGGTGAACGGCCCGTGGCGCCCGGATGTCCCGGCCGTGAACGCGGCACCTGAACGCGGCCTGCGTCGCAGACGCCGACGAGACGGCGCGGCTCCCCTCGGCTGGTAGAGTCGAGGACGTAAGACATGGACATCCTTTAAAGGCCGTACGAGAGACGGGAAAGGAGGTCGGCTGCGTGAAGCGCACAGTGCTGCAGCAGGCTGACATAGCCCGGGCGTTGACTCGGATCTCCCACGAGATCCTGGAGTCCAACCGGGGAGCCGACGATCTGGTGCTTCTCGGCATCCCCACGAGGGGTGTCGTGCTCGCTCAGCGGATCGGCGCCGAGATCGGCCGCATAGAGCCCTCGGCTGCGAGCCCCGCCGATCTCGTCGGCTCGCTCGACATCACGATGTACCGCGACGACCTCGCACGTCACCCCACGCGCACCCCCGCCCCCACCCAGGTGCCCCGCCGCGGCATCGACGGCGCCACCGTGGTGCTCGTCGACGACGTGCTCTACTCGGGCCGCACCATCCGCGCCGCCCTCGACGCGCTCAACGCCCTCGGCCGCCCCCGCGCCGTGCGACTCGCGGTGCTCGTGGACCGCGGCCACCGCGAGCTGCCCATCCGTGCCGACTTCGTGGGCAAGAACCTGCCGAGCTCCCGGGAGGAGCGCATCAACGTGCGCCTCGACGAGATCGACGGCGCCGACGACGTGAGCATCGAAGGGGGCGCGAGCGCATGAGGCACCTGCTCTCGACGAAGGACCTGTCGCGCGACGACGCCATCCGCATCCTCGACGTGGCCGAGGACATGGCCGACGTGCAGACGCGCGAGGTGAAGAAGCTCCCCACCCTGCGCGGCAAGACGGTCGTGAACCTCTTCTTCGAGGACTCAACCCGCACCCGCATCTCGTTCGAGGCGGCCGCCAAGCGGCTCTCGGCCGACGTCATCACCTTCTCCGCCAAGGGCTCGAGCGTGTCGAAGGGCGAGAGCCTCAAGGACACGGCGCAGACCCTCGCCGCCATGGGGGCCGACGGCGTCGTCATCCGCCACCACGCCTCCGGCGCCCCGCAGGTGCTCGCGCAGAGCGACTGGATCGACGCCGGCGTGGTGAACGCGGGCGACGGCACGCACGAGCACCCCACCCAGGCCCTGCTCGACGCCTTCACCATGCGGCGGCGCCTGCACCCCGGTGCGAGCCGGGGCCGGGACCTCGACGGCGTGCGCGTGGTGATCGTGGGAGACATCCTGCACTCGCGTGTGGCCCGCTCGAACCTGTGGCTGCTGCGCACGCTCGGCGCCGAGGTGACCTTCGTGGCCCCCGCCACACTCGTGCCCTTCGGGGTCGACGCGTGGCCCGCCGCGGTGAGCTTCGACCTCGACGAGACGCTCCGCGGCGCGCGACCCGACGTGCTCATGATGCTGCGCATCCAGAGCGAGCGCATGAACGCCGCCTACTTCCCGAACGCCCGCGAGTACGCCCGCCAGTGGGGCCTCGACGACGAGCGGATGGCGGCCCTCGGCCCGGATACGATGGTGATGCACCCCGGACCGATGAACCGCGGCCTCGAGATCTCGGCCGCCGCGGCCGATTCCGCGCAGTCGACCGTGCTCGAACAGGTCGCGAACGGGGTGTCCATCCGAATGGCAGTGCTCTACCTCCTGCTGTCCGGCGAACGAGAGGCACTGCAGTGAACCACGGAGCCCGGGAGACCCGGTACCTGCTGAAGGGCGCGCAGCTGCCGGACGGCCGGATCGCCGACGTGGCCGTGGAGAACGGCCGCATCGTCTCGACCGCCACGGGCACCGCCCCCGCCGCCGACACCGTGGTGGTCGACGCCGACGGCCTCGTGGCCCTGCCCGGCCTCGTCGACCTGCACACGCACCTCCGCGAGCCCGGTTTCGAGCAGAGCGAGACGGTGCTCACGGGAACCCGCGCCGCCGCCGCGGGCGGTTTCACGGCGGTCTTCGCCATGGCCAACACCCAGCCGGTGGCCGACACCGCGGGCGTGGTGGAGCAGGTGCAGGCCCTCGGGCGCGCCGCCGGCTACGCCACCGTGCGCCCCATCGGCGCCGTGACCGTGGGGCTCGCCGGGGAGCGGCTCAGCGAGATCGGCGCGATGGCCCAGTCGCGCGCCGGTGTGCGGGTGTTCTCCGACGACGGCAAGTGCGTGCACGACTCGCTGCTCATGCGCCGCGCGCTCGAGTACGTCAAGACCTTCGACGGCGTCATCGCGCAGCACGCGCAGGATCCGCGGCTCACCGAGAACGCGCAGATGAACGAGGGCGCGCTGAGCTCCGAGCTCGGCCTCAAGGGCTGGCCCGCCGTGGCGGAGGAGTCGATCATCGCCCGCGACGTGCTGCTCGCCGAGCACGTGGGCGCCCGGCTGCACATCTGCCACCTCTCCACCGCCGGATCGGTCGACGTGGTGCGCTGGGCGAAGGCCCGCGGCATCGCCGTGACCGCCGAGGCCACCCCGCACCACCTGCTGCTCACCGAGGAGCTCATCCGCAGCTACGACGCTCGCTACAAGGTGAACCCGCCGCTCCGTCGCGACGAGGACGTGCAGGCGCTCCGCGAGGGCGTGGCCGACGGCACCATCGACATCGTCGCGACCGACCACGCCCCGCACCCGCGCGAGGCGAAGGAGAGCGAGTGGGATGCGGCCGCGTTCGGCATGGTGGGGCTCGAGAGCGCCCTGCCCGTGGTGCAGACGGCCCTCGTCGACACCGGACTGCTCGACTGGGCGGATGTCGCCCGCGTGCTCTCCACCGCTCCCGCGCGGATCGGCCGGCTCGACGACCACAGCCACGGCTTCGAGGTCGGCGCCCCCGCCAACATCACGCTCGTCGACCCCTCGGCGAGCAGCGTGTTCTCCCTCGACCGCCTGCACGGGCGGAGCGTCAACACCCCTTACGAGGGCGTGACGCTCTCGGGGTCCGTGCGCTGGACCTTCCTCCACGGCTACGCCACCCTCCGCGACGGCGAGCTGGCTCCCGTCGACGAGACGGCGGGAGGCGGGTTCTGATGGACACCAGGATCCTCTGGGGCGCGATCGCCATCACGTTCGGCCTGCTCGTGCTGCTCTCGATGGTGCTCGCCTGGCGCGGCAGGAAGAGGCGCCAGGCCGCCTTCGTGAACCCCGCAGGCGGCTCTCCGGCCGAGCGCGGTGCCGAGCTCGTGCAGAGCGCCGTGCTCTACGTGGCCACCACGCTCGCGGGGCAGCCGCTCGAGCGGCTCACCATCCCCGGCCTCGCGTTCCGCGGCCGCGGCACGGCCTCGGTGTTCGGCACGGGCGTGGCGATCGCCATCCCCGGCGAGCCGGAGACCTTCATCCCCGCGGCGCGCATCCGCTCGATCGGCACCTCCACCTGGGCCATCGACCGCGCCGTCGAGACCGGGGGCCTCGTGCGCCTGGACTGGACCTACGACTCCACCACCGGCCCCGTCGACGTCGAGAGCTACCTCCGCGCGACCCGACTGGGCGACACGACCACACTGATCGACGCCACCAACTCGATCATCCCGCAACAGGAAGGACCCTCGTCGTGATCACCACCGACCCCGCCGTACTCGTGCTGGAAGACGGACGACGCTACGAGGGGCGTGCCTACGGCACGCGCGGCCGCACCCTCGGAGAGGCCGTCTTCGCCACCGGCATGACGGGCTACCAGGAGACCCTCACGGATCCCTCCTACGCCGGCCAGATCGTGCTGCAGACGGCTCCGCACATCGGCAACACCGGAGTCAACGACACCGACAAGGAGTCGTCGAAGATCTGGGTCGCCGGCTACGTCGTGCGCGACCCCTCGCGCGTCGTCTCCAACTTCCGCGCCCAGCGCTCCCTCGACGACGACCTCGTGGCCGACGGCGTGGTGGGCATCTCGGGCATCGACACCCGTGCCGTCACGCGCCACCTGCGCTCGCTCGGCGCCATGCGCGCGGGCATCTTCTCGGGCGCCGACTACGAGCTCAACCCCACCGAGCAGCTCAACGCCGTGCGCGCCGGGGCCGGCATGGCGGGGCAGAAGCTCTCGACCGTGGTCTCGACCGCCGAGCGCTACCAGGTGGCGGCCGTCGGCGAGCGCATCGGCTCCGTGGCGGTGCTCGACCTCGGTGTGAAGACCTCGACCCTCAACTACCTCGCCGAGCGCGGCTTCGACGTGGAGGTGCTGCCCGAGTCGGTCACGGCCGACGAGGTGCGGGCCCTCGCGCCCGACTCGCTGTTCTACTCCAACGGTCCTGGCGACCCAGAGGCCTCCGAGACCCACGTGGAGCTGCTGCAGGAGCTGCTGCGCGACGGTGTGCCGTACTTCGGCATCTGCTTCGGCAACCAGCTGCTCGGCCGCGCCCTGGGCTTCGGCACCTACAAGCTGCCCTTCGGCCACCGCGGCATCAACCAGCCCGTGCTCGACAAGCTCACGGGCCGGGTCGAGATCACGAGCCAGAACCACGGCTTCGCGGTCGACGCGCCCCGCGAGGGCATCGTGGATTCTCCCGCCGGCTTCGGCCGCGTGGAGGTGAGCCACGTGAGCCTCAACGACGACGTGGTGGAGGGCATCCGCTGCCTCGACCTCGACGCCTTCTCCGTGCAGTACCACCCCGAGGCCGCCGCAGGCCCGCACGACTCCATGTACCTGTTCGACCGGTTCCGCGAGATGATCCTCGCCAAGAAGAGCACCGCGACCGCTGCCCTCTCTGAAGGAGACGACCAGTAATGCCCAAGAGAGACGACATCAAGAGTGTTCTCGTCATCGGCTCCGGCCCGATCGTGATCGGTCAGGCCGTGGAGTTCGACTACTCGGGAACGCAGGCCTGCCGCGTGCTCCGCGAGGAGGGCGTGCGCGTCATCCTCGTGAACTCCAACCCGGCCACGATCATGACCGACCCCGACTTCGCCGATGCCACCTACGTGGAGCCCATCACCTGGCAGGTCATCGAGTCGATCATCGCCAAGGAGAAGCCGGATGCGATCCTGCCCACCCTGGGCGGTCAGACCGCGCTCAACGCCGCCATCCAGCTGCACGAGCACGGCATCCTCGAGAAGTACGACGTCGAGCTCATCGGCGCGAACTTCGAGGCGATCAACAAGGGCGAGGACCGCCAGATCTTCAAGCAGCTCGTGCTCGACTGCGGCGCCGACGTGGCCCGCTCCTACATCGCGCACACGGTGGAGGAGGCCGTCGGCTACGCCGAGGACCTCGGCTACCCGCTCGTGGTACGCCCCTCGTTCACCATGGGCGGGCTCGGCTCGGGCTTCGCCTACGACGAGAACGAGCTCCGCCGCATCGTGGGCGACGGGCTGCACCAGAGCCCCACCACCGAGGTGCTCCTCGAGGAGTCGATCCTCGGCTGGAAGGAGTACGAGCTCGAGCTCATGCGCGACACGGCCGACAACACGGTCGTGGTCTGCTCCATCGAGAACGTCGACCCCGTGGGTGTGCACACGGGCGACTCCATCACGGTGGCACCGGCGCTCACGCTGACCGACCGCGAGTACCAGAAGCTCCGCGACATCGGCATCGACATCATCCGCGCCGTGGGCGTCGACACGGGCGGCTGCAACATCCAGTTCGCCGTCGACCCGTCGAACGGCCGCATCATCGTGATCGAGATGAACCCGCGCGTCTCCCGCTCGAGCGCTCTCGCCTCCAAGGCCACGGGCTTCCCGATCGCCAAGATCGCGGCGAAGCTCGCCATCGGCTACCGGCTCGACGAGATCCCGAACGACATCACCAAGGTGACCCCCGCATCCTTCGAGCCGACGCTCGACTACGTCGTGGTGAAGGTGCCCCGCTTCGCGTTCGAGAAGTTCCCGGCCGCCGACCCGACCCTCACCACCACCATGAAGTCGGTGGGCGAGGCCATGGCGATCGGCCGCAACTACTCGCAGGCGCTGCAGAAAGCGCTGCGCTCGCTCGAGAAGCGCGGATCCTCGTTCCACTGGGAGGGCGAGCCCGGCGACAAGGATGAGCTGCTCGCCATCGCCGCCGTGCCCACCGACGGCCGCATCATCACGGTGCAGCAGGCCCTGCGTGCAGGCGCCACCACCGAGGAGGTCTTCGAGGCCACCAAGATCGACCCGTGGTTCATCGACCAGATCGTGCTCATCAACGAGGTCGCCGACGCCATCGCCGCGTCGGAGAACGCCGACCACGCCATGTTCACCCTCGCCAAGCAGCACGGCTTCTCGGATGCCCAGATCGCCACCCTGCGCGGCTTCGGCGAGAAGGAGGTGCGCGAGGTGCGGCACATCCTCGGCATCCGCCCCGTCTACAAGACCGTCGACACGTGCGCGGGGGAGTTCCCGGCGCTCACGCCGTACCACTACTCGAGCTACGACCTCGAGACCGAGATCACGCCGTCGGACCGCCGCAAGGTCGTCATCCTCGGCTCTGGCCCCAACCGCATCGGGCAGGGCGTGGAGTTCGACTACTCGTGCGTTCACGCCTCGTACGCGCTCTCGGCCGCCGGCTTCGAGACCATCATGATCAACTGCAACCCCGAGACGGTCTCCACCGATTACGACACGAGCGACCGGCTCTACTTCGAGCCGCTCACGCTCGAGGACGTGCTCGAGGTCATCCACGCCGAGCAGCAGTCGGGTGAGCTCGTGGGCGTCGTCGTGCAGCTCGGCGGCCAGACCGCGCTCGGGCTCGCGAAGGGCCTCGAGGAGGCGGGCGTGCCCATCCTCGGCACCACCCCGTCGGCGATCGACCTCGCCGAGGAGCGGGGCCTGTTCTCCGGCATCCTCGACGCCGCCGGGCTGCTCGCCCCGAAGAACGGCACGGCCACCGACTACGAGTCGGCCGTGGCGGTGGCCGAGGAGATCGGCTTCCCCGTGCTCGTGCGCCCCTCCTACGTGCTGGGCGGCCGCGGCATGGAGATCGTCTACGACAGCCCCTCGCTCGCGGACTACTTCGAGCGGATCGCCGGCCAGGGCATGGTGGGCCAGTCCAACCCGCTGCTCGTCGACCGCTTCCTCGACGACGCGATCGAGATCGACGTCGACGCGCTCTACGACGGTCACGAGCTCTACATCGGCGGCATCATGGAGCACCTCGAGGAGGCCGGCATCCACTCCGGCGACTCGAGCTGCTCGCTGCCGCCCGTGACGCTCGGTCGCGACCAGATCGACCGCGTGCGCGAGGCGACCCTCCTCATCGCCCAGGGCATCGGCGTGCAGGGGCTGCTCAACGTGCAGTTCGCCATCGGCGCCGGCATCCTCTACGTGCTCGAGGCCAACCCGCGCGCCTCCCGCACGGTGCCCTTCGTCTCGAAGGCCCTCGGCATCCCGCTCGCCAAGGCGGCCTCGCGGCTCATGGTGGGCGCCACGATCGCCTCGCTCAAGGAGGAGGGCATGCTGCCGGCACAGGACGGCTCTGTCGTGCCGCTCGACTCTCCCGTGGCCGTCAAGGAGGCCGTGCTGCCGTTCAAGCGGTTCCGCACCAAGGAGGGTCTCATCGTCGACTCGGTGCTCGGCCCGGAGATGCGCTCCACGGGCGAGGTCATGGGCATCGACCGCGACTTCCCGCGCGCGTTCGCCAAGAGCCAGGAGGCCGCGTACGGCGGCATGCCCACCTCGGGCACGGTGTTCGTCTCGGTCTCGGATCGCGACAAGCGCGCCATCGTGCTGCCCGTGCTGCGCCTGCAGCAGCTCGGCTTCGAGATCCTGGCCACGGGCGGCACCGCCGAGGTGCTCAACCGCAACGGCATCCACGCCCGCATCGTGGCGAAGTACTCGGAGGGCCGTGAGGATCAGGGCGAGACCATCGTCGACCTCATCAACGACGGCAAGGTCGACATGGTGATCAACACGCCGAGCGGTCGTTCGGCGCGAGTGGACGGCTACGAGATCCGCGCCGCCGCAGTGGCGGCCGACAAGCCGCTGTTCACCACGATCGCGCAGCTCGGAGCAGCGGTCGCGTCGTTCGACGCCCTCAAGGACGGCTTCGAGGTGACCTCGCTTCAGGAGTACGCCCTGGCCAGGAGCGCGCGCGGATGACCGCGTTCGGATCGCGGCTCGACGCCGTGTTCGGCACGCACGGCCATCTGTGCGTGGGCATCGATCCGCACCCGTACCTCCTCGGGGAGTGGGCGCTGCCCACCGATGCCGCCGGGGCGCGATCGTTCGGTCTCGCGGTGGTCGAGGCGGTCGCCGCCTCGGGGCGGGCCGGCATCGTGAAGCCGCAGGTGGCGTTCTTCGAGGCCTACGGATCGGCGGGGTTCCAGGCGCTCGAGGACGTGCTCGCCGCGGCCCGTGCGGCGGGACTGCTCGTGATCGGCGACGCCAAGCGCGGCGACATCGGCTCCACGAACGACGGCTACGCGGCCGCGTGGCTGACGCCGGGATCGCCGCTCGAGGTCGACGCCCTCACGGTGACGGCGTTCACCGGGGTGGGCGCACTCTCGGGGCTCTTCGAGTCGGCCTCCTCGGCCGACAAGGGCGTGTTCGTGCTGAGCGCGACCTCCAACCCGGAGTCGCGCGCCCTGCAGACGGCCCGCACGAGCGCAGGGGCGAGCGTCTCCCGCCTCGTGGCGGACGAGGTGGCCGCCGCCAACACCGACCGCACACGCCTCGGCGACTTCGGTCTCGTGCTCGGCGCCACCAAGCGGCTCGACGACTACGGCTTCGGCGCCGACACCCTGCGCGATCTGTCGACCACCCCGGTGCTCGCACCGGGCTTCGGCTTCCAGGGGGCCGAGTACTCGGCTCTGCCGCACGTCTTCGGGCCCCTCGCCCCGGACGTGGTGGTGAGCGTCTCACGCTCGCTGCTGCAGCACGGTGCGGCGGGCCTCGCCGACGCCATCCGCGCCGATGCCGACTCCCTCGCGGAGGTGATCGCGTGAACCCGCCCGAGGTCGACCGCGCCGCGGCCTCCCGCGCCGCCGTCGCCGCCCGCCGGGCGCGTGCCGCCGTCAAGCGCGCCGTCTCCGAGCGCCGCCTGAGCGCCGTGGCCGTGCTCGACAACGCCCTCCGCAGCACCGAGAGCGTCGAGGCCACCATGCGGGTGCGCGATCTGCTGCAGAGCATCCCCGGTCTCGGCCCCGTGCGTGTGGAACGCGTCATGGAGCGCCTCGAGATCGCCCCCACCAAGAAGCTCGCCGGCCTCGGCGTGCACCAGCAGGAGCGTCTGCGGGAGTACCTCGAGCAGCGCGCACCCCAGGTGGAGCGCCCGGGCGAGACCCGGCTCGTGGTGCTCGCCGGGCCCACGGCCGTGGGCAAGGGCACGGTCTCGACCTACATCAGGGAGAACTACCCCGAGGTCTGCCTCTCCGTCTCGGCCACCACGAGGGCCCCCCGCCCCGGCGAGGTCGACGGCGTGAGCTACTACTTCCTCGACGACGAGCACTTCGACAGCATGGTCGAGAACGGCGAGTTCCTCGAGTGGGCCGTGGTGCACAACCGCTCGCGCTACGGCACACCCCGGCCGCCCATCGACGAGGCGCTGGCCTCCGGGCGCAGCGTGCTGCTCGAGATCGACATCCAGGGCGCCCGCCAGGTGAAGGCGGCCATGCCGGAGGCCGTGCTGGTGTTCCTCCTGCCTCCCACCTGGGACGAACTTGTGCGCAGGCTCATCGGCCGCGGCACCGAATCGCTCGAGGAGCAGGAGCGCAGACTCACCACCGCGAAGGTCGAACTGGCGGCCCAGGACGAGTTCGATCACCGTGTCGTGAACAGCGATGTCGAGGCCGCCGCGGCGGAGGTCGTAGAATTGATGCAGATTCGGAAGGCAACTGACCTTCGCAGCAAGGAGTGAACACAATGCCCACCAACAAGCTCGGCATCATCGACCCGCCCATCGACGAACTTCTCTCGAAGGTCGACTCGAAGTACGCGCTCGTCATCTTCGCGTCGAAGCGCGCCCGCCAGATCAACGACTACTACGCCGACCTCCACGAGGGAAGCCTGTTCGACAACGTCGGTCCGCTCGTCGACTCCACCATCGACGACAAGCCCCTCTCCGTCGCCATGCACGAGATCAACGAGGACAAGCTCACCGTCAAGCCCGCCGCTCCGATCGCCGAGTAGCGTCCGCTTCTCAGCGATCCCGCAGCACACCGCAGCACATCACCAGGGAGCGCGCGTGAACGTCGTCGTCGGGATCACGGGTGGCATCGCGGCCTACAAGGCCGTGAACGTCATCCGTGGTCTCGTTCTGGCGGGTCACGACGTGCACGTGGTGGCCACCGAGAACGCATTGCGTTTCGTGGGTCGCCCCACGCTCGAGGCGCTCTCCCGCAACACGGTCAACACCGATCTCTACGAGGCGGTCGCCGAGGTGCGGCACGTGGCCATCGGCCAGGCCGCAGACCTCATCGTCATCGCGCCCGCCACCGCGAACACCATCGCCAAGCTCGCCCACGGCCTCGCCGACGACCTGCTCGGCAACACCGTGCTCGCGAGCACCGCGCCCGTGGTCATCGCCCCCGCGATGCACACCGAGATGTGGCACAACGCCGCCACGGCCGCCAACGTCGAGACGCTGCGCTCGCGCGGCGTGCACCTCGTGGGGCCCGTGAGCGGGCAGCTCACCGGCAAGGACTCCGGGGTGGGGCGCATGGCCGAGCCCGACGACATCGTCGCGGCAGCGCTGGCCGTCGCGGCCTCCGCGGGGCGTCGGGACTTCGAGGGGCTGCGCGTGCTCGTGACCGCGGGCGGCACCCGGGAACCGCTCGACCCCGTGCGCTTCATCGGCAACCGCTCGAGCGGTCGCCAGGGCGTGGCGATCGCCGCCGCCGCCAGAGACCGCGGGGCATCCGTCACCCTCATCGCCGCGCACCTCGAGATCGAGCCGCCCTCGGGGGTCGAGGTCATCCGCGTCGAGACCACGGCGGAGCTGCTCGACGCCACCTCGGCGGCCTCGCCCTCGCACGACCTCACCGTCATGGCCGCGGCCGTGGCCGACTACCGGCCGATCGACGTGGCCGACGGCAAGATCAAGAAGGCCTCCACGGGGGAGCGGCTCACCCTCGAGCTCGTACAGAACCCCGACATCCTCGCCACCATCTCGGCCGTTCCCCGTTCGGGCCGGCTCATCGTCGGCTTCGCCGCCGAGACCGCGACGACACCGGCGGAGCTCGTCGAGCTCGGTCGGGCGAAGATCGCCAGGAAGGGCTGCGACTACCTCGTGCTCAACTCGGTGGGCTGGACCACGGGGTTCGCCACGGAGCACAACAGCGTCACGGTGCTCGGCGCCTCCGGCGATATAGTGCTGGAGGCATCCGGCAGCAAAACGTCGGTGGCTGATGACATCCTCGGAGTGTTCGCCGCCGCCCTAACAGGAGCACCATGACCTCTCTTCGTCTCTTCACCTCCGAGTCCGTCACCGAGGGCCACCCCGACAAGATCTGCGACCAGATCTCGGACAGCATCCTCGACGCGCTCCTCACGGTCGACCCGCACTCGCGCGTGGCCGTCGAGACGCTCGTGACCACGGGGCTCGTGCACGTGGCCGGAGAGGTCACGACGAAGGGCTACGTGGAGATCCCCGCCATCGTGCGGGAGAAGATCACCTCCATCGGCTACACCTCCTCCGACGTCTGGTTCGACGGCCGCTCGTGCGGCGTCTCGGTGTCGATCGGCGGGCAGTCGCCCGACATCGCCCAGGGCGTCGACAACGCGTTCGAGACCCGTGAGGGCACCTCCACCGACGCCATCGACAGGCAGGGTGCGGGCGACCAGGGCATCATGTTCGGCTACGCCACCACCGAGACGCCGCAGCTCATGCCGCTGCCCATCTGGCTCGCGCACCGCCTCTCCGAGCGTCTAGCCGCCGTGCGCAAGGAGGGCCTGCTCGACTACCTGCGGCCCGACGGCAAGACCCAGGTCACCATCGGCTACGACGGCGTCGTCCCCAAGACGGTCGACACGGTGGTGCTCTCCACCCAGCACTCGCCGAAGATCGGGCTCGACGAGCTGCGGGCCGACGTGGAGCGCGTCGTCATCCGCCCCGTGCTCGAGGCCGCCGAGGAGGGCGGGCTGAAACTCGACCACTCGGGTGTGCGCATCCTCATCAACCCCACCGGTGTCTTCGAGATCGGCGGGCCGCAGGGCGACGCCGGGCTCACGGGCCGCAAGATCATCGTCGACACCTACGGCGGCGCGTCCCGTCACGGGGGCGGCGCCTTCAGCGGCAAGGACCCGTCGAAGGTCGACCGCTCGGCCGCCTATGCCATGCGCTGGGTCGCCAAGAACGCGGTGGCCGCGGGGCTCGCCTCCCGGCTCGAGGTGCAGATCGCCTACGCCATCGGCAAGGCGGCACCCGTGGGCTTCTACGTGGAGTCGTTCGGCACCGGCGTCGTCTCCGACGAGGTCATCACGGCTGCCCTCCGCGACGTGTTCGACCTCCGGCCCGCCGCCATCATCGAGGACCTCGACCTGCTGCGACCGATCTACGCCAAGACGGCCGCCTACGGCCACTTCGGCCGGGAGCTGCCCGAATTCACCTGGGAGCGCCTCGACCGGGTCGAGGAGATCCGCACCGCCGCAGGCCTCTAGCCGTGCCGGCCGCTCTCGCCGAGGCCCTGGTGCCTCACGAGCGGGTGCGGGTGGCCCGGGTGATGCTCGAGTCGCCGCTGCCGCAGCTCGACCGACTGTTCGACTACCGGGTCCCTCCGGCGCTGGCCGACGTGGCGCAGCCCGGTGTGCGGGTGAAGGTGCCGCTGCGCTCTGCGGGGCGGAGTGCGCGCGGGTTCATCATCGCGCTCGACGACCACGCCTCGTACAAGGGTGCTCTGAGCGAGATCGACGAGGTGGTGTCGGCTGTCCCCGTGCTCACACCCGAGGTGTGGGCGCTGGCTCGGCGGTTGGCCGATCGCGCGGCGGGCAACGCGTGCGACATCGTGCGGCTCGCCGTGCCGCCTCGGTTCGTGCGGGTGGAGAAGGCGTTCGTGGCGCGGCAGGCGGCTGCGGCTGCGGCTGCGGCTGCGGCTGATGATGCTGGCGATGCTGCTGCTGTGTCGGGGGACGACGCGTCGGCTGCGTCCACGCCTGCCGTCGAGCTCACGGGCTACTCCGCCTCAGATGCCGCCCACCTCGCCGAGCCGGGTGCACGGAGCGCCATCGCCGCCATCGCGACCGTCGCCGTGCTCTCGGAGGAGGTCACGGTCGGTCACTGGGCCCTCACGGTCGCCGAGCTGGCAAGAGCGGTGCACGCGGCGGGGGAGTCGGTGATCGTGGCGCTGCCCGACTACCGCGACCAGGAGGAGGTGGAGGCGGCCCTCGCGCACCTCGGCGTGGTCGAGGTGGTGCGTCTCGACGCCCGCCAGGCGCGCCCGGATCGCTACGCCCACTTCCTCACGGCCCTCGACGGCCGACCGCACGTGGTGGTCGGCAACCGCTCGAGCATCTACGCCCCCGTCTCGCGGCTCGGCCAGATCGTGGTGTGGGACGACGGCGACTCCCTGCAGAGCGAGCCGCTCGCCCCCTACGTGCACGTGCGTGACGCCGCCCTCGTGCGCCAGGAGCAGTCGGGTGCACGGCTCGCCTTCGTCTCGCACTCCCGGAGCACCGAGGTGGAGCGGCTCGTGGAGCTCGGGTTCCTGCACCAGGTGGCGCCCACGCCGCGCTACCTCCCGCGGGTGGTGCCCACGGCCGAGCAGGACGACGCCGACGCACCGCAGAACGCCGCCCGCATCCCCTCGGCCGCGTGGGCGGTCGCGCGCAAGGGGCTCGAGCAGGGGCCCGTGCTCGTGCAGGTGGCGCGCCCGGGGTACGCCCCCGTGCTGGCCTGCACCACGTGCCGGGCTCCGGCATCCTGCACCGTCTGCGGCGGGCCCCTGCGCGTGGCGGGAGCGCGCGAGCGGCCCTCGTGCAGCCTGTGCGGGGCGATCGCGGCCAACTGGTCGTGCTCGCACTGCCACGGCACCACGTTCCGCTTCTCCACCATCGGTGCCGGTCGCACGGCCGATGAGCTGGGACGAGCGTTCCCCGGCACACGCGTGATCGTGTCGGACGGCGAGCACCCCGTGCTGACCGTCGACTCCCGGCCGGCGCTCGTGGTGGCCACGAGGGGTGCCGAGCCGCGCGCCACCGGTGGCTACCGGGCGGTGCTGCTGCTCGACGGGCCGCGCATGCTGGCCAGGGAGTCGCTGCGGGTCGCCGAGGACTGCCTGCGCTGGTGGTCCAATGCCATCGCGCTCTCGGCGCCCAGGGCCACGAGCGTTCTCGTGGGGGTCGGGGGAGACCTCGCCCGCAGCCTCGCCACCTGGCAGCAGGAGCACGTCACCGCCTCCGAGCTCGCCGACCGGCGCGCACTGCGCTTCCCTCCCGCCGTGCGTCTCGCGACCGTCACGGGCACCGTCGACGAGGTCGCCACGTGCCTCGCCGAGCTGCGTGCACTCCTCACGGAGGAGGAATGGGCGAAGATGGATACCCTCGGCCCGGTGCCGGAGGAGGAGGGGACCGTGCGGGCGATCGTGCGGTTCGACTACGCGATCGGTGGTTCCGTCGCTCGCCACCTCCGCGCTCTCGTGGTCAAGAACGCCACCACCCGCCGCTCGAAGGCCGGTGGCCGCACAGGCGGCTACCGCCCGCCACCGCCGACGCTCCGCGTGAGGCTCGACGATTCGGAGATCATGGAATGAGACTCGTGTTCGCGGGCACCCCCGCCGTGGCGGTGCCGAGCCTTCAGGCGCTGGCCGCCGTTCATGACGTGGCCGCCGTCATCACGCGGGTCGACGCCCCGCTCGGTCGCAAGCGCGTGCTCACGCCGTCGCCCGTCGCCGATGCGGCCACCTCGCTCGATCTCCCCGTCATCAAGGCCAATCGGCTCGACGACGAGGTGACCGCGGCGGTCGCCGCCCTGTCCGCCGATCTCGGCGTGATCGTGGCCTACGGAGGTCTCGTGCGCGAGCCTCTGCTCTCCACGCCCCGGCTCGGCTGGATCAACCTGCACTTCTCCCTGCTGCCGCGCTGGCGCGGTGCCGCACCCGTGCAGCGCTCGATCATCGCCGGTGACGCCGAGTCGGGGGCGACGGTGTTCCAGCTCGTGCCCGATCTCGATGCGGGGGCCGTCTGGAGCATGACCCGCACCCCCATCGGCGGCAACGAGACGGCGGGCAACCTGCTCTCCCGCCTCGCCGAGTCGGGAGCCTCGCAGCTCGTGCAGACGGTCGCCGGTATCGCCGACGGCTCGCTCACGGCTGTGGAGCAGAGCGGCTCCGTCGAGACCGGCGAGGTCACGCTCGCTCCCAAGCTCATGCTCGAGGATGCGCATCTCGACTTCGGGGAGTCGCTCGACGTGGTGTACCGGCGGCTCCGCGGGGTGACCCCCGAGCCGGGAGCCTTCGCCGAGTTCGACGGAGTGCGCGTCAAGGTGCTCGACGCCGTTCCCGCCCGGGATGAGCGGAGACCCGCTCCCGGCGAGGTCGTCGCCGCGGGGCGGCGGGTGCTCGTGGGAACCGCCACCGACCCGCTGGAACTGCTGCGAGTGCACCCCGCAGGCAAGAAGCCGATGCCGGCCGCCGACTGGTGGCGCGGCTCAGGAGTCGAGAGGATGACCGCACGATGAGCCCCCACAACCGAGGCCCCCACGACACCCCCGGCCGCGCGAACGGCGGGCGGTCGAACGAGAGCCGCGCGAACAGTGGGCGGTCGAACGAGAGCCGACCCGGTGGTGGGCGATCCGGCGAGGGCGGCGATCGTCGCCGCGGACTCGATCGGCGCAAGCCCGCCACCCCCTCGGATCGACCGAGCCCGGTGCAGCCCGCCAGGCGCATCGCCCTCGAGGTCATCACGGCGGTGCGGGTCGACGACGCGTACGCCAACCTCCTGCTGCCCTCCAAGATCGCGGCGGCGGGCCTCGACACCGCCGATGCCGGTCTCGCCACCGAGCTCACTTACGGCACCCTCCGCCTCCGCGGCTACTACGACCGCGTGATCGAGCTCGCCTCCGGCCGGCCCGTGGCCGAGATCGACGGCAGCGTGCTCGACGTGCTCGAGCTCGGCTGCCACCAGCTGCTCTCGATGCGCGTGGCCACGCACGCCGCCGTGAACGAGTCGGTCGAGCTCGCCCGCCAGGTGGCCTCCCGCTCGGCGACCGGCTTCGTCAACGGCGTGCTCCGCGCCATCACCCGCACCCCGGCCACCGAGTGGCTCGACCGGGTGATGGAGGCCGCCGTGGACGACGACGATCGACTGGCCGCCGCCTCCTCCCACCCTGCGTGGATCATCCGCGCGTTCCGCCGCTCGCTCCTCGCCGACGGTGTGCCCGCCGAGGAGGTGCCGTTCCAGCTCGACGAGCTGCTCGAGGCCGACAACACCCCCGCCCAGCTCAGCCTCACGGCGCTCCCGGGGCTCGTGGACCGCGACGACGTCGGCGACGGCACCGTGCCCTCCCCGCTCTCGCCGGTCGGCCTGCTCGCACCGAGCGGTGACCCCACGAGCATCCCCGCCGTGCACGACGGCACGGCCCGCGTGCAGGACGAGGGCTCCCAGTTGGCCGCCCTCGCCCTCAGCCGCGCCCTGCCGATCGTGGAGGGCGAGCGCTGGCTCGACCTGTGCGCCGGCCCTGGCGGCAAGACGGCGCTGCTCGCCGCCGAAGCGCGCCTCGGCGGTGCAACGGTCGTGGCGAACGAGCCCGTGCCCGCTCGCGCCGGCCTGGTGCGTCGCGCCGTGGCCGCCCTCCCCGAACCGCCGGTGGTCTGGGAGCGCGACGGCACGACCGTGGGCGACGACGACCCCGCGTCCTTCGACCGCATCCTGGTCGACGCCCCGTGCACCGGACTCGGAGCGCTCCGTCGGCGGCCCGAGGCGCGCTGGCGCAAGGCGCCGAGCGATGTCGCCGATCTCGCGTCGCTGCAGCAGCGGCTCGTCGACTCCGCCATCGCGGCCCTCAAGCCAGGGGGAGTGCTCGCCTACGTCACGTGCTCTCCGCATGTCGGTGAGACCAGGGGGCAGGTGCAGGGGATCCTGCGACGCTGGCCGGAGGCCGTGGAGCAGCTCGACGCCCAGGCCGTGCTGCGCGAGATCACCCACGACGCGATCGAGCTCGGCGCCCCCGACCCCGCCGCCCAGCTCTGGCCGCACCGCAACTCCACCGACGCGATGTTCATAGCCCTCTTCCGCAAGCTCCCCGCCTGACACCCCTCTCACGACGGCGGCACCCCCGCCCGTGGTAGCGGCCTCACAGCGTCACCACGCCCAGTGAGTGGCAGAGGTACTGCGCCCTGAGGGCGACGGCTCCGCGGGGGAAGTGCGCGGCCAGGCGATCCACGACGCCCCGCTCGCCCACTGTGAGACGGCGGCCCCCGATCCTCTCCCACACCACCACGACCCCCTTCGCATCGATCGTGCCGCTCACCTCGCCGGCGAGCTCCGCCAGGGTGCGCACCTCGCCGTCATCGAGCGGGTCGCCGAGCCGGAAGCCCTCGGCGGGCAGCAGCAGCGGCATCACCCGCTGCCGCGCATCGAGGAACATGAGCAACACCTGATCGCGGATCGCCGCCCCCACGAGGTCGCCCACCGCTCTCGCCAACTGGGCCGTGCTCGCGATGGGCACCGACAGATCCGTCTCCGCCGCCTCCGCCTCCGCAAGGTCTCGGCCTGGAACCTGGTGCTTCGTCTGAGCTGATGTCTGAGTCATGCCACGACCCTCCACCCCACCCCGCCACTCACCGCACCGCCGCCCGAGATCTGTGGAGGACCGACCTCCCACCATGCCTTGTGCAGGAGTCGCCGATCTCCTCACCATCTCCGCATGGGCTGTGATATCGTCCGATACCGACCGCGGAAGGAATCCTCATGACCGACATCCTCATCCGAGACGTGCCCGAGAGCGTGGTGGCCGAGATCGATCTGCAGGCGGGGAGACTCGGCCTCTCGCGTGTCGAGTTCATCCGCCGGCAGCTGGTGCGCGAGGCCTCGAGATCCCATCAGACAGTCGAGGCCGCCGACATACTCGCCTCCACGGCGAGGTTCGCAGGACTCCTCGACGAGCAGCTCATGGAAGACGCCTGGCGGTGACGGCGTGGCTCATCGACAAGTCGGCACTCGCGAGGCTCGGCGTCAGCCGAGATCCCACGGCCTGGGCAGACCGCATCGAACGCGGGCTGGTGCGGATCTGCTCCGTGACAAGGCTCGAACTGGGCTACTCGGCGCGATCGGCAGACGAACTCCAGGAGACCCTCTCCACCCCACCCGTCTCCGCCCTGCTGATCGAGCACTCCACGCCCGCGATCGAGGAGCGTGCCGTGCAGGTGCAGCGCCTGCTCGCCGAGCGCGGCATGCACCGCGCCCCCTCGATCGCCGACATCCTCCTCGCCGCGACGGCCGAGGCGCACGGGCTCGTGGTGCTGCACGTCGACAAGGACTTCGAGCTGATCGCCCGGGTCACCGGCCAGGCGGTGGAGCGCCTCGAGACGGTGGAGCGCCCCGAGACGGTGGACGGGGTGGGGGCGGGTGACTAGTAGCCTTGGGGGGTGAAGACTTTCGACGAGCTGTTCCTCGAGCTCTCCGCCAAGGCCGCCGAGCGCCCGGAGGGTTCCGGCACCGTGCGCGAGCTCGATGCGGGGGTGCACTTCATCGGCAAGAAGATCGTCGAGGAGGCCGCCGAGGTGTGGATGGCCGCCGAGTACGAGACCGACGAGAACACGGCCGAGGAGATCTCGCAGCTGCTCTACCACCTCCAGGTGCTGATGCTGGCGAAGGGTCTCACCCCCGCCGACGTCTACCGACATCTGTGACGACGAGCACCCGCAGAACCCCGAACGTCCTCCTCTCACGAAAGACCCCCATGCTCAAGATCGCGGTGCCCAACAAGGGCTCCCTCTCCGAAACCGCCGCGCAGATGCTCTCCGAGGCCGGCTACCAGGGCCGACGCGAGGGCTCGCGCGAACTGATCGTGCTCGACCCCCGCAACGACGTCGAGTTCTTCTACCTGCGCCCGCGCGACATCGCCACCTACGTGGGCTCGGGCGCCCTCGACATCGGCATCACCGGCCGTGACCTGCTGCTCGACTCCGGCTCCACCGCCGCCGAGACCGCGCCCCTCGACTTCGGCGACTCCACCTTCCGCTTCGCCCGCCCCGTCGGCAGCCCGCTCGAGATAGAGAGCCTGCAGGGGGCGAGGGTGGCCACGAGCTACCCCGGCCTGGTCGGCGACTTCCTCAAGGCCCGCGGCATCACCACGACCCTCGTCACACTCGACGGCGCCGTCGAGTCGGCTGTGCGCCTCGGTGTGGCGGATGCCGTCGCCGACGTCGTGAGCACGGGCTCCACCCTGCGTGCGGCCGGCCTCGAGATCTTCGGCCCCGTCATCCTCGAGTCGACCGCCGTGCTCATCTCCTCGGGCACCGAGCACCCGGGTGCCTCCACGCTGCTCCGCCGCCTCCAGGGTGTGCTCGTCGCCCGGCAGTACGTGCTCATGGACTACGACGTGCCCGTCACCCACCTCGACGAGGCCTGCGCGCTCACCCCCGGCATCGAGAGCCCCACCATCTCCCCGCTGCACGACCCGGAGTGGGTGGCCGTGCGCTCGATGGTGCCGCGCCGCGACACCAACCAGGTCATGGACGCGCTCTACGAGGTGGGTGCCAGGGCGATCCTGGTCAGCCCGATCCACGCCGCGAGGATCTGATGCCCCTCGCCGTGCGCGTCATCCCCTGCCTCGACGTGGCCGCGGGCCGCGTGGTGAAGGGCGTGAACTTCCAGAACCTCCAAGACGCCGGTGACCCGGTTGAGCTCGCCCGGCTGTACTCCGAGCAGGGCGCCGACGAGATCACCTTCCTCGACGTCACCGCCACGGTGGATGCGCGCGACACGATGTACGAGGTCGTGCGCCAGACCGCCGAGCAGGTCTTCATCCCGCTCACGGTCGGCGGCGGCGTGCGTTCCGCCGAGGACGTGGCCAGGCTGCTCGCCCACGGAGCCGACAAGGTGGGCGTCAACAGCGCTGCTATCGCCCGGCCCGAGCTCGTGGGCGACATCGCCGACCGCTTCGGCGCCCAGGTGCTCGTGCTCTCGCTCGACGTCAAGCGCACGAGCGAACCCGGCCGCACGAGCTCGGGCTTCGTCGTCACGACCCACGGCGGCCGCCGCGAGACGGAGCTCGACGCCCTCGAGTGGGCCCGCGAGGCCGTGGAGCGGGGAGCGGGCGAGCTGCTCGTCAACTCGATCGACGCCGATGGCACGAAAGACGGCTTCGACCTCGAGCTGGTCGCGCTCATGCGCGAGGCCAGCAGCGTGCCCGTGATCGCCTCGGGCGGCGCCGGCCGGGTCGAGCACTTCGCCGCCGCCGTGCGCGCGGGTGCCGACGCCGTGCTGGCCGCGAGCGTGTTCCACCGCCGTGAGATGACGGTCGGCGACGTGAAGGACGAACTGAGACGGGAAGGGGTGGTCGTTCGATGACCGAGCCCGCTGCACCAGACATCGACGCCGTGCTCGAGCGCGCCGCCTTCGACGACAAGGGCCTCCTGCCCGCCATCATCCAGCAGTGGGACACCAAGGAGGTGCTCATGCTCGGCTACATGGACGAGGAGGCCCTCCGCCGCACCCTCACCGAGGGCAGGGTGACCTTCTGGTCGCGCTCACGCCAGGAGTACTGGCGGAAGGGCGACACGTCCGGCCACGCCCAGTTCGTGAAGGGCGCAGCCCTCGACTGCGACGCCGACACCCTGCTCGTGCAGGTCGACCAGATCGGTGTGGCCTGCCACACGGGCGCCCGCCGCTGCTTCGACGTCGACCCGCTCGAGCCCACGGTGCTGCCATGACCTCCACGTCGACGGCCTCCACCACGCGCGCCGAGTTCGACCGACTGCGCGAGGGCCACCGCGTCATCCCGGTCATCCGCGAGCTCTTCGCCGACGGCGAGACACCCCTCGGCATCTACCGCAAGCTCGCCGACGGCAGGCCGGGCACGTTCCTCCTCGAATCCGCGGAGCAGGGCGGCATCTGGTCGCGCTTCTCCTTCATCGGCGTCTCGAGCTTCGGCCTGCTCACCGAAGAAGGGGATCGCGCGCACTGGCTCGACCTCGGCCTCCCCGCCGACCGCGCCTTCCCCGCGGGCCTGCCCGAGGGTCCACTCGACGCCGTGAGCGCGCTCTACGACCAGTGGCGCACCCCCACCGTGCCCACGCATCCGCCCCTCACCGGCGGGCTCGTGGGGTTCATCGGCTGGGAGTCGGTGCGCCAGCTCGAGCGCCTGCCGAACCGCCCTCCCGCCGACTACCGCGTGCCGAGCCAGGGTCTCTCGTTCGCCTCCGAGGTCGTCGTGGTCGACCACAGCTACGGCACGGTGCAGCTCGTCGTCAACGTGCTCGCCGACGGCGACGAGCCGGCCGATCTGCTGTGGGAGGGCGCCCAGGCGAGCCTCGACCGCCTGCAGTCCGCTCTCGCCGCCCCCTCCGAGGCGTGGCTGGCGACCGCCGACTTCGGCCTCGCGACGGTTCCGGATGCGCGCACCGAGCGAGCCGACTTCCTCGCCGCCATCGAGGTGGCCAAGGAGCACATCCGCGAAGGCGACATCTTCCAGGTGGTCATCTCGCAGCGCTTCGAGCTCGAGAGCATCGCGCATCCGCTCGACGTCTACCGGGTTCTCCGCACCCTCAACCCGAGCCCGTACATGTACCTGCTCACGCTCGTCGACACCGACGGCACGCCCTACCAGATCGTCGGATCGAGCCCCGAGGCGCTCGTGAAGGTCGAGAAGGGCCGGGCCCACACGCATCCGATCGCGGGCTCCAAGCCCCGAGGCACCACCCCGCAGCACGATCTCGAGCTCGAGCACGAGCTGCTGGGCGACCAGAAGGAGAAGGCGGAGCACCTCATGCTCGTCGATCTCGCCCGCAACGACCTGCTGAAGGTCTGCGAGGCGGATTCGGTGGAGGTGACGGAGTTCATGCGGGTGGAGCGGTTCAGCCACATCATGCACATCGTCTCGTCGGTCGAGGGGCTGCTGCGCGACGGCGTCGACGCGATCGACGTCTTCCGCGCCACCTTCCCGGCCGGCACGCTGTCCGGGGCACCCAAGCCGCGCGCGCTCGAGATCATCGACGAGCTGGAGCCTGCGCAGCGCGGCGTGTACGGGGGAGTGGTGGGGTACTTCGGCTTCGGCGGCGACGCCGACCTCGCCATCGCCATCCGCACCGCCACCATCCGCGACGGCATCGCCCGGGTGCAGGCCGGCGGCGGTCTCGTGGCCGACTCCGACCCCGCGAGCGAGTTCGAGGAGTCGCAGAACAAGGCGGCCGCGCCTCTCAGGGCCGTCGCCGTCGCCAACGCCATGACGCGGGTGCGCTGATGGCCGACGGCCGCCGCCTCAAGCTGCTCAGCATCCTCGCGGTGCTGCTGCTCTCGGCGTTCGCGTTCCTGGCCTGGTCGCAGTCGTGGGGCACCCTCGTGCTGCTGGCGGCCGACACGACCTCCGAGCGTGTGCTCGACGTGCCCGGCTCGGTCGCCGCCCCCGCACTCTCCGCCCTCGCCCTCGCGGGCCTCGCCCTCGCGGGTGCGCTCGCGATCGCCGGTCCCCTCGTGCGCATCGTGCTGGGCGCCCTCGAGGTGCTGCTCGGTGCGAGCGTGCTCTGGTCGGGCATCGGCGCGCTCACCGATCCGGTGGGTGCGGGCGCCGCCGTCGTCACCACGACCACCGGGGTGGCGGGCACCTCGTCGGTGCGCTCCCTCGTGGAGGCGGGTGACTCGACCCCCTGGCCCGTCGTCACGATCGTGCTCGGTGCCCTCATGGTGCTCGTCGGCCTCGTCGTGATCGCCACCGTGCGCCGTTGGCCGGATGCCGGCCGCAAGTACCGGACCGCGACCTTCGAGAGCGCGGACGGTCGGCAGAGCGGCGACCTGACCGACTTCTTCGACGCGGACGCGGACGATGACAATGACTCGTTCACCGGCACCGACGACCAGACGGCGGCCGACGTCGACAAGGGCGCCCGCGCCCGCGACGCGGCCGTCGACAACTGGGACGACCTCACCCGCGGCGCAGACCCCACCGCTGGCCCGGCACGGCCGAACACCCCGGTAGACTTGACCTCGAACGACGACCACAGGACAGGAAGAGATCGATGAGCCACGAAGAGGACGAAATGGGCGAGGGCCACTCCCTCGCTGCCTGGGTAGGCGTGATCGTGTCGCTCGTCGGCATCGCGATCGGCACCGTAGCCTTCTTCTTCGCCATCGAGTGGGTCGTCTGGGCCGCTGCCGGCCTCACCCTCTTCGGTTTCGTGCTCGGCTTCATCCTCTCTCGGGCCGGTTACGGCGTGAACGGCACGAAGACGCTCGCGAAGGAGCACTGACCCCAGTGCTCGCCGATCTCGTAGCCGGAGCGCTCGAGGATGCGACCGCGCGACGCGCTCTCCGGAGCCTCGCCGACGTGGAGAAGGCCGCCCTCGAGCAGACCCCGGCGCTCGACGCCCTCGCTCTGCTCGCGCCCGCCGACCGCGTGAAGATCATCGCCGAGGTCAAGCGCGCTAGCCCGTCCCGCGGCGCCCTCGCCGAGATCCCCGACCCGGCCGAGCTCGCTGCGAGCTACGCCGAGGGCGGGGCCTCCGCCATCAGCGTGCTCACCGAGGGCCGCAAGTTCAAGGGCACCCTGGCCGACCTCGAGGCCGTGCGCGCACGCGTCGACGTGCCCGTGCTCCGCAAGGACTTCATCGCCGAGGAGTACCAGGTGCTCGAGGCCCGCGCCTCGGGAGCCGACCTCGTGCTGCTCATCGTGGCCGCGCTCGACCAGCCGACCCTCGAGCGCCTGCACGGCTTCATCCGCTCGCTCGGCATGACCCCGCTGGTGGAGACCCACGACGCCGTCGAGGTCTCCCGTGCCGTCGATCTCGGGGCGGAGCTCATCGGCGTCAACGCCCGAGACCTCAGCACGTTCGAGCTCGACTCCGACCTCTTCGGCCGCCTGGCCGACCGCATTCCGCACGGCACCGTCAAGGTGGCCGAATCCGCCGTCAAGAACGCAGCCGATGTGGCGCACTACCGCGCCGCAGGTGCCGACGTCGTGCTCGTGGGCGAAGCCCTCGTCACGCACGGCGACCCGGTGACGACACTGAAGGAGTTCCTCTCCATATGACCGACACCACAGACACCACCGACATCACGGACACGTTCGAGACCGTCGCCGACCTCCCCTCCGACGCACCTGTGCTCGCCGCCGACGCCCCCGCGGAGTCGCTGCGCGCCCAGGCCGGCCCGTTCTTCGGCGAGTTCGGCGGCCGCTTCATGCCCGAGTCGCTCATCGCGGCCCTCGACGAGCTCGACGCCGCCTACCAGGTCGCCAAGAACGATCCGGAGTTCGCCCGCGAGCTCTCCGAGCTCGGCCGCACCTACACCGGCCGGCCGTCCATCCTCACCGAGGTGCCCCGCTTCGCCCGCCACGCCGGCGGTGCCCGCATCATCCTCAAGCGCGAAGACCTCAACCACACGGGCTCGCACAAGATCAACAACGTGCTCGGCCAGGCCCTGCTCGCCAAGCGGATCGGCAAGCGCCGACTCATCGCCGAGACCGGTGCCGGCCAGCACGGTGTGGCCACCGCCACCGCCGCTGCCCTCTTCGGCATGGAGTGCGTCGTCTACATGGGCGAGGTCGACACCGAGCGGCAGGCCCTCAACGTGGCCCGCATGCGCCTGCTCGGCGCCGAGGTCATCCCCGTCTCGAGCGGCACGCGCACCCTCAAGGACGCCCTCAACGAGGCGTTCCGCGACTGGGTGGCCAACGTGGAGACCACCCACTACCTGCTCGGCACGGTGGCGGGCCCCCACCCGTTCCCGGCCATGGTGCGCGACTTCGTGAAGATCATCGGCGAGGAGGCGCGCCAGCAGGTGCTCGACCTCACCGGGGCGCTCCCGGATGCCGTCACCGCGTGCGTCGGCGGTGGCTCCAACGCCATCGGCATCTTCCACGCCTTCCTCGACGACCCCGACGTGAAGCTCTTCGGCTACGAGGCCGCAGGCCGCGGCATCGACACCCTCGAGCACTCCGCCACCATCACCAAGGGCCGCCCCGGTGTGCTGCACGGATCGCGCAGCTTCATGCTGCAGGACGAGGACGGCCAGACCCTCGACTCGCACTCCATCTCGGCCGGTCTCGACTACCCGGGCGTCGGCCCTGAGCACGCGTGGCTCTCGTCGATCGGGCGCGCCACCTACCTCCCCATCACCGACGACGAGGCCATGGCCGCGTTCCGACTGCTCTGCACGACCGAGGGCATCATCCCGGCCATCGAATCGGCGCACGCCCTCGCGGGCACCCTCGCCCTCGGCCGCGAGCTCGGCCCCGACGCCACCATCCTGGTGTCTCTCTCCGGGCGCGGTGACAAAGACGTGGAGACCGCAGGCCGGTACTTCGACGTGCTCGACGAGCAGGGGAACGCCAAGGTATGACCACCGAGACCACCACGACGTCCTCGGCGCCGGTCGCTCCTGTGAGCCCCGTCGGCACCACCATCGCGCGGGCCAACGCCGACCGGGCGGGCGCCCTCGTGGGCTACCTCCCCGTGGGGTTCCCCACGCTCGACGCGAGCATCGATGCGGCGGTGGCCCTCGTGGAGAACGGCGTCGACGTGCTCGAGCTCGGCCTGCCCTACTCCGACCCGGTCATGGACGGCCCGGTCATCCAGGCCGCCACCGTGCAGGCCCTCGCGCAGGGCACGCGACTGCACCACGCCTTCACCGCCGTCGAGCGCATCCGTGCGCGCGTCGATGCCCCGGTGCTCGTCATGACGTACTGGAACCCCGTGCTGCAGTACGGCATCGACCGCTTCGCCGACGACCTCGTCTCCGCGGGTGGCGCCGGTCTCATCACGCCAGACCTCACGGTCGACTCGGGTGCCGAGTGGCTCGCCACGAGCGACCGCACGGGGCTCGACCGGGTCTTCCTCGCCGCACCCACCTCCACCGACGAGCGGCTCAAGCTCGCGGTCGAGGCGAGCCGCGGCTTCGTCTACACCGTCTCGACCATGGGCATCACCGGCGCCCGCGCCGATCTCGACAAAGCGGCCCGCACGCTCGTCACCCGGCTCCGCGAGCAGGGTGCCGAGAGCCTCGCCGTGGGCATCGGGATCTCGACGGCCGAGCAGATCGCCGAGATCCTCGCCTACGCCGACGGCGCCATCGTGGGCTCCGCTCTCGTGAAGGCCCTCGCCGACGGGGGAGTACCCGCCGTCGCGCGACTGGCCGCGGCTCTCTCGGCGGGCACCTCCCGCTGAAGCCCCGCATGAGGGCGAGCAGCCACCGCTGAGGTAGGATCGATCGACCCGAGCGCCACAAGTGAATTCGGAGCGATCCTCAGCCCGCGCAGATCTCCCGCAGGCATCCTTGACATCAATGGGCCATCGTCGTCCCAGTTCCCTAAGAATCACGTAGAGGACGGTTCTCTATGGCCGATCAGCCCACCTTCAGTTTCAGTGCGGTTCCCGCAGCTCAAGGCCTGTACGACCCCACCTCCGAGAAGGATGCCTGCGGTCTGGCCATGGTGGCCACGCTCCGCGGCACCGCCGGTCACGACATCATCGACACGGCCCTCGGCGCCCTGCGCAACCTCGAGCACCGCGGTGCCATCGGCTCCGATGCGGGCACCGGCGACGGCGCCGGCATCCTCACCCAGATCCCGGACGAGTTCCTCCGCGCCGTCGCTCCCGTCGAGCTGCCCCCCGTGGGCCGGTACGCGGTCGGCAACGCGTTCCTGCCGCTCGATGCGGCGGAGCGGCAGGAGGTCATGGACCGCATCAGCGACCTCGCCGAGCAGGAGGATCTGCGGATCCTCGGCTGGCGCGAGGTGCCCACGCGCCCCGAGGAGCTCGGTCGCCTCGCGCGGGATGCGATGCCCGCCATCTTCCAGCTCTACGTGCAGTCGGTGCGCACCGGCGCATCCGGTGCCACCCTCTCGGGGCTCGACCTCGACCGGCAGACCTGGCGGCTGCGCAAGCGCGCCGAGCTCGAGCACGAGGTGTACTTCATGTCGCTCTCGTGCCGCACCGTGACCTACAAGGGCATGGTGACCACGCTCCAGCTCGAGCCGTTCTACCCCGACCTCTCCGACGAGCGCTTCGCCTCGAAGCTCGCGCTCGTGCACTCCCGCTACTCCACGAACACGTTCCCGTCGTGGCCTCTCGCCCAGCCGCTCCGCATGATGGCGCACAACGGCGAGATCAACACCGTGCAGGGCAACCGCAACTGGATGCGCGCGCGCCAGTCCCAGCTCGAGTCCGAGCTGCTCGGCGACCTCTCGCCGCTGTACCCGATCGTCACGCCCGGGCTCAGCGACTCCGGCTCGTTCGACGAGGTCGTGGAGCTGCTCACGCTCGCCGGCCGCTCGCTGCCGCACGCCATCATGATGATGGTGCCCGAGGCCTGGGAGAACCAGAAGGACTTCGACGAGGCCCGCCGCGCCTTCTACGAATACCACTCCATGCTCATGGAGCCGTGGGACGGCCCCGCCGCGCTCATCTTCACCGACGGCACGCTCGCAGGCGCCACCCTCGACCGCAACGGGCTCCGCCCCGGCCGCTACCTCATCACCGACGACGGCCTCGTGGTGCTCGCGAGCGAGATCGGCGTGTTCCCCGAGGTCGACCCCTCGCGCGTGGTGCGGAAGGGCCGCATCCGCCCGGGCAAGATGTTCCTCGTCGACACCGCGGCAGGCCGCCTCATCGAGGACGACGAGATCAAGGCCGAGCTCGCAGCGGCCGAGCCCTACGCGTCGTGGCTCGACGAGGGCCGCATCAACCTGCGCGACCTCCCCGAGCGTGAGCACATCGTGCACACCCCCGCCTCGGTCACGAGGCGTCAGCGCACGTTCGGCTACACCGAGGAGGAGGTGCGCATCCTGCTCACCCCCATGGCGAAGAACGGCGCGGAGCCGCTCGGTGCCATGGGCTCCGACACCCCCATCGCGGTGCTCTCCGAGCGCCCGCGACTGCTCTTCGACTACTTCACGCAGCAGTTCGCCCAGGTCACCAACCCGCCGCTCGACTCGATCCGCGAGGAGGTCGTCACGAGCCTGCGCCTCGGTCTCGGCCCCGAGCGCAACCTGCTGGCCGCCTCTCCCGAGCACACCCGCCAGGTGGTGCTCGACTTCCCGGTGATCGACAACGACGAGCTCGCGAAGATCCAGCACATCGACCCCGTCTCGGGCAGCCGTCTCACCACGACGCTGCGCGGCCTGTACCGGGTCGACGAGGGTCCCAAGGCCATGCAGAACCGCATCGCCGCGATGTGCCGCGAGGCCGACGAGGCGATCGAGGCGGGAGCGGAGTTCCTCGTGCTCTCCGACCGCGACTCGAACAAGGATCTGGCGCCCATCCCGTCGCTGCTCCTGCTCGCGGGAGTGCACCACCACCTCATCCGCAGGCAGACCCGCATGAAGGTGGGTCTGATCGTGGAGGCCGGCGACGTGCGCGAGGTGCACCACGTCGCGCTGCTGATCGGCTACGGTGCCTCCGCCGTCAACCCGTACCTCGCCATGGAGACGGTCGAGAACCTCGTGCGCTCCGGCGTGATCGCGGGAGTGACCCCCGAGAAGGCCGTGAAGAACGTCATCAAGGCGCTCGGCAAGGGCGTGCTCAAGATCATGTCGAAGATGGGCATCTCCACGGTGTCCTCCTACGCCGGGGCGCAGACCTTCGAGGCCGTGGGGCTCGCTCCCGCGTTCGTCGACGAGTACTTCACCGGCACCTCCTCCAAGCTCGGCGGCGTCGGCATCGACGTGATTGCCGCGGAGAGCGCCTCGCGTCACCGCCTCGCCTACCCGGAGGACGGCGCGATCACCGCGCACGAGCCCCTGGCCGTGGGCGGCGAGTACCAGTGGCGCCGCGAGGGACCGCCGCACCTCTTCAACCCCGACACGGTGTTCCGCCTGCAGCACGCCACGCGCGCCCGCCGCTACGACATCTTCCGCGAGTACACCAAGCTCGTCGACGACCAGTCCGCCAACCTCATGACGCTGCGCGGCATGTTCAAGCTGCGCGAGGGTGTGCGCCCCGCCGTGCCGCTCGACGAGGTCGAGTCGGTCGAGTCGATCGTCAAGCGGTTCTCCACCGGCGCGATGAGCTACGGCTCCATCTCGCAGGAGGCGCACGAGACGCTCGCGATCGCCATGAACCGGCTCGGCGGCAAGTCGAACACCGGTGAGGGCGGGGAGGACGTCGATCGTCTGCTCGACCCCGAGCGCCGCAGCGCCATCAAGCAGGTCGCCTCGGGGCGGTTCGGCGTGACGAGCATGTACCTCACGCACGCCACCGACATCCAGATCAAGATGGCGCAGGGCGCGAAGCCAGGCGAGGGCGGTCAGCTGCCGCCCACGAAGGTCTACCCGTGGGTGGCCCGCACGCGCCACGCGACCGCGGGCGTCGGACTCATCTCGCCGCCGCCGCACCACGACATCTACTCCATCGAAGACCTCAAGCAGCTCATCTTCGACCTCAAGCGCGCCAACCCCGAGGCCCGCGTGCACGTCAAGCTCGTGAGCCAGAACGGCATCGGAGCGGTCGCCGCAGGCGTCACGAAGGCTCTCGCCGACGTGGTGCTCGTCTCGGGCCACGACGGCGGAACGGGCGCGAGCCCGCTCAACTCGCTCAAGCACGCCGGCACGCCGTGGGAGATCGGCCTCGCCGAGACCCAGCAGACGCTCATGCTCAACGGCATGCGCGACCGCGTGGTGGTGCAGGTCGACGGTCAGATGAAGACCGGTCGCGACGTCATCGTCGGTGCCCTGCTGGGGGCTGAGGAGTTCGGCTTCGCCACCGCGCCGCTCGTGGTGGAGGGCTGCATCCTCATGCGCGTCTGCCACCTCGACACCTGCCCGGTGGGCGTCGCCACCCAGAACCCCGAGCTGCGCGCCCGCTTCACCGGCAAGCCCGAGTTCGTGGTGAACTTCTTCGAGTTCCTGGCGCAGGAGGTGCGCGAGTACCTCGCCGAGCTCGGCTTCCGCTCGCTCGAGGAGGCCATCGGCCACAACGAGCTGCTCGACGTGGACACCGCGGTCGACCACTGGAAGGCCGACGGTCTCGACCTCAGCCCCGTGCTCGTGGGCCCCGACTTCGCCGACGACGAGCCGCGCGCCAACCGCCGCCAGCAGCACCACGAGCTCGCCGAGCACTTCGACAACCGCCTCATCCACGAGGCGGGCGCAGCGCTCGACCACGCGGAGCCCGTGGCCATCACGCTGCCCATCCGCAACACCGAGCGCGCCGTGGGCACCATGCTCGGCCACGAGGTCACGAAGCGGCACGGCGAGCAGGGGCTGCCCGACGGCACCATCCAGGTCACGCTCCTCGGATCCGCGGGCCAGTCGCTCGGTGCGTTCCTGCCAGGCGGCATCACCCTGCGCCTCGAGGGCGACTCGAACGACTACGTCGGCAAGGGTCTCTCCGGCGGCCAGATCATCCTGCGCCCCGACCGCCGGTCGGTCTTCCCGGCCGAGCGCAACGTGATCGCGGGCAACGTGATCGGCTACGGCGCCACGCGCGGCAGCATGTTCCTCCGCGGCATCGTGGGGGAGCGGTTCCTCGTGCGCAACTCCGGCGCCACCGCCGTGGTCGAGGGAGTGGGAGACCACGCCCTCGAGTACATGACGGGTGGCCTCGCGGTCATCCTCGGTGCCACGGGCCGCAACCTCGGCGCCGGCATGTCGGGAGGCACCGCCTACATCCACGACCTCCACCCGGAGAGCGTGAACGCCGATTCGCTCGCGACGGGCGAGCTGCAGCTGCTGCCGCTCGGCGGTGCCGACGTCGAGATCGTCCGCGATCTGCTGACGCGCCACGAGGCCGAGACCGGGTCGACGCTCGCGGCCAGGATGCTCGCCGATTTCGACACGACCATCGCCGCTTTCACGAAGGTGCTGCCCCGCGACTACGCGGCCGTGCTGGCCACCAGGCAGGAAGCGGTCGAAGAAGGACTCGACCCCGACGGCGACGTCGTCTGGGGCCGTATTTTGGAGGTGACAGGTGGCTGATCCCAAGGGCTTCCTCAAGATTCAGGATCGCGAACTCCCCGCCCGCCGGCCGGTGTCCGTTCGGCTGATGGACTGGAAAGAGGTCTACGAGCAGGGCGACGCGGCCACGACGCGCCGTCAGGCGGGGCGCTGCATGGACTGCGGCATCCCGTTCTGCCACCACGGCTGCCCTCTCGGCAACCTGATCCCGGAGTGGAACGACCTCACCTGGCGCGACGAGGGCAGGCAGGCCATCGAGCGCCTGCACGCCACGAACAACTTCCCGGAGTTCACCGGGCGGCTGTGCCCGGCCCCGTGCGAGGCATCGTGCGTGCTCGGCATCAACCAGCCGCCCGTCACGATCAAGCAGGTCGAGGTCTCGATCATCGACCAGGCCTTCGCCAACGGCTGGGTGCAGCCGCACCCGCCCGAGCGGCTCACCGGCAAGACCATCGCCGTCGTGGGCTCCGGCCCCGCCGGTCTCGCCGCCGCCCAGCAGCTCACCCGTGCCGGCCACACCGTGGCCGTCTACGAGCGCGACGACCGCATCGGCGGCCTCCTGCGCTACGGCATCCCGGACTTCAAGATGGAGAAGAAGCACCTCGAGTCGCGCCTCACGCAGATGATGGCTGAGGGCACGCGCTTCCGCGCCGGCATCGAGATCGGTGTCGACATCTCGTGGGACGACCTGCGGGCCCGCTACGACGCCGTGATCGTGTGCACCGGATCGACCGTCCCGCGCGACCTCGCCATCCCCGGCCGCGACCTCGACGGCGTGCACTTCGCCATGGAGTACCTCGTGCAGCAGAACAAGGCGGGGGCGGGCGACGACCTGCTCGGCCAGATCACGGCCGAGGGCAAGCACGTCGTCGTCCTCGGCGGCGGCGACACGGGAGCCGACTGCATCGGAACGGCCCACCGCCAGGGCGCCCTCTCGGTCACCAACCTCGCCATCGGCATCCAGCCGCCCGCCGAGCGACCCGAGCACCAGCCGTGGCCCATGTTCCCCACCCTGTTCGAGGTCTCGAGCGCCCACGAGGAGGGCGGAGAGCGCAAGTTCCTCGCCTCGACCGTGGAGTTCCTGCACAACGACTCGGGCGAGGTGCGCGCCATCCGCGTGGCCGAGACCGAGTACCTCGACGGCCGGCGCGTGCCGAAGGCAGGCACCGAGCACGAGATCCAGGCCGACCTGGTGCTGCTCGCCCTCGGCTTCACGGGTGCGGAGGCCGACCAGCTCGACGGCCAGCTCGGCACCCGGTTCGACCAGCGCGGCAACCTCGAGCGCGACGGCGACTACCAGACCACCGCCCCCGGCGTCTTCGTGGCCGGTGACGCCGGCCGCGGCCAGTCGCTCATCGTGTGGGCCATCGCCGAGGGCCGCGCGGCGGCCTCCGCCGTGGACCGCTACCTCGAGGGCACCACCGACCTTCCGTTCCCCGTGCGGCCCACCGACCGGGCAATCTCGGTCTGATAGCCTCCCTGCGAACCGCTCTCCACATCCATCACCCCCATGCGCTCCTGCGCAGAACTCGGAGAAGTACCCACTGATGAGACGCGCGAAAATCGTCGCCACACTCGGGCCCGCCACCTCTAGCTACGACACCATCAGAGCCATCATCGATGCCGGCGTCGACGTCGCTCGCATGAACCTCAGCCACGGCAGCTACGACGTCCACGAGGCCGTCTACCGCAACGTGCGCCAGGCCGCAGACGACTCCGGCCGCGCCGTGGCCGTGCTCGTCGACCTGCAGGGTCCGAAGATCCGTCTCGGCAAGTTCGAGAACGGGCCGTACGACCTCGCCGAGGGCGACATCTTCAAGATCACCATCGAGGACATCGTCGGCAACAAGGAGATCTCCTCCACCACCTACAAGGGCCTGCCCGACGACGTGGCACCCGGCGACCCCCTGCTCATCGACGACGGCAAGGTGGGCCTCCGCGTCATCGAGACCGACGGCACCGTCGTGACCACCCGCGTCGAGGTCCCCGGCGCCGTCTCGAACAACAAGGGCATCAACCTGCCCGGCGTGGCCGTGAACGTGCCCGCCATGAGCGAGAAGGACATCGCCGACCTGCGCTGGGGCCTCAAGCTCGGCGCCGACTACATCGCGCTGTCGTTCGTGCGCAACGCGGAGGACGTTGACGACGTGCACCGCATCATGGACGAGGAGGGCCGCCGTGTGCCCGTCATCGCCAAGATCGAGAAGCCGCAGGCCGTCGACAACCTCGAGGAGATCATCGACGCGTTCGACGGCATCATGGTCGCCCGTGGCGACCTCGGTGTCGAGCTCCCGCTCGAGGCCGTGCCGATCGTGCAGAAGCGTGCCGTGGAGCTCTCCCGCCGCATGGCCAAGCCCGTCATCGTGGCCACCCAGGTGCTCGAGTCGATGATCTCGTCGCCGCGCCCCACGCGCGCCGAGGCATCCGACTGCGCCAACGCGGTGCTCGACGGCGCCGACGCGGTCATGCTCTCCGGTGAGACCAGCGTGGGCGAGTTCCCCGTCATCACCGTGCAGACCATGGCGCGCATCATCGAGTCCACCGAAGACCACGGGCTCGAGCGCATCCCCGCGCTCGGCACCAAGCCCCGCACCCAGGGCGGCGCGGTCACCCTCGCGGCCGCCGAGGTGGGCGACTTCGTGGGCGCCAAGTTCCTCTGCGTCTTCACCGAGTCCGGTGACTCCGTGCGTCGCATGACGCGACTGCGGTCGAGCATCCCCATCCTCGGGTTCACGCCCGAGCCCGGCATCCGCAACCGCATGGCGCTCAGCTGGGGCGTGCGGTCGTACCTCGTGGACCGCGTCAAGCACACCGACGAGCTCATGGTGCAGGTCGACGACATCCTGCTCGGCAACGGCCGCGCGTCGCTCGGCGACAAGGTCATCGTGATCTCCGGATCCCCTCCCGGAACCGCGGGCAGCACCAACGACATGCGCATCCACGTGGTCGGCTCGGCGCACAACCCGCTCTCACCGGGGCTGTTCGACTAGGCGGTCTTCACTGACTACACGGGTTTTTTCGTCACTGGCGGGATGACCCTCAGGTTTCGGCCAGGATTCGATCAAGGTTCGATCGGTTCCTGGCCGAAGTCTGTTCCGGCGCGGATGCCGACTGCTAGATTTCGGATGCTTCAGCACCCCTGGAGGCCTCTGGTCCTCGCGACCCGGAACGAAAGATCACCGCCATGTCCCGTCAGCGTCTCGCTCTGCGCACCCTCAGCATCGGTACCGCCCTCGCCGCGGGCATCGCGCTCTCCGGCTGCTCCACGATCATGCCCCTCTTCGGCATCGCCCCCACCCCGGCCGGCCAGAAGGCCGACGTCGTGAGCGAGAACGGCGAGACCACCGCGGTCGTCGAGCCTGAGCTGCAGTTCGCCTCCGTCTTCACCGACATGGGCTCCGTGCACCCCACGGTCGACATCGCCGAGCAGCTCGAGCTCACGCTCGACGTCTGGACCGAGCAGAAGACGCACGACTGGACGCCGATGGCCGACAAGCGCTTCTCGTTCGTGATCGGCGTCTACGACAACAGCGTTCCCGCCGAGGCACCCTTCGACCAGAAGCGCCGCGTCTACATGTCGAACCTCACGGTCACGGCGAAGACCACCACGACCTCGGGCCTCGTCGAGGTGCCCTTCACCCTCAACACCGACCCGCTGAAGGTCACCCTCGACCCCGAGGCGCTCCGCTCGGAGCAGGGCCTCGGTCTGCTCATCACGTCGCCGAAGGGCGGCTTCCAGCTCGAGTCGCAGCAGATCGGCGTGCTCGCGGAGGACACCGAGGGCCTCATGCTCGACTTCGCCATGCAGGTGTCGTACGAGACCAGCCCTCTGGCGAACACCTACACGACCCAGGTGATCCACCAGTACGTGCCCGTGGCGATCTTCTCGGAGACGGAGTCGAAGGCGAGCACCGAGGTGACGCCGACTCCCACCGTGACGCCCACGCCCATTCCCCGCGGCTGACGCGATCGGTACCGGTGGTGGGACTCGAACCCACATGCCCTCACGGACAGCGCATTTTGAGTGCGCCGCGTCTGCCATTCCGCCACACCGGCCTGCTACGAGCGAGCACAAGAATACCGTAGGGTTGAAACGTGACTGACCAAGAACAGACGACTCCCGTGCCGCGGCGCGTAGTGGTGGCCGAAGACGAATCCCTGATCCGCCTCGACATCGTCGAGATCCTCCGGGACAACGGCTTCGACGTCGTGGGTGAGGCGGGAGACGGTGAGACGGCTGTCGCGCTGGCCACGGAGCTGCGCCCCGACCTCGTCATCATGGACGTCAAGATGCCCCAGCTCGACGGCATCTCGGCGGCCGAGCGCCTCTCGAAGGACCACATCGCCCCCGTCGTGCTGCTCACCGCCTTCAGCCAGAAGGAGCTCGTGGAGCGCGCCACCGAAGCCGGTGCCCTCGCCTACGTCGTGAAGCCGTTCACCCCCAACGACCTGCTGCCCGCGATCGAGATCGCCCTCTCGCGCTACGCCCAGATCATCACGCTCGAGTCCGAGGTGGCCGACCTCGTCGAGCGATTTGAGACCCGCAAGCTCGTCGACCGCGCCAAGGGCCTGCTCAACGAGAAGATGGGCCTCACCGAGCCCGAAGCGTTCCGCTGGATCCAGAAGGCCTCGATGGATCGCCGGCTCACCATGCACGATGTGGCGCAGGCCATCATCGAGCAGCTCAGCCCCAAGAAGTAGGCGCCCCGCCCGAGAAGCAGGCAGCCCCGCCCGAGAGGCGGCTAGCTCTTCTCGAAGACCTGGTCCGGCCGTCGGTCCTTGATGATGTTCGTGATGCGGACCGTCGAGAGCCGGCGGCCGTTCTCGTCGTCGATCTCGATCTGGTGCGTCGCGAGGCTCCTGCCGAGGTGGATCGCGGTGCAGGTGCCGATGACCCAGCCCTTCGTGGCCGACGCGGAGTGGCTGGCGTTGATCTCGATGCCCATCGCCACCCGGCCCGCCCCCGCGTGCATGTTCGCGGCGGTGGAGCCGAGGCTCTCGGCGAGCACCACGTAGGCGCCGCCGTGCACGAGACCGAGCGGCTGCGTGTTGCCCTCGACGGGCATGCGGGCCACGGCGCGCTCGGCGGAGAGCTCGAGGAACTCGATGCCCATGCGCTCGGCGAGGGTGCCGATCCCGCGGTAGCCGAACACGGCCATGACGTCGAGAGGGCTCTGTTCGCCGGCGGTGGAGTCGTTCGTCATCGGTGTGCGTCCCTGTCTCGGATGGCTGTCGGAGGCCGTGTGTAGGCTGAAGGTGTGCCGGAAAAAGATCAGCCTACCCTCCTCGTCATCGACGGTCATTCCCTAGCGTTCCGGGCCTTCTACGCCCTCCCGGTCGACAGCTTCCAGACCAGGGACGGCCAGCACACCAACGCCATCCACGGCTTCATCGCCATGATGATCAACCTCCTCAAGGCCGAGAAGCCCACCCACCTCGCGGTGGCGTTCGACATCTCGCGGTTCTCCTTCCGCACGCGCGAGTACCCGGAGTACAAGGGCACCCGCGGCGAGACGCCGCCCGAGTTCATCGGCCAGATCCCGCTGCTGCAGGAGGCGCTGCACGCGCTCGGCATCACCACGATCGAGAAAGAGGACTACGAGGCCGACGACATCCTCGCCACCCTCGCGGCCCAGGGCACCGAGCAGGGCTACCGGGTGCTCGTGGTCTCGGGAGACCGGGATGCCATCCAGCTCGTCAACGACAAGGTGACGCTGCTCTACCCGTCCCGCCAGGGTGTCTCCGACCTCACGCGCTACGACCAGGCGAAGGTCTTCGACCGCTACGGCATCCGGCCGGAGCAGTACCCCGAGATCGCCGCCCTCGTGGGCGAGACGAGCGACAACCTGCCCGGCATCCCGAAGGTGGGTGAGAAGACCGCCGTCAAGTGGCTCAACCAGTTCGGCTCGCTCGACGCCATCCTCGAGCACCGCGACGAGATCCCCGGTGTCGTGGGCAACAACCTGCGCGAGTTCGCCGACAACGCCATCCGCAACCGCAAGCTCAACCGGCTGCTCACCGATGTCGAGCTCCCGGTGGGGCCCGCCGATCTGCTCCGCAAGCCGGCCGACGAGCAGCAGGTGCGCGACGTGTTCGCGCGGCTGGAGTTCCGCACCCTGCTCGACAGGGTGCTCAAGCTCGAGGGCATCGGGGGCGACTCCGAGGTGGGTCAGGCCGCTGCCGCCGAGGCCGCGGCCAAGGCCGAGAAGGCGCCCACACCCGTCACGCTGCTCGACGAGGAGCTCGCCGCGTGGCTCGCCCGCCAGAAAGACCCTGTGGCGGTGCAGATCGAGACGCTCGACAACTATCCGATCGCCTTCGGTCTCGCCACGCGCCACGAGGCGGTGTTCCTGCCGTGGACGGCGTCGAGCCGCGACTACGCACCTCTCGAGGCGTGGCTCGCCGGGCCGTCGCCCAAGATCCTGTTCGACGCCAAGAAGCAGATCAAGTCGCTCGCGGCCGCGGGGCTGCCCGTCTCAGGGCTCGCGTTCGATCCCGTGATCGCGGCCTGGCTGCTCAAGCCGGAGTCGAGCGCGGACCGCTCGCTCGCCCAGCTCGTCGACCGTCACCTGCTCGAGACGCTGCCCACGCCCGATCCGAATCAGCTCGTGCCCGACAGCGACTCGGTCACCGGCCCCGCCGAGGAGGCCTGGTACGCCCTCCGCGTGGCCGATGCCCTCGGAGTGCTGCTGGATGAGCGCACGCTGCGGGTGCTCACCGAGATCGAGCTGCCCACGCTCATGGTGCTCGCACAGATGGAGCTCACGGGGGTCACCGTGAGCCACTCCGAGCTGCTCGCACTCTCGACCGAGCTGGGGGAGTCGGCGGCCTCGATCGCCACCTCGGCCTTCGAGATCATCGGGCGGGAGGTCAACCTCGGGTCGCCCAAGCAGATCCAGGAGGTGCTGTTCGACCAGCTCGACATGCCGAAGACCCGCGCCACGAAGACGGGCTACTCCACAGATGCCGGGGCGCTGGCCGACCTGCAGGCCTCGAACCCGCACCCGTTCCTCGGCCTCCTGCTCGCCCACCGCGACGCCACGAAGCTGCGGCAGATCATCGAGTCCGTCGACAAGGCGATCGCTCAGGATGGCCGGGTGCACACCACGTACGTGCAGACGGGCTCCTCCACGGGTCGCATCTCGTCGACAGACCCCAACCTGCAGAACATCCCGGTGCGCACCGAGGAGGGTCGTCGCATCCGCGCCGCCGTGCAGGTCGGATCGGGCTTCGAGACGCTGCTGACCGCCGACTACTCGCAGATCGAGATGCGCATCATGGCGCACCTCTCGGGCGACGCCGGGCTCATCGAGGCGTTCCATTCCGGGGAGGACCTGCACCGCTTCGTGGGGGCGCGGATCTTCTCGGTCGATCCGGCCGACGTCACCTCCTCCATGCGCACCAAGGTGAAGGCCATGTCGTACGGCCTCGCCTACGGGCTCTCGGCGTTCGGGCTGTCGAAGCAGCTGCGCATCGAGACCGTCGAGGCCAAGCAGCTCATGACCGACTACTTCGAGCGCTTCGGTGGGGTGCGCGATTATCTCCGCAACGTGGTCGTGCAGGCCAAGGCCGACGGCTACACCGAGACCATGTTCGGCCGTCGCCGCCCCTTCGCCAACCTCAACAGCTCCAACCGGGTGCTGCGTGACAACGACGAGCGGGCCGCGCTCAACGCGCCCATCCAGGGCACCGCCGCCGACATCATCAAGATCGCCATGGTCAACATCGCGGCCGATCTCGCGGAGCAGTCGCTGGCCTCGAAGATGCTCCTGCAGGTGCACGACGAACTCGTGTTCGACGTGGCGCCGGGGGAGTGGGAGGCTCTCTCGGCCGTGGTGACGCACCGCATGTCGACGGCGGCTTCGCTCTCGGTGCCGCTCGAGGTGCAGGTGGGACGCGGCCAGAACTGGAACGAGGCCGCGCACTAGCGCTGGCACTGGTGCTGGCACCGGCACTGGCACTGGCACCGGCACTGGCACGGAGGTCATCGGAAGTCGCGCGAGTTCGTCTTGGCGGTCAGCACGAGCGGCTCGAAGCGATCGGCCACGAGGTTCGTGATGCCCTCCTTCGAGCGCTCGAGCAGGCCGCGCACGATCAGTGCGGGCGATTCCCTCGCCACGCGGCGGTACCTCGTCCACACCCCCACCCCGCAGATCACGTTGAGAAGCCCCGTCTCGTCCTCGATGTTCATGAACGTGATGCCGCTCGCCGTGGCCGGCCGCTGCCGGTGCGTGACCACCCCGCCCACCTCGATCCGCCGCCCGGTCTCGGCGGTCGCGAGGTCGGCCACCGAGAGCGCCCCTCGCCGCCGCAGCTCCTCGCGTGCGTGCTGCAGCGGATGGCCCTCGGGTGAGATGCCGGTGGCCCACAGGTCGTAGACCACCTGCTCCTCGGCCGAGAGCATCGGCAGCAGCGGCGGCTGCACCGAGACGAAGGTGCCAGGCAGGTACTCCGCCCGCTCCTGGGCGGCGTTGCCGGCCTCCCACAGCGCCTCACGTTTGGTGAGGCCGAAGGCCTCGAAGGCTCCGGCCGTGGCGAGGGCCTCGAGCTGCGGTGTGGTGAGACCCACCCGCCGGGAGAGGTCGGCCATGCTGAGGTAGGGGCCGTGCTGCTCGCGCTCGGCAACGATGCGACCCGCCAGGGCTGCGCCGATGGAGGTGACCTCCGCGAGCCCGAGCCGCACGGCGAGATCGCCGTCGCGCCGGTGCTCGGCCGAGCGATCGGGCTGCGAGCGGTCGAACACGGGGGTCACGGGCGGCGGCTCGTGCAGACACGACTCGAGGCCGGTCTCCACCCGCGGCACCACCCCGCCGGAGCCGCCCTCGGCGAGCAGCAGCGGTTCGAGGCCGGCAGCCGCCCCCGAGCGCAGGATGTCGGGCCGCCGCACCTCCACGCCGTGCCGCCTGGCATCGGCCGTGAGGGTCTGGGGCGAGTAGAAGCCCATCGGCTGCGCCCGCAGCAGGGCGGCCAGGAAGGCCGCGGGGTAGTGCAGCTTGAACCACGAGCTCGCGTACACGAGCAACGCGAAGCTCGTGGAGTGGCTCTCGGCGAAACCGAAGTTCGCGAAGGCCTCGATCTTGCGGTAGATCAGATCGGCGTCGTCGCCCACGATCCCGTTGCCCGCCATGCCGCGGTAGAGCTTCTCCCGCAGTGACGAGATCTTCTCCAGCCCCCGCTTCGAGCCCATCGCCCGGCGCAGCAGGTCGGCGTCTTCGGCGGAGCAGTCGCCCACGGCCATCGCCATCTGCATCAGCTGCTCCTGGAACAGCGGCACCCCGAGGGTGCGCTCGAGCACCGGCTCGAGCTTCGGATGCAGGTAGGTCACCTCCTCGAGGCCCAGCTTGCGCCGGATGTAGGGGTGCACGGCACCGCCCTGGATGGGACCTGGCCTGATGAGGGCGATCTCGACCACGAGGTCGTAGAACCGTCGCGGCTGCAGCCGGGGCAGCGTTCCCATCTGCGCCCTGGACTCCACCTGGAACACGCCGATCGAATCGGCGCGGCAGAGCATGTCGTAGACGCCCTCCTCCTCCTGGGGGATGCTCTCGAGCGTCCACGTCGTGCCCGTGGACTCCCGCACGAGGTCGATCGTGTACTGCAGCGCCGAGAGCATCCCGAGGCCGAGCAGGTCGAACTTCACGAGCCCCATCCAGGCGCAGTCGTCCTTGTCCCACTGCAGCACCGTGCGGTTCTCCATCCGCGCGTTCTCGATGGGGCAGACCTCACCCACCGGGCGGTCGGTCAGCACCATGCCGCCGGAGTGGATGCCGAGGTGCCGGGGGAACTTGAGCACCTGCTCGGCGAGCCCCACCACCTCAGGGGGGATGTCGTGATCGGCGCTCTCCACCACGCCGCCCCAGCGCTCGATCTGCTTCGACCAGGCATCCTGCTGCCCGGGGCTGTGCCCGAGCGCCTTCGCCATGTCGCGCACCGCGAACTTGGGTCGGTAGGTGATGACGTTCGCCACCTGGGCCGCGTTCCGCCTGCCGTACTTCTCGTAGACGTACTGGATGATCTCCTCCCGGCGATCCGAGTCGAAGTCGACGTCGATGTCGGGCTCCTCGTCGCGCATGCTCGAGAGGAAGCGCTCGAACGGCAGCTGCCTGGCGATCGCGTCGACGGCCGTGATGCCGAGCAGGTAGCAGACCGCCGAGTTGGCGGCCGAGCCCCGCCCCTGGCACAGGATGCCGCGGCTGCGGGCCTCGCGCACGATGTCGTAGACGATCAGGAAGTAGCCGGGGAACTGCTTCAGCTCGATCACCCCGAGCTCCTTCTCGATGCGCGCCAGGTCGTCGGCGCTCGCCCGCGGGTACTTCGAGGGCACGGCGTCGAGCACGAGCGTGCGCAGCCAGGACATGGGGGTGTGCCCCTCCGGCACCTCCTGCCGCGGCAGGTTGGGCTTGGCCGTGCGCAGCCGGAACGACAGGTCGTCGGCCACCTCGACCGTGCGCTCCACGGCGCCGGGGTAGCGCCCGAAGCGGGCGGTCATCTCGGCTCCCGAGCGCAGATGCAGGTGGGGGGATGCGGGGAGCCAGCCGTCGAGCTCATCGAGGCTGCGTCTCGCCCGCACCGCGGCGAGGGCCTGCGCGAGCCTGTGCTGCCCCGGAGCCGCGTAGTGCACGTTGCCCGTGGCGACCGTGGCGAGCCCCCGCCTGTCGGCGATCGCGGCCAGCACGTCGTTGCGACCGCTGTCGAGCGGTTCGCCTCGATCGGAGAGCTCCACGAGCACGTTGTCGCGACCGAACAGCGCCACGAGCCTGTCGACCTCGGCGAGGGCGCCGTCTTCTCCCGCGTCGTCGAGGGCCTGGCGCACCTGCCCCTTCCTGCACCCCGTGAGCACGGCCCAGTGTCCGTCCGCGTGAGCCGCGAGCTCCTCGAGGTCGTAGAGCGGGCGGCCCTTCTCCGCCCCCGGCGCGAGCTGGGCCGAGGTGATCGCCCCTGCCAGCCGGTGGTAGCCCTCCTGCCGTCTGGCCAGCACGAGCAGGTGCGAGCCCTCCGGATCGGGCACACCGTTCTGCGGCGCCCCCAGATCGAGCGAGAGCTCGGCGCCGAACACCGTGGCGAGCTCGTGCTTCTCGGCCGCCTCCGCGAAGCGCACGATGCCGTAGAGGCCGTCGTGATCGGTGATCGCGAGGGCGTGCAGGCGCAGCCTCGTCGCCTCCTCGATGAGCTCCTCCGGGGAGGACGCTCCGTCGAGGAAGCTGAAGTTCGAGTGCGCGTGCAGCTCGGCGTAGGGCACGACGGGGCCGGGCTCCCTCTCGACAGGTGGGAGCTCTCCCGGGTCGTAGGGCAGCCGCTTAGTCGACCAGGCCGGGCTGTCCCCGCCGTCGGAGGGCGGTGATCCAGGTCGCCGACGGTCCGAGAGCGCGCTCTCGAGCTCCGACCACGGCACGGGCGGATTGTTGAACCCCATCAGCTCGTCTCCCTGCTCCGCACGCAGCACGCGCGGCGCGACTCAGTCATAGCGGGCCTCCGCACGCCAGCGGTGGTTCTCGAGGGCGAGCAGCCACGCACCCCCCGCGGCATCCACCACCTGGAAGCGGTCGATGCGGCGGTGGGCCGCTTCGTCCCACCAGTGCTCCTCGGTGGGCCACGGGCCCGCCCAGGCCGTGAGGGGCTTGAGGTCGTGCAGTGCCCCCGTCTCGGAGAAGAACGCCGGAGCCGCCGAGAGCTCGCCCCGCTCGGTGACGTCGACGGGCTCGCCCTCCGCCGTCGCCACCTGCACGGCCCAGGGGTGCTCGAACACCGTGGTGGGCAGGGGGGCCGGCAGACTCCCCGGCCAGGGCGCCGTAGATCGCACCTCGGCCGGGCGGTCGCCCCAGGGCGAGAGCAGCACCCGCTCGCGGGGCGCCCGGCCGCCACCGATCGAGGCGGTCAGCACACCCTCGTGGCCCACCATGCTCTGCAGGCGCGCCATGCCGCTGTGCACCCGCTCGTCCGATCCGCTGCCCCAGAGCCCGGTCTCGTGCTTCGAGCTGCCGTCGACCGTCTCGGCGATCACCCGCACCCGGCTGATGCCGGATTCGAGCGCCGCCTCGATGGCGTCGCCGCCCTGCAGCTGCCAGCGCACCCTGTCGACCACATCGGAGGAGCTGAACCAGCGCGGATGCAGCCAGCTCCGCTCGCGCACCTGCCCCCGCTCGCTCGTGAGCTCCACCCGGATGGCCGTGCACACGAGCCGCGCCTCGGAGAGCCTCTGCACGAAGAGGTCGGCAGCGGCCCTGATGCCGAAGGTCACCTGGTCGATGCGGTCGAGCGGCGGTTCGAACTCGCTCACGCTCTCGCGCACCTCGGGCGGGATGCGCGGCACCACCGGCTGCCCGTCGCGGCCGGAGGCCTTGAGGTGCGCTCTCGCCCCCTCGTCGCCGAAGCGGCTCTGCACGTCTTCATCCGGCAGCCGGGCGAACTCGCCGAGGGTGTGGATGCCGAGCCGCCCGAGCAGGGGCACGAGCTCGTTCGTGCCGAGGAGGCTCCCCAGCACCCCCACGGGCAGGGGGGAGAGGAAGGCGGCGGACCCGCCGGGCGGCACGATGCGCACGAGCTCCCTGCCGGGGAGGCGGGCCGCGTGGTCGGCCGCGAAGACACCGTCGGCGATGCCGATCCGCGCATCCGTCACCCCTATCTCGGCGAGCCGGGCGAGGAAGGCGATCGCCGCGCTCTCCTCGTCTCCGTAGTAACGGGCAGGGCCGCGCGACCTCAGGGCGCACGTGCCGGGCCGCATCACCTGCACTCCCGGGCTCAGCTCCTCGAGCGCCACGATGATGGGCTCGAAGGCGCGATTGACCACAGCGGGGTCGTGGTCGAACACGCGCAGCCTCGGCGAACGGGCCTGCGCCTCCCTGAGCCGCAGGCCCCTCCGCACCCCATCGGCCCTCGCCGCCGCCGAGCAGGCATAGACGAGACCCTTCTCGATCACGGCCAGATGCTCGTCGGCCGCGAGCACCGCATCCTCCGCCACCCCCTCGGCCCTGGCCATCGCCACCACCGGCCAGTCGGGGCACCACACCACCATGCTCCGCACGGGCGTGCCCCGAGCGGAGAGACCCCGCCCGGCCCCGCCGCGCGCCGGCCCACCGCGCGCCATCAGCTCGCCACCTCGTGCAGGATGCGCGGACGACCGCCACCGGCCACAGGCTGCACCCCCGAGGGAGCCCCGGAGGGCGCCCCTGAGCGCACAGCAGACGGCACAGCAGACGGTGCCGACGGTGCCGCAGGGGCCCCGAACTCGCTCACGGGCCGGAACAGCTCGTCGCGATCCGGCAGCCACAGCCGAGCACGCCGCGGCCGCCCCATGCCGCCCCTGGCCGTGGCCGTCACGGTCGCCTGCCGCCCCGCGAGGTAGCCGTGACCCGCGCCGATGCCCGCCCAGCGGCTCTCGGTGATGCGCAGCGTCGCCTCGCTCTGCGGCCAGTCACCGAGCACGATGAGCAGCGCCTCCCGCTGCCTGATGCGCGCCTGCAGCCTCGCCACCGCGGAATCCGGAACCCGTTTCGGCGGTCGCGTGACCACCACCCCCACCACGTCGGCCATCGCCGCCGTGATCGTGAGCCACTCCTCACCCGGGTCGGGAACGAGCGCGAGCCGCTCGAGGTCGATGCCGAAGCCCGCCGCCGCCTCGAGCCCGAAGTCGGGCATGCCCACAACTCCGCACCACACGCCGTCGGCCGACGGCCCCGCCATGAGCGCCATCACGAGCGCCGTGGACCGCTCCACGGAGTACGCAGACCCCGCCCGCAGCGACCCGCCAGGCAGCAGCTGCTCGAGGGCCGGGTGCGTGCGCACGCTGCGACTGTCGAGCTTCGTGGCCTGCATCTGCTGGATGCGCGAGCGCAGCGCACTGATCTCGTCGCCCGCCGGAGCGGGGGAGGAGATCGAGAGCGCGGCATCCGTCATGCCCTCATGTTCGAATATATGTTCGAATAAGTCAATCGGAGCGGCGAGCCTGTGGAGAGCCCGTCCGTCGGCTGTGGAGAACACCGCGCCTACGACCGAGCAGGCGGCCGGGCAGGCGGCCGGGCAGGCGGCCTGGCCACCCCCGACCGATGTCGGCGGCGTGGCATAGGGTCGGAAGATGAGCAGTTCGACACTACGTCCAGAGACCGACATCGATCGCATCGCCGAGCGCTGGGTCGACACCCTCGTCGAGCTCGAACCCGTGCTCGGTACGTACATCGGCCGCACCGAGGTCGACGATCGGTTCGGCGACCTCTCGCCCGAGGGCCACGAGCAGAAGGTCGCCGCCACCCGCGCCGCTCTCGCCGAGCTCGCCGCCGCCACTCCGGCCGACGAGGTCGACGAGGTCACGAAGGCCGATCTCGGCAGCCAGCTCGAGCTCTCGCTGCAGAGCGCCGAGGCCGGTCTCGAGCGGCGCGATCTCAACGTCATCGACTCGCCCAGCCAGCACATCCGCGAGGTCTTCGACCTCATGCCCACCGCCACCGAGCACGACTGGTCGGTCGTCGCCAAGCGCCTCTCGGCGGTCGAGGAGGCCGTCGACGGCTACATCCTCACCCTCAGGCAGGGCATCCGCGAGGGTGTCACGCCCGCGCGCCGCCAGGTCGCCGAGGTGCTCCAGCAGAGCCGAGGCAACTCGGGGCCCGAGAGCTTCTTCCGCTCGTTCGCCGAGAGCGCTGCCCCCGCAGGGGGAGGCGAGCTCCCCGCCTCTCTGCGCGCCGATCTCGAGCGCGCGGCGGGCACGGCCTCCGAGGCCTACTCCAAGCTCGCCCAGTTCCTCGAGAACGAGCTCGCCCCCGTCGCCACCGAGCAGGATGCCGTGGGCCGAGATGTCTACGCCCTCCAGTCGCGCCGCTTCCTCGGCGCCACGATCGATCTCGACGAGACCTACGAGTGGGGCATCGAGGAGCTCGGCCGCATGGTGCGCGAGCAGGAGGCCATCGCGGGGGAGATCGTGCCGGGCGCCTCCGTGTACGAGGCCATCGCCTTCCTCGACAGGGACGAGTCGCGCAAGCTGCACGGCACCGACGCCCTGCAGGCGTGGATGCAGGCCACGAGCGACAGGGCTGTGGCCGAGCTCGGCGCCACCCACTTCGACATCCCAGAGGAGATCCGCGCCCTCGAGTGCATGATCGCGCCCACCCACGAGGGCGGCATCTACTACACCGGCCCCACAGACGACTTCTCCCGCCCCGGCCGCATGTGGTGGTCGGTGCCAGAGGGCGTCACGGAGTTCGACACCTGGCGCGAGCTCACCACCGTCTACCACGAGGGTGTTCCCGGCCACCACCTGCAGATCGGCCAGGCCGTCTACAACCGCGCCACGCTCAACACCTGGCGCCGTCAGCTCGCGGGCACGAGCGGCCACGCCGAGGGCTGGGCCCTCTACGCCGAGCGGCTCATGGAGGAGCTCGGCTACCTCGACGACCCGGCAGACCGCCTCGGCATGCTCGACGGGCAGCGGATGCGTGCTGCCCGCGTGGTGCTCGACATCGGCGTGCACCTGCAGAAGCCGCGCCTCGACGGCGCCGGCGTGTGGGATGCGGAGTACGCGCTCGACTTCATGCGCCAGAACGTCAACATGGACGACGCGTTCATCCGCTTCGAGGTCAACCGCTACCTGGGCTGGCCGGGTCAGGCCCCCTCCTACAAGGTCGGCCAGCGCATCTGGGAAGAGCTGCGCGACGAGACCCGCGCCCGCGAGAAGGAGGCCTTCTCCTCGAAGGAGTTCCACCGTCGCGCCCTCGACCTCGGCGGCGTCGGTCTCGACACCCTCCGCACCGCTCTCCTCGGAGGCGAGTAGCCCATGGCCGCTCGCCCCGACGTCCGACCCGACTCCCGCACCCCTCGGCGCTCCCGCTCGCCGTACGAGCTGACGGCAGGGTCGGCGCTCGACGATCTGCATCCCGCGCTGCGGCGCTACTTCGAGGCCATCCCGTTCGGCAGCCGCGGCTACGGCAGCGGGGTGTTCGAGGTCGTCGGCACCCCGCGCCTCTGGCTGCGACCCGTGCTCGCCCTGTTCGCCCCGAAGGGCGTGCTGTTCCCCGTGTGGGAGAAGAACGTGCCGTTCACCATCGTGAACGCACCCCTCATCGACCGCGATGGCCGCACAGCCGTGGTGGCCGTCCGCCGATTCCACTTCGGCGGTGGGGTGCGCACCATGATCGACGCGATCACCGCCGACGGCATCGGCCCCGCCGGCCTCGTCGACCACCTCGGGTCGAGTCGCCGGTTCCGCATCCGACTCGGCATCCGGGTCATGCGCGGCGAGCTGCACCTCGAGTCGAACGCGCTCGAGATCCGCATCGGAACGCGGTACCTGAGAGTGCCGTCGGCCATCTCGCCGAGCATCCACCTCGTCGAGCGCTTCGACGACCACGCCGATGGGGGAGACCCGCACGCCGCACCCGCCGCTGTGGAGGGCGCTCAGCGCGTCTCGGTCACGATCTCGGCCCCCATCCTCGGGCGGCTCTACGAGTACACCGGGTCGTTCCGCTACGAGATCCGCGCGGAACCCGATCCGGTGCAGGGCACGTGACGGCAGAGGGATCACCGCGCGCGTACCGAGTCGTCGTCGCCGGGGCCTCCGGCTTCATCGGCGCCCGAATCGTGCAGGCGTTCCGCGACGAGGGGGCCGAGGTCGCTCTCATCGGCCGCACCGGCCCCGACGCCCGCTGGGGCGATGCGGCCGCCATCGCAGCCCTCGTCGACGGCGCCGATCTGCTCATCAACCTCGCAGGCAAGAGCGTGAACTGCCGCTACACCGCCGAGAACCGCGCCGAGATCTTCCGCTCCCGCCTCGAGACCACCCGCGCCCTGCACGCCGCGGTGTCGGGGGCCGCGCATCCGCCAGCCCTCTGGATCAACTCCTCCACCGCCACCATCTACCGGCACGCCGACGACCGCCCCATGACGGAATCGACGGGCGAGATCGGCGAGGGCTTCTCCGTGAACGTCGCCACGAGCTGGGAGGAGGAGTTCTTCCGCGGAACCCTGCCCGCCACACGACGCGTGGCCCTGCGCATGGCCATCGTGCTGGGTGACGGCAGCGCACTCGCCCCCATCCGCGCCCTCGCCCGCGCGGGCCTCGGCGGCCCCCAGTTCGACGGCCACTGGCCCTCCACCCGGGCAGGCCGCGCCACGGGCACGTTCCACCGCTACCGCCCGACCTCGAAGGGCGGCAGGCAGAGGTTCAGCTGGGTGCACCTCGACGACGTGGTCGGCATCATCCGCTTCCTCGTCGCCCATCCCGAGATCGAGGGCCCCGTCAACGCGTCGGCCCCGAATCCCACCGACAACCGCACGTTCATGGCCTCGGTGCGCCGCGCCGTCGGAGCGCGCTTCGGCCTGCCGACCTGGCGCTGGATGCTCGAGCTCGGCTCGTTCGCGATCCGCACCGAGACCGAGCTCGTGCTGAAGAGCCGCTGGGTCGTGCCCGAGCGACTCGAGGCCGCCGGCTACCGCTTCCTCTTCCGTCACCACGACGACGCCCTGGCCGCGATCGTCCGACCAGACCGGTTGCCGTCCGCCCACCGACGCCCCTAGAATAGAGTGTCACTTTTGTGACTTTTCATCCGCTCGCCTGTCGCGGAGAACCACCATCGCACCACCCGCGACCGGCCTGATTCATGTCCACAACGGAGCAACCACTACATGACAATCGCAACGACCGAAAAGGCAACCAAGCAGGTCGCCATCAATGACATCGGATCTGCTGAAGACTTCCTCGCCGCGGTCGAAAAGACTCTGAAATTCTTCAACGACGGAGACCTCATCGAGGGCATCGTCGTGAAGATCGACCGCGACGAGGTCCTCCTCGACGTCGGTTACAAGACGGAGGGCGTCATCCCTTCGCGAGAACTCTCCATCAAGCACGATGTCGACCCCACCGAGGTCGTCCAGGTCGGCGACAGCGTCGAGGCCCTCGTCCTCCAGAAGGAAGACAAAGAAGGCCGCCTCATCCTCTCCAAGAAGCGCGCTCAGTACGAGCGTGCATGGGGTGACGTCGAGAAGATCAAGGACGCCGACGGCGTGGTGACCGGTTCGGTCATCGAGGTCGTCAAGGGTGGACTCATCGTCGACATCGGCCTCCGTGGCTTCCTCCCGGCCTCGCTCATCGAGCTCCGCCGCGTGCGCGACCTCACCCCGTACCTGGGTCAGGAGATCGAGGCCAAGATCCTCGAGCTCGACAAGAACCGCAACAACGTGGTCCTGTCGCGCCGTGCCCTGCTCGAGCAGACGCAGTCCGAGAGCCGCACCACGTTCCTCAACAACCTCCAGAAGGGGCAGGTCCGCAAGGGCGTCGTCTCGTCGATCGTCAACTTCGGTGCGTTCGTCGACCTGGGCGGCGTCGACGGCCTCGTCCACGTCTCCGAGCTCTCCTGGAAGCACATCGAGCACGCCTCCGAGGTCGTCGAGGTCGGCCAGGAGGTCACCGTCGAGATCCTCGAGGTCGACCTCGACCGCGAGCGCGTGTCGCTCTCGCTCAAGGCCACCCAGGAAGACCCATGGCAGGTGTTCGCCCGTACCCACGCCATCGGCCAGGTCGCGCCCGGAAAGGTCACCAAGCTGGTGCCGTTCGGTGCATTCGTCCGCGTCGCCGAGGGCATCGAGGGTCTGGTGCACATCTCCGAGCTCTCCGGCAAGCACGTCGAGCTCGCCGAGCAGGTCGTGTCGGTCGGCGACGAGGTCTTCGTCAAGGTCATCGACATCGACCTCGAGCGTCGCCGCATCAGCCTCTCGCTGAAGCAGGCGAACGACGGCGTCGACCCCGAGGGCACCGAGTTCGACCCGGCTCTCTACGGAATGCTCACCGAGTACGACGACCAGGGCAACTACAAGTACCCCGAGGGCTTCGACCCGGAGACCAACGAGTGGAAAGAGGGCTTCGACACCCAGCGCGAGGCATGGGAGCTGCAGTACGCAGAGGCCCAGGCTCGCTGGGAGGCTCACAAGAAGCAGGTCGCCACGTCGAACGCCGAGGCGCTCAACAGCGACGTCCCCTCCGCGAACAACTCGTTCTCGAGCGAGTCGACCGGCGCGGGCACCCTCGCCGACGACGAGACCCTCGCGGCACTCCGCGAGAAGCTCAGCTCCAACAACTGATCACCCGACGCCGGCTCCTGAAGCCGCTGTCGTTCGAACAACCGGAAGGCCGTCCCTCGGGGCGGCCTTCCGGCCGTTGACCGGTGAGGATGGACCGCCCCGCTAGGCTGGGCGCGTGTACGTGATCGGACTCACCGGAGGAATCGCCGCGGGCAAGTCGACGGTGAGCAAGCGTCTCGCCGAGCTCGGGGCCGTCACCATCGACGCCGATCAGCTCGCGCGGGAGGCCGTCGCACCGGGATCCGCCGGGCTCGATGCCATCCGCTCCCGGTTCGGCGATGACGTCATCGCCGCCGACGGCAGCCTCGACCGGCCCGCGCTCGGCGCCATCGTGTTCGCAGACGAGACGGCGCGCCTCGATCTCAACGGGATCACGCATCCGGCCGTCATCGAGCTGTTCGCCGAGAGGCTGCGATCCATCGCCGCCGCCTCACCTGAGGCCATCGTGGTCTACGACGTGCCCCTCATGGTGGAGACGGGTGGCCGGCGCGGTGGCGTCTTCGAGTTCGTCATCGTGGTCGAGGCTCCCGAGGAGCAGCGGCTCGCCCGGCTCATCGAGCTCAGGGGGATGGATCCGGCCGAGGCCGCCCGGCGCATCGCCTCGCAGGCGAGCGACTCCGAGCGGCGCGCGATCGCCGACGTCGTGATCGACTCCGGCGGCACCCTCGACGAGACGATCGACCAGGTTGATGCGGCCTGGGAGCAGGTGCGCGGATGGGCGGATGCGAAGCATGCGGCCGCCGAGTCTGGCCCCACCGAGGCAGGTGGCGGCGCGGCAGGTAGCGGCGCGGCAGGTGGTGCTGAGACGGGCACCGCCGACGCGACCCGCGAGACCGGCGCACCATGACCTCAATCGACCTCAACGCCGACCTGGGGGAGTCGTTCGGCGCGTGGCGGCTCGGCGACGACCGGGCGCTGCTCGAGATCGTCACGAGCGCCAACATCGCATGCGGATTCCACGCCGGCGACCCCACCACCCTGCTCGAGACCGCCCGACTCGCGGCCGCCCGCCGCATCGGCATCGGCGCCCAGGTCTCCTACCCCGACCTCCGCGGCTTCGGCCGTCGTGACCTCGACCTGCCGGCCGCCGACCTGCTCGCCGACGTCATCTACCAGATCGGCGCTCTGCAGGGCATCGCCACCGCGGCGGGCACCCGCGTGCTCCACGTCAAACCGCACGGTGCCCTCTACAACCGGGTGGTGCACGACGAGGTGCAGGCCGCGGCCGTCGTGGATGCGGTCATCGCCATCGACCCGAGCCTCGCCATCGTGGGGCTGCCCGACTCCGAGATCGGGCGACTCGCCGAGGCCGAGGGCCTGCGCTTCGTGCCCGAGGCCTTCGCCGACCGTGCCTACCGCGCCGACGGCACGCTCGTGCCGCGCACCGAGCCGGGAGCGGTGCTGCACGACCCCGTCGAGATCGCCGAGCGGATGCGCCGGTTGGCCGACGAGGGCGTCGTCACGGCGATCGACGGCACCGACATCGCCCTCTCGGCGGAGACCATCTGCGTGCACGGCGACACCCCGGACGCCGTGGGGATCGCGCGAGCCGTGCGCGCCGAGCTCGAGGCGGCGGGCCTCACGATCGCGCCCTTCACCGCACGCTGACCTGCGCCGACGCCCCGATGAACGCGCCCCCGATGAACCCGCGCCCGGTGATCCCGCGACCGGTAAAACTCGCTGTGGACTCCCGCCCGATGGGGGAGTCGGCGCTCCTGCTCCAGCTCCCGGATGCGCCGACCACGCTCGACACCTACCGCCGACTGCGGGCGGCGGCTCCGCCGTGGGTGGTCGAGCTCGTCCCCGCGGCGACCACCGTGCTCCTGGTCTTCGACCGCTCCCGCATCGCCCCGAAGGCCGTCCGAGCCTGGCTCGACCATGCGCTCGATCCCGAGGCATCGAACACGTCCGATCACGCCGCCCTCCACGACCTCGCGTCCACCCAGACCAGCCCCGCGGATCCCACCACCCCACCCGGAACTGCGCCCATCCGCGTTCGCACTTCGGATCCCACCACCCCACTCGGGACAGCGCCCACCCGCATTCGCGCTTCGGATCCCATCACTCCACTGGTGACGAGGGTCGAGATCCGGGTGCGGTACGACGGGCCCGATCTGGAGGAGGTGGCCCGCCTCTCCGGCCTCAGCGTCGACGAGGTGATCGCCGCCCACACCCGCAGCACCTGGTCCGCCGCCTTCATCGGGTTCGCGCCCGGTTTCGCCTACCTGACCGGCGACGATCGCCGCCTCGACGTGCCGCGCCGCAGCACACCCCGGCCCGCGGTGCCCGCCGGCTCGGTGGCTCTCGCCGCGGGCTACTGCGGCATCTACCCGCGGGAGTCCCCTGGCGGCTGGCACCTCATCGGCACCACCGACGCCGTGCTGTGGGATGCCTCCCGCGAGCAGCCCGCCCTCCTCGCCCCCGGCACCGAGGTGAGGTTCGTCCGTGAGTGAGACCGACGCCACCGGAGGCGTTCCCGCCTTCGAGGTGCTCGCCACGGGCCCGCTGGCTCTGCTCCAGGATCGCGGCCGACCCGGCTTCGCGCACCTCGGCGTGACCGCATCCGGAGCCGCCGACCGCACCTCCTACGCCGCCGCGAACCGGCTCGTGGGCAATCGAGCGGGGGCCGCCGCGATCGAGGCGGTCTTCGGCGGGCTCGAGCTGCGGGTGCTCTGCACGGCGCTCGTCGCGGTGACGGGAGCTCCCACCACCGTCACCGTCCGCCGCCCCTCGTGCGATCGGTTCGGAATGCCGAGCTCCGCCGCCGAGGCGCACTCGGGGGTGTTCCGGACACTGTCCGATCACGCCTTCACGGTCTTCGCCGGTGACGTCGTCTCCCTCGACCCACCCGAGGCTGGCCTCCGCAGCTACGTCGCCGTGCGCGGCGGCATCGCGGCGCAACCGGTGCTCGACAGCCGCTCCTCCGACGTGCTGAGTGGACTCGGGCCCCCACCCCTCGCCGCGGGCGACCTCATCGTGCTCGGCACCGACCAGGCCGCCGCCCATGCCTCGGTCTCCTGGCCGGCCGCCGACTTCGCGCGCACGGCCTGGGGTCTCGACCGCCCCGCGATCCGCCCGCCCGCCACCGTGCTGCGCATCCTCAGGGGCCCGCGCGACGACTGGTTCGGTGACCCGGGCTGGTCAGCACTGCTCGACACGACGTGGACCACGAGCACCGACTCCAACCGCGTCGGCGTGCGCCTCGACGCGGTGACCCGCATCGACCGCCTGCCGCAGCACGGCGGCGAGCTCCCGAGCGAGGGCATGGTGGCGGGTGCCGTGCAGGTGCCGCCGAGCGGCCGGCCCGTCGTCTTCCTGCGCGACCACCCCGTGACCGGCGGCTACCCCGTGATCGGCGTGCTCACCGAGGCGAGCATCGACCGGGCGGCCCAGCTGCGACCCGGCGACCCCGTGCGTTTCGTCGCGAGTGACCGGTAAGTACAGAAATGCGAGGGACCGACCCCATATAGGGCGTCGGTCCCTCGCATTTCTGTACTTACTCGGGGCGGATCAGCCGAACAGCATCGCCGCTTCGTCGTAGCGATGCTGCGGCACGGTCTTGAGCTTGCCGAGAGCGTCCTCGAAGCCGACCGTGATGATGTCGGTGCCCCGGAGCGCGACCATGCGGCCCCACGACGCGTCCTGCACGATGTCGGACGCCGCCATGCCGAGGCGCGTGGCCAGCACGCGGTCGTAGGCCGTGGGCACGCCGCCGCGCTGGATGTGGCCGAGGGTGGTGGCCCTGGTCTCGATGCCCGTGAGGTCTTCGATCATCGGCGCGAGCCGCTCGCCGATGCCGCCGAGGCGGGGGCGGCCGAAGGCGTCGAGGCCGCGCTCGGAGTGCGCGTCGTCGGCGTGGTCGGGCGTGAAGCCCTCCGCCACCACCACGAGAGGCGCGCGGCCGCGATCGGCGGCGCTCCGCACCCACTCCGCGACCTGCTCCATGCTCGTCTTCTGCTCGGGGATGAGGATGGCGTGGGCGCCGGCGGCCATGCCGGAGTGCAGCGCGATCCAGCCGACGTGCCGCCCCATGACCTCGGCCACCATGCAGCGGCTGTGCGAGTCGCCCGTGGTGCGCAGGCGGTCCATGGCCTCGGTGGCGATCTCGACCGCGGTGTCGAAGCCGAACGTGTAGTCGGTGGCGTCGAGGTCGTTGTCGACCGTCTTGGGCACACCCACGATCTTGAGCCCCGCATCCGTGAGCCGCTTCGCCGCCGCGAGGGTGCCCTCGCCGCCGATGGCCATGATGGCGTCGATGCCGTTGGCGTCGAGCATCTCCTGGATGCGCTCGGGGCCGCCGTTGCCCTCGAACGGGTTGGTGCGCGAGGTGCCGAGGATGGTGCCGCCCTGCTTGCCGATGCCGCGCACGTCGCCGCGCTCGAGCGAACGGAAGTCGCCGTTCACGACGCCGCGCCACCCGTCTTTGAAGCCGACGAACTCCTGGCCGTTGATCTCGGTGCCCTTCAGCACGGCACCGCGGATGACCGCGTTGAGGCCGGGGCAGTCGCCGCCTGAGGTGAGGATTCCGATTCGCATGGTGATGTCTGCCTCTGGTGTGGTCGAAGAGGGGAGCGCTCCGCATGACGCTGTGAGCGAGCACCGACGCTGGTGTCGGTGGCCCTCCCTAAACTTATTGCATGGAACCGACCCGCTCCGTCCACCCCTTCGAGGTCATCAGCGAATACACCCCCAGTGGCGACCAGCCGGCCGCGATCGCCGAGTTGGCGGGCCGCATCAACGCGGGTGAGACCGATGTGGTGCTGCTCGGTGCCACGGGTACGGGCAAGTCGGCCACCACGGCCTGGCTCATCGAGCAGGTGCAGCGGCCCACGCTCGTGCTCGCGCACAACAAGACCCTGGCGGCGCAGCTGGCGAACGAGTTCCGCGAGCTCATGCCCAACAACGCGGTCGAGTACTTCGTCTCGTACTACGACTACTATCAGCCCGAGGCCTACGTGCCTCAGACAGACACCTTCATCGAGAAGGACTCGTCGATCAACGAGGAGGTCGAGCGGCTCCGTCACTCCACCACCAACTCGCTGCTCTCCCGGCGCGACGTGATCGTGGTCTCCACCGTCTCCTGCATCTACGGCCTCGGTGCCCCCGTGCAGTACCTCAACGCCATGATGGCGCTGCAGGTGGGGCAGCGGATCGATCGGGACAAGCTCATCCGCAAGTTCGTCTCGATGCAGTACCAGCGCAACGACGTCGACTTCTCGCGGGGCAATTTCCGCGTGCGCGGCGACACCATCGAGATCATCCCGATGTACGAGGAGCTCGCCATCCGCATCGAGATGTTCGGCGACGAGATCGAGGGGCTCTACACGCTGCACCCGCTCACGGGAGACGTGGTCAAGAAGCTCGACAGCGTCTCGGTGTTCCCCGGTTCGCACTACGTGGCCGACACCACGGTCATGCACCGGGCGATCGAGACCATCCAGACCGAGCTGCACGACAGGCTCACCGAGCTCGAGCGCGAGGGCAAGCTGCTCGAGGCGCAGCGACTCCGCATGCGCACCACCTTCGACCTCGAGATGATGCAGCAGATCGGCTTCTGCTCGGGCATCGAGAACTACTCGCGGCACATCGACGCGAGGGCACCGGGGGAGGCCCCGCACTGCCTGCTCGACTACTTCCCCGACGACTTCCTGGTGGTCATCGACGAGTCGCACGTCACCGTGCCGCAGATCGGCGCCATGTACGAGGGCGACTCGTCGCGCAAGCGCACCCTGGTCGACCACGGGTTCCGGCTGCCGAGCGCGCTCGACAACCGACCGCTCAAGTGGAACGAGTTCAAGGAGCGCGTGGGTCAGACCGTCTACCTCTCGGCCACCCCCGGTCGCTACGAGATGGGCATCGCGGATGGCGTGGTGGAGCAGATCATCCGCCCCACGGGGCTGATCGACCCGGTCCTCATCATCAAGCCGTCGAAGGGTCAGATCGACGACCTGCTCGAGGAGATCCGCATCAGGGCCGAGCGCAACGAGCGCGTGCTCGTCACGACCCTCACCAAGAAGATGGCCGAGGAGCTCACCGACTACTTCACCGAGGCCGGGGTGCGCGTGCGCTACCTGCACGCGGATGTCGACACGCTGCGCCGGGTCGAGCTGCTCACCGAGCTGCGCATGGGCGTCTACGACGTGCTCGTTGGCATCAACCTGCTGCGTGAGGGCCTCGACCTGCCCGAGGTCTCGCTCGTGGCGATCCTCGACGCCGACAAGGAGGGCTTCCTGCGGTCGTCGACCTCGCTCATCCAGACCATCGGCCGCGCGGCCCGCAACGTCTCGGGCGAGGTGCACCTCTACGCCGACAAGATGACCGACTCGATGCGACTGGCCATCGACGAGACCGACCGCCGGCGCGAGAAGCAGGTGGCCTACAACACCCTGCACGGCATCGACCCGCAGCCGCTCCGCAAGAAGATCGCCGACATCACCGAGGCGCTGGCACGCGAGGGCGCCGACACCGCGGCGCTGCTGAGCGACCGCTCGGGCCGGGGCAAGAAGAGCCCCACCCCAGGGCTCCGCCGCCAGGGCATCGCCGCGCAGGGCGCCAACGACCTCGAGGCCATCATCGCCGACCTCAACGCCCAGATGCTCGAAGCCGCCGCCGAGCTCAAGTTCGAGCTCGCGGGCCGCCTGCGCGACGAGGTGGCCGACCTCAAGCGCGAGCTCCGCCAGATGGAGAAGGCGGGCCACATCAGCTGATCCGATTGGTGTCTTCCCCGGCACAGCCGGAGATCGTCCAGGCGCACACGACAACCGTCGTACCCATCACAAGGTCGAAAGCTCGCGGTACGAGCCTCGACCTGAATCGGCTCTTCTCACCACCTCAGAAACCGCTCATCTTCAGGAGGATCAGCGTGTCGACGATGATCGTCGCGACTGCAGCCACACCAAGGCAGAGCGCGATGCGAGATCGTACGATGCCGGTTCCGGAGAAGCTCGCGATCGAGCACACGATCGCATCACTCCCCGAGCAGTAAGCACTAGGCGCCGCCACGATCCAGACCACTAATGTGGTCATCCAGATTTCGAGGTAAGTCCCCGGTGAATCGACACGCACTGATCCCCAGACCGCCAACGCCGCGACGATGATCGCAAGAAGGATAGCGACTGCGGCCAGCCTCAGCGCGAATAATGACAATCGTTCGCCGGCGGAGGCATCGAGCTCAGGTGAAAGGCCTCGAACCATTCCGACCACATCGTCCTCCCCAGCGCCGTATGATGCTCAAGTTGATATTCGCAACGCTCGAGATCGCTTCACAAGAGGACTGTTGACGCGGTCGTCGCAACGACCGAAGCGACGGCAACGACTACGAAGAGCACGACAATACCTCCGTCGAGGATCAATGCTGCAACTGCGGCCACCTGGCGAGTCGCCCGAGCCAGGGAAGCGATGGCCAATCCGGCGCTGACGAAGGCGAGAACCAGGGCCAGGATGCCTATGAGCGGACCAAAGTAGAGGGAGAATCCGGCGATCGGCTGGAGGCCGGGGGAGACTATCCAATCGAGGCCCCCGTCCACGGACGCGGAGATGAGACTGAGTCCGAAGATCAAAGGTGGTGCAGTCAGGCATCCGGCCACGGCGGCTATGAGCAACGCGCAGATGCCGAGCCCACGCTTCACCGGCACTCGGAATTCTCCGGCCAGGACAAAACGAACGTTCCTGCACGGGCGTGAAGGAGCCTTTGCGGTGCGAGTGTCATATTTATGAGTATATGTCACCTTCGGCAAATCGCATAAATCGGACATATTGCCACATCTCTACCGCGGTCGGCCCGATGTGCGGGTCCATCGGCGCCATCGCGCAGGATGCCGCCGTGAGCGTAATGGCGGGCCGGTGTCGGTGGGTCGACATAGACTTTCGAGGTGTCGATTACGAGCGTTGAATCCCTTGATATCTCCCCGGTGAAGCCCTTCCAGGCCAGCGGAAAACTGAGCGTCCACGGCGCCAGGGTGCACAACCTCAAAGACGTCGACATCGAGATCCCGCGCGACTCGCTCGTGGTGTTCACGGGCCTCTCCGGCTCGGGCAAGTCGAGCCTCGCGTTCGACACGATCTTCGCCGAGGGTCAGCGCCGCTATGTCGAGAGCTTGAGCGCCTACGCGCGCCAGTTCCTCGGCCAGGTCGACCGTCCAGACGTCGACTTCATCGAGGGCCTCAGTCCCGCGGTGTCGATCGACCAGAAGTCGACCAACCGCAACCCACGCTCCACCGTGGGCACCATCACCGAGATCTACGACTACATGCGTCTGCTCTGGGCGCGCATCGGTGTTGCCCACTGCCCCGTCTGCGGCGAGAAGATCTCGGCGCAGACCGTGCAGCAGATCGCCGACCAGCTCATGGAGCTCGACGGCGGCATCCGCTACCAGATCCTCAGCCCCGTCGTCTCGCAGAAGAAGGGCGAGTTCGTCGACCTCTTCAAGGAGCTCTCGGCCGGTGGCTACTCGCGGGCGATCGTCGACGGCGACATGATCCAGCTCAACGAGCCGCCCAAGCTCAAGAAGCAGTTCAAGCACGACATCTCCGTGGTGATCGACCGGCTCGTGGCGGGCCCCGAGATCCTCGGCCGCCTCACTGACTCGCTCGAGACCGCGCTCCGCCTCACCGACGGCCTCGTGCAGATCAACTTCGTCGACGAGAACGGGCCCGAGGCCTGGAAGACCTTCTCCGAGAAGCTCTCCTGCCCCAACCAGCACCCGATCCAGCTCACCGAGATCGAGCCGCGCACCTTCTCGTTCAACGCCCCCTTCGGTGCCTGCCCCGAGTGCTCCGGCCTCGGCACACGCATGTCGGTGGATGAGGATCTGCTGCTCGGAGACGAAGACCTCAGCATCAACGACGGCGTCATCATCCCGTGGACCACACAGGGCAAGGGCCTCTACCAGTACTACGAGAAGCTGCTCGACGGCCTCGCCCGCGACCTCAAGTTCTCGCTCAACACGCCGTGGAAGAAGCTGACCCCCGAGGTGCGCGAGGCGATCCTCCGCGGCGACAACTTCGAGGTGAAGGTCAAGTGGAAGAACCGCTACGGCCGCGAGATGAGCTACACCTCGGGGTTCGAGGGCGTCATGCCCTACATCGAGCGCCAGTTCCTGCAGGCCGACTCGGATTCGCAGCGCGTGCGCTGGAGCGAGTACCTGCGCGAGGTGCCGTGCCCCGTGTGCGACGGCAAGCGGTTGAAGCCCGAGGTGCTCGCCGTCACGGTCAACGAGCACAGCATCGCCGACGTCGCATCGCTCAGCCTCATCGAGGCGCAGCGCTTCATGGGCACCCTCACCCTCACCGACCGCGAGGCCATGATCGGCGCGCAGGTTCTGCGCGAGATCAAGGCACGCCTCGACTTCCTCATCGAGGTCGGTCTCAGCTACCTCGATCTCGCCCGTGCGGCCGGGTCGCTCTCGGGCGGCGAGGCGCAGCGCATCCGTCTCGCCACGCAGATCGGATCGGGTCTCACGGGTGTGCTCTACGTGCTCGACGAGCCGTCGATCGGTCTGCACCAGCGCGACAACCGCCGCCTCATCGACACACTCGTGAAGCTCAAGAGCCTCGGCAACACCCTCATCGTGGTGGAGCACGACGAAGACACCATCCGCATGGCCGACTGGATCGTCGACATCGGCCCCGGCGCCGGGGTCAACGGCGGCACCGTGGTGCACTCGGGCCTCTACGACGACCTGCTGGCCAATACCGACTCGCTCACGGGCGACTACCTCTCTGGCCGCAAGTCGATCGAGCTCCCCAAGAAGCGCCGCCCCATCGACCGCAAGCGCATGGTGACCGTGCAGGGCGCGGAGGCCAACAACCTCAAGGGTGTGACCGTCGACTTCCCGCTCGGCGTGCTCACGGCCGTCACGGGTGTGAGCGGATCGGGCAAGTCGAGCCTCGTCAACGACATCCTCTACCGGGTGCTCGCCAACAAGCTCAACGGCGCCCGCAAGCTGCCGGCCAAGCACAAGCGCGTGATCGGCCTCGAGAACCTCGACAAGGTCGTGCACGTCGACCAGAACCCCATCGGCCGCACCCCGCGCTCCAACCCGGCCACCTACACGGGAGTCTTCGACCGCATCCGCAACCTCTTCGCCGAGACGGCCGAGGCGAAGGCCCGTGGCTACCTCGCCGGCCGGTTCTCGTTCAACGTCAAGGGCGGCCGCTGCGAGGCGTGCTCGGGTGACGGCACCATCAAGATCGAGATGAACTTCCTGCCCGACGTCTACGTGGCGTGCGAGGTCTGCGGCGGGGCGCGCTACAACCGCGACACTCTGAGCATCCACTACAAGGGCAAGAACATCGCCGAGGTGCTCGACATGCCGATCTCCGAGGCGGCCGACTTCTTCGAGCCCATCTCGGCCATCCACCGCTTCCTCAAGACCCTCGTCGAGGTCGGCCTCGGCTACGTGCGCCTCGGCCAGAGCGCCACCACGCTCTCCGGCGGCGAGGCCCAGCGGGTCAAGCTCGCCACCGAGCTGCAGCGCCGCTCGAACGGCCGCAGCGTCTATGTGCTCGACGAGCCGACCACGGGTCTGCACTTCGAAGACGTGCGCAAGCTCCTGCTCGTGCTCAACGGTCTCGTCGACAAGGGCAACACCGTGATCGTGATCGAACACAACCTCGACGTCATCAAGTCGGCCGACTGGCTGATCGACCTCGGTCCGGAGGGCGGATCGGGCGGTGGCACGATCATCGGCACCGGCACCCCCGAGAAGCTCGCCACCATCGAGGCGAGCCACACGGGGTCGTTCCTCCGCGAGATCCTCCCGCCCCCGAAGAAGCGCTAGCTCCTCCATGGGGCGCTAGCCCCTTCAACGGAGCGCTAGCGCCCCAGCGAGGCGCTAGCGCAGACGCAGCGGAGCGAGCAGACCGTCCGCCTCCGCGGCGTCGATCTCCGGCGAGGAGTCGACGCAGCGGGGGAGCCGGGCGTCGCTGCCCTCGAGCAGCCCGTCGAGGCGCACGACCACGCGGGCCGGCCCCTCGTCGTACTCGTAGACGAGCTCGTCGCCGAGCCCGAACAGCAGCTCGCCGATCTCCACCTCGTCCTCCTCGCCCTCGGGGTCCGGGGTGAAGCGGTGGGGTGCGGAGTCGGTCCAGTCGAGCGAGAGCTGGATGGCCAGGTGGAGCTCCCCGAGATCCGCGCCGGCCTCGAGCTCGAGCCGACGCCACACGGCGGGCTCGCTGTCGGCCACGGAGACCTTGAGCTGCAGCACGGTGCCCTCAGGATGCGGGTTGAGCGACTCGGTGAGCCCGTACTCCTCGGCCAGATCGAGCACGGCGTCGGCGAGAGCGGGGCGGAGCCCCTCGGGCGCCACGAGACGGCCGCCGTCCGACGGTCCGCCGTCCGTGCCCACGATCCCGTCCCGGCTGAGCCCCGCGATGATCCCGTCCGTGAGCGGCGAGGCCAGCGCCACATCCTGCTCCGACGCCGCAGCGTCCTCATCGAGCAGCGCCAGGATCTCGTCGTGACCCACGCCGGGGAGCAGCGTCGGGGCTGTCGCCACGCACAGCACGCCCAGCACCCGCTCGATCACGAGAGCGCCGATCGGCCGCTCGGGATCCAGCTCGGAGAACGCCTCGCGCAGTCGCTCGAGCAGCCCGTCCTCCCCGCGCAGCCCGGCCGGGAGCGCCGCGAGAGCCTCCCGCGCCGCGGCCTCGGGAACGTCGTCGACCTCGTCGAGTGCATCGATCAGATCGAGCAGCAGCCCCCCGCCGTCGTCGCTCGCCTCGGCCAGGATCTCGTAGCTCGCGTCGATCTCGGAGTCGGCGGGCGCCCAGGCACCCGTCTCCACCACGAAGTCGAGGTAGTGCTCGAGGATGTCGACGAGGTGCGGCTGCATGGGGGAGAGCTCGGGATCCGCGTCGATGGCGGCCAGAAGGGTGCGCAGCACCGGCACCGTGGGAGTGCGGAGAGCGCCGGAGGAGACGCTGAACAGCTCCGCCAGCAGGGCCTTCGCGTCGTCGGAGGCGAGGTGCTCGTGATCGGTCGAGGCGGCGTGCCTGCCGAACCACGTGCCGAAGCGGATGAGGAGCGCCGTCGTGGCGGACCCCGACGAGCGGTTCCGATCGTTCCGTGTGCTGCCCATCGCGCATCCTCCACTCGTACCCACCGGGCGCTCGGCCATCGCGCTCCCGAGGATCGATCCTAGGCCGACACCGATGTCGGTGACGGATGGGAGAATCGTAGGTGACATGGCAGACACAGTGAGCTACCGCCCCAAGGCGGGTGAGATCCCCACCCAGCCCGGGGTGTACCGCTTCAAAGACGCGAACGGCCGCGTGCTCTACGTGGGCAAGGCCAAGAACCTCCGTGCGCGGCTCAGCAACTACTTCGCACCCCTCCGCAGCCTGCACGAACGCACGAGGCGCATGGTCACGAGCGCGGCCGGCGTGGAGTGGACGGTGGTGGCGACCGACATCGAGTCGCTGCAGCTCGAGTACACCTGGATCAAGGAGTTCGAGCCGCCGTTCAACGTCAAGTTCCGAGACGACAAGACCTATCCGTTCCTCGCGGTCACGCTCGCCGACGAGGCGCCCCGCGTCATGGTCACGCGCAACCACAAGGTGCGCGGAGCCCGCTACTTCGGGCCCTATCCCAAGATCTGGGCCGTGCGCGACACGATCGATCTCATGATCAAGGCGTTCCCCATCCGCACGTGCTCCGACTCGAGCTACAAGCACGCCATGCAGACGGGCCGGCCCTGCTTCCCCGGCCAGATCGGTCGCTGCGGCGGCCCGTGCTCCGGCAAGGTCACGATCGCCGAGCACCGCGAGATCGTCGACGACTTCGTGGCGTTCATGGCCGGGGGAGACAAGCGCTTCGTCACCGCCGCCACCAAGAGCATGAAGCAGGCCGCCGAGCGGCAGGACTACGAGGCGGCGGCCAAGTACCGCGACCAGCTGCAGGCGCTCGAGGCCGTGCTCGCCAAGAGCGCCGTGGTGCTCCGTGACCGCGTCGATGCCGACCTGTTCGGCATCGAGCACGACGAGCTGGCCGCGAGCGTGCAGCAGTTCATCGTGCGCGGCGGCCGCATCCGCGGTGAACGGTCGTGGACGGTCGACAAGGAGCTCGACCTCGACACGGCCGAGCTCGTCGACTCGATCCTGCAGTCGGCCTACGAGGGCGGGCAGGAGCCGCCCAAGGAGATCATCGTGCCGGCGCTCCCCGACGACCACGACGAGCTCGAGACCTGGCTCACCGAGCGGCGCTCGGCCCTCGGCAGCAAGGGCAGGGTGCAGCTGCACACGGCCCAGCGGGGGGAGAAGGCGGCGCTCATGTCGACCGCCACCATGAACGCCAAGAACAACCTCATGCTCTACAAGACCCGCCGCTCCTCCGACTTCGTGGCCCGCTCGCAGGCCCTCACCGACATCCAGGAGGCGCTCGGCATGACAGACGCGCCGCTGCGCATGGAGTGCTACGACGTCTCGCACCTCGCGGGCACCAACATCGTGGCCTCCATGGTGGTGTTCGAAGACGGTCTGGCCCGGAAAGACCAGTACCGCCGCTTCTCGATCGCCGACTCGACCGACGACACGGAGTCGATCTACCAGGTCATCACCCGCCGCCTCGCCTACCTCAAGCCCGACGAGAACGCGGTTCAGGATGCCGAGACGCAGATCTTCAGCGACGGCGAGGCGCCGGTCGAGCCCACCGCGCGCAAGAAGTTCTCCTACCCGCCCAACCTGCTCATCGTCGACGGCGGCCAGCCCCAGGTCAACGCCGCCGCGAAGGCGCTCGAGGAGTCCGGTGTGCAGGGCATCTTCCTGGCCGGCATCGCCAAGCGGCTCGAGGAGGTGTGGCTGCCCGAGAGCGACTACCCCGTCATCCTCCCGCGCGGCAGCGAGGCGCTGTTCATGATCCAGCGCCTCCGCGACGAGGCGCACCGCTTCGCGATCACGCACCAGCGCTCGAGGCGCAAGCGCGACATCACGTCGGTGCTCTCCGAGATCCCGGGGCTCGGGCCGTCGCGTGTGAAGGAGCTGCTCAAGCACTTCGGATCGGTGACCCAGCTCAAGACGGCCGAGCCCGCGGCCATCGCCGAGGTCAAGGGCATCGGTCCCCAGCTCGCGACGACCATCCACGAGACCCTGTCCCGGTAGGCTGGATGCACATCCCCCACCCCGAGCGAGAGCGCACGATGGCACCCGACACCCCGCAGCAGCAGGAAGTGCTGATCGTCACGGGCATGTCCGGGGCCGGTCGGTCCACGGTCGCCAACGCCCTCGAAGACCTCGGGTGGTACGTGGTCGACAACCTCCCGCCGCAGATGCTGCGCCCGCTCGTCGACCTGGCCGAGCACGCCGGGTCCACCCTTCCGCGCATCGCCGCGGTCGTCGACGTGCGCGGCCGCGACTTCTTCGGCGATCTGCAGGAGATCATCCACGCCCTGCGCAGCGGCACCCAGCTGCGCGTGGTGTTCCTCGAGGCCACCGATCAGGCCCTCGTGCGCCGCTTCGAGCAGGTGCGCCGACCGCATCCGCTGCAGGGCAACGGCACGCTGCTCGACGGCATCGGTGCCGAGCGGAGCAGGCTCAGCCCCATCCGCGAGTCGAGCGACATCATCATCGACACCTCCGACCTCAACATCCACCAGCTCGCCACCACGGTGCAGGAGCGGTTCTCGCACGCCGACGCCGCCGGTGTGCAGGTCACGGTCATGAGCTTCGGCTTCAAGTACGGCGCGCCCACCGATGCCGACGGCATCGCCGACGCGCGCTTCCTCCCCAATCCGTTTTGGGTGCCCGAGCTCCGCTCGCACTCCGGGCTCGACTCCGAGGTCTCCGAGTACGTGCTCGGTCAGCCGGGGGCGCGCGACTTCGTCGACGCCTACGCGAAGGCACTCGAGCCCGTTCTCGCCGGCTACCAGCGCGAGAACAAGCGCCACGCCACCATCGCGATCGGCTGCACGGGCGGCAAGCACCGCTCTGTCGCCATCGCCAGGGAGCTGGCCGACCACATCGCCACCTTCCCCGGCGTCGTGGTCAACGTGAAGCACCGCGACCTCGGTCGTGAATGACGCGTTCTGAGAACACGCACCGCCCGCACCGGAACGAGCAGTCCACCGGTACACGAACACAGAAGTAGAAGAAGGTTTCCTTGGCCCTGACAGCCGACGTCAAAGACGAGCTGGCCCGCGTCGCGGTCAGCAAGACCACCGTGCGGGCCGCCGAGCTCGCCACCGTGCTGCGCTTCGCGGGCGGTCTGCACCTCATCTCCTCCCGCATCGCCATCGAGGCGGAGGTCGACACGCTCGACATCGTCAAGCGCGTGCTGCGCGACCTCGTGGAGCTCTACGGGGTGAAGGGCGACGTGTCGCTCATCGCCCCCTCCGGTGGTCGCCGCGAGGGCACCTACCTCGTGCGCGTGCTCGACGGGGGAGAGACCCTCGCCCGCCAGACGGGGCTGCTGGATGCGCGCCGCCGCCCCATCCGCGGACTCCCGAACCGGCTCACCACGGGCACGAGGGAGGATCTCGCCGCGGTCTGGCGGGGCGCCTTCCTCGCGAGCGGATCGCTCACCGACCCCGGCCGATCCGCCGCGCTCGAGATCACCTGCCCCGGAAACGAGGCCGCCATGGCGCTCGTGGGCGCCGCGTCCCGCCTGGGCATCTCCACGAAGGCCCGCGAGGTGCGGGGCGTCCACCGCGTGGTCATCCGCGACGGCGAGGCCATCGCCGCCATGCTCTCGGTCATGGGTGCCGCCGAGACGGTCAAGAAGTGGGAGGAGATGCGGCAGCGCCGCGAAGTGCGCGCCACCGCCAACCGCCTCGTCAACTTCGACGACGCCAACCTGCGCCGCTCCGCCCAGGCCGCCGTCGCCGCGTGCGCGCGAGTGGAGCGGGCCATGGAGATCCTCGGCCCCGACATCCCCGACCACCTCAAGTACGCCGGCGAGCTGCGCCTCGCCCACCGCGACTCGAGCCTCGACGAGCTCGGCCACCACGCCGACCCGCCCATGACGAAAGACGCGATCGCGGGCCGCATCCGCCGCCTCCTCGCCATGGCCGACAAGCTCGCCGCCGACCAGGGCATCCCGGGCACCGAGGCCAACCTCCCGCCCGACCTCGACGACTGAGACTGACCATCCGCCCGCGGACTGGCACACCTCCCCGGTTTCGCGGTAGAAATGACCCCACGTCGAAGCGACCGGGGGGCCGTCGCCCGACGTCGTAGACGAGGCGGCCGTGTCGGCCCATGGATGGGGCATCGTGAGATCACGCGAGCGGGAGATCACCCGGGCGTCGCTCGCGCGCGGCACCGGTGTGATCGTGCTCGGCGGGCAGGGGAGCGGTCGCACGCACTTCGTGCAGAGCATCCTGGTCGAGCTCGACGAGGATCTGCGGGGGCGGATCTGGGTGGGCTCCGAGATCCACCTCCTCGATGCCGACCGGGCGTCCCGCCTCGCCGGCAGCATCGAGGCGAAGGCCCTCGTGCCCTTCGCCACGGCCTCCGACCGCTACCCCCTGCCCGCCCCGCTCGCCCGGCTGTGCCGCGTCGGCTCCCTCCTGCTGCTCGAGCTCCCCGCCCTCACCACCTCCGAGACCCTCACCGTCATCGAGAGCACCCTCGGCGGACCCCTCGACGCCGCGTCGGTACCCGCCTTCCTCCCGCGGCGGAGCGGTGGCGACCTGCTCGTGGTGACCGAGGCCGTGCGGGAAGCCGTCTCCTCCGGAGCGCTCGTCCAGAGCGACGGGGTCTGGCGGCTCGAGCACGAGCTCCCTCCGCGCGAGGGCTTCCGACGGTTCGTGCACTCGCGCACGCCGTTGGCGCTGCCGATCGATGCCACCGACGAGCTCATCCTCGACGTGCTCGGCCTCGTGCCCGACGTCAGCCAGCCGATCGCCCGTGACATCCTCGCCGCAGCCCAGGTCGAACCGGGTGAAACCCCCGCCGGGTCGGATGACGTGCCCGAGCGCCTCGAACGGCTGGAGAGCCTGGGGGTCATCGAGGCACGCTCCGCAGACGGGGCCCTCCGTCTGCGCATCCGGGACCCAGCTCTCGAGCTCATGCTCCCTCAGACGCTGGGGCTCCTCAGGAGGACCCGCCTCACCGAGAGGATCGTCGACGTGCTCGGCTGCCGGGATCCGCTCACGCTGAGCGGTTCCGAGTTGGCCACGCTCACCAGGTACGCCCTCACCCTCGGTCGCAGCGTCGATCCCGGAGCCCTCACCCGGGTCGCCATCGCCGCTCTCCAGGCCTCCCGCTCGGAGCTCGCGCTCCAGCTGGCCAAGGCCGCAGAGGCGCACGGAGGCGGGTTCGACTCGCAGATCGTGCTCGCGGCGGCGGAGTCGCAGCTGGGGCGATCCTCCGACGCGGTGGCGAGGCTCGCGGCGCTCCGCTCCGACGTGCACGGCGATCCCGTCCGCGACGCCGCACTGGCCGTGGTCTCCGAGCTCATCGACGCCCGCTCCAGCGATCCGGAGTTCGGATGGCACCTCGCATCGGGTGCGGCGAGCCGCGTCAGGGGGATCGATCTCATCGCGACCCTCCAACTGCAGACCACACGAGACGACATCATCCCGATGCTCGACGACGATCCGGACCGTATCCGGGCGATCCTCGAGGCCGAGCGACTCGTCCAGGAGGCCTCGGATCTCCTGCACGTGGGCGATCTCGCCGGAGTGCATCGACTTCTCGACCTCGGGGAGTCCATCCTCACCGCGGCTCGCGCGGACACCTTCGGGGTGCGTCTCCGGCGCGCGATGGCCACCTCGATCGACGGGTCGATGGACGAGGGGATCGCGGTCGGGGCGGAGCTGCGGGCTCGCGCCACGGCCGCGGGCCGAAGCGACCAGTACGCCATGGCGTCGTGGATGCACGGGCAGCAGCTCCTCTACTCCGGGAGGTCGGTCGCCGCCATCCAGGCGCTCACATCGGCCCTCCGGGTGATGGAACGGATCGGGATGGAGCGGGTGGCGACGCCGGTGAGGACGGAGCTCTCGATCGCTCTGGCGCAAGCGGGAGCCCCGCAGTCGGCGTCGGACGTGCTGCACTCGGTTCCCCTGGAACCCGGAGGCGAAGCCCTCGGCGCCAGCGTCGCTCTTCAGGCCACCGGCTGGATCCACGCCTCGGCAGGGCGTCCCGACGAGGCCGTGGCCGCCTTCCTCTCCGCCGCCGACCAGCAGATCGCTCTGGGACATCCGGTGCTCGCCGTCTACGCCTGCAACGAGGCCGCGAGGGCAGGCGGTGCCCGTGAGGCGCTGCAGCTGCTCGACAGCGCGGTTCCGCACCTCCAGGGAGCCAACCCCCGGCTCGTCCTGCAGCAGATCCGGGTTCTCTCCCGGTGGGAGGCCTCGCAGGAGGGTTCCGATCCGGTTGGGTTGGCCGACGACTTCGAATCGCTGGGCGATGCGCTCGCCACGGGCGGCGTGCACCTGAACGCGGCCGAGTGCTACTCCAAGGCCGCCGAGCTGCGGGAGTCCCACGGGCAGGGGAGAGCCGCCACCTCGGCGAGACGCAAGGCGAACGAGCAGCTCGAGATCTGCGGCGTCGCGACCTCACCGTTCATCGTGCGGGGGAGCACCACGACCCTCTCGCGACGCGAGCGGGAGATCGCGGACGGTGCAGCGAGCGGTCGGTCGAACCGGGAGATCGCGGAGGAGCTCGTGCTCTCGGTGCGCACGGTGGAGACGCATCTGCAGCGGATCTACCAGAAGCTCGGGGTGCGCAGCCGCTCCGAATTGGCTGATGCTCTCGCCAGCATTTCGTCCGAGGCCACCCGCTCGAGCCCCGGCGCAATAGACTGATCAGGTCACTCACAGCCGCCTCTCAACGACCGGCGGCCACATCACGAGGAGAACATCAATGGCCGAGTACACCCTTCCGGACCTGCCCTACGACTACGCCGCTCTCGAGCCCCACATCTCGGGCACGATCATGCAGCTCCACCACGACAAGCACCACGCCACCTACGTCGCCGGCGCCAACACCGCCCTCGCTTCGCTCGCCGCCGCCCGCGAATCCGGCGACCTCGGCAACGTCAACAAGCTCGAGAAGGACCTCGCCTTCAACCTCGGCGGCCACGTCAACCACACCGTCTTCTGGACCAACCTCACCCCCGACACCCAGACCCCCGAAGGCGAGCTCAAAGCCGCCATCGACGACGCGTTCGGCTCGTTCGAGAAGTTCCAGGCCCACTTCACCGCCGTCGCCCTCGGCGTGCAGGGATCCGGCTGGGCCGTGCTCGGCTACGACTCCATCGGCGGCAACCTCACCGTCTTCCAGCTCTTCGACCAGCAGTCCAACGTGCCCCTCGGCGTCGTCCCCCTCTTCATGCTCGACGTCTGGGAGCACGCCTACTACCTCGACTACCTCAACGTGCGCGCCGACTACATCAAGGCCGTCTGGAACATCGCCAACTGGTCCAACGTCGCAGAACGCCTCACCGCCGCCCGCACCAAGACCGAAGGCCTGCTGGTACTGTCATAGCCATACGGGATGACGGGGTCCGAGCGTGACGCCGGGCCCCGGCCTCACTCTCCACGGCTTCCCACCACACCTGCCCGAACCGGGCCTCAGCAACAGGAGCAATCTGTGTCTGTAAAGATCGGAATCAACGGTTTCGGCCGCATCGGTCGCAACTTCTTCCGCGCCGCCCTCGCCAAGGGCAGCGACCTCGAGATCGTCGCCGTCAACGACCTCACCGACAACAAGGCGCTCGCGCACCTGCTCAAGTACGACTCGATCACGGGCCGACTCGACGCCAAGGTCGAGCTCGACGGCGACAAGATCGTCGTCAACGGCAAGCCCATCATCGTGCTCGCCGAGCGCAACCCCGCCGACCTCCCCTGGGGCGAGCTGGGCGTCGACATCGTCATCGAGTCGACCGGCCGCTTCACCAAGAGCGACGACGCCAAGCTGCACATCGCGGCCGGCGCCAAGAAGGTCATCGTCTCCGCGCCCGCCACGGGCAGCGACGTCGCCACGCTCGTGCTCGGCGTCAACGAGGGCACCTACGACCCCGCCATCCACGACGTCATCTCCAACGCCTCGTGCACCACGAACTGCCTCGCGCCGCTCGCCAAGGTGCTGCTCGACAACTTCGGCATCGAGCGCGGTCTCATGACCACGGTCCACGCCTACACCGCCGACCAGAACCTGCAGGACGGCCCGCACAGCGACCTGCGTCGTGCCCGCGCCGCCGCCGCGAACATCATCCCGACCTCCACCGGTGCCGCCAAGGCTCTCGGCCTGGTCATCCCGGAGCTCGTCGGCAAGCTCGACGGCTACGCCCTGCGCGTTCCGGTGCCGACCGGTTCGATCACCGACCTCACCGTCGAGCTGACCAACCCGGCCACGGTCGAGCAGATCAACGAGGCGTACAAGAACGCCGCAGAGGGCGACCTCAAGGGCATCCTCAGCTACACCGAGGACCCGATCGTCTCGAGCGACATCGTCTCCGACCCGCACTCCTCGATCTTCGACGCCGGCCTCACCAAGGTCATCGGCAACCAGGTCAAGGTCGCGTCGTGGTACGACAACGAGTGGGGCTACTCCAACCGCCTCGTCGACGTCACCGAGTACGTCGCCGACCGCCTGTAGCAGGTCTCCGAGAGCCGGCGGTGACGGGATGACCGTCGCCGCCGGCTTTCTCACGAACACCACGAACACTCTGAACACCACGAACACCCGGAACACGCAGAACACCTCGAACACCCTGAACACCTCGAACGAAGGCGACCACGTGACGCTCCGCACTCTCGACTCACTCGGATCCCTCGCCGGCAAGCGCGTCATCGTGCGGTGCGACCTCAACGTCCCGGTCAAGGACGGGGTCATCACCGACGACGGACGCGTGCGCGCGAGCCTCCCCACTCTCAACCGCCTGCTAGACGCGGGTGCCAAGGTCGTCGTGGTCAGCCACCTCGGCCGCCCCGACGGCGCCCCCGAGGCGAAGTACAGCCTCGAGCCCGTCTCCGCCCGCCTCGGCGAGCTGCTCGGCAAGCCCGTGGCCTTCGCGCACGACACCGTGGGCGACGAGGCCCAGGCGGCGGTCGCCGCACTTGGCGACGGCGAGATCGCCCTGCTCGAGAACCTGCGGTTCAACCCGGGCGAGACGAGCAAGGACGAGGCGGAGCGTCACGCCTTCGCCGAGCAGCTCGCCGCGTTCGGTGACGCCTTCGTCTCCGACGGCTTCGGCGTGGTGCATCGCAAGCAGGCGAGCGTCTACGACCTCGCCGAGCTGCTGCCGAGCGCGGCCGGTCTGCTCATCCAGACCGAGCTCGAGGTGCTCGACAGGCTCACCGAGAACCCCGAGCGGCCCTACACGGTCGTGCTCGGTGGATCGAAGGTCTCCGACAAGCTCGGTGTCATCGGCCACCTCCTTCCGCGGGTCAACACCCTCCTGGTCGGCGGCGGCATGCTCTTCACCTTCCTCAAGGCCCAGGGCCACGAGGTGGGTGCGAGCCTCCTCGAGGCGGACCAGCTCGACACCGTGAAGGGCTACCTGGCCAAGGCCGAGGAGCTCGGCGTCACGATCGTGCTGCCCACCGACGTCGTGGTCGCCTCGAAGTTCGGTGCCGACGCCGAGGTGGCTGTCACGGCCGCCGACGCCATCGAGCAGACGCCGTTCGGCGCCTCGGGCCTCGGTCTCGACATCGGTCCCGACACGGCGAAAGCGTTCGCCGAGATCATCGCGTCGTCGAAGACGGTCTTCTGGAACGGCCCCATGGGCGTGTTCGAGCTCGAGCCCTTCGCCGCCGGCACGAAAGCGGTGGCGCAAGCGCTCACCGAGGTCGACGGTCTGGGAGTGGTCGGTGGTGGCGACTCGGCCGCCGCCGTGCGCGCCCTCGGCTTCGACGATGACCAGTTCGGTCACATTTCAACCGGAGGCGGTGCCAGTCTCGAGTTCCTCGAGGGCAAGCGCCTCCCTGGCCTGGAGGTCCTCGGATGGTCCTGAATCGCACACCCCTCATCGCCGGCAACTGGAAGATGAACCTCGATCACCTGCAGTCGATCGCGTTCGTCCAGAAGCTCGCCTGGTCCCTCGAAGACGCGAAGCACGACTTCGCCTCCGTCGAGGTCGCCATCTTCCCGCCGTTCACCGACCTGCGCTCCGTGCAGACGCTCGTGGCGGCCGACAAGCTCTCGATCGCCTACGGCGGTCAGGATGTCTCGGCGCACGACTCCGGTGCCTACACCGGTGAGATCTCGGGCCAGTTCCTCTCGCAGCTCGACGCCAAGTACGTCATCATCGGCCACTCCGAGCGACGCACCCTGCACGCCGAGACCGACGAGGTCGTGGCCGCGAAGGTTAAGGCCGCCGTCAAGCACGGCCTCGTGCCCGTCATCTGCGTGGGCGAGACCGCCGAAGACCTCGAGAAGCACGGCCAGAGCGCCGTCCCCGTCGCGCAGCTGAAGGTCGCCCTCGAGGGCCTCAAGCCCGATGCCGACGTCGTCGTGGCCTACGAGCCCGTCTGGGCCATCGGCTCCGGCCAGGCCGCCACACCCGAGCAGGCCGAGACCGTCGGTGCTGCACTCCGTGCCGTGGTCGCCGAGAGCCTGAGCGCCGACGCCGCTGCCGCCACCCGCATCCTCTACGGAGGTTCGGTGAAGTCGGGCAACATCGCCGGCTTCATGCGCGAGCCCAACGTCGACGGTGCGCTCGTGGGCGGTGCGAGCCTCGACATCGCGGAGTTCGCCGCGATCGTGCGCTATCAGAAGCACGTCGGAGTGTAGACTGACCTCTGGTCTTCGGGGGAGCGGTCGCTCTCACCGGCATGTGAAAGGCAAGCGTGGAAATCCTTCAGGTCGTCCTCCAGGTGGTTCTCGGTATCACGAGCCTTCTCCTGACCCTTCTCATCCTTCTGCACAAGGGTCGTGGTGGCGGGCTCTCCGACATGTTCGGGGGCGGCGTCACGTCGAACCTCGGTGCGTCGGGTGTCGCTGAGCGCAACCTCAACCGCATCACCGTCATCCTGGGGCTGATCTGGGTGTCGAGCATCGTCATCCTCGGTCTCATCACGAAGTTCGACACGAGTCTGTAGGGGGTCACCATGGCATCAGGAGGCAGCGCGATCCGAGGATCGCGAGTGGGCGCAGGCCCCATGGGGGAGCAGGACCGCGGCTTCCACGCGGAGCGCATCCAGGTCTCGTACTGGGATGCACTCGGCAATGAGACCGTGCGCTACTTCGCGGCCAACCTGCCCGACGACGAGATCCCCGAGACCATCGACTGCCCCACCTCTGGGCTGCCGGCCGGTCGCGACAAGGAGAACCCGCCGTCGGTCGCCAAGCTCGAGCCGTACAAGACGCACCTCGCCTACGTGAAGGAGCGCCGCACCGAGAAGGAGGCGGAGCAGCTTCTCGAAGACGCTCTGCAGCAGCTCCGCGAACGCCGCGGCACCGCAGCCTCCTAGGCCGCACCGCCGCGATACGCGAAAGGGAGGGCCTCACGATGACGTGAGGCCCTCCCTTTCGTTCGTGCGGACGCACCCGCTCCTAGTAGGAGGGGGCGATGAGGGATTCGGGCACCTCGGCGGCGGCCTCGCTGTCGACGAAGAAGACAGTGCGCTTGCGGCCCTGGGCTCCCGCCACGGGCACCTCGTCGGTGCTGGCTCCCGCGAGGGCGAGGCCGATGGCCGAGGCCTTGTCGGCGCCCGCGAGCACCATCCAGATGCGGTCGGCCGACTGGATGACAGGAAGCGTGAGGCTCAACCGCAGCGGGGGAGGCTTCGGTGAGTTGCGCACGGGCACGACCGTCGCATCCGTGATGCGGATCTCGTCGTGCCCGGGGAAGAGCGACGCGATGTGCCCGTCAGGGCCCACACCGAGGAACATGATGTCGAACCGCGGGTACTCCGCTCCCTCAGGCGCGGCGGCCGCGAGCTCACGGGCGTAGACCCGAGCGGCCTCGTCGAGGTCGTCGATCTCGTCGGAGGCCGGGTACGCGTGCACACGCGCCGGGTCGACCGGGATGTGGTCGAGCAGCGCCTCCTGCGCCTGCAGGTCGTTGCGGTCGGGGTCGCCCTTCGGCACGAACCGCTCGTCACCCCACCAGAAGTTGATGCGCGACCAGTCGATGGTCTGCGACGCCGACGACGAGCGGATGGCGGCGAGCACCGCACCGCCCATCGTGCCGCCCGTCAGCACGATGTTGGCCTCGTCGAACTCATCGAGGATGTCGATGACCTTCGTGATGAAGCGGGCGGCGACGGAACCGGCCAGCGATTCCTTGTCGGGGTGGACGAGCACACGGCGATCGGTGGTCATGCGGGGTTCGCCTCCAGGAGTTCTGCGAGGCCCTGCGTGATGACCTCGCCGTACAGGTCGTCGGGGTCGAGCCGACGCAGCTCCTCGGCCAGGCAGTCGCGCAAGTTGCGGCGGGGGAGGGCCAGCTCGTGAGTCGGCTGGTTCGGCTGGCTGAGGGTGGCCACGTTGGGCACCTCGCGCACGAGCTCGATGGGGCCGTGCTCGCGCGTGAGCGTGACACCGTGGATGCCGCTCGAGCCGTTGGCCCTCGCGAGCAGCCCGTACTTGACGGGCACCTGCAGCTGGTGCCGCAGCCAGGCGGCGAGCAGCAGAGTGGACGGCGAGTCGGACGCACCGGAGACCTCGATGGCCGTCACGGGCTCGTAGGGCGGCTGGTCGAGCACCGCGGCGAGCTGGGCCCGCCACAGTGTGAGGCGCGTCCAGGCGAAGTCGGTGTCGCCCGGTGCGTACGTCTTGGCTCTGGCGAGCAGCGCCTCGTAGGGATTGCGCTGGTTCGACGAGTCGGTGATCCGACGGGTGGCGATGCGCCCCAGGTCGGAGTTCGAGATGTCATCGGGCGCTGCGCCGGGCCACCAGACGACGACAGGCGCATCCGACAGGAGCAGGCCCGTCACGAGCCCCTCCTGGTCGCTCGCGGCCGCACCGTAGGCGCGCAGCACGATGACCTCGCTCGCGCCGGCGTCGCCGCCCACGCGGATCTGCGCGTCGAGACGCGCACCCCGGCCGGTGCTGAGGCCGTCGTTCTCCTGGTCGGTGGAGACCACGATCACGCGCATGGGGTGCTCGCGGGAGGCATCGTTGGCCGCCTCGATGGCGTCCTCCTCCTCCCCGAGCGAGGTCACGATCACGAGGGTGAGCACGCGGCCGAGAGCCACGGCACCGCCCTCTTCACGGATCTTGACGAGCGATTTCGAGATCTTGCTCGTCGTGGTGTCAGGCAGATCGACGATCACGGGCGTCTCCAGGTTCTTCCGTCGCGGGCGAGCAGTTCATCGGCAGAGCTGGGCCCCCAGGTTCCGGGGCGGTACTGCTCGGGTTGGCCCTGCGTCGTCCAGAACTCCTCGATGGGGTCGAGGATCTTCCACGAGAGCTCGACCTCCTTCTGACGCGGGAACAGGGGCGGGTCGCCGAGCAGCACATCGAGGATGAGCCGCTCGTAGGCCTCGGGGCTGGCTTCGGTGAAGGCGTGACCGTAGCCGAAGTCCATCGTGACGTCGCGCACCTGCACACCCGCGCCGGGGACCTTCGATCCGAAGCGGATCGTGACCCCCTCGTCGGGCTGCACGCGGATGACGAGGGCGTTCTGCCCGAGCGACGAGGTCTGGCTCTCGGCGAAGAGGTACTGCGGAGCACGCTTGAAGACCACGGCGATCTCGGTGACGCGACGCCCGAGGCGCTTGCCCGCACGCAGGTAGAACGGCACCCCAGACCAGCGTCGGGTGGCGATGTCGAGCCGCACGGCCGCGTAGGTCTCGGTGGTGGACTGCGGGTTCATGCCGTCCTCCTCGAGGAAGCCGAGCACCTTCTCGCCGCCCTGCCAGCCACCGGAGTACTGACCGCGGGCGGTCACGGTGCTGAGATCCTCGGGGAGGCTCACCGCGGCGAGCACCTTCTCCTTCTCGGCCCGCAGGTCGGCGGCGTCGAACGAGATCGGCTCCTCCATGGCGGTCAGAGCGAGCAGCTGCAGCAGGTGGTTCTGGATGACGTCGCGCGCAGCACCGATGCCGTCGTAGTAGCCGGCCCGGCCGCCCACCCCGATGTCCTCGGCCATGGTGATCTGCACGTGGTCGACGTAGTTGGCGTTCCAGATGGGCTCGTAGAGCTGGTTGGCGAAGCGGAGCGCCAGGATGTTCTGGACGGTCTCCTTGCCGAGGTAGTGGTCGATGCGGAACACCGAGTCGGGCGGGAAGACCGACTCGACCACGTCGTTGAGCTCGATCGCGGTCGTCAGGTCGCTGCCGAACGGCTTCTCGATGACGACGCGTCGCCAGCGGCCCTCCTGCTGATCGGCGAGGCCCGAGCGCCGGAGCTGCTCGGTGACGAGCGGGAACGCCTTCGGCGGGATCGAGAGGTAGAAGGCGTAGTTGCCCATCGTGCCGCGGTCGCGGTCGAGCTCGTCGATCGTGGTCTTGAGCTGCTCGAACGCCGTGTCGTCGTCGAACTCGCCCGAGACGAAGCGGATGCCCTCGGAGAGCTGGCGCCACACGTCCTCGTCGAACGGGGTGCGCGAGTGCTCCTTGACGGAGTCGTGCACGACGCGCTCGAAGTCCTGGTCCTCCCAGTCGCGTCGGGCGAAGCCGACGAGCGAGAAGCCGGGCGGCAGCAGGCCGCGGCTGGCCAGGTCGTAGACGGCCGGCATGAGCTTCTTGCGCGACAGGTCGCCGGTGACACCGAAGATCACGAGGCCGGAGGGCCCCGCGATCCGGTTCAATCGGCGATCCGTGGGGAGCCGGAGCGGGTTGTACTCCGGTGTGATCTCAACGGGAGGCATGGAACTCCTTGGTGTCGTACGGGTCGACGGACCGTCAGCGCAGGGCGCTGATCAGCGAGGGGACATCGGCGGTGGCGTCGGTCAGATTCAATCGGAGCACGGGGCGACCGTGCTCGGCGAGCACAGCAGCATCCCCGGCCGCCTGGGCCTGGATGAGCTGGCCGAAGGTGAAGGGGCGATCGGGGATCTCGAGATCGTGGTCGGTGTCGGCCGTGATCTGCAGGAACACCCCGACGGACGGCCCGCCCTTGTGGTATTGGCCGGTCGAGTGCAGGAAGCGCGGACCCCAGCCGAACGTGACCGGGCGACCGGACCGCCGGGCGAGGGAGTCGCGGAGCTCTTCCAGCTGCGGCAGCTGCAGGCGGTCGACGTACGCCATGACAGCGACGTAGCCGTTCTCCGGCAGCTGCGCGAGCAGCGCATCCACCGAGCCGGTGAGTGTGCCGGCGGCGGTGAGGCCCTCCGGCGTGCCGCGCACCTCGATGCCGCCCTCCACGAAGGCAGGCGCCGCCGTCTCGGGTCGGGCGTCGAGAAGACCGCGAGCGGCCTGCTTGGCCGATTCGACGTCGGGCTGGTCGAACGGATCGATGCCGAGCAGGCGCCCGGCCACCGCGACGGCGTACTGCCACGTGAGCAGGAGGGCGCCGAGGGATCCGCTGACGAGGATCTCGCCGGGGTGCCGCTCGCGCAGGTGGTGCTCGCCCGCGTTCGCCACGAGGCGCACGATCTGCACGTCGGGCAGGCCCGCCGTGATCTCGGGCGCATCCACGTCGAGGACCACCGGGAGGAGGCCCTTGCCGTCTTTGCCCGTCGACTCGGCGATGAGCTGCTCGGCCCAGTCGGCGAAGCCCACGATGTGGGTGCCGTCGGCCACGATGCCCGTCTTGTCGCGCAGCGGCGACGTGCCGGCCAGTGCGGCCCCGAGGATGAGCCCGTTGTTGTCGGGGCCGTCCTCGGCGAGGTTGAGCGAGCTCGCCTCCGCCTCGTCGAGCAGTTCACCGATGTCGGCACCGGCGAGCCCGGACGGCACGAGACCGAACGCGGTGAGCGCCGAGTAGCGCCCGCCCACGTCGGGGTCGGCCAGGAAGGTGCGGTAACCGGCCTCGGTGGCCAGTTGCTCCAGCGGCGAGCCGGGATCGGTGACGATCACGATGCGCGTGGCGGGATCGATGCCCGCCGCGCGGAAGGCGCTCTCGTAGGCGCGTCGCTGGCTGTCGGTCTCGAGCGTGCCGCCCGACTTCGACGAGGCCACGAGCACGGTGCTCTCGAGGCGGTCGGCGAGAGCGGCGCGGATCTGCTCGGGCGAGGTGGAGTCGAGGATCGTGAGCTCCACCCCCGCCGTCTTCGTGATGACCTCGGGGGCGAGCGAGGATCCGCCCATCCCCGCGAGCACCACGTGGTCGACGCCCGCCGCGAGGAACTCCTCGCGGAGCGCCGCCACCTCGGCGACGAGGGGGCGCGAGACGGCGACCGCCTCGACCCACCCCAGTCGCTTCGAGGCCTCCGGCTCGGCCGCCTCGCCCCAGAGGGACGGATTCTCGGCGGTGATGCCGGAGGCCACCAGGTCGGCCACGAGCTGGGGGACGTGAGCCCCCACAGCCGTCTTGGCGTCGCCGGAGACGTGGAGGGAAACGGTCACTCGCCGGCCTTCAGGGCGGCGGTCACCGTCTCGAGGAGCTCGTTCCAGGAGATGATGAACTTCTCCACGCCCTCCTTCTCGAGCAGCTCGGTGACCTCGGCGTACGAGATGCCGAGAGCGCCGATGGCGTCGAGCACCTTGTTGGCCTCGGCGTAGCTGCCGGCGATCGTGTCGCCCTCGACCACACCGTGGTCGGCGAGGGCGTCGAGCGTCTTCTCCGGCATGGTGTTGACCACGCTGGGGGCCGCGAGGCCCACGACGTAGGTGGTGTCGGGAACGCTCGGGTCCTTGACACCGGTGGAGGCCCACAGCGGGCGCTGCGTGTTGGCGCCGGCCTCGAGCAGCACGAGGGCGCGCTCGGTGGCGAAGGCCTGGGTCCACACCTCGTAGGCGAGCTGGGCGTTGGCGACGCCGGCCTTGCTCTTGAGGGCGAGGGCCTCGTCGGTGCCGATGTCGGTGAGGCGCTTGTCGATCTCGGTGTCGACGCGCGACACGAAGAACGAGGCGACCGAGTGGATCTTCGACAGGTCGTGGCCCGCCTCCTTGGCCTTCTCGAGGCCGGCGAGGTAGGCGTTGATGACGTCGCGGTAGCGCTCGAGCGAGAAGATGAGCGTGACGTTGACCGAGATGCCGGCACCGATGGTCTCGGTGATGGCCTCGAGGCCCTCGACGGTCGCCGGGATCTTGATGAGCACGTTCTCGCGGTCGACCTTCTCGAACAGGGCCTTGGCCTGCTCGATGGTGCCCTGCGCGTCGTGGGCGAGGCCCGGCTCGACCTCGATCGAGACGCGGCCGTCGAAGCCCTTGGTCTCGTCGTAGATCGGCTTGAAGATGTCGCAGCCGGCGGCCACGTCGTCCGTGGTGATCTCGAACACGGCGGTGGTCACGTCGGTGCCCGCCTTGGCCAGCACCGAGACCTGCTCGCTGTACGACTCGCCCTTGGAGAGGGCCGCCGCGAAGATCGTGGGGTTGGTGGTGACGCCGACGACGTTCTTCTCGGCGATGAGCTTCTGCAGCCCGCCGCTCGAGATGCGCTCGCGCGACAGGTCGTCGAGCCAGATGCTGACGCCGACGTCGGAGAGCTTCTGCGTGGATTCGGTCATGTTTTTCTCCTAGGAAGTTGTGTGGGTGCCGGAGGCGCTAGAGCGCGGCCAGCGACGTCTTGGCGGCCTCGACGGCGGCCTCGGTGGTGATGCCGAACTCGCGGAACAGCGTCTTGTAGTCGGCCGAGGCACCGAAGTGCTCGATCGAGACGATGCGCCCGGCGTCGCCGACGTAGTGGCGCCAGCCGAGACCGATGCCGGCCTCGATCGACACGCGGGCCTTGACGGCCGCGGGGAGCACGTGCTCCTTGTACTCGTCAGGCTGCTCCTCGAACCACTCGAGCGAGGGCGCGGAGACGACGCGGGCGTTGATGCCCTCGCCCTTCAGGATCTCGCGCGCTTCGACAGCGAGGTGCACCTCGGAGCCGGTCGCGATGAAGATGACATCCGGCGTGCCGTTCGGTGCCTCGGCGAGCACGTAAGCGCCCTTCGAGACGTTCGAGGCGGAGGCGAAGACCTCACCGGAGGCCTCCCCGTCGCCGCGCTCGTAGGTGGGGATGTTCTGGCGGGTCAGCGCGATGCCGGCCGGGTTGTGGCGACGGCCGAGGATGGTGAGCCAGGCGTGGCCCACCTCGCTCGCGTCGGCCGGGCGCACCACGTCGAGGCCGGGAATCGCACGGAGCGACCACAGCTGCTCGACGGGCTGGTGCGTGGGGCCGTCTTCGCCGAGCGCCACGGAGTCGTGGGTCCAGACGAACACCGAGGGCACCTTCATGAGCGCGGCCAGACGCACCGCGGGGCGCATGTAGTCGCTGAAGATGAGGAAGGTGCCGCCGAACGGGCGGGTCTTGCCGTGCAGCACGATGCCGTTGAGGATCGAGCCCATGGCGTGCTCGCGGATGCCGAAGTGCAGCACGCGGCCGTAGGGGTTTCCCGTCCACTCGTGGGTCGAGTGCTCGGCAGGCACGAACGACGCGGCCGACTCGATCGTGGTGTTGTTCGACTCGGCGAGGTCGGCGGAGCCGCCCCAGAACTCGGGCAGCACGGGGGCGAGGGCGTTGATGACCTTGCCGGAGGCGGCGCGGGTCGAGACGTCCTTGCCCGCTTCGAACACCGGGAGGTTGTCGGCGAGGCCCTCGGGCAGCTCACCGGCCTCGAGGCGGTCGAGCAGCTGCTTCTTCTCGGGGTTGGCGGCGGCCCAGGCGTCGAAGCCCTTCTGCCACTCGGCGCGCTCCTCGGATCCCTTGGCGATCGCGCCGCGGGTGTGCTCGATGACCTCGTCGGCCACCACGAAGGTCTGCTCGGGGTCGGCACCCAGGACCTCCTTGAGGCCCTTCAGCTCGTCGGCACCCAGGGCGGATCCGTGGATCTTGCCGCTGTTCTGCTTCTTGGGCGACGGCCAGCCGATGATCGTCTTGAGGATGATGAGGGAGGGCTTCGACGTCTCGGCCTTCGCCGCCTCGATGGCCTCGTAGAGGGCGTGCACGTCTTCGACGTACTGGCCCGTCTTCTTCCAGTCGACCACCTGCACGTGCCAGTGGTAGGCCTCGTAGCGGGCCTTCACGTCTTCGGTGAAGGCGATGTTCGTGTCGTCCTCGATCGAGATCTGGTTCGAGTCGTAGATCGCGATGAGGTTGCCGAGCTGCTGGTGGCCGGCGAGCGAGGAGGCCTCGCTCGTCACGCCCTCCTGCATGTCGCCGTCGCCGGCGATCACGTAGGTGTGGTGGTCGAACGGGCTCGTGCCGGGAGCGGCATCCGGGTCGAACAGACCGCGCTCGAAGCGCTGCGCGTAGGCGAAGCCCACAGAGGAGGCGAGACCCTGGCCGAGCGGGCCCGTGGTGATCTCGACACCGTCGGTGTGGCCGTATTCGGGGTGGCCGGGCGTCAGCGATCCCCAGGTGCGGAGCGCCTTGAGGTCGTCGAGCTCGAGGCCGTAGCCGCCGAGGTAGAGCTGGATGTACTGGGTGAGCGAGGAGTGGCCTACCGAGAGGATGAACCGGTCACGGCCGAGCCAGTGCTGGTCCTTCGGATCCTTCCGCATGACCTTCTGGAAGAGCAGGTACGCCGCGGGGGCGAGGCTGATCGCCGTTCCCGGGTGGCCGTTGCCCACCTTCTCGACGGCGTCGGCCGCAAGGATCTTGGCGGTCGTGACCGCCTGGTCGTCAATGGGTTCCCATTGGAGTGAAGCCACGAGGTGTTGGACCCTTCTCGATTGCGGTCCCCCAAATGTGGAACCGTTCCATCACTCAGCATATCGGGGGCGACCGAGCCGACCGCCGCGATCGAATAGACTTCTCGCGGGGATTCCTATGGGCATGTAATGAGGAGTAATGGACGTAGCGGTTGACGGCCGGGTCGAGAATCGACGCATCAGCCCGATGGAAAAGGTCAAGGCGTACATCGCTCTGACCAAACCGCGGGTGATCGAGCTCCTCCTGGTGACCACCGTTCCGGTCATGATCCTCGCGCAGCAGGGCATCCCGAACCTCTGGCTGGTGTTCGCCACCCTCATCGGCGGTGCGCTCTCCGCCGGCAGCGCCGGAGCCTTCAACTGCTACTTCGACCGCGACATCGACCGAGTGATGGACCGCACCTCGAAGCGTCCGCTCGTCACGGGTGTTCTCTCGGACCGCGAGGCGCTCGTCTTCGCCTGGGCCATGGGCATCGTCTCGATCGGCTGGCTCGCGGTCTTCACCAACCTGCTCGCGGCCTCGCTGTCGCTCGTCGCGATCCTCATCTACGTGCTGCTCTACACGCTCGTGCTCAAGCGCCGCACGCCGCAGAACATCGTCTGGGGCGGCACGGCGGGCTGCATGCCCGTGCTCATCGGCTGGGCGGCCGTCACGAACTCCCTCTCGTGGGAGGCGCTCATCCTCTTCGGCATCATCTTCCTCTGGACGCCGCCGCACTACTGGCCGCTCTCGATGAAGTACCGCGCCGACTACAAGACCGCGGGCGTGCCCATGCTGGCCGTCGTGCGCGGCCGCGTGGTGGTGGGGCTGCAGATCGTGCTCTACGCCTGGGCCATGGTGGCGTGCTCGCTCCTGCTCATCCCCGTGGGCCACATGGGCCTCGTCTACTCGGCCACCGCGGTGGCCGCGGGAGCCTGGTTCCTCTACGAGTCGCACCGGCTCTACAGCCGGTCCATCCGCGACCTCGCGATCAAGCCGATGCGCGTGTTCCACGGCTCGATCACCTACCTCACCCTCATCTTCCTCGCGGTGGCCATCGACCCGCTGCTGCCGTTCTAGGAGCGCTCGTGAAGACCCCTCTCGGCTGGCTCGCCGACCGCATCACCCTCACCCCTCGCGCACTCCGCTGGGGCACGACCGCCGCGCTCGTCGTGAGCATCCTCATCATCATCACCGGCGGTGTCGTGCGCGTCACGGGCTCCGGTCTCGGCTGCCCCACCTGGCCGGCGTGCGAAGACGGATCGCTCACCACCACACCCGAGCTCGGCATCCACGGCTTCATCGAGTTCGCCAACCGCGCGCTCACGGGCGTGCTCATCGCCGCGGTGGGCTGGGCCATCGTGGCCGCGCGGCTGCAGAGGCCGCGCGAGCGCAGCATGACGCGGCTCGCCTGGTCGCAGTTCTGGCTCGTGGTCGCCAATGCGATCGCCGGGGGAGTCACGGTGCTCACCGAGCTCAACCCCTGGGTCGTGGCCATGCACTTCATCATGGCCATCGCGCTCCTGACCACCACCACTCTCACCTGGCACCGCGCCCACCGCGCGCAGGGCGACGAGGCGGTCTTCCCGCGGCCCGTCGGCATCCTGGCCTGGGTGCTCGTGGTCTCGACCGCCGTGCTCATCGTCGTGGGCACGCTCGTGACGGGCACCGGCCCGCACGCGGGCGACTCGGCCGACGTGCCGCGCATGGCCTTCGTGTGGGAGCACGTCACGATCGCCCACGGCGTGCTCGGCACGCTCGTGCTCGTGCTCGGCATCGCGCTCTACGTGCTCGTGTCCCGCGTTCCCGGTGCCGCTCTGGCCCGGCGCCGTGCCCTCACCTTCGTGATCGTCGTGGTGGTCCAGGCACTCCTGGGTGTCGCTCAGGCGCTCACGGGGCTGCCGGAGTGGATGGTGGTGCTGCACCTGCTCGGCTCGGCCCTCGTCTGGGTCGGCGTGCTCCGGGTTCTGCTTGATGTGCATCCGCACCTCTGGGCCCCCAGGGCTCAGAGCGTGTATACAATGAAATCTCAGGAACCCGCTCTTAACGCGTAGTCCCTCCCGACACACAATCCGCCCAGAGTCCCTGTTCGGCAGATAGTTCGATGCGACGATGGAATGTCGGAGACCTCGGTGCGGTTGCACCGCACAAGAGGTTGTCAGCAGTAAGAAATGGAGTCAGTCATGTCAGACGTACTGATCGACCGACCGGAACTCGAGAACCTCGGCGTCTATGAATTCGGCTGGTCCGATTCGGACACGGCGGGTGCCACCGCGAAGCGGGGCATCAACGAGGGAGTCGTCGAGAACATCTCCGCTCTCAAGAACGAACCGGAGTGGATGCTGAAGACGCGCCTCAAGGCCCTTCAGATCTTCGGTCGCAAGCCCATGCCCACGTGGGGTGCAGACCTCTCGGGCATCGACTTCGACAACATCAAGTACTTCGTGCGATCCACGGAGAAGCAGGCCCAGACCTGGGAGGACCTGCCGGACGACATCAAGAACACGTACGAGCGGCTCGGCATCCCCGAGGCGGAGCGTCAGCGCCTCGTCTCCGGTGTGGCCGCGCAGTACGAGTCCGAGGTGGTCTACCACCAGATCCGCGAAGACCTCGAGGCCCAGGGCGTCATCTTCATGGACACCGACACGGCGCTCCGCGAGCACCCCGAGTTCTTCACCGAGTACTTCGGCACCGTCATCCCCTCGGGCGACAACAAGTTCGCAGCTCTCAACACCGCCGTGTGGTCGGGCGGATCGTTCGTCTACGTGCCGCCCGGCGTGCACGTCGAGATCCCGCTGCAGGCCTACTTCCGCATCAACACGGAGAACATGGGTCAGTTCGAGCGCACGCTGATCATCGCCGACGAGGGCTCGTACGTGCACTACATCGAGGGCTGCACGGCCCCGATCTACAAGAGCGACTCCTTGCACTCGGCCGTGGTCGAGATCATCGTCAAGAAGAACGCCCGTGTGCGCTACACGACCATCCAGAACTGGTCGAACAACGTCTACAACCTCGTCACCAAGCGTGCCATCGCGCACGAGGGCGCGACGATGGAGTGGATCGACGGAAACATCGGTTCCAAGGTCACCATGAAGTACCCGTCGATCTACCTGGTGGGCGAGCGCGCCAAGGGCGAGACGCTCTCCGTGGCCTTCGCAGGCCCCGGCCAGCACCAGGACGCCGGCGCGAAGATGGTGCACATGGCTCCGTACACGCAGTCGTCGATCGTCTCCAAGTCGATCGCCCGCGGCGGCGGTCGAGCCGGGTACCGAGGTGAGATCCGCATGTCGGAGAACGCGCACCACTCGGCCAACACGGTTCGCTGCGACGCCCTGCTGGTCGACACCATCTCGCGCTCCGACACCTACCCGGCCATCGACATCCGGGTCGACGACGTGCAGCTCGGTCACGAGGCCACGGTCTCGAGGGTCTCCGAGGAGCAGCTCTTCTACCTCATGTCGCGCGGCCTCCCCGAGGACGAGGCGATGGCCATGATCGTGCGCGGCTTCATCGAGCCGATCGCCCGGGAGCTGCCGATGGAGTACGCGCTCGAACTCAACAAGCTCATCGAGATGGGCATGGAAGGATCCGTAGGCTGAACATGGCCCTCGCCTCACCCGCATTCGTTCCCGTCCAGACCAGGTCGGAGCGCCCGGCGTCCACCTCGGTCGCCGACTTCCCCGACGTCACCGGCCTCGAGTTCGAGTGGAAGTTCATTCCGCTCGCCGCCGTCAAGCACCTCACCGAGGGGCCGCTCGACGGTTCGCCGACGGCGTTCACCTACTCCGAGTCGGTGGGCACCGCGGTGAACTGGGTCGACCCGTCGTCGCCGCTCGTCGGCTCCGCGGGCATTCCCGAGGACCGCGCCGCCGCCAACGCCTGGTCGTCGGTGGAGAAGGTGCTGCACATCGAGGTCTCGGGTGAGGAGTCGGCCGAGCTCGTGGTGCGCCGCGACCGGTTCGGGTCCGAGGCACGTGCCGCCCATGTGGTGATCGAGGCGAAGCCGAACAGCAAGGGCGTCGTCATCCTCGAGCAGCACGGGTCGGCGAACCTCGTGGAGAACGTCGAGATCGTGGTGGGCGACAACGCTCAGCTCACGGTCGTGACCGTGCAGGAGTGGGACGACTCGGCGCTGCACCTGTCCTCGCACTTCGCGCGAGTGGGTCGGGATGCGAACCTGCGCCACGTCGTCGTGTCGCTCGGCGGCTCGATCGTGCGTGTCAACCCGTCGGTGCACCTCGTGGAGACCGGGGGATCGATCGACTCGTTCGGCCTCTACTTCGCCGACGCGGGCCAGTACTTCGAGCAGCGCCCGTACATCGACCACGTGGCCGCCAACACCCGCAGCCGTGTCAACTACAAGGGCGCACTGCAGGGCAAGGGCGCGCATACGGTCTGGGTGGGCGACGTGCTGATCGGCCCGCACGCCGACGGCACCGACAGCTACGAGCAGAACCGCAACCTCGTGCTCTCCGAGGGCACGCGCGCCGACAGTATCCCGAACCTCGAGATCGAGACCGGCAACATCCAGGGAGCGGGCCACGCCTCCTCCACGGGTCGGTTCGACGACGAGCAGCTGTTCTACCTGCAGTCGCGCGGCATCTCCGAGGAGGAGGCGCGTCGCCTCGTGGTGCGCGGCTTCCTCGCCGAGATCATCAACGAGATCGGCTCGCCCGCCCTCGAGGAGCGGCTCACCGCCGCCGTCGAGGTCGAGCTGCTCGCCGCCCAGGCAGCGGAGTAGCGCATGGCCGAGAAGGTGTGCGCGTTCGAGGACGTGCCGGTCAACCAGGCGCTCCGCGTCATGGTGGGCGGCGTCGCGATCGCTCTCGTCAAAGACAGCGCGGGGGAGTGCCACGCCATCGGCGACACCTGCACGCACGGCGACATCTCGCTGGCCGAGGGTTTCGTCGAAGACGACACGCTCGAGTGCTGGGCGCACGGCTCCAAGTTCTCGCTCGAGACCGGGAAGCCTCTGACGCTCCCGGCCTACGAGCCCGTCCCCGTGTTCTCGATCGAGATCATCGATGGGGACATCTACATCGACCCGACCGTGACGAAAGTGATTGATTAGCATGTCTGTTCTCAAGATCGAAGACCTCCAGGTGAGCGTCGAGACCGAGCAGGGGACCAAGCAGATCCTGCGCGGCGTCGACCTCACGATCGGCGAGGGCGAGACCCACGCCATCATGGGCCCCAACGGCTCGGGCAAGTCCACGCTCGCCTACGCGATCGCCGGGCACCCCAAGTACCACGTCGAGGGCGGCTCCGTGACGCTCGACGGCGAGGAGATGCTCGACAAGACCGTCGACGAGCGCGCTCGCGCCGGCCTCTTCCTCGCCATGCAGTACCCGGTCGAGATCCCCGGTGTGTCGGTGTCGAACTTCCTGCGCACGGCCAAGACCGCGCTTGACGGCCAGGCACCGCCCATCCGCACCTGGATCAAGGATCTCGACTCCTCCATGACGGCACTCCGCATGGACCGCACGTTCCGGGAGCGCAACGTCAACGAGGGGTTCTCGGGCGGCGAGAAGAAGCGCCACGAGATCCTGCAGCTCGAGCTGCTCAAGCCCAAGTTCGCGGTGCTCGACGAGACCGACTCCGGGCTCGACGTGGATGCGCTCAAGATCGTCTCCGAGGGTGTCAACCGCGCGAAGGCCACCACGGGCCTCGGCGTGCTGCTCATCACGCACTACAACCGCATCCTGCGCTACGTGAAGCCCGACTTCGTGCACGTGTTCGTGGCCGGTCGTGTGGCGGAGCAGGGCGGGCCCGAGCTCGCCGTGCGCCTCGAGAACGAGGGCTACGATCGCTTTCTCACCGGCGCGATCGTAGAATAACGGAATGGTCACAACCCTCGCACCCCAGCGCTTCGACGAGATCGAGGAAGCGCTCAAAGACGTGATGGACCCGGAGCTCGGCGTGAACATCGTCGACCTCGGTCTCATCTACGACCTCGGCTGGGACGACGAGCAGGATGCTCTCGTCATCAGCATGACCCTGACATCGGCCGGCTGCCCCCTCACCGACGTGCTCGAGGAGCAGACGGCGGAGGCGCTCGACGGCGTGGTGGAGCAGTTCCGCATCAACTGGGTGTGGATGCCGCCGTGGGGCCCCGACAAGATCACCGACGACGGTCGCGACATGATGCGAGCCCTCGGCTTCTCCATCTGACGCCCCGCCCACGCGGACTTCACCACACGTCGCCGCAACCGCCTCCCCTTGGAGCCCGGTTGCGGCGACGTTTGTCGTTATCCGTCCACAGGAGACTTCTCCACGGTACGTCCGGCGATCCCGTTGTCTACAGATCGCGATGCGCTGCGCCTTGAGGGGCAACGGGGCGCCAGGCTGGCCGCATGTGGTCGTCCACCGCTACTACCCGGTGGTCGGCCTCCCACCACCTCGCGGCGCAGCCGACTCTGTGGAGGGGGCGGCAGCGCCGGTGCGGGCTGGTGTCGGCGTCATCAGCGTGGATAACGACGAACGTCGCGGCGACCGAGCTCCTGGGGGAGTCGGTCGCCGCGACGTGTGGTGAAGTCCGCGGGGGCTAGTGCTTGGGGCGGGAGGTGAGCTTCCAGGCGAGGGGGATGATGCCTGCGGCGAGGAGGGCCTTGATGACGCCGCCGAGGATGAAGGGGTAGAGACCTGCCTGCAGGGTCTCGTCGAGGTTCAAGCCGAGCGAGGCGGCGAGCCAGGGGAGGCCGATCGCGAAAGTGATGAGAGTGCCGGCCGAGAACGAGGCGAAGGCACCGAGAACGCGGCGGTCCCAGTTGCGCTGGGCGAGCCAGCCGGTGAGGCCGGCGGCGAGGATGAAGCCGATGATGTAGCCACCGGTCGGGCCCGCCACGACCTGCAGCCCTGCGCTCGCATCGCTGAACCACGGCACGCCTGCGATGCCGACGACCGCGTAGACCACCATGGCGAGAACGCCGCGAAGCGCGCCGAGGGTGGAACCGACGAGCAGCACGGCGAGGGTCTGCCCCGTGATCGGCACGGGCCACAGCGGGATGGCGACCTGAGCGAGGAGCCCGACGAAGGCGGCTCCGCCGACCACGAGCAGCGCGTCGGAGACGAGGCTGCGGGCGACGAGCCTGTCGGCCAGGGTGGGGCGGGCGAGAGCCGGCGTGAGGGCGGACATGCGTCTCCTTCTGAGACTGGCTGTGAGCGAACGGCGGTCAGCCGGCCCAGTCTCTCGAAATATACTAGAAGACGTCCCCCCACCCCCCGCGTTGTGGCAACGCAACGAAAGAATTGGATTTCTCTGTGCTCAGCGTTACAGACCTGGCGATCCGGGTCGGCGCACGAACCCTCATGGAGGACGTGTCGTTCCGAGTCGGTCCGGGCGACAAGGTCGGCCTCGTGGGCCGCAACGGCGCGGGGAAGACCACGCTCACCAAGGTGCTCGCGGGCGACCAGCAGCCCGCCGCCGGCACCGTCAACCGCAGCGGTGAGCTCGGCTACCTGCCCCAGGATCCCCGCTCGGGCGACCCCGAGGAGCTCGCTCGCACGCGCATCCTGAACGCCCGCGGTCTGGGCTCCCTGCTCGAGGGGATGACCGAGTCGTCGATGGCCATGGCGAGCGACGACCCCAAGGTCAGCGCTGCCGCCATGAAGAAGTACGGCAACCTCACCGAGCGCTTCGACGCACTCGGTGGCTACGCCGCCGAAGCCGAGGCCGCATCGATCGCGAGCAACCTGAGCCTGCCCGACCGCATCCTCGACCAGCCGCTCAAGACGCTCTCCGGTGGTCAGCGCCGCCGCATCGAGCTCGCGCGCATCCTCTTCTCCGACGCCGAGACGCTCATCCTCGACGAGCCCACGAACCACCTCGACGCCGACTCGGTGGTGTGGCTGCGCGAGTTCCTCAAGAACTACAACGGCGGCTTCATCGTGATCAGCCACGACATCGAGCTCGTGGGTGAGACCGTCAACCGTGTCTTCTACCTCGACGCCAACCGCCAGGTCATCGACGTCTACAACATGAACTGGCGCAACTACCTTCGCCAGCGCGCCGCCGACGAGGAGCGCCGCAAGAAGGAGCGCGTCAACGTGGAGAAGAAGGCCGGCCAGCTGCAGATGCAGGCCGCCCGCTTCGGTGCGAAGGCCTCGAAGGCCGCCGCCGCCCACCAGATGGTGGCCCGCGCCGAGAAGATGCTGAGCGGCCTCGAGGAGGTGCGCGAGGTGGATCGTGTGGCCAAGCTGCGCTTCCCCACCCCCGCCGCCTGCGGTCGCACACCGCTCATGGCCTCCAACCTCTCGAAGAGCTACGGATCGCTCGAGATCTTCACGGCCGTCGACCTCGCGATCGACCGCGGTTCGAAGGTCGTCATCCTGGGCCTCAACGGCGCGGGCAAGACCACGCTGCTGCGCATCCTCGGCGGGGCGGACACGCCCGACACCGGCCAGATCGAGCCCGGCCACGGCCTGCGCATCGGCTACTACGCCCAGGAGCACGAGACCATCGACGTCAACCGCACCGTGCTGCAGAACATGGTGTCGGCGTCGCCCAACCTCACCGAGACCGAGGCGCGCCGTGTGCTCGGCTCGTTCCTCTTCACGGGAGACGACGGGCACAAGCCCGCCGGCGTGCTCTCGGGTGGAGAGAAGACCCGACTCGCCCTCGCGATGATCGTGGTCTCCGGCGCCAACGTGCTGCTGCTCGACGAGCCCACCAACAACCTCGACCCGGCCAGCCGCGAGGAGATCCTCGACGCGCTCGCCCACTACGAGGGTGCCGTGGTGCTCGTGAGCCACGACGAGGGCGCCGTCGAGGCGCTCAATCCCGAGCGTGTTCTGATCCTGCCCGACGGGGTCGAGGACCACTGGAACAAGGACTACGCCGACCTGATCAGCCTCGCGTAGAGCCGCAGCAGGTCGGAGAACCGCAGCGGATCACCGCTTGTCGAGGATCTCGTCCTCGACATCGGCATCCGTCTTGCGGGCGGCCCGCTTGCGCTCCCGCTCCGCCTCGCGCTCCTGCTCCTCGGGATCGTCGGCGTTCAGCCGTCGGAACTCCTGCCGGATGATGTAGCCGAGCCCCACGAAGCCGAGCACCCCGAAGCAGAACCACTGGAACGTGTACGAGAGGTGCGCCCCCTCATCGGGCTGCGGCTTCGGCATGGCCATCGGCCGCTCGGCGGGGGCGGGATCCTCGCTGGCCATCAGTCCGTAGGCACCCGTGTAGGTCGGCAGGTCGAGCTCGTCGGCGATCACCGGCAGCTCGATGGTGCCGATCTGGCCGTCGCCGAGCCCACCCATCGAAGCGAGGGCCGGTTCGCCCGCCTTGAGGCGCACGACGACCGAAACGGTGCCGGAAGGGGGCGCCGGGACCGCATCCGGAGCGTTCTGCCGCTCACCGGTGGGCACCCAGCCGCGATCGACCACGAACACGTCGCCGTTCTCGAGCTGCAGGGGCACGAGCACGTCGAACCCCACGTCGCCGCCGAGCGGACGGTTGCGCACGAGCAGCTGCTCGTCGGTGAGGTAGCGGCCCGTCATGGAGACGGTGAGCCACTCATCCGCCTCGTCGTAGGAGTCGAGTTCGGGGAGCACATCGGCGAGCGGAGTCGGGGAGGCGTCGAAGTTGCCGGCCACCCGGTTGATCTCGGCGACGGCCTCGTCGCGCCGCGCCAGCTGCCAGAGGGCGAGGAGCACGCACACGAGAGCGAACACGAGCGTGAGCGCGAGGTAGCCGGCCCAGCGTCGACTGAGCAGGAAACGCCAGCCCATCATGCCGGGACGACCTCGAGAGGGAAGTCACGCGCCGCGAGGAACTCGCGCAGGTACTCCTCGTGCTCGTCGCAGGCCAACCAGACCTTGCGCCGATCCTCCGTGTGGATCTTGGGGTTGCGCCACTCGATGCGCCACCGCCCCTGCTCGCGGCAGCCGGCCCTCGAGCACTCGGAGACCGAGGGCTCGAGCCCCAGCGAGATCACGTGCGGGGCTCCTCGGAACCGGGCACGGGCCGATAGACCTCGATCGAGGTGGGCTGCTCGTGCCGCTGCATCGTGGAGGTGCCGACGTTGCCGAGCACGACCGCGAAGTAGGGGAGGAGGATGGCGCCGGCGGCGGCGACCACGAGCCACCAGCCCTGAACGAACAGCATGAGCACCAGACAGACGATGCGGATCGACATCATGAGCAGATATTTGTTCATGCGCTTCCGACGCTCGTCATCGGGTGACGAGGGGAGGCTGGTGACCGATTGGCTGCTCTTCATGGTGTACCCCCTAGCCTACGCTCGCTTTCCTGCTCCTAAGCTGGTATTCGATCATCCGACGCCCAGCAGTGAGGACCACTTTCCGTGACCAGCTCCACCACCCCCCGTACCGTTCTCATCACCGGGGGCAACCGCGGCATCGGCTTCGCGATCGCCGAGGAGTTCGTGGCCCAGGGCCACCGCGTCGCCGTGACGGCGCGATCAGGAAAGGGCCCGGAGGGAACGCTCACCGTCATCGCCGACGTCACCGACGGCGCCTCCATCGACGCCGCGTTCACCGAGGTGGAGAAGGAGCTCGGCCCCGTCGAGGTCGTGGTCGCGAACGCGGGCATCACGCGCGACATGCTCATGATGCGCATGTCGGAGGACGACTTCACGAGCGTGATCGACACCAACCTCACGGGCGCGTTCCGCGTGGTGAAGCGCGCGTCGAAGGGCATGCTCAAGGCGCGCTTCGGCCGCATCGTGCTCATCTCGAGCGTGGTGGGGCTCTACGGATCCGCCGGCCAGGTCAACTACAGCGCCTCGAAGAGCGCGCTCGTGGGACTCGCCCGCTCCGTCTCGCGCGAACTGGGCGCCCGCGGCATCACCGCGAACGTGGTGGCCCCCGGCTTCATCGAGACCGACATGACCGCCGAGCTGCCCGAGGCGCAGCAGGCCGAGTACAAGAAGAGCATCCCCGCCGGGCGCTACGGATCCGCCGGCGAGGTGGCCAAGGCCGTGGCGTGGCTCGCGGGCGACGACGCCGCCTACATCACCGGCGCGGTCATCCCCGTCGACGGCGGCCTCGGCATGGGCCACTAGCCGCAGCCACCAGCTGCTACCCGCGGAGGCCCACCAGGGGGAGCAGCTGGCTCAGGTCGCGCACGTCCATCACGAGGTCGGCGTTCTCGCGCACGAGGGGCCGCGCGGCGAACGCCACCGAGAGGCCGGCAACCTCCATCATGCGCAGGTCGTTCGCTCCGTCGCCCACGGCCACGGTGCGGGAGAGCGGGATGCCGAGGCCCTCGGCCCACTCGATGAGCGCATCCGCTTTGCTCTGCGGGTCGATGATGGGGCCGGAGACGGTGCCCGTGAGCCGACCGTCGGCCACGCCGAGCCGGTTGGCCCGCCAGTGGTCGAGACCGAGCTCGGAGGCGAGCGGATCGAGCACCTCGTGGAAGCCACCCGACACGACGGCGACGGCACCGCCCGCGGCGTGCACCGCCTCGATCATGGTGGGCACACCGTCTGTGACCCTGATCTCGGCACGCACCTCGTCGAAGCTCGACTCCGGCAGCCCTTCGAGCAGTTCGACCCGCGCGGCGAGGCTCTGCGCGAAGTCGAGCTCACCGCGCATGGCGCGCTCGGTGATGCCGGCCACTTCGGCGTGGCAGCCGGCCAGGTCTCCCAGCATCTCGATCACCTCGTTCTCGATGAGGGTGGAATCGACATCGAGGATGATGAGAAGACTCATGGGACTACGCGAACTCCCTTGCCTACGACGGTGATGCCGGAGTCGGTGACCGTGAACCCGCGCTCACGATCGCGCTCCGCATCCACACCCACCTGGGCGCCGGCCGCCACGATCACGTTCTTGTCCAGGATAGCCCGCCGCACCACGGCGTCCGGCTCGATGTGCACGCGGTCGAAGAGCACGGACTGCTGCACGAGAGCACCGGAGTCGACCGTGGTCCAAGGGCCCAGCACGCTGCCCTCGACGCGGGCGCCGGAGATGAGGCAGCCGAGCGACACGATCGACTCGACCGTGACGCCGGGGTTGCCCTTGCTGTCGCGCACGAACTTGGCCGGCGGCGAGTTGAGCTGCTGGGTGTAGATCGGCCACTTCTCGTTGTAGAGGTTGAAGACCGGGAGGGCCGAGATGAGGTCCTGGTGGGCGTCGTAGAACGAGTCGATGGTTCCCACGTCGCGCCAGTAGTAGCGGTCGCGGTCGGTCGATCCCGGCACCTCGTTGCGGTTGAGGTCGTAGACGGCGGCGTTGCCGGCGGCCACGAAGGCGGGGATGATGTCGCCTCCCATGTCGTGGCTCGAACCGGGCAGCTCGCCGTCGTGGATGACGGCGTCGATGAGCTGGTCGGCGTCGAAGATGTAGTTGCCCATCGAGGCGAGCACCTCGCCGGGGGAGTCGGCGAGGCCCGTGGCGTCTGTGGGCTTCTCGAGGAACTCGCTGATGATCGTCGGGTCGTCCGGATCGGTCTGGATGACGCCGAACTGGTCGCTGAGCTCGATCGGCTGGCGGATGGCCGCGACGGTCGCGCCCTTGCCCGAGTCGATGTGCGCCTGGATCATCTGACCGAAGTCCATGCGGTAGACGTGGTCGGCGCCGACCACCACCACGATGTCGGGCTTCTCGTCGCGGATGAGGTTGAGCGACTGCAGGATGGCGTCGGCCGACCCGCTGAACCAGCGCTTGCCGAGCCGCTGCTGAGCGGGCACGGAGGCGATGTACGAGTTGAGCAGCCCGTCGAGGTGCCAGGTCTGCGAGACGTGGCGGTCGAGGGAGTGCGACTTGTACTGCGTGAGCACGACGATCTGCCGCATGCCCGAGTTGACGAGGTTCGAGAGAGCGAAGTCGATGAGACGGTAGCCGCCGCCGAACGGCACTCCGGGCTTCGCTCGGTCGGCCGTGAGGGGCATGAGCCGCTTGCCTTCGCCCCCGGCCAGGACGATGCCGAAGATCTTCTTTGATGCTGCCATACCCCCACCATAATGAGGTTTCGGCCGGGTGGTACTACCGTTCAACTATGCGAGTCGACGTGATTTCCCGAGAGTATCCGCCCGAGGTCTACGGAGGTGCCGGCGTGCACGTCGCCGAACTGGTGAAGGGTCTGCGGGTTCATCTCGACGTGGCCGTGCGCTGCTTCGGGGCCCCGCGCGAGGAGGAGGGCGTCTTCGCCTACGGTGTTCCCGCCGAGCTCAGTGGGGCCAATCCGAGCCTCACCACGCTCGGTGTCGACCTGCAGATCGCCGAGGCCGTCGCCGGCACCTCGCTCGTGCACTCGCACACCTGGTACGCCAACGCCGCCGGCCGCCTGGCCTCGCTGCTGCACGGCGTGCCCCACGTGGTGACGGCGCACTCGCTCGAGCCGCTGCGCCCCTGGAAGGCCGAGCAGCTGGGCGGTGGCTACCGCATCTCGTCGCTCATCGAGAAGGATGCGTTCGAGTCGGCCGACAAGGTGATCGCGGTGAGCAACGGCATGGCCCGCGACATCCTGCGCTCGTACCCCGCGCTCGACGAGTCGAAGCTCGTGACGGTCTACAACGGCATCGATCTCGAGAAGTGGGCGCCGACTCACGACGCCTCGGTGCTCGAGCGTCTCGGCATCGACGCCGACCGGCCGACGGTGGTGTTCGTGGGGCGGATCACCCGGCAGAAGGGCCTGCCGTACCTGCTGCGCGCGATCGCGCTGCTGCCCGAGGACGTGCAGGTCGTGCTGTGCGCGGGCGCGCCCGACACGCCCGCGATCCTCGAGGAGGTCTCGAGCGCCGTGCGCACGCTACAGGAGACGCGCGGCGGCATCGTCTGGATCGAGGAGATCCTGCCGCAGAAGCAGCTCGCCGCGGTGCTCACGGCCGCGACCGTGTTCGTGTGCCCCTCGGTCTACGAGCCCCTCGGCATCGTGAACCTCGAGGCCATGGCGTGCGGGCTGCCCGTGGTGGGCACCGCGACGGGCGGCATCCCGGAGGTCGTCGACGACGGCGTGACCGGCCTGCTCGTGCCCATCGACCAGCTGCAGGACGGCACGGGCACCCCCACAGACCCCGACCGCTTCGTGGCGGACCTGGCACGCGCCCTCACCGAGATCGTCTCCGACCCCGAACGAGCAGCCCGCCTAGGCGCCGCAGGCAGAGCCCGAGCAGAAGCAGAATTCAGCTGGACGGCGATAGCAGCCCAGACAGCAGACATCTACCGCGCGCTGATCTAACCGAAAACCACGCAACAGGCCGTACTCGACGACCCAGGGCTGTACGGACGCCGCGAAGCGACGGCCGCACAGCATGTCGCCTGCGCCGCAGGAGCGGCGGCGCAGCAGTCAGCACACTCCGCACAGCATGTCGCCCGCGCCGCAGAGGCGGCGGCGCGGATAAGCTAACAACATGCCCACAGTGCTCGATCTCGAAGACGTTTCGGTTGTCCGCGATGGGAATCCCATCCTCAGTGGCGTGAACTGGCGGGTCGACGGCGATCAGCGCTGGGTCGTGCTCGGCCCGAACGGTGCGGGCAAGACCACGCTGCTGCAGATCGCGGCCGCCATGAGCCACCCCTCGGGCGGAACCGTGCAGGTGCTCGAGGGCACCCTGGGCCAGGTAGACCTGTTCGAGCTGCGGCCGCGCGTGGGCTTCGCCTCGAGCGCCATGGCGCGCCGTTTCCCGGCCAACGAGACCGTGCTCAACGTGGTGCTCACCGCCGCCTACTCGGTGACGGGGCGCTGGAACGAGGACTACGAGGACATCGACCTGCGTCGTGCCCAGCGCGTGCTCGTGGAGTGGAAGCTCGACCACCTCGCGGAGCGGCTCTTCGGCTCGCTCAGCGACGGCGAGCAGAAGCGTGTGCAGATCGCCCGTTCGGTGATGACCGACCCCGAGCTGCTGCTACTCGACGAGCCGGCCGCGAGCCTCGACCTGGGTGCCCGCGAGGAGCTGCTGCAGCTGCTCGGCGGCTACGCCTCGGCCCCTGAGGCTCCCGCGATCGTGATGGTCACCCACCACGTGGAGGAGATCCCGAAGGGCTTCACGCACGCCCTGCTGCTCGGCCACGACGGCATCGTGGCGGCGGGCGCGCTCGGCGAGGTGCTGACCGCCGAGAACCTCGAGACCACGTTCGGTCTGCCGATCGCCCTCACCGAGGCCGACGGGCGCTACAGCGCTCGCGCGGTCTGACCGATATCTGCTAAACTCTCTAGCTGGCCGTCTGGCCCTAGATCTCATCCCTCGCTGTGACACAAGGACTCCACTATGAAGACTGACACCCACCCCAAGTACGAAGCTGTTGTCTTCCGCGACCTCGCATCGGGCGCCACCTTCCTCACCCGTTCGACCGTCGGCTCCGCCAAGACGATCGAGTGGGAGGACGGCAACACCTACCCGGTCATCGACGTCGAGATCTCGTCGGAGTCGCACCCCTTCTACACGGGCAAGCAGCGCATCCTCGACTCGGCCGGTCGCGTCGAGAAGTTCAACAACCGCTACAAGGGCTTCGGCGGCTCCAAGTAGCCCACGCTGGTCGGCGGAGCACCTGCACCGCTCCGCACCCACAGCACGAGAACCCCGTCGGCTTCGGCCGGCGGGGTTCTTCGTCGTTGCGGGGCCCAGCATCATCGCCGAGTCGTGGGACTCAGGCGCGCGGGGGGACCTCGGGCCAGCCGCGGCGCGCGGTGAAGAGCGGATCGCGGACGCGACGCATGTAGTCCTCGAACGAGTCGCACTGCGCGTCGTGCCAGGCGTGCTGCGCGTCGTGGAGCTCGGCGAGGGGGAGGTCGAGCTCGGCGGGGAACGCCGACGCGAGGGCCTGGGCCACCCGGCCCGCGGCGATGGCGTCGGCGCCGGCGTCGTGCGCGTCGGTGAGCGACACCCCGTAGTGGCCCGATGAGGCCTCGAGCGTGCGCTTGCCCTTGCGGTAGCGGTCGAGCTGCTTGTCGATGACGAGCGGATCGATCACGGGGGAGGGGGCGACGAGGGGGAGCACCCCGTGCCGCCGTGACTCGTGGTGCAGCAGCGTGAGGTCGTAGGGGGCGTTGTAGACCACGAGCGCGTAGCCGTCGTCGAGCGCACGACGCAGTTCGGTGACGATCTCGGCGATGACCTCGGCAGACGATCGGCCCTCGGCGCGGGCACGAGCGGTGGTGATGCCGTGCACCGCCGTGGCCTGCTCGGGGATCTCGACCCCCGGATCGGCCAGCCAGTCGTGGCGCTGGATCGGCTCACCCGCGGCATCGAGGCGAGAAATGTTGGCGGTGACCACACGGCTCGTCTCCACGTCGATTCCCGTGGTCTCGAGGTCGAAGACGACGAGACGGTCGGCCCAGGCCGGCCGCGGGCGCGGCGCGGGCTCGGCAGGAACCTCGGCGACAGCAGGAGAGGCCTGCACCGCCGGGACCGCCGGGATCTCCGGGGCTGCGGTGGGAGCGGCAAACGGCGCTGCCGCCGCCTGCTCCACCACGAGCTCCGCATCGACCAGGTCGAACAGCGGCACCTCGACGAAGACGTCGGAGCGGGAGGTCTCGGCTTTCGGCACTCGTCAGCGCCCCTGTTCTTGCTCGGTTCTCTGGCCGACGTGCAGCCAGTAGAAGGCTTGGGTTCCGAAAGTGAGCGTAACCCTCCCCTCGTCGTCGAAAGAGGGGAACTCGCCGTGACCGAACAGATCGAACAGGCGACGACCGGCGAACTCCGGCGCCACGATGGTGGCCGACACCGGGTTGTGCGAGAACGAGAACACGCACAGCACGTCTTCGGGCCCGTCGCCCAGGTAGTCCTTCGACCCCTCGTAGGAGCGCACGAAGGCGAGCACGGACTCGTGGTCGCTCGAGAGCACCTGCATGGTGCCGATGCCGAACACGGGGTGGGCCTTCCGCACGTGGATGACGTTGCGCACCCAGTGCAGCAGCGAACGCGACTGGGCGAGCTGCGACTCCACGTTGACGAGGTTGTAGTTGTAGACGAGCGACTGCACCACGGGAAGGTAGAGCTTGCCTGGATCGGCCGTGGAGAACCCGGCGTTGCGGTCGGGAGTCCACTGCATCGGCGTGCGCGAGGAGTCGCGGTCGGCGAGCCAGATGTTGTCTCCCATGCCGATCTCGTCGCCGTAGTACAGGAACGGCGAGCCGGGCAGCGAGAACAGCAGTGCGTGGGCGAGCTCGAGCTCGGCACGCGAGTTGTCGAGCAGGGGCGCGAGGCGGCGGCGGATGCCGATGTTCGAGCGCATGCGCGGGTCGTAGGCGTACCAGCCGTACATGGCCTGCCTGTACTCCTCCGAGACCATCTCGAGCGTCAGCTCGTCGTGGTTGCGCAGGAACACACCCCAGGCGGCGCCCTTCGGGATGTCGAGCGTCTCGGAGAGCACGCGGATGAGCTCGTCGGCCCGCTGCGAGCGGAGCGAGTAGAAGATGCGGGGCATGACGGGGAAGTCGAAGGCCATGTGGCACTCCGGCTCCTCCTCGGTGCCGAAGAACGCGGCGACCTCGCGCGGCCACTGGTTGGCCTCGGCCACGAGCATGCGCCCGGGGTACTCGTTGTCGACCATCTCGCGCAGGCGCACGATGTACTCGTGCGTCTTGGGCTCGCCCTCGCCGTTGCCCTCCTCGGACTCGAAGAGGTAGGGGATGGCGTCGAGCCGCAGGCCGTCGACCCCCATGTCGAGCCAGAACCGGCAGACATCGAAGATGGCCTCCTGCACGGCCGGGTTCTCGAAGTTGAGGTCGGGCTGGTGGGAGAAGAAGCGGTGCCAGAAGAACTGCCGGCGCACGGGGTCGAAAGTCCAGTTCGACTCCTCCGTGTCGACGAAGATGATGCGGATGCCCTCGTACTTCTCGTCGTCATCGCTCCACACGTAGAAGTCGCCGTACGGGCCCTCGGGGTCGGCGCGCGACTGCTGGAACCACTCGTGCTGGTCGGACGTGTGGTTGAGCGGGAAGTCCATGATGATGCGCATGTTGCGCTCGTGGGCCTTCGTGACGAGCTCGCGGAACTCCTCCACCGTGCCGTAGTCGGGCAGCACGGCCGTGAAGTCGGAGACGTCGTACCCGCCGTCGCGGAGCGGCGACTGGAAGAAGGGCGGCAGCCACAACGCATCGATGCCGAGCCACTGCAGGTAGTCGAGCTTCGAGATGAGACCGGCGATGTCACCGAATCCGTCGCCGTTGGAGTCGACGAACGAGCGGATCATCACCTCGTAGAACACCGAGCGGCGATACCACTCCGGATCGAGGGAGAGGCCCGGAGACTGGATGGGTGCGGTGAAGCTCACAGGTGTCCTTTCGGAGTACGGAAGACCGGCCGGGCCGTTCCACGCACCACGCTAGTCCAAACAACCGACACCGCCAGCGCCGCCTATGCTGGTCGGGATGACCGTCGCCTCGCCCTACGCCCGCGCCCTCGCCCGCATGCCCGTCTCCACCCGGGTGCACACCCTGCTCGGCAGCAGCACGCACGTGTGGGAGTACGGGGCCGCCGGCCAGACCGAGGAGGCGCGCCGCGAGGCCACCACGGCTCTCGTGGTGGTGCACGGCTTCCGCGGAGACCACCACGGCCTCGAGCCCGTGATCGCCCAGCTCGACGAGCCCGGCACCCGCATCGTGGCGCCCGACCTTCCCGGCTTCGGCGAGTCGACACCGCTCGCGGCGACCCACGACGTCGAGGGCTACGCGGCCTGGACCAAGGCGCTCGTGGCGAGCGTGCGCGCCGAGTCGCCCGCGGCCCGCATCGTGGTGATCGGCCACTCCTTCGGCTCCATCGTGGTCTCGGCGGCCCTTGCGGGCGAGGGCGACGGGGGCACGCTCGAGGCCGACGACGTGGTGCTCATCAACCCCATCGCCGCCCCCGCTCTCGCCGGCCCGCGCGGGGTCATGACGCGCCTCGCGATCGTCTACTACCAGTTCTCGGCGGCCGTGCCGGAGAAGCTCGGCTTCGCCATCCTGCGGAGCGGCCTCGTGGTGCAGATCATGAGCAGCACCATGGCCAAGACGAAGGACAAGAGCCTCCGCCGCTGGATCCACGACCAGCACCACCGCTACTTCTCGGCCTTCGCCACCCGCAGCGTCGTGCTCGACGCCTTCCGCGCCTCGGTGAGCCACGACGTGAGCGAGTACGCCGCGCGCATCACAGCCCCCACGCTCATGATCGCGGCCGACAAGGACGACATCACGCCCGTGGCCGCCCAGTACGACGTGCAGAACACCATCCCCAGCGCCGAGCTCGTGGTGATCGAGGGGGTCGGCCACCTCATCCACTACGAGCGCCCCGTGGAGGCGGCCGACGCCATCCGCTCGTTCCTCGCGCGATCGTGAGCGCCCGCTCGTGAAGCTCGTCTTCGACTGCCGCTACACCCGCCTCGGCCGGCACGACGGCATCAGCCGCTACACGGCCGGTGTGGTCGGCGCTCTGCAGAAGCTCGTGCAGGCCGGTGACCCCGCCGTGGCGGGTCTCGACATCACGATGCTCATCAGCGACGAGCGCCAGCTCGAGATGCTGCCCGACCTGCCCTGGGTGAAGGCCTCGGGCCCCACGAGCGTGCTCGAGCCGATCGTCTCGCTGCAGGTCAACCGGCTCGCCCCCGACGTCGTGATCAGCCCCATGCAGACCATGGGCACGTTCCGCCGCCGCTACCGCCTGGCGCTCACCGTGCACGACCTCATCTACTACTCGAACCCCACGCCTCCCCGCGACCTGCCCGCGTTCGTGCGCGTGCTCTGGCGGCTGTACCACAAGGCCTGGTGGCCGCAGCGCCTGCTGCTCAATCGAGCGGATGCGATCGTGACGGTCTCCGAGACCACGCGTGGGCTCATCGAGAGCCATCGACTCACCACGAAACCGGTCATCGTGGCGCGGAACGCCGCGGACCTGCCTCCCGCCGAGGTGGCGCAGGCGGCCTCCGCAGACGACGCCGTGCGGGCGAGGTCCGCGGCGCGCTCGCTCGTGTACATGGGCTCGTTCATGCCGTACAAGAACGTGGAGACCCTCGTGCGGGCCGTCGGCGAGCTGCCCGGCTACACGCTGCACCTCGTGAGCAAGGTCTCCGACGCCGACAGGGAGCGCCTGCAGGCCATCGACCCTGAGGCCCAGCTCGTGTTCCACGACGGCGTGAGCGACGAGGAGTACTCCGAGCTGCTCCAGCACGCCACGGCCCTCGTGACGGCCTCGCTCGACGAGGGCTTCGGCATCCCGCTCGTGGAGGCCATGGGGCACGGCACACCCGTGGTCGTGAGCGAGATCGGCGTGTTCCACGAGATCGGGGGAGAGGCGGCCCTCTACGCGCCCGCGCGCGATGCGGCAGCCTTCGCCGCGCGCATCCGGCTACTCGAGGATCCGGTGGAGTGGCAGCGGCGCTCGAGGGCCTCGCGCACGCAGGCCGAGACGTTCAGCTGGGACGCGTCAGCTCGAGTGCTAGCGGAGCTCGCGTTCGGATCGTCGGGTCGATCGCCGCGCCGTTGAACTCGAGGATCGAGACCTCACCGGCCTCGATCACGAAGTCGTGCGCCGAGCCGTTGGGGATGGCGTGGGCCTTCTCCGGCAGCTTCTTCTCGGTGACGTAGCGGAGGAGCGACGCGATCACGCCACCGTGCGAGACCACGATGAGCGACTCGCCGGGGTGCTCCTCGGCGAGGGCCTCGAGGGCGGGCAGCACGCGCTTGACGACGTCCGAGCGCCGCTCCCGGCCGGGGACGGGTGCCAGCGGATCCGGGAAGCGCTCGGCGATGCCCACGGCATCGAGCCCCTCCACCTCGCCGTAGCTGCGCTCCTGGAGCGCACCGACGATCTCGGGGGCCGGCAGCCCGAGCTGCCGGGCGATGATCTCGGCGGTCTCGCGCGCCCGGCTCAGCGGGCTGGCCACGATGCCGTCCCACCGCCGACCGGCGAGCTGCTCGGCGGCCTCGCGGGCCTGCTCGCGCCCGGTCTCGTTGAGCGGCACATCCGTCGTGCCCTGGATGCGCTTCTGGAAGTTCCAGTCGGTCTGGCCATGGCGCACGAACGTGAAGGTAGTCATCACCGCCAGTCTAAAGCGAGAGGCGGCCGCAGGCTCGGGCAGAGACTCAGCGCAGCGGCTCAGCGGAACAGATCAGGGCAGCAGGCGTGCGGCTAGTGCGCCGAGCGTCTCGGCGGCCCCGGCGTCGATCTTCACGGTGGCGCGGTTGTCGCCCTTCGTGGCGCCGCGGTTGACGATCACGATGGGGAGCTTGCGGCGCCTGGCCTGCTCGAGCAGGCGGATGCCGGAGTTGACCACGAGCGAGGAGCCCGCGATGACCATGGCGTCGGAGGTGCCCACCATCGAGGAGGCCTCTGCGAACTTCTCGGTGGGGATGAACTCCCCGAAGAACACCACGTCGGGCTTGAGCACACCGCCGCACACGGTGCAGGCGGGCACCTCGAAGGCCTCCCACTCGCCCACGTCGGCGTCGCCGTCCGGCGCCATGCGCACGAGCTCGGGCTCGCCGAGCCCCGGGTTGGCACTGCTGATGCGATCGGCGATGCTCGCCCTGGCGAAGGTCTGGCCGCACTGCAGGCAGTTGACCCTGTCCATCGAGCCGTGCAGGTCGACGAGGTGGCGGGTGCCGGCGCGGGCGTGCAGACCGTCGACGTTCTGGGTGACGACACCCGTCACCACACCCGCATCCTCGAGCTCGGCGAGGATGCGGTGGGTGCGGTTGGGTCGTGCCGCGTCGAACATGCGCCAGCCGAGGTGGCTGCCCGCCCAGTAGCGCTTGCGGAACGACGCGCTCGCGAGGAACTGGTCGAAGGTCATCGGGTTTCGCTGCGGAGCTCCCTCGCCCCGGTAGTCGGGGATTCCGGAGTCGGTGCTGACGCCGGCGCCCGTGAGCACCACGACGCGCTTGCCCGCGAGCACCTCGGCGGCGCGGTCGACGGCCGCCGCCACCGCGGGATCGGTGGATGCGGTCGCCTCGGGAGAGGAAGAGACGAGCGGAACCATGGGACCTCCTCGCCGATGGATTGCATCGGCCTCCACCGAGTCTAAACAGCGAAGTTTTCCGGAATGTTTCCGTGCTGGCAGAGTGGGGGGTGAATCCGCTCGTCCCGCGCCCCTCAGATCGGTCCCACTCCCGTGCCCCTCGTCCCCATCGACTCCCTCGACCGGCCGGAGCTCGCCGACTACGCCAACCTCACCGATGTGGCGCTCCGGCGCATCCTGGAGCCCGAGGGCGGGCTCTACCTCGCCGAGTCGAGCAAGGTCATCGAGCGCGCCGTGGCCGCGGGTCACCGGCCGCGCTCGGTGCTGCTGCAGGAGAAGTGGCTGCCGGATCTCGAGTGGCTCGTCGAGCGGTTCCCCGAGGTGCCCGTCTTCGTGGCCGACGACTCCCTGCTGGAGCAGCTCACGGGGTTCGCGATGCACCGCGGCGCACTCGCCTCGATGCACCGGCCGGAGCTGCCCGACCCACGCGAGCTGCTGCGCGACGCCCGCACCGTGGTGGTGCTCGAGGACATCGTGGACCACACCAACGTGGGCGCCGCCTTCCGCTCGGCGGCCGGGCTGGGGGCGGATGCGGTGCTCATCACGCCGAGGTGCGCCGATCCGCTCTACCGCCGCAGCGTGCGCGTGAGCATGGGCACGGTGCTCCAGGTGCCCTGGACACGCATCGGGGAGTGGAGCGAGGCGGCGCCGATGCTGCACGAGGCGGGCTTCACCATCGCCGCCCTCGCGCTCGGTGACGACTCCGTTCCGCTGCCCGAGTTCACGGCGGCGCTGCCCGAGCGAGTGGCGATCGTGCTGGGCACCGAGGGCGACGGCCTGAGCCGCCGCGCGCTGGCCGCGGCCGACGTGCGCATCGAGATCCCGATGCTGCACGGAGTCGACTCCCTCAACGTGGCCTCGGCCAGCGCCGTGGCTCTCTACGCCCTCCGGTTCGCGACGCGCTGAGCACGAGGTGGGCACCTCCTACTCCCGGTCGGGCCGCGGAGCCCCTATGCTTCCTCCTACTTGAACCCGAGGGAGACCTGAATGTCCGACAAGAGAGCAGCGCCCGCCGTCGTGCCGCCGCCCACCGGAGGCAAGGGCCTCGCCGCAGGCACACTCGGGCTGTTCGGCTCGACCGTGATCGGTCTCGCCTCCACGGCGCCGGTCTACTCGCTCGCGGCGACCGTGGGCTTCGTGGTGCTGGCCGTGGGGGCCCAAGCGCCCATCGCCATGATCCTCGCGTTCATCCCGATGTTCCTCACCGCTTCGGCCTATCGCGAGCTCAACCGCGCGGTGCCCGACTGCGGCACGGCGTTCACCTGGGTCACCAAGGCCTTCGGGCCGCGCACCGGCTGGCTGGCCGGCTGGGGAGTGGCGGTGGCCGGCATCATCGTGCTCGCCAACCTCGCCCAGATCGGCAGCAAGTACCTGTGGCTGCTCACCAACAACCCCGATCTCTACGACAACGTGGTGCTCGTGACCGCCACGGGTGTGGTCTTCATCGCCCTCATGACGTTCATCAGTGTGCGCGGCCTCGAGATCGGCGAGCGGCTGCAGAACATCCTGCTGGCCGTGCAGTACCTCGCGCTCGTGCTGTTCGTGATCCTGGCGCTCTGGAGCGTCTTCACCGGCACAGCCCCAGAGGGCTCCACGACCCCGCAGCTCGACTGGTTCAACCCGTTCGCGTTCACCTCGCTCTCGGGCTTCACCGAGGCGATCCTGCTGTGCCTCTTCATCTACTGGGGGTGGGACACGTGTCTCGCGCTCAACGAGGAGACGAAGGACCCGAAGCGCACCCCCGGTCGCGCCGCCGTGCTCTCCACCGTCATCCTGCTCGTCACCTACGTCTCCGTCACGGTGGCGGCGATGGCCTTCGCGGGTCTCGGCACCTCGGGCATCGGTCTCGGCAACGAGGGCAACTCCGAAGACGTGTTCTTCGCCCTGAAGGATGCGGTGTTCGGCCCGTGGGCGTGGCTGCTCGTCATCGCGGTGTGCGTGTCGGCCATCTCGTCGACGCAGACCACCATTCTGCCGACGGCCCGCGGCACCCTCGCCATGTCGACCTACAAGGCGCTGCCCGAGGCCTTCGGCCGCATCAACCCCAAGTTCCGCACGCCGCGCTTCGCGACGATCTTCATGAGCATCGTGGCGATCGTGTTCTACGTGGGCATGACCCTCGTGAGCGAGAACATCCTGGCCGACACGATCCTCTCGATCGGTCTGGCCATCGCGTTCTACTACGCGCTCACGAGCTTCGCGTGCATCTGGTTCTTCCGGAAGGAGATCTTCACCAATGCGCGTGACTTCTTCTTCAAGGGCCTGTTCCCGCTCATCGGTGGGCTCATGCTCACCGCGGCGTTCGTGCAGTCGGCCATCGACATGTACAACCCCGACTACGGCTACACGGTGATCTTCGGCATCGGCGGCGTGTTCGTGGTGGGTGTCGGTTCGCTCGCCCTCGGTGTGGTGATCATGATCGTCTGGTCGTTCTTCCCGCGCGCGAAGCCGTTCTTCCGAGGCGAGAGCCTCAACCGCGAGACCGCCGTGCTCGTGCCGGAGGACGACCAGCTCGTGCCGCGTTCCGTCGACGGCGGCTTGATGTAGCGGGTGCGCCGCGCATCATCCGCTCATCCTGCGCTGGTTAGGATGAGCGGATGAGCCCTGCCAGCCCTGCCGTGTACCGGCGTCGGCGGATCGTGGTGGGCACCGCCCTGCTCCTGCTGGCGCTCCTCCTCACCTACCTGCCCGTCGCCCTCCTGGCCCCCGTGCCCGCGGCGACCGCGACCGCAGCCGAGCCTGCCGCCGTGACGACCGCCGCGACCTCGCTCGCCGTGCCCGGACAGGGATCGAGCGCCATCGGCATCGTGAACGGCGGGGAGTCGAGGATGCTCGGCCAGAGCGGCAGCACCGATCCTGTTCCGATCGCGAGCATCACGAAGGTCGTCACGGCCCTCGTGGTGCTCGACGCGAAGCCGATCGCCGAGGGCGAGGAGGGCCCGGAGCTCACCATGACGGCGGCCGACGAGGCGCTGCTGCAGGCCACGATCGCCGAGAACGGCTCGTGGGCCTCCGTGTACCCCGGCCAGGTGCTCACCGAGCGCGAGGTCATCGAGATCATGATGCTCGAGTCGGCCAACAACTACGCCTTCACGCTCACGAACTGGGCGTTCGGCGACACGGCTTCCTACCTGGCCGCGGCGACCGCCTGGCTGGCGGAGCACGGGCTCACGGGGACCTCGGTGGTCGATCCCTCCGGACTCAGCCCCGACTCGCGCAGCACGACGGCCGACCTGCTCACGCTGGCGGGGCTCGCCCTCGCCGAGCCCACACTGAGCGGCATCGTGGGCACCTCCGCCCTCGAGCTGCCCCAGCTCGGAGCCGTCGAGAACTCGAACACGCTCATCGGCACCGCGGGCATCGACGGGGTGAAGACGGGCACGACCGACGAGGCGGGCTTCTGCCTGCTGTTCTCGGCGGACTACGTGGTGGACGGGCAGACCCTGCAGCTCGCCGGGGTGGTGCTCGGGGGCGCCGACACGGCCTCGCTGCAGGCCTCGGTGCTCGCGCTGCTGCAGAGCGCCGAGAGCGGCTTCCAGACCGTGCAGGTGGTGGCCGCGGGAGACGTGCTGGGCAGCTACTCCACCGACTGGGGGTCGCAGGCCGACGTGGTGGCCTCCGAATCGGTGTCGACGACCGTGTGGTCGGCGACGAGCATCACGGGTGAGGTCGAGCTGGAGCAGGTCGACAGCGCCGCAGAGGGCGACGAGGTGGGCACCGCTCGGTACACCGTGGAGGGGCTGACCCTCGGCAGCGGCGAGGTCACCGTTCCCGTCACGCTGACGGACGCGCTCGAAGGACCCGACGTGGGCTGGCGGCTCGCGAACCCGGGTCGCCTCTTCGGCTGAACCGGCCCCGTCAGTCCTTCGGCGCGTAGATCGGCTCGGCCAGCGGTCGCTTCGGCAGCACGCCGTCGCCGCTCGAGCGGTGGGTGATGCGGCGCAGCACCCACGGCATGAGGTGCACGCGCGCCCACACGAGGTCCTCGTTGCGGGCGCGTCGCCAGCTCGCGCGGGGGAGCGGCTCGGGAACCCCGGCCACGAGGTCGTTGTCGACGTTGAGCGAGCGCAGCACGAGCCTGGCGACCTCGTGGTGGCCGAGCGCGTTGAGGTGCAGCCTGTCGAGCGACCACATCCTGGTGTCCTGGATCTCCTTGAGCCCCCACTGGTCGGCCACCACGCAGTCGTAGCGGTCGGCGATCACCCGCAGGTGCTCGTTGTAGATGGCGACGCGCCCGCGGATGCCCTTGAACACCGGGGTGAAGCCCGTGTCGACTCCCGTGAAGATCACGACGGTCGCGTCGTCTCGACGCAGCCGGCGGATGCCGACCTCGAAGCGGGCGGCGAGATCGTCGGGATCGGTGCCGGGGCGGATGACGTCGTTGCCCCCGGCGGAGATGCTGATGAGGTCGGGCTTGAGCTCGAGTGCCGGCTCGATCTGCTCGTCGAGGATCTGCTGCAGCAGGCGGCCGCGGATGGCGAGGTTCGCGTACGAGAAGCCGCCGTCCGAGGTCAGAGCGAGCACCTCGGCCACACGATCCGCCCAGCCGCGGTTGCCGCCCTGCGAGTGCGCCTCTGGATCGCCGAGACCCTCCGTGAACGAGTCTCCGAGGGCGACGTAGCGGCGCCAGGGGTGGGGCTGGGTCATGGGCGTGCGTTCCTTTCCGAACGCCTCCCAGGGTAAGCCCGTGTCATCCGTGCGGGGTATCCTCGAACATCGTGACCACTCTCCCGCACTTCGAACCGGCCCCCGGTACGAGTGCAGCGGGGCAGCTGTCGCCCTCCTTCCCCGCCCGTGCCCCGTGGGGCACCGCGGGCCGCCTGAGGGCGTGGCAGGAGGAGGCGCTCACCGCCTACTTCGAGCACGAGCCGCGCGACTTCCTGGCCGCCGCCACGCCCGGTGCAGGCAAGACCACGTTCGCCCTGCGCCTCGCCTCCGAGCTGCTGCACCGCCGCACCGTCGACCGCGTGATCGTGGTGGCCCCCACCGAGCACCTCAAGCGGCAGTGGGCCGATGCGGCCGACCGCGCCGGTGTGCGCCTCAACCCTGGGTTCAAGAACAGCGAGTCCCGCTTCGGCCGGCACTTCCACGGGGTGGCCCTCACCTACGCGCAGGTGGCCGCCCGGCCGCTCCTGCACCGCGAGCTCACCGAGGGCGCCAACACCCTCGTGATCCTCGACGAGGTGCACCACGGCGGCGACGCGCTCAGCTGGGGCGACGCCGTGCGCGAGGCGTTCGAGCCCGCCACCCGCCGGCTCTCGCTCACCGGAACACCGTTCCGCTCCGACACCTCGCCCATCCCCTTCGTGGAGTACGCGCCCGACGAGCACGGCATCCGCGTCTCGAAGAGCGACTACAGCTACGGATACGGCCGCGCACTCAAGGACGGCGTGGTGCGGCCCGTGCTCTTCATGGTCTACGCCGGGCACATGCGCTGGCGCACCAAGGTGGGCGACGAGATGGAGGCCAGGCTCGGCGAGGGCAATACCAAGGACATCACCTCCCAGGCCTGGCGCACGGCACTCGACCCGGCGGGCGACTGGATCCCGCAGGTGCTCGGTGCCGCCGACAAGCGGCTCTCCGAGGTGCGTCAGGCCATTCCGGATGCCGGTGGCCTCGTGATCGCCACCGACCAGACCGTGGCGCGCGCCTACGCGGCCATCCTCGAATCCCTCACGGGCGAGAGCGTGACCGTGGTGCTGTCGGACGAGAAGGAGGCCTCCGACCGCATCGACCAGTACTCGAAGGGCACGACCAGGTGGATGGTGGCCGTGCGCATGGTGTCGGAGGGCGTGGACGTGCCGCGGCTCGCCGTGGGGGTGTACGCCACGAGCGCCTCGACGCCGCTGTTCTTCGCGCAGGCGATCGGCCGCTTCGTGCGCGCCAGGCGGCGCGGCGAGACGGCCTCGGTGTTCCTGCCGAACGTGCCCTCGCTCATGGCGCTGGCCGAGAAGCTCGAGCTCGAGCGCGACCACGCCCTCGACAAGCGCGACGACGGGTCGAACCCCGAGGGCGACTTCTACAACCCCGAAGACGCCATGGTGGCCGCGGCGAACCGCGAGGAGAAGGCCTCCGAGAGCCTGCTGGAGGAGTACAGCTTCCAGGCCATCGGCTCGGAGGCCACCTTCGACCGCGTGGTCTACGACGGCGGCGAGTTCGGCTTCCAGGCCGTCGTGGGCAGCGAGGAGGAGCTCGACTTCCTGGGGCTGCCTGGCCTCCTCGAGCCCGATCAGGTGAAGGATCTGCTGCAGCACCGCCAGGCGCGCCAGCAGAAGCACGCCAAGGCGAACGGGACCACTGGTCCGAAGGAGGACACTCCCGACCAGGGAGGCGTGCCCGCCCCGCTCTACCGCACGCTCAAGGAGCAGCGCAGTCTGCTCAACTCGCTCGTGGGCATCTGGTCGAAGACCTCGAACGAGCCGCACGGGCTCATCCACGCCGAGCTCCGCCGCATCTGCGGAGGCCCTGCGGTGGCGCAGGCGAGTGTGACCCAGCTGCAGTCCCGCATCGTGACCGTGCGCAAGTGGATGAGCACCGCGGGCCGCTGAACCCCGAAGGTGGGGTGGCTGCCTGCACGTTCCGGGGAGTGCGGCGTGGCACGATGGCGGCATGACGACTGAGAGCACGAAGGAGCGCACCTTCTTCGGTCAGCCCTTCTCGCTGGTGCACGTGTTCGGCGTGGAGATGTGGGAGCGGTTCTCGTTCTACGGCATGCAGGGCATCCTGCTGCTCTACATGTTCTACAGCGCCACCGAGGGCGGTCTCGGCATCCCCAAGCCCGTCGCGGTGAGCATCATCGGCGCCTACGGCGGCTCGGTCTACCTCGCGACCATTCTGGGCGGCTGGATCGCGGACCGACTGGCGGGCTCTGAGCGCACCCTCTTCGTGAGCGCGATCGTGGTGATGGCCGGCCACCTCGCCCTCGCGCTGCTGCCGGGCTTCGTGGGTCTCGGCACCGGCCTCGTGCTCATCGCCCTGGGATCGGGGGGAGTCAAGGCGACCGCGACCTCCGTGGTGGGCACCCTCTACAGCGAGCAGGACGTGCGCCGCGACGCGGGCTTCTCGATCTTCTACCTCGGCATCAACCTCGGCGCGTTCCTCGGCCCCATCCTCACGGGCCTGCTGCAGACCTCCGCCGGGTTCCACTGGGGCTTCGGCGTCGCCGCCGTCGGCATGGCGATCGGACTCGTTCAGTACTCGTTCGGGCGTCGCTCGCTGCCGGCGCGGGCGAAGGAGGTGCCGAACCCGCTGCCCCCCGCACGCCGACTGACGATGGGTCTCATCGCGGTGGCGGCGATCGCACTCGTGATCGGGCTCATCCTCGCGGGAGTGCTGACGGCCGACAACTCGGCCGACGCCGTGGTGATCGTGACCCTCGCGGCGGCGATCGCGCTGTTCGCCGTCATCCTGACCAGCAAGAAGCTCTCGACCATCGAGCGCAAGCGCGTGATCTCCTTCATCCCCATGTTCATCACGAGCGTGGCCTTCTGGTCGCTGTACCAGCAGCAGTTCACCGTCGTGACCATCTACGCCAACGACCGCTTGAACCTCGACCTCTTCGGCTGGACCATGCCGGTGGCGTGGGTGCAGTCGATCAATCCGATCTTCATCATCATCCTCTCCGGGGTGTTCGCCGCCATCTGGACGAGATGGGGGGCGAAGCAGCCCGCGACGCCCTACAAGTTCGCGACCGCGGCGATCGTGATGGGCATCGCGTTCCTGCTGTTCATCCCGTTCTCGGGAACGGGGCAGAACGGCACGCCGCTCATCGCGCTCATCGGCATCCTCTTCGTCTTCACGATCGCCGAGCTGCTGCTCTCGCCCGTAGGCCTCTCGCTCTCCACCAAGCTCGCTCCTCAGGCGTTCCAGACGCAGATGGTGGCCCTGTTCTTCCTCTCCGTCGCTCTCGGCACGGCGCTCTCGGGTGTGCTGGCCGGCTTCTACGACGAGACGAACGAGCCGCCCTACTTCGGCATCTCCGGCGCCGTGGCGATCGCGGTGGGCGTGGCTCTGATCGCGATCACACCGTGGGTGCGCAAGCTCATGATGGGCGTGCGCTAGCCGCCGAAGCGCTCCGTGCGCACCGACTGCGGGTCGGCTCCTGCGGCCACGAGGGCGTTGGAGGCGAGCTCCACGAACGGGGTGGGGCCGCAGATGTAGGTCGACGCGTTCTCGACCCCCGCCGCCCACGTGGTGACCCGGGCGGCGTCGATGCGGCCGAGAGCGCCCTGCCAGCCCGCGGGGGCGTGGCGGGTGTACTGGATGTCGACCTGCGCAGCCGTCGCCGCGGCCAGCTCGGCGAGCTCGTCGCGGTAGTAGACGAACTCGGGGGAGCGCACCGAGTAGAGCAGGTGCACAGGCGCCGTGCTGCCGGCCTCCACGTGGGTGCGCAGGATCGACATGAGGGGTGCGATGCCCGAGCCGCCACCGATCAGCCGGAGCGGTTCTGGCTGTGCGGCCGGTCGCCACACGAACCAGCCGCCGAGCGGACCCACGACCTCGAGCTGGTCGCCCACCGAGACACCCCGCACGAGGTAGGGGGAGACCTCGCCGTCGGCCATGAGCTCGACGCTCACGGCCACCACCGGGTCGCCGGCCGCCGACGAGAGCGAGTACGAACGCGCCGCCTGGTAGCCGTCGGGAGCGGTGAGGCGGATGTCGATGTGCTGGCCTGCGAGAGCCCCGGTCCACTCCGGGATGCGCAGCATGAGGGTGCGCGCCGTCGGGGTCTCCTCACGAATGCCGACGACGTCGGCGATGGCCCACTTCACGCTCGCCCTCGCTGGATCGAGCGATCATTCATACGAGTAGCGCTGCTCTTTCCACGGGTCGCCGTAGGCGTGGTAGCCGTTGACCTCCCAGAAGCCGAGCTCGTCCGAGTCGTGCAGCGTGAGGCCCGTGATCCACTTGGCGCTCTTCCAGAAGTACAGGTGCGGCACGAGCAGCCGGGCGGGGCCACCGTGCTCGGGGTCGAGCGGCTCGCCGCCGAACTCGAAGGCCACCCAGGCCTTGCCGTCGAGCAGATCCTCGAGGGGCACGTTGGTGGTGTAGCCGCCGTACGAGTGCGCCATGGTGTACCCGGCATCCGTCTCCACGTCCTCGAAGAGGGTGTCGAGCGAGACGCCGCGCCACGTGGTGTCGAACTTCGACCAGCGGGTGACGCAGTGGATGTCGGTGTCGACGGTCTCGACGGGCAGCGCCCGGAACTCGTCCCACGACCAGCGCTTCACGTCACCGGACTCGTTGGTGATGGAGAACGACCACTCACCGGCATGGATGTTGGGGGTCGGCCCGGCGGAGAGCACCGGGAAGTCCTTCGTCTCGTACTGCCCTGGCGGCAGCTTGGGATCGGCCTCGCGTGCTCTGCCGAAGAATCCCGGAGTGATGATTCCCATGTGCTCTCCTCCTGACCGACTGCGGTGCGTCAAGCCTACGCGGCTCAGACCGCGGGCTTCTCCGACAGATCGTGGATGAGCGCCTGCTCGTCCTCGACCGACAGCGACGTCTTGATGATCGTGCCGTTGAACGGCGCGAGCGCCGCAGCGAACTTGTCCTCGGTGATCTTGGTCGTGTAGATCACGACGGCCGACTTGCCCGCGCTCACGGAGTCCCTCACCTGGGCGCGGAACTCGCTGTTGAGGCCGGTCTTGTCGATGCCGGCGAACAGCGCGCCCATGAGACCGCCGAAGACGAGCCCCACGAAGGGCACGAGGAAGAGGATGCCGATGAGGGTGCCGAAGAGGGCTCCGCCCGCGGCGCCGAGGCCGATGTTGCCGACAGCGCCCGGGTGGTCGACGTGGGTCTTGCCGTCTTCGTCGACCTTGACGAGGGCGAGGCCGGCGAGCTGCACGATGAGGTCTCCGTCGAGCTCCTGGACCTTCTCGTAGGCGCCTTCCGCATCCTTCTCGGTGTCGAAGGCGATGACGATGAGATCTGCCATGGGGGTCTTCCTTTCGCTTTTTTTCTGAGCGTAGGGGATAGCCGTTAACGACAGAAGACCCGGTCGTGTGACCGGGTCTTCGTTACTGTCTCAACCAGTGTGTCCGAGGGGGGACTTGAACCCCCACGCCCTATACGGGCACTAGCACCTCAAGCTAGCGCGTCTGCCATTTCCGCCACCCGGACGAGTGTCTGGCCTGTCGATCGCTCGACCAGCCAAGAGAAGACGATAGCACGGATCGCGAGGGCGGAATTCCACTGCCGTTCCAGGGGGCCGGGTAGCGTGTCCGTCATGATGTCCACACCTCCGAACGACGGCCTCGACCTCACGGCGCGGATCGCCCGCGACCTCATCCGCTTCGACACCTCGAACTTCGGGGAGGGGCGCTCGAACGGCGAGACGGATGCCGCAGAGTACCTCGCGGCGCACCTCGAGCGGCTGGGGCTGCAGGTGCAGAGCTTCGAGGCGGAGCCGGGGCGCACGAGCATCGTCACCCGTGTGCCGGGCCGCGACCCGTCGAAGCCCGCCCTCGTGGTGCACGGCCACACCGACGTCGTGCCCGCCATCGCCGAGGACTGGTCGGTCGATCCGTTCGGCGGCGAGGTCAAGGACGGCATGCTGTGGGGCCGCGGTGCGGTGGACATGAAGAACATGGACGCCATGATGATCTCCGCGCTCGATCGCATCCTCGGCTCGGGGCGGCAGCCCGCCCGCGACCTCGTGATCGCGTTCTTCGCCGACGAGGAGGCCGGGGGAGTGCTGGGCTCGGGCTACCTCGTGCGCGAGCACCCCGAGCTCTTCGAGGGCGCCTCCGAGGCCATCAGCGAGGTGGGCGGCTACTCCATCGATCTCGACGGCAAGCGCGCGTACCTCGTGCAGACCGGGGAGAAGGCGCTCATCTGGATGAAGCTCATCGCGCGCGGCACGGCCGGTCACGGTTCGCAGATCAACACCGACAACGCCGTCACGCGCCTCGCCCGTGCCGTGGCCGCGATCGGCAGTCGTGAGTGGCCGCTGCACCTCACCGCCACCACCCGCCAGCTGCTCGACCGGGTGGCCGACATCCTCGGCAAGGATGCGCAGCAGGTGAGCGCCGACGAGATCGCGATCGCCACGGGCACCGCCTCGCGCTTCATCTCGGCCACCCTGCGCACCACGGCGAACCCCACGGGGCTCACGGCCGGCTACAAGCACAACGTCGTGCCCGACCGCGCCGAGGCGATGATCGACGTGCGTGTGCTGCCCGGCCACGAGGAGGAGGTGCTCGCCGAGATCCGCGCGATCGTGGGCGACGACATCGAGATCGCCATCACCCACCAGGACATCGGCCTCGAGACCACGTTCGACGGCGAGCTCGTGGAGGCCATGACCGCCACCCTGCAGAAGCACGACCCAGGCGCCGAGGTGCTGCCCTACCTGCTCTCGGGCGGCACCGACAACAAGGCGCTGAGCCTGCTCGGCATCCGCGGTTTCGGGTTCGCGCCCCTGCAGCTGCCGCCCGCCCTCGACTTCCCGGCCCTGTTCCACGGGGTCGACGAGCGGGTGCCGCTCGAGGCGCTATCGTTTGGCACAGACGTTCTGACCGATCTGCTGCTGGAGTACTGACCGCAGCCCCCTCCTCTTCTTCTGCTCAAGGGAGCCATGGACTTTCTCAACGCGATCATCCTCGGCCTGGTGCAGGGCCTCACGGAGTTCCTGCCGATCTCCTCGAGCGCGCACCTGCGCATCGTCGGCGAGCTGCTGCCAGGGGCCGCCGACCCCGGCGCCGCCTTCACCGCCATCACGCAGCTCGGCACCGAGACGGCTGTGGTGGTGTTCTTCTGGCGCGACATCGTGCGGATCATCTCGCGCTGGGCGAAGTCGCTCGTGGGCAAGGTGCCGAGGGGCGATCCTGATGCGCGGATGGGCTGGCTCATCATCCTGGGCTCGCTGCCCATCGTGGTGCTCGGTGTGCTCTTCCAGAACCAGATCGAGACGACCCTCCGGTCGCTCTGGATCGTGGCCTTCATGCTCATCCTGTTCGGCGTGCTGCTCGGCATCGCCGACTACGTGGGTGCGAAGCAGCGGCGGCTGAAGGACCTCACGGTGCCGCACGGCATCGTCTTCGGGCTCGCGCAGGCCCTCGCTCTCATCCCGGGCGTCTCGCGCTCGGGCGGCACCATCACGGCGGGGCTCTTCATGGGCTACGAGCGGCGCGCCGCCGCCCGCTACTCGTTCCTGCTCGCGATTCCGGCCGTGTTCGGCAGCGGATTCTTCCAGCTCGCGAAGAGCCTGGGCGAGGAGAACTACTACGGGCCGCTCGAGACCGGCATCGCCACCCTCGTGGCGTTCGTGGTGGGGCTCGTCGTGATCGCCTTCTTCATGAGCTACATCTCGAAGCGCTCGTTCCTGCCCTTCGTGATCTACCGGATCGCGCTCGGCGGCGTGCTCATCGTGCTGCTCTCCACGGGCGTGCTCGCGGCGTAGTCGGCCGGGGCGGGGGCGTCGCGATCCGGGGTGCTGCCTGTCGTCTAGGCTTGATCAGTGCGATCCTGGCCCCGACCCGACATCCCCGCTCTGCCCGGCCGTGGAGCCGCCGCCCGGCTCCACGACGACTCGAGCGGTCGCTTCCTCGAGTCCGCGTCGGCCGGCTCTCCCGCCACGCTGTACGTCTGCGGCATCACGCCCTACGACGCCACCCACATCGGGCACGCGGCCACCTACCTCGCCTTCGACACCCTCGTGCGGGTGTGGCTCGACGCTGGGCTCGAGGTGTCGTACACGCAGAACGTCACCGACGTCGACGACCCGCTGCTCGAGCGCGCCACCGCCACGGGTGTGGACTGGCGTGAGCTCGCCGCGAGCCAGGTCGAGCTCTTCCGCACCGACATGGAGGCGCTCAGGGTGAGCCCTCCCGATGCCTACGTGGGCGTGACCGAGACGATCGACGAGATCGCGGCCGCCGTGGCGCGGCTCGCGGATCGCGGCTTCGCCTACCGGGTGCCGACTCCGGATGCCGTGCGGGACGGCGACGCGGACTGGTACTTCGACAACGCGGCGGCCGAGGCGGCCACCCCGTGGACCCTCGGATCGGAGAGCGGCCTCGACGAGGCGACCATGGGCCGGCTGTTCGCCGAGCGCGGGGGAGACCCCGAGCGCCCAGGCAAGCGCTCACCGCTCGACCCGCTGCTCTGGAGGGTCGAGCGCGAGGGTGAGCCGGCCTGGGACGTCGACGTGCTCGGCCGCGGCAGGCCCGGCTGGCACATCGAGTGCTCGGTGATCGCCCGCGAGACGCTGGGCGACACCATCTGCGTACAGGGCGGCGGTGGAGACCTCGTCTTCCCGCACCACGAGTTCAGCGCGGCCCACGCGACAGCCCTCACGGGCGAGCGGTTCGCCCGGGTGAATGCGCATGGTGGGCTCGTGGCGTTCGACGGCGAGAAGATGTCGAAGTCGCTCGGCAACCTCGTGCTCGTCTCTCAGCTGCGCGCGGCGGGCATAGAGCCGGCCGCCATCCGTCTCGCCATCCTCGGACACCCCTACCGCGACGACTGGGAGTGGCTGCGCGGCGACGAGCTGCTCGCCACCGCGCGCCTCGAGCGCTGGCGCGCGGGAGCCGCCCGCCTCGTGCCGCTCGACGTGGAGGTCGACCCCGCCGACGACGACGACGCGGCTCTCGCGCTGCTCGACGCCGTGCGGGCGCGCCTGCACGACGACCTCGACACGCCGGGTGCGCTCGCCCTCGTCGACGACTGGTTCGACGGCGCCCACACGGCCTCGTCGACCGAGCTCGTGACGCGGCTCGTCGACGCACTGCTCGGCATCCGCCTCACGGCGTGAGGGCGTGACCGCCTCACCGTGTGACGGCGCGGCCGCCTGACGTGTGACCGACCGCTAGTCGCGCCGCCAGGGCTCGTCGGGGCGGCCGTCCCCACCGGCGCGGCCGTCTCGACCGTCTCCGCGCTTGCGCAGGTACTGCTCGAATTCCTGGGCGATCGCCTCGCCGCTGGCCTCGGGGGAGTCGACCGTGTCGCGCGCCTGCTCGAGCTGCTGGATGTACGCCGCCATGTCCTCGTCGTCGCCCGCGAGCGCGTCGATGCCCGATTCCCAGGCCGTGGACTCGTCGGCGAGCTCGCCGCGGTCGATGTCGACGCCGATGAGCTCCTCCACCTTCTCCACGAGGGCGAGGGTGGCCTTGGGCGAGGGGGCGTTGTGCACGTAGTGCGGCACGGAGGCCCAGACGGAGACCGTCGGCACCCCCAGCTGCTCGGCGGCGTCGGCGATGACGCTCAGGATGCCCACGGGGCCCTCGTAGGTGCTGCGCTCGATCTCGAGCTCGCTGCGCACCACGGGGTTCTCGCTCGTGCAGAAGATCGAGATCGGGCGGGTGTGCGGCACGTCGGCGAGCATCGCGCCGAGCAGCACGATGCCGCTGATGTCCTCCGCCACGACCGTCGACATGATCTCGGCCGTGAAGGTCTGCCAGTTGCGCGACGGCTCGGAGCCGATGAGGAGGTAGACCCGACCGGCCGCGTCTGCGGCCTCGGACTCGGTCCCGGACTGCGCCTCCGCCGTGACGTCGGTGGGCAGCGCGGCATCGTCGCCATCGGGGCCGAACACGGTGGCGCCCGGCCAGATGAGCACGCGCCGCCCCTCCTCGTCGACCGTGACGGTGGGGCGGTTGAACTGGAAGTCGAAGTACTCCTCGGCCTCGACCTCGGCGATGGGCGTCACGTCGAGCTGCTCCCTGAGCAGCTTGAGCGCACCGGTCGCGGCCTCGCCCGCATCGTTCCAGCCCTCGAACGCGACGAGGAGGAGCCTGCCGCGGAGGAATCCGTTGTCTGACACCGTGATGGGTACCTCACTGCCTTCCGGGACCACCGCACGGTGCGGTTGCCATCAGTCAAGGATAGGCGGCGCACCGTAGACTTGTCGCCCGTGACCGAAACCCACCCCGCCCCCGTCCCCTCCGCCGTGCTCTGGGACATGGACGGCACCATCGTCGACACCGAGCCCTACTGGATGCTCGCGCAGGAACGACTGGTCGCCTCCTACGGCGGGCAGTGGACGCATGAGGCGGCGATGACCCTCGTGGGATCCGGGCTCGACCGCTCCGCCGCCATCCTGCAGGAGTTCGGCGTCGACATGCCGGGCGACGAGATCATCCAGCTGCTCTCGACGCAGGTGATGGAGCAGATCAGCGAGCGCGCACCGTGGCGCCCCGGCGCGGTCGAGCTGCTGAGCGCTCTGCACGACGCGGGTGTGCCCCAGGCCCTCGTGACGATGTCGATCGGCCGCATGGCGAAGCACGTGGCCGAGCTGCTGCCGTTCGCGCCGTTCGGTGCCGTCATCTCGGCCGACGAGGTCACCCACAGCAAGCCGCATCCCGAGCCCTACCTGCTCGGGGCCGCCGCCCTCGGCATCGACATCGCGCACGCCGTGGCGATCGAGGACTCGGTCACCGGGGTCACCTCGGCCGTCGCCTCCGGAGCCGCCGTGATCGGCGTGGAGCACCTGCTCGCCCTCGACGACTCGGGGGCGCACGTCATCTGGCCCACCCTCGACGGCCGCGGCATCGAGGATCTCTCCGCCGTGCTCCGCGACGTGCGTGCCGGTGTGGACGACGAGGTGCGCGCATGAGCGGCGCCCACTACAGCGGCCCCTTCCGCGAGGGCGACCGCGTGCAGCTGACCGGGCCGAAGAACAAGCTCAACAGCATCACGCTCGAGTCGGGCAAGGTCTTCCACACCCACCGCGGCTTCATCGACCACGACACCCTGATCGGTCTGCCGGACGGCTCCGTCGTGGCGAACTCGGTGGGCGTCGAGCACCTCGCGCTGCGCCCGCTGCTCACCGACTTCGTGATGTCGATGCCGCGCGGCGCCGCGATCATCTACCCCAAGGACGCCGCGCAGATCCTGGCCCAGGCCGACGTCTTCCCCGGCGCGACCGTGGTGGAGGCGGGTGTCGGCTCCGGCGCCCTCTCGCTGTGGCTTCTGCGGGCGATCGGCCCTGAGGGTCGACTGTCGAGCTTCGAGCGACGCGACGAGTTCGCCGACGTGGCGCGCGCCAACGTGGCTGCGTACTTCGGCGGAGTGCCCGAGGGGTGGACGGTGACCGTGGGTGACCTCGTGGAGGCGCTGCCCGAGACCCACGAGGCGCATTCCGTCGATCGCGTCGTGCTCGACATGCTCGCGCCGTGGGAGTGCATCACCGCGGTGGCCGAGGCGCTCAAGCCCGGCGGGATCGTGCTCTGCTACGTGGCCACCGTCACGCAGCTCTCGCGCGTGGTCGAGGCCATCCGCGACACCGGTCTGTTCACCAACCCGGTGCCGAACGAGACGATGGTGCGCGGCTGGCACGTGGAGGGTCTCGCCGTGCGCCCGGACCACCGGATGATCGGGCACACCGGCTTCCTCGTCTCCGCCCGCCGCCTCGCGCCGGGGGCCGTGCTGCCCGAGCTCAAGCGCCGTGCCTCGAAGAGCGACTTCTCCGACGAGGACATGGAGGCCTGGACGCCAGGAGCGCTCGGCGAACGGGGCATCAGCGCCAAGAGCCTCCGCAAACGAGTGCGCGCCGCCACAGCCACCGCCGACGCTGCCCTGGCCAGAGAAGCGCGCGGCGAGACGGGCGAAGCTCCCGCCGCCGATGAAATAGGATAGGTCCGCACTGAGCCACGGCTCGTCGAACCCAGAAAAGAGGATCCGTGCGCAAGTCTCTCGCGCTCACCCTGTCGGCAGGCCTCCTGGTCGCACTCGCAGGCTGCAGCGGCGCACCCGCCGCACCCGACTGCTCGAAGGTCACCCCCTCCGGTGACGCGAGCTCGATCGTGACGGCGACCGGCGAGGCGGGCGCCGACCCCCAGGCCTCGTTCCCCTTCCCCCTCACGGTCGACGAGGCACAGAGCTCGGTGCTCATCGAGGGCGAGGGCGACCCCATCGGCATCGGCGGAACCATCGCCGGCTCCTACACGATCTACGACGGCGAGTCGGGTCAGCCCGCCGGCGCCACCCAGGCCACCGCGCTCGTCGTCTCCGACGGGCTCCCGGAGGGTCTCCGCGACGCACTCCTCTGCAGCACGAGCGGTCAGCGCACCGTCGTGGTGCTGCCGAACGACGAGGCCAGCCAGATCGTCGACGGGGCCCCCGGCTCGATCGTCATGGTCTTCGACGTCTCGGCCGCCTTCCCGCAGGCCGCCGATGGCGCCGACCAGCCCGCGACCTCCGGCTTCCCCGGCGTCGTGCACGCACCCGACGGCCGCCCCGGCATCACCATCGGGGCGCAGACCGCGCCCGAGGAGGCCAAGAGCGCCCTGCTCAAGAAGGGCGACGGCGCCGAGGTGGCCGAGGGCGACACCGTGGTGGTGCAGTCCACCGCCGTCTCGTACAGCACCCGCGCCGTCACCTCCTCCACGTGGGAGGACGGATCGCCCGCGGTCTGGACCATGAGCGACGACGAAGCGGCGGCCTCGGCCAGCCAGCCCGCGGGCATCTCGGAGTTCCTCGTGGGCCAGAAGGTCGGCTCCGAGGTCATCGTGGTGATCCCCGACGGCAGCGGATCGGCCACCGCCTACGTCGTCGACATCGTGGGCGTCCTGCCCGCGAGCTAGACGGAGCGGCCTAGGATTCAGTCGTGCCCTCCGAGAACCGCGCCACCCCGCCCGTGGCCGTGGAGGAACGGCTGTTCAGCCTCGTGCTCGCCCTGCTCGCCACCGAGTCAGGTCTCACGAAGAACGAGATCCTCTCGACGGTGCAGGGCTACCGGCAGCGGTTCGAGCAGCACGGCGACAACGCGAGCCTCGAGCGGCAGTTCGAGCGCGACAAAGACGACATCCGCGAGCTCGGAGTGCCCCTCGAGACCCTCGAGTCGCCCGGCGACCCCGGCAACAACCAGTCCATGCGCTACCGCATCCCGCGCACGGCCTACGAGCTGCCCGCCGACATCGCGTTCTCGCCGGCCGAGACCACGCTGCTCAACCTCGCCGCCATGGCCTGGCGCGAGGGATCGCTCTCCCGAGAGTCGAGAAGAGCGCTCCTGAAGCTGCGCTCGATCGGCGCGGAGACGACCGAGCCCGTGCTCGGCTACGCCCCGCGCATCCGCACTCGGGACGCCGCCTTCGGTCCGCTCTCGGATGCGCTCGCCAGAGGGGCGACCGCCACCTTCCTCTACCTCAAGCCGGGGGATGCGGCCGCACGCCTCCGCACGGTGCAGCCGCTCGCCCTCGTGCAGCACCAGGGCCGCTGGCACCTCAAGGCCATCGACCAGGGGGTCGGCGAGCCGCGCACGTTCCTGCTCTCCCGCATCTCCGGCCCCGTGAAGCTAGGCAGGCACTCCGTCCCCCTGGCCCCCGGCACCTACGCCGCCGACGCCCTCGCCGAGCTCGACGCCCTGTGGGAGGCGAACGTCGCCGAGATCGAGGTGACGCCGGCCACGGATGCGGCGGTGCGGCTCGGTCGACGCCGCGGCGCCTCGACCACGGGCGACGTGGTGCGGCTGCACTTCACCGATGCCGCCCTGCTCGCCGACGAGCTCGCCGGTTTCGGCCCCGAGGTGCTCGTGCGCTCGCCCGCGCACCTCGTCGATGCCGTGAAAGCGCGACTGCAGCTCGCGATCACCGCCCACGAGGGGAGCGCGACCGATGGCCGCTGACCGACCGGCCCGAGGCCAGGGCGCCGGCCGCGAGCCCGCCGCCGAGCCGCTCGCCTTCGCCCAGGACCGCCTCACCTTCCTCCTCGCCCTCGTTCCCTACCTGCTCGATGCCGGGCGGGTCACGGTGGCCGAGGCGGCGGCGCACTTCCAGGTGACCGAGAAGCAGATCCGGGATGCGGTGTCGCTCATCGCCGTCTCCGGCGTGCCCGGCGAGACCACCCAGTACCAGCACGGCGACCTCTTCGACATCTCGTGGGACGCCCTCGACGAGCACGACGAGATCGTGATCACCCACCAGGTGGCGCTCGACGACTCGCCCCGCTTCTCCGCCAGGGAGGCCGCGGCGCTCATCGCCGGTCTGCAGTACCTCCAGTCGCTGCCCGAGAACGTCGACAGCGGGGTCTACTCGTCGCTCATGGACAAGCTCGCGCGCGGCGCCTCGGAGAGCCCCAGCCAGGTGGCGATCGCCTCGAGCGACGCCACCGGATCCCTCGCCGAGGTGCGCGACGCACTCGCCAGGGGAGTGCGGCTGGAGTTCGACTACCTCTCGTCGCGTGGCTCCGCGGAGCGCCGTGAGGTCGATCCGCTGCGCATCGACTCGGACGACGAGAACTGGTACCTGCGCGCCTGGGACCACCTGCGCCAGGCCGTCCGCACCTTCCGACTCGACCGCATGACCGGCATCGCCGTCACGGATCGGCCGGTCGACACCGAGCACGGCGACCTCACCCTCGGCGACAGTCTGTTCCAGGGGGGAGACGACGATCTCGTGGTGACCATCGACGTCGATCCCGACGCCGTCGCCCTGCTGGGCGAGTTCATGGCCGGTGTCGACCCGCGTCAGCTCGAACCCGTCGGCGGCAGGGTGCGTGCGCGCATCAGGGTGGCGCACCTCAACGGCCTCACGAGGCTCGCGGCCTCCCGCCCCTCTGCGGTCACGGTGGTCGATCCTCCGGAGGCGCGAGCCGCCGTGGTCGACTGGGCCGCGAGGGCCCTCGCCAGATACCCGGTCTAGGCTGGGTTCATGGAGTGGTGGGCGTGGCTGATCATCTGGACCGTCCTGGTGCTGGGTCTCCTCGGCATGCTCGCCGGCCTAGGCTACCGCCTCTTCAAGAAGTTCACCGCCACCCTGCGCGAGCTCGAGGAGCTCGGCGACAAGATCGCCCGGCTCACCGAGAACGTCGAGGAGCTCGCCGCCGAGCATCCCGACCGGGCGATCGCCCTCGGCTACCAGGAGGTGTCGCGACGACACGATCTTCTGAAGGAGCGCAGAGCTCACGTGCGGGAGGCACGCAGAGAAGCCAGACTCGCCCGAGGTAAGCTGTTGATCAACCCGGCAACGATTCCGACGCTAAGGAAGTAGATCTCATATGGCTAACCTCACCGGCTGGCACCTGATCATCGTCCTGGTCGTCATCCTGCTCCTCTTCGGTGCGACCCGCCTCCCGGCGCTCTCGAAGAGCCTCGGTCAGTCGCTTCGCATCTTCCGCAACGAGACCAAGGCGATGAAAGACGAGAGCGCCGCCGAGAAGGCCGCCGAGGCCAACGCAGCCGCTGCTGCCGCCGCTCCGACGCCGCTTCCGTACCAGGCCGAGAGCCAGACCCCGGCGACGGGTGCCGCTCCGGCCCCGGCCCCTCATCCGGGGAGCACCTCGGACACCCCGAAGTCGTAGGGCCGCATGGCCCCCAAGTCACAGCGGCAGCAGCGCCCGCGTGACGGTCGGATGTCGCTCGGCGCGCACCTGATCGAGTTGCGCAAGCGGCTCACCATCGCCGCCATCGCCATCGTCGCCGCAGCCATCGGCGGCTTCGCCATCTCGGACTTCGTGCTCGCCGCCATGATCCAGCCGATCGCGGAGCTCGCGGCCGAGCAGAACCGCGATGCGAGCCTCAACTTCACCGACGTCTCGTCCGCGTTCGACCTGCGCATCCAGATCGCCCTCACGGTGGGCATCGTCGTGTCGTCGCCGGTGTGGCTCTACCAGCTCTGGGCCTTCGTGATGCCCGGCCTCAAGAAGAGCGAGAAGCGCTACGCGATCGGCTTCGTGGCCGCCGCCGTGCCGCTCTTCCTCTCCGGCTGCGCCGCCGGGTGGTTCGTGCTGCCGCACATGGTCGAGCTCCTCACGGGCTTCGCGCCCGAGGGCACCACAGCGCTCCTCACCGCCCGCTCCTACTTCGACTTCGTGCTCAAGCTCGTGCTCGTGATCGGCGTGGCCTTCGTGTTGCCGGTGTTCCTCGTGCTGCTCAACTTCGCCGGGGTGCTCCCGGCCGCGGACATCCTGAGGTCGTGGCGCATCGCCATCCTCGCCGTCACCCTCTTCACGGCCATCGCCACACCCGCCGCCGATGTGATGTCGATGTTCCTGCTCGCCATCCCCATGATCGGTCTGTACTTCCTGGCGGCCGGCATCGCGGCGCTGCACGACCGCCGTGCGGCACGCCTCGCCTCCCGCCTCGACCTCGAGCTGGCCGTCTGATGGCCGTGCGCGACACGGACGCCGTGCTGAGCCCCGCCGAGCGGTTCGCGGCCAGCCGCACGAGGGCAGGGCACCCCCAGGTCGAGATCTTCCGCAGCGCGCAGGCGTTCGACCTCGATCCCTTCCAGATCGAGGCGGCCGGTGCCCTCGAAGACGGCAGGAGCGTGCTCGTGGCCGCCCCCACGGGAGCGGGCAAGACCGTGGTGGCGGAGTTCGCGGTGCACCTCGCCATGCAGTCGGTGCGCGACAAGGTGTTCTACACGGCCCCCATGAAGGCGCTCTCGAACCAGAAGTTCAACGAGTTCGTGGCCGAGTACGGTCCGGATGAGGTGGGGCTGCTCACGGGCGACACCAACGTCAACGCCGACGCCCGCATCGTGGTGATGACCACCGAGGTGCTGCGCAACATGCTCTACGCCGACTCCGACCTGCTGAGGAACCTGCGCTTCGTGGTGATGGACGAGGTGCACTACCTCGCCGACCGGTTCCGCGGGGCGGTGTGGGAGGAGGTCATCATCCACCTGCCGCAGACGGTCAAGCTCGTCTCGCTCTCGGCCACCGTGTCGAACGCCGAGGAGTTCGGCGACTGGCTGCAGGCCGTGCGCGGCGACACCGAGGTGATCGTCTCGGAGGAGCGGCCCGTGCCGCTCGACCAGCACGCTCTCGTGAAGACCAAGCTCATCGACCTGTTCGACTCCACGGGGCGCGCCGCCACCAACCGGGTGAACCCCGAGCTCGCCCAGCTCGTGCGCGGCGGGGCCTCGCTCGGGGCCGACCGCAACCGCGCCGGCTACAGCGCCGGCCGGGGCGGCCGCGGCGGGGGAGGCGGAGGCCGAGGGGGCGGCAGGAGCGGCGGGCGCGGCGGGTACCACCGCGGCGGCCACCAGAGCTTCGAGCGCATGGACCGCCCCGACGTGGTGGCGCTGCTCGACGAGCACCGCCTGCTGCCCGCCATCTTCTTCGTGTTCAGCCGTGTGGGCTGCGACCAGGCAGTCAAGCAGGTGCTGCGTGCCGGGGTGCGCCTCACGACGACCGAGGAGCGCGACGAGATCCGCCGCATCGTCGACGAGCGGTGCCGCACCCTGCTCGACGAGGATCTCGCGGTGCTCGGCTACTGGGAGTGGACGGAGGGGCTCCAGCGCGGAGTCGCCGCCCACCACGCCGGCATGCTGCCCGCCTTCAAGGAGGTCGTGGAGGAGCTCTACCAGAAGAAGCTCGTCAAGGTCGTCTTCGCCACCGAGACGCTCGCGCTCGGCATCAACATGCCCGCCCGCACGGTGGTGCTCGAGAAGCTCGAGAAGTTCAACGGCGAAGCCAGGGTGCCCATCACGGCGGGGGAGTACACGCAGCTCACCGGGCGGGCGGGCCGCCGCGGCATCGACGTGGAGGGCCACTCCGTCATCCAGTGGCGGGAGGGTCTCGATCCGCAGGAGGTCGCCTCGCTCGCCTCGCGGCGCACCTACCCGCTCAACTCGAGCTTCCGCCCCACCTACAACATGGCGGTCAACCTCATCGACCAGTTCGGCCGCTCGAGGGCCCGCGAGATCCTCGAGTCGTCGTTCGCCCAGTTCCAGGCCGACCGCGCCGTGGTCGACCTGGCCCGCAAGGTGCGGCAGCAGGAGGACTCGCTCGCGGGCTTCGAGACCGCCATGACGTGCCACCTCGGCGACTTCCGCGAGTACGCGAAGATCCGTCGCGAGCTCACCGACCTCGAGCGCTCGGGCGCCGGCAAGGCCGACACGCTCTCCCGCGGCGACCGCGAGAAGCGCCAGCGGCACATCGCGTCGCTCCGCAAGCAGCTGCGCTCGCACCCCGTGCACGGCTGCAAGGATCGCGAGTCGCACGCCCGGTGGGCGGAGCGCTGGTTCACCCTCAAGCGCGAGACGGATCGGCTCACCCAGCAGATCCAGACCCGCACCAATGTGATCGCCAAGGTCTTCGACCGTGTCACCGACGTGCTCCTCGGCCTGGACTACCTCAAGAACGACGAGCACGGCGTGACGGGGCTCACACCCCAGGGCCACACCCTCAAGCGCATCTACGGTGAGCGCGACCTGCTGGTGGCGGAGTGCATCCGTCGGAAGGTCTGGCACGAGCTGGATGCGGCCTCGCTCGCCGCCATCGCGTGCTCGCTCGTCTACGAGCCCCGGCGTGACGACAGTGACGGCCCCGAGCGGTTCCTGCCTCGCGGTGCCTTCCGAGCGGCTCTCGACGAGACCCAGACGCTCTGGGCCTCGATCGACGACGTCGAGCGCGACCACCGGCTCCCCGGCAGCAACCCGGTCTCCACGGGGCTGGCCACCGCGATGCACCGCTGGGCCCGAGGCGCCGGCCTCGACGAGGTGCTCGACCTCGCCGACATGGCCGCCGGTGACTTCGTGCGCTGGTCGAAGCAGACCATCGACCTGCTCGACCAGCTGCAGGGCACGCCAGACGCCCACCTCGCCTCCACCGCCCGCTCCGCCATCGACGCCGTGCGCCGTGGCATCGTCGCGTACTCCTCCGTGGCATGAGCGGCCTCGACCTCGCCCGCAAGGGGCTCAGGAGCAACCGATCCGCGGCCGGAGCCGACCGTCTCGCTCTCACCCCGGAAGTGCCGACCTCCGAGCCGTTCGTGCGCCCCGTGCTGCCGCTCTGGCTGGCCCTCGTGGCCGCGGTGGGTGCCGGCATCGCCTTCGACGCGGGCTTCCCCGACAAGGGCTGGTGGCCGCTCACCCTCCTCGGCACGGGGATCGTGCTGGTCTCGCTGATCGGCCGCCGCTGGGGCGGAGCCCTGCTCGTGGGCCTCGTGGCGGGAGCCTCGTTCTGGGGCACCCACATCTTCTGGCTGACCCTCTACCTCGGCCCGCTGCCGTGGATCGGGCTCACGGGCTTCGAGGCCGTCTACTTCGCCCTCGGCGCCCTCCTCATCGCCCTCGTCTACCGCCGGGCCGACCGCACCTGGCCCACCCGCGCGGGGCGCCTCGTCATCCTGCCGCTCGTGGTGGCCGGGCTGTGGACGCTCCGCGAGGGACTCAACGCGATCTTCCCCTACGGCGGCTTCTCGTGGGGTCGCGTGGCCATGTCGCAGTCCGAGAGCCCCTACACCGACCTCGTGGCGTGGGTCGGCATGTCCGGGCTGAGCTTCGTGCTGGTCTGGCTCGTCGCCTTCCTCATCCAGCTCGTGCGCGAGAACGGGCTGCCGGCCACCACCCGGGTGCTGACCGCCGGCATCGCCGTGGCCGCCACCCTCGCAGTTCCCGCCTGGCCCACCGCCACGGAGGGCACCTCGCGCATCGCCGCGGTGCAGGGCAACTCGGATGCGGGACTGCTCGCGGTGAATGCACCGGGCGACATCCTGAGCGACCACGTCTCCGCCACCCTCCCGCTCGCCTCCGAGAAGGACCTCGACATGGTGGTGTGGCCGGAGAACGCCTCCGACCTCGACCCGGCACGATCCTCCCTCGCCGCCGAGACCCTCGACGAGGTGAGCACCCTGCTCGGCGACATCCCGATCGTGGCGGGCACCATCCAGGCGAGGGGAGACGAAGTCTTCAACACCTCGCTGCTCTGGCAGAACGGCGGCATCGCCGACTACTACGACAAGCGGCACCCCGTGCCGTTCGCCGAGTGGATGCCCAACCGGGAGTTCTTCCGCCCGTTCGCACCCGACCTCATCGACATGGTGAGCCGCGACTACAGCTTCGGGAGCACCGACCTGACCTTCGACATCGACGGGATCATCGCGGGCATCTCCATCTGCTTCGACATCACCGACGACGCCGTCATGAGGGCCATGTCGGCCGAGGGCGCCCAGGTGGTGCTCGCGCAGACCAACAACGCCGACTTCGGCCAGACCGACGAGAACCTGCAGCAGCTCGCGATCGCCCGGCTGCGCGCGGTGGAGTTCGGCCGCTCGGTCGTGAACATCTCGACCGTGGGCACGAGCGAGATCATCGCACCCGACGGCTCGAGGATCACCGGCATCCCGGCCTACGAACCGGGCACCATGGTGGCCGACGTACCGCTGGCGACCGTGCAGACCCCCGCGGCGGTGCTGGGCTTCCAGATCGAGTGGCTCGTGGCCGGATTCGGCCTCATCGGGCTCGCGGTCGCGCTCACCTCGCGGGGCACGACGACGAAAGCGCCGCCCCGCCCGAAGGCGGAACGACGCTCATGATCTGCCGCGCCGGACGATAGCCGGGCAGGCATGCAGCCGGATCGGCGGCTATGCGCCGATCTTGTGCGTGCCGCGACGGGCACGCAGGTAGGTCAGCCGCTCCTCGAGCAGCTCCTCGAGCTCGGCGCGTGTGCGCCGCTCGAGCAGCATGTCCCAGTGGCTGCGCGGCGTCTTGGCGTCGGCGTGGTCGACGGTCATGGGCTCTGAGCCCACCATCAACGTCGCCTCCTGGCTGCAGAACTTGCACTCCCAGGTCTCCGGCGCCTCGGCCTCGGCCGAGAACACCATCTCGGTGTCACGGCCGCACGTGGCGCACCGGTACGCGTACGTGGTTCGGGGTGAAAAAACCACGCCCTCTTCGCTCTGCAGGCTCTGTGCGCCCAAGCGCATTCCTCGCAAGCTGCGATCTGCCATTGTGTGGTCTCCTCTCGCGTTGCTTCCAACGTTATAAACCGTCGAAGACGTGCAATCCTTTCCGATCCGTGCTATTGCCAGTGGTCTCCCAGCGAACACCGCGCCAGACCCAGTTAGGGGGGTGAGCGCACGAGCTGAAGCATGAGGTCGACACGATCGGTCACGATGCCGTCGACACCGTTCGCGAGCAGGCGCTCGGCCTCCTCGGGGTCGTTGATCGTCCACACGTGCACCTCGACGCCGGCCGCGTGCAGTCGGCGGATGGTGCGGGGAGTGGTGGCGCGGAGGCGCCAGATGCGCTGCGGGATCTGCACCGCGTCGACCCGCCGCAGCAGCAGGCGGGCGAGGGGCACGAGCCCGAGCTTCACGGCGATCAGCGCGGGCACGAACTCGCCGGCCGAGCCGGACGCGGCCACGCGGCCCTCGAGGAGGTCGACGGCGGCCCGGCGCCTGGCTGTGGAGAACGAGGTGAGGAGCACGCGGTCGGCGGCGCCTGCGGCGAGGATGGCCGCCGCGGCCGGAGCCGACGCATCCGCCGCCTTGATGTCGATGTTGAAGCGCGTCTCCGGATGCGCCGCGAGCACCTCGGCGAGGGTCTCGAACCGCTCGCCACCACCCAGATCGATCGCCCGGAGCTCCGCCAGGGTGAGATCGGCGATGCGGTCGGTGCGGCCGGCCACGCGGTCGAGCGTGGGGTCGTGGGCCGCCACGGCGATGCCGTCGGCCGTGGCGTTCACATCCGTCTCGATGTACGCGGCTCCCGCCTCGATGGCCTTCGCGAAGGCGGCGAGGGTGTTCTCCGGCACGCCCTGCGCGAGCCCTCGGTGCGCGAGGATGCGCGGTCGCGCCGGCGCGAACCAGGGGGAACGCGGTTCAGAACTTCGGCGGCGTGCCACTCTCGCCCGCCTTCGGCTCGCCCCGCTCGGCGAACGCCTGACCGATGCCCTTCAGCGCCTCGGTGAGCTCGCTCGGGATGACCCAGAGCTTGTTGGCCGAGCCCTCCGCGAGCTTCGGCAGGGTCTGCAGGTACTGGTAGGCGAGCAGCATGTTGTCGGGCTCGCCCTTGTGGATGGCGCTGAACACCGTGGTGATGGCCTCGGCCTCACCTTGCGCGCGGAGCACCTGGGCCTGGGCGTCGCCCTCGGCGCGCAGGATCTCACCCTGCCGGTGGCCCTCGGCCTCGAGGATCGCGGACTGCTTGGTGCCCTCGGCGGTGAGGATGACGGCGCGGCGCTCACGCTCGGCGCGCATCTGCTTCTCCATCGAGTCCTGGATCGAGGCGGGCGGGTCGATGGCCTTGAGCTCCACCCGGCCCACGCGGATGCCCCACTTGCCGGTGGCCTCGTCGAGCACGATGCGCAGCTGGCCGTTGATCTCGTCGCGGCTCGTGAGAGCCTCCTCGAGGTTCAGACCACCGACGACGTTGCGGAGGGTCGTGGTGGCGAGCTGCTCGACCGCGCCGAGGTAGTTGGCGATCTCGTAGGTCGCCGCACGCGCATCCGTCACCTGGAAGAAGACCACGGTGTCGATGGAGACCACGAGGTTGTCCTCGGTGATGACGGGCTGAGGTGGGAACGAGACGACCTGCTCGCGCAGGTCGATGAGCGGCCGCAGCCTGTCGATGAACGGCACGAGGATGTTGAGGCCGGGCATGAGCGTCTTGTGGTAGCGGCCGAGCCGCTCCACCACGCCGGCCCTGGCCTGCGGGATGATGCGCACGGAGCGCGCCACCACCACGAGCACGAAGATGACGATGATGGCCACGACGATGACCGTGAGCACCTGGCCTACGGTGTCGTTCATGATGCTGACTCCTTCGTGATGTCTGGCCCACCGTGCTCGGCGGGGACCACGACGGCGGTGGCCCCGTCGATGGCGGTGACGAGCACGCGCTCGCCCCTTCGCAGATCGCGGCGCTCGGTGTGCGGGGAGACCCTGGCGGTCCAGGTGTCGCCGTTCGAGAGCTTGACGTGGCCGGCGGTCGTGGTGACCTCGTCGACCACGAGGCCCTCGAGCCCCAGCAGGGCGTCGACATTGCTGAGGGCCGGATCGCTGCCGCGCTTCAGAGCCCGCAGCAGGGGCGGACGGATGGTGAGGATGAGCAGCAGCGACAGCACCGCCGCCACGACGACCTGCACGTACCAGGGCGCACCCACCGCGCCCGCGATGAGACCGCCGAGGCTGCCGATGGCGATCATGAGGAACGTGAACTCGAGAGTCAGCATCTCGATGACGACGAACAGGAGGATGAGGCCGAGCCACAGGATCCAGGCGTAGGAGTCGAGGAATTCGATCATCATCGGTCTCCTCTCGCATTCGATCGGCCTCCTTCGACGCTAGCAGGGTTCCGCGTCGGGCTGATGGAGCAACGGCTACTTGGTAGTCTCGGGGGGTCGTTCCAGCCACGAGGAGTTCTCTGTGTCCACTGCACCCACCACCGGCCCTCTCGCTCCCGGCTCGCTCGCCGGCAAGCGCGCCCTCGTCACCGGTTCCTCGCGCGGCATCGGAGCCGACACCGCGGCGTACCTGGCCGGGGCAGGCGCCTCGGTGGTCATCAACTACCGCAACAAGGCCGCACGGGCCGAGAAGCTCGCGACCTCCCTCCGCGAGGCGGGTGGCACGGCCATCGTGGTGGGCGCCGACCTCACCGACGACGAGTCGGTGGCCGCGATGTTCGACACCATCCAGGCCGAGCTCGACGGTCTCGACATCCTCGTCATGAACGCCTCGGGCGGCATGGAGAGCGGCATGGCCGAGGACTACGCCATGCAGCTCAACCGCGACGCGCAGGTGGGAGTGCTCACCTCGGCGCTGCCGCTGCTCGCCCCCGGATCGCGAGTGGTGTTCGTCACGAGCCACCAGGCGCACTTCATCAACACCACGCCCACCATGGCCGAGTACGAGCCCGTGGCGCACTCGAAGCGCGCCGGGGAAGACGCCCTCCGCGCCCTGATCCCGCGGCTCGAGGAGGCGGGGGTCGAGTTCGTGGTGGTCTCGGGCGACATGATCGAGGGCACCATCACGGCCACCCTGCTCGAGCGCGCCAACCCCGGGGCCATCGGTGCCCGCAAGGAGGCCGCCGGCCGGCTGTACAACGTGAGCGAGTTCGCCGCCGAGGTGGCGTCGGCCGTGGTCGACCCCATTCCCGCCGGTCACACGCGGTACGTGGGCGACGTCTCCGACTTCGCGCCGATCCCCGGCGAGTAGGGCTGTCGCGTCGTGAGCGGTGAAGCGGATGCCGCCACGTCGGCCGATGCCGTCATCCTGAAATCGAGGGTTCTTCTGCTCGACCGCACCGGGGCCGCGCTGCTGTTCTTCACGCGCGCCGATGTGCCGGCGAACCCCACCAGGTGGCTGACGCCGGGAGGGCACCTCGATCCGGGCGAGGACCACCTCACCGCCGCCGTGCGGGAGCTCTTCGAGGAGACCGGTCTGTCGGTGGCGCCTCGCGAGCTCGGCTCGCCGTTCTGGGCGCGCGACTTCACGGCCGAGCCGGCGCCCGGGGTCGTGCGCGACTACCACGAGGAGTACTACCTGCTGCGGGTGGACCGGTTCGATCCGATCGACACGCACTGGACCGATGACGAGCGCGTCGACGTTCTCGAGTGGCGCTGGTGGAGTCCCGTCGAGCTGCGCGACACCGCCGACTCCGTCGAGCCGGCCGACCTCGTGGAGCTCCTGGAGCGTTCGCTCTAGAGCGTCTTGGCCTTGGGGGCGCGGCCCAGCATGATCGCTGTGACGGCCGAGAAGATCCCCGTGACGATCAGCATGATGCCCGTGAACAGCACGAGGATGCCGATCGACTCGAGCGGCAGGAAGATCACGGTGATCCCGGCGACGACCGAGATGACGCCGAGGATGGTGCCGAACCACTGCGAGCTGTCCTTCGCGGTCTCGATGACGGCGAGCACACCCTCGAGCACCCAGGAGAAGCCGATCACGAAGGCGAGGGCCACGAGCGCCACGACCTCGTTGCGGATGGCGACGATGCCGGCCACGATCAGCAGCACGCCGAGGATGATGTTGAGCGCGCGCATGCCGCCGGAGACCGACTTGTTGACGATGCCGCTGACGACCCGCACGAGTCCGATGATCCAGAAGTAGATCGCGAAGAACAGGGCGATGGTGAAGACGATCGCGTCGGGGTTGTTGACCGAGAGCACGAGCACCACGATGCCGAGCACGAGCGAGAGTATCGCGCGGATCCAGAGGCCCGCCTTGAGCCAGCGCGAGGCGGCGGCGGTGATGTCGCCCTCGAAGAGCCAGAAGCCGGACGGGTTGATCGTGGGTGTGGTCATGGTGTTCCCCCTTGGAGTCGCCGCGCGGCGAGGTGATCTGTCGGTGACAATCTAGCGGTTCGGCAAGAGCCCGGTGGGAATCCGCCTGGAGAGGCTTGCGGAGCATCCCGGTGTCGGCGGTGACGTCTATGTTTAACGAGCAATCGTCACCTTCGGGGGTGCGGGCAGGAAGCAGGCATGTCGACATCATCGTTCCGGATCGCCGTGGTCGCGATCCCTCTGGCCGTTCTCGTGCTGGTCTCCGGGTGCGCGGGCGCCGACTCGCCACCCGGCGGGGGAGTGACGCCCTCGAGGCAGCCGAGCCCGCTCGAACCGTACTGGGAAGTGCTCTACGGAGCGGCCTCTCCGGAGGCCCAGGCGGAGAAGGACGCGGCCATCCAGAACGCGGTCGCGGCGTGCATGAAGGAGGAGGGGTTCGACTACTCGCCCGATGTGGCACCCGAAGGCACTTTCTTCGCCGTCGACGACGCGGCCGTGCCATGGGGGAGCGAGGAGTTCGCCACGACCTATGGGTACGGGGTGTCGACGGATGCCTACGCCGACATGGCCGGGGGAGACGACTACGTCGATCCGAACGCGGAGTACGTGGCGTCGTTGAGCGAGGGGGAGCAGACCGCCTACAGCGATGCGCTGTGGGGCGCCCCGCAGTTCGAGGAGGGCGGCGATCCCGACGACGTGTCGGTCGACTACTCCGCCGAATACGACTGGAGGAAGGGCGGCTGCATGGGCGCCGCCCAGCACGAGTTCGGCTCGGAGATGGCAGCCGACGACCCTGAGTTCTCGTCGCTCATCGAGGGGATGGAGGCGATCTACGAGGAGGTGCAGTCCTCTCCGGCCGTCACTTCGGCGGAGCGCCAGTGGTCGGACTGCCTGGCCTCGGCCGGATTCCCCGGGTACGAGGGCAAAGACGACCCGATGCACGACTTCACCGAGCGATTCGGGGCTCTGCATCCGGCGGTCGAGGAGGGCTCTGCAGCGCCCACCCCCGATCCGGAGGCGCTCGAGGCGCTGCAGCAGGAGGAGATCGCCACGGCCACCGCCGACTTCGCGTGCAGCGAGTCGTCGGAATACACCGCCACGCTGGAGGCCGAGCAACTGCGTCTGGAGCAGGCCTTCGTCGACGAGCACCGGGAGCAGCTCGACGCCCTCTCAGCGCGGTACGGAGCCGAGTGAGCGCGCCATCCGCCCGCCGCCGAGCCCGCCGCTGGGCGCGGTGGCGCCGCGGGCCCCGACTCGTCGCCCTCATCACGGCGGTGGCGGTGCTCGCGCTCGTGGCAGGGGTGGCTCTCAGCCGCTTCGTGGTGTCGCCCGCCGAGCTCGCCGCAGCCGCGCGGCCGCCTGCCGCGGGCCCGGTGACCGCTCCCGTCGAGGAGCGCGTCATCCAGAGCACCGTCACGAGCCGGGCCGACGTCACCTACGCCGATGCCGTCGACGTGGAGGTCGACAGCACGGGTCTCACCGGGCCGGCCGTCGTGACCGGGCGGGTGCCCGAGGTGGGCAGCACGCTCGAGGCAGGATCCGTGGCTCTCGAGGTGGCGGGGCGCCCGCTCATCGTGCTGCCCGGTGAGCTGCCGGCCTACCGGGCGCTGCGCAGTGGACTATCGGGGCCCGACGTGCTGCAGCTGAAGGCGGCGCTGGGCTCGCTGGGGCTCGATCCCGGCGATACCGCCTCAGCCGACTTCGACGCCGCCACGGCGTCGGCGCTCGACGAGCTCTACCGCCGGGTGGGCTACAGCTCACCAGGGGCGGGAGCCGAGAGCGCGGAGCGTCTCGACGCGGCGAGGTCTGCGGTGCGCAGCGCCGAGGCGGCCCTCGAGCAGGCCGGTGCCGCGGTGAGCGCCGCAGCCGCCGGTCCCTCGATCGCCCAACGGGTGGAGGCCGACAACCAGGTGCGCGAGGCGCAGCGCGCCCTCGAGGCGGCGACCGCCGAGGGATCCACGGCCGACGGCCTCGGGATCGCGAGCCTTCAGGATGCCCTGGCGCTCGCGCTCGCCCGGCGCGACGACCTGCTCCAGCCCCCACCGCTCGGAGCCGAGCGGGCCGGGCTCGCTTCTGCGGAGGGGCAGCTCGCCGATGCCAGGGCCGCTCTCGCTCGCGCCGAGGAGGAGGCCCTCACCACGCTGCCCGCCTCGGAGGTGGTCTACCTGAGCTCGCTGCCACGGCGCGTCGACTCGGTCGCGGCCGAGCGGGGGAGCGTCACGAGGGGTGCTGCCCTGTCGGTGTCGGGCGCCGAGCTCGTGCTCGAGGGGTCGGCGGCGGCCGCCGATGCCGCTCTGCTCAGCGTCGGGGCGACTGCCACCTTCGAGGGGGCCGATGGGGTCGAGCACACCGCCACCGTCGCAGCGGTCACGGCCCGGGGGAGCGGTGACGGGGGAGCAGGCGACTCCTCCGGAGCCGGTGGCGGGTCGGGCGGAGGTGGAACCAGCGGGAGCGGATCGGGCGGAGGAGGATCCGGAGGCGGCGGATCGGGCGGCGGCAGTGGCGGTTCCGGAAGCGGATCGGAGCGGCGATTCGACGTGACCCTCACCCCGAGCGGATTGACCCCGCAGGAGGTCGAGTCTCTGAAGGGCAGCAACGTGCGTGTCTCGATCCCGGTCGAATCGACGGAGGGAGCGGTGCTCGCCGTTCCCGTCGCCGCCCTGACCGCGGGGCCGGGCGGAGAGGCGCGCATCGAGCTCCTCGAAGGGACACCGCCCATGTCATCCGGCGATCCCATGCCAGCGTCGGATGGATCGGCGAGCAGCGTTCTCGTGGAGGTCACGACCGGGCTGTCGGCGGGCGGCTACGTCGAGATCCGGTCCGAGGATCCGCGGGTGCGGGCCGGTGCTCGAGTGGTGGTGGGCAGGTGACCGCGATGATCCAGCACTCGCCGACTGCCGCCGTGGTGGCAGCGTCTCCACCTCTGGTGGAACTGCGTGGGGTCACCCGGAGCTTTGCGGGAGCCGGGTCGGTGACGGCGCTGTCCGGCGTCGACCTGGCTCTCGGCGCCGGGGACTACCTGGCGATCACCGGGCCCTCCGGCGCGGGCAAGTCGACGGTCCTCAACATCCTGGGGCTGCTGGACCGGCCGACGACGGGGGAGTACCTCATCGACGGCGTGCCGACCGCGGCGCTCGGCGACGCCGAGCGATCGCGGTTGCGAGGATCGAGCATCGGATTCGTGTTCCAGTCGTTCCATCTGCTCGCGTCGCGCACCGTGCTCGAGAACGTGCTGCTCGCGTTCGTCTACGGCGGCGTGCCGCGCGCCGAACGCCTCGAGCGGGCCCGTGAGGCACTCGCACGGGTGGGTCTCGACCACCGTCTCGACTTCGCCCCGGCGACGCTCTCCGGGGGCGAGCGGCAGAGGGTCGCGATCGCGCGGGCGGTCTGCACGAGCCCGCGCCTGCTCCTCGCCGACGAGCCCACGGGCAACCTCGATCGGCGCAACGCCGAGGGCGTGCTCACGTTGTTCGACGAACTCCACGCCGACGGCCTCACGATCGTCACCATTACGCACGACCCCCACGTGGCCGCCCGAGCCCACCGCCGCGCCACCCTCGCAGACGGCACCCTCACCCACCCCGCTCCACCTCCGGCTGGCGCGCCATGAGGCGCGCCGGGTTCGATGTGCGGGATCTGGCGGCGGAGGTGCTCAGCGGCATCGGGGCGAAGCCACTGCGGCTGGTGGCCGGGCTCGTGGGCACGGTCGTGGGGATCGGAGCGCTCGTGCTGACCGTCGGGCTGGGGGAGACGGCCGGGGGACAGGTCGCCTCGCGCTTCGACTCGGTGGCCGCGCGCTACGTGGAGGTGACCCCGCAGACCGCGGAGGACGCGAGCGGTGGCCAGCGCGCCACCACGACGCTGCCCGACGACGCGGTCGACCGTGTGCGACGGCTCGCCGGCGTCCAGGCTGCCGCCGCACTGGCGCCGGTCCCTTCCGACGGGCTGAGGGTGAGCGCCGTGCCCGTGCACGATCCCACGGCACCGGCGACGACACCACCGGCCATCCGGGCGGCGTCGGGCGACCTGATCGATGCGATCGGGGGACAGGTGCTCGAGGGCCGGTCGTTCGACTCCGGCCACGAGAGCCGCGGCGACAGGGTGGTGCTCCTGGGGCAGGCGGCGGCCGAGGACCTCGGCATCGACCGCCTCGACTCGCAGCCCTCGGTGTTCCTGGGGGAACGGGCGTACACGGTCATCGGGATCCTGGGGGAGTCGGCGACCCACGGCGAGCTCGCCTCCTCGGCCGTCATCCCCCTGAGCACCGCCCGCCGCGACTTCACAGGAGTCGTCGCCGACACGCTCGCGCTGCACATCGCGGCGGGCGCCTCGGAACTCGTCGCTCATCAGGCTCCGATTGCGCTGGCGCCCAATGAAACCGACGTCTACTCAGTGTCGCGAGCACCGTCGACGACGCAGCTGCAGTCGGACGTCGACGACGACGTCGGCCTGGTCTTCCTCGTGGTCGGTCTCATCACCCTGCTGGCGGGTGGCCTGGGCATCGCCAACATCACCACGCTGAGCGTCTCCGAGCGCACGGGAGAGATCGGCCTGCGTCGAGCCCTCGGAGCCACCCGTCGGCAGATCGCCGTGCAGTTCATCGCCGAGACGGTGCTGGTCGGGCTGCTCGGCGGTGTCATCGGTGTGGCGCTCGCGATCTTCGCCATCGTCGCCGTCGCAGCGATCCGCGGCTGGACGCCGATCCTGGATCTGCCGCTGTCATTCGCGTGTGCAGCACTCGGCGGCGCGGTCGGTCTCGTGGCCGGCGCCTACCCGGCCGCCAAGGCCGCCAGAACCGAGCCCGCAGACGCCCTCAGAGCAACCCCCACCTGACCCGGACCCGGCCCGGACCCGACCGCCGGCAGCCCCTTCCGGATTCTGGAGAGTGCGCTGATAATGCACATTATGTCAACAAGTGGATCCGAGACCCCTCCCGCCCAGGCGCACACGGCTCCGGCGGGGCGGCTCAGCGGGCAGTGCGGGTCATGACGTGGTGGACGACTCCCGAGGGCGACGCCGTCGTCTCGATGGCGAACCGATCCTCGAGGCCTTCGAGGCCGTCCCACAGCCGCACACCGCGGCCGAGCACGATCGGCACCACCACGATGTGCAGGTGGTCCACGAGATCGGCGGCCAGGAAATCGCGCACGACCGTAGGCCCTCCGCCGAGACGCACGTCCTTGCCGTCGGCGAGCTCCGTCGCCAGCGCCAGCGCGTCGACGGGCGGCAGATCCCGGAACAGGAACGTCGTCTCCCCCACCTCGAGATCCGGTCGCCCATGATGCGTCAGCACCACGACCGGCGAATGGAACGGAGGCTCCTCACCCCACCACCCCCGCCACGACTCGTCCTCCCACGGGCCCTCCTGCGGGCCGAACTTGCCGCGCCCCATGATCTCCGCGCCGATGTTCCGGTTCGTCGCCTGGGCGAACGCGTCGTCGATGCCATCCTCCCCCTCGCCGACCGCCTCGGACCCGTGCCCCGTCATCTCCACGAAGGACCGGGTGGGGAAGAACCACTGCATCAAGCGATGCTGGGCGTGCCCGAAGGGGGCCTCGAAGGTGCGCCCCTCCCCCGAGCCGAAGCCGTCGAGGGAGATGGCCAGATTGTGCACTCGAAGCCGCGTCATGGTCCGACGTTAGCGCATGTGAACGCCGTCCACATAGCGGGAGGCTACTTCGCGGCCGTGTACCCGCCATCCGCGAGGATCGTCTGCGCCGTGATCGCCCGCGACTCGGGCATCGAGAGGAACACCACGACCTCCGCGATGTCCTCGGGTTCCATGAGCCGGCGCTGCGGCGTCTGCGAGATCCAGGCCTCCATGGTGGAGGGATCCGCCGATCCGACGTCCTTCAGCAGCTCCGTGTTCGTGTAGCCGGGGGCGACCGCGTTGACGCGCACACCCTGCGGCGCCCACTCCACGGCGAGCGTGCGCGTGAGCGCGGCGATGCCCGCCTTGGTGGCGTCGTAGCCGACGTGGATCTCGGGGCGCGTGGCGGAGAACGCCGCGATCGACGAGATGTTCACGATCGTTCCCTCGGTCTTGAACAGCTCGGGGGCGAACTCGCGGCAGGCGTAGAAGGTGCCGGAGAGGTTGAGGTCCACGACCTTCTTCCACTGCTCGTCAGGGTGGTCGACGGTCGCGCCGCTCAATGACATGCCCGCGCAGTTGACCAGGTGGTCGACGCGACCGAACCGCTCGACGGTGGCACCCACGAGCGCGGCCACAGCGGACGAGTCCGTCACGTCGACCTCGAGCCCCACGGCCTCGGCTCCCGTCTCCCCCGCGATCTCGGCGGCGGTCGACTCGGCGGCACCGAGCCGCAGGTCGGCGATCACGACGGAGATGCCGCGCTTGGCGAAGGCGGTGGCGATGGCCCGCCCGATCCCTCCAGCGGCTCCCGTGATGACAGCGGTTCTCGTGGTTTCCGACATGGATCCTCCTTGACCTGTTGAGCGTAGATGTACAGCCAACACCGGTTCTACCCCCCGGGCAAGGGTCATATGACTCCTGGGAGCAGGCATTTGACATAGTGGCAAGATCGCTGTTCAGTGGTACTGTCCAAATTACAGCTGTGCTTATCAGCAAGGAAAGTAAGGCAATGGGGCCCCAGAACCTGTTAGAGATGCGCGGCATCACCAAGGACTTCAACGGCGTGAAGGCGCTCGACGATGTGTCGATCGACCTCCGCCCGCACGAGGTGCTCGCCATCTGCGGCGAGAACGGTGCAGGCAAGTCCACCCTCATGAAGGTGCTGAGCGGCGTCTACGGCCACGGCTCGTACACCGGCGACATCCTCCTCGAGGGCGAGGTCATCGAGATGGCCGGCATCGCCCAGAGCGAGCGGCACGGCATCGTCATCATCCACCAGGAGCTCGCGCTCACCGACACCATGTCGATCGCCGAGAACATCTACCTCGGCAACGAGGTCAGGGGCCGCTTCGGCCTCATCGACTGGGACGAGACCCGCCGCAGGGCCGCCGAGCTGCTCGCGATGGTGGGCCTCCGCGAGAACCCCTCCACTCCCGTCTCCGAGCTCGGCGTGGGCAAGCAGCAGCTCGTCGAGATCGCGAAGGCCTTCAGCAAGGACGTGCGCATCCTCATCCTCGACGAGCCCACTTCGGCGCTCACCGAGGAGGAGTCGGAGCACCTGCTCGGGCTTGTCGCCGACCTCAAGGAACGCGGTATCGCGTCGATCATCATCAGCCACAAGCTCAACGAGATCGAGCGGATCGCGGATCGCGTGACGGTCATCCGCGACGGCACCGTGGTCGAGACGCTCCCCCGCGACGAGATCACCCAGCCCAGGATCATCCGCGGCATGGTCGGTCGCGACATCAACCACCTCTTCCCCGAGCGCATCGCCAAGACCGTGGGCGACGAGGTCTTCCGCATCGACTCCTGGACCGTGCAGGACGCCTCGGACCCCGACCGGGTGCGGGTGCGGGATGCGAACCTCGTGGCTCGCGCCGGCGAGATCGTGGGCATCTGCGGGCTCATGGGCGCCGGCCGCACCGAACTGGCGCTCAGCGTGTTCGGGCGCTCGTACGGCTCCGGCTTCTCCGGCCACGTGCTCATCGACGGCGAGCGTCGCGACGTGTCGACCGTGAGCAAGGCCATCAAGGCCGGGATCGCCTACGTCACCGAGGACCGCAAGAACCTCGGCCTGCACCTCGACGACGACATCGTGCAGAACGTCGCCCTCCCGAGCCTCCCCCGCATGAAGAAGCGCGGCTTCGTGGACGAGGACGCCGAGATCGCCGCCGCCACCTCCTACAAGGAGTCGATGCGCATCAAGACCCCCTCGATCTTCGTGCCGGTCGGCCAGCTCTCCGGCGGCAACCAGCAGAAGGTCGTGCTGAGCAGGTGGATCTTCACCGATCCGCGCGTGCTCATCCTCGACGAGCCCACCCGCGGCATCGACGTGGGCGCCAAGTTCGAGATCTACACGATCATCCAGGAGCTCGCGGCGAGCGGCAAAGCCATCGTCTTCATCTCCTCGGAGCTGCCTGAGCTCCTGGGGATCTGCGACCGCATCGTGGCCATGCACGAGGGCGAGATCACCGGTGAACTGCCCATCGAGCAGGCCACGCCCGAAAAACTCATGGAACTCATGACACTCGAGAGGACCCCCGATGTCGACCGCTGACACCAAGCGACCCGCACCCGAGCGCGGCCGCGCACCGGGAGGCACCACCACCCTGCTCCCCCGGATCGCCCGGTTCCTGAACCGCTACAGCATGGCCGTCGCGCTCATCATCGTGGTCGTCGTCTTCACGATCACGACCGACGGCATCCTGGTGCGCGACCAGAACCTGTCGAACCTCGTGGTGCAGAACGGCTACATCCTCATCCTCGCCATCGGCATGGTGATGGTGATCATCGGCGGTCACATCGACCTCTCGGTCGGCTCCATCGCCGGGTTCGCCGGCGCCGCCGCGGCCATCCTCATGGTGACGTACGAGGTGGAGTGGTGGATCGCGCTGCTCCTCAGTCTGCTGGTCGGGGCCCTCGCCGGAGCCTTCCAGGGCTTCTGGGTGGCCTACGCCAAGGTGCCCTCCTTCATCGTGACGCTTGCCGGCATGCTCATCTTCCGCGGCCTCACCATCGCCCTCATCGGCGCGAGGAACATCGGCAACCTCCCCGAGCCCTTCGTCTTCCTCGGTGCCGGGTACGTGAGCACGGGCACCTCAGAAGGACCCGACCTGCTGACGCTCGGCATCGGTGTGCTCATCGTGCTCGGGATCGTCGGCTGGCAGGTGCTCGCCAGGCGTCGCACGGTGCAGCACGGTGAGAAGCCCGGCAACCTGCTCCTGTTCATCGCCGGTCTCGTGGTCGTCTCCGCCGCCATCCTGTGGCTGAGCTACTCGCTCGCGAACTTCCGCGGCCTGCCCGTCGTTCTCATCATCCTGATCGTGCTGGGCATCGGCTACACGATCCTCATGACCAGGACCGTTCTCGGGCGCCACATCTACGCCGTGGGCAGCAACCGCCAGACCGCTCAGCTCTCGGGTGTGAAGGACAAGCGGATCGACTTCTTCCTGTTCGTCAACATGGGTGTGCTCGCCGCCCTGGCCGGCGTGATCATCACGGCACGACTCAACCTCGCCACCTCGGGTGGAGGCACCGGCCTCGAACTCGAGGCGATCGCAGCGGCCTTCGTGGGCGGCGCCGCCGTCACCGGTGGTGTCGGCTCCATCGCCGGAGCCCTCGTGGGTGGCCTCACCATCGGCATCATCAACAACGGCATGTCGATCATGAGCCTCGGTACGCAGTGGCAGCAGACGGTGCTCGGCGTCGTCGTGCTCCTCTTCGTGGCCTTCGACATCTGGAACAAGGGCCGCCGCTCGCGTCGCGCGGTCTGACCTGCAGCTCACACTCCCACCCAGCACCATTCAGCAGAAGGACACAGGAACATGCCAATCAGACCAGTCAGCAAAGGAGCGACCAGGCGCAGGATCCTGGGGATCGCCGTCACAGCAGCAGTCGCCGTGGGGCTCACCGCGTGCAGCGGCGGCGACGGCGGAGGTGCCGGAGGCGGCACCGTGGGCATCCTCATGCCCGGCGTGCAGAGCGTGCGCTGGCAGATCGAGGCCGAGGAGATGACCAAGGGCTTCGAGGAGCGCGGCTACGAGACCGCGGTGCAGTTCGCCAACGACGACGCGCCCACCCAGGTCGAGCAGATGGAGAACATGATCACGCAGGGCGTCGAGGCCCTGATCGTGGTGGCCGTCGACGTGCAGTCGCTCGGCGGGCCGCTCGCCGACGCGCAGGCCTCCGACATCCCGATCCTGTCGTACACCCGTCTGCTCAGCGACACCGAGGCCGTGGACTACTACACGACCTTCGACTACAAGGCCTACGGTGCCGCGAGCGGCAAGTCGATCCTCTTCGCCCTCGGTGTGGAGGATGCCGAAGGCAACCCCACCGGCGAGAAGGGGCCGTTCAACATCGAGATCGTCAACGGCAGCCCCACCGACTCCGTGGCCTACGACATGTGGGCCGGCTACGAGGAGACTCTGCAGCCGTATGTGGATGAGGGTGTGCTGCAGATCCCCTCGGGTCAGACCACCTTCGACCAGTCCTCCACCCTCAACTGGACCGGCGAGGGCGCGCAGAGCCGCATGGAGAACATCGTCACGTCGACCTACTCGGGCGGCACCACGCTCGACGCCGTCTGGGTGCCCTTCGATGGCATGACCCGCGGTGTCATCGCGGCGCTCAAGTCCTCCGGCATCGAGCCGGGCACCCCCGAGTGGCCCATCCTCCCCGGTGGCGACGGCGAAGTCGACTCCATCAAGTCCATCCTCGCCGACGAGCAGTACTCCTCCGCCTGGATCGACGTCATCACCCTCTCGCAGGGTGCGGTGGAGATCGTCTCCGATGTGCTCGACGGCGGCGAGTGGCCCGAGCCCGACACCCAGACCGACAACGGCACCAAGGAGGTGCCCACGAAGCTCTCCCCCGTGGTGAACGTCACGAAGGACAACGTGCAGGAGGTCCTCGTGGACAGCGGCTTCTACACGGCCCAGGAGCTCGGCCTGTAAACAGACGGAGAGCCGTCTGAAGAGATCCGGATATGCCCATCCTCGCCCCGTCATGGGGTGGGGATGGGCATCTTCCGTTCTGCGGCGCGGTGCTCAGGCCTCTGTGTCGGTGGTCGACTCGGCGTCGACGGACTTGAGGGTGACGTAGGAGTGGCCGGAGGGGCCGCCCGTCTTCTCCACGTGGGCCTTGAACTCGTCGAGGGCTGCGCGCACCACCCTGTCATCGGCACCGATGAGCGCTGCCGCCCGCTCGGCGGCCGATCCGGGCGACCAGTCGATGGTGAGCGAGACGGATGTGCTGAGGTCGCTCACCGCCTGGAAGTCGGCGTGCCCCGTGAACGACACGTCACCCGTGATGGTGCGCCAGGCGACGCGCTCCTCGGGCAGCTGCTCCGTGATCTCGAGGTCGAACTCGCGCGTGATCCGCCCGATGCCGATCGTCCAGTGGCTGTAGAAGTCGGTCGATCCCGTGACCGAGCGCACCCCCGCGAGGAATTCCGGGAACGATCCGACGTCGATCCACTGCTGGTAGACAGCGGCGATCGGCACGTCGATCGTCACGTGGTGTTCTGCTGCAGCCATTCCCGGTTCCCCCGACTAGTCCTTGTTCTTCTTGTCTTTGCCGCTGTTGCCCGGGCTGCCGTCTTCGTTGCCGTTGCCGTTGTTGCCTGGGCCGCCGTCGTCCTCGTCCTCCGCGTCGTCGCCGTCCTCCTCGCCCGGCGCCGGGGCACCCGGATCGGTGGCCGGAGGATCGACCACCGGCTCCTCGGTCTCGGCCGGGGCGGTCTCCGTGGGCACCGTCTCGGCGGGCGCCGGCTCGGTGACGGGTTGCAGATCGGCGCGCACGGTGTCGATCGACTGCTGGATGGATGCGGCCCTCGCGGTCGACACGTCGCCGTCGGCCGAGGCCTGCTGCAACTGCGCCTGCAGGGAGTCGAGGGTGGCCAGCGCTGCGGCGGTGTCGCCTGCAGCGGCCTGCTCGGCGGCGGTCACGATGGTCGACTGCATGAGGCTGCTCGTGCCCGCCGCGATGTCGGACTCGGCGGGGGCGCAGCCGCTCAGCGCCACGACCGCAGACAGGACTAGCGCGGAGACGGCACCGCGACGTGTCGCCCTCATCGCTGCACCGAATCGAGGAGCTCTTGCATGTGGGTGCCTAGCGGATCGTCGAGCGCGGGCAGGGTGGGTGTGTTCGAGGGGTCGGATGACGCGCCGAGCTGCCAGAGCAGGATGCCCACGACGGCGGCCACCACCACGAGGGCCACGACCAGCACGATGATCTGCCACCGCTGCACGCGCGAACGGCTGCGGGCGGGGGCTTCGTGCTCGGAGGCCTGCGGGAGGAGAGGGGTGGTGGTCGGCGCGTGCAGCGCCTCGGTGGTCTGCGGGAACGCCGGGGCGAACGCCTCGGTCGCCTGCGTGCGCGCCGGGGCGAATGCCTCGGTCGCCTGCGTGCGCGCCGGGGCGAATGCCTCGGTCGCCTGCGTGGTGCTCCGCGGCATGACCTTCGTCGCCTCGGGGGCAGAAGCCTCGGGGGCGAGGACCTCGGCCGCCTCGGTGGCATCGGGGTCGAGGGCCCCGGTCGCCTCCTCGGGCGCCGCGAGGCGGCCGGCCGCCAGCACGACATCGAGGGCGCTCGGCCGCTCCGAGGGCTCCCTCGCGGTCATCGCCGTGAGCAGCGACCGCCAGCCGTAGCCGAACTCCGCCGGCACGAGCGGATCGCTCGTGAGGCGTGCGAGAGCGGCTTCGTGGGTGCCGGCCTGCGGGAAGGCCCGCTTGGCGGTGAGCGCCTCCATGAGCACGAGCCCGAGGGCGTAGATATCGGAGGCCGGAGCGGGATCCGATCCGCGGACCTGCTCGGGGCTGAGGTAGGCGGCCGTGCCGATGAGCGTTCCCGGCGTCGTGAGCCTCGTCGAATCGATGAGGTGCGCGATGCCGAAGTCCGCGAGCTTCGCTCGGTACTCCTCCCCCGGCACGTGCGAACTCCGCAGCAGCACGTTCGACGGCTTGATGTCGCGGTGCACGATCCCGGCCTGATGCACCACGTGCAGGGCCTCCGCGAGATCGCGCGCCATGGTCGCCACATCGGCGGGGTCGAGGGGGCCGCCGGCCACCCGCTCGGTGAGGGTGGGACCGTCGACGAACTCCATGACGAGGTAGCTCGGCCTCGCGGGGTCGACCGGCGCCACCTGGGCGTCGTAGAGCGTGACGAGGGCGGGGTGGTTCAAGCCGGCGAGCAGCCGCGTCTCCGACGTCGTGCGCGCCGCATCGGCGGCGGAGTCGCGAAAGAGCTTGACGGCGACCGTGCGGCCCAGCGTCTCGTCACGGGCGCGGTACACCACACCCATGCCGCCGGCGCCGATCCGGGACTCCAACTGGTAGCGGCCGTCGAGCAGCTCACCGGTGTCGGGCGAGCTCTCAGGGCGCACGGCGGGGATCGTCACGTTCCAGACCGGCCGGCGCTCAGACCAGGGGGTCGTTGCTGTCGCGCGTGCTGCGGGTGACCTGCTCGCCGCTCGCGGGGTCGACGGCGGTGCGGGTGGTGGCCGTGGTCTGACGACGACGCAGCATGAACACGAGGCTGATGAGGAAGACGATGACGCCCGCGCCGATGAGGATGTAGCCGATGAGGGCGAGGTTGATGACCCCGCCGAGGTCCACGTTCACCGCGAACGCCAGGATGGCTCCGATGACGATCAGCGCGATGCCGGTACCGATACCCATGATTGCTCCCTCAGAAATGCGCGCGACGAAGTGCCGTGCAGGAACCTGCCTACCATGATTAGGTCAATAGTGATTGAGTCACCACGATTGGACGGTCGCCATGACGGAGCTGAGACGCCGAGCGGAGTTCTTCGCTGCGCTAGGTGACCAGCACCGCCTGCAGATCGTCGACCTCCTCACTCTCGGAGACCTCTCCTCGTCCGAGATCGAGGCGCTCCTCGAGCTGAGGTCCAATCTCGTCGCCCACCACCTGCGCGTGCTCGAGACGGCCGGGATCGTCTCGCGCACCCGCTCCGAGCTCGACAGGCGCCGCACCTACATCGGTCTCAACGCCGAGGTCTTCGGCACCCTCACCCCCGCGGTCGTCGCGACTCCCCCGCGGGTGGTGTTCGTCTGCACCGCGAACTCCGCGCGCTCGCAGCTCGCCGAGGCGATCTGGCGCGACGCGAGCCGGGTGCCCGTCGCGTCCGCCGGCGTGAGCCCCGGCCCCGCCGTCAATCCGGGTGCCGTGGCGGCAGCGGCGCGCCACGGCCTCACGATCGACGGCGACCGCGCGCCCCGCTACGTGGACCAGGTGCTCGAGGAGCGCGACCTCGTGGTCACGGTCTGCGACGGCGCGCACGAGCAGATGCACGGCCGCGACGACCTGCACTGGTCCATCCCCGACCCGGCGCGGAGCGACACCCCCGAGGCGTTCGAGAAGGCGTTCACCCTCATCACCCGGCGTGTGCAGGTGCTCCTCCGCCGCTTCCGCACCGCCCAGTAGAAGGGGCCCACGATGAGATCGAACGCCGACTACGCGCTGCACGACGTCGCGCGCCTCAAGGAGCTCATCCGGGAGCACCCGTGGGCCACCATCGTGAGCCACGTGCCCGGCCGCGGACTCGTGGCCTCGCACTACCCGGTGATCCTCGAACACGACGACGACCCCGAGGCCATCGTGCTCGTGAGCCACGTCGGCCGACCGGACGAGCGGCTGCACGAGCTCGGTGCGCACGAGATCCTCGTCGTCATCCAGGGCCCTCACGGTTACATCTCGCCCGGCTGGTACGAGCACTCCCCCGCCGTGCCCACCTGGAACTTCGTGAGTGCGCACCTGCACGGCACCCCCGAGATCCTGGGCGACGAGGAGAACCTCCTGGTGCTCGATCGCCTCGTCGAGCACTTCGAGCGCGACCAGCCGAATCCGTTCCTGCTGCACCGGAGCGCCGAGAACACCGCCTACGCCGAGCGGATCGTGCACGGCACCGTGGGCTTCCGACTGCGGGTCGCGCGCGTCGAGGCCAAGGAGAAGCTCAGCCAGGACAAGCCCGCCGAGGTCGTCTCCCGCGTCATCGCCGCCCTCCGCCGCCCTGGCCCCTACGCCTCCCCCGCCCTCGCCACCCGCATGGAGGGTGTGGCAAGGGGGGTTGCAGGGGCGGAGCGGAGTCGTATCGTCGGGGACATGGGCATTCAGAGTGGTAACGACGACGACACCGTGAAGAAGGATATGAGCTACAGCCCCGGGAGCGGGCGCGAGACGGAGGAGGCGCAGGCCGATCCGCGCAGCTCCGCACACCTCGACGACCCCGAGGTCGACAGCTCCGCGGTCATCTCGGTGCCCGGAGAAGGCGGGCCGGACGACGTGGGCGAGATCGACGTCGACCAGGAGGCGATCCGCACGCAGATCGCGGAGCGCGCCAAGCAGGTCTGAATCCGGCCGGCGGCGCGAGCCGCTCCGGTTGGCGCGCCTACGTCGCAGGCGCTTCGAGCCTCATGATCACGCGAGGGAAGCCGTTGAGCACCGATTCCGTGTCGGACACCTTCGTGAAGCCGGCCTTCTCGAAGAGGCTCCTCGTACCGACGTACGCCATGGTGAGGTCGACCTTCTCGCCCGCGTTGTCGACCGGGTAGCCCTCCACGGCGGGGGCGCCCTGGGCGAAGGCGAACTCCACCGCGCCGGCGACGAGGGCGCGCGAGATGCCCGAGCCCCGATGGCCGGGGCGCACCCGCACGCACCAGAGCGACCACACATCGCGGTCGTCGACGTGCGGGATCCTCCGGTTGCGGGCGAAGGTGGTGTCGGCCCGCGGATGGATCGCCGCCCACCCCACCACGTCGTCGCCGTCGTAGGCGAGCACCCCGGGCGGCGGCCGCTCCTCCACGAGCTGCTGCACCCGTGCGCCGCGCGCCAGGCCACGCAGCGCCTGGTTCTCCTTCGACGGGATGCGATAGCTCAGGCACCAGCACACGTTCGCGTCGGCGCGCTTCGGTCCGACCATCGTCTGCACATCGGCGAAGACCGTCGCGGGGCGCACCTCGATCACCATGACGACACCCTGCCACCGCCGGAGTGAGTGGGCAATGCGTGGTCCGAGCGGTCAGCGGTCGGTCGCCTCGCGGGCGAGAGCGCGCTTGAGGTTGCCGCTCCCCCACAGCTCGTCGTGCACCGGCGTGAGCCCCGCGAGGTCCGCGGGGGCCACGGCGAAGCCGCCCCTGGCAGTGATGGCACCGACGAGACTCCGCACCTCGCGGTCAGCAGCGGGGCCCCGCGTCGGATCGCCGCCGTCGCCGTCCTCCGCCTGAGCGATCAGGGTGTCGAGGTACACGAGGTCCTCGTCCTGCACCCGCGGCAGCAGGGCGAAGGGCGACGCCCGCACGAGAGTAACGTCCGACCGCGCCAGCAGCGCCGAGAGTGCCCGCAGGTTCGCCTCGTCGAACACCACCGCATCCCGCCCGGGCAGGGCACTGTCGACGGCACGAGGAGGCCGGCCGCGCGCATCCGGTGCCGCAGCCCCGCGGAGGTAGCAGAAGCGAGCGGCCCGCTCCAGAGGGGAGCCGCTCCCCTGCCCTCGCACGGCCAGGAACTGCGCGTCGGAGTGGCCCTCGACGAACGAGCGCACCGCCCCGATCAGGGCTTCCGGATCGTCGCGCACCACCTCCCAGGTCGTGACGATGTCGTCGACCGTGCTCGCCAGGGTGACCGACACCTCGGGGAGCCGCTGCAGCACCGCCAGCGCCGTCGCCCCGCCGTCGAGGTACGGCTCCACGAAGCCACGCAGTCCCTCGGGAGCGATCTCCGCCACCAGGCGGGCGCGTCGGCGTGCGGCCACGGTGTCGAAGTACGGCGGATCGATGCGCCGGCTGGCCCGATCGCCGCTGCGACCGCGACGGGGACCGCCGCTGCGACCGCGTCCCGTCACCGGCGCGACGCGATCCGCTTCGTCCTCAGCGCGGTGACGACGCGCGTGATGAGCTCGGTCGGCAGCGGCTTCGCGAGCGAGAACTTGAGTGTGTCCTGGCCGGAGCGGTAAGGAGCGACCAGCTTCTCCAGCCGAGTGTCGTCGTCGAAGGAGTGCACGCCGTAGAGCGCGAGGTGCGCCTTCCACCCCGCGAAGAACGTGAGGTTCTTGCCGCCGTAGGCGTACGTCGGCATGCCGTAGCTGATCGACTCCGTCGCATCGGGCAGCGCCTCGAGCAGGAGAGCTCGGAGCTGCTCGAGCGCCGAACCCACCTCGGGCGGGAACGATGCGATGTACTCCTCGACGGTCTCGAATGTCGGATCGGCCACGATGCCACCTCTCTCAGGGGCCCGGGCCGGTCGGCAGGGGCCGTGAACGCTGGGTCAGGCCCCCGGGCCGTCGAAGTACGAGACGTTGACGTCGTTGCGGTCGCGTGCGGCCTCGGCGCGCTCCTGGCGCAGTCGCTCGGAGCGCTCCTGGCGCTCGCGGAGCACCTCGGGGTCGACCTCCACGCGGCGCACGGTCACGCCACCCTTGGTGGGCGGGCTCGTCGCCGCTTTCTTGGCCGCCCGCGGGGCGGATCCGGCGGATGCCGCCGAGGCGGCCCGAGTCGCGGACTGCGCGGGGAACTGGCCGGACCCCGGGCACCGCTGACCGTGACGGTCGTCGTGCTGGAGGATCGTCTGGGAGACGAGGCCGACGGGCACCGACTTCCCGCACGTCGGGCATTTCGTTGCGCTGCTTGCCATGGTGTCTGTGATCCTCTCGATCCCCGGTGTCGTGGTGCGATTCCCCAACTCATCATTTTCGCACGGAATCCGGTGCGCTCACTCCTCGCCGAACCCCGTCTCGACGAGATCGGCCAACGCGTCGACTGCTGCACGGCCGTCGGGGTCGGCGCTCGCGAGCTCCACGGTGCTCCCCTTGGTGAGTCCGAGGGCCATGATCCCGAGCAGGCTCCGCGCATCCCTGCCATTGACCGTGACCTTCGAATCGAAGGTGCCCGCGAGCTTCACGAACTCGGCGGCGGGACGTGCGTGCAGGCCGTCGCGATTCACGATCGAGACGGAGCGGGAGTAGCCGGCCGCAGTCGCCGGGGCGGGAACGGCCGGATCGGCGGACGCTCCACCATCACGGGAGACCGCGCCGCTCTCGGCGGGTGCACCGTCACCGGTCTCCCCACCGCCGTTCGCCGTCTCGCCCGCGGCCACGACCTCGTCGAGGGACGCTCCCGATTCCGCCGCGACCGCCGCGGCCACGCCGCCTTCCACGAGCGGCGCATCGACGATGCGCACGCGCTCGCGCACGTCGTCGTCGAGGAAGTCGAGTGCCGTCTCGGCGGTCAGGATGGCGGATCCGAGATCGCAGAACACCGCGACGCCCGCACCGGAATCGGCCGCACCGATGGCCTGGGAGACCTTCTCGAAGCTCGTTCCGATGCCGCCCTCGTCGGTGCCTCCGGCCGCCACGAGTGTGCTGCCCTCCGCCATCTGCGCCGCGAGCTCCACGAGCCCCTCGGCGATCTTGGAGCTGTGCGAGACGAAGACGATCCCGACCTTGCCGGAGGTGCCGCTCATCGTCACTCCCCCGCGGCGTCGGCGGCCGCGTCGGCCGCGGCGCGGAGCAGGAGCGACGACGACTGCGCACCGGGGTCGCGGTGCCCGATCGCCCGGTCGCCGAGGTAGCTCGCGCGACCCTTGCGGGCCACGAGCGGCTCGGTGGCCACGGCGCCCTGCTCGGCGGCGGTCGCGGCGGCCTCGAGGATGGCGCGCTCGGCGAGCCCCTCCGCCTGGGCTGCCGCAGCGGCCTCCACGGCGGGTGTCCACGCGTCGATCATCGTCTTGTCGCCGGATTCGGCCTTGCCGCGCAGCACCACGCCGTCGCGCGCCGCGGTGAGGAGGGCCACCACGGCGGCGCCGTCGAGCTCCTTCGCCTGGCCCACGGCACCGGCCGCCTTGAGGTAGGCCGTGCCGAGCAGGGGCCCTGAGGCGCCGCCCACGGTGGAGATGAGCGTCGTCGCCACCATCTTCAGCGCGTCGCCGGGCGAGGAGTCAGCCGGCAGGTCGTCGAGCTTGGCGAGCACGGCGGTGAAGCCGCGGTCGAGGTTCTCGCCGTGGTCTCCGTCGCCGATCTCGCGATCGAGGGTGATGAGCTCACCGCGGTGCTCCGCGATCACGGCGGCGCTCCGCCTGATCCAGTCGGTCGTCCAGTCGATGCCCAGTGTCATCCGCGAAACCCTACCGTCCCCAGCGCAGAGCGGCCGTCTGCACGGGCGCATCCCACAGCTCGGTGAGCTCGTCGTCGAGCTTGAGCACCGAGATCGAGACACCCTGCATCTCGAGCGAGGTCACGAAGTTGCCCACGAGGCTCCTCGTGACCTCGATTCCCTGGGCGGCGAGCACCTCCGCCGCGTGCCGGAACACGATGTAGAGCTCCACCTGGGGCGTGCCTCCCATGCCGTTGACGAGCAGCAGCACCTTGTCGCCCGAGGCGAACGGCAGATCCTCCAGCACCGGCCCGAGCAGGCGGTCCACGATCTCGTCGGCGGGGGCCAGCTTGATGCGCTCGCGACCCGGCTCGCCGTGGATGCCGATGCCGATCTCGATCTCGTCGTCGGCGAGCGTGAAGCTCGGCTCCCCCGCGTGCGGCACGACGCACGGCGTGAGGGCCACACCCATCGTGCGCACCTGCGCGTTGACCTTCTCCGCCACGGCGGCCACCGCGTCGAGCGCGTCGCCGCGCTCGGCGGCGGCTCCGGCGATCTTCTCCACCAGCACCGTGCCGGCCACGCCGCGGCGGCCCGCGGTGTAGAGCGAGTCCTTCACCGCCACGTCGTCGTCGATCACGACCGTGCGCACCTCCACGCCGTCGGCGGCGGCCAGATCCGCAGCGGTCTCGAAGTTGAGCACGTCGCCCGTGTAGTTCTTCACGATGTGCAGCACGCCCGCCCCGGAGTCCACGGCCTTCGTGGCGGCGAGGATGGGGTCGGGGGTGGGCGAGGTGAACACGGGGCCGGGAACCGCGGCATCGAGCATGCCGTAGCCCACGAAGCCGCCGTGCAGGGGTTCGTGCCCGCTGCCACCGCCAGAGACGATGCCGACCTTGCCTGCCACCGGCGCATCTTTGCGGGCGATGTAGATCGGGTCGTGCGAGACGGTCACGATGTCGCCGTGGGCGGCTTCGAAGCCGGCCACCGCCTCGTCGACCACGTTCTTCGGATCGTTGATGAGCTTCTTCATTGACCTGTCCCTTCGATCGAGCGTTCGTCGCTCGCGACGGGTGCCCGTGCCGGGCCATCCGGTGCAAATCTACGCCGTTTCGTCGTATACCTGGCAAGACGCTGGGGATATTGTGAAGTACCGATCACCTCGGTGGCCGCATTCGGTGGCCGTACAGTGCGAAGGAAGGTCAACGTGGACAATCTCGGTATCGATTTCCTCTCGGAACTCGTGGGCACGGCGATGCTGGTGCTCCTGGGCTGCGGCGTCGTGGCGAATGTGGCGCTCGTGCGCACCAAGGGCTTCAACGGCGGATTCCTGATGGTGACCATCGGCTGGGGCCTCGCGGTCTTCTCCGGCGTGATCGTCTCCTACGCCTCAGGCGCCCACCTCAACCCTGCGGTCACCCTCGGTCTCGTCGCCAACGGTGCGGAGACCTTCGGATCGGAGGCCACCGCCGTCGAGGTGAACGCCCTCTCGGTCATCGCCTACATCGGTGCGCAGCTCATCGGTGCGATCATCGGTGCGGTGCTCGTGTGGCTGGCCTACAAGCAGCACTTCGACGAGGAGCCGGAGGCGGCCAACAAGCTCGGCGTGTTCTCCACCGGCCCCGCGATCCGCTCGTACGGCTGGAACCTCGTCACGGAGATCGTGGGCACGTTCGTGCTCGTGTTCGTGGTGATCGGCTTCGGTCGTCAGGGAGACGGCGGCGGTCTCGCGGCCCTCGGTGCTCTGCCCGTGGCGCTGCTCGTGATCGCGATCGGTGCATCCCTCGGTGGCCCCACCGGCTACGCCATCAACCCTGCCCGTGACCTCGGACCCCGCATCGCTCACGCTCTGCTCCCGATCAAGGGCAAGGGCACGTCCGACTGGTCCTACTCGTGGGTGCCGATCGTGGGCCCCATCATCGGTGGCGTGCTCGCCGGTCTCGCGGCCATCCCGCTGCTGCCGATCCTCACCTGATCCATGTCCGACTACATCATCGCGATCGACCAGGGCACGACGAGCACGAGGGCGATCGTCTTCGATCACTCCGGCTCGATCGTGTCGACCGGCCAGCTCGAGCACACGCAGATCCTCCCGAGGGCGGGATGGGTCGAGCACGATCCCAAGGAGATCTGGGACAACACGCGCGAGGTCATCGGTCAGGCCCTCTCGAAGGCCAACATCACGCGTCACAACGTGAAGGCCGTGGGCATCACCAACCAGCGGGAGACCGCGGTGGTGTGGGACAGGAACACCGGCGAGGCCGTCTACAACGCCATCGTGTGGCAGGACACCCGCACGCAGGAGATCGTGGACAGGTTCTCCGCCGACGGAGGCGCCGAACGGTTCAAGGACATCGTGGGCCTCCCCCTCTCCACCTACTTCTCGGGCACCAAGATCGTCTGGATCCTGGAGAACGTGGAGGGCGCCAGGGAGAGGGCGGAGGCCGGCGACCTGCTGTTCGGCACCACCGACAGCTGGGTGCTCTGGAACCTCACGGGCGGGGTCGACGGCGGTGTGCACGTCACGGATGTCACGAACGCCTCGCGCACGCTCTTCATGGATCTCGAGACGCTCGAGTGGCGCGACGACATCCTCGAGGTCTTCGGCGTGCCCAAGTCGATGCTGCCCGAGATCCGGTCGTCCTCCGAGGTCTACGGCACCGTGCACACCTCCTCGCTGCTCCGCGAGGTGCCCGTGGCGGGCATCCTCGGCGACCAGCAGGCCGCCACCTTCGGCCAGGCGGCGTTCGACGCCGGCGAGGCCAAGAACACCTACGGCACCGGCAACTTCCTCATCTTCAACACGGGCACCGAGATCGTGAAGTCGAAGAACGGGCTGCTCACGACCCTCGGCTACAAGCTGGGTGACGACGCCCCGCATTACGCGCTCGAGGGCTCGATCGCCGTCACCGGGTCGCTCGTGCAGTGGCTGCGCGACAACCTGGGGCTCATCGCCTCGGCACCCGAGATCGAAGCGCTCGCGAAGACGGTGGACGACAACGGCGGCGCCTACTTCGTGCCCGCGTTCTCCGGCCTCTTCGCGCCGTACTGGAGAGCGGATGCGCGGGGCGCCCTCGTGGGCCTCACCCGCTACGTGAACAAGGGCCACATCGCCCGTGCGGCACTGGAGGCCACGGCGTTCCAGACCAAGGAGGTGCTCGAGGCCGTCAACGCCGACTCCGGAGTGCCCCTCACGGAGCTCAAGGTCGACGGCGGCATGATCGCCAACACCCTGCTCATGCAGTTCCAGGCCGACATCCTCGACGTGCCGGTCATCCGCCCGGTCGTGGCGGAGACGACCGCGCTGGGCGCTGCCTACGCTGCTGGCCTGGCGGTGGGCTACTGGGCCGACCTCGACGAGCTGCGGGCCAACTGGCAGGAGGACTCCCGCTGGGAGCCCTCCATGGAGCATGCCGAGCGCGACCGCCTCTACCGCAACTGGAAGAAGGCCGTCACCAAAACCCTCGACTGGGTCGACGCCGACGTCGACTGATCAGCGGTTGGTGGCGGTGATCCAGTCTTCCAGCTTCGCCGCTGCCGCCCCTGAGTCGATGGCGGCCTCGGCCACCGCCATCTTCTCGCGCAGGCGATCCACGATGCCCCGGTCCACCTCGGTGGGGTCGGTGGCGAGGGCGAAGGCCACGAGGCCCGCCGCGGCGTTGAGCAGCACCATGTCGCGCACGGGGCCGTGCTCGCCGGAGACCACGCGGCGCACCACCTCGGCGTTGTAGGCGGCGTCGGCGCCCTTCAGGTCCTCGATGTCGGCGCGCTTGAGGCCGAGGTCCCGGGGGTCGAGGTCGTGCTCCTTCACGGAGCCGCGGGAGACCTCCCAGATGTGGCTGTGGCCCGTGGTGGTGAGCTCGTCGAGCCCGTCGTCGCCCCGGAACACCAGCGCAGTCGCCCCGCGGGTCTGGAACACGCCCACGATGAGCGGCACCCTGTCGAGGTGCGCGACCCCCACCGCCGACGCCTCGGCGCGGGCCGGATTGCAGAGCGGGCCCAGGAAGTTGAAGACCGTGGGGACTCCGAGCTCGCCGCGCACGACGGCGGCGTTCTTGAACCCGGGGTGGAACTTCGAGGCGAACGCGAACGAGATGCCCGTCTCGAGCAGCACCTCCGCCACCCGCTGCGGCTCGATGTCGATGTCGATCCCGAGCGAGCGCATCACGTCCGATGACCCGGAGAGCGAGCTCGCCGCCTTGTTGCCGTGCTTGAGCACGGGCACCCCGCTCGCGGCGGCCACGATCGAGGCCATGGTCGAGACGTTGACGGTGCCGAAGCGATCGCCTCCCGTGCCCACGATGTCGAGCACGAACGGATCGACGTCGATGGGCAGAGCGTGCTCGAGGATCGCATCCCTGAAGCCCACGATCTCGTCGACGGTCTCGCCCTTGGCTCTCAGCGCCACCAGGAAACCTGCCAGCTGAGCTTCAGTCACCTCCCCTAGCATCACCTTGTTCATGGCCCAGCTGGCCTCCGAGATCGAGAGATCGGATCCGGTCAGCAGGTGGGAGATCATCCCGGGCCAGGAACGTGTTTCAGCCATACGGACGATCCTATGGGGCGTCGCCCGGGCGGGACACGCCGATGCAGCCGCCCGAGCGCGCCCCTTTGCAAAACCAGGCTGGGAAATCGGTCATAATGGAACAGTGACGAGCAGCTCATTGACCCAGACTCAGAGTGCCCCCATGGTCCAGCGCCCCAACATCGTGGCGGTGGGAACCATCGTGTGGCTCGGCAGCGAGGTCATGTTCTTCGCGGGCCTCTTCGCCATCTACTTCACCCTGCGGAGCACCAACCCGGGAGCGTGGGCCGAGCAGGCCTCCATCCTCAACGTGCCGTTCGCGCTCGTCAACACGATCATCCTGGTGATCTCCTCCTTCTGGTGCCAGTTCGCCGTGTTCGCCGCCGAGCGCGGCCAGGCCAAGCGCACGAGCTGGAAGCCCAAGGACTGGGGCGTCACCGAGTGGTTGTTCCTCACCTACGCCTTCGGCGCCATCTTCGTCAGCGGCCAGGTGCTCGAGTACGCGACCCTCGTCTCCGAGGGGGTCATGTTCAACAGCGACGCCTACGGATCGGCCTTCTACCTCACCACCGGTTTCCACGCCCTGCACGTCACCGGCGGCCTCATCGCCATGCTCCTCATGCTCGGCCGCGTGTTCGCGGTCAAGAACTTCGGTCACAAGGAAGCGACCTCGATCATCGTGGTGTCGTACTACTGGCACTTCGTCGACGTGGTCTGGATCGGCCTGTTCCTCGTGATCTACGTGCTGAAATAACGCACACCGGCCCGATCCACCCGATGCACCGAAAGAGAGTAGAGAGCATGGCCCGCACGAGCAGGAAAGCAGGCAGACGCCACCCCCTGGCGACCGTCGTGCTGATTGCGATCGGCCTTGTCGTCACCGGCGGTGGCTACGCGGCGTTCAGCAGCACCACCACCGCATCCGCCGACACCGAGGTCACCAGCCAGGCGGTGATCGACGAGGGCGAGAAGCTCTTCGCCGCGAACTGCGCCACCTGCCACGGCATGAGCCTCGAGGGCACGCCTGACGGCCCCTCCCTGATCGGTGTCGGATCAGCATCCGTCAACTTCCAGGTCGGCACCGGTCGTATGCCGATGGCGATGCAGGGCCCGCAGGCCATGCAGAAGCCCACGCAGTTCAACGACGAGCAGACGGCGGCCCTCGCGGCCTACGTCGCCTCCATCTCCCCCGGCCCCGCCATCCCCGACGAGAGCCTCCTGCAGGGCGACGGCGACGCCGCCCACGGTGGCGAGCTGTTCCGCATCAACTGCGCCATGTGCCACAACGTCGCCGGCGCCGGCGGTGCGCTCACCGAGGGCAAGTACGCCCCCGAGCTCACCGGCGTGCTCGCCACGCACATCTACGAGGCCATGCTCACGGGCCCGCAGAACATGCCTGTCTTCAACGACGACAACCTGTCGCCGGAAGACAAGCGCGACATCATCACGTACCTCAAGTACATCGAGGACAACCCGTCCCCCGGAGGCTACGAGCTCGGTTCGCTCGGCCCGGTGGCGGAGGGCCTCTTCGTCTGGATCTTCGGACTCGGCGCGATCATCGGCCTCATGGTCTGGCTGACCGCGAAGTCGAACTAGCCGCGGCCGACGTGAACACAGGCACAGCACACAACAGCAAGCTCGAAAGGGAGAACAATGGCACATGACGAGGTGAGCGGTCACGATACTGCCGCTTCCGATTCGTCGGCCGTCGAGACGAGTCGAGCTGCTTCGACCAGCACCGCGGTCATTGCTTCCGATGTGGTGAACCCGGGCGAGCCGCCCCACCGCAAGCGCGTCACGGATCTCGACCCCAAGAAGGCCAAGCACGCGCAGCGCACGGTCTACACCCTGTTCTACCTGTCGATCGCGGGGAGCATCTTCGCTCTCGCGGCCTACATGGCGTTCCCGATGGAAGACGGAGACATCGCGTCGATCCGTCTGAACAACCTGTTCATCGGTCTAGGCTCCGCCCTCGCGCTGTTCGGGATCGGTCTCGGTGCCGTGCACTGGGGCAAGGCGCTCATGGCCGACAAGGAGGGCGTCGACGAGCGCCACCCGATCCGCGGCACCCAGGCCACTCGTGACCGTGCCGTCGAGATCTTCCACGAGGCCGACCAGGAGTCAGGCTTCGGGCGTCGCACGCTCATCCGCAACAGCCTCATCGGCGCCATCGTGGCCTTCCCGCTGCCCGGCCTCGTGCTCTTCCGCGGATGGGCCCCTCAAGACGAGGACCCCATCGAGCTGCTGAGCCACACCATGTGGAAGAAGGGCTCGCGCCTCACGCTCGACCCCTCAGGCATCCCCGTCAAGGCGTCGGATGTGACGATCGGCTCGGTCTTCCACATCATCCCCGAGGGCCTCAACGAGCGCGAGGACCTGCTCGAGCAGAAGGCCAAGGCGGCCGTGCTGCTCATGCGCCTCAACCCCGAGGACCTCAACCCGAGCGCGGGTCGCGAGGACTGGGCCTACGACGGCATCGTGGCCTACTCGAAGATCTGCACGCACGTGGGCTGCCCGGTGGCGCTCTACGAGCAGCAGACGCACCACCTGCTCTGCCCGTGCCACCAGTCGACGTTCGACGTGACGAAGGAGTGCGAGGTCATCTTCGGACCGGCCAAGCGCGCACTCCCCCAGCTCCCGATCGAGGTGGACTCCGAGGGCTACCTCGTGGCTCGCAGTGACTTCAACGAGCCTGTCGGCCCTAGCTTCTGGGAGCGTTCATGACCAGCACGATCGACAGGACCGACTCGCAGGGCGACGCCCGTGCGAAGCCGAAGAGCGGTGGACTGACCGCAGCCGCGTCGAACTACATCGAGGACCGCACGAGCATCTCGGCCGTGGTCAAGGAGTTCGGTCGCAAGATCTTCCCCGACCACTGGTCGTTCATGCTCGGTGAGGTGGCGCTCTACAGCTTCGTCGTCATCATCCTCTCCGGTACGTTCCTCACGTTCTTCTTCCAGGCCTCCATGGTCGAGACGCACTACGACGGTGCGTTCGTGCCCATGAAGGGCGTCGAGATGTCGGCGGCCATGGAGTCGGCGCTGCACATCTCGTTCGATGTGCGCGGCGGCCTGCTGGTGCGGCAGATCCACCACTGGGCGGCGCTGCTGTTCATCGCGGCCATCGGCCTGCACATGCTGCGCGTGTTCTTCACGGGAGCGTTCCGCAAGCCGCGCGAACTCAACTGGGTCATCGGCTTCCTGCTCTTCATCCTGGCGATGGCCGAGGGCTTCACCGGCTACTCGCTGCCCGACGACCTGCTCTCGGGCAACGGCCTCCGCATCATCGACGGTCTGACGAAGGGCATCCCCTTCATCGGCACGTGGACGTCGTTCCTCCTCTTCGGAGGCGAGTTCCCGGGCACGGCGATCGTGGGGCGTCTGTACACGCTGCACATCCTGCTGCTGCCGGCGATCCTCGTGGCGTTCATCGCGCTGCACCTCGTGTTCGTGATCGTGCACAAGCACACGCAGTACGCCGGTGCCGGTCGCACGAACAACAACGTCGTGGGCTACCCGATCCTCCCCGTGTACGCGGCGAAGGCCGGTGGATTCTTCTTCCTGGTGTTCGGCGTCATCGCCCTCATGGCCGCGTTCTTCACGATCAACCCGATCTGGAACTACGGGCCGTACGACCCCTCACCGGTGTCGGCGGGTACGCAGCCCGACTGGTACATCGGCTTCGCCGACGGCGCCCTGCGGTTGATCCCGCCGGGGTTGGAGTTCGTGTGGCTCGACCACACGTGGTCGTTCAACATCATCATCCCGGTCATCGCCATGCTGGCGCTGCTCGGTGGTGTCGCGGCCTACCCGTTCATCGAGGCCTGGGTCACCGGCGACAAGCGCGAGCACCACATCCTGGACCGCCCGCGCAACGCCCCCACCCGCACCGCGATCGGCGCCTTCGGTGTCACCTTCTACGCCGGCCTCTGGGCCGCGGCGTCGTCGGACATCATGGCCACGCACTTCCAGCTGTCGATCGAGGGCGTCATCCATGCCATCCAGGCGTGGGTCGTGATCGGGCCGTTCATCGCCTACTTCGTCACGAAGCGCATCTGCATCGCGCTCATGAAGAAGGATCGCGAGATCGTGCTGCACGGCTTCGAGTCCGGCCGCATCGTGCGACTGCCCGGTGGCGAGTACATCGAGGTGCACGAGCAGGTCGACGACTACGAGCGCTGGCGTCTCGTGGACTACGAATCGTACGAGCCGATCATGATCCGCCCCAACTCCAAGGGTCAGATCACCGGTCTCATGCGCTTCCGCTCCGCGGTCTCGCACTGGTTCTTCGAAGACAGGATCTCCCCCGCCCAGCAGCAGGAGCTCGACGCGGGCCACGGCGCGCACGGCACCCACGGCGACGGCACCGACCACTCCCTGGAGCAGGGCCCGGGCCTCAAGTAGCCCACCCCGCTCCCCCAGAGGGCCCGCACACCCCGGTGTGCGGGCCCTCCGTCGTCCCGGCGTGAGTACCAACTGCTCATAACTCCGCGCCTGCAAACGGCCGCACTCTGTTCATGGACCATTCCCCGATCAGAGAGCCAGACCCATGAATCACACCCGACCCGCGCGGACGAGACGCCGCACAACCCTTCTCGCATCCACCACCCTCGCCGCAGTAGCACTGACCACGGCGATCGCTGCTCCGTCAGCCGCCTCCACTGTGCAGAGCTCTGGCCCCGGCCTCATGATGTGCCCGCCACAGATCACGAAGATCAATACCCCCATGGCCTTCGAGGTGCTGGACGGCGAGCAGGGTGCCGGCTACGACGCCACCATCTCGGCGGGCGCGCTTCCCGATGGTCTGGCCCTGGTTCCTCGAGACCACCTGAGCCCCAGGATCGTCGGGGCACCCACAAAGGTGGGGAGCTTCTCCTTCACCATGTCCTTCAGCCAGTCGGACGGCGGAGCGGGCGTCAAGAGCTGCGTGATGGACATCGTGCCCACCGGCTCCATCGTCGAGCGCATCCATGGTGAGGACCGCTACGACGTCGCCGCCAACGTGGCCCAGCAGGTGGCCCCTGGTACGGCGCCTGTGGTCTATGTGGCCAGTGGCGAGAACTACTCCGATGCCCTCAGCGCATCCGCCATCGCGGCTCAGCGCAATGCCCCTCTCGTTCTGGCCACGTCCACCGGTCTCCCGAACTACGTGTACAACGTGGTCAACGGCTTCGAACCGGCCAACATCGTGGTGGTGGGAGGAGAGGCATCCTTGAAGCCGGAGCTCGTCCGCCAGCTCGAGAACATGAGCAACAACGCTACTGTCACCCGCATCGGCGGCGCCGACCGGTTCGCCGTCTCGCGAGCGCTCATCACTCATCCCCAGTTCGGGGCCATGCCCTCGACCAGCATCTACGTGGCGAGTGGCCTGAAGTTCCCCGACGCACTCAGCGCGAGCCCCGCGGCCGCGAAGATCAAGACACCGGTCCTGCTCGTCAACGGAGAAGCGACCGTCCTGACGACCGACGAGAAGGCACTCCTGACATCCCGCGGGGTCACCACCACCACGGTCTTCGGAGGGGAGGACACGCTCTCCGCCGGTGTGGCCGCCGATCTCAAGACAGTCACCGGCAGCCTCACTCGCATCGAGGGCGATGATCGATTCATCGTGTCCGCGAACATCGCTGCGGCGAACCACACCAGCCCTGTCGATACGATCTACTTCGCGACCGGTGCGAACTATCCGGATGCGCTGGCTGGCGGAGTCCTCGCGGGTGTCAAGGGCGCGCCGATCCTGCTGGTGCGCAAGAACTGCGTGGCAGATGAAGTCGCCGTTCAGGTACGCGCACTCAAGCCGAACCACATCGTCCTTCTGGGCGGACCGGCCAGCCTCGACGCCAACCTCGAGAACCTCCCCCGCTGCTCGTAGCACTCCCCCGCGAGGGCTCAGACGAGCCCGGTACAAGACAAGAAAGGCCCCGCACCTGAGTGCGGGGCCTTTCGTTGGTCTTGGGGGTGGGTCAGCGGGCGAAGTAGCCGCGGTAGTACTCGTAGACCCAGCCGACTACGGCTACCAAGGTGATGGCTCCGGCGATGAAGCAGAGCCAGAAGCCGACCGCGAGGCCCAGCATGAGCATGGCTCCACCACCCGCGAGGATGATCGGCCACCAGCTCCACGGGCTGTAGAAGCCCATCTCGGGGTCGCCGTCGTCGATGTTGGAGTCGAGGCGGTCCTCGGGCAGCTCACCGCCCTGAGACTTGTGCACGCGCCCCAGGTAGAACGCGAGGAACGCCGAGAGGATGGCCGCGAGGCCGATCCCCACCGTTCCGACCCACTCCACCTGGCCGTCGAAGTAGATCAACGACCAGACCGTGTAGGCCGCGGCGGCCAGGAGCATGAAGAAGAACAGGATCCAGAAGAGATTGGTGTTGGCTCTCATGGTTACTTGACCTTGCCTTGCGAGACGTCGTAGGTGGGGGCGTCGGGCGCATCCTTCGCCGGTCCGACGCCGACGGGGATGCCGGCCTCGGGGTGGTTGAGGTCGAACGCCGGCGACTCCGAGCGGATGCGCGGGATCGAGGTGAAGTTGTGGCGCGGGGGCGGGCACGAGGTGGCCCACTCGAGCGAGCGACCGTAGCCCCACGGGTCGTTCACCGTGACCTTGGGCGCCTTGCGGGCCGTGATGTACACGTTCAGGAAGAACGGGATCATCGAGGCCGCGAGCACGAACGCGCCGATCGTGGAGAGCTGGTTCATCCACTCGAAGCCCTCTTCAGGCTGGTACGTGGCGTATCGACGAGGCATGCCGATGACACCGAGCCAGTGCTGGATGAGGAACGTGGTGTGGAAGCCGATGAACAGCAGCCAGAAGTGCCAGTAGCCGAGACGCTCGTTGAGCATCTTGCCCGTCCACTTCGGCCACCAGAAGTAGAAGCCGGAGAACATAGCGAACACCACGGTGCCGAACACCACGTAGTGGAAGTGCGCCACCACGAAGTACGTGTCGGAGACGTGGAAGTCGAGCGGCGGCGACGCGAGAATGACACCGGTCAGTCCACCGAAGGTGAACGTGATGAGGAAGCCGATGGCCCAGATCATGGGCGTCTCGAACGTGACGGAGCCCCGCCACATGGTGCCGATCCAGTTGAAGATCTTCACACCCGTCGGCACCGCGATGAGCATCGTCATGAGCGCGAAGAACGGCAGCAGCACCGATCCGGTGACGTACATGTGGTGCGCCCACACCGTGACCGACAGGGCCGCGATCGAGATCGTGGCGTAGATCAGCGTCTTGTAGCCGAAGATCGGCTTGCGACTGAAGACAGGGAACACCTCGGAGACGATGCCGAAGAACGGCAGCGCGATGATGTAGACCTCCGGATGCCCGAAGAACCAGAACAGGTGCTGCCAGAGCAGCACACCACCGTTGGCCGCGTCGTAGATGTGCGCCCCGAAGACTCTGTCCGCACCGAGCGCGAAGAGCGCGGCGGCGAGCACCGGGAAGGCCATGAGCACGAGGATCGAGGTCACGAGGATGTTCCAGGTGAAGATCGGCATGCGGAACATGGTCATGCCGGGAGCACGCAGCGTGATGATCGTCGTGATGAAGTTGACCGCACCCAGGATGGTGCCGAAGCCCGAGAGCCCCAGCCCGAAGACCCAGAGGTTTCCACCATCACCTGGTGTGAATGTCGTCGACGACAGTGGCGCATAGGCGAACCATCCGAACGAGGCCGCACCCTGAGGGGTGAGGAAGCCCGAGACGGCGATCATCGATCCGAAGAGGAACAGCCAGAACGCGAAGGCGTTGAGTCGCGGGAACGCGACATCCGGAGCACCGATCTGCAGCGGCATGAGCGCGTTGGCGAAGCCCGCGAACAGCGGCGTCGCGAACATCAGCAGCATGATCGTGCCGTGCATGGTGAAGAGCTGGTTGTACTGGTCCTTCGTCTGCAGCAGCTCGAGACCGGGCTCGAACAGCTGCGCACGGATGACCAGGGCCATCACTCCGCCGAGGCAGAAGAAGATGAACGACGAGATCAGGTACATGTACCCGATGGTCTTGTGGTCGGTGGAGGTGATCCACTTGACCAGGATGTTGCCCTTGCGGCCCACGGTCTTCGACGGAGTGGGAAGGGGGGCCGGTGATGCGGCCGGCGTGACGTCGACGGTTGCAGTCATCTCGCGTTCCTACTCTTCTTCTTCGCTGTGTGCGGGCGTACCGATGCCCGGCAGGTTCTGGTTGCGGTCGTACTCGTGGCCCAGCTGGCCCTCCTGGCCTGCGGCGCGGAGGGAGTCGATGTAGGAGTCGTACTCCTGCTGGGAGACCACCTTGACGTTGAACAGCATCATGGAGTGGTACTCGCCGCAGAGTTCGGCGCACTTGCCGGTGAAGGTGCCCTCGCGCTCCGGAGTGACGTACATGTAGTTCGTCTTGCCGGGCAGCATGTCCTTCTTGTAGAGAAAGTCGATGACCCAGAAGGAGTGGATGACGTCTCGCGACTCGAGCTGCACCTCGACGGTCTTGCCGACGGGCAGGTAGAGCGTGGGGATCTCGGACTCGACGAGGTTGCCGTTGGCGTCGTCGGGGTCTTCCTGACCCTGCACACCGGCGGAGTAGACGTCTTCGTCGACGTAGTTGAAGTCCCACGCCCACTGCTTGCCGAACACCTGGATGGTGACCTCGGGGTCGTCGTACGCGGCCTCGATGGCGTCCTGATCACGAGCGGTGAAGGCGAAGAAGCCGAGCACGAGGATGAGGGGCACGATCGTGTAGAAGATCTCGATCGGCATGTTGTAGCGCAGCTGCGCCGGCAGACCGGTCTGGCCCTTGCGGCGGCGGTAGACCACGATCGCCCAGATGGTGAGAGCCCAGGTGATCACACCCACGATGAGCAGGACGATCCACGACGTGACCCAGAGTCCGATGACCCGGTCGACGTTGTTCGTGGTGCCCGGCTCGGTGGGGAGCCAGCCCTGGAGCTGCTCCTGCGAGCACCCCGCGAGGACAACGGACAGTGCGACTGCGAGAGGGATCGCAGCCCATCGGAGACGTCGGTTAGAGCGCACCACAGACCTTTCGGGAAGCTACACCACAGTGTATTTGACCTTCTCCTAGCCTACTCTGTCGATTTCCCCGCGGACGCCACAGGCGCACCGGATCGGCCTGTGGTACGCACGCAGAAAGGGCCGCCCCGATGCGGGACGGCCCTTCTCACGATGCGCTTCCTAGTGGAAGGAATCACCGCACGCGCAGCTGCCGCCGGCGTTCGGGTTGTCGATGGTGAAGCCCTGCTTCTGGATGGTGTCTTCGAAGTCGATCGTGGCGCCCTCGAGGTAGGGGACGCTCATCTTGTCGACGATGACCTCCACGCCGTCGTAGTCGACCACGTTGTCACCGTCGAGCATGCGCTCGTCGAAGTAGAGCTGGTAGATGAGGCCGGAGCAGCCGCCCGGCTGCACGGCCACACGCAGGCGCAGGTCGTCGCGACCCTCCTGCTCGAGGAGGTTCTTGACCTTCGTGCCCGCGGCCGGGGTGATGCCGACCTTGTGGGCGGGAGCCTCGAGGACCGTCTCGGTCTCGGTGGCTGTCAGCGTTGAGTCGCTCATGTTCACTCCATTCGCTTCGGAAGTATGGGGGAAGTCTAACTCCGGCAACCTGCGGGTCGGATCAGTTATTCCCGGTGCGGTCGTTCAGGCGCAGCAGCATGAGGGCCTCGGTGCCGATGGCCCTGTGGAAGACGCCGAGGTGCAGCGATTCGTTGGGACTGTGCGCGCGCGTGTGCGGATCCTCGACACCCGTGACCAGAATCTGCGCCTCGGGGAACACCCGCACGAGATCGGCGATGAACGGGATGGAGCCGCCGATGCCGGCTTCGACGGGCTCGGCGCCCCACGCGTCGCGCATCGCATCCTTCGCCGCCGTCACCGCCCAGCCGGACGTGTCGACGAGGAAGGGGCTCCCGGTGTCGACGTCGTCGAACGCGACCTGCGCGCCGAACGGCGCGTGCGCGCGCACATGGGCCTCGAGGGCCTTGTAGGCCTCCTGCGGGTCCTGACCGGGGGCGATCCTGGCGCTCACGCGGAGTGCCACGCTCGGGATGAGCGTATTGGAGGCGTTGGCCACCGACGGCGCGTCGATGCCGGTGACCGTGATGGCGGGCTGGGCCCAGAGCCGCGACAGCACGGATCCGGTGCCGATGGGCGTGACCCCCTCGAGCAGACCGGCCTCACTCCGCAGCCTCTCGTCGGAGTACTCCGGCGTCTCGACGGCGCGCGAGGTGAGGCCCTCGACGGCGACGGAACCGTGCTCGTCGTGGAATGATGCGGCCAGCCGGAACGCCGCGAGCATCGCATCAGGCACCGCCCCCCCGAACATGCCGGAGTGGGAGGCGTGCGCGAGAGTGGAGACCGTGAGCCGGAACGTGACGTTGCCGCGCAGGCTGATGGTGAGCGACGGCGTCTCGGTGTTCCAGTTGTCGGAGTCGGCCACCACGATGACGTCGGCCGCGAGCTTCTGGCGGTGCGTCTCGAGGAAGTCGGCGAACGAGCGGGAGCCGAACTCCTCCTCGCCCTCGATGAAGAGCACGAGACCGAGATCGAAGTCGTCTCCCAGCACGGCTCGGAGGGCGCGGACCGCGGCGAGGTGCGAGATGACGCCCGCCTTGTCGTCTGCAGCACCCCGGCCGTAGAGGCGGTCGCCCCGCACGGTGGGTTCGAACGGCGGCGACTCCCAGTCGACCTCCTGCCCTGGGGGCTGCACGTCGTGGTGCGCGTAGAGGAGGATCGTGGGCCGGCCGTTGGTGGCCGGGCGTGTGGCGAGCACCGCGGGCTGGCCCTTCTCCCCCGTCTCGGTGGAGGCCTGCAGGATCTCGACGGTCTCGAAGACCCCCGTCTCGCGGGCGAGCCCGGCGACCGCTTCTGCGCTCGTGGCGACATGGGCCGGATCGAAGGCGCTCCACGACACCGAGGGGATGCGCACGAGGCCGCTCAGCTCGGCGATGCTCGCGGGCAGGCCGAGACGCACCTCCTCGGCCAGCCGCGCCTCCTGGGCGAGCCGCGCCTCGGGAGTGCCGGCGGGGACGTCGTCGCCTACCTGGGAGAACTGGGAGCCACTGCTGTCTGTCATGCAGGTAATCTTAAGAGACCGACGAACGAGGACACCGTGGCGAAGAAGACGAGCACCCCGCAGACCATCATCGACGCGCCTGTGGAGGAGTCGCCGACGACCGGCAAGGGTCGTGCGACTCCCACCCGCAAGGAGCGCGAGGCGGCGAACGCCCGCCCGCTCGTGCCGACCGACCGCAAAGAGGCGAGTCGCGACTTCAAGCGCAAGCAGCAGGAGGCGCGCGACAAGGCGCGCATCGGCATGGCCAACGGCGACGACCGCTACCTCCCCGCACGTGACAAGGGCGCCCAGCGCCGGTACGTGCGCGACTACATCGACGCCCGGTTCAACATCGGCGAGTTCCTCATCCCGATCATGTTCGTCGTGATCCTGCTCACCCTCGTGCCCGCACCCGAGGTGCAGTCGGGCGTGATGCTCGGCCTCTACGCCTTCGTGCTGATCGTCATCGGCGACTGCGTGCTGCTCGGGTTCCTGCTGCTCAAGAAGCTGCGCGAGAAGTTCGGCGCCGACAACATCGAGCGCGGCACCCGCTGGTACGCCACGATGCGCGCGCTGCAGTTCCGCCGCCTGCGGCTGCCGAAGCCCCAGGTCAAGCGCGGGCAGTACCCGAGCTGATCCGTCGGGGTCGGTTGCTCGTGCGCGTCGAGAGCGGTTCCGCTCGTCCCGGGGTAGCGTTCTCCAGGGATGAACCGGATGAACGAGGAAAGACGCACGGCCTGGCTGATGAGCGACGACACCGCTGCAACGGATGACGCCGTCAGAGTGCTCGCGACGCTCAGCGACCTGAGGCTCTCCGAAGCGAAGCTCCTGCGGCGGCTCACCGAGCAGTCGGGGCTCAAGGAGAACGACCTGGCGGCCATGCGCCTGCTCCGCGACTCCGCGAAGGGCGATCGGCCCATCGGTCCGAAGGATCTGGCCAACCGGCTCGGCATCACGAGCGCCTCGGTGACCGTGCTCCTCGATCGCCTCGAGAAGCGCGGGCTCGCTGCCAGGACCCCGAATCCGGAGGACCGGAGGGGTCTGCGCCTCAGCGTGACGGAGGAGGGCCTGAACGTGGTCGCCTCGCACGACGACCCCGAGCTGGTGAGCGGAGTCTTCGCAGCCCTCGGGGCCGACGACGCTCAGCTGCTCGAGAGGTTCTTCCGCGACTTGGCCGCCGCCGCGGAGACCATCGATCCCTCAGACCGTCGATAGAGCGACCGGTCTAGCGCCCGTCTCGCGGACGGCGACGCGCATCAGACGGTCGGGAGGGCGTCGGGCGCGGTGGGAACCTGGTTCAGAGCGTGCAGCGCCTCGAGCGACCTGAGCTCGAGGTAGGCGCACAGGTCGGCCGCGACGGCGAGCTCCTCGGACAGCTCCCGCAACCCGGCGACACCGAGAGCGAAGTACGTGTCGCGAGGGCCGAAGATGACGTGCCAGGTGGGGCTGCCGGGGGCCGTGGGCTCGAGGTGCACCTCGGTGGTGGCATTGCGCAGGCGCACCACGACGAGACCGGTGTCCTCCCCCGGATCCCCATCGTGCATGAGCACATCGACGACGCCCTCGATCGGCTTTCCCGGCGACACGAATTCGGCCGCCCACTTCTCGAGGGTCTCCTTGGTGCGAAACGGCATGACCGCCCCTTTCTGGCAGGGTCCCCAGAACCCGATCCATCGAACACCGCACTCGTCGATGCGATGTCTTCCAGAAGTCTAGGGATCGGCGACCCCGCAGGTGGAGCCTTGACAGGAATTGCTCGGACGAGTATGGATTCAGTCGGTGAAGTCGAGGTCGTAGAACTCCCACGGCAGCTCCCCGTCCACGCCGTCGTCACCGACGGGAGCGGGCGGGATGGTCTCGAACCTGACCGAGGTCGAGGAGGTGATGAGCACCTTCGTGCGGGTGTCCGTGACCGAGGCGAGCTGCACGAAGTCGCCGCCGTGCCTGACGGCCGCGAGGATGTCGCACGCCGCGCGATCGGCGGCGGGGCCGTCGAGGATGTAGTCTCGCTCGTTCAGCACGAGCCGTCGTAGTGTCATGGCTGTCCAGTGCTGGTGGGGAGAGCCCTCACTGTACGCCCGCCGCTCGGCTCCGCACGAGGGTTGCTTCTCGGGCCCCCGACCCCCATCATGGTGTGCTCTCGCGACGACTCAGCCGGCCGGGCGACGCAAGCGGGCGAGCCCACGATTGATACTGCGAGCCCAGAACGGGCCGCGGTAGAGGAAGGCCGTGTAGCCCTGCACGAGGGTGGCACCGGCGTCGAGTCTCTGCTGCACGTCGGCCGCGGTGTCGACACCGCCCACCGAGATGACGCACAGGTCTGCAGGCACGACGCTGCGGATGAGGGCGAGCACGGCGAGAGAGCGAGCGGCGAGCGGGGCCCCGGAGAGACCGCCGGCCCCTGCGGCCTCGACGAGTGAGGGGTCGGAGGCGAGGTCGGCGCGGGAGAGGGTTGTGTTGGTGGCGATGATGCCGTCGAGCCGCAGCTCGACCACGAGCCGGGCGATGTCGCGCACGTCGTCATCGGCCAGGTCCGGGGCGATCTTGACCAGCAGCGGGGTCGATCCCGCCTGTGCCTTGACGGCCTCGAGCAGTGGAGCGAGCCGGTCGAGCTCCTGGAGCCCGCGGAGGCCCGGGGTGTTGGGCGAGCTGACGTTCACCACGAGGTAGTCGGCGAGCGGGGCGAGGGCGCGGGCGCTCTGCAGGTAGTCGTCGATGGCGTTCTCGACCTCGACCACTCGGCTCTTTCCGATGTTGACGCCGATGACGGGGCGCGGATGACGGTGCGAGCGCACCCGGGCCAGGCGGAGCGACGCGCCAGCCGCTCCCCCGTTGTTGAAGCCCATGCGGTTGATGACCGCGCGGTCGGCGACGAGGCGGAACAGGCGGGGGCGGGGATTGCCCGGCTGGGCGCGCGCGGTGATGGTGCCGACCTCCACGTGGCCGAAGCCGAGCGCTCCGAAACCGCGGATGCCCTTGGCATCCTTGTCGAACCCCGCGGCGAGGCCGAAGGGGGTCGGGAAGCGGAGGCCGAGCGTGCGGACAGAGAGGTCGACCTCGGTGGAGCCGACCCTGGGCGACGTGAAGCGGGCGAACGGTCGCTCGAGCCGGAGCCTCGGGATGGCCTCGATCACGGAGAAGGCCAGGTGGTGCGCCCGCTCGGGATCCATCCTCGACAGCACGTGCCGGAAGAGGAGGTCGTAGGCGCCCGTCACTCGGCGGGAGTGTCGTCGTGGGCCTGCTCGTGCTCCACGCGCAGGAGGGTGATGGCGCTCTCGAAGTCGTCGAGCGAGTCGAAGGCCTGGTAGACGCTCGCGAACCGCAGGTACGCCACCTCGTCGAGCTCGCGGAGGGGCTGCAGGATGGCGAGACCGATGTCGTTCGCGTCGATCTGGGCCGCCCCGGAGAGTCGCACCGTCTCCTCCACCCGCTGCGCGAGCACGGCGAGGTCGCTGTCGGTGACCGGCCGGCCCTGGCAGGCCTTGCGCACTCCGCTCACGATCTTCTCGCGGCTGAACGGCTCCACCACGCCCGAGCGCTTGATCACGCTGAGGCTCGCGGTCTCGGTGGTGCTGAAACGGCGACCGCAGTCGGGGCACTGGCGGCGTCGGCGGATGGCGAGGCCGTCGTCGGTGGTGCGGGAGTCGACGACGCGGGAATCCGGGTAGCGGCAGTAAGGGCAGTACATGGCAGGTCAAGAGTACCGGCTCAGTGCCCTGCCGTGTCGTCGGCCGCCCGCATATATGCCGCCCGCACGATCGCGCTCAGCACGTCGAGGTCGACGGCGTCGAGCCGCTTCACGTAGAGGCAGCCCTTGCCTGTCGTGTGCGGCCCGAGCTGCTCGAGCAGCGGGTCGGGTGGGCCGTAGTCGTTGTGCACTCCATAGAGCGTGAGTGCCGCCTTGCGGGGCGAGAAGCCCACCGTGAACCAGTCGTGGGTGCCCGCGGAGTTCGTGTAGGGGGATGACCCGAAACCGACGATGGACGGACCCCACATCCGTGCCTCGTGACCGGTGAGCTCGGTGAGCAGCTCTCGCAGCCGGTGACCCTGCTCGCGGCGGCGCGGGTCGGCGACGGCGTCGAGGAACCCTGTGACGTCGGCGTCGGTGGAGCGGGTGGAGTTCTCGCGCATGACGGGATGGTAGCCGACGTGGGAGGGCGGCGTCAGGTGGCGGGCGGGGTGAAGCGGGCGGTGACGGCGTCGCCGTGGGCCGGGAGGTTCTCGGCGGCGGAGAGCGCCACGATGCGGGAGGCGACGGCCTCGAGCGCGGGGCGGTCGTAGCGCACGATCTGCTGGGGGCGGAGGAAGGTGTAGGCGCCGAGGCCCGAGGAGAAGCGGGACTGCCCGCCCGTGGGCAGCACGTGGTTGGAGCCCGCGAGGTAGTCGCCGAGGCTCACGGGCGAGTAGGCGCCCACGAAGACGGCGCCGGCGTTGGTGAGGAGGGCGAGCGTGGCATCCGCATCCCTCGTCTGGATCTCGAGGTGCTCGGGGCCGTAGACGTTGCTCACCGCGGCGGCCTGCTCGATCGTGTCGACGAGCACGATGGCCGACTGGGGGCCGTCGAGGGCGATCGCCACGCGTTCGGCGTGCTTGGTGTTCGAGGCGACCCGCTCGAGGGCCGCGATCACGTTCTGGGCGAGGGCGAGCGAGTCGGTGACGAGCACGGCGGCGGCGAGCTCATCGTGCTCGGCCTGGCTCACGAGGTCGGCGGCCACGAACTCGGGGTCGGCGCTCTCGTCGGCGATCACGAGGATCTCGGTGGGGCCGGCCTCGGAATCGATGCCCACGACGCCGCGCACGAGTCGCTTGGCGGCCGCCACGAAGACGTTGCCGGGGCCCGTGATGACCTGCACGGGGTCGAGGCCGATCTCCTCCACGCCGTAGGCGAGGGCGCCCACCGCGCCCGCTCCCCCGATGGCGTAGACCTCGGTGACACCGAGGAGGCCGGCGGCGCCGAGGATGGTGGGGTGCACACGACCGCCGAACTCCTTCTGCGGAGGGGAGGCGATGGCGAGCGATCCGACACCCGCGAGCTGAGCGGGCACCACGTTCATGACGACGCTCGACGGGTAGACGGCCTTGCCGCCTGGCACGTAGAGGCCGACGCGCTCGACGGGCTGCCAACGCTGCTCGACCACGGCGCCCTCGGCGAGGGTGGTGGTGCGCGCCGGGGGGATCTGCGCGGCGGTGGCCTTGCGAACCCGCACGATGGCTTCGTCGAGGGCCTCGCGCACGGCGGGGTCGAGGCCCGCGACGGCCTCGTCGATGTGCGACTGCGGTACGCGCACGTGCTCGGGTGCCACGCCGTCGAAGCGCTCGGACTGCTCGCGGAGGGCGACGAGCCCGTCTCGGCGCACGGCCTCGATGAGGGCGGTGGCCGCCTCGGTGGCGACCGACACGTCGGTGTCGGGGCGCGGGACGAGGGTGGCGAGTTCGAAGCGGCTGGGCGTCTGGCCGCGCAGGTCGATGGTCTTGATCATGGCCGTTCCAGCCTACCCAGTCCGGTCCCTCCCGCCCGTCCCGCCCGTCGCCTCAATCCCTCCGCGACCTCCCTCTCGGCGCCGGTAGGGTTCGACCGTGAGCGCGATCGAGAAGCACGACGACCCGGCACGGGTGCTGGCGACGATCGAGAGCGGGGCTCGCGAGATCGTTCTGCCGCTGCTCGACTCGGGCTTCACCGTGAAGGAGGCCTGGGGTCCTGTGCAGATGGCGGTGGCGAGCCTGCTGCTCGAACGCGACGGCACCGAGGTGCTCTTCGACGCCGAGCGCGGCCTGACTGGCGTGTACCTGACGCACGCAGGTCGCCGCACCTGGCTGTCGATCGCGATCTACGCGTGGGCATGCAGCCCGGCGCCGGATGCTCGGGTGCGCGTTCCCGGCTTCGTGCCCTGGTCGCTCATCGCGGCGCACTCCTGGGGCACCCGCGGATTCCGCGACCTCGGGCAGGAGCAGACGCGCACATACGGGGTCCCCGCGATCGAGTGGCTGCCCCAGGCCGACGCGGGCCTGCTCGACACGATCGAGCACGAGCTGAGTTCCCGCTCCACCGCCCGCTCGACACCGAAGGACGAGGACCCCGACACCACCGCGGCCCGTCTGGCTGCCCGCTACGAACAGGCCGTCGCCCGCTACCTGGGCGACGCGCAGCCGTAGGAGGGTCAGCGCGCGGGGCGGGTGGCCAGGAGGGACGCCTGCGCCAGTCGCTCCGACGGGCGCGGCTCGCGGTCGAGCACGGTGTCGATCGCGAATCCGGCCTCGACGAGGGCAGCCGCCACTCCGGCGGTGTCGTGCAGGTAGGCGCTGAGCTCGACGTCGTGGCCGTACGGGCGGGCGATCCACCGCTCCCCCGCCCCTCGCTGGAAACCGACGAGCACGGACCCGCCCGGTCTGAGCACCCGCGCGAACTCGGAGTACACCGCGGGCAGCCCCTCGGGCGCCGTGTGGATGATCGAGTACCAGGCGAGCACCCCGTCGACCTCGTCGTCGCCGACCGGCAGTTCAGCGAGCTCGCCCTCCACGAAGACGACCTCCGGATGCGCCCGGCGCGCAACGGCGAGCATTCCCGGGGACAGATCGACGCCCCGGATGGTGAGCGAGTCATCCAACCCGGCCAGGTGCGCGACCATGCGCCCGGCTCCGCAGCCCGCATCGAGCACGCTGTCGCCGCCTCGCTCCCGGATCGACTCCACGAAGCGCCGCACCATCGCGAGGTCGAGATCCGACTCGTACCCCGTGTCGGGCAGCAGGCGGGCGTAGGACTCGGCGACGGTGTCGTAGGCCGCCCTCTCGACGTCGAGCGAACCCGACCGCGACCGCCCGTCCGCCTCGCCCACCACGATCACACGAGGCAGTTGGGGCCCAGGAGGGACTTGAGTTCGCCGTAGAGGTCTGCCGTGACCTGCACGGGGAACGGGATCTCGAAGACGCGCACGTTGTCGCTCTTCACGAGCTTGAGCCGCACCTCGGTGTCGCCCGCGTGCCGGATGAGCACGTCGTTGAGCGCCTGCACGGTGTCGGTGGTCGCCTTGTACTCGGCCAGCGAGATCTGGAGCGGGCCCGAGGAGCCCACCTGCCCGAGATCCGGCTGGAACAGGCTGAACGCGTGCAGGTTCATGCCGTCGTCGCGCAGCGACACCCGGCCGCGCACCACCACGATGGAGTCGTTCGTGAGCGCCGGACCGAACTCCTGGTACGTCTTGCCCATGAACATCGCGGTGATCTCGCCGTTGAAGTCCTCGACCGTGATCATGCCGTACTGGTTGCCCGAGTTCTTGGCCACGCGGTGCTGCACACTCGTGATGAGCCCCGCCACCGTGACCTGATCGCCGTCCTGCGTGTGCTCGCTCTCGAGCAGATCCAGGATCGACGTCGACGCCACCTTCGCGAGCGGGATCTCGAGACCCGCGAGCGGATGATCCGACACGTAGAGGCCGAGCATGTCGCGCTCGAAGGCGAGCTTGTCGCGCTTCGCCCACTCGGGGCGCACCGGGATGTCGTGCACCTCCTCCGGCGCATCCCACAGCGAGTCGAAGTCGAAGCCCACCTGCCCGTTGGCCTCGTTGCGCTTCTGCGACACCGCGTTGTCGATGAGGCCCTCGTGCACCTCGATGAGTGCGCGCCTGGTGGATCCGAGCGAGTCGAACGCGCCGGCCTTGATGAGCGACTCGATGGTGCGCTTGTTGGTGGCGCCGAGCGGGATCTTCTTGAGGAAGTCGCCGAACGAGGTGAACGCGCCCTTCTCCTCGCGCGCCGTCTTGATGAGCTCCACGACGTTCATGCCGACGTTTCGCACAGCACCCAGACCGAAGCGGATGTCGGTGCCGACGGCGGTGAAGAATCCGATCGACTCGTTGACATCGGGCGGCAGCACCTTGATGCCCATACGACGGCACTCGCTCAGGTAGAGCGCCATCTTGTCCTTCGAGTCGCCGACGCTCGTGAGGAGCGCCGCCATGTACTCGGCCGGGTAGTGCGCCTTGAGGTAGGCGGTCCAGTACGAGATGACGCCGTAGGCCGCCGAGTGCGCCTTGTTGAAGGCGTAGTCGGAGAAGGGCAGCAGGATGTCCCACAGCGTCTTGACGGCGGCCTCGGAGTAGCCGTTGTCGTGCATGCCCTTCGAGAAGCCCTCGTACTGCTTGTCGAGCTCGCTCTTCTTCTTCTTTCCCATCGCGCGACGCAGCAGGTCAGCCTGTGCGAGCGTGAAGCCGGCGAGCTTCTGCGCGATCGACATCACCTGCTCCTGGTACACGATGAGGCCGTAGGTCTGGCCGAGCACCTCGAGCAGGGGCTCGGCGAGCTCGGGGTGGATGGGCGTGATCGGCTGGATGCCGTTCTTGCGGAGCGCGTAGTTGGTGTGCGAATCCGCGCCCATGGGGCCAGGGCGGTAGAGGGCGAGCACAGCCGAGATGTCTTCGAAGTTGTCGGGCTTCATGAGCCGGAGGAGGCCGCGCATCGGCCCGCCGTCGAGCTGGAAGACGCCGAGCGTGTCGCCGCGGGCGAGCAGGTCGTAGGAGGGCTTGTCGTCGAGCTCGAGGGTCTCGAGCACCAGATCCTCACCCCGGTTGGCGCGGATGTTGTCGAGCGCGTCGTCGATGATGGTGAGGTTGCGGAGCCCCAGGAAGTCCATCTTGATGAGACCGAGCGACTCGGCCGCCGGGTAGTCGAACTGCGTGACGATCTGGCCGTCCTGCTCCCGCTTCATGATCGGGATGATGTCGATGAGCGGGTCGCTCGACATGATGACGCCGGCCGCGTGCACACCCCACTGCCGCTTGAGGTTCTCGATGCCGAGCGCGGTGTCGAAGACCGTGCGGGCCTCGGGATCCGACTCGATGACCGTGCGGATGTCGACGGCCTCCTTGAACCGCGGGTGGGTCTTGTCGAAGATGCCGCTGAGCGGGATGTCCTTGCCCATGATGGGCGGCGGCATGGCCTTCGTGAGCTTCTCGCCCATGCTGAAGGGGAAGCCGAGCACCCGGCCGGAGTCCTTGAGCGCCTGCTTGGCCTTGATGGTGCCGTAGGTCACGATCTGTGCCACACGCTCGTCGCCGTACTTCTCGGTGACGTACTTGATGACCTCGCCGCGGCGCCGGTCGTCGAAGTCGACGTCGAAGTCGGGCATGCTCACGCGGTCGGGGTTGAGGAACCGCTCGAAGATGAGGCCGTGCACGAGCGGGTCGAGGTCGGTGATCTTCATGGCGTACGCGGCCATCGATCCCGCACCGGAGCCACGGCCGGGGCCCACCCGGATGCCGTTGCGCTTCGACCAGTTGATGAAGTCGGCGACCACCAGGAAGTAGCCCGGGAAGCCCATCTGCTGGATGACGCCCACCTCGTAGTCGGCGCGCTCGCGCACCTCGCGGGTGACTCCGTTCGGGTAGCGCTCCTTGAGCCCCGCCTCGACCTCCTTCTCGAACCAGGTGGCCTCGGTCTCGCCCTCGGGCACCGGATAGCGGGGCATGTAGTTGGCCTTGGTGTCGAAGGCCACCTCGCATCGCTCGGCGATGAGGAGGGTGTTGTCGCACGCCTCGGGGTAGTCGCGGAAGAGCTGGCGCATCTCGGCGGCGCTCTTGAGGTAGAACTCGTCGGCGTCGAACTTGAAGCGGTTCGGATCGCTCAGCGTCGAACCCGACTGCACGCAGAGCAGTGCGGCGTGGCTCGTGGCGTCGTGGGCGTGCGTGTAGTGCAGGTCGTTGGTGGCGACGAGCGGCAGGTCGAGCTGCTTGGCGAGGCGCAGCAGGTCGGTCATGATGCGGCGCTCGATGTCGAGACCGTGGTCCATGATCTCGCAGAAGAAGTTCTCTTTGCCGAAGATGTCGCGGAAGTCACTCGCCGCCTTGACGGCCTCGTCGTACTGGCCGAGCCGGAGCCTCGTCTGGATCTCACCGCTCGGGCATCCGGTGGTGGCGATGAGGCCCTTGCCGTACTGGCTCAGCAGCTCGCGATCCATGCGGGGCTTGAAGTAGTAGCCCTCGATGCTGGCCTTGCTGCTGAGCCGGAAGAGGTTGTGCATGCCCCCGGTGTTCTCGGAGAGCAGCGTCATGTGCGTGTACGCGCCGGCGCCCGAGACGTCGTCTCCCCCGCCGTTGCCCCAGCGGATGCGGGTCTTGTCGGTGCGGTGCGTGCCTGGGGTGAGGTAGGCCTCGGTGCCGATGATGGGCTTGATGCCGGCCTCCGTGGCGGTCTTCCAGAAGTCGAAGGCGCCGAAGACGTTGCCGTGGTCGGTGACGGCGACGGCCGGCATGCCCTGCTCGACCGCGGCCTCGATGAGGGGTTTGACCCGGGCCGCGCCGTCGAGCATCGAGTATTCGCTGTGCACGTGCAGGTGCACGAAGGAGTCGTTCGAGGGCACTGATTCTCCGGCTGTCTCGGCGTGGGTACCAAGTCTAAACGCCGAGCCCCCACCCCCCACCGGCGTGTCGCCGCATCCGCTATTCTGATATTTATTCATTAAACGCTTGCCATTGGGAAGATAGCTTCTTGTAGTCGGCTCATGGCTAAACGGCGACCGGGACGACTGTTCCCCCTGGAGTTCGACATCCTGGAGTGCGGGCTCGTTCTGCAGCTCCGAGACGGCACCTTCTACGGTTTCGCGCTGGCTCGCGAGCTGGCGGATCGCGACGGTGCGGGACTGACGGCGCACGGCACGCTGTACAAGGCTCTGAGCCGCATGAAGGACTCGGGTCTCCTTGCGGCCGACTGGGAAGACGCGGACTCGGCCGAGGTCGAGAATCGACCTCGACGCCGTCTGTACCGCGTGACAGGTGAAGGTGAGCTCGCGCTTCGCGCGGAACGTGCCCTCCTCGCCGCGGAACGACTTGCGGTCGGAAGAGGTGCTGCTTCGCCTGGGCTCACTCCGAGACCGGCGGGAGCGGTGACGACATGACGGTGATGCGTTCCCCGGAGTTCCGGCGTGCCAGCCGACGCGTGCTGCGCTGGGCTCGCTGGTACACCCGCGGGCTCGACACCGACATCGCAGGTGAGAGGCTCGAACAGCTCGCCTCCGACCTGCACGACCACGCGATCTGGGCGGAGGACGCCGGACTGAGCGCGGCGGAAGCGACGCGCGCCATGACGAGGCGAGGTCTCCGCGGCGCCGTGGACGACGTGAGCTGGCGCCGCGATCAGCTCCGTCGCAGGACGGGAGCCCTCAGCGCGGCGAACTCGAAGCGGCGCGGAACGGCGATGCTCCTGGCTGTCGGATCCATGGGACTTGTGCTGATCTCATCGGGATCGGCGGCTCTCATCAAGGCGACCAGGTTCTACGTGATCCAAGACGACGAGGCCATCGCCGCACCACTTGTCTTCCTGGCGATCTCCCTGGCGGTCGCAGCGGGCGGGATGCTGCTGCTTGTTCCATCGCGGACCCGCTTTCTGGGCGCCGGCGCCCTCGGGGCCTCCGCAGCCTTCATCGTCCAGAACTCGTTCGACACTCTGCTCTACAGCAGCGCGCTCGTGAATCAGGTGATGTACCTCGACCCGGTCTGGCCGCTTCCCAAGTACGTACTCATCGGGGCCCTGATGATGTATTTCGCCGCTGCTGCGCTCTGGTGGTCCCCCACTCGCGTCAGCTCCAACCTCACCGAGGAGGCCCGCTGATGCGGAAGAAGATCGCTGTCGCTGCCTGTGCTCTCGCCGGCGTCGCCGTGCTTGTTTCGGGAGCGTTGATCGGCGCTGGGATGCTCACCGCCGCGAGCGCCCAGTCGCAGGGAGCACCGGTGCCCGTCACCGTCCTCGACGACGGTTCGGTGCCCGTGGAGGAGCAGACACCCTCCCCAGTGGTGTCGAACCTGCCTGCTGCGATGATCGCGGGCTTGCCCGAGTACTCGGCCGAGCATGATCGCGAAACGTACATACGGGTGCAGACGTGGATCAAGATCTGCATGGGTGAACAGGCCGGCCACAGCTACTCGTTCGAGCCGGCACCCGCCGAGGGAGACGTCACCGGGCTCGTCTCGACGGGATTCATCCCGTTCCCTGCGGAGTTCGATCAGCACGAGCAGATCGCCTTGTACGGCGAGGCCGACAATCTTCTCCCGGCATACGACTGGAACCGAGGTGGCTGCTACGGCGAAGCACTCCACAAAGCCGGCCTCCTCGATGGGGGCGTGTCCACCTTCTCCGAATCCGAGCTGGCCCGCATTGCCGACGTCTACGAGTCGATGGCTTACCCACCCGCTGAGACATCAGGAGGACGTGGCGCTCCGGGGGACTCCGTGGACGCAACGGTGTTCGCCACCATCGATGCGGCGATCACGACCTGCATGGCAGAACACGGGATCGACCACTCCCACATGCCGGCTTCGAACCCCGACGGGTCGGTGTCGCTTCGGAACGGCTCCTTCTCGTGGGAACCGATCAGTGGCGAGCGGACTGAATCGTTCTACGACGACGCGCTCGTCACCCTCTTCGGTCAGCCCCAGGCTGTCGATGCCCCCTACGACTGGTCTGAAGGCGGCTGCTACGGAGAAGCGATTCATGAGGCGGGAATCGCGGGCGCCGAGTAACCGGATCCGCTGCAGGAGAGCAGTGACCACCCTCAGCTGGCCCCCGGTCAGAGGCGGGCGTAGCGGGCTCTGGCGAAGGTGTAGATGCCGTAGGCGATGAGGCCGAGGCCCACCGCCACGAGGATCACGACGCCGAACGGGAGCTCGGCGAGCGACTTGAGGGCGCCGTCGAGACCGGTGGCGCTCTCGGGGTCGACCGTGACGGCGGCGACCACGAAGAGGATGCCGACCACGACCACCGCGATGCCCTTCGCCACGTAGCCCACGATGCCGAGGGTGCGCACGGCCTTGCCTTTCGTGCCCGAGGGGATGCTGAGATCCTCCTCGAACTTCTTGGTGACGCCCTTGAAGATGAAGTAGCCGCCGACACCCACCGCGATCAGGCCGACGAGGCCGAGCAGGAGCGGACCGCCGGGGAGGGACAGGACGTTCGCGCTGGCCTGCTGCGTGGAGTCGCTGTTGCTCGTCGACCCGCCCTGCGCGAACGTGAGTGCCGTGACACCCAGCGCGATGTAGGCGATCGCCTTGGCCACCGAGATCAGGCTGCGCACCCAGCGCTTGTCGGACGAGGATCCGAGACCCAGCACGGCCTGCACGATGAGCCAGAGCCCGAGGGCGAACAGGCCGATGACGACCACCCACAGCAGCACGGCCCCGGCCGGGAGCTTCGAGATCTCGGACATGGCGCCCGACTGGTCGCTGCTCTCGCCGCCGTCGTTGAAGGCGACGCGGATGGCGAGGAAGCCCAGCAGGAGGTGCACGAGGCCGCTCGCGGCGAATCCGACTCTGGCGAGCACGGTGAGGGCCTTGCTGTTGCCTGCGGAGCGGGCTGCGCTCTTCGTCTTGGCTCGGGTGCTCATGGGGGCCTTTCGGGCTCAGGGGCGGGAGGGGGTGAGATGCACCGTTCGGCGCACGTCGATGGCGATGATGGCGCCGAGGATGACCATCGAGAGCGCGATCGAGGCTGTCGTGTCGCTGATCCAGTGGTAGCCGAGGTAGAGGCGGCTGACGATCTGCGCCGCGATCGACACGACGGCGAAGGCGAACGCGGCGACCGTGAACCACGTGCGCTGGATGCGGCTCGCGAGCAGGTACGCGGTGATGAGCAGGAAGTCGGAGGTGCCGAGCACGTGGCCGGAGGGGAAGGAGAAGGAATGGTCCGGGCCGAACAGCATCTGCCCCACGGGCGGGCGCGGATGCTGCACGAGCGGCGCGAGCAGCAGCGCGAGGGCGACCCCGGTGACCATGCCGCAGGCGAGCAGGATCGGGCGCCACAGATGGCGGGCGGCGATGATCCAGACGATGAGCACGACGAGGATGATGACCGGGAGCGCCACGGGCCCGAACGCCACGGCCAGGACGATCATGAAGGTCGTGACGGTGCTGTCGACCCTCGCGTTGAACCACGCCTCCACGGGGGCGTCGAGGCGCTCGAAGCCCGACTGGGTCACGACCCCCGTGAGCACCACGACGAAGAGCACCGCTCCGACCGCGATGAGGGTGCCCGCGGTGATGGTGAGGCGGCGGCGCGCTGTGCGGTCGAGGTAGCGCTCCTCGACGAGGAACTTCTCGCGCCAGGTGGAGAGGCGGCCGGGGGCGGCGACGGTCACGGCAGGTCGACCCCTCTCGGCACGGTGAGCGGACCGCACCGGCCCCTGACCTGCCTACCATGATTGGGTCAACAGCGATTGAGCGACCGCGGCCGAGACCGCGACCGCGACCGCGACCGGACTCAGGCGACGGGGAACGGCGACCTGGTCAGCTCCTCGGAGATCGCCCAGATGCGGGCGGCGTCCTCAGGGCTGCGCAGGCGGGAGTAGAGCTTCTGCTCGGCGGGGCCGCCGCCGAGGTGACCGGGGCCGCGGGGGCCGTAGAACGCTCCCCCGCGCGCGTCGGGCGAGGTGGCGGCCAGGAGCGCGGGGAGCGCCGCGGTCTCGGGTGTGCCGACGAGGAGACCGCGGGCGGAGAGCCAGCGGATCATCCGCACTCCCGTCGTATCCGCATCCCGGCCCAGTTCCGGACGGGCCGCGAGCAGGCTCGTGGGCGCGACACCCGGGTGCGAGAGGGTGCTCGTGATGCCCCACCCGTGCTGCTCGCTCTGCCGCTGGAGCTCGAGGGCGAAGAGACCCATCGCGATCTTCGACTGGCTGTAGGCGCGCATGCCGTCGTAGCGGCGCTCCCAGTTGAGGTCGTCCCAGTTGATGGCCCCCTGGTTCGCCGAGACGCTCAGCTGCGAGGTGACGCGGGCGCTGCCCGCCCTGAGCAGCGGCAGGAGGTGCGAGACCAGGGCGACGTGGCCGAGGTGGTTGGTGCCGAACTGCGACTCGAAGCCGTCGGCGGTGATCTGACGCTCCGGAGGGGTCATGACGCCGGCGTTGTTGATGAGCAGGTGGATGGGCTCGGCCTCGCGGCGCAGGGTCTCCCCGAGGGCCGCGACGGAGTCGAGGCTGGCCAGGTCGAGCTCCCTGAGCTCGACGACGGCCGCGGGGGCGGCCTCGCGGATGCGGGCTCGTGCCGCCTCCCCCTTGCGGGTGCTGCGCACGGGCAGCAGCACGGTGGCACCGGCCTGAGCGAGGCGGGTGGCGATGCGAAGGCCGATGCCGTCGCTGCCTCCGGTGACGACCGCGCGGGTTGCGGTGAGGTCGGGGATGGGGATGTCGGTCGGTGTGCGTGGCATGGGGGCTCCTTGGTTGAGGCGGTGGTCCGACTCTCGCCGACGCGCCGCCCGCCATCCAGGACTCGTCAGGTCACTGTTGCCGGGAGCCCCTGGGCGGTACAAACGGAACATGACGATCGACAGAACGGGACTCGCGGGGTACCTGCTGCACCGGCGCGAGACGCTGCAGCCGGAGGATGTGGGGCTCCCCCGCGGTCGGCGTCGGCGCACGACCGGGCTCCGCCGCGAGGAGGTCGCCGTGCTGTGCCATATGTCGACCGACTACTACGCACGGCTCGAACGCGGCACGGGGCCGCAGCCGTCGGAGCAGATGGTGGCCTCGATCGCGCAGGGGCTGCACCTCTCGGTCGACGAGCGCGACCACCTGTTCCGGCTCGCCGGCCACCACCCGCCCACGCGCGGCGCTCTGAGCGACCACGTGGGCCCCGGACTGCTGCGCATCCTGGACCGCCTGCAGGACACGCCGGCGGAGATCACGACCGAGCTCGGCGAGACCCTTCGGCAGACGCCGCTCGGTGTGGCGCTCACGGGGGTGACGACCGAGTTCTCGGGGCCGTTCCGGAGCATCGGGTACCGGTGGTTCGTGGATCCGTCGAGCCGTGGGCTGTATGCGCCGTCGGAGCACGAGTTCCTCTCGCGGCTCTGGGTGTCGGGCCTGCGGGAGGTGTCGACGCGGCGCGGGCCGGACTCGCGGGGCGCCCACTACGTGCAGGAGCTGCTGGAGGTGAGTGCCGAGTTCCGGGAGCTGTGGAAGCGGCAGGACGTGGGGGTGCGCCCGAGCGAGACGAAGCACTTCATGCACCCCGAGCTCGGCGAGCTCGAGCTCTCGTGCCAGAACCTCGTGGACCCGGCCTCGTCGCACGTGCTCCTGGTCTACACGGCCCCGCCGGGCACCCCCTCCCACGACAAGCTCCAGCTCCTCGCCGTGCTCGGCGCCCACCCCTTCCCCACCCCCTGACGCGGCCTGCTCCGCTCACTCGAATGTGGGCGGCGGCGGCACGGGTGGTGCGCGGAACGATGAGGACAGGATCGACTCGACCAGCTCGAACAGCCGTGGGCTGAACTCATCGCCCGGATAGAACTCTGCGTAGAGCGTCTCAGCGTGCTCGACTGTATCGATTCCGGTCGCGTGCAGAAGAACTGCCAAGTCCTCGGCCTCACGCAGGTATCTCTTCTCCGCCGCGAAGAGCTTCATTGCGAGGAGCGTCTCGGCTGAGGCGATCTGTATCACCACGTCGTCGCGGTCGTAGACGGTTCGCCACTCCGCTGAGCGCCCGTAGCCGTGCGGCACGAACTGCGCAGCACTGTCATTGACCCAGTCCTGTGGCCATCCGCGGGTTGCCGCGATCTTCTCGGCGGCTGCGATGATCACCTCCGGCGGAGTCAACGGGCCGTCCACGTCACGAGTCGCTCGACGACCCGCGTCGAGCATGAGAGCGATCGCGGCTCCGCCCACGATCTGCAGTCTCGCTCGATGGCCGTCTGTACGCAGCGATACCACCAGATCTCGGAGTCCGTCGATGATCTCCTCGCGGGTCAGAGTGATCTTCCGGGGATGAGACGGTTGCCGGGGGTCGCTGCTCGAAGCGCTCATGCCGCGGAGAGTTCACCCTCTTCGATCAGGATGCCCCTGCGCCGCAGCGGCTCGGGGACCCGATCCTCATTCGCTCGGAGCGCCAGCGCAAAGCTGGTTCGCTGTGGCTCCCACGGCTGATCTCGTCGACCTCGACGGTTCACGATCCAGTCGGGAAGGGGCGCTCCGGCCTGCTGCAGCCGCCATTCGGCCAAGCCTGCGATCGCATCGTCCCACCTGGTGCCGGTACGACCTGGCTCCTCGACCGTCAGCAGAAGTCGATCCACAGCGGAGACCGCGGCCAGGTCGTTCGCCAGCTGGAGGAAGGTCCTGTATGCGGCCGGCGAATCGCCGGTGCCCTCCGTCTCGGCGATTCCCTCGATCGTCTCGGCCGCCGATACGCGCCCGTCTGTCTTGACCGGTACGAACCGAATCCCGAGAGCCGTGGCGATCTTCGCGGCGGTCGCCGTGGTCGGGTCTCTGAGACCTCGCTCGATGGCCGAGAGATTGCCTGCACCGACTCCGGAGGTGGAGGCGACAGATCTCAAGGAGATCCCGGCGTTCTCCCTCGCTCTCCGCAGTGACGATGCGATTCCCACGACAGTCCCTTCGTTTTCTAATACGATAACACTTCGCGCCTATGATTGACCATATCTCAGTTCCGCTCCGTGGTGGCGGTCTCGAGGGCGTGCTGGAGGCGGGCGTCTACGTGGAGGGTGATGCGGCCGTCGGGGGTGGTGGATGACACGCGGCTCACGATGCCGTCGCGGGAGAAGTGCACGTCGGGCGAGATGACTCCCCCGGGCACGAGGCCGTCGCCCACGATCTGCACGGTGTAGGCGACGAGCTGCTGCACCGCTCCGATGGTCTCGGGGCCCGTGATGGGGAGCGCCACGAGCATGTGCCGGTGGGGCACGGTGAAGAGCGTGCCCCACGGAGCCGATCCGAGCACCGCGGGCAGGTTCGCCGCCTTCGACGCGGTGAACAGCGAGTCGCCGACGATCACCTCGATGCCCGGGAACGGCTCGAAGCGTCGGTCGACGGGCTCCGCGTCGGTGTTGAGCTGGCCGAACGCGTAGAGCTCGTCGAGGCCGAGCGCGAGGGTCCCGACGTTGGCGTCGGTCACGAGCACGACCGTGGTGGGAAGTCGAGGCAGAGCACCGAGATGATGCCCTCGGAGAACGGCCGCGCGTAGTCGAAGGTGGGCTGGCCGGGGGCACTCTCCACAGCGCTCAGGAGGCGGGTGCGCACCTGCTGCCGCAGCTGCTCGGGCGAGAGCTCGCCCGGCGCGCGGGAGTCGTCGCCCGCGAGGAGGGAGTCGAGGTGGGCGGCCACGATCTGCTCGGCGGCGGAGATCGGCACGTCCTCGGTCTTGGCGAAGACGTTGAAGAGCGGATAGCGCTGCGTGTCGGCACCCACGAGCACCACGTCCTGGGGTTGCGGCCCGTGCAGCACGGTGGTCTCGACGCCGCGCTCCGCGAGGATGCGGCGGGCGGTCGACGTGACCCATTCGAACCGGTCCGCGGGCTGGGGGTCGCCGCCTCGCCGCTTGAAGAACCTCATGAGCTCCGCCTCTGCAGGTCGCGGATGATGGAGCCGAGCACACCGGAGGCGAGGAGGCCTGAACCCAAGGGGCCCGACTGGTCCTCGCCGAGGGGTGGGAGTCGGCGAAGAGCGGCCGCGGCGGGCGCGTCGAGGTGGGCGAGCTGCCAGGCGACCTCGTCGTCGGTTGCCGTCGGCCGATCCGGAGCCGCGAGCCCGGCGGCCTTGGCGGCGTAGGCGGCGGCTCCGAGGGCGTGCGCACCCATGTGCGCCACACCGGAGGCCTGCCCCGCCGCTCGCGCCGCGGCGATCGCTGCGGGGGACGTGACGGACTGCGCCGCGCGACCGGCCTCGAAGCGGCGGCGGATCTGCCCGGCGGCGTCGAGCTCGCCGCGCGCGAAGGCCCGCGTGCGGTCGATCGCATCCCGCGGCCTCCCGTCATCCGGAGCCTCGCTCTCGAAGAGAGGCAGAACGCGTTCGACGCAGTCGGCGGCCCACACCGCCACGAGACGTCGGTCGGCGTCGCTCAGCGACTGCGGGGAGGCCATGCCAGCATCCTCACACATCGCCCGGAGCGAGCACAGGCCGAAGGGTCAGGGGCGAGGGGGCGCGAGGCCCACGGCCGGGAGGACGACGCCGTCGATGATGGAGAGGAAGTAGGCGCGGTCGGCCGGGCGCTGCGTCACGAGCAGACGGTAGGCGGTCATCGAGGGGGCGACCATGGCGATCGTCGCCACGTCGCAGTCGGCCGAGATCTCGCCCCGATCGATGGCGCGCTGGAACAGCCGGCGGTTGACCTCGGCGCGCGGCTCGACGATGGCCGAGTTGATGGCCTCCGCGAGCTCAGGAGACCGCGAGATCACCGAGATCAGCCCGCCCATGACCCGCAGCTTGCGATCGGCGTCCTCCACGGCGGCCGGCTTGACCATCGCCACGAGATCGCCGCGGAGCGTGCCCGTGTCGGGCAGGTTGTCGAGGTCGAGACCCTTGGACTTCATGCACGCCACCGCGTCGACGACGAGCTCGCCCTTCGACGGCCAGCGCCGGTAGAGCGTGGCCTTGCCCGCCTTGGCGCGGCCCGCGACCATCTCCATGGTCATGCCGTCATAGCCCACCTCGGCGAGCACCTCGATGGCGGCGTCGAGGATGTCGGCGTCGCGGGAGTGGTCGCGGCGCCGACCGAGGCGAGCGGCTGGTGCCTGGGGGTCCGGAGCGGTCGTGAGGTCGAGCGGCATCGTCGCGGCTCCTCCTTGGGGTCGGATCGATCGGGCGGTGGGCGAGCCCGATTCTTTCATGAGAAGTTTACAGAACTCATGGTATCCGAAACTAGCCGGTTCCGTATATAGTCCTTCTCATGCCTGAACTCCCCGACCGCGCGCCCTCGTCACGGCGCTGGCTCACGCTCACCACCGTCGCCCTCGCTCAACTCATGGTCGTGCTCGACGCGACCGTCGTGAACATCGCCCTCCCCTCCGCCCAGGCCGACCTCGGCTTCTCCGACGGCGACCGGCAGTGGATCGTGACCGCCTACTCCCTCGCCTTCGGCAGCCTGCTGCTGCTCGGCGGCCGGCTCTCCGACCTCATGGGTCGCAAGCGCGCCTTCATCATCGGCCTCATCGGCTTCGCCGCCGCCAGCGCCCTGGGCGGTGCCGCAGACTCGTTCGGCCTGCTCGTGGCGGCCCGCGCCCTGCAGGGCGTGTTCGGCGCGCTGCTCGCCCCCACCGCGCTCGCCGTGCTCACCACGACGTTCACCATCCCCAAGGAGCGGGCGCGCGCGTTCGGCATCTTCGGGGCGATCGCCGGAGCCGGTGGAGCCGTGGGCCTGCTGCTCGGCGGACTGCTCACCGAGAGCTTCAGCTGGCGCTGGAACCTCTACATCAACGTCGTGATCGCGATCATCGCCATCATCGGCGCCATCATCTTCGTGTCGACGCCGAAGCGCGAGGGCGCCAGGCCGAAGCTCGACCTGCCGGGCACCGTGCTCGTCTCCGGTGCGCTCTTCGCGCTCGTCTACGGGTTCTCGAGCGCCGAGACGAACGGCTGGGACTCCCCGCTCACGTGGGGGATGCTCGCCGGGAGCATCGTGCTGCTCGTGGCCTTCGTGCTCTGGCAGCGCCGCGCGGCGCATCCGCTGCTGCCCCTCGCGATCGTGCTCGACCGCAACCGCGGGGCCGCCTACATCTCGGTGCTCATCGCTGGGGCGGGGATGTTCGGCATCTTCCTCTTCGTGACGTACTACCTGCAGACGACCCTCGGGTACTCGCCCATCCAGACGGGGCTCGCGTTCCTGCCGATGATCCTGCTGCTCATCCTCGCCGCCCAGCTCGGCACGAACATCTTCGTGCCCCGGTTCGGCCCGAAGGCCGTGGTGCCCGTCGGCATGGCACTGGGCGCGCTCGGCATGGCGTACCTCACGCACCTCGACGTGGGCGCGGTGTACATCACCGACGTGATGCCGCCGCTCATGATCCTGGGCCTCGCGATGGGCACCATCATGCCCGCGTCGATCCAGACCGCGACCCTCGGCGTCGACCGCCGGTTCGCCGGCGTGGCCTCGGCCATGGTGAACACGAGCCAGCAGGTCGGTGGGTCGATCGGCACGGCACTGCTCAACACCCTCGCCGCCACGGCCGCGGCCAACTACGTGGCGTCGCACCTCCCGGCGGACGCGACGGTGGCCGCCGAGGCCGCCGTGCACAGCTACGCCACGGCGTACTGGTGGGGTGCCGGGTTCTTCGCGGTGGGAGCCGTGATCGCGGCGCTGCTGTTCCGGCGGAAGGGCGACGGGGTGACCGTGGGCACGGCGCTTCCGGATGCCGAGAAGACCGAGCCGGCCGCGGATCCGGTGCTCGGTCACTGAGCCCGGTAGATCACCGAGACCGGTAGAAGGGTTTCACAGAACTCAGCAGGTGCCTGGCTCCCGGCTCGACGAACATCACGTCGATCGGGCTGCTGAGCGAGTAGGTGGTGAGGGCCTGGCCGAGCTCGGTGCTGACGGTCTCGCGCAGGGTGGGGCCGCCGACGAGCACGAGCAGGTAGCTCTCGTCGACGGAACCCTCCTGAGGCGTGACCTTCCAGCCCAGCGTGGCTGAGACGACCTCCGGGTGGCGGGCGAACAGCGCGGCCAGCGCCTCGGTCATGCCGGGCGGCACTCGGGCCGGCTCGCCCACGAGCACCTCGGTGTTCTGCTTCACCACGCGCGGGGTGAGGGTGGCCGCTCCGTCGAGCAGCTGCCCGATCTCCCCCGGCAGGAACTGCTTGCCGTGCGCGGAGTGCGGGTTGAGCACGAAAGTGGCCCCGCGCGTCATCTCCCAGAGGGCGCGGCACGGCAGCGCCAGGAACCGGCGCTCGAAGCCGGGCACCGCGTCGAGCGTCTCGCGGAGGCGCTCCTCCGAGCTGTAGAACGGCTGCACCGATGTGCCGCCGGGGCCGAGCAGGTCGGCGAGGTTCACCGTGCGGTCGTCGGAGGCGGTGCCCGGCACGATGACCGTGCTCTCGAGCAGCGCCTCGAGGAAGGCGGGGGCGGCCGTCTGCTCCTTGGCGGCGGCGGCGAGCAGCGTCTCGATGTCGGGATGCGCGGGGTCGGTCATCCCCCGAGCGTATCCGGCACCGGCTCTCGCGGCGGGCCCGACGAGGGACCTCCGGGGCAGGGACCGCCCGGGTAGGGTGAAACCGATCCGAACACCCTGCACCACGCCCGAAGGAGTGCCCATGCCCACCACCGTGACCGGCGTCATCGCCCGAGCCAAGGGCGCCCCCGTGGAGCTCACGAGCATCGTCATCCCCGATCCCGGGCCGGGCGAGGCCGTGGTCGACATCGAGACCTGCGGGGTCTGCCACACCGACTTCCACTACCGCGAGGGCGGCATCAGCGACGACTTCCCCTTCCTGCTCGGCCACGAGGCCGCGGGCAGGGTGAGCGCGATCGGCGAGGGCGTCACGAACGTGGCCGTCGGCGACTTCGTGGTGCTCAACTGGCGGGCCGTGTGCGGCGAGTGCCGTGCCTGCGTGCGCGCCGAGCCGTGGTACTGCTTCAACACCTTCAACGCCACCCAGAAGATGACGCTCGAGGACGGCACCGAGCTCAGCCCGGCGCTCGGCATCGGCGCGTTCGCCGAGAAGACCCTCGTGCACGCCAAGCAGTGCACGAAGGTCGATCCGGCTGCCGATGCGGCCGCCGTGGGCCTGCTCGGCTGCGGCATCATGGCGGGCCTCGGCGCGGCGATGAACACCGGCAACGTGGGTCGGGGCGACTCGGTCGCGGTGATCGGATGCGGCGGTGTCGGCACGGCCGCCATCGTGGGCGCGCAGCTGGCGGGAGCGAGCACGATCATCGCCATCGACCGCGACCCCAAGAAGCTCGTGGCGGCGGAGAAGCTCGGCGCGACGCACGTGATCGACTCGAGCGGGCTCGACGAGGGCGGCGTGGTGGCGGCGGTGCAGGAGCTCACCGACTCGTTCGGGGCGGATGTCGTGATCGACGCGGTCGGCCGGCCCGAGACCTGGCGCCAGGCGTTCTACGCGCGGGACCTCGCGGGCACGGTCGTGCTCGTGGGGGTGCCGACACCCGACATGATGCTGTCGATCCCGCTGCTCGACGTGTTCGGCCGGGGCGGATCGCTCAAGTCGAGCTGGTACGGCGACTGCCTGCCCGAGCGCGACTTCCCCATGCTCACCGACCTGTTCCTGCAGGGCCGGCTGCCGCTCGACGAGTTCGTGACCGAGCGGATCGGCATCCGCGACATCGAGGGGGCCTTCTCCCGCATGGCGGGCGGCGACGTGCTGCGTTCGGTGGTGGTGCTCTGATGGGCGCGCGCATCGACCAGCTCGTGACGAGCGGCACCTTCAGCCTCGACGGCGGCACCTGGGACGTCGACAACAACGTGTGGATCGTGGGGGACGACGCCGAGTGCGTGGTCATCGATGCCGCCCACGACGCCTCCGCCATCCTCGCGGCCGTGGGCGACCGGACGCTCAAGGCCATCCTGCTCACGCACGCCCACGACGACCACATCGACGCCGTCGCCGAGGTGCAGGCGGCGACGGGTGCACCCGTGCACCTCCACGCCGACGACCGGATGCTCTGGGACGCGGTCTACCCCACCACCGCACCGAGCGCCGGCCTGGTCGACGGGCAGGTCATCGAGGTCGCGGGGGTCTCCCTCGAGGTGCTGCACACCCCTGGCCACTCCCCCGGCGCGGTCTGCTTCCACGCCGCAGCGCTCGGCACGGTCTTCACGGGCGACACCCTCTTCCAGGGTGGCCCGGGCGCCACCGGTCGCTCGTACAGCGACTTCCCCACCATCATCGACTCGATCACGGCAAAGCTCCTCAGCCTCCCCGCCGACACGGTCGTGCGCACGGGCCACGGCGACTCCACCACCGTCGCCGCCGAGTCGCCCCACCTCGAGGAGTGGGTGGCCCGCGGCCACTGACCACTAGGGGGACCCAGGTCTATTGTCGCGGGCTCGGGGGTGCGGCAGCCTGGGGCGGGGCTCGGTTCGACGTGCCCCGGGCGGCCCGTGCGGTGGTCGCGGGAACGAGGGGACGATGACGAGCGAGCACTCTCGGGGACGGGTGGAGCGCCGAAGGGCGGGGCGGCGCACAGGGGTGGCCGCCGTCGCTGCGATGGGGCTGCTGCTCGGCGGGTGCGCCGGCGCGACGAGCGGGGGCGCACCCGCCTCGAGCAGCACGGGCGCGGGCAGCGGTGGATCGGGGGCGGGCGTGACGCGGTCGGCCGCGCCCGAGGGCGAGCTGCCCGAGGCGCTGCAGGCCGAGCTGCAGAGGGCACTCGACACCGTGATGGCGGAGTACGACGTGCCAGGAGCCGTCGCGGGAGTGTGGGTGCCAGGCGAAGGGTCGTGGACCACTGCCGCGGGGCTCGCCGACGTGGAGGGCGACGTGGCCGTGACCACCGAGATGACCTGGCCCATCCGGAGCATCACGAAGTCGTACACCGTGACCCTGCTGCTGCAGCTCGCCGACGAGGGTGCGCTGAGCCTCGACGACACGATCGACCAGTACGTCGACGGCATCACGAACGGTGACGAGATCACCCTGCTCGAACTCGCGAACATGTCGAGCGGCAACGCCGACTACGTGAACGACGCGTTCATCGTGGACTGGCAGGCCGATCCCGGGAAGGTCTTCACCCTCGCCGAGCTCAACAGCTACGTGGTCGATCAGCCGGCCAAGTTCGCCCCTGGCACCGACCATGTCTACACGAACGCCAACACGAACCTGCTGGGCGGGGTGATCGAGGAGGTCACCGGGCAGCCGTACGCCGAGGTGCTCGAGGAGCGCATCCTCGGTCCCCTCGGGCAGACCGGCACCACGTACATCACCGACATCGACGACTGGGCCGGCCCGCACCCCACGGGCTACATGTCGAGAGACGGCGTGCAGGTGGGACAGGACGAGAACCCCTCGATCCTCGGAGCCGCCGGCTCGCTCTTCTCGACGCTCGACGACGGCCGGGTGTGGGCCGAGACGCTCGGCTCCGGCGCCCTGCTCGACCCCGAGACGCAGGAGCTGCGGAAGGTCGGCCACGAGATCCCGACACCGCCCTACGACCAGTACGCGGTGGGCATGGGCGAGACCGACGGATGGTGGGGCCACAACGGCGAGGGCATCGGCTTCACCGCCGCGACCTTCCACGACCCTGAGACAGGAGCGAGCATCGTGGTGTACATGAACGAATCGGATGCGCCCGACGGTTCGCATCCGGCCGACCAGGCCTTCCGCGCCCTCGCCGACGCACTCGCGAACGGAGCGGGCGCATGAGCGGGCGCACGAGCGGCTCCGGCCCGAAGCGCCTCGCGAGCATCGGCAGCACGGCCGTCGCGGCCGCGGCCGCCGCCGCGCTCCTGGCCGGCTGCACGGGCGGCACTGCCGAGGTCGCCGCCACGAGCTCGCCCGGTGCCGGCGCGGGCCTCACCGCCGTGCCCGGCCTGCCGGAGGCGGCTCTCGAGGTCATGAACCAGCCCCAGTACGCGAGCGGTCGCTGGTCGATCTCGGTCGAGGATCTCGACACCGGGGAGACGCTCATCGACCTCGACGGCGACAAGCTCGCCGAGCCCGGATCGTTCGTGAAGACCTACAGCGCCGGCGCCGCGTGGGTGAAATGGGGGCCGGACCACACGATCACGACCCCCGTGAAGCAGTCGGGCAGCGTGGCGGGCGGCACCCTCACGGGCGACCTCATCCTCGTGGGCCAGGGCGACCTCACGATGGGCGGGCGCACGAAGGCCGACGGCACCGTCGATTTCGCGAACCTCGACCACAACGACGCCAACCCCCTGCCGGGTGCCACCCTGACCCCGGAGGATCCGCTCGCCGGGCTCGACGAGCTCGCCGCACAGGTGAAGGCGTCGGGCATCAGCGCCGTGAACGGCGACGTGGTGGTCGACGATCGCCTGTTCACGGGCGAACTGCAGGACAAGCCGGTCACCCCGACCGTGATCAACCAGAACCTGCTCGACGTGCTGATCACCCCGGGAGCCGCCGGAGAGCCCGCCACCGCGGCGCTCACCCCCGCCGTCGCCCCCTGGACCCTCGACAACCAGGTCATGACCGTCGCCGCGGGCGAGGAGTCCGGCATCGCCGCGCCGAAGCCCTCCCCGACCGACCCGAACACCCTTGTGATCACCGGCACCATCGCCGAGGGCGACGACCCCTCGCTCAAGGTCTACGAGCTGGAGGACACGGCCACCTTCGCCCGCACGGCGCTGATCGAGGCGCTCGGTCGGGCCGGGGTCACCGTGACGGCGGACGCCGTGGCCGAGAACCCCGCCGACACCCTGCCCGACTCGGCAGCTGTCACGGCCCTGCCCGCGGTCGCCGAGCTGGAGTCGCTGCCGCTCTCCGAGGAGGTGACCTACGTCATGAAGGTCAGCTACAACCGAGGGGCGCAGACCCTGATGTGCCGTCTCTCGGCGGAGGCCGGCGAGCCGGACTGCGGCCCGGCCGCGGGTATGGCCATGGGTCTCGCCGGTGAGATCTGGGCCGACGCGGGGCTCGACACCCTCGGCGCCTCGCTCATCGACGGATCGGGGCTCGAGGGCAACTACATCACCCCGCAGAACGCCGTCGAGATCCAGAGCATCATGGCCGCGCGCCCCGATGCCGAGGCCTGGCGCGACACCCTGCCCATCCTGGGTGTGGACGGATCGCTCGCCGCGGTGCAGCCGGACAGCCCGGCGGCCGGCAAGGTCTTCGCCAAGACCGGCACACTCCTCGGCTCCGACTCGTTCAACGGCCGCCTGCGGCTCAGCACGAAGACACTCGGCGGAGTCATGGAGACCGAGGGCGGCCGCTACCTCGCGTTCACGATCATCGTGAACCAGGGCTTCACCTCGGGCATGGCCGGCGTGCTCCAGGCCAACGACGACGTGGGGGCGGTCGCCGCCGCCATCCAGCAGGCCTACTGAGACGGACTAGGAGCCGACGCGATCGCCCGCGAGTTCATCGGGGCGATGTGCTCGTGGCCCCCGCGTCGGCCAGGTAGCGGATGACGGCGAGCACGCGGCGGTGGTCGTCGGCCGCGACCGGCAGCCCGAACGTGTCGTAGATCTTCGAGGTGTGCTGCACGATCGCCTTCTCGGAGGTGCCGAGGCGCGCGGCGATGTGGGCGTTGCTGCGACCCTCCGCCATGAGTCCGAGCACCTCGAGCTGGCGGGGAGTGAGGTCGCCGACCGGCCCGCTGGACTTGCTGGCCCGGGAGACGAGCACCGCCACCACGTCGGGGTCGAGGGCGGTGCCTCCTGCCTGCACGCGCCTGAGGTCGGCCGTGAAGGTGCGCACATCGGCGATGCGCTGCTTGAGCAGGTAGCCGACTCCCCCGTCGCGCTGCTCGAGCAGCTCGGTCGCGTAGCGGCGCTGCACGTGCTGCGAGAGCACCATGACCGCGACACCCGGATGGGCCCGGCGGATGCGCAGGGCCGCGAGCAGGCCCTCGTCGGTGTGCGTGGGCGGCATCCGGATGTCGGTGATCACGAGATCCGGCACGAGGCGCGCCACCTCGAGCTCGAGCTCCACCGCGGTGCCGACGGCCGCCACCACCTCGAAGCCGTCGTTCTCCAGCAGGTGCACCACTCCCTCGCGGAGCAGCACCTCGTCTTCACCGATCACGACTCGCATGGCAGCTCCACTCTCACGTCGGTTCCCGCGCCCACGGGCGAGATCAGGTCGAACGATCCGCCGAGCGCATCCACCCGGTCGGCGATGCCCTTGAGGCCCGATCCGTTCTCGAGGTGCGCTCCGCCTCGCCCGTCGTCGCGCACACGGAGACGCAGCACAGCACCCGCCCTGGTGAGCTCCACACCCACCGAGTGGGCGCCGGAGTGCTTCACCGCGTTGGTGAGCGCCTCGGCCACGATGAGGTACGCCGACTGGGCCGTGGCGGGGCCGAGGGTCCTGTCGTCGACGTCGCTCACGAGCGTGGCCGGGATGTCGAGCCGGTCGACCAGATCCTCCGCGGCGGCCGTGAGCCCCCGCTCCACGAGGGCTGACGGCTGCACGGCGTGCACGAGTCGACGCAGATCGGCCGCCGCGGCATCGATGCGCCGCCTGAGGTCGGTCGTGGCCGCCGCCGTGGCGGGGTGGGCGTCGTCGGAGTTCGCGATCTGCTGGGCCTCGAGCGCGAGCAGCACGAGCTGCACCTGCAGGCCGTCGTGCAGGTCGCGCGCGATGCGGGTGCGCTCTCGGTCGGCGGCCTCCACGATGCGGATGCGGGAGAGCTGCAGCGCCTCGTTGCTGGCCACGAGGGCGGCGGTGAGCCGTTCGCGGTCGAGCGCGATCGCGAGCACGCGGCCCGCGTGGCGCACGGCTTCGGGGTCGGTGAGCATGCGCCCGTCGTAGCTGATGGCCCCGACGAGCCGCGACCCCACGTGCACCGTCTGCCAGAGGCGAGGCGCGATCTGGTCGCGCTCGGTCACCTCGAGGCCGTCCTCGTCGAGGTACGCCTGCCGATCCTCCGACCAGTAGGCCACCCGCAGCGACTCGTCTCCGAGGGAACGGGCGAGTGCCCGCCCCACAGCCGCCTTGCTCGAGTCGCCGAAGCTCAACCAGGCGCTCAGGGCATCCGCCTCCGTCGTCTGCGTGAAACCGCCCCGCAGCACTCCCCACAGGAAGGCCACGGGGATGCCGGCCAGCACGGCCAGCTGCACCAGGCCGATGAGCGCCCCGTCGGCTCCGAGTGCGGTCAGCAGGTTCGCCGAGACGGGGATGAGCACGACCGTGAGGATGCCGTACAGGTAGAGAGGGAGGAGCACACGGAGGTTCTCCGGGTCGGCAGAACGCAGGCGCCCGATGAGGAAGACGACGGTCGCGGCCATCACGGCGAGTCCGGCGGCGGCCTGCACGACGACCGCGACGAGACGGAGGTCGGTCTGCTCGGGCGGCAGGAGGTAGAGCGGTGCCTGCAGCACCAGGGCGACGCCGAACGCGCCGACCACCGTGATCACCGAGAGACGCCCCCTGAGCCGACCGGAGGGGAACGCGTGCAGCAGATGCACCGTGACGGCGAGGGGGAACGTGGCGAACACCGCGCTCAGCTCGACGAGCACGGGCAGGCCGAGATTGCCGGCGCCGGCGATGAACACCGCGATCGCCCCCGTGAGCAGAATGCCCCCGGCTCCGCTCAAGGGGCGCCGCCACCAGGCGATGATGCCCGCGGCGGTCCAGATGGAGTACACCGCGGTGAAGGCGGCCGGGATCCAGAACGGCACCGGGGCGCTCGCCCCCACGGCGAGCTGCAGCCCGCCGAGGGTGACCGCGAAGGCCGCGAGCAGCAGCAGGGCCGGCCGCAGGGAGTCGGTGCGCACCACACGCACCCGAGCCGCGCCGGGCGGCGGATCGGGCAGTGGCTGCAGGGGGCGGATCACGTCGTCAGGTCACCTCGGCCCGAGCCTAGGGGCCGCGCCGTTGCCTGTTCAATGGACCTGGGTCCCGATCAGCAGCCTGACCTCGTCGAGTTCGCGGAGATCCCCCACGACGGTGGTCGTGCGCTCGCCCGTCTCCACGATCAGCGCGGGCGTGAGGAACGCACGGAACCTCAGGGCGTAGTCGGGCTGTACGAGCACGTCGACGACCCGGGAGCTCGCAGCATCGGCGAGGCCCTCGCCGATCAGGGTCTCGAGGTTGGCGCGCGCCGACCTCGACGCCGCGGTCTCACCCGCCACCAGCAGTGTCAGTACGACCGACCGCACGGCTGCGGTCGCAGCCTCACTCACTCCGCGTCCTCCCCGTCTGCGCTCCCCGTCTGCCTGGCGGCCACCCGCGCCTCCAACGCCGTGGCGGTGCGCTCGAGCGCCCCGTCGCGGGTGGATCGGAGCCGCTCCAGATCACGGCGTCGCAGCTCGACCTCGTTGCTGAGGCCCGAGATGCGCCCATCGAGCTCGGCCATCGAGGCGAGGATCTCGGCCTCACTGCGCTCGTACTCCACGGCGCGCACCCAGGCCGCGGTGCGGTCGAGCTCCTCCTTCTGCACCCGAGCCGAACCCAGCAGAACGTCTCCGTCGGAGACGTAGGCGGGCCGCAGCTCGACTCCCGAGGTCGTGATCACGAGCTCGCGCACCTGGTTGGTGTGCGCGGTGGCGCGGGACTTCACGATGGTCAGCGCGCGATTGCGTTCACCGCCGTTCGCTATGTAGGTGAGGTGGATCCAGTTGTCGGCGATCGTCGAGATGTTGCTCTTGGTGGCCTCCTCGTCGAGCGATGCGGCGCCGTTCAGCAACGAGGTGAGCAGCACCGTGACAGTGCGGCGGCTGAGGCTCGTGAGCAGATAGGCGAGCGCCTCGTCGGCGAACGGATGCCCGGATCCGGTGAGCGCCGAAACCGGATCGATCACGACCGCTGTGGCATCCAGATCCTGGGTGGCGCGGATGATGCGCAGAGCGGACTCCTCGGGAGTGCTGCCGGTCGCCGACTCCACCAGGATGCGCAGGGCACCGCTCGCGAGCGGCTCCTGGAACGAGTACCCAACGCTCCGGGTGTGCAGCTCGAGCTGAGCGCGCACCTCGTCGAAGCTCACGTAGAGCACACGACCACCACCCTCTACGACGGCGATCGAGAAGGCGGCCGCCAACGTGCTCTTCGAGGTACCGGGGGCGCCGGAGAGCAGCGTCCTCGACCCGACCAGGTAACCGCCGCCCAGCAGGGGGTCGAGTTCGGCGACACCGGTGGGCATCCGGTCATCGGTGCGGGCGGCACCGCCTTCCCCCACTGCTCCGGGCGCATCGTCGGCGACGACGAGCACCTCGATCCCGTCGCCCGTGATCACGACGGGCACGAGATGCCCGATGTGCCCCGCGCCTCGGTACTTCGACACCTGGAGTGTGCGGGAGACCGTGTTGCCGATGCGGACCCTGTCCAGCATGAGCACGCAGTCGGTCTGGAAGTCGAGGATCTCGGCGCGCATCCGACCTCGCGCGTGGTCGATGCCCGACTTCGCCGTGATGATCACGGTCACACCCTGGTTCCTGGCCCAGTTGGTGAGGCGGAGCAGTTCGCGGCGCTCATCCTCCTCCCGCAGCAGCAGCGACAGCAGTGCGTCGAGCCCGTCGAGCAGCACGATCGTGGCACCGGATGCCTCGGTCACGGCGAGCAGGGTGGCGATGAGACCCTGCAGGTCGAACTGCCCTGAGATGTGCAGCTCGGCGGGCACCCCACTCTCGAGCACGATCAAGTCGTCGTCCGGGAACCCGGCGGCCCCCCACGAGAAGCCTGCTACATCCTCGAGCACACTCTCAGCGGTCTGCTCGAACGTCACGAAGACCGCTCGCTCGCCCTCCTTCACCCGGTGGGCGAGGGTCTGCAGCCCGAGGATCGTCTTGCCGGCTCCCGCCGCCCCGAAGACGCTGATCACCCGCCCCCGCGGCAGACCGCCGCCGGTGAGGGCGTCGAGTCCCGCGATGCCGGTCGGCAGAACCGCCCGTGCTTCTGTCTGAGTTCGCGCCATGTGGTCCACAGCCACCCCTTCGCCGATGTCGTCACGCCCCCAGAGCGCCCGGTGCAGAGATCCTATCGACAGCAGGTCTCGGGCAGATCACCGAGCTCCTCGCCTCCGGGGCGGTCGCTGATCCGCTGTGGCCGAACGACACCCCGAACTACGGCACGCTCCACCAGCGATTCGTCGAGTTCGGTGGAGTCTCGTGCCGCTGGGGTGTGCCGCAGTCCGACAACGTGCACATCTATTCCTGCGCTCCGGCTACGGCCCAGCAGGCGGCGCTGCTCGAGTCGGAGCTGACCCAGGAGGGCTTCACGAGCGAACCCCGCGCCGACGGTCTCGTCTACGTCGCTCCTTACAACCCCGGCACCTTCATCCTCGTCACCGCGGACGCCGTCTTCGAGACGAACGGAACCGAACGCTTCGACGAGCTGCTCCCCTACCGCCCTTGACAGTCGGCGACGTGGGCACGCGGTCGTGGACGCCGTCGGCACCCAGCTCCTCCTCGACGACCGCGAGGTCGATCGAGAGGAGCAGGGTGTCGGCGGCGCTGCGTGTCTTCACCGTGGTGCCTGCATGCATCGAGGGGTCAGCGGCGCACGGAGCGGCGGCCGGAGACCTGGGTCCAGATGATGAGCACGATCACGGCGCCGATGATGGAGCCGATGATGCCGGCCGGCTGGAAGAAGCCGTCCATCGGGTCGCGCTGGAAGATCAGGAACCCGAGGAACCCGCCCACGAACGAGCCGACGATGCCGAGCACGATGGTCATGAGGATGGAGAGGTTCTGCTTGCCGGGCACGAGGAGGCGGGCGACCGCTCCCGCGATGATGCCGATGACGATGAGGCTGATGATGAGACCGAGCATGGGGGGCTCCTTCGTTGGTGTCGGGTGCACACCGTGTGCACCTCGCAGCTGACCGGAGTCGGCTGTTCTCAGCGAACCAGGAAGAGGGGGGTACCGGATCACCCCTAGGGGTGGTCTTCACTCCCCGCCCCCGGTGTAGCGTCGGATCATGAGCGCAACGACAGGCGGCGGACCCATCCGAGTGGCACTGGTCGACGACTACGACGTGGTGCTGGCGGGTCTCGCCCACATGTTCGATCGCTACCGCGACCGGGTGCTCGTGTGCGAGATCGACGCGAACGCCACCCTCCACGACGAGGTCGACATCGTGCTGTACGACTCCTTCGCCCAGCCGGAGTCCGACCATCTGGAGCTCGGGGCGCTCGTGCGGAACCCCAGGGCGAGCCGGGTCGTCATGTACACCTGGAACTTCCACCCCGAGCTCGTGGAGAGCGCGCGGGAGCAGGGCATCCACGGGTACCTCTCGAAGACCCTCCCGGCGCGGGACCTCGTGGCCGCCCTCGAGTCGGTGCACGCGGGCGAGCGGATCATCAGCGAACCGCCGCCCCGACGCGCGGGCAGCGCTCTGGGGCTCGACTGGCCGGGTCGGCACGAGGGGCTGACGGATCGGGAGTCCGAGATCTTGGCCCTCATCACGCAGGGCAAGAGCAATGCCGAGGTGGCGACGCTCACCTATCTGAGCCCGAACACGGTCAAGACGTACATCCGGAGCATCTACCGCAAGATCGACGTCGACAGCCGCACGCAGGCGGTGCTGTGGGGCGTGGCGCACGGGTTCACACCCGACCACCACCGCATCGACCACTGGCTGGGCGGCCCGTGACGACCGCCCAGCACTGTCTGGGTCTCTAGCGCCAGCCGAGCGCCGGTGCCACGTCGGTGAGGATCGACTCGATCACGTGGGCGTTGTACTCGACGCCGAGCTGGTTGGGCACGGTGAGCAGCAGGGTGTCGGCCTCGGCGATCGCCTCGTCGGCGGCGAGCTGCTCGATGAGCCGCTCGGGCTCGTCGGCGTAGCTGCGACCGAAGATGGCGCGCATGCTCGCGTCGATGTTGCCGATCTGGTCCTTGCGCTCTCCCGTGCCGCCGAAGTAGGCCCGGTCGAGATCGTTCGTGATGGCGAAGATGCTGCGGCTCACCGACACACGTGGCTGGTGGGCGTGGCCCGCCTCGCTCCATGCCTCGCGGAACTCGCGGATCTGCGCGGCCTGCTGCACGTGGAAGGGCTCACCCGACTCATCCATCTTGAGCGTGGAGGACTGCAGGTTCATGCCGAGCTCGGCCGCCCAGCGGGCCGTGGCGTTCGAGGCGGCGCCCCACCAGATGCGGTCGCGGAGGCCCTCCGAGTGCGGCTCGATGCGGAGCAGCCCAGGCGGGTTGGGGAACATGGGGCGCGGGTTCGGCTCGGCGAAGCCCTCGCCCTTCAGCACCTCGAGGAGCACCTTGGTGTGCTCGCGGGCGAGATCCGCGTCGTCCTGGCCCTCGGCGGGGCGGTAGCCGAAGTAGCGCCAGCCCTCGATGACCTGCTCGGGTGAACCACGGCTGATGCCCAGCTGCAGCCTGCCGCCGGAGATGAGGTCGGCGGAGCCCGCATCCTCGGCCATGTAGAGGGGGTTCTCGTAGCGCATGTCGATCACGCCCGTGCCGATCTCGATCGTCGAGGTGCGGGCGCCGACCGCCGCGAGCAGCGGGAACGGGGAGGCGAGCTGCCTGGCGAAGTGGTGCACGCGGAAGTAGGCGCCGTCGGCACCGAGCTCCTCCGCGGCCACGGCCAGGTCGATGGACTGGAGCAGGTTCTCGCCCGCCGAGCGGGTCTTCGACTGCGGAGACGGCGTCCAGTGCCCGAAGGAGAGGAAGCCGATGTTCTTGCGATTCGTAGCGGTCACGGGAGGTGCAACGCTGCAGGGCGGAGTCGCATTCCATGCGTGCTCATGCACCCGGTCTCAGGCCGTGAGCACCAGGGCGATCATCACCACGAACACGATCGCGAAGCCGAGCATGCCGTACCGGAGCACCCGGCTCCACAGGCGGCGAGGGAAGACGAAGGGCAGCACGACGGCGAGCACGAAGCCCGCCATGATGGCGAGGAAGGCACCGAAGAGCAGTCCGTAGCCGTGCTGATCGCTCGCCGTGCCGAAGCGGCTGCTGAGCGAGACCCACGCCGAGAAGAGGAACAGGATGCCGGCGGCGGAGGCGGCGAGCCCGGCGACCACCCGCACGGCGATCGCCCCCGCAGTCGCACGGGGCCCTGGCTGCGACGTCGTCATGCGGCCACTCTAGGCGCTCGCCCCCGCCCAGCCTGCGAAGATCAGGCGCAGACGTACAACGAGTCGACCGCCGCCGACACACTGCTGGTGCCTCCCAGGATCACGACCTCGGAGGCCCCGAGCGCCACGATGTCGGTGAGCACGTCGAGCGACACGCACTCCCCCGTGACGAGGTACAGCGGTGCGTGCTGCAGCCCCGCTCGGGCGCCGATGGTCAGACCATCGGGGAAGGTGCGGCCCGTCGCGAGGTACACGGTGTCGGCCGACGTGAAGGAGCCCCGATTGAGTGCCACAGCTGCGGCATAGCGATCGGCGCCCGCGTATCTGGTCACCGCGATCCCTGCCCCCAGCGACCCGGCGACCCCTGCAGACACGGAGGCCTCACCCCCGACGACCGTCACCGCACGCGCGCCGAGTGAAGCCAGGGCGGACCGTGTGGCGGCATCGGCGGACGAGGCGCTGCCATGCGTGAGCAGCACCGGAGCACCCACGGAACCGGCTGCGGCACCCGCCGACAGCGCGTCGGGATAGGTGCTGCCTGTCACGACGAACGCTGTCTGGGCACCGTCGGGGAACGCGTGGGCCATCACGGCGCGGGAGACCTCGTAGCGGTCGGCCCCGCCCAGACGGATCGTGGGCGCGATCTTCTCGAGCTCTCGCATGACCGGTGCGCCGACACTGGCGGGCCCACCGACCACCACGATCGACGTGGGGTGGAGACGGGCGATCTCCGCCCGCACCGGGGCGAGGAGCCGGTCGGTGGGGGTGAGCAGAAGCGCCGCGCCACCGACAGCGGCCGCCGGTCCGGCGGACAGCGCATCCGCGAACTTCTCCCCGGCTGCCACGTACACGACGCGCGCGCCGACAGCCGCGTCCGTGAACTGAGCCTGCGAGTTCGCGACCGCGACGGCGTACCGGTCCGCTCCCGCCAGGCGCGACGTGTCGACACCGGGGAGGGTCACGACGGCGGACGACCGGCCGGCTCGTCCAGGCAGTGTTCCAGGGGCCGACGCATCCTGGACCACCGAGATGGTGTGGCCGACGTCCGACAGGGCGACCGGGTAGTCGAGCACTCCTTCGATCGCGGCGTCGCGGTCGGAACTCCACCAGCGCACGCGGTTCACCGTCGGGGCGGGGTTCCATGTGGCAGGCGTGAAGCTCAGCGTCGAACCGGGTGTCGCTGTTCCGGTGAGAGCAGATTCGGTGACCTGCTTCATGCCGGCGACCGTGATCGACAGGCAACCCGTGGCTGCCGGGGCGTTCCCGGGATAGGCGTACTCGGGCTGAATCCACGGGCAGACGGTGTAGTCCCCCGGGCCGTAGATGGGGATCGTCACGTCGAAACCCTTCACTCCCTGCAGACCGGGCCGGGCGGCTCGGACGTCGGGCCGATCGAGGCTCGCAGACCCCGGGTACACCCACGAATCGGAGTAGCCGGAATCGGTGTTCATGGAGGAGACGTTGAACGACATCCTGTTCGACGTCGTGGCCCAGGTGTCGGCGACCCAGCCTCGAATCCGGAGTGCCGGTGCACCGCCGGCCGATTCCAGAGTGAGCGATTCCGAGACGCCGGACAGGGTCTCGGCATCGACCTGCACGGAACGGCACCCGATGACCTCCGCGTAGGTGCGGGCACAGAAACGGTAGGTGCCGGCCTCGCCCGGATACCCGAGGTTCATCCTGAAGCCGTGGTTCGGACCGGCTTGCGGATAGGCGGCTGCCACATCGGGGCGGGAAAGGCCCACCTGGTTCGAGATGGAGGACCACCAGGTGGCCTTGCCATCGGGGCGCAGGACCTGCCACGAACCCGAATCCGGTGGTGTGACCTTGGTGGGCTCCTGCGAGTAGAAGGACCAGCCGGTAGCCACGACGCCTTCCTCCGGAACGAACACGAGTGAGTCCAGCGACCCTCGCATGAGGCCCACCGTGGAGATGGGCTCGAAGGGCACGGTATCGGCGCGGGCGGGCACCGCGCCCACCTGCACGAGTCCGAAAGTCACGATGACGGCCGCTAGAGCAGCGATGGAACGGCGCACTGGAATTCCCCCTTGCCCCGGGTCTCGTGTTCAGAGGAACGACGACGGGGTCGCCTCAGTATGCCTCACCCGTCGATTACACCCTCACCTTCCACCCCGCCGCCTGAGGAAGGACTGCCGCTCTCAACTCCTATCGGTGGGGGTGGGCCGTGGATACAGTGGCAGCGTGAAGCGCAGTGGAGCGGTGTCCCTCGTCGTCGCGGCGGCGTGTGCCTGCCTGCTGCTCGGAGGGGGTGCCGCCTCCGCTCTCGCAGTCGGAGGGCCGCCCGCCGGCGGGTCTCCCGAGGGTGAGAGCTACGTGGCTCTCGGCGACTCCTACTCCGCGGGCTTCGGGCTCACGCCCTTCAGCGAGGTGCCGGCCTCCGGCTGCTTCCAGGCGCTCGAGAACTACCCGCACCTCGTGGCCGCCGAGCTGGGGCTCGAGCTCGAGGACCGCACGTGCAGCGGGGCCGTGACCGCGAACATCCGCGACACCCCGCAGGTCACCATCACCCAGGCCGGCACGGCTCCCGTGCAGTCGGCCTCCCTGAGCGCCGACACCGACGTGGTGACCGTGACGATCGGTGGCAACGACCTCGGGTTCTCGACGGTCGCCGAGACCTGCGTGGCCGAGAGCGCCACGGGACCGCTCGTGCTCGACGTGCTCGGCGTGGGACTTGCGAACTGCAAGGACTACTACGCGCCCGTGGTCGACGGCGTCGAGGTCGACCGACTGAAGTACCTGCTCGACACCACCGTCGCCCCGGCGCTCGACGAGACCTTCGCCCTCATCGAGGAGAAGGCACCGAACGCGAAGGTCTTCGTGATCGGCTACCCCGCCATCACCCCGGATCTCGCCGAGGTGCCCGCGGGGGGCTGCTACTCGTAGCCGCTCGGCACGGGTGCGAACCCGTTCGAGCCGCCGTTCCCCGAGAACTCGTTCCCGTTCACCGAGATCGACACCCTCTACCTGCACGGCACAGAGGCGCGCCTCGACGCGGCCATCGGCCAGGCCGCCGCCCAGAACGGAGCGACCTACATCTCGACCCTCCCGCTCACTCAGGGCAACACGGCGTGCGCTCCCGAGGGCGAGGCGTTCATAAACGGGATCACCCTGAGCACGACGGGCGGCACCCCGACTCCCGACCCCGACCTCTTCGTGGCGCTCGGTGCACTGCACCCCAACGAGCAGGGGGTCGCGTTCCTCACGGAGCAGGTGTCGCGGGCGATCTCCGAGGCCTACGCGCTCGATGAGGTGGGCGATCCCGAGCCGAGCGCGACGCCGACGCCGACGCCGGTCCCGGCTGGTTCGACTCCTTCTCCATCCCCCTCGCTAGCGGCAACCGGCACGGACGCCGTTGCTGCAGGCGTCGGAGCAGCGGCGGCGCTCCTCGCGCTCCTCGCAGGGCTCGCCCTCGCACTGACCCTGCGCCACCCACACCGCCGCGCGCTCGGCTGATCCGCAGAGCTTCTCAGAGCGCCGGCCACCCGACGAGCGGGCCTCGGAGCGGCCGTCCGGTGAACTCGGTATCCCGGAGTCGTGTGAAGAGTTCGTGCACGCGGGTTCCCTCCACCACGGGCATGACCACGATGAAGAAGCCCCCCGGTACGTCGAGAACCTGCCAGGGCACCTCGACCAGCTCCCCGCTGATGCTCACCGGCACGGTTCCATTCGCGAACGTCGTGGCGGAATGCTCGGCCCAGAGCTGACGGAAGAGGGGATTCTCGGTCGAGAGCGTGCCGACGATCTCGCGCAGGCGTGGGTTGTCCGGATCGCCGTAATAGCGGAGAGCTGCCACGGCTCGCCGGGCACCCTCGATGATCTGCTCGTTGTCAGGAGCGATCTTGGCGACTTCGAAGTTCGCGATGACGAGGTTGCCGCCGTACAGCTGCAGGCCGGGGCACATCAGGTCGGCCATCTCGTTGATGGCCACGATGTCCTGGTTGCTGTCGAAGACGTAGGCCGGCACCTCACGCCACCGCTCGAGCAGCGTCAAGACGGTCTCACCGATGGGCTGGGGGGCACCTCGATCGACCGGGTCTGCGGGAACGGGCCGGGCGAGTCGCACGAAATAGGACCGCTCGTCGACACCGAGCCTGAGAGCTCGCGCAAGGCTCGAGATGACCTGGTCGGACATCTGGTGGCCGCGTCCCTGTTCGATGCGCACGTAGTATTCCAGGCTGATTCCCGCCAACCCGGCGAGCTCGTCTCGCTTCAACCCCGGAACCCGGCGGTTGCCCGTCTGGGGGAGGCCGACCGCAGTGGGGCTGAGCTGAGCCCGTCGGGATCTCAGGAAGTGCGTCAGTTCGGTCGTTCGTGAGAGCACGGCAGTCCCTTTACCGGAAAGAGGAGTAGTTCCTCGAATCTATCCGATCAAGACCGTTCACCCGGTCGGCAGAAGTCCGCGATCGGGGGTCGGGAGGGGTAGGGTCCGGAGGAGTCACAAGCGATGCGGAGGCCGGTTATGGGCAGCGACTACAAGATGAGCCAGACCGAACTCGACGAGTTCGCCATCCACGACCGGCGCACGGGTGCCCTCGAGGCCACGATCGCCCAGCAGCCCGACGGCGCATGGTCGACCCGCATCCCCGCCGATGCCGACTCCGCGGAGGGGGCCGAGCCCGCTCTCGAGGACAAGCCCCGCCCCCAGGCCGCCTTCGACGCCTTCATCGCGAGCAAAGAACCCACCGCAGAGCAGGGCGACGCCGAGCAGCAGGCGGGCCAGCAGAGCGACGCCGAGTAGCGCTCAGGCCGCTCGCGTCAGCGCACCACCTCGAGCAGCGCGCGGCTGCGGTCGAGGTAGTCGCGGAACGGCTGCTCGTTCTCCGGGCGGTCCTGGGCGAAATCGCTCGTGCTGTAGTCGGCGAGGGCTCGCGCTGAGTCGATGTCCAACTCCGATCCGGACTCGGCGAACCACGCGTCGTACCCGGGCAGCTCACCTCGCGCCCGCAGATCCGAGAGCACGGCCGCATCGCAGAAGCCCTGCGCCCAGTTCGACCGGTCGGCGTCGGTGACCCACAGGCCGCGGAGAAGACCGGCGAGGCGAAGCATCGCGATGTCGCGCTCCACCCCCTCCTGCTCGAGCCAGACCGCGTAATCGGCGACCGCCTGCCACTGCTCGCCGATGCCCACCCCGCCGCCGGCGCTGGATCCGCTGCCGCCGCCCTCGGTCTCGCGACTGGGGAACGCGATGCTGAGGGCGCGCTGCCTGCGATCCTCCGCGAGCCCCTTCGAGGCGCAGTTCAGGGCCAGCGGGTGGCTCCAGAAGTCCCGTTCCTGTTCCGCCGACCACGACTCGGCCCCCTCGACCGACGGCTCGTCCTCCGGGCCGCCCTCCCGGTCGAGGCAGCCGATGAAGCTGCTCGACCCGAGCGCCGCCTGCACACCCGTGGCCGGGGCCATGACGCGGATCACGACGATCGTCGCGATGACGGCGATCACCACGATGCCCACGAGCACGATGATCAGCGTCCGTCGCCTGCGCCGCGCCCCCGAGGGCGTCGCACTCGGCGTGGGGGGAGAGGTGGTGGAGGAGGTCATGAGTCGAAGCAGGTGCGAGGGGCGACCGCCCGTCAGGCGGCGGTGACCCAGCGGCCGTTGTCGAGGGTGTCGGGCTTGGCAGGGGCGGCGTGCAGGGCGTGGAAGCCGCGGGTCGAGGTGATGGAGGCGGCTGCTGCGGCCTGCTCGAGCTTGCCGGCGAAGGTCGTCCAGTAATCGAGGCCCTGAGGCAGCCCGAAGTACTCCCTCACCGACGTCACGACCACCTCGGTGCCGCCTCCGGCGGGTCGCACCTCGATGACGATGTCGTCGGCCGCGACGTAGTTGAAGGCCCACACCCCTGGTCGGAGCTCCTTCGCCTTGCGCTTGGGCAGACCCTCGATGAGCGACTGCGCGGTGGCGGGATCGGTGCCGAGCACGATCGACCGGCTGAACTCGCCGAGCATCTTCGGCAGGGCTGCGGCCTTGTTGTCGGCCGCGACCGTGCGGATCTTGCGCCTTGACCAGCCGCGGAGGGCCGCCATACCGACGATGGCGACGACGACGGCGATGGCGATGAGGGCGAGAAGAGTGCTGTCCATACCGCCACTCTGCCAACAGGACGAGCAGTCGACAATGGGGACAACTCCCCACCGGTGCCGTTCAGTCGGCCCGCGCGCCGCTTGCCGTGGCCGCGTTGCGCGCCGCCAGGAGCGCGAACGCCCGCGTGAGCTCGGGCGGGCCCTCGACCTCGATGTCGGTGTCGAAGCGGTTGAGCAGGGCCGCGAGAGCCACCCACGACCACGCGCCGACCTCGAGGCCCGAGCGCTCGGGTCCGAGATCCTCCACGATGCCGTCGCCCACGAACGGCACGACCTCGTGGGCAGGCCTGCCGAGCACGACCCGGCCCACGCACGGCCAGCGGTCGTCGCCCGTCGCCCCCTTGAAGCGACCCGACACGAAGGCGCCCACGTCGCCGCCGGGGATCTCGCGCGGGGCGAACCGGAGCCCCGTGGGCGACCGCGGCGTGAGGCGATCGAGCCTGAACAGGCGCCAGTCGTGGCGCTCGAGATCCCAGGCCACGAGGTACCAGCGGCCGCTCACGGTCACGAGGTGGTGCGGCTCGACCTTGCGCGGCTCCCCCGCGTACTCGAAGCGCAGCACCTCGCGATTGCGGGTGGCGGCGGAGACGGCGAGGAGCACCTCGGACGATACCGGATCGCCGGAGGAACCAGGCGCGCCGGGCTGCTGCGGCAGCTGCGGCCGCTGCGGCAGCGCCGTGAACTCGAGGGTGTCGAGCCGGGCGCGGAGCCGGGACGGCATGACCTGCCGCACCGTCGTGAGCGCGCGGAGAGCCGCCTCCTCGATCCCCACACCCGAGACGCTCGCCGCCCGCAGCGCGACCGCGAGGGCGACCACCTGATCGTCGTCGAACAGCAGGGGCGGCAGCTCGGCTCCCGCATCGAGGCGATAGCCGCCATCCGGCCCCATGGTGGCGCGGATGCTGTACCCCATCTCGCGCAGCCGATCCACATCCCGCCGCACGGTGCGGTGGCTGATGCCGAGCCGCTCCGCGAGCACACCTCCCGGCCAGTCGCGGCGCGTCTGCAGCAGCGAGAGCAGCGTCAGCAGCCTGGAGGTCGTCGTCATTCTCCGAGAGTAGCCCGAGTGGAGGACCGAAACCGTCCTACACGACTGGGAGTGTGGAGGCATCGGGAAGACGCCCGATCACCTCGAAGGAGCAGTCATGAGCATCACGACCACCACCCACCTCAACTTCCGCGGCGACGCCCGCTCGGCGCTCGAGTTCTACGCCTCCGTGTTCGGCGGCAAGGCCACCATCGCGACCTACGGCGACTTCGGCATGCCGGCGGAGGCGCCTGGCGCCGATCGCGTGGTCTTCGGCCAGGTGCAGACCGACGGCGGCTTCCGCGTGATGGCGTACGACATCCCCGGCCAGGCGGTGGGATCGCAGCCCGAGGGCGCGCGCGCCGAGGGATCCACCCGTCGCGAGAACGGCGTCACCCTCACCACGAGCCCGTTCTTCGTCTCGGTGCGCGGCGACAGCCTGACCGAGGTGGAGGGCTACTGGCAGTCCCTCTCGGCCGGGGCGTCGATCGTGGAGCCCCTCGCCGCCTCGGCGTGGAGCCCGGGCTTCGGGATGCTCACCGACCGCTTCGGGGTGACCTGGATCCTCGACGTGGCGGCCTGAGAACCGGCGCGACGGCCGAGAACGGCCCGCGCCGCGTCACTCCACGTCGGGGTCGTCGATGCCCACCAGGGAGATCGCGACACCCGGCGTGAGCAGGAGTCGCGCGGCGCGGCTGCGGCCCTCGCCGTGGTTCACGGTGAGCCAGGCGGGCTCGGGCGAGACGAGGCCGGCGTCGATCTCGGCCTGCACCTCGTCGATGTGGCGGTTGCCGATCGAGTAGTCCCGGCCGTCGTAGCAGATGTTGACGCGCTTCACTCCTGGACCTCCTGGGCCGTCGTGTGGTCCGGTTCGGGGAGCAGCATGAGACCCTGCGCGGAGTTGGCGCTCTGCATGAGCGCGTCGACCCAGGCCCGGTTGATGGAGGGCGACCGGCCGCCGTAGAACTTGAACGTGATGGGGATCGTGGGGTGCAGCCAGATGCTCGTGCGGCCGTCACCCGAGGCGTTGTCGTCTTTCCAGGCGAAGAAGAACGCCTCGCTGCGGCGCAGCTTCGCGCCGATCACCAGCTGCAGGTGAGCGAGGGTGCGATCCTCGAAATCGACCGTCATCGTGGAGTCGTACGTCAGTTTTCCCATGTGTTCCGCCTTCGTCAGTCGGGGTTCAGCATGTCAGGTCCGGAGGAGTCCGCCAACCCGCGGCCGCGTGATAGAGGGTGGGCGGCGCGATGTCCACCCCCTCGCTGACCTCGGAGACCCCGCCGTAGGTTCACCTCCAGCGTGCCCCACCGGAGCACCGAGAACCGAGATGAGGCGCGTCGTGCTCGACACCGACCCGAAAGCCGGTACGGGCACCCCCGCAGACGCCGGCGAGACCAGGCTCAAGCGGCGCATCACAGGCCCCCTGCTCTTCCTGTTCATTCTGGGAGACGTGCTCGGGGCCGGGATCTACGCCCTCATGGGCGTGCTCTCCGGCGAGGTCGGCGGGGCGCTCTGGGCACCGCTCGCCGCAGCCCTCGTGCTCGCCCTCCTCACCGCGGGCTCCTACGCCGAGCTCGTCACGAAGTACCCGAAGGCGGGAGGCGCGGCCATCTTCGCGCAGCGCGCGTTCAAGCCGCCGATCATCTCGTTCCTCGTGGGCTTCAGCATGCTGGCCGCCGGCGTCATCAGCGCCGCCGGGCTCGCCCTCGCGTTCGCGGGCGAGTACCTGCAGACCTTCATCGACGTGCCGCCGATCGTGACCGCCATGGTGTTCCTCGTGCTCGTGGCGGCGCTCAACGCCCGCGGCATCAGCGAGTCGCTGAAGAGCAACGTCGTGATGACCGTCATCGAGGTCTCCGGACTCGTGATCGTGGTCGTCGCCGTGGCGGCGATGCTCGGCGGCGGGGGCGGCGACGTCTCCCGCGTGACCGAGTTCCCGGCCGGCACCTCGCCCGGGCTCGCCGTGCTCGGCGGCGCCATCATCGCGTACTACTCCTTCGTGGGCTTCGAGACCTCCGCCAACGTGGCCGAGGAGATCCGCGACCCCTCGCGCGTCTACCCGAAGGCCCTCATCGGCGCCCTCGTGACCGCGGGCGTCGTGTACGTGCTCGTGGGTCTCGCCTCGGCCATCGCGCTGCCCGCCGCCGACCTCACCGACTCCTCCGGCCCGCTGCTCGCCGTCGTGGCCGCGACGGGCTTCCCGGTGCCGGGCTGGCTGTTCAGCCTCATCGCCCTCGTGGCCGTGGCCAACGGCGCGCTGCTCACGATGATCATGACGAGCCGGGTCACCTACGGCATGGCCGAGCAGGGCCTGCTCCCCTCGGCGCTCGGCCGGGTGCTCCCCCGCCGCCGCACCCCGTGGGTGGCCATCGTCGCCACCACGGTCATCGCCATGCTCCTCACGCTCGTGGGCGACCTCGCCACGCTCGCCTCGGCCGTGGTGCTGCTGCTGCTCTTCGTGTTCATCAGCACCAACATCGCCGTGCTCGTGCTGCGCCGCGACCGCGTGGAGCACAAGCACTTCAGGGTCTGGAGCTTCGTGCCCGTGCTCGGTGTGCTCTCGTGCGTGCTGCTGCTCACCCAGCAGGAGCCCGTGGTCTGGATCTTCGGGGGCGGCTTCCTCGCCCTGGGCGTCGTGCTCTACCTCGTGCACCGCCTCACCGCTCGCCGCTCCGCCCCCACAGACTCCGCGTCATAAGTCAAGGGACTCGCCCTTCCGCTCAGCCGGCCGAGAGTGAGAGTCGTCCCCCGATCGACACACAGAACAGGATTCACCATGTCGGAACGCAACACGCTGGTCCGCTCGCTCCACGACCTCGGCCTCGCCGCCTGGTTCGGTGGCACCCTCATGGGCGCCGTGGGCCTCAACGGCGCCAGCTCCGAGGCCAAGGACCCGACCGAGCGCCTGCGGCTCTCCTCGCTCGGCTGGGCGAAGTGGGCTCCCGTGCAGCTCGTGGCGATCGTGACCCACGGCATCGGCGGCGTCGGCCTCATCCTCGGCAACAAGGGCCGTCTGGCCGCCCAGGGCGAGGCGCGCACCAACACCACCGTCAAGCTCGTGGTCACCGGCGCCGCCGCAGCGGCGAGCCTGTACTCGGGCATTCTCGGCACCACCATCGGCAAGCACGCGGCCGAGGGCGCCGAGGGCGTCACCGAGCCCGGTGCGAAGGCCTCCAAGGCCCTCGCCGCCGCGCAGAGCAAGCAGCGCGTCATGCAGTGGGTGCTCCCGATCCTCACCGGCACGCTCCTCGTGCTCGCCGCCCAGCAGGGCGAGCAGCAGCGCCCGGTCGCCGGCTTCCTGCACAAGATCACCGGAAAGTAGCCGCCATGCAGGCGATGGTCTACCGGGGCCCGTATCGGATCCGCGTCGAGGAGAAGGACATCCCTCGGATCGAGCACCCGAACGACGCGATCATCCGGGTCACCCAGGCCGCCATCTGCGGCTCAGACCTTCACCTGTACCACGGCATGATGCCGGACACCCGGGTGGGCACCACCTTCGGGCACGAGTTCATCGGAGTCGTGCACGAGGTGGGCCCCTCGGTGGAGAGCCTGTCGGTGGGCGACCGCGTGATGGTTCCCTTCAACATCTACTGCGGTTCGTGCTACTTCTGCGCCAGAGGGCTCTTCTCGAACTGCCACAACGTCAACCCGAACGCCACGGCGGTGGGTGGCATCTACGGCTACTCGCACACGAGCGGAGGCTACGACGGCGGCCAGGCCGAGTACGTGCGCGTGCCGTTCGCCGACGTCGGGCCCTCCGTCATCCCCGACTGGCTCGACGACGAAGACGCCCTGCTCATGACGGATGCGCTGGCCACCGGATACTTCGGCGCGCAGCTCGGCGACATCCACGAGGGCGACACCGTCGTGGTGTTCGGGGCGGGCCCCGTGGGCCTGTACGCCGCCAAGTCGGCCTGGTTCATGGGTGCCGGGCGCGTGATCGTGATCGACCAGCTCGAGGATCGGCTCGCCAAGGCCCGCGAGTTCGCGCACGCCGAGACCTACAACTACACCGAGCACGACGACATCGTGGTGACCATGAAGCGCGCCACCGACTACCTCGGTGCCGACGTCGTGATCGACGCGGTCGGTGCCGAGGCCGACGGCAACCTGCTGCAGCACGTCGCCGCCACCAAGCTCAAGCTGCAGGGCGGCTCCCCCATCGCGCTCAACTGGGCCATCGACTCGGTGCGGAAGGGCGGCACCGTCTCGGTGATGGGCGCCTACGGCCCCCTCTTCAGCGCCGTGAAGTTCGGCGACGCCATGAACAAGGGGCTGACGCTGCGCATGAACCAGGCGCCGGCCAAGAGGCAGTGGCCGCGGCTGCTCGAGCACATCAGGAACGGCCACCTCAAGCCGAACGACATCGTGACCCACCGCATCCCGCTCGAGCACATCGCGGAGGGCTACCACCTGTTCTCGCGCAAGCTCGACGGCTGCATCAAGACGATCATCACGACCGACGCCGCCTAGGAGTGGACATGCATCAGCCCTACATCGCGAACAAGGCTGCGCGCCTCGAGACGAGCGACGAGCTGCGCGCCCGCATCCCCGGCTGGGGTGTCGATCTCGACCCCGCCGACCGCCCCTCGTTCCCGCGCGAGCGCTTCTCGCCCGAGACCACGGGGGCGCACTGGGAGTTCCCCGACCGGCAGCCGGAGCTCGAGCAGCGGGAGCGCTCGATCGAGCACGCCATGCTCACCCCGGTGTTCGGCACCGTCGCTCCGCTGAAGGGCGTCTCCGGAGCGATCCGCCGCTACGCCTACCGCTACAGCGAGGCGACGGCGGCCCACTGGCTGCTGCTCATGGCCGGCGACAGGGTCGACTCCGTGCGGAGCCAAGTGACCTCTCCCGGCCCTCTGCGGCGGGGCGATCCGCTGCTCCTCGCCGCCCCCGTGGTGCTGGCCGGGTGGGCTGCCGTGCTGCTCGGGCGCCGGATCGCGCGCGCTAGGGTCGGGGTATGAAGCGGATAACCTACAGCGGCGGCTCCATCGTGACGGGCAACGCCATCACCTCGGCGCTTCTCGCGTACACCACCTCGGTGGTCGACGCGGAGCACAGTGTCACCGTCGACATCACGGTGCTCGAGGAGAACGGTGAGACCTCCGTGCACACGTTCCTGCTCGGCGCGGCCAGCCAGTTCGACGTGGCCGACGTGGGCGGCATCTCCGCCGAGGAGGAGGAGCGACGCTTCCCCGTGCCCGAGATGCCGCAAGTGGGCATCGTGGGTGTCACCGAGACGAACGGCGACGCCGAGCAGACGGCCGAGGACTTCAACAGAATGATCGACGAGCTCGATGAAGGGAAGAATTTCTGAGCATGGGCAAGTTCATCTACGGCACCCCGGCGATCTCCGTCGACTTCGACGACCGGGTGCTGGCCCACCTCAAGGTCGTCATCCTCTCGAAGGTGCGGAGAGGTGAGAGCTTCACCTTCTCGTGGGAGTACACCGTGGCCTCCGGGAGCGGTCACAGCTCGATCTGGATCAACCCCGCCATCCCGCTGCAGTTCGACTTCGTGGGCAGCCGCGAGCCGAGGCTCAACCGGGTCTGGGTGGAGGAGCTCGTGCGGCTGGCAAACTCCCCTGCCGGTCTCCGAGTCATTCCCGAACCACCGGAAGCGGCATAGCGTGGCCTCCATGCAGCGCATCACCATCACCGTGAGCGACACGCCCCATCCGCTCGCTCAGGACCAGGACATCGGCCACATCGAAGCGGCGGCCCTCGCGGCTGTGCGCGGAGGCGGCGACATCGTGAAGGTCACGCTCTACGGCAACCGTGAGCTCGCCATCCTCGTCTCGCCCGGCGTGCCGATCACGTTCGAGGTGGCCGAAGTCGAAGAGGAGCCCCGCGACGACGGCGATCTCGACCACCCGTTCGACCCCTACTCGGAGTTCGACGACGAGTACCCCATGTGAGGTCGTGCCCGGGGGTGACCCCGGGCGGGCTCACAGGCCCGGACGTCGTTCCGGCACGATCAGCACGCGGCGGGACAGACGCGACACCGCCAGCAGCACCACCCCGAGCAGCGCCAGAATGATCCCACCCACGATGAGGCCGATCCCCAGGGCACCTGCGAGGTAGTCGTCGGGGTCGGGAGAGCCGAGCGTGAGCAGCAGCACCCCGGCGAGGAGTCCGAGCGCTCCGAGCGCCAGGACCGACCAGACCGTGACGAGGTAGATGCGGAACGACCTCGCTCCGTGGAAGCTCGGCCGGATGCCGGTGGCGGTCGCCACGTACTCGGCCCAGCGGGCACCCGTCCACCACCGCGTGACGCGAGGCGCGATGGGGTACCACCCGGCTCCCGGCGCCTCCTGCTCACCGGGCAGCGGGCGCACCGCATCGATCACGGTGGGCTCACCGCCCGGCGTGGGGATGCCGCGCACCCTCGCGCCCTGGATGCCGATCGCGATCCACAGCGCCGCGAGCAGGAGGGTGGCGATGCCGTTCGGCGAGACGTAGCTCGTGACGGCTCCGATGGCGAACTGCAGACCGGAGAGCGCGAGCCAGATGCCGCCGAAGGCGAAGGAGATCGCCGGCTGCTCGGTGGTGGCCCAGTCGATGCCGGGTGCGCCGTTCTTCACGCGCATGCCCGTCCAGTGCGCGCCGTCCCACCAGCGGAGCTGACCGGTCGGAGTGGGGTACCAGCCGGCGACGATCACCTTCGCGGGCACGTCGGACTCGTGCGGCGTCCACTGCGTGCCGTCCCACCAGCGCAGTCGTCCCGGTGTTCCTGCGTCGTACCAACCCGGTGCAGCGCTCATGGCCGATCCCCTCCCCTGACGGTGTTGCCCTGCCGACCCTAACGCGGTTCAGGCGTCTCCGAACCACCGACCGTCGCGGTGCGCGAGGCGATCTGATCTCGCGATCAGGTGCACGAGGTTCGAGATCGCGCCGTGGGCCCGGCCGTGGTCGAGGGAGGTGAGGAACTCCTCCACTTCTCGTTCGGGGGCGAGCAGCACGGTGTCGAGGTACACGTCGATCTCATCGGGGCTCAGCTCGGTCTCGGCGAGTTGGAACGGGTCGTGCAGGGCCGCGAAGAGCAGGAGGTACCGGTGGTCGTCGGAGCGCAGCACCTCGAGGTGGCGCTCGGTGATCGGGACGATGCAGCGCCTGTCCATGTGGCCGCTCGCCACGAGCATGTCGAGCTCGAGCGTGTCACCCGACCTCCGGACGAACGACGAGAACCGGTTGCGCTTGTCGACTTCGATGACGTCGGTCTTGGGGGTGCGGGGCGGGGGGTCGCGGCGGGGGTGGAGGCGTTCGAGGGCGGCGGCCAGCCGGAGGAGGAGGGTGTCGGAGTAGGCGGGGCCCGCGAGGGTGAGGCCGATGGGCATGCCGATGTCGACCATCGTGCCCATGGGCACCGTGACGGTGGGGATGCCGAGGTGGCGGAGGGCGAGGTTGCCGTTCGCCACCCACACGCCGTTCCGCCAGCCGGCATCGGCGGAGGCGGGCACCACGTCCATGTCGGCCGGCCCCACATCGGCCACGGCCGGGAACAGCACCGCGTCGAGCCCGAGGTCGTCCATCCACTCCTCGAGGTCGAGGCGGCGGGTCTCCTCGAGGCCCCGCACACCGTCGGCGAGCTCGGGGATGTCGGTGAAGGCGGCGTAGGGATGCGCGCGCACCTCGTCGGGGTACGTGGCGATGTCGTCGTCGAACCCGTCGTAGCGGTCGGGCAGGGCGCCCTCGGGGTGCGTGAAGATGCGGCTGCCATCGACCCCTGTGAGGTCGGGGAGCAGCGGATCGGCGTTGGCACGCAGGAAGTCGTCCCACGCCCAGGCCGAGAGGTCCACGATCTCGCGCCGCAGGTACTCGGGTGAGACCAGGCCGCGGGTGGCGAGGGTGGGGGCGCCCGCCCTGTCGCCCTCGTAGCGACTGACCACCGGGAAGTCCACCTCCACCACCGTGGCGCCCGCACGCTCGAGGGCACGGCGGGCGTCGGCGAAGAGCTCGAGCGAGCTCGGCCTCGGCTCGACCCTGCGACCGGTCGGGCCCCCGATGCCGGTGCCCGTTCCCGCCTGCTCATCGGTGCCCAGGTACATGCGGGGCACCCCGAGCCGGCGCCCGGCGAGCACACCGCGCGCCTCGTCGTCCGAGGAGGGGGCGAGGGCCGGATACGACTCGGGGCGCACGGCGGAGGCCGCCGGGAGGGGCAGCCACGGCTGCGACCTCCAGAAGTCCCCCCGGGTGTCGGCGTCGTCGTGCACCACCACGTCGAGCACCTCGAGCAGGTCGGCCATGCTGCGGGTGTGCGGCACCACCACGTCCATGGTGGGCACGAGCGGCCAGTTGCCGCGGACCGAGATGACACCCCGGGAGGGTGTGTAGGCGCAGAGGGCATTGTTCGAGGCGGGTGCGCGACCGCTCGACCAGGTCTCCTCGGCGAGCCCGAAGGCGGCGAACGACGCGGCCGTTGCGGTACCCGATCCGTTGGACGAGCCCGACCCGAACGCCGAGGTGAGGTAGTCGGCACTGTACGGGCTCTCCGCACGACCGTAGAGCCCGCGCTGCATGCCGCCGTTGGCCATGGGCGGCATGTTCGTGAGGCCGAGGCAGATGGCGCCGGAGGCCCGCAGGCGCTCGATCGTGAACGCGTCGCGCATCGCCGTGAGCTCGGCGAAGGCCGGACTGCCGGCGGCGGCGGTGAGGCCCCGCACGAGGTAGCTGTCCTTCGCGGTGTAGGGGATGCCCTCGAGCGGGCCGGCCACGAGGCCCGCAGCCCGTCGTGCATCCGAGGCCCTGGCCTCATCGAGAGCCGCCGGGTTGAGCACCACCACCGAGTTCAGCCGGGGGCCGCCGCGGTCGTAGCGCTCGAGGCGCTCGAGGTAGGCCTGCACGAGCTGCACGCTCGTGGTGCGACCGCTCTCGAGCGCCGCCCTCAGCTCGGAGAGGGAGGCCTCCACCACGTCGACGCTCATGACGCCGCGCCCACCTCTGGCAGGTGGGCGGCGGGCTGCTGCTGGGTGATGCAGTGGATGCCGCCGCCGCGCGCGAAGATCTCCCGCGCCTCCACGGTCACGACCTCTCGGCCGGGATAGACGGAGGCGAGGATGTCGGCGGCCCGCGCATCCGCCACCTCGTCGCCGAAGCCGCACGCTATGACCCCGCCGTTCAGCACGTAGTGGTTCACGTAGCTGTAGTCCACGAACCCGTGCTCGTCGCGGAGCGTGGCGGGGGCAGGAAGGTCGATGATCTCGAAGGCCCGGCCCGCCGCATCCGTCTGCCCTTCGAGCTCCGAGCGGATGCGCTTCACGGCCTCGTGGTCGGGGTGGTCCGGCGAGGGCTGGGCGTGCAGCAGCAGCCGGCCGGGCGAGGGGATGGCGGCCACGATGTCGACGTGGCCGTTGGTGCCGAAGTCGTCGTAGTCGCGCGTGAGGCCGCGCGGCAGCCACACGGCCTGGGTCGCACCGAGCGTGCGGAGCATCTCGGCCTCCACCCTCCGCCTGTCGGTGAAGGGATTGCGCCGGGGGTCGAGCTGCACGGTCTCGGTGAGCAGCACGGTGCCCTCGCCGTCGACGTGGATGCCGCCGCCCTCGTTGACGAGCAGCGAGTCGACGAGCTCGGCACCCACGAGCTCGGCCACGATCCGGCCGTGCTCGGCCGAGCGCCGCCACTCGGCCCACGCGGGCGCGCCCCAGCCGTTGAAGATCCAGTCCACGGCGCCCAGCACCCCTGGCCGCTCGGGGTCGAGCACGAAGGTGGGGCCGGAGTCACGCATCCAGAACTCGTCGACGGGCACCTCGTGCAGCTCGATCGCGCCATCGAGCATGCTCCTGGCCCTGGCCGCCTCGGTGGGGTCGACGAGCATCGAGACCGGTTCGAAGGCGGCTACGGCGTTGGCCACGGCCGCCCAAGCGGCATAACCGGCCTCCGCCTCTGCGCCGGCCGTGCCGAGGGTCTCGCCCTCGCGCGGGAAGGTCATCCAGGTGCGCTCGTGAGGCGCGCCCTCGGCGGGCATCGTCCAGCTCATGGCTGCTCCCCTGTCATCGTGTCGAGGATCATCACCAGATCGTCGAGGGTCGTGCGCGGGTTGAGGATGGCGAAGCGCGCGTTGGGCCGGCCGTGGTGGGCGCTCGGCGTCACGAACGCGACCTGCTGGTCGAGCAGCCTCGTCGACCAGGCGCTGTAGTCGGCCTTCTCCCAGCCCACGCGCTCGAAGACCACCACGGAGAGCTGCGGGGGCCGCACGAGCTTGAACTCGGGCCGCTCGTCGATGATAGCGGCGATGCGACCGGTGAGGTCGAGCGACTCGGTGATGGCGTCGCGGTAGACGGCGGCCCCGTAGCTCGCGAGCGAGAACCACAGCGGCAAGCCGCGCGGGCGCCTCGTGAGGTGCGCGGCGAAGTCGGAGGGGCTCCAGTCGCCGGCCTCGGTGAGGGTGTCGAGGTAGTCGGCGTGCTGGGTGTGCGCGCGCCGGCCGAGCTCGGGATCGCGGTAGAGCAGGGCGCACGCGTCGAAGGGGGCGAAGAGCCACTTGTGCGGATCGACGACAAGCGAATCCGCCCTCTCGACACCCTGGAACCGCGGGCGCGCCGTGGGCGAGAGCATGGCCGAGAGCCCGTACGCGCCGTCGACATGGAACCAGACGCCGTGCCGGCCCGCCGCCTCGGCGATGCCGGCGAGGTCGTCGACGATGCCGAAGTTGGTGGTTCCCGCGGTGGCCACCACGGCGAAGACGCTGTAGCCGTGCTCGGCGAGGGCCTCCTCCACGGCGGGGCCGCGCAGCACGCCGTCGGCGTCGACGGGAACCGCCACGATCTCGACGTCCATCACACGCGCGGCAGAGGCGATGGAGGAGTGCGCCTCGGCGCTGCAGACCACCCGCCAGCGGTCGGGAGCAGGCCGCCCCTCCTCGAGGGCGGTGGCCCTCGCCGTCTCGCGCGCGGCCACGAGGGCCGAGAGGTTGCCGAGCGTTCCGCCCTGCACGAACACGCCACCGGCCCCTACCGGCAGACCGAACTCGTGCGCGAGCCAGCGCAGCACCTCGTTCTCGGCGTGCACGGCCCCCGCGCCCTCGAGCCACGACCCGCCGTAGAGCGCACTGGCCGACACCACCACGTCGAAGGCGGCGGCCGCCTTGGACGGCGCGCTCGGGATGAAGGAGAGGTACCGCGGGTCGTCTGTCGTGATGCAGGCTGGCGCGAGGATGTGCTCGAAGATCGAGAGCGCCTTCGCTCCCCCGATGCCGTGCTCGGTGATGGTGGGGCCGGCTAGACGACTCAGCTCGGCGGGCGACTGCGGCTTGTCGAGCGGCGTGTTCTCGGTGAGCAGCCGCTGCCGCGAGTAGTCGAGCACACGATCCACGATCTCGCGGTTCTCCGGCGTCACCTCGTGCATGCGCGCGGGGAAAGGTGCGGGGAATGGTTCAGTTGTCATCAGGACCTCCGAATCCCTCACAGTACCTACAGGCAGGCGCACGCATCATGCATCCGCTGGCCGGATCGTGCGTCTCGGCTGCTCGTCGCGCAGGTCGCTCGCGGCGTAGCGCTCACGGAGGGCCGCCTCTGCGGTGCGGGAGGGGAGGCCGAACCAGACCACCACGGCACCCAGGAGGATCGCCACGGCTCCCACGAGGTACGCCGCGAGCGATCCGGCCACGAGGCTCTGCCTGGCGGCCTCGAGGATCTGCTGCTCGAGCTCGGGGTGCTGAGCGGCCACCCGCGCCGCCGAGGCGAACGACGACTGCAGGGCGGCGGTGACCTCGGCGCTCACCTCGCCCGCCTCCTGGCTCTCGGCGATGCTCCGGGCGAACGAGGCGGCGAAGCCCCCGGCGAGCACGGCACCGAGGAGCGCCTGCATGATGGAGCCGCCCAGATCGTTCTGCAGGTCGGAGGTCGCGGAGGCCATGCCCACCCGCCGCACGGGGGTGCTGCTCGTGAGAGATCGCGAGGAGGCGGTGATGATGAAGGCGGCCCCTGCGCCGATGAGCAGGTAGCCGAGGCCGATGAGCGCGTACGGTGTGCCCTCGCGCCAGCCGAGCATCGAGAGGAACGCGCCGGCCACGAGCGCGTAGCCGAGCAGCATGGTGGTGCGCGATCCGCGCCTGGCGAGGAGGCCGGCCGAGAGCGGAGCCACCGCGAGCAGCCCCACCGCGGCGGGCACCACGGCGGCCCCCGCGTCGAGCGGCGTGTAGCCGAGCACGTTCTGCATGAACTGCTCCCCCACGAACATCGCCCCGATGAGCGAGCCGAACGCGATGGTGCCCGCGAGCGCCGGCACCCAGAACAGCCGCCGCCTCGCCACCTGGAGGTCGAAGAGGGGGAAGCTGGCGGTGGCCTGCCGGCGCAGGAAGAGCGCGATGACCACCACCGCCGCCCCGAGCAGCACGGCGCCCACGACGCCCGTGCCCGGTGCCAGCACCACGCCGGTGCCGATGACCAGGGCCGCGACCCCCACCACCGAGAGCACCCCGCCGGGATGATCGACCGGATCGGCGGACTCCCCCACGTGCGAGGGCACGACGGCGACGATGAGGAGCACCGCCACGATCGCCACGGGAACGCTCAGGAGGAACGCCGCGTTCCAGGTGGAGACCGCGAGCACCGCGCCCGCCACGACGCCTCCGGCCACGATGGCCATGCCGCCGATGCTCGCCCAGAGCGCGATCGCCCGCGTGCGCCCCGGCCCCTCGGCCCAGAGCGCCGTGATGAGCGAGAGCGTGGTGGGGTAGGCCATGCCCGCGGCCAGCCCGGTGAACACACGCGCGCCGATGAGCACCTCGATGCTCGGAGCCGTCGCCGAGACGGCACTCGCCACCACCGTGAGCAGCAGGCCGAGCACGAGCAGCTGCTTGCGCCCGTACCTGTCGGCGATGGCGCCGAAGTAGAGCACCGACATGGCGAGGCCGAGACCCGTGCCGAGGCCCACCAGATCGAGCTGCGTCTGCGAGGCCGTGAAGCTCACGCCGATGTCGGGGAGCGCCACCCCCGCGGCGGCGAAGTTGATGTTGCAGACCACGGCGGCCAGGAGGAGCGCCGTGAGCACGAGCCCCGGTCGTCGCGGGGCCGCCGGGTGCGACGCGGAGGCGGCGGTCACGGTGCTGAGGCTCCTCGAGGCTGGGCGGCGGATGGCGGGTCGGCGGATGCGCCGGGTGGCTGTGCCAGGTCACGCTATCGCACGAGAACCACCAGAATCAGGGGTCGGAAGCCCCTCGCAGCGGCCCGGCCCGACGACACACTGTGAGGATGCCCCGTACCCGGACCACCCGCAGGGACGACCGCCCGCACGGCACCGACAGGCACCAGCGCGCCACCGACAGGCGCCAGCACGGCACCGAGAGGGATGCGACACCGCAGCCCGCCCTGCACGCCGTGCCCTCGGCGGTGCGGATCGCGCGCGCCCGCATCGCCCCCGCCCTGTGCGTGCTGCTCTGGCTCTTCTACCTCGTGACGGTCGTCGTGGCCCTCGCGCGCGGCGACGCCCTGGCCGACGCCACCCAGCTCGTCACCACGATCCTGTTCCTCGTGTCGGTGACGCTCCTCACGTTCTCCGCGAGCATGTACCTGCTGGCGCGCTCGGGAGCGCTGCCCCGGTTCGCGGCCCACCGGAGGGCCAGGCGCATCCAGCTCGACGAGCAGGTGTCGCTGCGGGGCGAAGCCCACGGCACGCCCCGGCTGATCGCGCTGCTCCCCTCGCGGTCGGAGGATCCGGAGCTCGTGCGCATGTCGCTGTGGTCGGTGGCGCTGCAGGAGTTCCCCGACATCCGGGTGGTGCTGCTGCTCGACGACGACCCCCACCCCACCGATCCCGCCGATCGGGAGTCCCTCGACCGCAGCAGGATGCTCGGCGCCGAGATCGCGGCCGAGCTCGAACCCGCGCGTGCCCGCGTCGCGGCCGCCCAGGAGATGCTGCTCCGCGACCGGCCGACCGCCGCCCTCGCCACCGAGACCGTGATGCGGGAGCACGCCGCCGCTGCGCAGTGGCTGCGAGCGCGGGCCGACGCCGTGCAGCCCGAGACGCACGTGCAGGCGTTCTTCGCCGATCAGGTGCTGCGCGGCCTCGCGGCGAACCTCGACACCACGGCGACCGCTCTGCACGACGCGCTCGAGAACGACGAGACGCCGCTCTCGCTCGCGAGGGCCCAGCAGGTGCTGCAGCGGCTCGTGAACATCTTCACCGCCGAGCTCGGCACCTTCGAGCGCAAGCGGTACAGCTCGCTCTCGCACGCGCCGAACAAGGCGATGAACCTCAACAGCTACCTCGGTCTGCTCGGCGGGCGCTGGCGCGAGCAGCCCGACGGGCGCGGTCTCGCGCTCGTGCGGATCGACGACGAGAGCGCCGGCCAGACCGCCAGCCAGAGCGCCGACGCGCCCGGCACGATCATCGACGCCCCCGACTGCGAGTTTGTGCTCACCCTCGACGCCGACTCGATGCTGCTCCCCGAGTACTGCCTGCGCCTCGTGCACGAGCTCGACCAGCCCGGGAACAGTCGGGTCGCCGTGGCCCAGACCCCGTACTCCGCCTACCGCGGCGCCCCCACGAGGGTCGAGCGCCTCGCCGGTGCCACGACCGACCTGCAGCACATCGTGCACCAGGGATTCTCGGCCTTCGGCGCCACCTACTGGGTGGGGGCGAACGCCGTGCTCCGCCGGAGCGCGCTCGAGGACATCCGTCGCGAGACCGAGGAGGACGGTGTGCGGATCGTGCGGTTCATCTCGGACCGCACCGTGATCGAGGACACCGAGTCGACGATCGACATCGCCGCCCACGGCTGGTCGCTGCTCAACTACCCCGAACGCCTCAGCTACAGCGCCACCCCTCCCGACTTCGGGACCCTCGTCATCCAGCGCCGCCGGTGGGCCGACGGCGGCCTGCTCATCCTGCCCCGGCTGCACGATCTCGTGGTCGCCCGTCGCCGCGGCGGCGACCCGATGCCGCTCGCGCAGCTGCTGCTGCGCGCCAACTACCTCGGCTCGATCGCCTGGGTCACCCTGGGGCTGCTCGCTGTGCTCACGCTCAACCCCCTCGGCGGTCAGCTCATCACGGTGCAGCTGCTGCTCATCGCCACCCCGTACTTCGTGGAGATGGCCTCCGACCTCGAGTACCTCGGCTACCGGCGTCGCGATGTGTTCGGCATCTACGGTCTGAACCTGCTGCTGCTGCCCGTCAACCTCGCGGGCAGCCTCGCCTCGGTGGGGCAGGCGCTCACCGGGCGCAAGGGCCGCTTCGTGCGCACACCCAAGGTGAGCACTCGCACCCCTGCTCCCGCCCTCGCCGTGCTGGCCCCGCTCGTGATCGTGGCGGGAGCCGCCGCGGTCGCGGTGCGCGCCGGCCTCGTCGGGGACTGGGGCACGACGGTGTTCGCCGCCTTCACCGCCGCCGCGGCGGCCTGGGGCATCACGCGCCTCGTGGGCCTGCGGCACGCTCTCGGCGACCTGTGGTTCGGCTGGCTCAACTGGATCTGGGTCGATGCCCCGCCCGCACCGGCGCCTGCGCCGTCGACCGCTCCGCGCTGGTCGCTCGTGGTCGACGAGGGACTGCTGCCCACGGCCGCCACGAGGGAGAGGCGGCGACGCCGGGTGCCCAAGCCCGTGCGCGCACCCGCATCCGCATCCGCGATGTCGGCCGAGTCGGCCGGTTCGTCCGAGTCGGTCGGGGCCCTCCGATGAGCCCCCTGAGGGCCCGCGCCACGTCGCGGTTCGCCGGCCGCCGGTTGTCGTTCGGCCGCCTCGCGCTCAGCCTCGCCGCCCTCGTGCTCGTCCCCGCCTCGGTGGCGGCCGTCACCGTGCTGCCAGGGCTGCCGCCCGCGGTCGACGGCGCACCACTCGCCGACCGGTGGTTCGCGGCCTACTACGACGTCACGCTCGAATCGGGCGAGCAGCTCGCCAGGAGTCCCCTCGGCGAGGCCGACGGTGCCGTCCTCGCCTTCGTGGTGGCCGCAGACGACGACGACTGCACCCCCACCTGGGGCAAGGCGTACAGCCTCGACGACGCGGCGACGACCTTCCAGCTCGACAGGCGGATCGAGCGGATGCAGCGCGCGGGCCGATCGCTGGCCGTCTCGTTCGGCGGGGCCATCAACACCGAGCTCGCCACCGCCTGCTCCGACGCGGACGAGCTCACGGAGGCCTACCGCACGGTGATGGACAGGTACGGGATCGACGTGATGGATCTCGACATCGAGGGCGAGATGCTCACCGACACCGCAGCCACCGCACGGCGGGCCGAGGCGGTCGCGCGTCTGCAGGCCGAACGCCGGGAGGCCGGCGGATCCCTCGACGTCTGGCTCACGCTGCCCGTGGCCACCTCGGGTCTCACCGAGGAGGGGCTGGCCCAGGTCGAGGCGATGCTCGACGGGGGTGTCGAGCTCGCCGGCGTGAACGTCATGACCATGAACTACGGCACCGACGGCACGATCGCGCCGCAGTCGACCCTGAGCGCCGACGCCCTGGAGTCCACGGCCGTGCAGCTCGACGCCGTCTGGCGCGCTCGCGGCCTGTCGCTGCCGGACGGCGGGGTGTGGGCACTTCTCGGAGCCACGCCCATGATCGGGCAGAACGACGTGAGGGGCGAGCGCTTCAGCATCGACGACGCCGTGGCGCTCAACACCTTCGCCACCGAGCACGGCGTGACGAGGATGTCGATGTGGTCGCTCAACCGAGACCGCACGTGCGGCAGCAACTACCCCAACCTCCGCACCGTCGCGACGTCCTGCAGCGGTGTGGAGCAGGAGGGTGAGAGCTTCGCGACGCTCCTCGCCGAGGGCTACGAGGGGACCCCCTCCGGCCGACCGCTCGTGGAGGTGGATGCCGAGCTCATGGCCGACGATCCCGAGACGAGCCCGTTCCCCGTCTGGTCGTCGACCACCTACTACTCGGCGGGCGTCATGGTGGTGTGGAACGGCGGGGTGTACGTCTCCAAGTGGTGGAACGAGGACGGCGCGACCCCGGACGATCCGACCCTCGACAGCGCGGGATCCGCGTGGACCTACCTCGGGCCCGTGCTGCCGACCGACGAGCCGTTCGCCCTGCCCACGCTCGAGGAGGGCACCTACCCCGACTGGTCGGAGACGACGCTCTACGACCAGGGCGACCGTGTGCTCTACGAGGGCACCGGCTACGAGGCGCGGTGGTGGTCGCAGGGCAAGAACCCCGAGCGCTCGGTGCTCGACCGCGACTACTCGCCGTGGAAGCTCATCACCGATCCCTGAGCGGGCGATGCGGCCTGGTGCACCTGGCGACCGTCGATCGAGAGACTCACGAGCGCCTCCCGGCCGGGTGGCAGCAGTCGGCCCACCGCCCGGCTCTCCGCCGTCGCGATCTCCGAGACGAGCCACGTGAGGATCGGGTCGATGTGTCGGTCGTCGATGGCTCCCCCGCTGTCGTCGAGCAGCAGCACGTCGACGCCGCGGCCCCTCGCGGCGGCCACGGCGGAGCTGAGGGGCTCGCGGGCGAGGGAACCGGCGCGCAGGCCGTCGCGCAGCTCGCCCTCGCAGCTCGCGTACTCGCGCCGCTCGGCCTCGGAGGGCTCCCGACCTTCTCCGATGCGGGCGAGCAGCGGCACGGCCGTGCGGGCGAGCTCGGCGACCCGCGAGGTGAGCTCGGTGCGGGCCGCGAGGGTCCAGCTCTCGCGTTCGGTCGAGGCCACGGCGTCGAGGTGCAGCGCGGCGATTCGGCGCTGCATGCGCTCGACCACCACGAGGAGCGCCACCGCGAGGCCCACGAGCACCACGGGCCGCACCGAGAGCTGCAGGATCTGGCCCGACGACGCCCCCGAGAGCATCCCGGTGGTCACGAGCACCGCCACGATCACGACCATTCCGATGAGCGCCACCACGATGCGGCCGCGCAGGGCGATGGCCACGAATAGGAACGCGAACGCCACCGCGAACCACAGGGTGCCGTACGAGAACGTCATGTCGAACGAGAAGCGGGCGGCGGCGGCCCCCGCCACGAGGCCGCCGCAGACGAGGGCCACCACCGCGGCGGTGCGGCGACGGCCGGGCACCCGGGAGGGCGACTGGCGCAGGATCTCGGCGGCGAGCAGGGCGGTGGCGAACATGGCGAGCTGCACGGGCCAGGATCGGGGCTCTGCGATCGCGGCGAGCAGCGCGCACACCGCTTGCGTGAGCACGTAGACGACGGCGATCGCCACGAACCCCACGCGGAGCGACTCCTGCTCGATCGCCGTGGCGACGGCGGCGGGGCGCGTCGCCCGGCTGTGCAGTCGCACGACGGCACCCCGGCCCGGCGCGGAGTCGATCTCGGCGCGACCTCCCTCGACGCGCTCCATGCGCCCCACGATGCTCTGCCTGATGCCGAGCCGGTCGTCGGCGATCCCGGCCGGATCGAAGCCGGGCCCGTCGTCGGCGATCTCCACCCGGATCCCGTCGTCGGTCTGCGTCAGCACGACCCCGCGCGAGGCGCCTGGTGCGTGCCGCACGCTGTTGCGGAGCGCTTGCCTCGTGGCGCCCACGAAGGCCTCGTGCACGGCCGCACTCGGTCGGGGGCCGCCCGGCGTGGTCTCGTCGCGCAGGGCGAAGGCGGCATCGTGCAGGCGGGCCTCCTCCGCGATGGCGGCATGCAGGGCTGCGGGTTCGAGCGACTGCTCGTCGGTGAGCCTCGTGACCATGGCGGCCGCCTTCTGCGCCTGGTCGGCCAACCGGGCGCGCGGGATCGGCAGTCCGGAGGCGGCGAGCGAGAGGGTCGCGAGCACTTCGTCGTGCACGAGCGCCGAGGCCCTCGTGCGGGCCGTGAGCCGCCCCCGTGCGGCGGACTCGCGCGCCGCTGCGGCCGTGGTGGAGGCTGCGGCGGCATCCAGCCCCCTGCCCACCAGGAGGATGTGGCCGCCGATCACGCAGATCACCGCCCCCGTGAGCAGTGCCTGCAGGTCGTTGACCACACCGACGAGGTCGAGACCACCGAAGAGCGAGCGGTACACGAGGCCGGCCGCGGCCCCCGCGGCGACCGTGACCCAGGCGAGCGAGCGACCGCCGGCCACGAGCGCGGCGGCGGCCGCGGCCCCCGTGGCCGAGAGGGTCCACGGGATGCGGTCGATCCCCTCGGCGGGCACCGCGAACGGGAACGTGACGAGGGTGAGCCAGTACGCCACGACGGCGATGAGCGCGAGGGATCCGAGCACCGCATCCGTGACGATCCTGGCGAGCAGACCGGCGAGCAGGGTGGCACTCGCGGCGAACCAGCTGAGGGACACCGTCCAGAGCGGGTAGTCGGGCTGCCCGCCGCGCGCCACGAAGGTGATGTGCACGGCGACCACGAGCAGCATGAGCAGCGCGGCGTCGACCACGAGGATGCGCCTGACCGACCGCTCCGCGGTGCCGATGCCCGCGCCCGTGCCGGCCCCTCTGCTGTCAGTCACGACGGGGCGCCTGCACGTAGCCGTCCTCGATGCCCCGCTGGTACAGCTCGACCTTCGTGGCCGCCGGGCGGCCGAGCTGGAAGTACACCGAGCGGATGCGGCGGAGGTGGTCGTTGACGGTGTTCTCCGAGATGAACAGCTGCGCCGCCACCTCCCTGGCACCGAGCCCGGAGGCGTAGAGCCCGAGCACCTCGCGCTCGCGTGCCGTGAGCGGTGCCCCCGCGAGCAGCGGATCGGTGTCGAGCGCCGACGCCCACTCGGTGGTCGGCACCGGTTCGCCCGCGGCGGCCGTGAGCAGGGCCTGCACGAGCGCCTCGGTGGGGGTCGACTTGCGCACGATGCCGAGCACCTCGGCGCGCGACGCGGCCCGCACCAGGAAGGGATCCTCTCCCGAGGTGAGCACGAGCACGTCGGCACCCCACTGGCGGAGGCGACGCACGTTCTCACCTGGATCGGTGCCGTCGCGCAGGCTCAGGTCGAGCAGCACGAGATCGGCATCGCGCAGGCGCCGCACGAGCTCGTCGACCGTGGCGGCGTGGCGGGCGAACTCGAGGCCGTCCGTGGCCTCGACGAGGTTCTGCACGGCCATCGCCACGAGCTCGTGATCGTCGACGACCGCGATGCGACTCGCGCCCCTCATGCGCTCTCCCCTCCGCGCCGCGCACTCCGGGCGGAGGGCGGATCCAGCGCCAGAATAGCGGTAGACGCGCGAGAGCCGCCCGACCCAGGAGGGGCGGACGGCTCTCGGTGTGCTGCGAGGCGACGGGTCAGTCGTCGCGGTTGCCGCGGTTGCCGGTTCCGGCCTTCGCGATGCCGCGGCTGATGATGTAGGCGGCGGTCACGACGGCGACGTACTGCCATGCGGTGGCGGCACCGAAGCCCTGGCCGTCATCGCCGTTGTCGGTCACCGCTGCGGCGATGAGGATGGCGGCCGAGACGATGAGCCAGATGTAGAACTCACTGGTCTTGAAGGCCGACTTGGTCTCGGTCACGACTCGCTGGACGACGTTGGTGGGGGTGCGGGTGGATGCACCCTGGGTGGTGTTCGACATGGGTGGTGTCTCCTTGGCTGATGGGCGGAGATGTTCCGCCGCTGAAGCTGTCGAGCGCTGCACGCCTGGGTCTGGGGCGCGACGACAATGGGGCTTCTGATCACGAAGGTAGTTCGGCGGATTCCGGGGCGCGATGGGGTTGCGACCTGCCGCGCATCGTGCCATTCGCGAGGCCGCAGCGCGAGGCCCCCACCCCGGGCCGCCGGGGCGGTAGGTTCGAACGAGACGAGCATCCCCGTGCATCCGGATGCCCCGCACGAGCCCTCAGGAGACCCCATGACCGAATCGGCGCCCATCGACCCGACCTCGACCCCCGCCTGGAAGGAGCTCGAGGCCATCGCCTCCGGGTTCACCCCCGACCTGCGCGGCTGGTTCGCCGCCGACGCGGACCGCGCGGAGACCTACACCTTCCAGGCCGCCGACCTCACCGTCGACCTCTCGAAGAACCTGCTCACCCCGGAGATCCTCACCCACCTGCTCGAGCTCGCCGAGGCCACGGGTGTGGCCGAGCGCTACCGGGCCATGATCGCGGGCGAGCACATCAACGTCACCGAGGACAGGGCCGTGCTGCACACCGCCCTCCGCCGCCCCGCCCCCGGCAGCGCGGGTGCCGCCGCCCTCGACCCGGCATCCGGCTTCGTGGTCGACGGCGCCGACATCGACGCCGAAGTGCACGCGACGCTCGACAAGGTCTTCGCCTTCGCCGACCGCGTGCGCGACGGTTCGTGGACCGGTGTCACGGGCAAGCGGATCGAGACCGTCGTGAACATCGGCATCGGCGGGTCCGACCTCGGCCCCGTCATGGTCTACGAGGCCCTCAAGCCCTACATCCAGGCCGGGCTCGAGTGCCGCTTCGTCTCCAACATCGACCCGTCCGACATCTACGAGAAGACCGCGGGCCTCGATCCGGAGACCACTCTCTTCATCGTCGCCTCCAAGACCTTCGGCACGCTCGAGACGCTCACCAACGCGCGCCTCGCACGGCAGTGGCTCTGGCGCGAACTCGCCGCTTCCGGTGCGATCGCGGACTCCGACGACGAGCGCACCGGCGCCGTCGCCAAGCACTTCGTGGCCGTCTCGACCGCCCTCGACAAGGTCGCGGCCTTCGGCATCGACCCCGAGAACGCGTTCGGCTTCTGGGACTGGGTGGGCGGCCGCTACTCGGTCGACTCGGCCATCGGCACCTCGGTGGCGATCGCCATCGGGCCCGACGGGTTCCGCGAGCTCCTCGCCGGGTTCCACGCCCTCGACGAGCACATGCGCACCACACCGCTCGAGCGCAACGTGCCCGTGCTCATGGGCCTGCTCAATGTCTGGTACTCGAACTTCCTGGGCGCCCAGAGTCACGCCGTGCTGCCCTACGCGCAGTACCTTCACCGCTTCCCCGCCTACCTGCAGCAGCTCACCATGGAGTCGAACGGCAAGAGCGTGCGCTGGGACGGCTCCCCCGTGACGACGGAGACCGGTGAGATCTTCTGGGGCGAGCCCGGCACGAACGGGCAGCACGCCTTCTACCAGCTCATCCACCAGGGCACGCGCCTCATCCCCGCCGACTTCATCGCGGTGGCCAACCCGGCGCATCCGCTGCGCGACGCCTCGGCGGACGACGTGGATGTGCACTCGCTCTTCCTCGCCAACTTCTTCGCCCAGACCAAGGCTCTCGCCTTCGGCAAGACGGCCGACGAGGTGCGGGCGGAGGGCACGGCCGAGGCCGTGGTGCCCGCTCGCGTGTTCAGCGGCAACCGGCCCACGACGTCGATCCTCGCGCCCGCTCTGACCCCGAGCGTGGTGGGTCAGCTGATCGCGCTCTACGAGCACATCGTGTTCACCGAGGGCACCATCTGGGGCATCGATTCGTTCGACCAGTGGGGTGTGGAGCTCGGCAAGCAGCTCGCGCTGCAGGTCGCCCCGGCGGTCGAGGGGGATGCGGCGGCGCTCGAGGCGCAGGACTCCTCCACGCGGTCGCTCATCGCCAAGTACCTCGAGCTGAGGGCGGAGTAGGGCTCAGTCGATCACGCAGGCGACGCCGCTCTGCGCCTCGGGCGAGAAGAAGTCGATGGGCGAGATGGTCCACCACTGCGGTGCGTCGTCGCAGAGCTGGCGGGTGGTCACGTCGGAGGCAGCGATGAACTGCGCCGTGCCGAACGGGTCGGGCACGAACACGCCGCCCGAGCCCTGCAGCAGCACGAAGCCGGGCTCGGGCTCCCCGCCGTTGATCGAGATCAGCTCGAGGGGTGCGAAGCGGATCGGCTGCGTCACGATGTTGAGGCCGAAGAGGGCGATGAACCCCATGATGCCGGCGAACGCCAGCCGCGTGACCGACTTCGTGCGCGGTGAGCGGATGGCGGTCGAGCGGTCGTTCCACTCCGTCGCGACCGCCGCGAAGACCTTGGGCTCGGGAGCGGGATCGAGGGCGGTCTCGGCGGGCGTGATGGGCAGCGGATCCGTCGAGACCAGCCGCAGCATCGCCCGACCCTCGGCCCACAGCGCGCGGAGCTCCGAGTCGAGCGGGGCCAGTGGCGAGGCCAGGGTGGTGCGGATGCTCGACGCGTCGACGAGCGGCGGCGGCTTCTTGCGCCCGCTGAGCACGATCACGCCGATCACCACGAACACCACTAGCAATCCGGCGAGCAGCAGCCACGACGCCGTGTTGAAGAGCACGGCGCCGAGCAGCAGCAGCACGAACGAACCCACGATGCGTGTCCAGAAGTTGTACTCCCGATCGAACACGAGCGGCATCGCCGCCACCATCACACCGAGGATGATGTAGACGGCGAGATTGAGCAGCACCACCACGAGCAGGCCGCCGAAGGTGAGGTTCTGCGCCACCGCCACCGCGAGCCCCACGTCGCCCCGCACCTGCACGAACAGGTTGATGGTGATCACGAGCGCACCGATGAGCGGCAGCCGCGTGAGCGAGTGCTTCACGAACGTGGCCCGCACGTCGGCGTGCGTCTGCGCCTCCGCGGCGAGATCCCGCGCCGGCCGAACTCGCGCCCCCCTGGTCGTCGCTGACCCTTCCCCCATGGTGCTCCCCCTTGCTCGTGGCTCCACGGTAGGGCAGAACGGCGCCTCCCCGCGATCAGGCCGGAGCGATCGAGCGGGCGCGATCGACCGGACGCGATCAGGCCGTCAGCACGACCGGTCCGTCGTCGGTCACCGCGAGGGTGTGCTCGGTGTGAGCGGCCCTGCTGCCGTCGGCCGAGCGCACGGTCCAGCCGTCGGCGTCCATGCGGATGCGCGCGGTGCCCGTTGCCCACCACGGTTCGAGGGCGAACACCATGCCGGGCCGAAGGCGGTAGCCGCGCCCCGGCCTGCCGTCGTTGCAGATGAAGAGGTCGCCGTGCATGGTGCGCCCCACACCGTGGCCGCCGAACTCGTGGTTCACCGGGTAGCCGTGGGCGGCCGCGACCGCGCCGATGGCCGCGGAGATGTCACCCACGCGGTTGCCGGGCACCGAGGCGGCGATGCCCGCGGCGAGGGCCTCCCGCGTGGAGCGGATGAGCACCTCGTCGGCGGGGTCAGGCCGACCGGCGATCACGGTGACCGCGGCATCCGCCACCCATCCGTCGACCGAGACGGCGAAGTCGAGGCTCAGCACGTCGCCGTCCTCGAGCGCGTAGTCGTGCGGCAGCCCGTGCTGGGCGGCGTCGTTGACCGAGAGGCAGATGACGTTCCGGAAGGGGCCGTTGCCGAACGAGGGTGCGTAGTCCCAGTAGCAGGAGACGGCACCGCGCCGGGCCACGGCCTCCCTGGCGGCGTGCTCGATCTCGAGCAGGTTGACGCCGACGGCGACCATCGACGACAGGGCGGCCAGGGTGTCGCGCACGAACGCGCCGGCCGGCCGCATCCGCTCGATCTCGGCAGGGGTGTGGATCTCGATCATGCTGGTATGATAATACCGTAAAGCGGTATGAAAATACCGTAACCCTGTCGCCCGTCACTCCCCCAGGAGGTCAGCCATGATGGTCCGCGCTCCACTCACGCCCGAGCAGCTCGAGGCCGGTCGTCGCCTCGGCGAGACCCTGCGCCGCGCCAGGGGCATCCGGTCGCTCGCCGATGTGGCCGGCGACGCGGGCATCTCTCCCGAGACCCTCCGCAAGATCGAGACCGGTCGACTGCCCAGCCCGGCCTTCGGTGTGGTGGCCGCCCTGGCCAGGGCTCTCTCGCTGTCGCTCGACGACCTCGCGCGGGAGTGGTCGGGCGCCGCCGCGCCCACCGGGGCGGCCTCTGCCGCCCGCAGCGCCTGAGACTCGCCGGCACATCCGGTCGGCCGGACATATCGCGGGCGGTTCGGGCGTTGGATGGAGGCATGAGAGCGATCGTGTATTCCGAGAACGGCCCATCCGATGTCCTGCAGCTCGTGGAGCGGCCCGTGCCCGAGCCCGCGGAGGGCGAGGTGCGGGTGCGCATCGTCGTCTCCGCCGTCAACCCCACCGACTGGAAGAACCGGGCGGGCGGCGGCACGAGCCTGCCCGACGCCGGCGAGCAGACCCCGAACCAGGACGGCGCGGGAGTGGTCGACGCCGTCGGCCCCGGTGTCACCGCGGTGGCGCCCGGCGACCGGGTGTGGCTCTTCCTCTCCGCCTACCAGCGGCCGGGAGGCACGGCCCAGGAGTTCACCACCGTGCCCGTGGAGCGCGTCGTCGTGCTGCCCGAGGGGGTCTCGTTCGACACGGGAGCTTCGCTGGGTGTTCCGGCCATGACGGCTCACCGCGCGCTGACGGTGCACGACGGCGGCCCACAGCGCCTCTCCCCCAGTGCGCTCGAGGGCTTCACCGTGCTCGTGGCCGGCGGGGCGGGTGCCGTGGGTCACGCCGCCATCCAGCTCGCCCACTGGGCGGGGGGCACGGTCATCACCACGGTCTCGTCGAGCTCCAAGGCGGCGCTCGCCGCCTCGGCCGGTGCCGACGTGATCGTGAACTACCGCGAGGAGGATGCCGCCGCCCGCATCCGCGAGGCCGCGCCCGACGGCGTCGACATCGTGGTGGAGGTCTCCCCCGCCGGCAACGCCGAGCTCAACGCGGCCGTGCTCGCGAACCACGGCACCGTGGCGGTCTACGCCAACAACGGCGGCGACCAGATGACGCTCGACGTGCGCTCGCACTTCGCGCTCAACGTGCGCTACCAGTTCCTGCTGCTCTACACGGTGGGTGCCGAGGCTCTCTCGGCTGCGGCGGAGGACATCACCGCGGCCCTCGCCGACGGCGCCCTCCCCGTGGGCGAGGAGTCGGGACTCCCCCTCCTCCGCTTCCCGCTCGCCGAGACGGCCGCGGCGCACGACGCCGTCGAACAGTCCGCCACCGGCAAGATCCTCATCGACGTCACCCCGCAGTAGCCTCCCGCTGCTCCGGCACCCGCGGGATCCAGCAGCGCACGGCTCGGCGGTAGGCCGTGAAGGCCGGGCCGAAGCGCTGCTGGAGGTCGGCCTCCTCGTGGGGGCGGATGGCGAGGTTCCACACGAGCGATCCCGCGACCGCGTAGGCCACCACGAGCCAGGAGCCGAGCAGCAGCCCCACGGCCGCTCCCTGCACGATGCCGGCCACGGCCATCGGATTGCGCACCCACCGGTAGGGGCCGGCCACCACGAGGCGGGCCGCCGTGGCCGAGGGCAGCGGTGTGCCGCCCCCGATCGTGGACATCACGACCGCCGACCACACGCCGAGCCCGCTCGCGAGAACGAGCAGCACCGCCCCGAGCACGAGGAGTGCGGTCTCCACCGGGCGGGCCGGCCCCGGCGGGAGGTGGATGCCCACACCCCACCGCTCCTCGAGCCAGACGATCCCGAGCGGGATGACGACGAGGAACAGCCCCCAGAACACGACGATCTGCGCGAACGTGCCCGCCACGTGCTCCGCCACCGGGCGACCGCCGCGAGCGGCGCGGAAGGCGAAGGGGCCCCGCACGGCCCACTTGGTGGGGATGCGCCCCAGCACGATCGCGGTGACCGCGAGCAGCGACCCAGCCGCGGCGACCGCCATGATCAGCACTCCCCAGCCCGCCTCCGTGGTGACCGTCGCGTAGACCGCGAGGGCCACGGCGACCAGCACGGTCCAGCCCGAGGCCACGACAGCGGCCGCCCGCACGCCCGACGCGGCGATCGCGGAGCCGAGCACGAAGAGCGGGATGTCGAACGCGGCCACGATCACGGGATCGAGCCCACCCAGGGTGGCCTCCCGCACCGCGGGCCAGGCGAAGACGGCGACCCACCAGGCGGCCCCGCCCAGGGCCTGCACGGCGAAGTACGCCCGGCCGAGGAGCGAGGGCGTCATCCGGTGGCCGTGACCTCGTCGAGGAACGCGATCGTGGAGGTGAAGGCGGTCTGCGCATCCGCGTAGTCGAGGTGGAACTGGTACTCGTGGGGCAGCTCCGGCTCGTGGTCGGTGGGGTAGAACACGGGCGTGACCGCGACTCCGAGCCCCTCGAGCTTCTCGGTGAGGGGCTCCGACTGCGTCGCGGTGAGCGGATCGCCGTTGCCGCCCGAGATCCAGGTGCGCGGGAACGCGGCGGTCACGTAGTCGAGGGTCGACATCTGCTGGCCACCGGGGGTGTCGACCCAGTCCCGCTCGCCGAGGTACGACCAGAGCGCCACCCGGAAGCCCCAGCCGCCGACCCCGGGGGCGTTCGGGATGCCGGAGACGTCGTAGATGCCGCAGTTGAGCACCACGGCGGCCAGTTGCTCGGGCGCGAGCGCGGGCTGCACCCCCACGAGCCCGGCGTAGTCGCTGTTCGTCGTGAGAACCGCGAGCTGGCTGGCGAGGTTCGCCCCCGCGGAGTCGCCCGCGAGCACGATGCGGGAGGGGTCGATGCGGTACGTCGCGGCATTCTCCACGAGGAAGGCGAGCGCGTCGTTGAGGTCGCGGAGCGCCACGGGATAGCTCTGCTCGGGCGCGATGGGGTAGTTCAGCGACACCGTCGTGTAGCCCTCGGCGGCGATCTTCCGCACGTACGGCCGCACCTGGCTCTTGTCGCCCGAGATCCAGGCCCCTCCGTGGATCCAGACCACGGTGGGGAGCGCGTCCGTGCCGGTGCTCGGGCTGAACACGTCGAGGGTGGTGCTCGATCCGTCGGCCGGCGTGCCGCCGTAGGGCACGTCGAGTGTCTCGTCGATCCCGCCGTCGGGAGCGTACGGCTCCATCTCGGAGACCGTGGTGCGGGCCCCCTGCTCGAACAGGGCGCGGATGAGCATGGCCGCCGGCCACGGACTCACCACGGAGGCGACGACCCCCGCCACGACCACCACGGCCAGAGAGGCGAGCACGACCCGCACGGGGCGGCGGTACCAGGGGCGGCGGCTGGACTGAGGCGTCACGCGTCGACCATACCGGCCGTCGTCAGTCGACCGACAGGGCCTCGTCGTGGTCGACCGACTTCTCCTGCAGGAACTGGCAGAGCGAGGCGGCCACCCCGAGCTCGGCCGCCATGCCCTGCAGCTCGGCGGGCGAGAGGTCGTAGGCGCCCCTCGGCGCCCCGATGGTCACGATCCACTTGGGGTCGTCGAGGCTCGCGGGCTGCATCACGATCTCCGTCGCGGAGTTGCGGAGCGGCACCACCACGAGGCCCGTGTCGGCACCGCCGTCGCCGTCCTGGATGAGCACGGTGATGAGTCCACCGCCCTCACGGGTGGTGCGGAACTCCTCGAGCCACGCTTCCAGGGTCTGCTTGCTGCGGAACGGCATTCCCCGATGGTACCGGTCGTTCTCCGCCACTCCGGCCCGCGGCGTCATATCCCGGTAGTGCCGCGTGGAGGGCCTTCGTTAATCGGCCATCCGCTCGATCTGCAGCACCTTGACGGCGATGGCCGCACGGGCGCGACCGTCGTCGATCAGGCGGCTGCGGATGAGAGCCGCCACAGCGCGCAGCGTCTCGGGCGTGGGGCGACCCGCGGTGGTCGAGAGGTGCACCGTCACGGTGGTGCGGCCGTCACCGTCGATGCCGCTCTCGCTCTCGATGTCGAGCAGCAGGTCGGGGTCGGGGAGGTCGAGGGTCGACGCGATCGCCTGGGCGGCGGCGTCGACGAGAGGCGAGGTGCGGAAGACGGCGCCCACGCCGTCGACGGCACGGATGGCGGCGGTCAGCTCGCGCGCGAGGGTCTCGTCAGTCATCCGAGCGCCTCCGGTAGACGTCGTCGAACGTGATGTCGATGCGTTCGACGACGAGTTCGGTGTGGGTGGCGAGCGCCGCGCTCGTCGCCGCGCGCAGCGCCTCGGCGAGCTCGTCCATCGGGTGGCCGAACTCGGCGGCCGCCGTGATCGAGACGGTCACCGGCGCGCCCGGTGTGGCGAGCTCGCCCTCGAACTCGGTGCGACTCACGAGCACGTGCGGGAGGGCGTCCGCCACTCCGCGGATGAGGCCGCGCACAGCGGCCTCGGTGATCGAGAGCACGGTGTCCGCATCCGGATCCGCGATCGGGATGTCGCGGCCGGGCCGGATCTCGTCCCTGATCGCCGTGAGCAGTCCTTCGATCCAGGCGTCGTCCCGGCCGGGATCCTCGGCGGCCTCCCGTTCGAGCGCGTCCCAGGAGAGCAGATGCAGGTGCTCCATGGCCTCGAGGGCGAGCAGGCACCCCGGCGATGCCTCGATGCTCGGGTCGCGGGGCGTGCGACCGCTCGCGAGGTAGTCGGCGAGTTCGTCGAGGGTGTGGCCGTCGAGATCATCGGGCGCGGCCGGATCGGGCCGCGAGTCCGGGTCGGGCCGGGCGGTCGGATCGAACGGAGTCGTCATCGCCAGGCCTCCATCTCGTGCATCAGGAACGCGCGGGACCGGGCCAGGAGCCCTCGCACGGTGGAGACGGGGATCTCGAGCGCGTCGGCGATCTCCTGGTAGCTGTAGCCGGCGGTCTCCCGCAACAGCCAACACCGTCGCTGGTCGACAGGCAATCGCCCGAGGGCCACTCCCAGGGCGTCGAGCTGCAGCCGTCGTTCGACCACCGCCTCCGGAGCCCCGTGGGAGGGAGCCGCCGGTTCCCAGTCGTCGATGTCGTCGTGCGGCTTTCGCGCCCGGATGCGATCGACCGCGCGGTTGCTCACGATCCTCAGCAGCCAGCTGCGGAGCCGTGCGGGATCCTCGAGCTCGGGCAGGTGCCGCCAGGCGCGGATGAACGCCTCCTGCACCACGTCGTCGGATTCCAGGTCGGAGGCGAGGAGCTTGGCGGCGACCACCCGCATGAGCGGGCCGTGCCGGTGGGCCAGGATGCCGAACGCCACGACGTCGCCGTCGGCGGCTCGCCCCACGAGTGCGGCGTCCGAGGCGTCGCGGAGCGGGGCAGGTGCGTCGATGTCGATGACCGTCTCCTTCCGCTCCCGGCGATGCCCTCGCAGCGCTCATCGACCTGCCTAGCACCCCCTCGACGGCGCCGCTGGGCGAGTGGCCGCAGAACGAATCGGGCGGCGGGGGATCCGATCGCGGCATCGGCGACGAATCCATCGTCGACGCTTTCGTGACGTTTCCGCGGTCGATGCCGTCCTAAGTACGGCCCTACTACGCATCAAGGACACGTCATGCACTACTCCGATCACCCCGCACCGGACCCCTCCGCCCTGCGCTTCGAGCGCACCGGCAGCGATCCGCGCGAAGCCGCGCAGGTCTACCAGGAGGCCTTCACGGGGGTGGGCTTCACCGTGACACCCGGCCCAGACGACTTCTCGTACCGGTACGCCTCGATCGGCGACGAGCGGCTCACCCTCCGCACCTCGGCGTGCTCGGGAGCCGTGGAGGGCGAGGTGCCGCACCTGCGGCAGTACGTGGTGAGCTGGTTCCGCCTCGGCGGCGGCCGGCTCGACCTGCGGAGCCTCACGCGGCACGGCAGGCTCTCCGAGCCGTTCCTGTTCCCGGCGGAGCAGCGGTTCGGTCTGTCGTTCGAGGCGCACAAGCAGAACTTCATCCACTTCGGTCAGACCTTCCTCGAAGACGTGGCGACCGAGACGCACGCGGGCCCGCGGCAGGCGGTGGCGTTCGACCTCGAGGCCGATCCCGACCCCGGATTGCTGGCCGTGTGGCGCGCCTCGGTGAGTCAGGCGACCTCCTCCCTCGTGCACTCGGCCTCCGGTGCGCTCGTGCGGCTCAACGCTCAGCTGCAGCTCGCCCGCACCCTCCTGCGGCTCTTCTCGTGGAGGGCGCTCGATGTGCCCTCGGTGTTCCGCGAGGCGCCCATGGCGAAGGCCAGGGTGGCGCTGGAGTTCCTGCAGCACCACGCCCACGAGCCCATCACACCCGCGGATGCGGCCCTCGCGGCCGGCCTGCACACGAGGAGCCTGCAGCAGGCCACCCGTCGGCACCTCGGACTGTCGCCCTCGCTCTACCTGCGCAACGTGCGGCTCGACCGCGTGCACGACGAGCTGCGATCCGCCGACCCGTGCTCCACGACCGTCGCCCTGGTGGCGCGGGACTGGGGCTTCGGGAACCTCGGCCGCTTCTCGTCGACCTACAGCGCCCGCTTCGGCGAGAAGCCGCACCAGACCCTCCGGTTGACCCGCGGAGTCTGAGAACCACCTGGAGAGTCGTGCCGGGGTCTCGGGGGCGACCGTCCTACTGACGTGACCGCATCGCACGCGGCACCGCCGCCCGACACCCCGGAGCGGTGCCCACGGAAAGATCCGACAAGGAGAGAAACCATGAGCAACCCCACCCCCGCCCCCGCGCACGCCACCCCGTCCCTCGGCCGCAACACCATCGCCGACGGCGTGGTCGAGAAGGTCGCGGGCATCGCCGCCCGCGAGGTCTCCGGCGTGCACGACCTCGGCGGCGGAGCAGCCCGCGCCATCGGCGCCATCCGCAACGCCATCAACGCCCAGGACCGCGGCCAGGGCGTCTCGGTCGAGGTCGGCGAGCGCCAGGTCGCCGTCGACATCGTGCTCGTCGCCGAGTACCCCGTGTCGCTGCAGAAGCTCGCCGACGGCGTGCGCGACAGCGTGACCGAGGCCATCTCGACCGTGGTCGGCATGGAGGTCACCGAGGTCAACGTCACGGTCTCCGACATGCACATCCCCTCCGACGACGAGGACGCCGACACCGAGAGCCGCGTGCAGTGACCCGCGCGCCGTCCAGACCGCAGTGGCTCCGCAGCACGCGTCCCCGCACGGTGTGGGCGGCGTTCCTCACGTCGCTGGTCGTGTGCCTGCTCGTCGTGTTCGGCGTGCTGCTGCCGGTGCTCGGCCTCATCGCGGCCGCCGACGGCAGCACGGCCGGCGCTCTGGACGTGCCGGTCGGGCAGATCGTGCTCGCGATCCTCATCGGGTACGTGCTCGCCCTCGTGCTGCTCGTGCTCGCCGTGCGTGTGCGCCGGGGTGCCGTGGCGTGGGTGCTCGGGGTCGCGGCCGTCATCTCGACGCTGCTCGTCTCCGTCTGGCCGATCGTCGTCACCGCGATCGCCGGCGCCGACCAGGCGCGCGACGTCATCCCGACCATCCAGCAGATCATCGGCCAGGTCACCGGATCGGGATCCTGACCCGGCTCGCGCCCCGCAGCACCCGCTCCCCCCTCCCCGACCCACCCCCTACGAAAGGTCCACCCATGCGCAACAAGACCCTCCTCCTCGTCGGAGTCGCGTTCCTCGCCTACGTGCTCGGCAGCCGCGCCGCCAAGGGCAAGCCCACCGAGACCGTCGGCCACCAGGTGGTGCGGCTCTGGAACGACCCCAAGGCCAGGAAGGCCCGCCACAAGTCGCGCAAGAAGGCCGCCAAGAAGACCTGGAAGTAGCCCTTCTCGGGGGTGCTGCGCGCTAGCCTCGCGCTACGTGCGCCAGCACCACCGGGTCTTCGCAGCCCTCGGCGAAGCCGCGGATGCGGCGGTCGATGTCGCACTGCAGCACGAGGGCGCCGATGCGCTCGGCGAGCGGCGCGAGCCACGCCGGCTGGCACGTGAAGCTGTAGCGCCACACCGCGAGAGTGCTCTCGGGGTCGCCGTCGACGGGGCTGAACCGCCATCCGCCGGCCAGACGCTCGAAGAACCACGATCCCTTCGTCATCTTCATGCCCACGTTCGACGGCGGGTTGTACGAGACGTACTCGCTCACCATGCGCAGCCCGAAGCGCTGCACCGTGAACGTGCGCACGCCCTTCGCGGGCACCTCGGCACCCCCGAGCAGCTGCTGGCGACGGATGAACGGATCCCAGCGCAACCGCACCTCACCCGTCGTCTGCGACACCGCGAAGGCCACGTCGGCGCTCACGGGCACGACGCAGCGGGATTCGACGACTCGCATCGGCCGCTGCTCAGCGCACGCGCTCGGCGGTGAACTGCAGGCGCGGGTGGGCGTAGAACTCCTGCGCCTCGATGAGCTGCAGTTCGCGCTCGCCCGAGCGGTACGTGGTCTCGATGAGGTCGAACACGCTCGACGCCGTGCGCTCGAGGGCCACGGAGGCCTCGCCGGTCTCGCGGTAGTGGGCCGTGAAGAGCGCGGCCGTGACGTCGCCGGATCCGTTGGCCTTGAACGGCATGTACGGGGTGCGCACGATCCACGCGCCCGCGTCGTCGACCACGAGCATCTCGATGGTCTCCGGGTCGCGATCCGGTCGCTCCACACTCGTGACGAGCACGGTCGACGGGCCCATCGCGCGCGCCAGATCCGCCGACTCGAGGGTCGACTCGAGGGTGTCGGGCTCGGTGCCGGTGAGGTAGCCGAGCTCGAACTGGTTGGGGGTGATGATGTCGGCGACGGGCACCACGCGGTCGCGCAGCAGCACCGGGATCTCCGGGGCCACGAAGCAGCCCGACTTGGCGTTGCCCATCACGGGGTCGCACGCGTAGACCGCGGAGGGGTTGGCCTCCTTGACGCGCCGCACCGTGTCGACGATGACGTCGCCGATGCCCACGCCGCCCTGGTAGCCCGAGAGCACCACGTCGATGCGGGGGAAGACACCGCGCTCCTCGATGCCGAGGATGACGTCGCGCACGTCGTCGGGTGAGATCAGTGGCCCGCGCCAGGCGCCGTAGCCCGTGTGGTTCGAGAAGTTCACCGTGTAGACGGGCAGCACCTCCGCCCCGATGCGCTGGAGCGGGAACACGGCGGCGGAGTTGCCGACGTGCCCGTAGGCGACGGCGGACTGGATCGAGAGGATCTTCACCCCCTCATTCTCGCTCAGCCGCGGAGGATGGAGGTCATCTTCTTGCCTTTCGCCACCTCGTCGACGAGCTTGTCGAGGTAGCGGATGCGCTGCATGAGCGGATCCTCGATCTCCTCCACGCGGATGCCGCAGATGACACCCGTGATGAGCGAGGCGTCGGGGTTCCAGGCGGGGGACTCGGCGAAGAAGCGCTCCATGTCGACCTCGTCGGCGAGCACCTTCGCGAGGCCGGCGTCGTCGTAGCCCGTGAGCCATTCGATGACCTGGTCGACCTCGGCCTTGGTGTGCCCCTTGCGCTCGGCCTTCGCCACGTAGTGCGGGTAGATGCTGGCGAAGCTCGTCGAGAAGATCCTGTGTGCTGGCATGCGCGTACCTCCTCCGCTCACGGTAGCGCCCGGGCCCGCGCCAGCGCGACAGTCACTCGCGCAGGAGGCGGCAGTCAGCCGCGCAGGAGGCGGTGGTCAGTCGCGCAGTAGGCGGGAGTCAGCCGCGCAGGAGGTCGGTGACGGTAGCGGTGGCGGCGTCCCAGTGGCGGAGCGTCGTGGCGGTGGCGGTGGCGGCGTCCCAGTGGCGGAGCGTCGTGGCGGTGGCGGTGTCGGAGTCCCAGTGGCGCGCCGCGGTGGCGGTGGCGTCGCCCTCGTCTGCGTTGGAGTCGGCGTCGGCGCCTGCGGGGGCTGCGTCGAGGAGGGTGAGGGCCTGCGGGAGGGTCTCGAGGCGCAGGCGGCGGGCGAGGGTCACGTGCGGGGTCCACTCGCCGGGGCGGGTGTGCGGTGCGTCGTCGCCGGGCCCCACGAGGGAGTGGATCGCCGCGTGCAGCCGCAGCAGCCCCGCGGAGGGCACCACCGAGCGCGCCAGCACCCGCCGATCCCCCGCACCGAACAGCAGCGGCGCCCCGAGCGCGACCGCGAGCGGCAGCACGAGCGCCCCCGCCCCCGCCCCCGCCCGCGAGTGAGCCGCCGAATCCGACTGAGCATCCGCCAGCTGTCCGGCCATGAGGCTCGCCTCCGACTGCGCCTCCGCCAGGCGTCCGGCCACGAGGGCCGCCCCCGCCCGCGACTCCGCCAGCCGTCCCTCCACGAGGCCCGCCTCCGCCCGCGCCTCGGCCAGTCGTGCGGCCAGGTGCTGCGCCTCGAGGCCCGGGCCGGCCTCGCGCACGAGGAGCGTGATGTGCGGGCGGTTGCTCGGCGCCGTGTGCGCGGCGAGGCTCGAGAGCCCGGCCGCGGCGAGCGCCGCCCACTCGCTCCGGATGCGCGCCTCGGTCGCCTCGTCGAGCAGCAGCTCCAGACTCACCACCGTCACGCCGCGCCCCCATCCGAGCCACCGGTGATCTCGGGCGGCAGGATGCGCCAGCCCCCGAAGAGGATGAGCTGCTCGGCGTCTGCCCTCTTGGCGCGCTGCACACGCACGAAGGCGAGCGCAGAGGCCACCACGAGGGCGACACCCACCGCGAGCACCGCCACCCCCACGCCCACGGGCGCGACGTCCGGTTCGGTGAAGACGAAGATCGAGCCGAGCCCCACGAGCAGTCCGAGCGTGCAGCCCACGAAGGCCGAGGCGCTGAGCAGGCGCCTCGCGGGCTCCCCCCACGCGAGCAGCAGAGGGCCGGGCAGGCCGCGTCGGCGCTCGCCCTCGTCCTTGGACTCCCACCACGAGCGGCCCAGACGACGCCTCGAGCGCACGTCGGCGTCGGCGCTGGCGCACCAGGCGAGGTAGAACATGAGGGCGAGCAGTCCGCCGCCCCCGAAGAGCAGGCCGATGAGCTCGTCGTCGACCGAGCCCAGAACATCCTCGAGCAGCTGCTCCTGCACCACCGCGATCGTGAGCACCACGAGGGCGGCGACGATCGCGAGCACCATGAGCGCGAGGAACACCGGCCGTAGCCGCCGCGCGAGGCGCCCGGAGTCGCGGAGCATCCCCAGGGCCACCTTGTCGTCGGCCGCCCACGCGTTCTGCAGCGCGACGGCCTCCTCGGCGGTGAGATATCCCTCAGGGTGCGCCAGCTCCCCCGAGCCCACCCCATCGAACCCCACCCCACGGCCCGAGCCCTCGCGGGGCCCACCCTCACCGCGCTGGCCCCCACGGTCCGTACCGCCGCCGCCGTCCGGCCTCATCGCCGTGGGCGCAGTTGCGGCGCCTGCGCCGGTGCCAGTACCGGTGCCGGTGCCGAGCTCCTCGAGCAGCGTCGCCCGGCTCACGCGCGACCGCCCACCTCCCTCGGTGAGCGACACGGCGACCGAACGCTGCCTCTCGGTCAGCGCCACACCGTCGACGGTGTCTCCCGCCGCGCCCGCGCTCGCACCCGAGCCGGCAGCGGGTGGCACCTCGAGGGGCAGTTCGGACACGAAGCGGCGGAGGTCGGCGAGTCCCGCGGCGTCGAGTCCCTTCATGGGCTGCCCCGCCACGAGCACACGCACCGAGGGCCCTTCGGTGGAGACGAACCGGTAGATGAGATAGGCGGCCCCACCTGTCGAGACCGTGCGCCAGGCCTCGGTGATGGTGTCGAGGGGCACCTCGCGACCGCGCAATCGCGCGACCCGCGCATCCGGATCCCACTCGACCGCGCCGTACGCGATCCCCACGCCCGCCACGATCCCTCCGACGAACACCGCCCAGGTCAGCAGGAAGCCGAGCACCCAGCTGACCGACCCCAGGCCGAGCGCCTCGAAGCCGGCCGCCGGGAACGCTGCAAGCGCGAGACCGAGGAACCCGGTCAGCACGAGCATAAGCGGAAGGCTGCGGAGTGCGGGATTCCCGCCGATCCTGATCATCGTCTCTCCTTATCCGTTCGCGCCGAAGACGATCTCCACGTCGTCGCCCTCGGCGGTGATGCCGGCGGAGACGAAGAAGGTGTCGTCGTAGCGTGCGCCGTCGGATCCCGTGTACTCCGCCACCCCCGGCGTGCTCCTCATGCGCAGGGTGGGTTCGGTGGGCGATCCGTCGACGTACTCGGTCTGCGCCGCGCCGAGGAAGTCGATCTCGGGTGGCAGCGTGATGCGCAGACCGGTCGACTCCCTGGCCAGGTAGCCGAGCTCGGCGGGGCACTGCTCAGGCATGGCGGCGCCGGCCTCGACGCACTCGTCGAGGTGCTCGGCGAGTGCCTCGGTGACGGTGTCGACGAGCTCGGCGGTCGGGTCGAACCAGAGCTGGATGGAGGTGGGGTCGGCACCCGCCGGATCGGGGACCGACTCGGTGGCGTCGTCGGTGACGAGGAGGTACTCGCTGCCGGCCGAGAGGTAGGTGCGGGTGGGGGCCGCGAGCTGGTACTCGCCCGGGTAGACGAGGGTCACGACCTGCTCGGCACCCTCCACCTCAGGGCCGCTGAGGGTGATCGGCTCACCGCCGAGCGTGGCGGGGCCGGCGCTCGGGACGTTCGACTCCACCACGACGGGCACGACCAGCGGATCGATGACGCTCCACCGCGTGAACCCCAGGAACGCGTCGTCCTGCCGCTCCGCCCGGAGCGCGGCGCTCCCCCGGTCGTCGCCCACGAGGTACTCGACGAGCACGGTCGCCGTGCCGCCCACGGGCACATCGGCGCTCTCGCCGAACGCGAGCTCCACGTCGGTCACCCGGAATCGCTCGAGCGAGCTCCCGAGCACCCCATCACTCACGAGCGCCGCCCCGACCCGCACACCCCCACCCGCACCCGCACCCGCACCCGCAGGATCCCCACCGCCGTCATCGCTGCCGCCAGCATCCCCGCCGCCATCGTTCCCGTCGTCGCCACCGCCGGCATCCCCACCGCTGGCATCCCCGCCGCCATCGTTCCCGTCGTCGCCACCGCCGGCATCCCCGCCGCTGCCGCCCCCGGCGTCGCCGTCCGTGCCATCGACCCACTGCGCCGGGTCGACCACGGCGTTCGCGCCCGTCGCGTCGCGCGCCTCCAGGAGGGCCACATACTCCCGCACCGCGTGGTCGGGCCCCTGCGCCGTGCGCGCCACCGACCACGCGATGAGCGCCACCACCCCCAGCACGAGCAGCGACACCCCGATCACGATCACCCGCACCCGTGCGCGCCCGCGCCCCCGCCCGGCGCCCTCGACCCCGCCACCCGTGCGGCCGTCCGTGACGGCGGATGCCTCGCTCATCAGAACCCCCTCCCTCCATCATGGCCGCATGCCCACCGACCGGCGAGGGGGACAACTCCCCATCGGCGCAGTGTCGGCCGCCTGTCTCGCCGGTAGCGGCCACGTGACGGCCGAATGGCGCCCCGGTGACGGCCAAGTTGCGCCCCAGTGGCGCCCCGGTGACGGCCAAGTGGCGCCCCAGTGGCGCCCCGGTGTCGGTGGCCGCGCCTAGCGTCAGTCGCGCACCGGTTCGAGAGGAGACGAGCAGCAGTGAGCACCCGCGGCTTCGCCACCATCGACTTCGAGACGAGCGGCCTCGCCCCCTCCCACGGGGCCAGAGCCCTCGAGATCGCGGTGGTGCACTCCGACCCCGACGGCGTCGTCACCGGCCGGTGGGACACCCTCATCGCGGGTGACGGATCGGTGGGCCGCACCGACATCCACCGCATCTCCCGGGCCACGCTCGCCCACGCGCCCGCCTTCGGCGACATCGCCCCCGAGCTGCTGCAGCTGCTCAGCGGTCGGGTGATCGTGGCGCACAACGCGGGCTTCGACCTGCGCTTCCTCGAGGCCGAGCTCGACCGCGCCGGCTACCGCTTCGAGCGGCCTCCCGTGTCGCTCTGCACGGCGCGACTCGCCCGCACCTACCTGCCCGGCATGAGGCGCTCGCTCGCGCGGCTCTGCGAGGTCTTCGGCATCGAGCTGGAGGGCGCCCACCGCGCCTCGGTCGACGCGCTCGCCACCGCGCAGCTGCTCGAGTGCTACCTCGCGAGCGCCGCCGACCGCACCCTCTTCACCGAGCACCTCGACCGCGCATCCCGCACCCCATTCGCGCCCCTCCCCACCCGAGGAGTCCCCTGGCACCCCCGCGAGCTCGCCACCCCCCACTCCTCCTGGCCGGCCTTCACCCCCTGACCCGTCCCGCCCCACCCCGCGACCCGGCCCGTCTCACCCCGTGAGCCAGGCACGGCCGCTCACTCGCGCGCGCCATCCGCCAGGCGCACCTCCTGACCCGGGCCACCCTCACCCGTGACCCAGACCCGGCCGCTCTCGCGCGCGCCATCCGCCAGGCCCCGTGACCTGGCCTGCCCTCACCCCGTGACCCAGGCCCGGCCGCTCACTCGCGCGCGTCATCCGCCCCCGGAGTGCGGGGCGGCGCGGGCGCGGTCCGCCTGCAGCGCCTCAGGCGGGCGACGTCGTGAGCGACTGCAGACCCATCACGCGCAGCAGGTCGAGCTTCTGCTCATCCTCCCCGCCCGGCACCACCGTGTAGACCACCACCCGCAGGTCGCCCCCGGGCACCGTGAGCACATCGCAGTCGACCGTGATGGGCCCCACAGGCGTGCGCGTCACGGTCTTGCGGCTCGACCGGTGCTCCGCCACGCGCGCCTCCGCCCACCGCCGCTCGAACTCGGGCGACGACGCCCTCAGCCGCGCCACGAGCTGCGCGAGCGCCCCATCGCGCGGGTACCGCCCCACCGCGGCCCGCAGATCCGCCGCCAGATCGCTCGCGAACTCCTCCTCGTGCCGCGCGTCGAACTCCACGCCGTCGTGCCCCGTGGTGAAGTGCCTCCACACGAGATTGCGCTCGATCCCCGTCACCGTGGACCAGTCCCCCGTGAGCGCCGCCCACAGCGGGTTCCACAGCAAGATGTCGTGGGTCGCCGTGAACACCGCGAGCGGCACGTCTCCGAGCCGATCGACGATCCGCTGCACCCCGGGTGTGATGTGCCGCGGCACCATGCCGTCCGACGGCACGGCCACCCCGGCCGCCCGGAACAGGTGGTCGCGCTCCGCCTCGGTCAACCGCAGCGCCAGGGCGAGCGCGCCGAGCAGCTGCGCCGAAGGATGCGTGGCCCTGCCCTGCTCGAGGCGCACGATGTAGTCGACGCTCACCCCGGCGAGCGCGGCCAGCTCCTCGCGCCGCAACCCGGTCGTGCGGCGCCCGGCCCCCGCGGGCAGTCCCACCTCGGCGGGCCGCACACGTTCGCGCCAGGATCGCAGCACGGTCGCGAATTCGCTCATGCCCCCATCCTGCTCCCGCAAGGTGCCGGCAGGGTGGTACTCCCGGTCCCCCTGTCGAGCAGGACCTGGGGCCGTCCCTCCAGGGGGCGCACAGTGGAGCCATGACAACGACACTCATCACCGGGGCCAACAAGAGCCTCGGACTCGAGACCACCCGCCGCCTCCTCGAGGCCGGCCACACCGTCTACGCCGGCATGCGCGACACCGCGAACGGCGACGCGGCCCGCGCCCTCGGCGCCCACGTCGTGCAGCTCGACGTCACCGACCAGTCGAGCGTCGACGCCGCCCTGGGCTCCCTGCCCGAGCTCGACGTGCTCGTCAACAACGCGGGCATCCTGGGCACCTCGTTCGGGGTCGACGACCTCACGGCCGAGGCCATGCAGTCCGTACTCGACACCAACGTGCTCGGCATCGTGCGGGTGACGCAAGCGGCGCTCCCGCTGCTGCGTGCCTCGTCGGCGCCCGTCGTGGTGAACGTGGCCTCCGGTGTGGGCTGGCCGCGGTTCCTCAGCACGGAGGGCCACGACGAGTTCCCCGTGCCCGCCGTGCCCTACGCCGCCTCGAAGGCCGCCGTGATCGCACTCACCGTGCAGTACGCCAAGAACCTGCCGGCGTTCCGCATCAACGTGAGCGACCCCGGCTACACCTCCACCGACTTCAACCACCACAGCGGCCACCAGACCATCACCGAGGGAACGGATGCCACCGTGGCGCTCGCCCTCGTCGGCCCCGACGGCCCCACCGGCGAGTTCCACAACCGCCACGGCCGCATCGAGTACTGATCCGGACGAGCGGACGCCGTCACCAGCGCTCGCGGTGCCGCTCCTGGTCGACCACGGCCTCCCGGTCGGCCAGGCGGCGGAGCCCCGCGAGCGGCTGCGCCATGCGGTGATTGCCCCTGAGGCGCGGCTCCACCCGGTCGAGAAAAGCCCAGTACCCCGCGGTGAAGGGGCACGCGTTCTCGCCCAGCCGCACCGTGGGGTCGAAGACGCATCCCGAGCAGTAGTCCGACATCCGCTTGATGTAGGCGCCGCCCGAGGCGTAGGGCTTCGTGGCCACGATGCCGCCGTCGGCGTGCTGCGACATGCCGATCACGTTCGCGGGCATCACCCAGGGCGTGCCGTCGACGAACATGTCCACGAACCAGTCGTTGAGCTCCACCGGGTCGTAGCCGTGCTGCAGCGCCCAGTTGCCGAGCACCATGAGGCGCTGGATGTGGTGTGCCCACCCGTGCCGCCGCATGCCGTCGATCGTCTCGCGCAGGCAGTTCGACTCGATCGCCGAGGCGTCGAGCTCGCGGAACGCCGCCGGCAGCGGGGTGTGGGCGGCGAGCGCGTTGCTGTCGGTGGGGTACGACTCGCCCAGGCGCCAATAGAGGTGCCACACGTAGTCGCGCCAGCCGGCGATCTGCCGCACGAAGCCCTCCACGCTCGAGAGCGGTGCGTTGCCGGCGTGGTACTCAGCCGCGACCGTCTCGATCGCGTGCACGGGGTCGAGCAGCCCGAGGTTCATGGGGGCGCTCAGCAGGGAGTGCGCCATGGTCCAGTCGCCGCCGAGCATCGCATCCTCGAACGGTCCGAAGTCGTTCAGCCGGCTCTCCACGAAGTCGGCGAGTGCGAGCTCGGCCTCCTCGGGGGTCGCGGCGAAGCGGCGCGGCCCGTCGTCGCCCACGAGCTGCACATGGCCGTCGCGCTGCCAGCGGTCGAGATCGGCGCGCACCTCGTCGTCGATCTCATCCTCCACGGGCCACCACGGATCCGGCAGCCCCAGCCCTGCCGCGTTCTTCGGCGGCGGGTTGCGGTTGTCGTGGTCGTAGTTGAAGCGTCCGCCCTCGGGCTGGTCGCCGCGCATGAGCGTGCCGGTGCGCTCGCGCACGGTGCGGTAGAAGTCCTCCATCAGGAGCCGCTTGCCCGCGCGGGAGTCCGCCCAGCGGGCGAATTCCTCCTCGCTCGTCACGAAGCCGCGACTCGGCAGCACCTCGATGCCGCGCCGGCGCACGAAGCGCCTCGCGGCCCAGGATGTGGGATCGATGACCTCGAGGTCGGTGCGGCCCTCGATGGCGTCGTCGTAGCGGTCCACGCGGTGGTACTCCCCGCGGTCGCCGAGCGCCGCCGCCCTGTGCCGCATGGCCGAGAGCAGCAGGTGCGCCTTCGCGCGGTGCATCGGCCGCCTCCCGAACACGGAGCGGGCCTCCACGATCATCATCGGCCCGCCGTCGTCGAACAGCGGCCCGAGCTGCCCGGCGAACACCCACCGCGTCCGCGACCCCCCACCCGTGGCAGGCGCGGATGCGGAGGGGGACGCGGACGGGGAACCTTGCGCTTCCGGCTGCGCATCGTGGTGCGGTGTCACGCCCTCACCCTAGACACCCTCCGCCTCGATGCACACAGAACGCGGGCGGGTCGCAGACGGGCAGGGCCAGGATGGACCCATGAGCACCCCTTCGGACGCCACCACCGCCACCCCCAGCCCCGCTGAGGAGCCCTCCGAGTCGGAGGGCGGGGTGCTCGTGGTGGGGGCGGGCATCGCGGGCCTGGCGTGCGCGCTCGCGCTGCGGGAGGCCGGAGTGCCGGTGCGAGTGGTCGACAGGGGCCGGCGCCCGGGCGGCCGCATGTCGGGGCGCACCCTGCACGGGCGCGCCGTCGACCTCGGCGCCTCGTACTTCACCGTGCCCGACGGCTCGGGCTTCGCGCAGGTCGTCGACGGCTGGCAGCACCGAGGCCTGGCCCACCCCTGGACCGACACCTTCTCCGTCCTCCCCGCCCCCGAGCCCACCGCTCCCGCCACGGCCGAGACCAAGACCGGCCCGATGCGCTACGCCGCGGCGGCAGGCCTCCGCTCCCTCGTGGAAGACCTCGCCACCCCCGCCCACGCAGCTGGCGCCACCCTCGATCTCTCCCGTGACATCACCCGAGTCCACCCCGACGGCACCGTCGAACCCGCCCCCGAGCCGGCTGGCGCGGGCGGCGATGGGCCCTACGACGTCGTGGTGCTCGCGATGCCCGAGCCCCAGGCCGCGCGGCTGCTCGAGCCGGGGTCACCCGCGGCGGCCGGGCTCGACGTGGAGGCGTGGGAGCCCGCACTCGCGATCGCCCTGGGCTTCGCCGAGCGCGCCTGGCCGGCCGACCTGCACGGCGCCTTCGTGGACGGTTCGCCCATCGTCACCTTCCTCGCCGACGACGGCGACCGCCGCGGCGACGGCGCCCCCGTGCTCGTCGCCCACACCACAGCAGCCTTCGCCGCGCAGCACCTCGACACCCCCGACGCCGCGATCCCCGCCGTCACCGCCGAGGTCGTCGCCCTCTTGGGTCTCGCGCCAGACATCGCCCCCACGTGGGCGCACGCCCACCGGTGGACCTTCGCACGCGCCACCTCCACGCATCCCGAGCCCTACCTGCTCGAGGGCCGCATCGCGGTGTGCGGCGACGCCTGGGGCGGCCGTTCCTCGGTCTCCACCGCGTGGGCCTCAGGCGACGCCCTCGGCCGAGCCCTCGCAGCCAGGCTCCGCGATGCCCCTGGCGGCGACTCCAGCGCTTCCGCCTGAGCTCAGGGGCGGCGGCCCCACCCCGCGAGGCGGTTCACGATGCGCAGCAGGCGGCGAGCGCCGCGGCGACCCACGACCCCGTTGCTGATGGTCGGCAGCATCCGGAACGTGAACTGCGACACCACGTCGGCCGCCACCGCATCCACCGCAGCTCCCGCGGGCGCCCCGAGCGCCGCCACGGCCTGACTCGTCATGAAGCGCTGCAGGATGCGTCCGGCGCGGGTCTGCTGCATGTCCCGGATGGCCGTGTCGAGCGTGAACACGCCGGGCTCGGCCGCCAGGCTCGCAGGCAGCGCGCGCCCCAGCAGCACGGCGAAGTCCGCTGCCGGGAACCCGGTCGCCCGCGACGGCACCCGATACGCCGCGGGAACCGCATCCCCCGCGCCCACGGCATCATCAGCATCCGCTACGCGATCCGCATCCGCATCCGCATCGAGCTCGAGGGTCTCGCGCCACAGGATGTCCCGCGACGACCGGCCAGCGCGCACCTCGAAGCGGCCGGGCTCGAGCACCCACCCGTGCACCGCAGGATCCCACACCGTGAACGCCCGCCGCCCGAGCCGGATGACGACCCGCTCGCTCTCCCCGGGCTCGAGCGACACCTTCGCGAACCCCCGCAGCTCCTGCTCGGGCCGGAACAGCGTCGACTCCTCGTCGTGCACATACACCTGCACCACCTCGGATCCGGCCCGCTCCCCCGTGTTCGTCACGACGAGCCGCAGCTCCACCGCCAGATCATCCGCAGCATCCCCCGCGACCACCACCTCGCGCTCGGACCACTCGAACGTCGTGTACGACAGCCCGTGCCCGAACGGCACAGCCACAGGCTCCCCCGCACTGTCGAAGTAGCGGTAACCGACGTACAGACTCTCCCGGTACTCGCTCGTGGCGGGCCCGTCGCGCAGCTGCGACACCGGATGGTCGTCGTACCGCTCGGGGAAGGTCTCGGCCAGACGCCCACCGGGCTCCACCGCCCCGAGCAGCACATCGGTCATCGCGCTGCCCGCGGCCTGCCCGCCCAGGTAGCCCTCCACCACGGCCGGCATCGAGGCCAGCCACGGCAGCTCCACGGGCGATCCGTTCTGCAGCACCACGACCGTGCGCGGATTCGCGGCGAGCACCGCCTCGACCAGCCGGTCGTGCGCTTCCGGCAGACGCAGGTGCTCGCGGTCGACGCCCTCGGTCTCGAACGTCTCGGGCAGCCCCACGACCACCACCGCCACATCCGCGGTCGAGGCGATGCGCACGGCCTCGGCGATCTGGGCGGGGGTCGAGGGGTCGTGCTGCCGTTCGTAGCCGGCGGCGTAGGTGACGGAGTCGGCGCCCACCGTCTCCGTGAGCGCCTCGAGCAGGGTGTCGACACGGGTCGGCACCACGTGCGAGCTCCCCGCCCCCTGGTAGCGCGGCTCCTCGGCCATCGCCCCGATGAGCGCGATGCGGCTGCCCACGGCGATGGGCAGCACACCGTCGTTCTTCAGCAGCACGGTGCCCGCCGCCGCCACGCGCCGCGCCAGCAGGTGGTGCAGCTCGAGCTGCCGCTCATCCAGCTGCCGAGCAGCCAGCAGCGCCTCCCCCGACTCGTCGACGTCGGCCGGCTCGTCGACGCTGTCCGAGGATGAGGAATCCGACGCCTCCGCGCCGTCGCCCTCCTGCTCCGAGGGGTGCGCCACGAGCGCCTCGGCCCCGCCGTATCGCGCCACGAGCGCCAGGATCCGCGCCACCGACGCATCCAGCGCCGCCCGAGGCAGCACGCCGGAACGCAGAGCCCGCAGCACGTACCGGTCATCGCGCCGCCCGAGCCCCGGCATGGCCAGATCGTTGCCGGCGGGCACCGAGACCGTGCGATCCCACGCCGCCCCCCAGTCCGAGATCACCAGCCCCCCGTATCCCCACTCCTCGCGCAGGATCGAGTTCAGCAGCCACCCGTTCTCGGTGCAGTGCAGCCCGTTCAGCCGGTTGTACGCCGCCATCACCGTGGCCGGTCGCGATCCGATCACGATGGGCTCGAATCCCGCGAGGTACAGCTCGCGCAGCGCCCGCTCGTCGACCACGGCGTCGACCCCGTACCGCCGCTGCTCGGTGTTGTTGGCGGCGAAGTGCTTGACGGAGGCGCCCACCCCGGTGCTCTGCACCCCCTCCACCCACGCGGCCCCGATGCGCGACGACAGGTGCGGATCCTCCGAGAAGTACTCGAAGTTGCGACCCCCCACGGGCGTGCGCTTGAGGTTGACCCCAGGCCCGAGCAGCACCCCGATGCCGTGCGAGCGCGCCTCGAGCCCGAGCGCCTCCCCCACCTGCCGCACCAGAGCGGGGTCCCACGTGGAGCCGAGCGTCGACGCGGTGGGAAAGCACGTGGCCGGGTGCGAGTCGAACATCGACAACCCGGAGCCGTTCTGCGGACGCCGCACCCCGTGCGGTCCGTCGCCCACACGCACGGCGGGGATGCCGAGGCGCTCGATCGCGGTCGTGGTCCAGGCGTCGGCACCCGCGGTGAGCGCCACCTTCTCGGCATCGGTGAGCCGGGCGAGCAGCGCGGCAGGAGTCGTGTCCATCTGCATCATGCTAAAGCGACCGGAGCGGATCGGCTCTCCACCGTCGACGCTCCGCTGTCTTCCCGGGTGGCTCTGCAAGACTGGGCGCACCACTCGAGAGAAGGACGACGCCGTGACCGACAGCGCCCCCAAGCCCACTGCGATCCTCCCCACGGTCTCGATCGTGATCCCCGCCTACAACGAGGAGGCCGGAATCCGGCACTGCCTCGTGGCCGCGATCGAGCAGACCGTGCCGGCCCACGAGATCATCGTGGTCGACAACAAGTCGACGGACGGCACGGCCGCCGCGGTCGAGGCGATGCAGGTGGCGTTCCCGGAGTCGAACATCCGCCTCATCCACCAGAACGAGGAGCAGGGGATCACCCCCACCAGGAACGCGGGCTTCGACGCGGCCACCGGCACGGTCATCGGCCGCATCGACGCCGACACGGCGCTCTCGGCCAACTGGGTCGAGCAGGTGCAGCGCGCGTTCGCCTCGGGCGAGTTCGTGGCGGCGAGCGGATCGGTCGAGTACTACGACATGCCCATGCGCTCGTTCGGCCACCACGCCGACGACACGGTGCGCAAGATCCAGGTCAAGCTCGCGGGCAAGTACGTGTTCCTCTTCGGCACCAACATGGCCATCACCAACGAGGCCTGGAAAGCCGTGCGCGGCGACGTCTGCGCCGACCGCGAGGATCTGATGCACGAGGACCTCGACCTCGCCGTGCACCTCGCCCTCAGGGGCTTCAAGATCGGCTACGTCTCGGCCATGACCGTCGGCATGTCGGCCCGCCGGCTCGACTCGGCCCCCCGCGACTACCTGTACTACGTGGAGCGCTTCAAGCGCACCTACGAGGCCCACGGCATCCGGGATCTGCGCCTGCTCGCGCCCATGGCGGTGTTCCTCGGCGTCTACCCCGCCCTGCACGTGCAGCGCCGCCTGCTCGAGCACCGCACGGCCCAGACCTGGGGCGGCCGCCCCCGAGCGGTCGACCCGGCAGGCTCCGCCAGCGCCGAGTAGCCGCAGCGCCCCTCGCGTGCTGCGTCAGATGCGTGGAGGTGGGAGCTGCCCGGAGACGGGGTAGGTGGGGTGCACGGTGGCGGCCGGCGAGGCGGATTCGGACGCGGCGCGCCAGCGGTCGATCTTCGCCCTGCGGCGTCGTCTCGAGAGGGTGAAGGCGACGACGGGCAGCCCGAGCACGAGCAGCCAGTAGACCACGATGCCCGTGACCCACAGCGCCTCCGCGAAGGCGAGCCCGCCCTCTGCGCTCTGCAGACTCTCCTCGGTCACCGGCTCAACGCTGCCCACGGGCCCGTGCTGCACGGCGCGCGGCGGGTCGTCGAGCACCACGAGGAACGACAGCTCGGCGGGGTGGTCGGAGGAGGGCGGGAAACCCCAGTACTCGTCGCCGTAGGCCGTGATGGTCTCTTCAGCCCTCCCGTCGGAGGCCGGCACGACGACGCTGTAGATGCCGCTCGTCTTCGGCAGCCCCGAGCTCGTCTCCACGTCGGTGAGCGTTCCCGTGACCACGACGTTGCGCCCCACGGCGTCGACCTGCCCGGCCACCACCTCGGCCGCGGCATCCTTCAGCCCACCCAGGATGCCGAGCATCACCACCCCGGGCAGCAGCACGAGCACGAACAGCACCCAGAACGGCCACCCGGGCCTCGGCAGGCGCTGCGGCTGCGGCTGCATCGGAATCGTGGGCTGCATGCCCCTCACGCTATCCCTCCGCCGACCTCCGAGCGATCTGGACTAGATTCTGACGGTGAGCGATGCACTCGAACGCAACGAACCCCTCGACTCCGACGAGGGCGCCGCATCCGGATCCCGCCTCCTCGGCCGCCAGGTGCTGCTCGTCATGGCGGGAGGAGTCGTCGGCACGGCTCTCAGGGTGCTGGTGAACTCCGCCATCCCAGACCTCGACGGCGTCGCGTTCGGGATCTTCGTGATCAACCTGATCGGCGCCTTCGCCCTCGGTCTGCTGCTCGAGGTGCTCGCCAGGAGGGGCTCGGACACCGGGCGCCGCCGGCAGCTGCGGCTGCTCGTGGGCACCGGGGTCATCGGCGGCTTCACCACCTACAGCGCCCTCGCCACCGACAGCTCGCTCCTGCTCGACTCCGACCGGGTGCTCGCCGCCGCCGCCTACGCGCTCGGCACGGTCGTGCTCGGCGCGATAGCCGCCCTCGCCGGCATCCTCCTCGGCCGCCTCGTCCCCGAGGGCGCCGACTCGTGACCCCCCTGCTCTTCGCCCTCACGATCCTCGCCGGCGGCCTCGGTGCCGGCCTCCGCTTCGTGGTCGACTCCCTCGTGCGCACCCGCACGGGCACCGCGTTCCCGTGGGGCACCATGGTGGTCAACGTGAGCGGATCGCTCGTGCTCGGCCTGCTCACGGGCCTCGCCTCGTCGGTGGCACCGGATGCCCCGTGGCTCACCGTGCTGGGCGTCGGGCTGATGGGCGGCTACACCACGTTCAGCACCGCCACCGTCGAGTCGGTGCGGCTGCTGCTGGCCCGCCGCCCGGCCGCTTCGGCGCTCAACGGCGTCGGCATGCTGCTGCTCTGCACCGCGGCGGCCTACCTCGGCCTCATCGTGGGCGCCGCCATCGGCTGAGCCTAAGTCGGTCAGTCGTTCCGCACCACGTCGAGCGCGTGCTGCAGGTCGGCCGGGTAGTGGCTCTCGAACAGCACGTACTCCCGTGTCTCGGGGTGCACGAAGCCGAGCCGCATGGCGTGCAGCCACTGCCGCCCGAGCCCCAGCCGGGCCGAGAGCGCCGGGTCGGCGCCGTACATCGTGTCGCCGCAGCACGGATGCCGCTGCGCCGCCATGTGCACGCGGATCTGATGCGTGCGCCCCGTCTCGAGGTGCACCTCGAGCAGCGTGGCCGCCCGGTACGCCTCGAGCGTCTCGTAGTGCGTCACCGAGGGCTTGCCGCCCGCCGTCACCGCGAACTTCCAGTCGGATCGCGGATGCCGCCCGATGGGCGCGTCGATCGTGCCGGCGAACGGATCGGGGTGGCCCTGCACGAGCGTGTGGTAGATCTTGTCGACCTCGCGGTCGTGGAAGAGCCGCTTGAGCCAGGTGTAGGCCTCCTCGCTCTTCGCCACGACCATGAGTCCGCTCGTGCCCGCATCCAGCCGGTGCACGATGCCCGCACGCTCGGCGGCTCCGCTCGTGGCGATGCGGTAGCCCGCACCGGCGAGGGCGCCGAGCACGGTCGGTCCGTCCCAGCCCACCGAGGGGTGCGCCGCCACGCCCACGGGCTTGTCGATCACGATGATGCTGTCGTCGTCGTAGACGACCTCGAGCTCGGGCACCACGACGGCCACGATGCGCGGCTCCTCCTTGGGTGCCCACTCCACCGAGAGCCAGGTGTCGCGGCGCAGCTTGTCGGACTTGCCCACCGTGCGGCCGTCCACGCTCACGCCTCCCGCGTCGACGACCTCGGCGGCGAAGGTGCGCGAGAAGCCGAGCAGCTTGGCGATGCCGGCGTCGACGCGCGAGCCGTCGAGCCCATCGGGGACGGGCAGGGTGCGGGATTCCATCAGGCCCTGTCGCTCTTCTCGTCGACGACAGGGGCGTCGCTCGTCGAGACGTCGTCAGACTCGGAGTCGTCGTTCGTCGCGCGTTCGTTCACCGCTCGCCGGCCGTCGAGACCGATGCCCCGGATGGTGAGGATGATGAAGAGCACCATCGCCGAGGTGATCGACACGTCGGCGAGGTTGAAGATGGCCGGCAGCACCGGGATGGTGATGAAGTCGATCACGTGGCCCACACCGAAGCCCGGCTCGCGGAACAATCGGTCGAGCAGGTTGCCGATCGTGCCGCCGAGGAGCAGTCCGAAGACCCAGGCCCAGGCGTAGGAGCGGATGCGGCGGGAGAACCAGATGATGAAGGCCGTCACCACGGCCGCGAGGATCGAGAAGATCCAGGTGTAGGCGTTTCCGATCGAGAAGGCCGCACCGGGGTTCTTCACGAACTGAAATTGGATGAGGGTCCCCAGCACGGGGACGACCTCACCCAATTCGAGATGTGCGACGACCAGGAGCTTCGAGACCTGATCGAAGGCGATCGACGCTGCTGCGACGATCGCCAGGACGATCAGGACCCGAGGGCGGCCCTTCGAGGTGTTCTCAGCCTCCAAAGCCGCTGAAGCTCGACGACGGGCTCTTGTCGCCGTCGACGCTCGACGAGGTCAGATCCTTGAGCTGATCCTCGATGTAGCTCTTGAGGCCCGAGCGGTAGTCCTTCTCGAAGGTGCGCAGCTCGTCGATGCGGTGCTCGATGCCGGCCTTCTCCTGGTTGAGGCGGGCCAGCTCGTTGCGCTGCTTGGTCTCGGCCTCGGCCACGATGCGTGCGGCGGTGGCGTGACCCTCGGCGATGAGGGAGTCGCGCTTCTCGGCGCCTTCCTTGACGTGCTCGTCGTGCAGACGACGGGCCAGCTGCAGGAGGTTGGTGGTGGAGCCGGTCTCGTCGTCGACGTCGCTCGAGGAGCTCGCCACGGGGGCCGGGGCCACAGGAGCGGCGGCGACGGGGGCCGGAACGGCCTCGACGGGAGCGGCGACCGGAGCAGGAGCCTCGACCTTCTCGTCGGCCTTCTCCACGGGAGCTGCCGAGACGGGGGCGCCGGAGCCGAGCTGAGCCTTGAGCTCCTCGTTCTCCTGCGTCAGACGGCGGAGCTCGACCACGACCTCGTCGAGGAAGTCGTCCACCTCGTCCTGGTCGTAGCCCTCGCGGAACTTGGTCTGAGAAAATCTCTTGTTAACAACATCTTCCGGAGTTAACGCCATGGTCTTCCACCCTTAGTGCTTCGACAGTCAGTGATAGTGCAAGCAGTGATAGTGCGTGCAGTGATAATGCGTTGCTAACCGTAGCAACATTCCATGGGAAGGTCACGCCAGGCGCAGGAAGCCCGCCACCGACATGCCGATGATCACGAGGAGCATCGTGATGCTCCACCCGAAGTCGAGCGCCACGGCGCCCACTCGGAGCGGCGGGATGATGCGCCGGAAGAACCTGATGGGCGGATCGGTGACCGTGTAGGCCACCTCCGCCAGCACCAGTACTGGTCCGGCCGGGCGCCAGTCACGGCGCACGGTCCGGACGAGGTCGAGGATGAATCGACCCCACATCAGGAAGAAGTACAGCAGCAGAGCGAAATAGACGACGGTCGCGATGATCGAGACGAGGGAACCCACCCCGTAATTATGACTGAACGAAGAAGGAGGATTCTGCGCGAGCCTGTGAGCCGTCGTCTCCGGAGACCGAGACGTGCGAGGGCGAGAGCAGGAACACCTTGCTGGTGACGCGCTCGATCTTGCCGTAGAGGCCCTGCGAGAGGCCGCCGGCGAAGTCGATCAGGCGGCGCGCATCGGCATCCGTCATCTGCGACAGGTTGATGATGACCGGGATGCCGTCGCGGAAGTTCTCGGCGATCACCTGGGCGTCTTTGTACTGCTTCGGGTGGACGGTGAGGATCTCGTTCATTTCAGCAGGTGCCACATTCTTGGGAGCGGTGTGCGCGGACTTGCGGAGCGGGGTGACCGGCGCGCGGCCGGCCTGCGGCTGCGACTGCGGGGCGACGGCCTGCGGGGCCTGGTGCGGGTGGGGCACAGGGGCCACGGGGGACGACTGCGGAGCTCGCTCGGCGGGGGTCTCGTATTCGAGCTCCTCGTCGGCGAGGCCGAGGTACACCATGGTCTTGCGGAGTGGGTTGGCCATCAGAACCTCCGGTTGCGGTTACTTTTCCTAACCGCAAGATTAAACGCGCGGTGGCCGGTTTCCCGTGATTGCGGTACCGATGCGCAGGTGTGTCGCGCCCTCGGCGATGGCCTCGCGGTAGTCGTTCGACATGCCTGCCGAGATGGCGGTGGCGCTCGGCAGCACCGACCGCACGACGTCGCTCGAGGCCCGGAGCCGCACGAACGCCGCTCGCGGCTCCTCGTCGAGGGGGGCCACGGCCATGACTCCGAGAAGCCTGAGACCTTCCGCGGCGGCGGCGCGCTCGGCGAGCCGCTCCACCTCGTCGGGGTGCACTCCCCCGCGCGACGGGTCGTCTGTGAGGTTGACCTGCAGGAAGACGTCGAGCGGCGAGCCGTCGGAGGCGAGCCTGTCGACGAGCTCCGGCCGGTCGACGGAGTGCACGGCGGTGGCGTACTCGCGGGCCTGTCGCGCCTTCTTCGTCTGCAGCTGACCGACGAAGTGCCAGGCCGGAGCGAGGTCGGCGAGCTCGACCGCCTTCTCGCGCGCCTCCTGGTGGCGGTTCTCGCCGAAGTCGCGGATGCCGAGCTCGTGCAGCTCCCGGATGAGCGAGACCGGGTGGAACTTCGTCACCGCGATGAGGGTGATCCCCTCGGGATCGCGACCGGCCGAGCGGGCCGCCTCGGCGATGCCGGAGACGACCTGCTCGACGCGGTCTGCGAGTTCGCTCACTTCAAGAAGTCGGGGACGTCCAGGTCGGCGTCGTCGTCTTCGGAGGCCGGGTCGAGGGCGACGCCGCCGGCGAGTCCGAGGTCGCTCGTGTGAGCGCCTCCTGCCCACGACTGCGTCTGCGGCTTGGGGGCCTCGGCGGTGTCGTCGGCGGGCAGCTCGCGACGCGACGAGGCGGCGGGCGCTCCTCCGCGACCGAACGGGTCGGACTCCTCGGCCGCGGCGGCGAAGCTCGCGCGGCGGCTGTCGGGAGCGGCGACCGGGGTGTTGGCGTTCGGCTCTCCGCCGTCGAAGCCCGCGGCGATCACGGTGACGCGCACCTCGTCGCCGAGGGTGTCGTCGATGACGGCACCGAAGATGATGTTCGCCTCCGGGTGCACCGAGTCCTGCACGAGCTTGGCCGCGTCGTTGATCTCGAAGATGCCGAGGTTCGATCCGCCCTGGATGGAGAGCAGCACGCCGTGCGCACCGTCGATCGAGGCCTCGAGCAGCGGGCTGGCCACGGCGAGCTCGGCCGCCTTGATGGCGCGATCCGCACCGCGCGAGGATCCGATGCCCATGAGGGCGGATCCTGCCCCCTGCATGACCGACTTGACGTCGGCGAAGTCGAGGTTGATGAGGCCGGGGGTGGTGATGAGGTCGGTGATGCCCTGCACACCGGCGAGGAGCACCTGGTCGGCCGTGGAGAAGGCCTCGAGCATGCTGATGCCGCGGTCGCTGATCTCGAGCAGCCGGTCGTTCGGCACCACGATGAGGGTGTCGACCTCGTTCTTGAGGGTGGCGACGCCGTCTTCGGCCTGGGCCGCACGGCGCTTGCCCTCGAAGCCGAAGGGCTTCGTGACGACACCGATGGTGAGCGCGCCGATCGACTTCGCGATGCGGGCCACCACGGGGGCGCCACCGGTACCGGTTCCGCCGCCCTCGCCCGCGGTCACGAAGACCATGTCGGCGCCCGCGAGCGCCTCCTCGATCTCCTCCGCGTGATCCTCGGCGGCACGGCGGCCGACCTCGGGATCGGCACCGGCGCCGAGTCCGCGGGTGATCTCGCGACCGACGTCGAGCTTGACGTCGGCGTCGCTCATCAGGAGCGCCTGCGCATCCGTGTTGATGGCGATGAACTCGACCCCGCGGAGCCCGAGCTCGATCATGCGGTTGACGGCGTTGACGCCGCCGCCGCCGATGCCGACGACCTTGATCACGGCGAGGTAGTTCTGGTTCGATGTCACGTGCGGCCTCCGCTGGAACCTTAAAGTTCGGGTTGAAAGTTAAAGTTATTCCGAGTATGTATTTCCTGAATTGAAGGTACGGGAGTGAGCCCCGGCAGGCCGGGAGAAACTCCGCGTGTCGCGATCAGCGGACCACGGGGCTCTGCGGACTCGACACGTCGTACTGCACAGGGGCGTTCGGATCCTGGGTGGCGATGAGCCTCGTGAGCAGCCGGGCCTTGAGCTCGCTCTCCTCCTCGCTCCCCCACACCACGCTCTGGCCGACGCCGGCGAACACGAAGGTCACGCTGTCCGGAGTCGTTCCGCTGATGCGGTCGATCGAGGCGAGCAGGTCGTCGGGCAGCGACATCAGCACGGCCGCCGCCGCCTCGAAGCCGGGGCTGCCGATCTGCGTGCCGGTGAGATCCATCAGGGGGAACCCGGTGATGCGATCCGGCCACTGCTGCACCGTCACGCCCGCGGCGTCGATGAGGTCGAATCCCGTGGCGGTCTGCACCTGGGCCACCGGGCGGCGCTCCACCACGCGCACGGCGAGGGTGTCGGGCGGGCGGGCCTCCACCGAGTACGACTCGATGTAGGGGAAGGCGGCGAGCTCGCGCTCGATGCTGCCGTAGTCCACGAGGGCGAGGGGGCGGCCGAGCTGATCGTCGAGGGCGGTCGAGACCGCGGCGGCGTCTAGGCGCTGGGCGCCCTCCACGGCGATGCTCCGCACGGCGAGGAGCGGCGAGTAGGCCGCGAGCAGCACCACGATCACGAGGCCGGCCACCGAGGCGCCCGCCACCATCCACGCGAGGCGGCGGCGGCGCGAGCGCTGCGTGAAGCGCTTGGCCTCTGCTCGCTCGTAGCGGCGGCGGGTGCGGGTCGCCCGGCGCAGCTCGCGCTTGGCGTCGGCGGAGCGCTTGCCCGACTTCTCGTCGCGGGCGGGGCGCTGCGGCTCACGCCGGGGCAGGTCGGTCTCGGTCAGTCGGGTGACCGGCTCCGTCGCATCCGCGTCGGGCCGACCCGGGCGCTCGGGGCGCTCTGCACGCTCCGCTCGCTGGGGTCGCTTCGTGGGGAGTCGTTCGATCGGCTCGGTGAGCTGCTCGTCAGCCCCGCGCGATGCCCGGGCGGCGGGCTTCGCAGCGGAGGCCTTCGACGCCGAAGCCTTCGGTGCAGCAGACTTCGGTGCAGCGGCCTTCGCGGCCGGCCGCACCTTCTTGGGTGCTCGCTTCTCGGGGGTCGGCGGCGGGGGCGGTGGGGCGGCCGGCGGCGCGGGAGGCGGGGTGATCCCTGGTGGTCGTTTCACTCGGCCGCCGTGCCCGCCTCCGCCGCCGAGCCGGCGCGCTCGAGCGATTCGAGCAGCTGGGGCACGATGAGGTTCACGTCGCCGCAGCCGAGCGTCACCACGAAGTCGCCGGGGCGGGCCACCTCGGCCAGGTGGTCGGCCGCGCGCTGCCAGTCGTCGATGTAGGCCACGTGGTCCTGGTCGCCGAAGCGCTCGGAGACGAGGGCGCCGGTGACACCGGGGATCGGATCCTCCCTGGCACCGCACACCTCGAGCACGATCGTGTAGTCGGCGGTGCGCTCGAGCGTCTCGGCGAACTCCCCGGCCATGAGCTGGGTGCGGCTGTAGAGGTGCGGCTGGTGCACCGCGATGATGCGGCCCTCGCCCACCACGGTGCGGGCCGCCGTGAGCGCGGCGTCGACCTCGGTGGGGTGGTGGGCGTAGTCGTCGTACACGCTCACGCCGTCGACGGTGCCGTGCAGCTCGAAGCGCCGCCCGGTGCCGCCGAACGCTCCGACAGCGGCCACGGCGGCGCCCGGCTCGAAGCCGAGGCCCACGAGCACGGCCACGGCTCCTGCCGCGTTGAGGGCGTTGTGGTGGCCGGGCACACGCAGCTCACCGGGGTAGTCGGTGCCCTGGTGGGCGATGGTGAACCGCACGGGGCCGTCGGTCACGACGGAGTGCACACGGAAGTCGGCGTCGGCCGCCTCGCCGAACGTGAGCACCCGCTCGTGCGCGAGTCGCGACGAGACGCGGAGCGCCCCCGCGTCGTCGGAGGAGATGACCACGAGCTCGCTCGAGGCGTCGGCGAACCGCACGAACGCGTCCTCCACCGCCTCCACGGATCCGTAGTGGTCGAGGTGGTCGGGGTCGACGTTCGTGATGAGCGAGACCGCGGTGTCGTAGAGCAGGAAGGAGCCGTCCGACTCGTCGGCCTCCACCACGAACAGCTCGCCGTCGCCGAGGGCCGAACTCGTGCCGAGGTCGGTGATGACGCCGCCGTTCACGAAGCTGGGCTCGGCGTCGAGCTCCCGCAGGGCCGTCACGATCATGCCCGTCGAGGTGGTCTTGCCGTGCGCTCCCGCCACGGCGATGAGCCGGCGTCGGTTGGTGAGCCAGGCGAGTGCCTGGGAGCGGTGAAGGATGGTGAGCCCCTGCTCCTTGGCGCGCAGGTACTCGGGGTTGTCGGGCCACAGGGCGCTCGTCACCACGAGGGTGTCTGCGGTGCCCACGTTCGCCGCGTCGTGGCCGACGGCCACGGGGATGCCGAGCGCACGCAGCTTCTCGGCCGTCTTCGAGTCGGTGCGATCCGAGCCGGTGACCGTCAGGCCGGAGGCGGCGAAGAGCCGGGCGATGCCGCTCATGCCCGCGCCGCCGATGCCCACGCAGTGCACGGCGCCGAGCGCCTCGGGGATCTCGATGTCGAGGTCGGGTTTGATCACGGGTTCACGCACTTTCACGATTCTCGGGGCGGCGGGGATCCGCCCGGCTACCACGTTACGCGCACCCGTGGCCGCAGACGCTCAGGCACGCCCCAGGAGGGCGGGGCAGTGCCTATGCGCGCCCCGCGAGCGCGGCGTCGACCAGCGTGGTGAGGCGGCTGGCGCCGTCGGGGATGCCGGCGGTGCGGGCGGCGGCGGCCATCGTCTCGATCCGCGCGGGGTCGGCGAGCAGCGGCAGCACCACCTGGGCGAGCCGCTCGGGCGTGAACGAGGCGTCGTCGATGAGCACCGCGCCGCCCGCGTCGAGCAGATCCCGGGCGTTGAAGCGCTGCTCCCCGTTGCCCACGGCGTAGGGCACGAGCACCGAGGGGATGCCCACGGCGCCGAACTCCGAGAGCGTCGAGGCGCCGGCCCGCGAGATGGCGAAGGTGGCCACGGCGAGAGCCAGATCCATGCGGTCGCAGTAGTCGAGGAACACGTAGCCGTCGATCCCCGGATCGGTGACCTCCGCCCGGTTGCCCGCGATGTGCAGCACGTTCCAGCCGGCACCCACGAGTTCCTTGGCCGAGGCGTGCACCGTGGCGTTGATGCGACGGGCTCCGAGCGATCCGCCGGTCACGAGCAGGGTCGGGCGCAAGGGATCGAGACCGAACAGCGTGTGGGCCGAGGCCGCGGCCAGTTCCCGCGCGGCCGGTGAGGCCAGCGCCGTCACCTCGGTGCGGAGCGGCATGCCCGTCACGGTCGCGTGCGGCAGCACCGTGCTCGCGAACGTCACGGCCACCCACGGCGAGAAGCGCGCACCGAGCCGGTTGGCGAGGCCCGGCTTCGCGTTGCCCTCGTGGATCACGAACGGCACGCCGGCCTTCCTGGCACCCAGGTAGCCGGGCGCCGAAGCGTAGCCGCCGAATCCCACCACCACGTCGACCCCGCGCTCGCGCACGATCTGGGCCACGCGGGCGACGGTGCGGCGGAGCCCACCGGGGAAGCGCAGTGCTGCGCCGTTCGGCCGGCGAGGGAAGGGCAGCTTCGGAATGGTGATGAGCTCGTAGCCGCGGTCGGGCACGAGTCGCGCCTCGAGGCCCTCTGCGGTACCGAGCACGAGCACGGTGCACGAGGGATCGCGGCGGCGCAGCTCGTCGGCGGTCGCGAGCAGCGGGTTGACGTGGCCGGCGGTGCCGCCGCCCGCCAGGAGGTAGGTGGTCACTCGGCGTTCTCCCTGGCCACCGCGAGCACCACTCCGATGGCGGCGAGCGTGGTGAGCAGGGCCGATCCGCCCGAGGAGATCAGCGGCAGCGGCACACCGAGCACCGGCAGCACCCCGAGCACCACGGCGATGTTCACGAAGGCCTGGCCGATCAGCCACACCATCACGGCGCCCGTCGCCACGCGCGAGAACATGTCGTTGGTCGAGCGGATGATCCGCACGAACGCGATGGCCAGGGCCACGAAGAGGATGAGCACCACGATCGCGCCCACGAGGCCGAGCTCCTCGCCGATGATGGCGAAGATGTAGTCGTTGTCGGCCGCGGGCAGCCACGACCACTTGGCGCGCGAGTTGCCGAGGCCCACGCCGAGCACTCCCCCGCTCGCGAGCGCCCACTCGCCGTGCTGCGCCTGCCAGTCGGTGCCCTCGTAGTCGGTGTTGGTGCCCGAGAGGAACGACATGATGCGTGTGGTGCGGCTCTCGCTCGAGAAGGCCACGACCACGGCGATGAGCCCGGCGGCGATGATCGGCAGGGCCAGCATCCTAAGCTTGACACCGGCGAAGAAGAGGGCGCCGAACACGAGGCCGGCCATGATCATGACGGTGCCGAGGTCGCCACCGACGAGCACGAGCAGGATCGCACCGCCCGCCACCGGCAGGATCGGGATGGCGACGTGAGCGAAGTTGCCGAGCAGCGGCTCCTTCCTCGTGAGGATCGAGCCCATCCACACCACGAGGGCGAGCTTGACGAGCTCGGAGGGCTGGAAGTTGACGCTGCCGACGCCGATCCAGTTGAGGTTGCCGCCCACCTCGATGCCGAGGGGTGTGAACACGAGCAGCTGCACACCCACGGCCACGAAGATCGCGAGCCAGGCCCAGCGCTTGAAGAAGCGGATGGGCAGCCGCGAGATCACGAGCATGAGAGGTATGCCGATGAGGGCGAACATGCCCTGCTTCCAGAACACGCCGAAGAAGCCCTGGCTGCCGTTGTAGGAGTCGATCGAGCTCGACGAGAGCACCATCACGAGCCCGAGCAGCACCAGGAAGAGCGTGGTGCCGAGCAGCAGGAAGTAGTTGCTCGACTCGGCGGTGAACGCCTGACCGAGCGAGATGCGCGCCGAGTGGGCGCGATCCGATGCCGACTTAGCCGAGGGCAGTCGGGTCGGGGGCCGGGAGGTCGTCGTCACCGTCACTGCCCTCCACGTGCTTCCGTACGGCCTCCGCGAATCGGTCTCCCCGATCGGCGTAGTCCGTGAACTGGTCCATCGAGGCCGCGGCGGGAGCCAGCAGCACGACGTCTCCTGGAGAGGCCGCCGCCGCTGCGAGGGCGACCGCGTCGGCCATCACATCCCTAGTCTCTTCGTGGTCGACCTCGAACAGGGGAACCCCGGGCGCGTGTCGCAGGATGGCGTCGCGGAGCTCCACCCGGTCGACACCGATCACCACGACCGCCCGCACCGGCGAGCTCGATCCGGCCAGCGACGACTGCACGAACGGGTCGACGTCGACGCCCTTCAGCAGGCCGCCCACGATCCAGACGATCGACGGGTAGGCGCGGAGCGACGCGGAGGCGGCGTGCGGATTGGTGGCCTTCGAGTCGTCGACCCAGGTGACTCCCCCGGCCGTCACGACGTGCTCGATGCGGTGCCTGTCGAGCGTGAACGAGGCGAGAGCCGCGCGCACGGCCTCCACCGAGACACCGTAGCTGCGAGCGAGGGCTGCCGCGGCGAGCACGTCGGCGACGGTGTGGGGGGCGCCGAGCCCTCGCGCACCGAGCTCGGCCAGGGTGGCGATCTCGAGGGCGGAGTCGCGGCGCTCCTCGAGGAACGCGCGGTCCACGAGGATGCCGTCGACCATGCCGAAGTCGCTCGGACCGGGCACTCCGAGCCCGAAGCCGATGGCTCGGGCGCCCTCGACCACCTCGGCCTCCTCCACCATCGTCATGGTGAGCGCGTCGGCCTTGTTGTAGACGCACGCGACCTGCACGGCGTCGTAGACCTTGGCCTTCGCGGCCGCGTAGGCCTCGAACGTGCCGTGCCAGTCGAGGTGGTCCTCCGCTACGTTGAGCACCACGGCCGAGTGGGCCGACACGCTCGAGGTGGAGTGCAGCTGGTAGCTCGAGAGCTCCACCACGAGCACGTCGAAGCCCTGCGGATCGCGGATGGCGTCGAGAACGGGGATGCCGATGTTGCCGCACGGCGCCACCCGGTGGCCGCCCGCGAGCAGCATCGAGGCCGTCAGCTGCACGGTGGTGGTCTTGCCGTTGGTGCCGGTCACGGCGATCCAATCGGCGGGGCGGCCCGTGACGGCGTTCACGACCTTGTCGCGCACGCGCCAGGCGAGCTCGACGTCGCCCCACACGGGGATGCCGCGCTCGGCGGCCCACACGAGCAGCGGATCGTCGGGTTGGTAACCGGGCGAGACCACCACGAGCTCCGGGTCGTGCGAGACGAGGGCCTCGGGGATCTCGCCGGCCGGGGCGAGCACGAGCGTCGCGCCGATCACGGGCACGAGGTCGGCGTACTTCTCGGGCGCCTTCTCGGCCACCACGAGCACCGAGGCGCGGAGCTCGGTGAGCGTGTCGGCCACCGAGAACCCGGTCATGCCGAGGCCGAGCACCGCCACGCGGAGCCCCGACCAGTCGGCGTGCCAGCTGGTGAGCGAAGCAGCGCGTGACACCTCGGGCCCGTCCGCCATCAGCGGGAGAGCCACTCGAGGTAGAACGAGCCCACGGCGCCCGCCACGAAGAGACCGGCGATGATCCAGAAGCGCACCACGATGGTGACCTCGGCCCAGCCCTTCATCTCGAAGTGGTGGTGCAGGGGGCTCGCCCGCCAGATGCGCTTGCCCTTGGTGAGCTTGAAGTAGGTGAGCTGCACGGCCACCTGGCCGGCCACGATCACGAAGATGCCACCGATGAGGATGAGCAGCAGCTCGGTGCGGGCGAGGATGGCGAGGGCGGCCAGCGCGCCGCCGAGGGCGAGCGATCCGGTGTCGCCGAGGAAGATCTTGGCGGGGTTGGTGTTCCACCACAGGAAGCCGATGAGCGCCCCCACGATCGTGGCGGCGACCACGGCGAGGTCGAGCGGATCGCGCACGTCGTAGCACTTGTCGAGCACGTCGGTGTCGAGCAGCTCGCTCGCGCACGACTGGTTGAACTGCCAGAAGCCGATGATCACGAACGAGCCGATCGCGAGGATCGACGATCCGGGGGCGAGGCCGTCGAGGCCGTCGGTGAGGTTGACGCCGTTGGAGGTGAACATCACCATGATGCAGATCCACACCACGAAGGCGATGACGCCGAGCACCACTCCCCAGGAGAGGAAGTCGAAGGGCAGGTCGCGGATGAACGAGACCTTGGTCGACGCGGGCGTCTCGCCCTGCGCGTTCGGGAACTGGATCGCGAGCAGCGCGAAGACGATGCCCACGAGCACCTGGCCCACGATCTTCGCCACGGGGCTCAGGCCGAGGCTGCGCTCCTTGTGCACCTTGAGGAAGTCGTCGATGAAGCCCACCACGCCGAGGCCGGTCATGAGGAACAGCACGAGCAGGCCGGAGACCGAGGGCATCTCCTGCGTCACGAGGGCCGAGACGAAGTAGCCGAAGAGCACCGCGAGGATGATGACGATGCCGCCCATCGTGGGCGTTCCGCGCTTGACGTGGTGCGCATCGGGGGTGTCGACGTTGATGAACTGGCCCCAGGCGAACCGCTTGAACATGCGGATGAAGACCGGGGTCAGGAAGAGCGTGAAGGCCAGCGAGAGCGAGGCGGAGGCGAGCAGGGTGATCATGAGTTCTGCCCCGCCGTCGAGTTGGCCTCGGCGATGCGGTCACCGAGAAAACGGAGTCCGGCCGAGTTCGACGACTTCACCAGGATGAGGTCGTCGGCGCGGGTGTCGGCTGCGATGAGCTCGAAGGCCTCGTCGGCCGTCTCGACGAAGAACGCCTCGTTGCCCCAGGATCCCTCGTGCTCGGCGGCCAGGTGCACCGCGCGGGCGCCCTCCCCCACCACGTAGAGCTTCTTGATGTCGAGGCGCACCACCATGCGGCCGATGCGGTCGTGCTCCTCCACCGAGTAGGGGCCGAGCTCGCTCATCTCGCCGAGCACGGCGATGGTGCGCTGCTCGGGCCGGGCGATCTGGGCCAGGGTCTTGAGGGCGGCGGCCATCGAGTCGGGGCTCGCGTTGTAGGCGTCGTTGATCACGTGCACGCCGTTCCTGCCGCCCATCACCTCCATGCGCCAGCGCTCGGCGCGCGTGACGGTCTCGAGCGCGGCCACGATCTCGTCGATCGACACGCCGAGCACGTGCGCCGACGCGGCGGCGGCGAGGGCGTTCATGACGTGGTGCTCGCCGAGCACGGCGAAGCGCACGGCCTTCGAGTGGCCTCCGGGCAGGTGCAGCACGAAGGCGGTGCCCTCCGCGGTCGCGTCGATCTCGGTGGCGCGCACCTCGGCGGCGTCGGAGAGACCGAACCAGAGCACGCGGGCCTTCGTCTTCGAGGCCATTCCCGCCACTCGCGGGTCGTCGATGTTGAGCACGGCCACGTCGGAGGGCAGGAGATCCTCGACCATCTCGGTCTTCGTGGCGAGGGTCGTCTCGATGCCGCCGAACTCACCGGCGTGGGCGAGGCCCACGGTGAGCACCACACCGACGTCGGGCTTCGCCATGCGGATGAGGCGCGTGATCTCGCCCTTGCCGCTCGCGCCCATCTCGGCCACGAGGAAGCGTGTGGTGGCGGTGAGCTTGAGCATGGTGAGAGGCGCGCCCACCTCGTTGTTGAACGAGTCGCGAGGGGCCACGGTCTCGCCCACACGCTCGAGCACGGCGCTCAGCAGGTTCTTGGTGGTCGTCTTGCCGTTGGATCCGGTGATCCCCACGACCCTCAGGTCGCCGCCGGCGCGCACGCGGGTCACCACGTCGGTCGCGAAGGCGCCGAGCGCGAGCACGGAGTCCTCCACCACCACCTGGGGCACGGCCAGCTCGCCGCCGTGCTCCCTGGCGAAGGCGTGCTCGATCACCACGAGAGCGGCGCCCGCGGCGACGGCGGGCTCCACGAAGCGGTGACCGTCGTCGAACTCACCGCGCTTGGCCACGAAGACGTCTCCCGTGCCGATGAGGCGGGAGTCGGTGTCGACGGTGCCGTTCACGATCGTCTCGGGAGTCCAGCCCGCGCGGGCGGCCTGGTCGGTGATCACGAGTTCGCCCTGCAGGGCCTCGGCGATCTCGGTCAGTGTGAGGTCGAGCATGTCTCAGAGCCATCCGTGTTCGTGCAGCGCATTGCGTGCGTCGTCGCGGGCGGAGTAGGCGATCCGCTCCCCCGCGACTTCGTGGTAGTCCTCATGGCCGGGTCCGGCGTAGAGGATGACGTCGCCCTCGTCGGCGATCGAGAGGGCGTGCCGGAACGCCGTGCGCGGGTCGGGGACCTCGTGCACCTCGCGTTCGGGCACGGCCGCGAGGGCCGCGTCGATGAGTGTGCGGCGGATCGAGGCCGCGTCTTCGTAGCGGGGGTGGAAATCGGTGACCACCACGACGTCGGAGAGGCGGGCGGCGATGGCGCCCATGTCCTCGCGCTTCGAGGGGTCCCGGTCGCCGTCGGCGCCGAACACCATGATGATGCGGCCCTCGGCCACCCGGCGGAGCGACTCGAGGATCGACACGAAGGCGTCGGGCGTGTGGGCGTAGTCGATGTAGACGATCGGGCCGCGGTCGCCCGAGACCTTCTCGGTGCGACCCGGGATGTAGACGTCGATGCCGGGGGTCCGCTCGGCGTCGAGATCGCGGTCGTCGCCGTCGTAGGGCTCGTTGAGCGCGTGCGCGATGGCGTCGAGGTCGAAGCCCGACTCCACGAGCATCACGATCGCGAGGGCCGCGTTGCCGGCCATGTAGCTGCCGACGAGCGGCACCGAGGTGGTGAGCGAGCGGTGGTCGGGGCCGTGCAGCGTGAACGTCGTGCGATCGAGGGTCTCCTCGTCGATCTGCAGGGTCCACTCGGCGTCGGCCGCCGCCGACGAGCTGATGGTCGTGAGCGGGATGCGGGACTCCTGCACGAGCCTGGTGCCCCAGTCGCCGTCGACCATCACCACGCCGCGCCTGGCCCTGTCGGGCTGGAACAGCTCGCGCTTGGCGGCGAAGTAGCCGTCCATCGTCTCGTAGTCGTCGAGGTGGTCGTGGCTGAGGTTGGTGAACCCCACCACGTCGAACACGATCCCGTCGACCCGGTGCTGCGTGATGGCCTGCGCCGAGACCTCGAGCACGACCGAGCGCACATCCGCTTCCCGCATGCGGGCGAGCATGGCGTGGATCTCGGTGGCCTCGGGCGTGGTGAGCTTCGCCACGATGGTCTCGTCGCCGATGCGGCGCTCGGCGGTGGTGCTGAGGCCCGCCACGATGCCGAGCTGGCGGAGGATGGCCTCGAGCAGGTACGCCACGCTCGTCTTGCCGTTGGTGCCGGTGACGGCGAACATCGTGGGCGGATCCTCGCGGGTGCGGTGGATCCAGGCGGCGACCTCGCCGAGAGCGAGCCTCGGGTCGGGCGTGATGATGACGGGGAGCCCCGCGCCCTCGGCGAGCTCGGCACCCTCCTCGTCGGTGAGCACGGCGACGGCGCCGCCCTCCTTGGCCGCCGCGGCGAACGAGGCGCCATGGAACCGTGCGCCCTTGAGGCCCACGTAGAGGTCACCAGGCACCACGTCTTTCGACGAGAGGGTGATGCCGCTCACCACGTCGGTCACGGGAGCACCACGGTGCGCGAAACCGAACTCCTCGACCAGGTGCGGGAGCGATCGCGCGATCGGATGCTCCGGTCTGAGTGCCGAAGAGCCGCGATCAGCCACAGGACTCCTTGTTCAAAACGTGGTCGGCATGTCTGGTGCGGGCACCGTGGACGGCAGAACCCGGTTCTGCTTCAGGACCTGCGACATGATCTTCTGGAAGACCGGTGCCGCGGCCAGAGCCGAGTCAATGGTAACCGGCTTCGCGATGGAGACCGAAACGACGTACTGCGGGTCCTCCGCGGGAGCGAGTCCGGCGACCGAGGTGATGTAGCTCGAGCTGTACGCTCCGCTGCCGTCGCTCATCTGCGCGGTACCGGTCTTCGCGGCCACCCGGTAGCCCGGGATCTCGAGGCTGGTCTTGGCGTAGCCGCCCGTCACGACGGTCTCGAGCATGTTGACCACGTCGGTCGAGACGCTGTCGGGCACGATCTGCTCGCCCGCCGAGTCGACCGTGTCGGTCATGGTGCCGTCGGCCTGGCGGCAGCCCTCCACGAGCTGCACGGGCAGACGCACACCGTGGTTGCCCAGGGTCTGGTAGAGGCTCGCGATCTGCACGGCCGTCGTCGAGACACCCTGCCCGAAGGTCGTCGTGAGGTTGGTCTGGTCGTCCCATTCCTCCCAGGGAGCGAGGATGCCGCCGGACTCGGCGGGGAAGCCGACCTCGCTCGGGGTGGTCATGTGGAACTTCTCCATGTACTGGTACCGCTGCTCGGAGGTGAGCAGTTCGCCGAGCATCGCGGTGCCGGTGTTGGAGGACTCCTGCATGACACCCGCGAACGTGAGGTTGAGCGGATCGGCGTGGAACGAGCTGTCCCTCGTGGAGGCGCCGTTGGCATCCGTGTAGATGTAGGGCGCCACGACCTGGGTCTGGGTGGTCGCGAGTCCGGCGTCGAGTACCGAGGCCGCGGTGAGCGCCTTGAAGGTCGATCCGGGCTCGAAGGGGGCCTGGAAGGCCTTGGAACCGCGGTCGGCCTCTGCCGTCGCATCCACGTTGTTGGGGTCGACGCTCGGGTAGTCGGCCACGGCCAGCAGCTTGCCGGTCTTGACCTCCTGCACCACCACGGTGCCCCACTCCGCGCCGACCTCGTTGATGCGGTCGAGCAGGGTCTGCTGGGCGAAGAACTGCAGGTCGCTGTCGATCGTGAGCACCGCGGTGCCACCGGGCTTCGCCTCGACCGCCGTCTCGGTGGTGCCGGGGATGGCCACGCCGTCGGCGCCGCGCTCGTAGGTCTCGAGCCCGTCGGTGCCCTCGAGGCAGTCGTTGTCGAGCTGCTCGACCCCCGCGAGTCCCTCGAGCCCGTTCTCGCCCGGCTCACCGGTGAAGCCCACGATGCTGCCGCCGACCGCGCCGTTGGGGTAGGTGCGCACGGGGTGCGACTCGTAGTAGAGCCAGGGGATGCCGAGGTCGCGGATGGAGCGGAACGCCTCCACGTCGATGCCCTGCGTGATGTAGGCGAAGTTCGACGACGGATCCGTGGTGAGCGCCGCGTACACCTCGTCGGCGGTCTGCCCCGTGATGGCGGCGATCTCGGCGGCGGCCTGGGTGGGGGTCACGTCGACGGTCTTGCCGTCGGCCCCCGTGCGCTCGAAGTCGGTGACCGACCGGGGCGAGGCGGTCACGTCGTAGCGCAGCACCGTGGTGGCGAGCACCGTGCCGTCGTTGTCGGTGATGTCGCCGCGGAGCCCGTAGACCGGGCTCTGCATCGAGAGCTTGTCGAGCGAGGCGGCGTTGAGGGTGTCGGCCTGCACGATCTGGATCGAGACGAGGCGCACGATGAAGACGATCACGACCGCCGCCACGAGGGCGACGGAGAAGGCCGCACGACGGCGGGTGCTGCGGGAGACGGCGGTCACGAGGCGCTAGCGCGTGGTCGGGGAGGGCAGTGCACCCTGCCACGGTACGTCGGCGGTCTGCTCGGCGGCGGGAGGCGCGCTCACGGCGCCGGTACCGGCATCTGCACCGGATGCCGCAGCCGCGGCACCGGCGGCCGGGGTCTCGGCGGCGGGAGCCTCGGCGGCCGGCGCCTCGGTGGCGGGTGCGGCAGCGGCGGGGGCCGCGGCAGCGGCGGCGGGAGGGGTGAGCAGCGAGTTGGGGATCTCCGCTCCCCCGGTGGCCGTGGCGCCCGCGGCGGCCGGGGAGCCGAGCACGGCGCCGTCCGACAGGCGGAGGTAGACGGGAGTGCTGTTGGCGACCATGCCGAGCGCGACGGCGCTCGCGGCGAGGTTCTGCGGCGACGAGAGCGTGTCGTACTGCTCGGTGAGCACCTGGTTGGTGCGGTCGAGCTCCTTCTGGGTCTGCTGCAGCGCCGAGATCTCGTAGGCGCCGTCGGAGAGCCCGACCGAGAGCAGCAGCTGGGTCACCACGATGGCGAGCACCCCGGTCACCACGACCGCGGCGTAGGCGATCCTCGGCCGAGCGCGCTTCTGCGCCCGACTCGGCACGATCTCGATGCGCGGTGCGATCGGCAGATCGATGTCGGGAAGCTCTCCCGGCGTCGACGGGAAGGGGGCACGGGAGGACGGCGACTTGAGCGCGGTGGAACCGAGTGTGCTGCTGGGGCGCGCCATGTAGGCGCCGGCCGCGTTCGTCACGCGATCCTCCTGATCTTCTCTGCGGCGCGGAGGCGCACGGGGATGGCACGGGGGTTGCGGGCGCGCTCGGCGTCGTCGGCGAGCTCGGCACCTCGCACGAGGAGCTTGAGCTCGGGCGTGTGGTCGGGGAGCTCGACGGGCAGCCCGGGGGGCGATGTGGAGACGGCCCGCTTCTGCAGCTCGCGCTTCACGATCCTGTCCTCGAGCGACTGGAACGCGAGCACCACGATCCGACCACCGAGCCGGAGGGCGTCGATGGCCTTCGGCAGCGCCTGCTCGAGCACGCTCAGCTCGGCGTTGACCTCGATGCGGAGGGCCTGGAAGACGCGCTTGGCGGGGTGCCCCTGGTTCGAGAACTTGGCGGGGGTCGCCGCCTGGATGATGTCGACGAGGTGCCCGGAGCGGAGCACAGGGCCGGCGTTCCTGGCCTCCACGATCTTGCGGGCGTAGCGGTCGGCGAGCTTCTCCTCGCCGTAGTCGCGGAAGATGCGGCGGAGGTCGGCTTCCGAGTAGGTGGCGATGATCTCCGCGGCAGCGAACTCCGCCGTGTCGTCCATGCGCATGTCGAGGGGTGCGTCCTTGGAGTAGGAGAAGCCGCGGTCGACCTCGTCGAGCTGCATCGACGAGACGCCGAGGTCGAACAGGATGCCGTCGACCTCCTCGATGCCGAGCCCCTCGAGGGCCTCGTCGATCTCGTCGTAGACGCAGTGCACGAGATCGATCCGGTTCGAGAAGCGCTCGAGGCGCTCCCCGGCGAGCCGGAGGGCGTTGGGGTCGCGGTCGAGCCCCACGAGGTGCAGGTCGGGGAAGGCCTCGAGGAAGGCTTCCGAGTGGCCGCCGAGGCCGAGGGTGCAGTCGACGAGCACGGCACCCGGTCGCTCGAGGGCGGGGCCGAGCAGCTCGAGGCTGCGCTCGAGGAGCACCGAGGTGTGACGCTCGGAGGCGAGACGCTCAGTCGCGTTCTCGGGAGCGTGGGGAGGGGTCTGGTCGTTGTCGGCCATGGCGTCCGGTTCCGGTTCGCAGTCCCTGATCCCCATCCATTCCGACCTGGCACCGGGGAAGTGTGTCAGGGCTTTCGACCTGGCACCGGGGAAGAGTGTCAGGGCGGATGAATGGCTGGGAGTCAGGGACGACGACTCAGAAGAGTCCGGGGATCACCTCCTCGTCGGTCTCGGAGAAGGCGGCCTCCTGGGCGGCCAGGTAGGTGTTCCAGGCCTCGGCGTCCCAGATCTCGGCGCGGGAGCCCGCACCGATCACCACGAGGTCGCGGTCGAGCTTGGCGTAGCCGCGGAGGGCGGCGGGAATGGTGACCCGGTGCTGCTTGTCGGGGGTCTCGGCGCTCGCGCCGGAGAGGAACACACGCAGGTAGTCGCGCGCCTGCTTGCTCGTGACGGGGGCCTGGCGGATCTTCTCGTGCAACTCCTCGAACTCGCGGGTGGAGAACACGTAGAGGCAGTTCTCCTGGCCGCGGGTCATCACGACGCCACCGGCCAGTTCGTCCCGGAACTTGGCGGGCAGGATGAGTCGCCCTTTTTCGTCGAGCTTGGGTGCGTAGGTGCCAAGGAACATCTACCTCCCCTTACTCTCCGGCCAGGAATCGTGGGCTTTCACTCCACTTTACTCCACTCCCCACCACAAACTTGGGAACATCGCCCATTCGACACGCAAAAGACCCTCCGGAGCCCCGTGAACACAGGGATCTGGAGGGTGGAGGGAAATGGAGGGCCAGGGATGCCCAGCGGCGATTCGCGGGCACGAAAAAAGACCGGCCCGAAGGCCGGTCTCGATTCGTGGAGCGGAGTGGAGGGAGGGGCTACTGCCCCCGGTCGTCGTCCCTGCGCTCCCAGCGGTCGTTCAAGCGGTCCATGAAGCCCGACTTGGTCGACGACGACGTGCTCCGACCGGCGGGGCCGGTGGTGGAGGTCGTGGGAGTCACGGGAGTGCCTGCGGTGCCCTTGGTGCGGCGGAGTGCGATGAGCACGCCGGCGAACATCGCCACGAAGCCCACGACACCGATGACCGGCTGTCTGAACACCACTCCGGCGATCACGACACCGAGGCCCACGATCGCCACGAGGATGCCGAGCACCAGGGCACCGTAATTCAGTCGTCCACGGCCACCGCTGACCGCCGACACGAAGTCGGCGTCATTGTGGTAGAGACTGCGCTCCATCTCATCGAGGAGTCTCTGTTCTTGCTCCGAAAGCGGCATCGTTGTTTCACCTCAGGCTCAGGACTGGTGCGTCACTGCCGATTGTAGTGAGCGCAGTCTAGCTAGGCTAGGCGAGTGATGGAAAGCCCGCGCCTAGTCAAACTCGTCGACACTCGGATCACTGAATTCCTTGCGTCGCGTGAGTCCATTCTCCGGCGCATAGCCCCAGAGCTAGCACCCTTCGCGACGTTCTCGCGGGATCTTCTCAGCGGCGGCAAGAGGTTCAGGGCGCAGTTCTGCTACTGGGGCTGGCGAGCGGTGTCTCCGGCGAACTCCGCCACCGCCGTGCCGCGCGAGAGCGAGCTCGATGCGCTCGTCGATCTGTGCGCGGGTCTCGAGCTGTTCCACGCCGCGGCCCTCGTGCACGACGACATCATCGACAACTCCGACACCCGCCGGGGGCTGCCCGCCGCGCACAAGCGCTTCGAGGCACTGCACGCCGAGCAGAACTGGCACGGCCCCGCCCGCAGCTTCGGGGAGGGCAGCGCCATCCTCCTGGGCGATCTCCTGCTCGCCTGGAGCGACGAGCTCATCTCGCGTGCCGTGCTGGGGGCACCGGCGCTCGACGCGCTCCTCGGCGCCCGCGAGGCCGTCGACATGATGCGCACCGAGGTGACCCTCGGCCAGTACCTCGACCTCATGGAGGAGAGGGCCTGGGCGGGTCTCGACTTCGCGCAGGCGCTCGAGCACGCGGAGCGCGTGATCGTCTACAAGTCGGCGAAGTACAGCGTGGAGGCTCCCCTGGTGATCGGTGCCTCGCTGCGCGGGGCCGACGACGATCAGCTCGACTCGCTGCGGCGGTTCGGGCTGCCGCTCGGCATCGCCTTCCAGCTGCGCGACGACGTGCTGGGCGTGTTCGGCGACTCTGCCCGCACCGGCAAGCCCTCCGGCGACGACCTGCGGGAGGGCAAGCGCACCGTGCTCGTGGCACTCACGCGTGCTCGCCTCGACCCGCCGGCCAGGCGCATCTTCGACGAACTGCTCGGCGATCCGGATCTCGGCGAGCAGCAGATCCGCATGATGCAGCAGACCATGGTGGAGACCGGAGCCGTCACCGAGGTCGAGCTCATGATCGGCGAGCGCGTGCGCACGGCCCTCGCCGAGCTCGAACGGGCTCCCCTCGGCGCCACGGCCAGGGCGGAGCTCTCCTCCCTCGCCCGCACCATAACCCAGCGCGAGAGCTGAGCGTCCGGGCCGGGAACGGCCGGGCTAGAGCGCCTGGGCGATCCGGCGCACCTCGGCCTTGCGCCCCGCGAGCAGCGCAGCGATGGGCGAGGTGTCGAGCAGGTCGTTGGGCGTGATGAGCCACTCCACGATCTCGTCGTCGGAGAAGCGCAGGTCGGTGAGCACCGTGATGGTGCCGCGGAGCTCGGTGAGCGGCTCGCCGTCGCGCACGAACACGGCGGGAACCGAGAGCACACCGCCTCGCCTCGTGGCCACGAGGTGCCTGTCCTCGATGAGCCGTCGCACCCTGCTGGGGGTGAGGTCGAGCAGCTCGACGAGGTCGGGAACGGTCAGCCATTCGATGGCGGGCAGATCAGTCACCTCTCCAGAGTGCCACGCCGAGGGGTGCCCGTGCGACCGGCGATGCTCGCTCACGTCACGAATGGATAAATTCCACCCGAATGAACGGTGCCCGGCAGTGTCTATGCGGGGAAGTGGATACGCCGCTCCCTAGACTCGGAGGCGTGACCAGCGCGCCCCCCGATCCCATGATCGGCCGTCTCATCGACGGCCGCTATCAGGTGAGGTCGCGCGTCGCCCGCGGCGGCATGGCCACGGTCTACCTCGCCACCGACCTGCGGCTCGAGCGCCAGGTCGCCATCAAGATCATGCACGGCCACCTCGCCGACGACGCCGCCTTCAAGGAGCGCTTCGTGCAGGAGGCCCGCTCGGCCGCACGCCTCGCGCATCCGAACGTCGTCAACGTCTTCGATCAGGGCCAGGACGCCGAGATCGCCTACCTCGTGATGGAGTACCTGCCGGGAGTCACCCTGCGGGATCTTCTCAAGGACTACGGCAAGCTCACCACCGAGCAGACCGTCGACGTCATGGATGCGGTGCTCGGCGGTCTCGCCGCGGCGCACAAGGCCGGCATCGTGCACCGCGACCTCAAGCCCGAGAACGTGCTGCTGGCCGATGACGGCCGCATCAAGATCAGCGACTTCGGTCTGGCCCGTGCCGTCTCGGCCAACACGGCCACCGGCCAGGCGCTGCTCGGCACCATCGCCTACCTCTCGCCCGAACTGCTCACGCGGGGCACGGCGGATGCCCGCAGCGACATCTACGCGGCCGGCATCATGCTCTACGAGATGCTCGTGGGCGCACAGCCCTACGTGGGCGAGCAGCCGATGGCGATCGCCTTCCAGCACGCCAACGACCAGATGCCCACGCCGAGCCACGCCAACCCGCAGGTGCCTCGGCAGCTCGACGCCCTCGTGCTGTGGGCCACCGCGAAGAACCCGGATGAGCGGCCCACCGACGCGCGCGAGATGCTCGAGCGACTGCGCTCGGCCGAGAACGAGCTCGTGGGCAAGCGCGCCACCAACCCGGCCACCTCGCGCACCGTCGTGATGCCGGCCGACAGCTTCGACGCCGATCTCGACCACGCCCAGACCCAGGTGCTCGAGGAGCGCAGGCGCACGGGCTCGATGGCCGCCGTGAACCAGGGCTCCCCCACTCCCTCCACCTCCGCGTACGGATCGGCCGGCCTGCCGCCCGCTCCCCCCGGCATGCGCCCTCCCGTGGCGAACGCCGGCGGCCCCGGAGCGGGCATGGCGCGCGGCGCCGGTGCCGAGACGCAGGCCAAGCTCGCGCAGAAGGCCTCCGGCCGGCGCAAGCGCGGGTTCTGGATCTTCGGCGTCGTCATCGTGATCGCCGCTCTGCTCGGCACGGCCGGCTGGTGGTTCGGTGCGGGCCCCGGCGCCATGACGAGCATCCCGGATGTCTCCACCATGTCGCCGGACGACGCGGTCAGCACGCTCACCGCCCTCGATCTCGAGGCCGCGCGGCAGGATGCGGCGAACCTCGACGTGCCCGCCGGCTCCGTGATCGGCACCGATCCCCCGGCCGGCAGCTCGGTGCGCAACGGCTCCGCGGTCACCGTGCTCGTCTCGATCGGGCCGGCCATGCTGCCCGTCCCCACGCTCACCGGCCTCGACGAGGCCGCAGCGCAGGCCGCCATCACCGAGGCCGGCTTCACCTACGCCTCCACCACCACGCAGTTCTCAGACGAGGCGGAGGCCGGCATCGTGCTGCAGGCCACGGGTGCCGACGGCGCCCCGCTCGGCGCGGAGTACGGCGAGATGCAGCCGATCTCCCTCGTGGTGTCGCTCGGATCGGTGCCCGGTGTGGTCGGCCAGACGCTCGAGGAGGCCACGGCCACGCTCGCCGCTGTCGGCCTCGTGGGGGTCGAGGGGTCTCAGGACTTCAACGACGAGTACCCCGAGGGTCAGGTCTACGACGCGATCCTGCCCGAGGGCACGATCGTGGAGGGCAGCTCGATCACCCTCAACATCTCGCGCGGCCCGGAGCCCGTGACGGTGCCGAGCGACCTCAACGGCAAGTCCTGGAGCGAGGTCAAGCCCGTGCTCGAGGAGCTCGGGTTCTCGCTGCAGTACAACGCGGTGGCCGACGCCTTCCCCGACACCTTCCGGGTGAGCGCCACCAACCCCGAGGCCGGCACGAGCGTGCCGAAGGGCTCCTCCATCACCGTCAGCTTCAGCGTCTTCTAGCCACCGTTGCCCGCCTGACGCACGACGAAGCCCCCGAGACCAGAGTCCCGGGGGCTTCGTCGTGTCTGGCGGTGGGCGGTCTAGGAGCGGCCGCCGCTCGTGGCCACGAGCTCCTCGGCCACCAGGAAGGCGAGCTCGAGCGACTGCATGTGGTTGAGACGCGGGTCGCAGAGGCTCTCGTAGCGGGTGGCGAGGGTGGCCTCGTCGATGTGCTCCGAGCCGCCGAGGCACTCGGTGACGTCGTCTCCCGTGAGCTCCACGTGGATGCCGCCCGGGTGCGTTCCCGCCGCGCGGTGCGCCTCGAAGAAGCCCTTGACCTCGTCGACCACGTCGTCGAAACGACGCGTCTTGTAGCCCGTGGGTGTCGTGAGACCGTTGCCGTGCATCGGGTCGGTGACCCAGAGCGGCAGCGCGTCGCTGGCCTTGATGGCCTCGAGCAGCGGCGGCAGCGCATCTCGGATCTTGCCCGCACCCATGCGCGTGATGAAGGTCAGGCGACCCGGCTCACGATCGGGGTCGAGCTTGTCGATGAGGCGCAGCATGTCGTCGGCGCTCGTGGTGGGGCCGAGCTTGACGCCGATGGGGTTGCGGGTGCGCGAGAGGAAGTCGACGTGCGCGCCGTCGAGGTCGCGCGTGCGCTCCCCGATCCACACGAAGTGGCTCGAGGTGTTGTACGGTGTGCCCGTGCGCGAGTCGATGCGCGTCATGGGGCGCTCGTAGTCGAACAGCAGCGCCTCGTGGCTCGTGTAGAACTCGGTGCGCTTGAGAGCTTCGAAGTCGGCGCCGCACGCCACCATGAACTTCACGGCGCGGTCGATCTCGCCGGCCAGCTGCTCGTAGCGCACATTCGCGGGGTTCGAGGTGAACCCCTTGTTCCAGGTGTGCACCTGGCGCAGGTCGGCGAAGCCCCCCTGGGTGAAGGCCCGGATGAGGTTGAGCGTCGACGCGGCCATGTGGTAGCCGTCGAGCAGTCGCTTGGGGTCTGCCGTGCGCGACTCCGGGGTGAAGTCGTAGCCGTTCACGATGTCGCCGCGGTAGGCGGGCAGCGTGACGCCGTTGCGGGTCTCGGTGTCGCTCGAGCGCGGCTTGGCGAACTGGCCCGCCATGCGGCCCATCTTGATGACCGGCGTGGAGGCACCGTAGGTGAGCACCACGGCCATCTGCAGGATGGTCTTGACGCGGTCGCGGATCTGGTCCGCGGTCGCCCCGGCGAAGGTCTCGGCGCAGTCGCCGCCCTGCAGCAGGAACGCCTCGCCCCTGGCTGCCGCCGCAAGACGGTCGCGCAGGTTGTCGACCTCGCCCGCGAAGACGAGCGGGGGGAGGTTCGCGATCTCGCGCGAGACGGCCTCGACGGCGTTCTGGTCGGGCCAGGAGGGCTGCTGCTTGACGGGCAGGGTGCGCCAATAGTCCAGACCCGCGATCACCGATTCATCCGCTTCGACGATGAGTTCTGTTGGATCGACCACTGGCTCTGTTCCCGTATCTATTTGGTGATGGTGGTTCGCACGGGTTTCGTGCGTTTCTCCTTGACTGAAGTCGCATACACGTCGGCGTATTCCTGGCCGCCGAGGCGGTGGAGCTCGTACATGATCTCGTCGGTCACGGAGCGGAGGATGAACCTGTCTGATTCCAGTCCTTCGAACCTAGAGAAATCTAGTGGCTCGCCGATGACGATGCCAATCCGGCGGATCTTGGGGAGCTTCGATCCGATCGGCATCACGCGCTCGGTGTCGATCATGGCGACCGGGATGATGGGCACGTGCGCCTCGAGCACCATGCGCGCCACGCCGGTGCGGCCGCGGTAGAGCTTGGCGTCGGGGCTGCGGGTGCCCTCGGGGTAGATGCCGAGCAGGTCGCCCCTCGCGAGCACGCGGAGGCCCGTGTTGAGCGAGGCCTCCGAGGCCTTGCCGCCCGCTCGGTCGATGGGGAGCTGGCCGGAGGCGGTGAAGAACAGCTTCACGAGGAAGCCCTTGATGCCCTTACCGGTGAAGTACTCGCTCTTCGCGAGGAACGAGACCTGCCTGTCGACCACGACGGGCAGGAACACGGAGTCGCTGAACGAGAGGTGGTTGGAGGCCAGGATGGCGCCGCCCTTGGCGGGGATGTTCTCGAGCCCGATCACCCAGGGGCGGAAAAGGGTCTTGAGCACCGGTGCGATGAGCAGGTACTTGGCGAGGAAGTAGAACATGCCGGTCAGACGATCCCTGCGTAGTGGCGGGCGAGGTCGGCGGCGCCCACCACACCGGCGTCGTTGACGAGCTCGGCGATGGCGAACTCGGGCTCCGGGTGGTAACCGCGGGCCGGCAGCGCGTCGAGGAAGGAGGCGCGGATGGGGTCGAGCAGCAGCGAGCCCGACTGGGCCACTCCTCCGCCGATCACGAAGAGCTGCGGGTCGAGCACCGCGGCGAGGCTCGCGCAGGCCTGGCCGAGCCACCCGCCGAGGGTGCGCACGGCGGCCTGGGCGCCGGGATCGCCGGCCTCCACGAGCTGGGCCACGTGCATGCCGGTGAGACCGCCGTCGCGGTCGCGGAGGGCGGCGAGCTCGCGGCCGATGCCGCCCGCATCCGCCAGCTCGCCCGCGATGCGGAGGAGCGCGCGACCCGATCCGTACTGCTCGATGCAGCCGTGCGCGCCGCAACCGCACGGCAGACCGCCTGGCACCATGCGCAGGTGGCCGAGCTCGGCGCCCGCGCCGAAGCCGCCGCGGAAGAGCTTGTCGCCGCTCACGATGGCGCCGCCCACACCCGTGCCGATGGTGAGGATGACCATGTCGCTCACGAGCCGGCCTGCACCGAAGCGGAACTCGGCCCATCCGGCGGCGTTGGCATCGTTCTCGATGATGATCGGCAGGTCGATGCGGCGTTCGAGCTTCTCGCGGAACGGTTCGTTGCGCCAGCTGATGTTGGGTGCGTAGTAGACCGTGGACTGCGAGGCGTCGATGAAGCCGGCCGCGGCCACTCCCACGGCGGCCACGCTCTCGCCCTTGGCGAGCTCCCCCGCCACGAGGTCGTTCACCATCTGCACGACGGTGTCCTCGATGAGCTGCGTGTCGGTCGCGCTCGTGGGGCGGCGGTCGTGGGCCACGATCGTGCCGAGCTCATCGACCACGGCGCCGGCGATCTTGGTGCCACCGATGTCGATTCCGATGGCGCGCATGAGCCGGATCCTCTCGCCGTGATGGGAAAGGTGCCAGGAGTTGCCGCCGGAGCACCAAGTAGAGTGTAGAGGAAGTGAACTCGACCGGTACCGAAGGAGCTGCCGTGGACCAGTATTTCGTTCCCCCCGTCGTCACCGCCGACCCCCAGGCGAATGCGACAGACCTCTTGATCGAGAGGGTCAGACTCACCCCTGACGACGCGCTCTTCGCCGTGCCCGACGGCGCCGGCTGGCGCGACATCACGGCGGCGGAGTTCCTCACTCAGGTGCGCGCCGTGGCCAAGGGCCTCATCGCCTCGGGCATCGAACCCGGCGACAAGATCGGGCTCATGTGCAAGACGCGCTACGAGTGGACCCTCATCGACTTCGCCACCTGGTTCGCCGGTGCCGTGCTCGTGCCGATCTACGAGACCTCATCGCCCGCGCAGGTGCAGTGGAACCTCTCCGACTCCGGTGCCACGGCGATCATCGTGGAGACCGCAGACCACTTCGCCAAGTTCGACGAGATCCGTCCCGACCTGCCCGACGTCACGCGCGCGTGGCAGGTCGACCTCGGCGATCTCGACAAGCTCGCCTCCTCGGGAGGTGCGGTGTCCGACGACGAGGTCGAGCGCCGTCGCAACCTGGCCGTGGGCAGCGACCTCGCCACCCTCATCTACACCTCGGGCACGACCGGCCGACCGAAGGGCTGCGTGCTCACGCACTCGAACTTCGTGGAGCTCAGCCGCAACGCCGCCGTGGTCATGAAGGACGTCGTGGCGCCGGGCGCCTCCACCCTGCTCTTCATCACGACCGCGCACGTGTTCGCGCGCTTCATCTCCATCCTCAGCGTGCACAGCGGTGTGAAGGTCGGCCACCAGGCCGACACCAAGCAGCTGCTCCCCGCGCTCGGCTCGTTCAAGCCCACGTTCCTGCTCGCGGTGCCGCGCGTGTTCGAGAAGGTCTACAACTCCTCCGAACAGAAGGCCGAGGGCGGAGGCAAGGGCAAGATCTTCCGCGCGGCCGCCAAGGTGGCCGTCGAGCACTCCGAGGCCCTCGACGCCGGGCACGTGCCGCTCGGCCTCAAGGTCAAGTTCAAGCTCTTCGACCGTCTCGTCTACTCCAAGCTGCGCGCGGCCCTCGGCGGCCGGGTGCAGCACGCGGTCTCCGGATCGGCTCCGCTCGGTCACCGTCTCGGGCACTTCTACCGCAGCCTCGGGGTCACCATCCTCGAGGGCTACGGTCTCACCGAGACCACGGCGCCCGCCACGGTCAACCTCACCGACAAGTTCAAGATCGGCACTGTGGGCCCCGCGCTCCCCGGCGTCGGTCTGCGGATCGCCGAGGACGGCGAGATCCAGGTGAAGGGCGTCAACGTCTTCGCCGGCTACTGGCAGAACGAGGAGGCCACCGCCGAGGTGATGGACGGCGAGTGGTTCAAGACCGGCGACATCGGCGCGATCGACTCGGACGGCTTCCTCACCATCACGGGCCGCAAGAAGGAGATCATCGTCACGGCCGGCGGCAAGAACGTCGCCCCAGCCGCGCTCGAGGATCCCATCCGCTCCAACCCCGTGGTGGGCCAGGTCGTCGTGGTCGGCGACCAGCGTCCCTTCATCTCGGCGCTCATCACGCTCGATGCCGAGATGCTCCCCGTGTGGCTCGGCAACAACGGGCAGAACGCCTCGATGACCGTGGCGGAGGCCGCCGAGAACCCGGCGGTGCTCGCCGAGGTGCAGCGCGCGGTCGACTCCGCCAACGCGCTCGTCTCGCGAGCCGAGTCGATCCGCAAGTTCGTGGTGATCACCGACGACTTCACCGAGGCCTCGGGCCACCTCACGCCGAAGCTCACGATCAAGCGCAACGTGATCCTCAAGGACTACGCCACCGTCATCGAGAACCTCTACAACGCGGCCCCGGCCACCGAGGGCCAGTCCCTGGTCCACTAGTCACGCGCGGACGCAAGAAGAACGCCCCTCCACCAGCTGGTGCGAGGGGCGTTCTTCTTCGGGTCGCGAGTCAGCAGGATCGAAGTGTCTCGACAGCCGACCCGATGGTGGCTGTTCCGCCGAGGATGATGATCTTCGCGGGCTCGAGCCGCACGATCTCCTGGAGCACGGAATTCGGGACGCAGTTCGGCTGAACGAGGTAGACCGGGTTCTTGTCGCGACCGGCGACGGGCGCGGCACTCAGTGCATCCGCGAAGGCGGTGCCGCTCGCGAGGTAGACCGTGGGTGAAGCGGCGAATGCCGACTTGTTGATCGCCACCGCCGCCTCATAGCGATCAGCCCCGCTCGATCGGCTCACCGAGAACGACCGAGCGAGCGAGGTCTCGAGGGACTGACCGATCGAGGAGGTGCCTCCCGCGATGCGGATCTCCTTCGTGCCCAGTGCGGTCAGCAGTGCGGACTCCTCGGTCGAGAGTGCCGGGGCGGCACCGTTGACCAGCAGCACAGGGCCTCCGGCCGTCACGGCTGCGGGGGACGACGACAGAGCATCTGGGAACGTGGTTCCCGTCGCCAGGTAGGCGGTCGATGCGGTCGGGATGCCGAACCGGGCATCGCTGATCAGAGCACGGGAGACGGCATAGCGGTCCGCACCGCCGATGCGGGTGAGGGAGGCATCGTCGATCTCGCGCTTCAGGGACTCGAGGACCTCGTCTGAGACGGAAGCGGGACCGCCGACCACGACCACGTGATCCGGATCGAGGCGGTCGATCTCTGCGAGGGTCGCCGCAGGGACGGCGCCGCTCGACACGAGCAGGAGTGGTGCGTCGTTGAAGCCCGCGACCGAGCCGGCGCTCAGCGCATCGGGGAACTTCTCCCCGCTGGCCAGGTAGACCGTCTCGGCCTCGGTGAAGGTGCGGGAGACTTCGACCGCCTGCGCGTAGCGGTCGGCACCGGCGATGCGGGACACCGAGCCCGGCGTGCCGACCGTCATGGTGCAGTCGATCGTCTTCGGCCAAGCGTCTTCGAACTCCGCCTTCACGGTGAAAGAGAAGGTGCCCGTCGCCTGCGGCACACCCTGGAACAGGTACGGCTTGCGATCGACATTGCTGCCGACGAGCTCGACCCCACGAGGGAGGGCGCCCGCGATGATCGAGACCCCGCCGTCGCGATCGTAGGGTGACATCGCCGGGGTCGGCGCGATCGCGAGGCCCTGAAGAGCTTTGGGCTGCGGGCAGGCAGGCTCGTAAGGGTTCGCGAGCTGGGTGGCGTGGGCCGGCGACGCCACGAGCAGACCCGCGGCGACGACAAGGCAGGCACACGCGCCTGCGACGGAAGGACGGAGGAGCGAGGACAGAGGACTTTTCACGGGAGCCGCTTTCAGAGGTGTCAGGGACAGATGACACTCTGCGGGGAGCTCGGGGACGGGTGTGAGGAGTAGTTGCTACTCAGAACCAGGGGGACTCGCGCACCTGGCGCATGGCCTCGCGGCGCGTGGGCTTGTCGAGGCGGTCGAGGTAGAGCAGGCCGTCGAGGTGGTCGGTCTCGTGCTGCAGGGCCTGCGCCATGAGGCCCGTGCCTGAGACCTCCACGGGGTTGCCGTCGAGGTCGATGCCGGTTGCGCGCGCGAACGGGTAGCGGCTCGTCTTGAACCACAGGTCGGGCACCGAGAGGCAGCCCTCGTCCACGAGCTCAGGCTCCCCCGAGAGCTCCACGAGCACGGGGTTGATGATGTAGCCCACCTCGCCGTCGACGTTGTAGCTGAAGGCCCTCAGGTTCACCCCGATCTGCGACGCGGCCACACCGGCGCGGCCGGGCACCTGCACGCTGTCGACGAGGTCCTCCACGAGGCCCCGCACCCGGTCGTCGATGTCGACGACCGGGTCGGAGACGGTCTTGAGCACGGGATCGCCGAAAATGCGGATCTCACGAACGGTCACTGCTGAACTGCCTTCTTCTTGTTCACGCGTCGGGGGTGACGACCACGAGGAGGTCACCTGCCTCGACCTGCTGGGTGCTGGGGATGGCGAGGCGCGAGACGGTGCCGGCCACGGGGGTGGTGATGGCGGCCTCCATCTTCATGGCCTCGATGGTCGCGACGCTGTCGCCGGCGGCCACGGTGGCGCCCTCGGCGACCTTGAGGGTCACGACGCCGGAGAACGGGGCGGCGACCTGGCCGGGCCGGTTCGCATCCGCCTTCTCGGCCGCCTTGGTCTCGACCTTCACGGAGCGGTCGCGCACGTTCACGGGGCGGAGCTGGCCGTTGAGGGTGGTCATGACGGTGCGCTCGCCCTTGGAGTCGACCTCGCCGATGGCCTCGAGGCCCACGAAGAGCCGCACACCCGTGGAGATCTCCACGACGTGCTCGACGCCCTGGGTGAGGCCGTAGAGGTAGTCGACGGTGTCGACCACCGAGAGGTCGCCGAACAGGTCGCGCTGCTGCTCGAAGGTGCTCGTGGGCGCGGGGAACAGCAACCGGTTGAGGGTCGACTGCCGGGTGCGGGAATCGCCGGCGAGGCCCTCGCGGTCGCGGTCGTCGAGAGGGGTGACCCCCACGTTCACGGTGCGGCCCTCGAGCACCTTGGAGCGGAACGGCTCGGGCCATCCGCCCGGCAGCTCGCCGAGCTCACCGGCCATGAACCCGATCACGGAATCGGGGATGTCGTAGTTCTGCGGGTTCTCCTCGAAGTCGGCCGGGTCGGCCTTGACCGCGGCCAGGTGCAGCGCGAGGTCGCCCACGACCTTGGAGGAGGGGGTGACCTTCGGGATGCGGCCGAGGATCCGGTTGGCCGCGGCGTAGAGATCCTCGATGAGCTCGAAGTCGTCGGCCAGGCCGAGCGCGATGGCCTGCTGGCGGAGGTTGGAGAGCTGACCTCCCGGGATCTCGTGCCGGTAGACGCGCCCCGTGGGGCCCGGCAGCCCGGACTCGAACGGGCGGTACACCTGCCGCACGGCCTCCCAGTACGGCTCGAGGTCGCTGACGGCCGTGAGCGAGAGGCCCGTGTCGCGATCGGTGTGGGCGAGCGCGGCGACGAGAGCGGATGCGCTCGGCTGGCTCGTGGTGCCGGCCATCGGCGCCGATGCGACATCGACGGCATCCGCACCGGCGGCACTCGCGGCCAGCAGAGCGGCGAGCTGGCCACCGGCGGTGTCGTGCGTGTGCACGTGCACGGGCAGGTCGAACTCGCTGCGGAACGCGGAGACGAGCTTCGCGGCGGCGGCGGGGCGGAGCAGCCCCGCCATGTCCTTGATGGCGAGCACGTGCGCGCCCGCGTCGACGATCTGCTCGGCGAGCGTGAGGTAGTACTCGAGGGTGTAGAGATCCTCGGCCGGGTCGAGCAGGTCACCCGTGTAGCAGACGGCGACCTCCGCCACCGTGGAACCGGTCGCGAGCACGGCGTCGATGGCCGGACGCATCTGGGACACGTCGTTGAGGGCGTCGAAGATGCGGAAGATGTCGACACCGGTGGCGGCGGCCTCCTGCACGAACGCCTCGGTGACCTCCGTGGGGTACGGCGTGTAGCCCACGGTGTTGCGGCCGCGCAGCAGCATCTGGATCGCCACGTTCGGCAGCGCCTCCCGCAGCGTGGCGAGCCGCTCCCAGGGGTCCTCGCCGAGGAAGCGGAGCGCCACGTCGTAGGTCGCACCGCCCCACGCCTCCACACTCAGCAGTTCGGGGGTCATCCGTGCCACGTACGGGGCGACCGCCACGAGGTCCTTGGTGCGCACGCGGGTGGCGAGCAGCGACTGGTGCGCATCCCGCATCGTGGTCTCGGTGACCGCCAGAGCGGTCTGCGCCCGCAGGGCCGAGGCGAACCCCACGGGACCGAGCTCGAGCAGCCGCTGCCGCGACCCCGCCGGCGCGGGCGCCTGCAGGTCGATCGCCGGCAGCTTGTCGACCGGGTCGACCCCGCCCACACGCGGGCCGTGGGGCTGATTGACCGTGACGTCGGCGAGCCAGTTGAGGATCTTCGTGCCGCGGTCCTTCGACTGGTGCCCGCCGAGCAGCTGGGGACGCTCGTCGATGAAGCTCGTGCTGAGATCGCCCGCCATGAAGTCGGGGTCGTCGAGCACACCCTGCAGGAACGGGATGTTCGTCGAGACCCCGCGGATGCGGAACTCGGCCAGAGCACGCCGGGCCCGTCGCACCGCGGCCGGGAAGTCACGGCCGCGGCACGTCATCTTGGCGAGCATCGAGTCGAAGTGCGGCGAGATCTGTGCTCCCACGTCGACCGTGCCGCCATCGAGCCGCACCCCCGCGCCACCGGGCGACCGGTAGGCGGCGATCTTGCCCGTGTCGGGCCGGAAGCCCGCCGTGGGGTCCTCCGTGGTGATGCGGCACTGCAGAGCGGCACCGTGCAGCACGATGCCCTCCTGGGTCAGCCCGAGGTCGGCGAACGTGGTGCCCGAGGCGATGAGCATCTGCGACTGCACGAGGTCGACGTCGGTGACCTCCTCGGTCACGGTGTGCTCGACCTGGATGCGCGGGTTCATCTCGATGAACACGTGCTCGCCCGCACGCGGGCCGACCGTGTCGACGAGGAACTCCACCGTTCCCGCATTGACGTAGGAGATGGACCTGGCGAACTTGATCGCATCCGCGTGCAGGGCCGCCCGCAGCTCGTCCGAGATGTTCGGGGCCGGCGCGATCTCGACCACCTTCTGGTTGCGGCGCTGCACCGAGCAGTCCCGCTCGTACAGGTGCAGCGTCTCCCCCGCACCATCGGCCAGGATCTGCACCTCGATGTGACGAGGCCGCAGCACGGCCTGCTCCAGGAACATGGTGGGATCGCCGAACGCGCTGTCGGCCTCCCGCATCGCCGCCTCCAGGGCGCCGCGCAGCTCCTCCTGGGTCTCGACCCGGCGCATCCCCCGCCCACCACCACCGGCGACGGCCTTCGCGAAGATCGGGAACCCGATCTCGGCCGCTCCCGCCAGCAGCTCCTCGATGTCGCGCGAGGCGGGTGTGGAGCGCAGCACGGGCACACCGGCCGCGATCGCGTGCTCCTTGGCGGTGACTTTGTTGCCCGCCATCTCGAGCACGTGCTCACCGGGGCCGATGAACGTGATGCCGTTCTCCGCCGCCGCCTTCGCGAGCTCAGGGTTCTCCGAGAGGAACCCGTAGCCCGGGTAGATGGCGTCGGCACCCGACTCGAGAGCCACCCGGATGATCTCCGACACATCGAGGTACGCCCGCACCGGATGCCCGACCTCACCGATCTGGTACGCCTCGTCGGCCTTCAACCGGTGCATGGAGTTGCGGTCCTCGTAGGGGAACACCGCGACCGTCTTCGCCCCCAGCTCGTACGCCGCCCTGAACGCCCTGATCGCGATCTCGCCACGGTTGGCCACAAGAATCTTCGTGAACATCGAGACCTTTCGGGTGCACACGCGTACAGCGAACAGTTAGGTTCTCCAAGCCTAGTGAAGGTAACGTTGTCGACTGTGCATGTACTCAGCGTCTCATCCCTCAAGGGAGGCGTGGGCAAGACCACAGTGACGCTCGGGCTCGCGTCCGCTGCGTTCGCCAAGGGCTTGCGCACTCTCGTCGTCGACCTCGACCCGCAGTCCGATGTCTCCACAGGCATGGACATCCGCGTCGCAGGTCACCTGAACGTCGCCGACGTTCTCGCTTCTCCCAAGGAGAAGGTGGTGCGGGCCGCGATCGCCCCCTCGGGGTGGACGAAGGATCGCGGCGGCAAGATCGACGTGCTCATCGGATCGCCCTCGGCTCTCAACTTCGACGGGCCGCACCCGTCGATCCGCGACATCTGGAAGCTCGAAGAGGCTCTCGCCACGGTCGAGAACGAGTACGACCTCGTGCTCATCGACTGCGCCCCGTCGCTCAATGCGCTCACCCGCACCGCGTGGGCGGCATCCGACCGCGTCACGGTGGTCACCGAGCCCGGCCTGTTCTCCGTGGCCGCCGCCGACCGTGCGCTCCGCGCCATCGAGGAGATCCGCCGCGGCCTCTCCCCCCGGCTGCAGCCGCTCGGCATCATCGTCAACCGCGTGCGGTCGCAGTCGCTCGAGCACCAGTTCCGCATCAAGGAGCTGCGTGACATGTTCGGCCCGCTCGTGCTCTCGCCCCAGCTGCCCGAGCGCACCTCGCTGCAGCAGGCTCAGGGTGCGGCGAAGCCCCTGCACGTCTGGCCGGGCGAGGGCGCCCAGGAGATGGCCCGCAACTTCGACCTCCTCCTGGAGCGCGTCATGCGCACAGGCCGCGTAGGCGAATACGCCGAACTGAAGAGCTAAGACCTCGAAACGACGAAACCGCTCAGGATCCGAAGATCCTGGGCGGTTTTCGTTGTTCTACGGGAGGACTTCAGACAGCCTTGCGGGTGGCGCGGCGGGCTGCGAGTTCGTCGGTGGGGTCGAGGGCTACCGAGTCGAGTTCTACCAGGGAGGTCTCGACCTCGCGGAGGACCTTGCCCACGGCGATGCCGAAGACACCCTGACCGCGGCTCACGAGGTCGATGACCTCGTCGTTGGAGGTGCAGAGGTAGACGCTCGCGCCATCCGACATGAGCGTGGTCTGGGCGAGGTCGTTGATGCCGGCCTCGCGCAGCTGGTTGATGGCGGTGCGGATCTGCTGCAGCGAGATGCCGGTGTCGAGCAGTCGCTTGACGAGCTTGAGCACGAGGATGTCGCGGAATCCGTAGAGCCGCTGCGAACCGGAACCGGCGGCACCGCGCACGGTGGGCTCCACGAGCGCCGTGCGGGCCCAGTAGTCGAGCTGACGGTAGGTGATGCCGGCCGCACGGGCCGCCACGGCACCGCGGTAGCCGCTCGCGTCATCGAGTTCGGGGAGGCCGTCTGTGAACAGCAGCCCCTGGTAACGAGAATCGTCGTCCTTGCCCAGGTTGCTGTGACCTGTGTCGCTCATCAGGACCCTTCATCGTCATGACACGGGAATCGGGGCATCCGTTCCGTGAGTGCTTCTTCCACGCTATCGACCGCGACACCCCTGAGCAACGACATCACCCTTTCCGGGTGCGGCGTGTCGCCGTGGGAACCGGATCGTTACCTCACGGGTCGATGCGACCGAGCGCCGAGCGGATGAGACTGGAGCGCACGATCTCGAGCTGCCCCGCGATCTCGACCGCCAGCTCGGCCACCTTCGCCCGGCTCGACGGATCGCGGCGCCGTGCCACGGGCATGAGCGCGCTCTCGATGAGCCCGAGCTCGCGTTCCGCCGTCTGGCGGAAGCCGCGCAGGTGCCGGGGCTCGATACCGGAGCGCTGGAGCTCCACGAGGGCCTTGAGCACCACGAGGGAATCCTCGCCGTAGCTGTCGGCGGGGATCAGCAGGGAGGAGGAGAAGGCGTCCTGCACGAGCATGGGGGTGGCCCCGGCCGCACGCGTGAGGTCGTCGCGGCTGAGCCGCCGACCCGTCTGCAGGATGGACGCACCGTTGGCCAGACCCGTGCCCGGCATCGGCGGGTTGAGCCCTGCATCGACATCGGCCAGGTAGTCCTTGATGACGGCGAGCGGCAGGTAGCAGTCCCGCTGCATGGTGAGGATGAGGCGCAGCCGACTCAGGTCGTTCTGCGAGAACTTGCGGTACCCGGAGGGGGTGCGGGCGGGGTGCACGAGCCCGCGCTCCTCGAGGAAGCGGAGCTTCGACGGGGTGAGGTCGGGGAACTCGGTGGTGAGCTTGGAGAGCACCTGACCGATGCCGAGCAGCGGCGCCGGGTTGGAACCGGTCGCCGGAGAAGCGGCTGCCACTACTCTCCCGCTGCGGTCACCACGTCGATGCGCGATGGGTAGAACGTGAGGCGGAACTTGCCGATCTGCACTTCGGCGCCGTCTTCGAGCAGCGCCTCGTCGACCCGCACGCCACCGACGTAGGTGCCGTTGAGCGAGCCGCGGTCGCGCACCGAGAAGCTGTGGCCGTGCCTGGTGAACTCGGCGTGCCGGCGCGAGACCGTGACGTCGTCGAGGAAGATGTCGGCATTGGGGTGACGGCCGACCGTCGAGACCGTGGTGTCGAGCAGGAAGCGGGCACCCGAGTTGGGGCCGCGTCGCACGATGAGCAGGGCGGAGCCCGAGGGAAGGGCGGCGATCGACTCGAGCTCCTCGCTCGTGACACCGCCTTCGAGCGCGGCGAGCTGCGCCGCGAACTCGCCCGTGAGCGACATCGTGGTGTCTGCCCCGGAGGGGGTGACGGGGATGCTCGTGGTGTGATCGTCGTTCGTGTCGTTCATCGTCCGGCTGCCCTCCTTGCTCCCTCCAGCGTAGCCGATGGGGGCACCGCTCCGAGCCGGGATTTCCGTCTCGGAGCGACGGGTGTGCCCTACACTTCCAGCATGCTTCCGTTGATGGCGTCGGTGTGGGTTCTCGCCGCGAGCTGCCTCGTGGTGTGGGTGCTCTCGCTCGTCACGAGGGAGTACTCCTGGGTCGACCGGATCTGGTCCATCATCCCCGTCGTCTACGTCTGGATCTTCGCGGGAGCGGCGGGCTTCACCGACCTCCGCCTCGACCTGCTCGCCGTGGTCGTCACGCTGTGGGGCGCCCGGCTCACCTTCAACTTCTCCCGCAAGGGCGGGTACGCGCCCGGCGGGGAGGACTACCGCTGGGCCGTGCTGCGCGGGCGCATGCCGAAGGGCGCGTTCCAGCTCTTCAACCTGTTCTTCATCACGATCTACCAGAGCGTCATCCTGTGGCTCATCGCCATGCCCGCGTACACGATGTTCGAGAACCGGGCCACGCCCTTCACCCTGCTTGACATCGCGCTCGTGGCGCTCTTCCTCGTGTTCCTGGTGGGCGAGACCGTGGCCGACCAGCAGCAGTGGGATTTCCACCAATGGAAGAAGAGGGAGGTCGCCGCCGGTCGCGAGCCCCACCCGCGCTTTCTGCAGACCGGCCTCTTCCGCTTCTCCCGGCACCCGAACTTCTTCTTCGAGCAGGCGCAGTGGTGGGTCGTGTTCCTGCTGGGGGCGAGCGCGGCCGGCTCCGTGCTGCAGTGGACGGCGGCGGGGCCCGTGCTGCTCACCCTGCTCTTCATCGGGTCGACGGCCTTCACCGAGAGCATCTCGCGTTCCAAGTACCCCGAGTACGCGGAGTACACGAGAAGGACGTCGGCGCTCATCCCCTGGTTTCCCGGGAGAAGGAGCGCCGACGTCCCCGTCGAGGCCTAGCGGCGGAGCCGCAGGAGCCTAGTTGACCTCGAGCGGGTCGGCGCCGTTGCGGCCATCGGCTCCGCGGTCGAGCGAGGCGATGCTCGCGATCTCGGAGGCGCTCAGCGAGAAGTCGAGCACGTCGAAGTTCTCGGCCATGCGCTCCTTGTTGTTGCTCTTCGGGATCACGATGTTGCCCACATCGAGGTGCCAGCGGATGATCGTCTGCGGCACCGACTTGCCGTGGGCCTCCGCGATGGCGGAGAGCTCGGGCGAGTCGTTGATGCGGCCCTGACCCAGGGGGCCCCACGCCTCGGTGGCGATGCCCTTGCCCGAGGCGAACGAGCGCAGCTCGGTCTGCTGGAAGTCGACGTGCAGCTCGACCTGGTTGACGGCGGGCACCACGTCGGTCTCGGCGATCAGCCGCTCGAGGTGGTCGATGTTGAAGTTCGAGACGCCGATGGCCTTGGCGCGACCGGATTCGAGGATTTTCTCGAGCGAGCGCCATGCGTCGAGGTAGGTGTCCTTCTCGGGGGTGGGCCAGTGGATGAGGTAGAGGTCGACGTAGTCGGTGCCGAGGCGCGAGAGGCTCTTGTCGAAGGCCGTGAGCGCATCCGTCTGGTCGTCGTTCCACAGCTTGGTGGTGATGAAGAGGTCGCCGCGGTCGATGCCCGACTCCTTGACGGCTCGGCCCACGCCCTCCTCGTTGTGGTAGATCTTCGCGGTGTCGAGGTGGCGGTAGCCCACCTCGAGGGCGTCGCGCACGACGCGGGTGGTCTTGTCGGGATCGACCTTGAAGACACCGAATCCGAGCTGGGGGATCTGGGTGCCGTTGTTGAGGCCGACCGTGGGGACTGCGTTTTCCGTCATGCCCCAACCCTATTCGGGGCGGCTGCCGAGCGGGCGGCTAGTGCTCAGGATCGTCGGCCACGAGGCTCTGCACGATGAGGTCGAGCACCGCTTCGGCGTAGGCGTCGACGGCGCTCTCCGCCTCGTACTGGCGCGTGCGCCCGCGGATCAGAGCCGTGACGACGTAGAGGGTGGTGGGCTCCCCCTCGTCGGGCTCGAGCGGTTCCGCGGTGAGCGAACGGAACCCGTCGCGGAGGATCTCGCGCAGCTGATCCTCCCTCGGGAGCCACAGGGTGTCGGCCAGATCCACCGAGTCGAGGGCCCACTCCGTGGTGCCGTTGAAGCCGATGAGCGAGCCCGTGGGGAACTCGTGCACCTCCGCCGTCATCTCGCTGACCGTGAAGACCTCGTCGGCGTCGACCGCCTCGATCACGAAGGCGTCGCCCGAGCGAGGGTGCCAGCGCAGCCCGGCGGTGCGGAGGGCCCTGGCGAGTTCGACGGCGATCATCAGCCCATCATTCCAGCGTTCCGCGCACCCGCCTGCGCGGAAAAGCGGATCGTTGGCTAACGTGGAGGTGATCGGCTCCCCGATCGTCCCCGACGACAGAGACGGCACCGCAGACTGTGGCAATCGCGCGACGCACCTTCCTGGCGGGAGCGGTCTCGGCGCTCTCGCTCTCGGCGCTGGCGGCCTGCACTCCCGACTCCCCCGTGCCGCCCACCCCCACGCTGACCCCCACCGAGCTGCCGCCTGGGCCCGTGCCGAACCCCTCCGCCTTCTTCCGCAGCGCCTGGGCCGACGATCCGTTCTCCCTCGGCTCGTTCAGCTCGATGCCGGTCGGGGCCACGCCGGCCTCGCGCACGACTCTGCGCGAGACGGTCGGCACCCGCCTGTTCTTCGCGGGAGAGGCGACATCGAGCGAGTTCCCCGGCACGGTCGTGGGAGCCGCCGCCTCGGGCGAGTCCGTGGCCGAGCGGGTCGCCGCCGTGGCGCAGCCGGAGGAGCGGATCGGCATCGTCGGTGCGGGCCTCGCCGGTGCGACGGCCGCTCGCCTGCTGAGGGAGCAGGGGTTCGACGTCGTGGTCATCGAGGCGCGCGACCGGGTGGGCGGGCGCATCGACACCCGCGAGGCCGACGGCTGGCCGTTCCCCGTGGAGCTCGGCGCGGCATCCGTCTCGGCCGAGGGCCTCGCCGAGCTGCTGCGCCTCAACGACATCGACACACTCTCGCTCGAGTCCGACGCCGAGACGCGCACGGCCTCGGGTCTCGTGGTGCCGCCGAGCAGTGTGGGGCCCGATGCCGTCGCCCAGGCCGTGGCGTGGTCGAAGCAGCAGGGCTCCGACGCCTCGCTCGCCTCGGCGCTCTCCGCCTCGGGGGCCGACGCGGTCTCCACCGAGCCCGGCGCATCCGGGGTCTCACCGGCCGACGAGCTCGTGCACTACCTCGACACCGCGGTGGCCAGCCGCTACGGAGCGAGCCCGTTCGAGCTCTCGGCGAGCTACGGTCTCGACCGCCAGAGCCAGGGCGGCGGAGGAGCCGGGGGCGCGGGTCTCGCGGAGGGCACCCGACTCATCGTGGGCGGGCTCGACACCGTCGTCTCCACCTCGCTCGAAGACGTCGACGTGCTGCTCTCGAGCACCGTCATCCGCATCTCGCACACCGACGACGGGGCGAGCCTGCGCCTCGGCACGGGTGAATCCCTCTCGGTCGCCCGCGTGATCGTGACCGTGCCGATCGGGGTGCTGCAAGCCGGCACCATCGAGTTCGCGCCGGAGCTGCCCGAGTCGACGACCTCGGCCATCGAGGAGCTCGGCATGGGCTCGCTCGAGCAGCTCTGGCTGCGGTTCGACGAGCCGTTCTGGTCGACCGAGGCGACCGTGCTCTCGGTGGTCGACGAGACCTCCGAGATCGCGGAGTGGATCAACCTCATGCCGGCGACCGGTCAGCCGATCCTCATCGGCCTCACGGCGGCGGACGACGTGGCGGTCGCCCTCAAGCAGAACGACCAGGAGTTCCTCGAAGCGGCGCTCCAGACGCTCGTGCCGTTCGTGGATCCGGAGGCGACGTCGACGCCCTCCCCCACGACTCGGCCCACGGTCGGCGCCGGCTGATCAGCACGAGCAGGGCCATGAGGCCCGCGAAGAGCCCCAGGGCGATGCCGGAGTAGAGCGCGAACTCGAGCGGTCCGCTCACCTGGGCGGGGTCGAGGAAGAAGTAGGGGTACCAGCCCACCTCGGCGCCGCGGAGAAGTGTGAAGATGCCCCACACCACGGGGAACACGAGCACCACGGCCACCGAGCGCCAGCGCAGGCGCTGCCTGCCCACACCGAACAGCCAGTCCGCCACCACGAGCGGCGGCAGGTAGAAGTGCAGCACCTGGCTCGGCCAGGGCACCTCGATGCGGTAGTTGTGGCTGCCCGCTTGCGACACGATGAGGCCGAAGACGATGCCGGAGACCACGACGTAGCAGATGGTGGCCGCGCGCACGTTGAGCAGCAGCCGGTTCACCTCGCGCCCCCGCAGCAGCAGGACCCCTGCGAGGGCGAGCACGAGCACGTTGAGGAGGTTGCTCTGGAAGGTGAAGTAGCTGAAGTAGTTGATGGTGGAGAAGGTGCTGAACCCGAGCACGTAGTCGAAGTCGAACACGAGGGCCACCGCCCCGATGAGCGCGATCACGAGGCGTGCGATGCCGACAGCGCGCTGCGTGCCGGTCGAGATCATTCCTCCGAGGGTAGTCGCATCGCCTCGGACCGCCTGCCTGGCCGCCTGCCGGTCCGTCCCGGTGTCCGCCCGCCGTTGGGGCCCGCCGCTCCGAACACCGGGCATGACCTCTGAGGCGCTCATCGCCGCGACCGTCCTCACCCCACTCGGGCCGGTGACCGTGCGCTGCTCGGCGCGCCGGCTCGGCGACGAGGCCGTGGTGCTGCTGCACGGTGCCGCCGGATCGTGGACGACCTGGCTGCCCCTCCTCGAGGCCGCTCGCCGGCGTGGCGAGCCCCTGCACGACGTGGTGCTGGTGGATCTGCCCGGCTGGGGTGCGACACCGCTGCCCCCGCACGGTCGCTCGGTCGATGCCTACGGGCGAGCGGTCGCCGAGGTGCTGCGCGCCCTGGGCTACGACAGGTGGCACGCGGTGGGCCACTCGCTCGGCGGGGTCATCGCGCTGCACCTGGCCTCGATCGAACCCGCCGCGACGCTCTCGGTGGGGCTCGTCTCCCCCACGACCTTCAGCATCGCCCGTGCGGCACGGCATCCGGTGCGTGGTCTCCGCAGGGCGGCTCCCTTCGTAGCGCTCCGGGCCGCCATGATCACGATGGCGGCGCTGTCGCCCACCGGCACGGGGACGGCGAGGGCACTGGCCGCCTTCCGTCGCCTCCACCTGCTGCGGCCGATCTTCGCCCCGCTCTTCGTGCGCCCCTCACAGGTGCCCGCCGCCGTGCTCGAGACGCTCGCCGCCGAGGTGCGGCCCGCGGCCTTCGCCGCAGCGGCACGGGCCCTCGCGGACTACCGGCCAGGCGCCAGGTGGGCGGGCATCCGCTGCCCCGTGGTCTCGGTGCGGGGTGCGCGCGACGTGTTCGTGTCGGCGGATGACGATCGGATGCTGCGACGCACGATCGAGGGCGCCGTCACGCGAGTGCTGCCCGATGCGGGCCACTTCGCCCACATCGAGTCGCCCGACGCCGTGCTCGACGCGCTCGGGGCTCCGCTCGGCGGGATCAGGAGCGGTCGCGCAGGAGCGTGCGCCCGAGCGCGAGGGTGACCGCAGCCGCCACCACGCACCCGACGGCCACGAGGAGCAGGGTCGTGAACAGACCGAACGCGGCCTGCACGAGCGGGAACGCGAAGACCCCGATGGCCGCACCCGCCTTGCCCGCCGCCGCGGCGAACCCGGCTCCCGCACCCCGCGAGATCGAGTCGAACGCCACCGTCGGCAGCGCGAACGTGGTGGAGTTGGGCCCCGCGTTCATGAAGAGGTTGAACGCCGCGAAGCCCACGAAGAGCAGCCCGAGCTGCACGGCCGACCCCTGCGGCAGCGTGATGCTGAAGGCGAGCACCACGAGGCCCGCCGCCATCACCACGAAACCCCCGACCTGCAGGGTGAGCAGTCCGAACCGTCGCACGAGCAGCAGGGCCGCGAGGAAGCCCACCACGAGGAAGAGGTCGAGGAACGCGGCCCCCTCGGTGGAGACGATGTCGGCGCCGACCGTCTTGTCGGCGTTCGCCGAGGAGAGGGCGATCGACGCGATGATGGTGGGCGTGAAGACGCCGACACCGTAGGTGGCGATGTCCATGAAGAACCAGGGAACGCTCGTGAGGATCGTGGCCCGGCGGAGCGGTCTCGAGAACAGCGAGGTCTTCGGGATGTCGCGCGGCGCATCCGCGGGCCGCACGACGCCGGAGATGACGGGGGCGGGCAGCGGCAGCGCCGTGACCTCCCCGCGCTCGAGCGCGTCGACCGCGATCTCGGCGGGCGTCGACATGATCTCCTCGACCTCGACCCGGCGGCCCACGAAGCTCTGCAGCGAGAGCGCCGCCTCCTCGTAGCGCGAGGTGGAGGCGAGCCACAGGGGGCTCTCGGGCACGCCACGGCGCAGGATGACGATCACGATCGCGGGCACGACGCCGGCGGCGAGCATCCACCGCCAGGCATCCGGTGACGGATCGAGCGTGAACACGAACAGGCCCACGAGGGCCCCGAGCAGCTGGCCGACCGCCTGGAAGCTGAACGCGCCGATGAGCAGTCGGGATCGCAGCCTCCGCGGGGCGATCTCGGAGACGTAGCTCGCGCTGATGGGGTAGTCGGCACCGATCCCGACCCCGAGGAGGAAGCGGAAGGCGATGAGCCACCACACGCCGGGCGCGAGCGCCGAGGCGAGCGCGAACACCACGAAGAGACCGAGGTCGATGCGGAAGGCGAGGCGCCGCCCTATGCGGTCCGAGAGCGGCCCCATCACCGCTGCACCGACGATGGCGCCCAGGATGGCGGCCGAGCTGATGAGGCCCGTCTCGAGCGGACTCGTCGACCACTCCGCCACGATGAGCGGGATGGCGACGCCCATCACGAAGAAGTCGAAGCCATCGAGCATGATGCCGAGGCTCGAGAGCAGCCAGACGCGACGATGCGACGAACCGAAGCTCAAGCCGTCGAGCAGTCGCTGCATCGAGGATTCCGCCATGGCTGGATTATGGTGCACGCGGGGGAAGCGTGGCGGGGGCGCCCGGTTAATGGGGGGTGAACTCGGCCGAGGTGCGACCTCGGCCGAGGGTGAGCCCCGTCACCGGTCCCCGCCGCCCGCCCCGGTCAGTCGGCCAGGAGGAGGTAGAGGGCCTTGCGGGCCTCGTCGATCTTCTCGGCCGCCTGCGCGCGCTGCTCGGCAGTGGCCGCGAAGCGGAACTGCTGCACGACCCCCAGGAACTTCGTCACGCTCGCGTGGAACTCGCCGTCGGCCTCGGACTGGCCGGCCGTGGCCTCCCAGGCGCTCGAGAGCTCCTCGGCGTGCTCGGCCACGTAGCCGCGGCCCGCCTCGGTGAGCTCGAACTCGGTGCGCTTGCCGTCTCCGGTGGGAGCGATGAGCTCCTCGTCGACGAGCTGCTGGAGCGTGGGGTAGATGGAGCCGGGGCTCGGGCGCCAGACCCCTCCGGTCTTCTCGGCGATGGCCTTGATGAGGCCGTAGCCGTTCGAGGGCGACTCGGCGAGCAGCGAGAGGATGGCCGAACGCACGTCTCCGCGGTTGGCCCTCCCCCGGCCGCCCGGGCCGAAACCGGGGCCGAAACCGCCGAACCCGGGGCCGAAGCCTCCGAAGCCGGGGCCGCCCTGTCGGCCTGCGCCGTGACCGCGGGGGCCGCGGCCGTAGGGGAAGAAGGGATGGTCGTGCTGGTTGTGGATCTCTGGATGGCGTTTCATGTCGCATCCGCCTTTCTGTCGTGAACGATAAGCCAACGATATATCGGCGCAAGTCATCTGTCAATAGGTCTGCGATATATCGTTGGGCTTTCCGAGAAGGAGATCTAGAATCGCCCCATGCACGAGGAATCCTGGGACCGCACGCCCATCGAGCCGCAGAGCGTCAACGCTCCCCTGTCACGCGCCGCCGTCTTCCTGGTGGTCACGATCGGCGACTCCGTCGAGGCCGCGGCGCGGGTGCGCTCGGTGATCGCCGACATCGGAGGGCTCGTGCGCGCGGTGGGCTTCCGCGACCTCGATGCTCACCTCTCGTGCAACGTGGGCATCGGATCCGACGCCTGGGACCGCTTGGGCCAGGAGGCCAGGCCCGCGCAGCTGCGACGGTTCTTCGAGGTGCGCGGTCCGGTGCACACCGCCCCCTCGACCCCGGGCGACCTGCTGTTCCACATCCGGAGCGAACGGGGCGACCTCACGTTCGAGCTCGAACGGCTGCTGCTGCAGAAGCTCGGCGATGCCGTGACGGTCGTCGACGAGGTGCAGGGCTTCCGCTACTTCGATGCGCGTGATCTGCTGGGCTTCGTCGACGGCACCGAGAACCCCACCGGGCCGGCCCTCGCGAACTCCTCGCTCGTGGGCGGCGAGGATCCGGCGTTCGCGGGCGGCAGCTATGTGGTGGTGCAGAAGTACCTGCACGACCTCACCGCGTGGGGTGCCCTCGGCACCGAGCAGCAGGAGCGCATCATCGGCCGCACGAAGGCCGACAACGTGGAGCTCGACGACGAGCCTGGCGAGCGCAAGTCACACAAGGCGCTCAACACCATCACGGATGCGAACGGCGTCGAGCACGACATCCTGCGCGACAACATGCCGTTCGGGCGGCCGGGTGCCGGCGAGTTCGGCACCTACTTCATCGGCTACGCGCGGGAACTCTGGGTGATCGAGCAGATGCTGCGGCACATGTTCGTGGGCGATCCGATCGGCTCGTACGACCGCATCCTGGACTTCTCGACGGCGGTCACCGGGTCGACGTTCTTCGTGCCCTCGAACGACGTGCTCGAGGCGCTCGACGACTGAGCGGCGGTCTCGGTGGCCCGGCTCAGCGGCCGGGCCCAGCGGCCGGACTCAGCGGCCGGACTCAGCGGCCGGGCTCAGCGGCCGGCGCGGAACCCGTGACCGCGGTGCGTCGCCGGCAGGTGCGGCCCACCCCCGGGGAACAGCCGCTCACGCAGCGTCGCGACCGGCTCGCCGTCCTCCGGTGCCGGAGCCGCGAGGCCCCGCTCCCGCAGCACGGGCAGCAGCAGGTCGATGAGGTCGTCGTAGGTGCCCGGGGTCATGTGCGGCTGGATCAGGTACCCGTCTACATCCGTCAGCTCGGCGAAGCGCTCGATCTGGTCGGCGACCTCCTCGGGCGATCCCACGAAGACGCTCCCGTTGATGCCCGTGCGACGGAAGTTCTCGAGGATGTCGCGCACGAGCGGCGCGGGCTTGCCGTCCTTGCCGAGATACCGCTCGAGGTTCGACTGGCCCATCTCGGTGCTCTTCTGCGGAATGGGCAGATCGGGATCGAGCGCGAGCAGATCGACCCCGGTGTTGCCCGCGTAGATGGCGGCGGCGCCCTCTGGGCTCGACATCGCGAGCATCTCGGCGTGCTTCTGCCAGGCCTCCTCGCTGGTCGGGGCCGTGATGAAGAGGGCGCCCACGAGGATCCTGATGGCATCGGCCGGTCGGCCCTCCTCCACGGCGCTCGCACGGATGCTCGCGACGTTCGCGGCCACGACCTCGGGCTCGCCGCCGCCCACGAACACGGCCTCGGCGTTGCGCCCGGCGAAGCGGCGGCCTCGACCCGAGGCGCCCGCCTGCACGAGCAGCGGGGTGCGCTGCGGTGACGGCGGCAGGTTGAGGATGCCGTCGGTGCGGTAGTACGGCCCCTCGTGGTGCACCATGTGCACCTTCGCGGGGTCGGCGTACACGCCCGTCGCCTTGTCGCGCACGAGGGCGTCGTCCTCCCACGAGCCCTCCCAGAGGGTGAGGTCGACGTCGACGTAGTCCTCCGCCATGTCGTAGCGCAGGTCGTGGGCGATGAGCTCCTTGCCCATGAGCGCGGCCGCGGTGGCTCCCGACGATCCCGTGACGATGTTCCAGCCGATCCTGCCGTCGGTGAAGTGGTCGAGGGTCGCGAAGCGCCGCGCATTGGCGGCGGGCGGCTCCACGGTGGTGGAGGTCGTGAGAATGAAGCCGAGGCGCTCGGTGGCGGCCGCGAGGGCCGAGATGAGGGGCATCGGATCGCCGTGCGGGATGCCGCGCCCCTCGCGCACGGCGGCCTCGAGCAGTTCGCCGTCGAGGGCCGGGAAGCCGTAGCTGTCGGCCAGGAAGAGGAAGTCGAGGCCGGCCTCGTCGAACTTCTTCGCGAGCGCGATCCAGTGCGAGAGCTTGGTGAAGTCGGCCGACCGGTCGTCCGGGTGCTGCCATGCCGACCCCACGGTGCCGTTGGGGCCGATGTACTGGAAGATGCCGAACGTCAATGCACTCATGCTGCAGTTATCCCACACCCACTTTTCGGGGGTGTTTCGAACGTGCGTCGCGCGCCCCCTCGGAGGCGCATCCGGGTGCTACGGGCAGCGGGCGAGGGTGCCCACGGCGGGGGTGAGCGAGGCGGTTCCGCCGAGCAGCGTGACCTTCGACACACCCCACTGCGAGAGCGCCTCCCTCGTGGTGGCCGGGACGCAGTCGCCCCGCACCACCAGCAGAGGGGCGCCCTTGCCCGCCGCGAGCACTCCGCCTGCGAGCGCATCCGGGAAGTTGAGCCCCGTGGCCAGGTAGGCCTCGGTCGCGGTGGAGAAGTACTGCTCGTTGATGTTCACGGACGCCTCGAACCGGTCTGCACCACCGAGCCTCGTCACGCGCGCCGAGCCGTACTTCGCCTTCAGCTGCGCTTCGATCGCCGGTGAGACGGAGTTGGGACCGCCGGTGATGGTGATGTCCGTGACACCGAGCTCGTCGAGCAGCGCGAGGGTCTTCGGGTCGACCGAGGGGTTCGTGCCCGGGATGAGCAGCACGGGTGCGTCGACGCTCGCGGCGGCGCTCGTGGCGCTCAGGGCATCGGGGAAGGTGGCACCGGTGGCGATGAAGGCGCGGGTGGCCGCGTCGAACTGGCCCTCGACGATCGCGCGGGAGGCCTCGTAGCGGTCGGCGCCGCCCTGCCGCACCACGTTCGGGGTGATGGTCCTGAGCTCGTCGAGCACCGCCGCCGAGACCGAGTTCGGGCCGCCGACGACCACGATCCGCGAGGGGGCCAGGGTCTGGATCGCCTGCTTCACCTCCGCCGGGAGCGCGTTCTGCGTGGTCAGGAGCAGGGGGCCGCCCGCGTCGGCCGCCGCGGCGCCCGCACTGAGCGCGTCGGGGTAGTTCTGGCCGGTCGCGACGTACACGACCTCCGCGGCCCCCGGATACGCCGCCTTCGCGATCTGCACCGCGTTGGAGTACCGATCGGGTGCCGAGATGCGGGCGGAGACGCCCACCGTGAGAGGGGCGTTGAGCAGGTGGTAGCTGATGGTCCTGGCGCCGGCCCAGAGACGGTACGAGCCCGGCGCGGTGCTCGACGGGAGGGAGACGCTGCCGGAGATGGTGCCGTTCGCGGCGGCGGTGAGGGTGCCGAGCTGCACGGCCCGGGCAGACGGCGAGTGGAGTGCCACCACGACGGTCTCGCCCGCTGCGTAGCCGCCGCCTGAGACCGTGATCGAACCGCCCGGGATCGCGAGACCGTCGGTGGTGAAGCCCAGCGAGGGGTCGCCGTTGAAAGGCTCGCCGTCGCCCGCCACGAGCAGGTACTTGCCGATGGCGCCCCCGGCCAGGATCCTGAGCACGTCGGTGGCAGCCCATCCCGAGGGCAGGGTGGCCGTGGTGGTGACGGCACCCTCGCCGTCTGCGACAGCGGTGACGGGTGCCGTGGCGGTGCCCGCGAAGTCGCCGCTGGAGTCGTAGCGGGTCTGGTTCGCGAGAGCGACGGTGACCGTCTCGCCTGGCGTGAAGCCCAGGGCGCTCACCGTGATCGGAGCGCCGGCGGTCAGGCCGCCCGGCGTGTACCACGTCCAGGCGGTGGGGCTGTTGTAGATCGTGGAGGGAGCGGAGGGTCTGACGGTCAGCGGCAGCTCGAAGGTGGGGCCCGAGGTGCAGCTCACGACCACGCGACCGGCGACGGGCGAGCCTGAGCCGAGCGGAAGCGGGTTGAAGTCCCTGTCGACGAAGGAGTACTCCCGCACCTCCCAGAAGTTCTCGCCGAACCCCGAGGTCTCGAGCGGGGTCCTCGTGCCCGTGGCAGTCTCGACGAATTCGACTCCGCTCACGGAGGTGCATCCGGTGGCTCCCACGAACTGCACGGCGATCTCTCCACCCGCCTTCACCCAGGGCGCGCCGAGGTAGACCCCCGCGGGGATCGGCGGCGGGGCGGGGGCCGCCTGAGCGGGCGCGGCGAGAAGAGTGCCGGCCACGATGAGGGCCGTCGTGAGCGCGATCGCCGATGCCCTCCGTGCGACCGTGCGGGTGAGAGCGTGGGCTCGGGAAGCGGACACGTGTGACCCCCTGGCGATGTTGACGTGCGGCACCTCGAGTGTTCCAGAACCCTCGCACCGTGCAGCATCCCCCTTAGAGGGGCCACCCTTCGGAAACGCACCGCGTTAAACGACGAAAGCCGCCCGGAGGCGGCCTTCGTGTGGTGGACCCGAGGGGATTCGAACCCCTGACCCCCTGCATGCCATGCAGGTGCGCTACCAGCTGCGCCACGGGCCCAGATGCTGTTTCATTTCTGGGTGTTTCTCCGCTCTCGCGGAAACAACTTGTTTAGATTACTACATCTCCGGAGTGGTTCTGAACACTCACGCGTCGGTCGCTGTGACCGACAGGGGAACGACCGGGCAGTCCTTCCAGAGGCGCTCGAGGGAGTAGTACAGGCGGTCCTCCTCGTGGAAGACGTGCACCACGAGGTCGCCGAAGTCGAGCAGCACCCAGCGGCCCTCGGAGAGCCCTTCGCGCCGGATGACCTTCGTGCCCGCGTCGGCGAGACGGTCGATGATCTCCTCGGCGATCGCCGTGACGTTGCGCTCGTTGCGACCGGAGGCGAGGAGGAACACGTCGGCGAGGGGCAGCGGGCCCGACACGTCGAGTGCCACCAGGTTCTCGGCCTGCTTGGAGTCGGCCGCCTCGGCGGCGAGCTGTGCAATGTCGATCGAGTGGGTTGTGGCGGTCACGAAGACTTTCTTGAGGTGGAGGGGAACCGTCGACGGAGGTCTAGAAGACCCGGAAGACGAACACGGCGAGGAGGAGGCTCACGACACCCACGGCGAGCACGCCGGCGGTGATGGCGAGCACGACGGGGGCGTTGGCCCTGGCGCGCTTCGGGGGCGCGATGAGCGAGGTCGACGAGGTGTTGGTGCTGATGGCGCGGCTCGCCGCGACGGGCGCGACATCCGACCCCTGCGTCTCGGTCTCGTTGCGCTCGAGCAGAGCGTCGAGATCGGTGGCCTCGAGGCCCGAGGCGGGCGCTCCCAGCGAGCCGAAGCTGGCGGGCAGGTCGATGGAGCCGGTGATGATGACCTCACCGGTCTCGTCGAGCGCGGTGCCGACGTCGTTCGAGCCGGGCACGGTCGGCAGCACGAGCGCGCTCGTGGTGGAGATCGAGTTGGTCGCCGCGTTGTTGCGGAGCGAGATGAGGTCGTCGAACGACGAGGGGAGCTGGTCGCTCGAGGTGCGGGTGCGCTCGGAGGGGCTCTGGAACATCGGGGCCAGGGTGGGAGCCGCTGCTTCGCGCTCCTCGGCGTCGACGTGGGCGGCCGCCTCGGCGGTGGGGTCGACGGTGGCGGCGATCGGGACGTCGATCACCATCTCCTCCACCACGGTCTCGCGGCCGGTCTCGGCGGAGGGAACGATCTCGATCACGGGCTGCGCGCGGGTGGCGTCGATGTCGTCGCCATCGCCCTCGTCGGCCGAGACGACCTCGGGCACGATGGTGTCTTCGGAGACGTTGTCGTCGTCGACCAGGATGGGTTCGCTCACGGCGGGGCCAGTGACGATGGGTTCAGCGACGATCGGCTCAGCGACGAGGGGTTCGGCAGCAGCCGGCCCGTTCTCGGGGGCCGCCTTGCGGGCCGCTTCGGCCTCGTCGGCCACCTTCGCGTCAGCGTCGCGCTCCTTGCGCGGCTTCTGGCGCTCCATCTCGCGCAACTGGCGCCGCGTCAGCGGCTGCTCACCTTGGGACGAACTCATTCAACACTCCGATATAGATGGTGCTTGGTGATGTACTGAACGACACCGTCGGGTACCAAGTACCACACCGGAAAACCCCGGCCGACCCGGCCGCGACAGTCAGTGGACGATATCGCAAGCGCCGGAACTTCCAAATAGCTTACGTCCTGGCGCGGCAAAGACGAAATGGCGAAGGTGTGACCCGGCCGGGAGACGGCCACGAAGTGGGCGAGAGCCCACAGCTCGTCGACGTCCTTCCAGCTCAGGATCTGGGCGATCGCATCCGCGCCCGAGATGAAGAACAGATCGGCATCCGGATGCGCGGCGGCAATGTCGCGCAGGGTGTCGATGGTGTAAGTGACGCCGCCGCGGTCGATGTCGACCCGGCTCACGGTGAAGCGGGGATTCGACGCCGTGGCGATCACGGTCATGAGGTAACGGTGCTCGGCGGGGGTGACCGGCTGCTTGTGCCAGGGCCTGCCCGTGGGCACGAAGACCACTTCATCGAGGTCGAACGAGGTGGCGACCTCGCTCGCGGCCACGAGGTGGCCGTGGTGGATGGGGTCGAACGTGCCGCCCATCACGCCGATGCGCCTCCGGGTACGCGCCTCTCCGGGCGTGCCCGTCGAGGGCGGATCGATCGTCATCCGGCCGGACTAGTGATCCGCGCCGGTGCGGTCGGCGTGGCCGTGCACATCGTGGGTGGACGCGTACTTGGCCGACTTCTGCGGGTGGCGGTTGGCCACGTCGCGGTAGCTCCAGGTCACGAAGCCCATGGCCGCGAAGATGACGGCGGCGATGATGCCGAAGATGATCGGGCTGAACGGAAGCTCCACCGGCACGTCGACCGCCGCGAGAACACTCACCAGACTTGACATTGCTTCTCCCAGGATGACGCGGAACGGATGGAACCCTCCTACGATACCGCTAACCGCGGGCTCTGCTATCCGCGGGACTGGCCCGAGCCGCGCACGATCCACTTGGTGCTCGTGAGCTCGGGGAGTCCCATCGGGCCGCGGGCGTGGAGCTTCTGGGTGGAGATGCCGACCTCGGCGCCGAAGCCGAACTCCCCTCCGTCGGTGAACCGCGTGGAGGCGTTGACCATGACCACGGCGGAATCCACCTCGTTGAGGAAGCGTTCGGCGTTGCCGAGGTCGTTCGTGATGATCGACTCGGTGTGGTGGGTGGAGTAGCGGCGGATGTGCTCCATGGCCTCGTCGACGTCGCGCACCACGCGCACCGCGAGGTCGAGGCTCATGTACTCGGTCTGCCAGTCCTCCTCAGTGGCCGCCACGGCATCCGGGAACAGCGCCCTGGTGGCCTCGTCGGCGTGCAGCACCACGCCGGCGGAGCGCAGGCGATCGAGCACGGCCGGCAGCAGCCGCTCGGCCGCGCGCTCGTGCACGAGCAGGGTCTCGAGGGCGTTGCAGACGCTCGGCCGCTGCACCTTGGCGTTGTGCACGATGTCGACGGCCCAGTCGAGGCGTGCCGACTCGTCGAGGAACACGTGCACGACTCCGGCGCCGGTCTCGATGACAGGCACCTTCGACTCGGTCACGACGGTCTCGATGAGCTGGGCGCTGCCGCGCGGGATGAGCACGTCGACCGCTCCCCTGGCCTGCATGAGTCGCTTGGCTCCGTCGCGGCCGAACTCGTCGATGGTCTGCACGCACTCGGCGGGGAGACCAACGCTCTCGAGCGCGCCCTGGATGAGCGCCACGAGCACGCGGTTGGTGTTCTCGGCGGCGGATCCGCCCCGGAGCACGACGGCGTTGCCGCTCTTGAGGGCGAGGGCTGCGATGTCGACGGTCACGTTGGGTCGGGCCTCGTAGATGGCTCCGACCACGCCGAAGGGCACTCGCACCTGGTCGATCCGCACGCCGTTCGGCAGGTTGCGCCCCTGCACGGCCTCGCCCACGGGATCGGTGAGGCCGATGATCTCGCGCACGGCGGCGGCGAGCGATTCGAGCCGGGCCGCGTCGAGCCGGAGCCTGTCCTGCAGCGCCTCGGAGAGGCCGTTCTCGCGCCCGTTGGCGAGGTCGAGGTCATTGGCGGGCACGACCTCGTCTGCGCCGGATTCGATGGCCTGCGCGATCGCCTCGAGCGCACGGTTCTTGACCTCGGTGGCCACGGTCGCGAGCACGATCGACGCCGCGCGAGCACCCCCGAGCTTCCCCTCGAACGACAGCTCCACCACAGCACTCTCAACCATCCCCCCACCCTACCGCCGCGATTGCGCACCTCGGCTGGGCATGCCATCCTGTGCTGAGTTTCCCTCAGCTCCATCGGAAGGCACTATCTCCATGCATCCATCCATCCGCAAGCTCGCACTGCTGGGCACCGTCACGGCGCTCCTCGCCGGCGTGCTCGTCTCGCAAGGCTCCCCTCCCGCCGAAGCACTCCCACCCGAGTGCCAACCGAAGATCGTCGGCTGGAACAGCGGCGGCTCAGTCCACTGGTTCGACGAGAAGGGCAACGAGCACATCACGGAGACGGGGATCTCGCCGATCTTCGATCGCGGCGGCTCCACCTGCGACGTCGTCTACACCCCTCCCGGCGACCCTGGTTCGGGCGGCGGTGACGGTTCGACGCCACCCGCCGCTCCCGCAGCACCCGGCCCCGCGCTGCCGGCACCTCCCCCGTCGATCCCCGCCGGAGCAGCGCCCAAGTGCGTGGCGGGCGCGAACAACGCCCCGAAGCCCGGAACCAGCGCCGACGGGGCGACAGGCACCGGGGCCATCGTCACGGAGAACGTGGAGGCCGGACGGAGCACGGGTGACCTCACCATCGGGACCCCTGGCCCCTCTCGCATCGTCTCGATCAATGTGAACATCGGTTCTCCCCAGAGCGGTGTACCGGGGTCGAACCCATACGAGGGGATGAGTGAGGCCGAGGCGGCCCAAGCCCTCCTGTGGGACGGCCAGGCCCCCGTGATCACCGAGGTCGGCGTGAGCTTGAAGCTCGTCAAGGCGGCGGTGCAGTCCGTGCTGCACGCTGCCCAGAACCCCGCAGCGCGCGCCAAGATGATCATGGCGATGAGGTCGGTCGATTCCCCGACCCGGACGGCCATCATCAACGAGCTCCTGCAGGTGGTCGAGCACACCGAGCGTTTCTACGCGCAGAGCGCCAAGGCCGTTCCGCCGGAGCTGCAGCCCATGCTCGACTTCATCATCGAATTCGTCGAGATGGCGATCGAGTTCCCCGGGCCGATCCTCGGTGCTCCTCCGGCTGACGTCGCACCCCTCTACGCCGCCGCTTCCGCGGCAGCGGCGGGCGCGGGCAAGCCGAGCGGAAGCGCGTGCGGCCAGGTGCTCAAGGCGGAGGTCACCTCCATGGCCGGCATCGCGCCGGGATCGAGGTGGATCACGGTCACCCTGACCAGCACCACGAACGGCACGCTCGTCGATTCCTTGAAGGCCATGGCGGCCGAAGCGCCGAGCATGTACTGCCCGCCCGTCGAGCTCACGGCGATCGCCGGCGTGGACACCATGCGGAACATGACGAGCGAGTGCACCGGCACCGTCACCGCTGCACGCCTGCTGGACCGTGACGAGATCGACGCGCTGTCGCCCTCGGAACGTCGTGCACTCACCGTCACCACCAAGGAATCGATCCCGACCGACGTCATGGCCATGGCGGTTCTCCGCAGCTTCGCCGACGGCGACTCCACCTCCTGGCTCGCCGAGGGCAACACGGCCTTCAACGGTCCGCGAGTGGGAGACCTCTACTACAAGCCCGACCACAGGGGTGGAGGACTGACGGATGCCCTGGTCGCCGCCGCCACCGACTCGGATGGAGTGGAGCACCCGTTCCTCATCAAGGTGGCCGTCAAGAAGCCGCCGACCTGCGTCTCCGAAGGCGTGCTGCACGGGCTCGACCCGAACGGCACCCACGGCATCCTCTCCGGTGGCGTGCTCACGCTGAATCGCGGTGTGCCCTTCGTCATCGACCTCAAGAGCCTGTGCTCGACCGATGCCCGGGACACCTATCGAGTCGATCTGCAGGGAACGATCGAAGGCACCGTTCGCGCCAAGGATGCCGACGGCAACTACGCCTACGACTGGACCGACGACGACATCGTCGGGCCGGTGGGCACCCTCACAGTCACGGCGTGGGATGAGGTGACGGGTGCGCCGAGCGCACCGGTGACGCTCAAGGTCGTGGTGCGGGACAGGGCGCCCGCGTGCGAGGACGTCGAGCTCGACTACGACCTCAGCGAGCTGAAGGGCGAGTCGATCACGGTTCCCCTCGAGTGCACGCTGCCCGACGGGCTCTCGCAGCTCACATCACCCGTCGCACGCTTGGCCGGGTCGGTCGACGGCACACGGATCGAGCAGCCCGAGGGCACGTTCACGGTGACCGGATCGGCGCTCACGTTCACGCCCGCGGCCGGCTTCACGGGAACGGCGACCGCCAGGGACACCGTGGCGTGGAGTTCGGACCCGGGTGGGCCACTGCTCCCCCGGAAGAGCGACCCGTTCTCCATCACGATCACCGTGAGCGAGTAGGAGGATGCGCATGACATCACGATCACGACGGGCCACGTACGTGCTCGCGGCCCTCGCCACCGTCGGGGTTGCCGTCACCGGTCTCCCCGCGGTAGCTGCAGCATCAACGACCGAGATCGATCCCGGAGGCTTCACTCCGTCGTCGGTAGCTGTGGACCCCAACACGGGCAGTTCATTCGCGCTCGACCCATCTGACGGCTCGATCACGATCATCGACACGGCGTCAGGCACGATCGAGGGCGAACTGGGCGGGTTCACCAGTCGAGACTACGACGAAGCGTTCCTCGCGATCGATCCCGTGCTCGGTCACATCTACACGGTGGGCGCCCGGGAAAAGTGGGGTGCCAGGAGCTACCTCATCGACGTCCAGGATCAAGAGCTCGGTGCCGGCTCGCTGGGCAGGACGTTCGAACTCGCGAATCAGGCCAGACCGACGGCGATCGCGATTGACCCATTCACGAACAGGGCGTTCGTCACCACCGTCCAGACCTCCGGGCCACTGGAGATCAGCAGGCTCATGAGGATTGATGGTGCCTACCCTGCCGACGAGACCCCAGCGCCCGTCGCAATCACGCGACTGCCCAACGGGGTCGTGGTCGATTCGATCGCGATCGATCCGCTGCTGCGCCAGGTGTACCTGGCCAACTCGGCGATCGGGTCGGTGTCGGTGATCGATGAGGTCACGGGTGGGTACAAGAGCGGCGACATCGCCGTCGGCGGGCGCCCGAAGGGGCTCGCGGTCGACACGTACACCCACGAGGTGTTCGTGGCGGATGCCGCCCGCGGCACGGTGCACGTCATCGACGGCTACACCCGCGCGGCCACCGGGTCGACGATCGCGGTCGGCGGCACACCCGACGAGGTCGACATCGATCAGCTCGCCGATCGGCTCTACGTGAAGCAGGACCCCGCAGAAGGCGGCGGCTCCGTCGGCGTTTACGTGAGCTCGACCCACGCGGAGGTCACGAAGGACCTCGGTCTAGGACCGGTCGGCGAGGTCGCCGTCGATCATCTCACCCACACCCTCGTGGCACCCCGCACCTCGGGGAGCTCGATCGCCGTCGTCAGGGAGTGACGATCGGCTGAGCGGGTCGGCTCACCGAGCCGGCCCGCCTGCCCGACGGCACGATCCACCCGGCCCGCCGACTCCGCACATCCCGTGCCGAGTTGGTGGGTCGGGTCAGTCGGCTAGGGCTATGGCGCCCGTGGGGAGGCGTTCTTCGGAGAGGGGGGACGGGGCGAACCAGGTGCCGATGGGGGCGCCCGTGAGGGCCTCGGCCACGAGGGTGGTGGAGGTCACGAGCACCGCGGTGCCCGAGGCGGCCGCGAGGCGCGCGGCGGAGACCTTGGTGGCCGCTCCCCCGGTGCCGACGCCCGCGGCACCGATGTCTCCGAAGGTCACTCCTGCGAGGTCGTCGCCCACGGGCACCTCGGTGATCTTGACGGCGCCCGGCTCGGCCGGCGGTCGCGTGTAGAGCGCGTCGACGTCGGAGAGGAGCACGAGCGCATCCGCCCCCACGAGCTGCGACACGAGGGCCGCGAGACGGTCGTTGTCGCCGAAGCGGATCTCGTGGGTGGCCACGGTGTCGTTCTCGTTGACGATGGGCAGGATGCGCAGGCCGAGCAGTCGATCCATGGCCCGCTGGGCGTTGGAGCGGTGAGTGGGGTTCTCGAGGTCGCCCGCCGTGAGCAGCACCTGGCCGGCCACGATGCCGTAGCGGTCGAGGCTCTCCTGGTAGCGGAAGATCAGCACGTTCTGGCCCACCGCCGCCGCCGCCTGCTGCGTGGCGAGATCGGTGGGGCGCGCCTCGAGCTGCAGATACGGGATGCCCGTGGCGATGGCGCCCGACGACACGAGGATGATCTCGGTGCCGCGCCCGTGCGCCGCCGCGAGAGCATCGACGAGGGGTGCGATCTGGCCGGCGTTCTCACCGCTGATCGACGACGATCCGACCTTCACGACCACACGACGGGCCGACGCGATCTCGGCGCGCTCCGCGAGCGGCCGGCGGGAGTGCTGGCCTCGGCTCACTTCTCGTCTTCCGCGTGCCAGAGACCCGCTTCCTTCTCGCGCACGAGCTCGGCGCGGGCCTCGGCCTTGGCGTCCATGAGCTCGTAGTACTCCTCGCGGCGCTGGTTGCTGGTGCGGCGACGAGGGCCGTCGAGCCGGTTGTCGGTGCCGCGGGGCGCCGTGACGAGCTCGGCGGTGGAGGTGAGGGTGGGCTCCCAGTCGAAGACCACGCCGTTGCCGGCACCGATGACCACGGCGGAACCGGAGACGGCCCCGGCCTTGAAGAGCTTCTCCTCCACGCCGAGCTTGGCGAGCCGGTCGGCGAGGAAGCCGACGGCCTCGTCGTTGGTGAAGTCGGTCTGCTGCACCCAGCGCTCGGGCTTGGTGCCGAGGATGCGGTACACGTTGCCGTGGGTGCCGCCCTCGACCTTGATGACGAAGTTGGCCTCGTCGACGGCACGCGGCCGCATGACGATGCGCGCGGCGGCGGGGGCTGCTGCTGCCGTCTTGCGGGCCTCCTCCACGAGCTGGGCGAGGGCGAACGAGAGCTGCCGGAGGCCCTCGTGGCTGGCCGTCGAGATCTCGAACACGCGGTAGCCGCGCTGCTCGAGCTCGGGCTTCACGAAGTCGGCGAGCTCGCGCGCCTCAGGCACGTCGATCTTGTTGAGCGCGATGAGCTGAGGACGCTCGAGCAGCGGGGTCTGGCCCTCGGGCACCGGGTACGCGCCCAGTTCGCCGAGGATGACCTCGAGGTCGCTGATCGGATCGCGGCCGGGCTCGAGCGTGGCGCAGTCGAGCACGTGCAGCAGAGCGCTGCAGCGCTCGACGTGGCGCAGGAACTCGAGGCCGAGCCCCTTGCCCTCGCTCGCGCCCTCAATGAGGCCGGGCACGTCGGCGATCGTGTAGCGGGTGCTGCCCGTCTCGACGACGCCGAGGTTGGGGTGCAAGGTGGTGAAGGGGTAGTCGGCGATCTTGGGCTTGGCGGCCGACATGGCGGCCACGAGGCTCGACTTGCCCGCCGACGGGTAGCCCACGAGGGCGATGTCGGCCACGGTCTTGAGCTCGAGCAGCACGTCGCCCGACCAGCCCTCGGTGCCGAGCAGTGCGAATCCGGGAGCCTTGCGCTTGGTGGTCGAGAGCGCGGCGTTGCCGAGACCACCCTGACCGCCCTCGGCCACGACGAACCGCATGCCGGATTCGACCATGTCGATGAGCTCGTTGCCCTCGTCGTCTTTGATGACCGTGCCGACGGGCACCGAGAGCACGAGCTCCTCACCATTGGCGCCCGCGCGGTGGTCGCCCATGCCGGGCCCGCCGTTCTGCGACGACTGGTGAGGGTGGCGGTGGAAGCCGAGCAGGGTGGTGGTGCCCGCGTCGCTCACGAGCACGATGTCGCCACCGTGGCCGCCGTTGCCGCCGTCGGGCCCCGCGAGGGGCTTGAACTTCTCGCGGCGCACCGAGACGCAGCCGTTGCCGCCGTTGCCGGCGCGGAGATGGAGGGTCACATGGTCGACGAAAGTCACCATTCCGGTTCCCTCATACCTTCTTCAGAATTGCTGTTGAAAAGACGAAGCAGGGGCGGGCGTTCAGCCCACCCCTGCTCGAAATGCTGGTGCCGAGGTTACTCGGCGGCCGCTGCGACGATGTTGACGACCTTGCGGCCGCCCTTGGCGCCGAACTCGACCGAGCCCGCCGCGAGGGCGAACAGCGTGTCGTCGCCGCCACGGCCGACGTTGATGCCGGGGTGGAAGTGGGTGCCGCGCTGGCGGACGATGATCTCGCCTGCGCCCACGACCTGGCCACCGAAGCGCTTCACGCCGAGGCGCTGCGCGTTGGAGTCACGACCGTTGCGAGTGGAGCTTGCGCCCTTTTTGTGTGCCATTAGCCCTGATCCTTACTTGATTCCGGTGACCTTGACACGGGTGAGCTCCTGGCGGTGGCCCTGGCGCTTCTTGTACCCGGTCTTGTTCTTGAACTTCTGGATGACGATCTTCGGGCCGCGGAGGTCACCGAGGACCTCAGCCGTCACCTTGACCTTGGCCAGCGACGAGGCGTCGGAGGTGATGTTCTCACCGTCGACGAGCAGCACGGCCGCCAGCTCGATGTTGCCGTTCTTGTCGGCCTTGATGCGGTCGAGGGTGACGATCGTGCCGACCTCGACCTTTTCCTGCCGACCACCGGCGCGCACAACTGCGTAAACCAATTTACGTACCTAACTCTTTTAGGGGCCCTCAAAAGCGCAATCTGCAACGCTTGGAAGTCTTGGCAAAAGCGAGAGAGGAACTCTACGCACGCCAGCGACCAAGCTTACTCGACGCGGGGATTCCGGTCAAACCGACGTCGGCTGTCCGACCCGGTGCCATACTCGGCTTCGTGACCGTGTTGATCGACGAGCCCATGTGGCCCGCCCACGGTACCATCTGGGGCCACCTCGTGAGCGACGAATCGCTGGAGGAGCTGCACTCCTTCGCCGCCCGCGCGGGGCTGCCGCCCAGGAGCTTCGACCTCGACCACTACGACGTGCCCGTGGAGCGCCACGCGGAGCTCGTGGCCGCCGGGGCACTGCCCGTGAGCTACCGCGACCTCGTGGTACGGCTGAGGCGGAGCGGCCTCCGCATTCGTGCGAAGGACCGCCCCGCCAAGTAGGCCTGGGGGCCGGATCAGGACTCGGGAGACTCCACGGGCGCGGAGACCGCAGCGGTGGAGACCCGGCGGCTGCGCGAGCGCCCCTGGCCGGGCTGCTTGGGCTCCGGGAGGGCGTCGAGCACCGAGTCGAGCAGGTGGCTCGCCTCGGGAGCCGTCACGCGCGGAGCACGGGACACCTTGGTGACGGGGATGTCGAGGATCTCGATCGCAGGCGGATCCGCCGGCGCAGGATCGGCCGACGCAGGATCGGCCGTGGCCTGTGCGGCCGAAGCCGCCTTCGACTCGTCGTCGCCCTTCGAGTGCCGCGACTTGCGGCGACGCGAGGACGCCGTGGACGCCTTCTCGGCACTGGGGGCCGACTGCTCGGAGACCTGGGGCTCCGCCGCTGCGGCCGACTGCTCGGGCTCGGGAGCCGTCTGCTGTGCGTCGGGAGCCGTCTCGACGGGTGCGGAAGCCGCATCCGTCGCCTCGGACTTCGCCGCGCCCTGCGGAGCGCCGGGCTGGAGGCCCGCCTGGGCGGCGGCGATGGTCGACGCGGCGATCTGCGCCAGGGCGTTCTTCGCGTCGTCGGTGATGGCGTGGGGAGCCACGGTGGGGTGCGCACCCGATCCGTTGCCCGATCCGTTCGACGAGCCGTTGGCGTAGCCGTTCGATCCGTTGCCCGACCCACCGCGACCACGGCGACCGCCGGCGCTGCCGCCGTTGCCGTTGCCGTTCGACCCGTTGCCGTTGCTGCCGCTGCCGCCGCCGTTCGACGACTGCGGGCCGCCGGACGAGCGGTGCTTCACCACGGGGTCGTGGTGCACGATGATGCCGCGCCCGGCGCACGTCTCGCACGGCTCGCTGAACGACTCGAGCAGGCCGAGCCCGAGCTTCTTGCGGGTCATCTGCACGAGCCCGAGCGAGGTGACCTCGGCCACCTGGTGCTTGGTGCGGTCGCGGCTGAGGCACTCGATCATGCGCCGCAGCACGAGATCGCGGTTGGTCTCGAGCACCATGTCGATGAAGTCGACCACGATGATGCCGCCGATGTCGCGGAGTCGCAGCTGTCGCACGATCTCCTCCGCGGCCTCGAGGTTGTTCTTGGTGACGGTCTCCTCGAGGTTGCCGCCCGAACCGACGAACTTGCCGGTGTTGACGTCGACGACCGTCATGGCCTCGGTGCGGTCGATCACGAGCGAGCCACCGGAGGGCAGCCAGACCTTGCGGTCGAGCGCCTTCTCGATCTGCTCCGAGATGCGGTACTCGTCGAAGGCATCCTTCTCGCCCTCGTACTTCTCGACGCGGTCGAGCAGGTCGGGGGCGACACCGGCGAGGTAGTTCTCGATGGTGGCCTGGGCCTCGTCGCCCGAGATGACCAGGCGGTGGAAGTCCTCGTTGAAGACGTCGCGCACGATCTTGATGAGCAGGTCGGGCTCGGAGTGCAGCAGGTGCGGGCCCTGCTGCTTCTTGACCTGCTCGGAGATGTGGGCCCACTGCGAGGTGAGGCGGTTGACGTCGAGCGTCAGCTGCTCCTCGGTGGCGCCCTCCGAGGCTGTGCGCACGATGACGCCCACGTTCTCCGGCAGCACCTCCTTGAGGATGCGCTTGAGGCGAGCACGCTCGGTGTCGGGGAGCTTGCGCGAGATGCCGTTCATCGAGCCGTTGGGCACGTAGACGAGGTAGCGGCCGGGCAGGCTCACCTGGCTCGTGAGACGGGCGCCCTTGTGGCCCACAGGATCTTTGGTGACCTGCACGAGCACGGTGTCGCCGGACTTGAGCGCGAGCTCGATGCGGCGCTGCTGCGCACCGCCCTTGCCGTCGGTGTTGCCCGCGGCGGCGGCCTCCCAGTCGACCTCGCCCGAGTAGAGCACGGCGTTGCGGCCGCGCCCGATGTCGACGAACGCCGCCTCCATGCTGGGGAGCACGTTCTGCACCCGGCCGAGGTAGACGTTGCCGATGAGCGAGGCATCCTGCGCCTTGGCGACGTAGTGCTCCACGAGCACGCCGTCTTCGAGCACGCCGATCTGGATCTTGTCGTGCTTGGCACGGACCACCATGACGCGGTCGACGGCCTCGCGGCGGGCGAGGAACTCGGCCTCGGTGACCACGGGACGGCGACGACCGGCATCGCGGCCGTCGCGGCGACGCTGCTTCTTGGCCTCGAGCCGAGTGGAGCCCTTGATGCGCTGCGGCTCGGTGATGAGCTCGGGCTCGCGGGGCGTGCGCACCTTGATGACGGTGTTGGCGGGATCGTTGTCTCCCCCGCGGCTCTCCTCGCCGGAGCGGCGGCGCGAGCGGCGGCGCACGGTGGACTCCTGCGCCTCGCCCTCGTCGCGCCCGTCGTCGTCGCGATCGCGGTCACGGTCGCGGCCCGCTCGGGCACTGCGATCCGTGCGGTCACCTCGCTCGCTGCGGTCACTTCGCTCGCCGCGCTCCCGCGTGGGGTGCTCCTCATGCGGGAGGTAGGGCGGAAGATCGGGCAGATCGGGGGCCTGGAAGAACAGCGACGTGGTGCTGAGCGCACGCACGGGCGGCTTCTCCTCGGCCACCGGCTCGGCCGGGGGCGCCTGGAAGGCGGGGGTGAACGGTGCGAGACCGGGCTCGTCGTCGTGCTGTTCGGCATCGAACCGCCCGGCCTGGTCGGGCTCGAACTGCTCGGGCTCCACCTGCTCGGCCTCGAACTGCTCGGGCTGCTGCGGCTCGTTCTTCTTCACGCCGCGGCGACCGCCGAACAAGCGCTTGCGCCGTGCTCCGCCCTCTCCGTTGTTTCCGCCATTGTCTGTGTCTGAAATTCTCTCCACCATCTCTGGTGCAACTCCTTGCCAGCCGCGGCTCTCGCCTGTCGGCAGGTACTCTCACGAGCGGGGCTCCACAGCTGCGGAGCGCCTCGCTGGTCTCGTTTCGCGAGCGCGGTTCGCGCTCTACCCGAATCCGGGAAGTCATCTAGGCGGCCCCCGCGTCATGAGCGGAGACCTGCGTCGATTATCGCATGCATTCCCAGAATGCTCTCCTAGGCCCCGTGCGACAATCGGTGCGTGCCCTCCGTAGAACGCCGTCCGCTCGGCCTCGCCCTGCTGCTCATCGTGGGTGGGATCGCCGGCTGGTACGCCGCTTTCGATCTCACGCTGGAGAAGATCCAGACGCTGATCAACCCGGATTACGTGCCCACCTGCAACATCTCGCCGCTCGTGACCTGCGGCCCCAACATGGCCAGTGAGCAGGGTTCGGTGTTCGGGTTCCCCAACCCGGTGATCGGTGTGGCCGCCTTCGTGGTGCCGATCCTCATCGGCTTCGCGATCCTCGCGGGAGCGCGCTTCGCGAAGTGGTTCTGGGTGCTGTTCAACCTGGGCCTGGCGGGCGGCATGGTGTTCGTCTGCTGGCTCATCGGCCAGAGCATCTTCGTGCTCGGAACGCTCTGCCCCTACTGCATGGTGGTGTGGGCGGCGATGATCCCGATGTTCCTCTACGTGACCGCGTTCAACCTCAAGCAGGGGCACTTCGGCAACGGTCGGGGCAGCCGCGAGATCGCGGCGCTGCTCTACCCGTTCGTGTGGGTGCTCGTGCTGCTCGGCTACCTGGCGATCGTGGTGATGGCGCAGCTGCGGCTGGACGCCATCACCTCGATCCTCTCGACGCTGTAGCGCCGGGCCGGGGAAGACCCGCTAGAACCAGAGGGCGAGCTCGCGCGCGGCCGACTCGGGCGAGTCGCTGCCGTGCACGAGGTTCTGCTGCACGGCGAGGCCCCAGTCGCGGCCGAGGTCGCCGCGGATGGTGCCGGGGGCCGCCGTGGTGGGGTCTGTGGTGCCGGCGAGCGAGCGGAAGCCCTCGATCACACGGTTGCCCGCCACGCGGATGGCGACGATGGGGCCGGACTCCATGAACTCCACGAGGGGCTCGTAGAAGGGCTTGCCCAGGTGCTCCTCGTAGTGCGCCGCGAGCAGCTCGCGGTCGGGCTCCACGAGCTTGAGGTCGACGAGCTGGTAGCCCTTGGCCTCGATGCGGCGGAGGATCTCGCCGGTGAGGTTGCGGGCCACTCCGTCCGGCTTCACGAGAACGAGGGTTTCTTCGACGTACGTGGTCACGGTGGTCCTTCCAGGGAGCCGCGGGAGCGCGGCTGAGGGCAGAGGGGGTGGTAGGGGCAGACTGTCGGCATTCACCCTAGCGGGCGTCGCCGACTACTCCGATTCGGCCTGGGCGGCGGCCCAGGCGGCTTTCTCGCGGTCGATCTGGGCTCCCTTGACCATCGAGTAGATCCAGAGTCCGATGAAGATGGCGGCGATGATGGCGAGGGTCGGCACGAGGAAGCAGGCCGCCACGATGACGCCCTGCAGCACCCACCCGAGCGCGTATCCCCAGCGGAATCTCAGCAGCACGACGTTCAGCAGCAGCAGCACGCACACGGCCGCGCCACCGCCGAGGGCGAGCGGTGCCGGCAGGGCCTTGAGGCCGAAGATCACGAGCGCCGCGAAGAACATGACGACCGCCTCGAAGGTGAGGATGATCGAGGCGAGGCTCTGGCGGACGGATCCGCCTCTCACTTCTCCTCGCCCTTCCAGCCCTCGGCGGCCGCGAGCGTGATGACCTCGCCCACGAGCGTGATCGAACCCGTCACGAGCACGGCGCCCTTCTCCGTCGACGACGCCGACTCGCGGGCCGCGTCGAGCGCATCCTCGAGCCTTGGCTCCACGAGCACCCGATCGGCGCCCGCGATGCCCACCACGATCGAGGCGAGCTCGTCGGGGTCGATGGCGCGATCGGAGGAGGACGAGGTGACCACGAACTCCGCGACCACGGGATCGAGGGCGCGCACGATGCCCGCCACGTCCTTGTCCTCGAGCACGGCGATGACGGCCACGACCCTGTCGAAGGTGAAGTACTCCCCCACGGCGGCGGCCAGAGCCTCTGCCCCGCCCGGGTTGTGCGCGGCGTCGACGAGCACGGTGGGTTCGATGCCCACGAGCTGCAGACGACCGGGAGAGGTGGCCGTGGCGAACCCCTCGGTGATCACGTCGTCGACGAGCGCCTGGTCGCCCCCGCCGAGGAACGACTCCACGGTCGCCACGGCGACCGCGGCGTTGTGCCCCTGGTGGTTGCCGTAGAGCGGGAGGAAGTGCTCGCGGTAGGTGCCCGCGAGCCCCTGGACGGAGACGAGCTGGCCGCCGACGGCCACCTTCGACTCGAGCAGACGGAAGGCCTCGCCCTCCACCGCGAAGGTCGACTCCGTGAGCTCGGCGGCCCGCGCGAGCTCCGTGAGCGCCTCGGCGGGCTGCTGCGCGGTGACCACCTGGGCGGCGGGCTTGATGATGCCCGACTTGGTGCGGGCGATCTCGGCCACGGTGTTGCCGAGGCGCGCGGTGTGGTCGAGCGAGATCGGCGTGATGACGGCCACCTGGCCGTCGGCGACGTTGGTGGAGTCCCACTCGCCGCCCATGCCGACCTCGATGACCGCCACGTCGACGGGCGCGTCGGCGAACGCCGCGAAGGCGAGCACCGAGAGGGCCTCGAAGAAGGTGATCCTCGGCTCACCCGCGGTCTCGAGCTCGCCGTCGACGAGCTCGAGGAACGGCTCGATGTCGCTCCAGTTGGCCGCGAGGGCCTCGTTGGAGATCGGCACGCCGTCGACCATGATGCGCTCGTTGAGCCGCTCGAGGTGGGGACTCGTGAAGAGTCCGGTGCGGAGGCCATAGGCCCGCAGGATGCTCTCGATGATGCGACTCGTGGACGTCTTGCCGTTGGTGCCCGTGACGTGGATGACGGGGTAGGAGCGCTGCGGGTCGCCGAGCAGCTCGACCACGCGGCGGGTAGCTGAGAGGCGAGGTTCGGGCGCCGCCTCACCGAGGCGCGCGAGCAGGGCCGCATAGACGGCGTCGCCCTGCTCCACGAACTCGTCGGGGGCGTCGAGACCCACCGAGTCGAAGTCGTCGGCCGGGCGCGGCATGTTGACGCCGTCGTTCTCGACCTCGTCCGGGTCGTCTGCGGGAGGACCGAAGTCGCCTCCGAAGAAGTTGTCAGACATCGTGGGTCACCGACTTCCGGCTCACGGCGATCAGCAGATCGTCCTGGTTGGCGTACTTGCCCGCGGCGATGCGCACGAAGTGCTCCGGTGCCTGCTGCGTGACACCACCGAGCCACTCCGAGGGCAGGGATCCGCGGCTCGATGCGATGGCGGGGGTGCTCGAGGGCGACAGGATGGAGAAGTCGGTCGCGAGGGTCTCCCCCGCGAGGTCGACTGCGCCGGCGGTGCTGCGCACGGCCTCGGCATCCTCGTCGGAGAAGAACACGAGGTCGAGCACGATGCGGTCGCTCACCTCGAAGCCCGCGGACTTGCGGGCGTCCTGCACCGCGCGGATGGCGTCGCGAGCGAAGCCCTCGGCGGCGAGCTCGGGGGTGATGCGGGTGTCGAGCAGCACGAAGCCGCCGCGCGGCAGCAGAGCGACGCCCACCGAGGGAGCGCCCTCGGGGCTCTCGGTGTCGTTGGAGGCCTCGAGCGTGAGCTCGTACTCGCCCTCGAGCAGCTGGATGCCGCCCGCCGTCACGACGCCGTTCTCCTCCGACCAGCCGCCCGTGCGCGTGGCCGCGATGGCCTTCTGCACGTCCTTGCCGAGGCGAGGGCCGGCGACCCGCGCGTTGACGGTGAGGCGGGAGGAGAGCCCGTACTCCGCGGCCGACGTCTCCGAGAGGCTCACTGTCTCGAGCGACTTGATGTTGAGCTCGTCGCGCAGGATGCCCTCGAAGCGGGCGAGCGCCTCGGCGCCATCCGTCACCACCGTGAGCTTCGCGAGCGGCAGTCGCACCCGCAGGCCGTTGAGCTTGCGGAGCGACAGCACGGTGGAGGAGATGGAGCGCACCTGGTCCATGGTGTGCACGAGCCCAGCATCCGCCGGGTAGTCGTTCTCGTCGGGCCAGTCGGCGAGGTGCACGCTGCGGCCGCCCGTGAGTCCCTTCCAGACCGCGTCGGAGACGAGCGGGAGGAGCGGAGCCGCCACGCGGGTGAAGGTCTCGAGCACCGTGTAGAGGGTGTCGAAGGCCTGCGTGTCGTCGCCCGACCAGAAGCGGTCGCGCGAGCGGCGCACGTACCAGTTGGTGAGCACGTCGGCGAAGTCGCGGAGCTTGGCGGCGGCGAGCGTGGCGTCGAGAGCGTCGAGATCGGCGGTGACGCTCTGCACGAGCTCGCGCGTCTTGGCGAGCAGGTAGCGGTCGAGCACATCCGTCGAGTCCGTGCGCCACTGGGCGTCGTATCCCCCCTCCTTCGCGCTGTTGGAGTAGAGGGTGAAGAAGTAATAGGTGCTCCAGAGGGGCAGGAGCACTTCGCGGACGCCCTGGCGGATGCCCTCCTCGGTGACCACGAGGTTGCCGCCGCGCAGCACCGAGCTCGACATGAGGAACCAGCGCATCGCATCCGAGCCGTCGCGGTCGAACACCTCCGAGACGTCGGGGTAGTTGCGCAGCGACTTCGACATCTTCTGCCCGTCGGAGCCCAGCACGATGCCGTGGCTGATGACGTTCGAGAACGCGGGGCGGTCGAACAGCGCGGTCGAGAGCACGTGCATGACGTAGAACCAGCCGCGGGTCTGCCCGATGTACTCCACGATGAAGTCGGCGGGGCTGTGGGTGCGGAACCAGTCCCTGTTCTCGAACGGGTAGTGCACTTGCGCGAACGGCATCGAGCCTGAGTCGAACCACACGTCGAAGACGTCCTCGATGCGGCGCATCGTGGAGCGCCCGGTGGGGTCGTCGGGGTTCGGCCGCGTGAGCTCGTCGATGAAGGGTCGGTGCAGATCGGGCTGGCCGTCGCGGTTCAGCGGCAGGCGGCCGAAGTCGGCCTCGAGCTCGGCGAGCGAGCCGTAGACATCGGTGCGCGGGTACTCGGGGTCGTCGCTCTTCCAGATGGGGATGGGCGAGCCCCAGTAGCGGTTGCGCGAGATCGACCAGTCGCGGGCTCCGGAGACCCACTTGCCGAACTGCCCGTCCTTGACGTTCTCGGGCACCCACTCGATCTGCTGGTTGAGCTCCTCCATGCGGTCGCGGATGGTCGTGACGCGCACGAACCAGCTCGAGACCGCCTTGTAGATGAGCGGGTTGCGGCAGCGCCAGCAGTGGGGGTAGCTGTGCTCGTAGCTCGCCTGGCGGAGGAGCCGCCCATCAGCCTTGAGCAGCTGGGTGAGCGGCTTGTTGGCGTCGAAGACCTGCAGGCCCTCGACATCTTTCACGGCGCTCAGGAAGCGGCCGCCGTCGTCGACCGAGATGATGATGGGGATGCCCGCGGCCTCGCAGACCTTCTGGTCCTCCTCGCCGTAGGCGGGGGCCTGGTGCACGATGCCGGTGCCGTCGGTGGTCGACACGTAGTCGGCCACGAGGATCTGCCACGCGTTCTGCGTGCCGTACTTCTCGGTGTCGGCGTAGTAGTCCCACAGCCGGTCGTAGGCCACGCCCTCGAGCTCGCGGCCCGTGATGGTGCGGCTGATGGCGGCCTTCGCCTCGTCGGGTGAGTCGTAGCCGAGGTCTTTGGCGTAGTTGCCCACGAGGTCGGCGGCGAGCAGGTACTCGGCGCCGAGCACGGTGAGCGATCCGGTGGCCCGGTCTGTGCGTGCGTCCGGGCTGCCTGCCGTGGCCGCCACGGTCTCACGGGCCACCTCGGTGTCGGCCGTGCCGTTGGGGCCGGCAGGCACCACGGCGTACTCGATGCCGGGGCCCACCGCGAGCGCGAGGTTGGTGGGCAGCGTCCAGGGCGTCGTCGTCCAGGCCAGCGCGCGCACGGCGGTGAGGCCGAGCGCCTCGGCGCGGGAGCCGACGAGCGGGAAGGTGACCGTGACGGTCTGGTCCTGCCGCATCTTGTAGACGTCGTCGTCCATGCGCAGCTCGTGGTTGGAGAGCGGCGTCTCGTCTTTCCAGCAGTAGGGCAGCACGCGATAGCCCTCGTAGGCGAGACCCTTGGTGTGCAGCTCCTTGAAGGCCCACAGCACGCTCTCCATGAACGTGATGTCGAGCGTCTTGTAGTCGTTGTCGAAGTCGACCCAGCGGGCCTGGCGGGTGACGTACTCCTGCCACTCCTTCGTGTACTGCAGCACGGAGCGGCGGGAGGCGTCGTTGAAGACCTCGACGCCCATCTCCTCGATCTGGCTCTTCTCAGTGATGCCGAGCTGCTTCATGGCCTCGAGCTCAGCGGGCAGACCGTGCGTGTCCCAGCCGAAGCGGCGGTCGACCTTCTTGCCGCGCATGGTCTGGAAGCGCGGGAAGACGTCTTTCGCGTAGCCGGTGAGGAGGTGGCCGTAGTGCGGGAGGCCGTTGGCGAAGGGCGGGCCGTCGTAGAAGACCCACTCGTCAGCTCCCTCGCGGTTCGCGAGGGAGGCGCGGAAGGTGTCGTCGCTCTTCCAGAACGCGAGCACCCCCTGCTCGACCTCGGGAAAGCTCGGGGAGGGGACGATGGTGGAGAACTCGTCGGAATCCTTGGGGTACGTCATGATGCTCCTGGACGGGCCGTGATGGTGTGCTGCCTGCTCCACGAGGACGGCCCGGAGCTCCTGCCCCTCACCGTGGTACCACCTCGCTGACCGATCGTGTCTCCACGGTCGACCGCTCGTTCTTAGGCTGTGACGGGCCCGACCCGTTCGGTTCTACCCGGTGCCAGGGCTCACGCCCGTGCACCGCTCTTCCGAAGGCTCCCCGGTGATCGCCGGTTCAGTGCCATGCTGGCCCCGATTCTACCGGATGCGGAAGCCCTCGAGCACGGGATGCACGACGCTCGCCACGTGCTCCTCGAGCGACGCGCGGCCGGGGCCCGCGGCGGCCCAGCTGCCGACCGCCGCCGCCGCCGCACCCACCACGGCGAGCGCGATGGCTCGCGAGCGGAACGCGACGTCGCCGCCCGCTCCCTCGTCGGCGAGGTGCACGGCGAGGTGGAGCTCGATCGCGTCGGCGTGCCGCAGGGCCCGCGAGAGGCCGGCGGCCGCGAGCTCGTCGTCGATTCCCATGACCTCGTGCTGGGTGAGCACGAGCGGGGTGCGCTCGGCTGCGAAGCCGCGGGCGGTCTCGAGCAGGGCGCTCTCGACGGCGTCGAGCGGATGCGTGCCGGGCGGGGTGGCGGCGAGCGCCTCGGTGAGGGCGGCGAGGCTCGCGTCGAGCTCGATCCAGAGCAGTTCGCTCTTCTGGCCGAAGTAGTTGAAGAAGGTGTTGCGGCTGACCCCGGCGCGCTGGGTGATCTGCTCGATCGTGGTCTTCGCGTAGCCCTGCTCGAGGAAGAGCTCCGAGGCGGCCTCCTCGAGCATGCGCTGCGACGAGGCGCGGGGACGACCCACCATGTCTCCCCCTCGCTCGGCACCGGATGCGGACGGTACGGGAATAAATAGTTCCCGTCCAACAATTAGACTCATGACGATCGCAGCAGATCGCATCCCACCCTTACACATCAGACAGGCTCCACCGTGTCACTCCGACCTCTTGCGCTCCTGGCCGTCACGGCCGCATCCGCTCTCGTCCTGGCCGGGTGCTCGGCCGCCGAACCCTCGGCCGTGCCCTCCACACCCGTGGCCGGCGGCACGCTCACCTACGCGACCGGGTTCGGCGAGCCCACGTGCCTCGATCCGCACGTGGGCGGCAACATGCCGCAGGCGCTCGTGGGCACCAACGTGCTCGAGTCCCTCTTCTCGCAGGACGAGGACGGCGCGATCGTGCCGTGGCTCGCCACCGGCGCCACCGTCTCCGACGACGGGCTCACGGTCGACGTGGCGCTGCGCGACGACGTGACCTTCACCGATGGCACGCCCTTCGACGCCGCGGCCGTGGTGGCGAACATCGAGCACATGCAGGATCCGGAGACGGCGTCGTCGACCGCCATCCTCGCGCTCGGCAAGGTGACGGGGGTCTCGGCCGTCGACGCCACGACCGCGCGCTTCACGCTCTCCGAGCCCGACAGCGCGCTGCAAGAGTCGCTCGCGCAGACCTGGCTCGCCATGGAGTCGCCCGCCGGGCTCGATCGCGGCATGGACGAGAACTGCGCCTCCCCCATCGGCACCGGGCCGTTCGTGTTCACGGAGTGGGTGAAGCAGGACCACGTGACGCTGACCCGCAACGAGAACTGGAACTCCGCCCCCGCCGGCGCCGAGAACACCGGGCCCGCCTACCTCTCCGAGATCGTCTGGCGCTTCATCCCCGACGCGGCCACGCGCTTCGCGGCGCTGCAGTCGGGCGAGGTCGACGTGATCGACGAGATGCAGCCCGACAACGTGGTGGCCGTGCAGGAGTCGGCCGCCTCCGACGGGGGCTTCGATGTGCTCGTGGGGGCGCTGCCCGGGGCGTCGATCCGGCTCGAGCTCAACTCGGGGTACGCGCCCTTCGACGACGAGCTCGTGCGGAAGGCGTTCATCCACGCCGCGGATGTGAACCCCGGCATCGAGAGCCTGTTCTTCGGCACGGTCGACCGCTCGTACTCGGTGCTGTCGTCGTCGACGCCGTTCGGCGCCTCGTTCGAGGGCGAGTACTCGATCGACTCCGACCTCGCCAACGAGCTGCTCGACGAGGCCGGGTGGACGACGCGGGACGCCGAGGGGTACCGCACGAAGGACGGCGAGCGCCTGACGGTCGACTTCCCGATCTCGACCAACCAGTCGATCCCCGCCGAGGTGTCGCTGTTCGAGCAGATCCAGGCCACCACGAAGGCCGTGGGCTTCGACGTGCAGCTGCACCCGATGGATCTCTCGAGCTGGTACGCGGCTCTCGGATCGTGGGACTTCGACCTGACGAGCGCGATCTACACGAAGAACTCGCCCGACGTTCTGCGGATCCTCTACCACTCCGACAACATCCAGCCCGCGCCGAGCGGCTACCACCCGAACCACTCGCACGTCTCGATCCCCGAGCTGGATGCCGCGCTCACCGAGGCCGGGCAGACGGCGGATGCCGACGAGCGGGCTGCGCTGTACGAGTCGGCCCAGCAGATCCTGGCCGAGGGCGCCTATGTGCTGCCGCTCTACGACCACTTCTCGAAGATCGGATACTCCACCTCGGTGCAGGGGATGACGCTGCTGCCGACGCTGCAGATCCCGTACTTCGGCGACACGTGGGTGCAGGAGTAGACGCCGCCGCACCCGGGCGCGGCGGTCGACGGAGTTCGGGCGGGGCGGACGGTTCAGGCTCCGTCGGATCCCCCCGAGGGGGCGGATCTCCGTCGTCTCCGACCCACATCGGGCGATTCCGGCGTCGTTCGCGGGCCGGGGGTGCCCTGTGAGCGGCGCTCGCACGGCCGGGCGCGTGGCGCTGCGGGTCGGCGGCGGGGTGTTCGTGCTGTGGGCCGCGGCGACGCTGACGTTCTTCGGGCTGCGGCTCATCCCGGGCGATCCGGCCCAGGCCATTCTGGGCGGGCCCGGGTCGCAAGCGAGTGCGGAGGCTCTCGCGCAGGTGCGCGCCGAGTACGGGCTCGACCAGCCGATCCTGGCGCAGTACGGGCTCTACCTGTCGCGGCTCCTGGGCGGGGACCTGGGTACCTCCTACTCGCTGCGGACACCTGTGGTCGACGTGATCGGGGCGCAGATCGGGGGCACGCTGCTGCTCGCCGTGCTCTCGTTGGCCGTGGCGTGGGCGATCGCGCTGGGGCTCGCCGTGTGGTCGACGCGGGGCGGGCGCGTGGCGGCTGCGGTGGCCTCCGGGCTCGAGATCGTGGCGGCCGCCGTGCCGCACTTCTGGCTCGCGACCGTGCTCGTGCTCGTGTTCAGCACCACGCTGCGATGGCTGCCCGCCGTCTCGACGCAGGGTCCCGAGGGGCTCGTGCTGCCGGTGCTCACGCTCGCACTGCCGCTCGCGGGGTTCCTGGGGCAGGTGATGCGCGAGTCGGTGCTCGACGCGCTCGACGCGCCGTTCGTGCTCTCGGCCCGCGCGCGTGGCGAGAGCGAGAGCGGTGTGCGGTGGAGGCACGTGCTGAGGCACGGGGCGCTTCCGGGCATCGCTCTCTCGGGGTGGGCGTTCGGGTGGCTCGTGTCGGGGGCGGTGGTGGTGGAGACGATCTTCGCCAGGCCCGGGCTCGGGCGCACGCTGCTGAACGCCGTGCAGCTTCGGGACGTGCCTGTCGTGATCGGGGTGGTGCTCGTGGTGGCGCTCGGCTACGTGCTCATGACGGTGCTGACGGATGCGGCGTCCCGCCTCGCCGACCCGCGGCTCGCGGTGCGCGAGCGCGAGCTGGAGCGGGTCGCATGACCGCGCTGGTGGGCGGTGCCGCGGAGCCCGGCAAGGGAGCGGGCGCCGGTGGACCCCTCGGGGCCGGAGTGGGCGCGGGTGGACCCCTCGGGGCCGGAGTCGGCGCGGGTGGGTCGCGCGGGGGCGGTGCTCGGCGGCGTGGGGGTGCTCGGGCGCTCGGGGTGGCTCAGTGGGTGGCTGTCGGTGTGCTCGGGGTGCTGCTGGTGGCCGCGGTGCTGCCGGGGGTGCTGGCGCCCGGTGATCCGCTGGCCATCGATCCCGCCGAGGCGTTCCTGGCACCGCAGTGGGGGCATCCGTTCGGCACCGACGAATCGGGGCGCGACATCTACACCCGCGTGGTGCACGGCGCGGCGCCCTCGCTGGTGATCGGGGTGGCGGCCACGGCGATCGGCATCGTGCTGGCGCTCGTGCTCGGGCTCGCGGCGGCGCTCGGCGGGCGGATCGTGGACTTCGGGGTGAGCCGGCTGCTCGAGGTGCTGTTCGCCTTTCCGGGGCTGCTGCTCGCGCTGCTCGTGATCACCGTCTACGGGCCGGGGATCGTGACGTCGACGATCGCCGTGGGGCTCGCGACGGCGCCGGGGTACGCGCGCATCATCCGGGCGCAGACCAGGGCGGTGGCGGCGTCGCCGTACGTGGAGGCGGCTGTGGTGCTGGGGCGGTCACGCACGCGCATCCTGGGGCGGCACATCCTGCCGAACGCCGTGGTGCCCGTGTTCGTGCTCGTGACGCTCGGGGTGGGGCAGGCGATCGTGTGGGCCGCCGCGCTCAGCTACCTCGGGCTCGGTGCGGAACCGCCGGCCGCGGAGTGGGGCGCGATGCTGTTCGCCGGCAAGAACTACCTGGTGACGGCTTGGTGGATGACGTTCTTCCCCGGACTGGCGATCGTGCTGAGCGCCGCCGCCACGACGGTGCTCGGGCGCGCCCTGCAGAAGCGGGGGCCGCGATGAGCGCGACTCCCCCGGGTGAGAGCACCCCGGGCACGACCCCTACCGGTGCGACTCCCGGGGGCGCGATCGCCCCGGGCGCGACTCCCCCGTGGGCGGGTGACGGTCCACGGAGGGAGGACGGCGGATCGGCCGTGGAGTCCGTCGATGGCGCCGCGGCGGCGGATTCTCCGTCGACCCCGCCGCTCGTGCGGGTTGAAGGGCTGCGGGTGGGGTTCGGCGCCGGTGGCCGAGGGCGCCGGGCGGGCGCTCGGGGGGACGAGTCGAGTTCTCGGGGGCGCGGGGCGGCTGTGGTGGATGGGGTGTCGTTCGAGGTGCGGGCCGGGCGGGCCGTGGCGATCGTGGGCGAGTCGGGATCGGGCAAGTCGGTGACCGCCCGGGCTCTCGTGGGGCTCGTGGGGGCGGGATCGTGGGTGACGGCCGACGTGCTCGAGGTGGGCGGAGAGTCCGTGCTCGGTGTGGCCCCGCAGAAGGGCTCAGCGCAGGGTGGCGGCAAGCAGGGTCGCGGCGCCCAGGGTGACGGCGCCCAGGAGCGCGGCGCCCAGGGTGACGGCGCCCAGGAGCGCGGCGCCCAGGGTGACGGCGCCCAGGAGCGCGGCGCCCAGGGTGACGGCGGTCAGAGTGGCGGCGGGCGGGGTGGCGGCGGACGGGAGATGTCGGCGGCGGGGTGGCGGCGCATCCGGGGTGGGCGGATCGGGCTCGTGGTGCAGGATGCGCTTGTGTCGCTCGACCCCCTGCGGCCCATCGGGCGCGAGATCGGCGACGCGCTGCGGCTGCACACGCGGCTCTCGGCTCCGGAGCGGCGGCAGCGCGTGCTCGAGCTGCTCGAGTCGGTGGGCATGCCGGAGCCGGCCGCGCGCATGCGCCAGCGCTCGGGCGAGCTGTCGGGTGGACTGCGGCAGCGGGCGCTCATCGCGTCGGCGCTCGCAGGTGACCCCGAGCTGCTGATCGCCGACGAGCCCACGACTGCGCTCGACAGCACGGTGCAGGCGCAGATCCTGAGCCTGTTCGAGAGCATCAAGGCTCGCGGCACCGGGCTGCTGTTCATCAGTCACGACCTCGCGGTGGTCTCGCGGATCGCCGACGAAGTGCTCGTGATGCGCGAGGGGCGCGTGGTGGAGTCGGGGCCGACGGCCGCGGTGCTCGGCGACCCCCAGCACGAGTACACGAAGGCGCTCCTCCGCGCGGTCCCCACGGGAGTACCCCGCGGAGTCTCCCTCGTGACGCGCCCCACCGACGGCCCCAGGGGGGCGGCTGGTGCGGAATCCGGGCGGAAGTCGGGTAGCGGGGGCGGGGTGCTCGAGGCCGTCGGGGTGGGGAAGCGGTTCGAGGCTCGGGTGGCTGTGGAGGATGCGTCGTTCGTGATCGAGGCGGGCCGCACGCTCGGGCTCGTGGGCGAGTCGGGGTCGGGCAAGACCACTCTCGCTCGCGTGGTGCTGGGGCTGACGGCTCCGGATGCGGGCACCGTGCGGCTCGACGGCGAGCCCTGGGCGCCCGGGCGGGAGCGCGATCGACGCGCCCGCCGACCGCTGCTCGGCGCGGTCTACCAGGATGCGCTCTCGTCGTTCGACCCGCGGCTCACCGTGCGGCAGATCCTCGCCGACGCGCTCGGCGGCGCCCCGCGGCCATCGCCCACCGCAAGCGCCCCCCGACCCTCCGACGCCGACGGCGGCCCCTCGGGGAGTGGACGCGGTGACGATGTGGTCACCAAAGGCCACCTCTCGGAGGGTGGGGGCAGTCACTACGGGATCGCCGACGGCGGCCCCTCGGGGGGCAGGCGCGGTGATCGCGGGGTCGACGGCGGCGGCTCGGGGGGTGGGCGCGGTGACGGGCGGGTGGAGGCGCTGCTGCGCGAGGTCGGGCTCGGCGCCGATGTGGCGGGGGCTCGGCCGCTTCAGCTCTCGGGCGGGCAGCGGCAGCGGGTGTCGATCGCGAGGGCGCTCGCTCCGCAGCCGCGTGTGATCGTGCTCGACGAGCCCGTGTCGGCGCTCGACGTGTCGATCCAGGCGCAGATCCTCGACCTCCTCGACCGGCTGCAGCGCGAGCGCGGCGTGGCCTACCTCTTCATCTCGCACGACCTCGGGGTGGTGCAGCACATGAGCGACGACCTCGCCGTGATGAAGGACGGCCGGATCGTGGAGCAGGGACCCGCCGCGCGCGTGTTCGCCGACCCCGCGCATCCGTACACCCGCGAGCTCCTCGCGGCCGCCCCGAGGCTCCACCTGCCCCACCGCGACTGAGCGCGAATCAGCCACACCCCACGAGCGTCACGCTGCCCGAGGCCCGCGGATGTCCTGCGCCACCCGTGCGGTGGAGGGTGGGGTTGCGGTCAGCCGCGGGAGGTGGGGTCTAGCGCGGGAGGTGGTCGATCGTGGTGGCGGCGGGGGTGGGATTGTCATACGATCGCGACTGCAGCGGCTTCGTTGCGGCGCTTCGAGTGGAGGACGATGACGTGCCTGCTTCCAGAGAACTCCAGGATTCCGTGGCCATCGTGACCGGTGCGGCCAGCGGCGTGGGGGCCGCGACCGTCGCACTGCTCCGCTCGAGGGGTGCGCGTGTCGTGGCCGTCGACGTCGACCCGGGCGTCGCGGCGCTGGAGGCGGACGACGTGGCCGCCGTGGTGGGCGACGTCTCGGAGCCCTCGACGGCGGAGGACGCCGCGGCCCGCGCACGGGAGCGGTTCGGGCGCATCGACATCCTCGTGAACAACGCCGCACGCTTCCTGCTCAAGCCGCTGGCCGACACGACGGTGGAGGACTGGGACGGGCTCATGTCCACCAACACCCGCAGCATGTTCCTGTTCTCCCGCGCGGTGCTGCCCTCGATGGTGGCGCAGGGGGGCGGTGCCGTGGTGAACGTGGCGTCGATCTCGGGCGTGGTGGGGCTCGCGGATCAGGCCGCGTACAGCGCCACTAAAGGCGCCATCGTGAGCTTCAGCAGGGCCCTCGCGATCGAGTACGCCCCCCACGCCGTGCGCGTCAACGCCATCGCGCCCGGCACCATCGACACCCCGTTCATCCGCCGACCGCTCGCCGCGCTCCCCGATCCGGAGGCCGTGCTCGCCGGGATCGCGGCGACACATCCGCTCAACCGCATCGCGCAGCCGGGCGAGATCGCCGACGCGATCGTGTTCCTCGCCTCCCCCGCCGCCGCCTTCATCACGGGAGTCACCCTGCCGGTCGACGGCGGCTACACCGCCGCGTGAGCCCCGCATCCGCACGACCCTGGCACCCGCGTCACCCGAGCACCCGGCTACAGTGAGCGGATGCTGACCGCCGGAGTCGACCTCGCCGCCGAGCCGAAGGGCACGGCCCTCGCGGTGATCGACTGGTCGGCGCCACGCGCGGTCGTGACCGAACTGCATCTGGGGGTGGCGGATCCGCTCGTCGTGGAGACAGCGCGGCGGGTGGACAAGCTCGGCATCGACTGCGCCCTCGGCTGGCCCGACGAGTTCGTGCGGTTCGTGAGCCAGCACTCCCGACTCGGCGACGAAGCCACGGGAGGGGCGGCGGATGGCGGAGTGGTGGACGGCGGCATGGACTGGCGGCGGACGCTGGCGTATCGGGAGACGGATCGGGAGGTGCGGAGGGTGACCGGGCGCTGGCCGCTCAGTGTGTCGACCGATCGGCTGGGCCTCACCGCCCTGCGCTGCGCCGGACTACTCGGGCGGCTCGAAGCCGCCGATATGCCCGTAGACCGCTCGGGCGCCGGCCTCGTGGCCGAGGTCTACCCCGGCGCCTCCCTGCGCCTCTGGGGCTTCGACACCACCGGCTACCGCGTGGACCCCACGAAACGGCGCACACTGCTCGTCGCCCTCCTCGAAGCGGCCCCGTGGCTCGACCTCGGAGCGTTCGACGACCTCATGGTCACCTCGTGCGACGCCTTCGACGCGGTGATCGCCGCTCTCTCGGCCCGCGCCTGCGCCCTCGAGCTCACGACAGCACCGCCGACGGCCGCTGGCCAGAGAGCCCGCCGCGAGGGCTGGGTTCACCTGCCGACGACCCCGCTCACCGCCTTGGCCCCGACAGCAGTCTGAAGCCGACCGGGAAGACCCCTCAGCGGCAGAGGACGAGGATGTCCATGCGGCCCGACTGCACGGTCTCGCCGCGCTGGTTGCGCAGCTCGATCCGCCGCTCCACCACACCCGTGGTGCCCGAGGAGGTGAGCCGAAGTCCGAGGATCTCGACCTGCGCGGTGAGCGTGTCGCCGATGAAGACCGGCTCGGTGAAGCGCCAGTCGTCGATGCCCAGCAGGGCCACGGCGCTGCCCTCGAAGACCCCCGTGCGCGCGATGAGCCCGAGGCTCAGCGAGGTGCCGAAGAGCCCGTGCACCACACGCTGCCCGTAGCGCGTGCCCGCGGCGAACTCCACGTCGGTGTGCACCTGGTTGTTGTCGTTCGTGAGGGCGGCGAACATCACCACATCCGTCTCGGTCACGGTCTTGCCCGGTGTGGTGAAGACCTGTCCGGTCTCGAAGTCCTCGAAGTAGTGCGGCACGCGCGTAAGGCTAGCCTCTGTCGAGGTTCTTGGTCGACGGGCGGAAGCCGGGAGTCGGGCCGGGGAACCCGAGCCGCTCGCGCAGCGTGAGCGAGCGGTCGGGCTTCTGCCAGGCGCCGCGCGCCTCGAGCTCGGGCAGCACGAGCTCGATGAACTCCTCATAGGCGCCGCTGTCGCCGAACGTGGGCTCGAGCAGGTAGCCGTCGAGATCCGCGATCTCGGCCGTCTCGATGAGCTCCTCGGCGACCTCCTGCGGCGATCCGGTGATCACGAAGCCGCGCTCCTGCACGCGGAACGCATCAAGCACGTCCTGCACGGTCTCGACCCCGGGCACCGAGCGGTAGCGGTCGAGCGGGGTGTGGCCCTGGTTCGTGTCGGCGATCTCCTCGATGCGCATCGTGCGGTCGAGCGCCCGCAGGTCGATCCCGGTGAAGCCCGCGAAGAGCACGGCCGCGTCCTCCATGGAGAACTGCTCCTCGAGCTCCCGCCGCTTGGCGAGCGCCTCGTCGCGAGTGGGGGCGACGGTGACCGTGACACCGCTGATGATGCGGAGGTCGTGCGGGTCGCGGCCCGCGGCGGCCACTCTGGCACGGATGTCGGTCGACGCCGTCTTCGCCTGCTCCGCGGTCTGCCCCTGGATGAACATCGCCTCGGCGTTGCGCGCGCCGAAGTCCCGCCCGCGCCCCGACATGCCGGCCTGGAACAGCACCGGGGTGCGCTGACGCCCTGGCGGCACCTTGAACAGGCCGTGACTGCTGAAGTGCTCCCCGCGGTAGGCGAGGGGGCGGATGCGCGTGGGGTCGATGAGCGTGTTCGACTCCCGGTCGAACACCACGGCGTCGTCGTCCCAGACGTCTTCGAGCAGGCTCCTGGTGAGGTCGACGAACTCGTCGGCCACGTCGTAGCGCTTGTCGTGGTCGAAGTGGGTGATGCCGAACAGCTGCTCGGTGACCTGCGCCGTGCTCCCGGTCACGACGTTCCACCCGATGTGGCCGTCGGTGAAGGCGTCGAGCGTGGCGAACCGCCTGGCGGTGGGCAACGGCTGCTCGAGCGAGGTCGACGAGGTGACCACCACGCCGAGGCTGGGCGCGGCCTGCGCGATGGCGCTCACGAGCATCATCGGGTCGTAGCCGGGGAACAGGATGCCGTGGGTGAGCACCTCCTCGGGCACCTCGCCGTCGATCTGCGGATACCCGTAGCTGTCGGCGAACAGGATGAAGTCGAACCCCGCGTCGTCGAGCGTCTTCGCAAGTCCCGTCCAGTACGCGGGGCTGCCGTAGCGGTCACCCCGACCCCGGGGGTGTCGCCAGGTCGGGACACCGTTCGACGGGGTCAGGATCTCGAAGACGCCAAGGGAGAGAGGTGTGCGCATGCCTCCAGCATGTCCGACGCCGGCGGCGATCCCGGGGTCGATCTAAAACGTTTTACACAGCCGTAACGCGCCGCGTCGACTCGCGAGGCATGAGCGTCACCGGGAAGACCGAGACCCTCGGGCTGCCGCCCTTCGTGATCATGTCGATGAGCATCGTGAACGCGCTCGACGCCATGCCAGCGGCATCCTGCCGCAGCGTGGTGAGCGACGGCGCGATGCGCGACGCCCAGCTGATGTCGTCGAAGCCGCACACGAGGAGGTCGTCCGGCACGACCCTGCCCAGGTCGTGCGCCTCGAAAGTCGCGCCGATCGCCTGGTTGTCGGTGCAGGCGAACAGGGCGTCGACCTGCGGGTGCTCGGCGAGCAGGCGGCGGACCCCCTCGCGCCCTCCCTCGAACGAGTACGGCGCGACGACGCGGTGGATGCGGCTCGGATCGACCCCCCGCGACTCGAGCCCGACGAGGAAACCGGCGCTCCGCTCCGTGGCCGTCGTGAGCTGCGCCGGCCCCTCGAGCAGGCCGAACGTGGTGCCACCGCTCTCGAGCAGGTGGGCAGCTGCCGCCTCGGCACCTCCACGGTTGTCGGAGTACACCCCGCCGAGACCCTCGAGCGCGAACGCCTCGTCGACCGCGACCATGGGCATGCCGAGGTCGAGCAGCGGCTTGACCGCGGTGCCGTCGGGGTAGGTGGAGAACAGCAGGATGCCGTCGACCGAGCCCATGAGCCTGGCGAGCGACGCGGCCTCGCGCTGGGCGTCGAAGCCCGTGTTGCAGAGCGTCAGCTGGAAGCCGAGCTCATCCGTGAGGCGCTCGATGACCCCCACCATGCCGGCCCAGAACGGATTCGTGACATCGGGGATGACGAGCCCGATGGCGCGATGCAGGCCTGGACTGGTCGACCCTGAGCTGTTCGACCCCGTGCTGTCCGATCCGGTGCGCAGCGAGCGGGCGATCTCGTTGGGCCGGTAGCCGAGCTCGGCGGCCGATCGCAGCACCTTCTCGATCGAGGCGGCGCTCACCGTGCGCGCACCCGTGAGGGCGTTGCTCGCGGTCGAGATGCTCACCGCCGCGTGCCGGGCGACGTCTTTCAAGGTCACCGCCGTGCGCTTGGGAGAGGCAGCGTGCATGGGGCCAATCCTGCCTCATCGGTGAGCGACCGGTGCTACCAGCGCACGACCAGTCGCTCGATGAGCCCGATGATGCCGAGCAGCAGCAGCGTGGTGACGGCCGAGAAGAAGATCGCCGCCCACATCTGCGGCAGGTTGAGGTACGTGGTCGCCATCACGATGACCGCGCCGATGCCTTTGCTCGAGCCCGTGAACTCGGAGACGATCGCACCGATCATGGCCGCCGCCATCGACAGTCGCGCCCCCGCGAAGAGGTACGGCAGGCTCGACGGCACCCTCAGCCGGAAGAACACCTCCACCCGGCTCGCCGACATCGCGTCGAAGACCTCGAGGGCCTGCGGATCGACCGAGCGCAGACCCGTGATGGCGTTGATGAGCGTGGGGAAGAACGCACTGAGCGCCGCCACGATGATGTGCGGGATCTGGTTGAAGCCGAACGCCACCACGAGCGCGGGCGAGATCGCCACGATGGGCGTGACGTTGAGCAGGAGCGCCACCGGCATGATGGCCGCCCGCAGGAAGCGGAAGTGCACGATCGCCGCCGCCAGCACGACGGCCACCACGACTCCGAAGGCGAAGCCGAGCAGCGCGGCCTCGAGGGTCACACCGAGGTTGGTGAGGTAGAAGTCGGGCCGCCCGGCGATGTCGACGACGATCTCCTGGATGGGCGGCAGCACGCTCTTGAAGGTCGACGCAGCCCACTGCCAGACGACGGCGAGCACCGCGAAGAGGGTGAGCGGGGCCACCACGGTGAGGAGCATCCCGCCCGTGCGGGACGACAGGCGGGGGCGCCGACGAGCCGGCGCGAGGGGATCGATTCCGACGCTCATTCGTCGCCCTTCCATGCACTCCAGAGGATGTGTTTGACCTGGGCGACCTTCGCCACGAACTCCGGCGTCTCGGTGAGCTCCCACGTGCGCGGACGCGGCAGATCCACATCGACGACCTCACGGATGCGCCCGGGCCGCGGGCTCATCACGACCACGCGGTCCGAGAGCAGCACCGCCTCCATGGCGGAGTGGGTGACGAACACGATCGTCTTCTTGTGGTGCTCCCAGAGCTCGAGCAGCCGCAGGCGCAGGGTGTCGCGCGTGAGCTCGTCGAGGGCGGAGAACGGCTCGTCCATGAGCATGAGCGGAGCACCCTGCGCGAATCCGCGCGCGATGGAGGCCCGCTGCCGCATGCCGCCGGAGAGCTGATCCGGGCGGGAGGAGCGGAAGTCGCCGAGCCCCACCTCGTCGAGGATCGACACCGCGGATTCCGGCCGCCTCGTGGTGGCGCCACTGCGGTCGGCCTTCTTGTTGACCACCGACGAGAGCGAGGCGTTCGCCTCGATGTCGAGCCACGGCAGGAGGGCGGACGACTGCGGGATCCACGCGATGTCCTTGCGCGCCGAGGCCTTCTTCGGGGTGGCGCCGAAGACCGAGATCTCGCCCGTGGTCTGCTCGTCGAGCCCTGCGATGAGGCGGAGGAGGGTCGACTTGCCGCAACCGGAGGGGCCGAAGAGGGTCACGAACTCGCCCTGGCGGATGGAGAGGTCGACCCCGACCAGTGCCTGGACGGTGCTCTTGCCCCTCGTGTAGGTGCGCCCTACCCCGCGGAGGTCGATGGTGGAGGTGTCTGTCATGCTGCGCTCTCGGTCGGAGTGACGGTGCTGGGGCTGATGGTGGAGCGGATGCCGGCGCCGGCTGTCGTCGTGCTGCTGGCCGCGTCCTCCGCGGAGAACGACGGGCCGAGCACCACGATCTTGCCGAAGAACTCGTTCGACTCGAGTCTGGCCTCCGCGGCGGGGAGCTGCTCGAACGGCCACACGCTGTCGATGGCGAGCGGGAACCCGCCCGGCGAGAACGCCGCGACGGCGGCGGCCATGTCGGCGCGGCTGTAGCTGCCGTGGCCGATGATGCTGCGGCCGGGCTGGTAGAGATCGGGCAGGTGGAGGGCTGCGTCGAGCCCGTCGGTGGTGCCCGAGAGCACGACCCGGCCGCCCGGCCTCGTGGCGCGGAGGGCCTGGCCGAGGAAGCGGCCGCCCACGTGGTCCCACACCAGATCGGCACCGCGCCCGCCGGTGAGCGCGAGCACCTCGTCGACCCACTCCCCCGCGGCGGAGCGGTCGAGGCGGTCGATCACGTGGTGCGCACCCGCGAGCTCCGCGCGCGCCTTCTTCTCCGCGCCGGAGACGAGGGTGATGACGGTCGCGCCCTGCGCGAGCGCGATCTGCACCCCGGCCGCCCCGAGGCCCGATCCCGCCCCCGGGATCACGACGGTCTCGCCCGCCCGGAGCCGACCGGCCGAGAGCAGTCCGCGCCAGGCCGTGGCACCGGCCACGGGCACGGCGGCGAGCTCGGTGAGCCGGTCGCGGTCGCTCTCCGACGCCTCCACGATCGTGCAGTTGCGGGCCGGGACCGCCACGAACTCGGCCATGCCGCCGTCGCGCGTGGATCCGATGGTCTGGAACCGGGCGCAGTAGGTGGGGGTCTCCGCCTCGCAGTACTCGCAGTGGCCGCAGCTCACGACGGGATCGACGAGCACCACACGATCGGTGAGCTCACCTGGCACGTCGGCGCCGCTCGACACGACCTGGCCCACCAGATCCATGCCCGCGATGTGCGGCACGGCCATGCCGGGCACGACCGGTTCGTGCCGCTGCAGCACGTCGAGCCGATTCAGCGCGAGTGCCAGCACCCGCACGATCACCTCGTCGGCCTCCGGCGCGGGCGCGGCGACCTCGAGCAGCCGCCGCACCTCCGATCCGCCGAAGCCCGTCTGCACCCAAGCTCTCACGGAGCCGGCCAGATGAGCTCGGTCCCGTCGTAGATCGCCTCGATGAAGCTCGGATCGATGGCCGCCTCGACGTCGGGCTCGGAGCCCACGAGCTCGAACTGCACGAGCATGTCGGCCTCAGGGGTCCACTGCTCGACGGTCTCGCCGCCGATGGGCAGACCCTCCGGCTGGCTGGACTCGACGAGCGAGACCTCCTCGGCCCACCTGGCCTTGCTCGACTCGAGGTCGTAGCCGGCGTCGGAGAGCGCCTCCGCGTAGCCGAGCGCCTCGTCGAGGTTCGCATCCGACTCGTTGATCCAGTTGTAGGTGTAGAGGCTCGCGCGCAGGAAGTCCTCCACCGCGGTGGGGTGCTCCTCCTTGAACGTGTTGTTGACGATCTGGGTGTTGAACGCCGACTCGATGCCGTACTCGGCCGGATCCCACTCGGTGATGTCGTAGTCCTGCGCCTTGAGTGCGAGCGGCTCGTTCGACTTGTAGCCGGTGAGAGCCTGCACCTGGTCGTTGGGCAGGATGGTGGGGTCGTAGCCCACCGAGACCCAGTTGATGGTGCTGGGGTCGACGCCCTCCTCGAGGAACATCGCCGAGATCTGGGGCGGGATGGCGCCCTTGAAGCCGGCGGTCAGACCTGCGAAGTCCTCGAACGAGGCGGGGCCGCCGTCGGTCATGGTCATGAGGGTGATGGCCACCGTGTTGCCGTAGGTGGCGATGCCGGAGATGTCGGCGCCGTTGTCGATGGCGACGAGCGCATCCGAGGGGCTGCCGAGACCGGCGAACTGGGCGGTGCCCGCGCTCACGAGCTGGGCGTTGTTCGAGCCAGGCTCGATCGTGACGTCGAGGCAGAGGTCGTCGAAGATCCCCATCTCCTTGGCGGCGACCACGTCGAGCAGGCCCACGGAGGCCGCGTAGGAGAACGAGGTGAGGAAGGTGATGGGGCCCGCCGCCTCGTTCTCGGCGCAGCGCTCGGCGCTGATGAGATCGGATCCGCCTGCCGGCGTGGTGCTCGTCTCGGCGGCCGTGCTGTTGCTCGAGCAGCCGGCGAGCAGCAGCAGGGAGGCCGCCGAGGCGGCCACGAGGGCGGTGGTGGTCTTCTTCGGGCGGGGCTGTGCAGGGAACATGCGGAACCTTCCAGGATGAGCCGGGGGTTCCCGGCTGACTGAGGTGGATCATGATGTGGAGCCGGCTTGCCCGTGATGGAGCGGCACGATGCAGCGCGTGTTCGGCATGCTAACAAGCTGATGAGTCACGATCTAAATCGTTTTATTTCCGGCGTGTAAAAGGTTCCGGATCCGCCGTCCCGGCCCGGCGGCCCCTGGCATCCTGGACCTCGAGACATCCGCGCGTGCAAGGAGACCAGGTGTGATCGAGACGTCTACGGGCCCCAGGGTCGTCATCACGGGCGGCGCCCGCGGCATCGGCGCCCGCATCGCCGAGCGGTTCCGGGAGGCGGGGGCCGCTGTCGCGATCCTCGACCGGCTGAGCGATCCGGGGCGGGCCAAGGCCGCCGAGATCGGCGCCTGGTTCAGCGAGGTCGACCTCTCCGACGTCGAGGATGCGCGGTCGGCGACCACGGCGGCCGTGGAGGCGCTCGGCGGCGTCGACGTGCTCGTGAACTGCGCAGGCGTGCTCGAGTTCTCCTCCCTGCTCGAGACGTCGCCGGAGGCCTGGGACCGGGCCTTCGCCGTCAACACCCGATCGATGCTGCTCACCACCCAGGTCGCGGCGCGCTCGATGATCGAGGGGGGAACGGGCGGATCGATCGTGAACCTCGCGTCGATGGCCGGCAAGTCGGGCGGTGCGGGCGAGGGGGCCTACGCGGCGTCGAAGGCGGCCGTGATCGCGCTGACCCGCGTGACGGCGCTCGAGCTGGGCGTGCACGGCATCAGGGCGAATGCGCTCTGCCCCGGCTACATCCTCACCGAGATGGGCGCCGCGACCCGCACCGAGGAGAAGGTGGCGCTGTGGTCGAGCTACTCGCCGCTCGGGCGACTGGGCTCCCCCGACGACGTCGCGGGGCTCGCGCTGTTCCTCGCCTCGGCCGACGGCGCCTACCTCACCGGGCAGGCGTTCAACGTCACCGGTGGCATGATCATGCACTGACGTCATCGTGCACTGAGGTCATCGTGCACTGACGTGATCTGGCACTGAGAGAATCAGAGCATGCAGGAGACGGGCAGCGAGCGCTTCGGCCCGGGAACCCCCGAGGCCGCCGCGGCGGCGGCTCTCGGCGCACACCTGGGCACCGAGCTGCGCCCGAGACGGCTCACCCTCCCCGACGGCACCTCGGTGGAGCTCGAGGGCCTGGACCCGCAGGGCCGTTGGATCGTGCAGTTCGTGCTCAACGGCGGGGCCATGCGCTCGGCGCTCCGCAACAAGGTGGCCGCCGACCTCTTCAAGCTCGTCTGGGTGCGCCACGCCCTCCTGCCCGAGGCGCGACCCGTGCTGTGCGTCAGTCCCACCGTCGCCACGATCCTCGCCGGTCGGGGCTGGCTGGCCGCCGCGGCGAAGGATCTGGGGGTCACGGTGTTCGTGGCGCACCCGGGAGGCGCCGTGGAGGAGCTCGGCGCGCTCCTCGACCGCGCGTCATCCGCGGGGCCCACCACCTCCCTATAATCGAAGCCAGGTTGGACTCCGCGACTCAACCCCCGGTTCGCGTCGCACGCTCTCCGCCTCGCATGCCCGCGCGCGCCGGCATGCTCGACGAGAGGGAGCGATCATGATGACAGGACCCCGGGAGTACGGCGTCTTCCTGCCCAACGCGGCGGGCGGATGGCTCGTCTCCAGCACGGCACCGTATCCGCCGGCCAGATACGACCACAACAAGCGGATCGCGCTGCTCGCCGAGGAGATCGGCCTCGACTTCGTGATGGCGATGTCGAAGTGGCGCGGCTTCGGTGGCGAGACCGACCACTGGGGCGAGACCATCGAGTCGATGACCATGATGGCCGGCATCGCCGAGGCCACCGAGCGCGTGAAGATCTGGGCCACGGTGCACGCCAACATGCAGCACCCCGCCTTCGCGGCCAAGGTCTTCACCACGCTGCAGCAGATCAGCGGGGGCCGGGCCGGCATGAACATCGTGAACGGCTCGTACGCCGACGAGTTCGAGCAGATGGGGCTCTGGAACCCCGACATGACCAAGGCCGAGCGCTACCGCATGACCACGGAGTGGGCCGAGCTCGTGAGCCGCCTGTGGTCGGAGGACTCGGTGACCCACGCGGGCGAGTTCTTCACGCTCGACGACTGCCAGTCCCGCCCGCACCCCGAGCCGCGGCCGCTGGTCATCAACGCCGGCACCTCCCCCGCCGGGCGCGCGTTCCAGGCCGCGCACACCGACGGCGCCTTCCTCGGCGCCGACACCCTCGAGGACATGCGCGACTCCTCGCGCGACGTGCACGATCGCGCCGAGGCGCTCGGCCGCCAGGTGCGCACCTACTCGATGCTCACGGTCGTGCTCGACGAGACGGATGCGCTCGCCACGAAGCGGGCTCAGGAGTACGGGCGCGGCATCGATCGGGTGGCGCTCGCGAACATGCGGCGATCCTGGGGCATGCCCGAGGAGCGCGCCCTCGCCTGGGCGGAGGGCGCCGACGGCGAGCAGGCGTTCCAGACCGTGTACGTGGCCGGGGGGCCCGAGCGCGTGGTCGAGCACATCCGCACCGTGGTGGAGACGGCCGAGCTCGATGGGCTCATGCTCATCTTCCCGGACTACCTCGCCGACCTGCCGGCGTTCGGTGAGGCCGTGCTGCCGCAGCTCCGCCTCCTCGACGAGCAGGTGCAGCGGTGAGCGACCTCGCCGCCGACCGCGCTGCGGGGCTGCTCGCCGCCGGCCGGCCCGCGCTCGTGGTGGTCGACGTGCAGCGCGACTTCGCCGACCCCGAGCTGCTCGCCGGCTGGGGTGTCGACGAGTCGGGCCTCGCCGCCGTCGCCTCCGCCGTGGCCCGCTGCGGCGAGCTCGTCGCCGCGGCACGGGCCTCCGGTGTTCCGGTGGTCTGGGTCGAACTGGCCTACGACCCCTCGCGGCCGTGGCGTGCGAGCGCGTGGCTCCGCTCCGGATCGTTCGACACCGAGACCTCCGACTTCCCGTGCGTGGCCGGCAGCCCGGGCGCCGCCTGGTGGCGGCTCGAGCCTCTGCCCGACGAGACCCGGGTGCGCAAGCGCTTCTACAGCGGCTTCGCGGGCACCGACCTGGCCGAGCAGCTCGAGCGGCTGGGGGTGGGCTGGATCACCGTGGCCGGTCTCACGACCGAGTGCTGCATCCTCGCCACGGTGACGGATGCGGCCCAGCACGACCTGCCCGTGGTGCTGGCCGAGGACGCCACCGCCGCGTACTCGCCCGAGCTGCACCGCGCATCCGTCGAGAGCATGGCCCTCAACTCGGCCGACGTGCGCTCGGTGCACGACGTGGCCACGCTGTGGCAGGGGGCCGCGGCATGAGCGGCATGCACACCGCCTTCGACCTGTCGTTCGCCCACACCGAGGGCCGCTGGGCCCGACAGGGATCGTGGGTGGGCGCCACCTACCCCGACGTGCGCATCTACCAGGAGATCGCGCGCACCGCCGAGCGCGCGGGTGTGGACCTGCTGTTCTTCGGCGACGGCAGCGGCATCCCCGACACCTGGCGCGGATCGATGGACGCCGCCGTGGAGTGGGGCATCCAGTGGCCGCGCCACGACATGAGCCCCGTGGTCACCTCGATGGCCGCGGTCACCGAGCACATCGGCTTCGGGCTCACGTACTCCTCGACCTTCCTGCACCCCTTCACCGTCGCGCGGCTGCTCAACTCGATCGACCACGTCACGAACGGCCGCCTGGCCTTCAACGTCGTGGCGTCGGCCCGGGGGGGCGGATGCGGCGAACTACGGCTTCGCGGAGCGCATGGACCACGACGAACGCTACGACCGCATGAGCGAGTTCATGGCCGTGTGCCGGGCGCTCTGGCGATCGGTGCCCGCCGAGGCCATCCTCGCCGACCGTGAGACAGGGCGCTTCGCGGATCCGTCGCTCGTGCATCCGATCGATCACGTGGGCACGCACTTCCGGGTGAAGGGGCCGCTCGCCTCGATGCCGAGCCCGCAAGGCAGCCCCGTGCTCATCCAGGCGGGCAACTCGCCCAAGGGGATCGCGACGTCGGCCGAGTTCGTGGAGCTCGTCTTCGGCTTCGGCGGGTCGGTGGCCGGGCAGCTGCGGCACCGCGAGGCCCTCGACACCGCCCTGCGGGCCGCCGGGCGCGATGCCGACGCCGTGGGCATCCTCTGGGCCACCCAGGTGATCGTGGCCCGCTCGGCGAGGGAAGCCGCGGAACGTCGCGACGAGGTCGCGGGGTTCTGGAACGACGAGGCCGTGGGGGCGTACCTCTCGCACAACGTGGGCTTCGACTTCGCCTCGCTGCCCGAGCGGTTCACCCTCGACGAGCTCGTGGAGGAGGTGCGCCGCGTGCAGGGTGCTCAAGGCGCCTTCATCGGTGCCCTCGTGCAGCAGCTCGGAGGGGCGACAGCGCTCACCCGCTCAGAGCTGTTCGAGCACGGCTGGCGCCACGCCACGGGCCTCGACCACACACTGTGCGGCACGGCCGAGCAGGTGGCCGACGAGCTCGAGGAGAACTTCGCCGCGGTGGGCGGGCGAGGCGGTTACATGTTCGCCAGCCCGCTCGCCGCGCCCTCGGGCTTCGGCGACGTCTCGGAGCTGCTCGTTCCCGAGCTGCGCCGGCGCGGAGCCCTCGCACCCAGGTACCCAGGCAGCACCCTCCGCGAGAACCTCGCGGTCTGACCTCCAGGACGTACCCCTCAGGATCAGGCGGTGACGGGCTGGATCAGACGGTGACGACCGCGATCAGACGGTGACGACCTCGGGCGAACCGATCTCGCCGGCGGGCATCTCGGCGGCGAGGCGGTTGGCCTCCTCGATGAGGGTCGAGACGATCTCCGACTCGGGCACGGTCTTGATGACCTCGCCCTTCACGAAGATCTGACCCTTGCCGTTGCCGGAGGCCACGCCGAGGTCGGCCTCGCGGGCCTCGCCCGGGCCGTTCACGACGCAGCCCATGACGGCCACGCGCAGCGGCACGGTCATGCCCTCGAGCCCGTCGGTCACGTCGTTCGCGAGCTTGTAGACATCCACCTGGGCGCGCCCGCACGACGGGCACGAGACGATCTCGAGCTTGCGCTCGCGGAGGTTGAGCGACTGCAGGATCTGCAGACCCACCTTGACCTCCTCAGCGGGAGGCGCCGAGAGCGAGACGCGGATGGTGTCTCCGATGCCCTCGGAGAGCAGGATGCCGAAGGCCGTCGCGCTCTTGATGGTGCCCTGGAAGGACGGGCCGGCCTCGGTGACACCGAGGTGCAGGGGCCAGTCGCCGCGCTCGGCGAGCAGCCGGTAGGCCTTGACCATGATGATGGGGTCGTTGTGCTTGACCGAGATCTTGAAGTCGTGGAAGCCGTGCTCCTCGAAGAGCGAGGCCTCCCACACGGCGCTCTCGACGAGCGCCTCGGGGGTGGCCCTGCCGTACTTCTGCATGATCGAGGGCTCGAGCGATCCGGCGTTGACACCGATGCGGATGGAGACCCCGGCGGCGGCCGCCGCGGCGGCGATCTTGCCCACCTGGTCGTCGAACTTGCGGATGTTGCCCGGGTTCACACGCACAGCGGCGCACCCGGCGTCGATGGCCGCGAACACGTAGTTGGGCTGGAAGTGGATGTCGGCGATCACGGGGATCTGCGACTTCTTGGCGATGATGGGCAGCGCCTCGGCGTCGTCGCGCGAGGGCACGGCCACACGCACGATGTCGCAACCGGAGGCCGTGAGCTCGGCGATCTGCTGCAGGGTGGCGTTGATGTTGGGGGTGGGCGTGGTGGTCATCGACTGCACGCTCACGGGGGCGTCGCCGCCCACGAGCACCTTGCCCACCTTGATCTGCCGTGACTTGCGGCGAGGGGCGAGGGTTTCGGGCGGGGGCTTGGGCATCCCGAGGTTGACTGCTGGCACGTCATCAGTCTAGAACCGGTGGCTGGACGCGCGGTCAGCGCCCGGTGAATTCCTGGCCTACCGGCCGGGGATCAGCCAGCGATCACCCGAAGATGTTGACGGGCTTCACGATGTCGGCGTAGACGAGCAGCGCCGTCATACCGCCGAACAGGATGACGACCGCGAAGGTGAGCGGCATGAGCTTGGCCGCGTCGACCGGCCCCGGATCCTTGCGCTTGAAGAGCTTCGCGAAGAACCGGCGGATGCCCTCCCAGGCGGCCGCGACCACGTGCCCGCCATCGAGCGGCGTGAGCGGCACGAGGTTGATCACGAGCAGCGCCACGTTGAGCGATCCGAGCAGCCCGAGCAGGCTCGCGGCCTTGGCCTCGACCGAGATGGAGTCGAGGGCGGCGATCTCACCCGCCACCCGGCCCACACCCACCACGCTGATGGGGCCGTTGGGGTCGCGCTCCCCCGGCCCGAAGGCCGCCTGCGCCACGTCGTAGAGACGCTGCGGGAGGTTGAGCACGATGCCCATGGTGTGCACGATGTTGTCGCCCACGAAGGCGGGCACGGCGGTGATGGGCTGCGGCGTGAGCTGCTCGAGCGAGCCCATGCCCACGAAGCCCACCTCCTGGGTGAGCTCGGCGCCCGAGGCGTCGGTGACGACCTGGCCGGCGTCGTCGACCACGTAGCGCTCGGTGAGCAGCGGCGTGAGCGTGAGGTCGAGCTGCTCGCCGTCGCGCTCCACCACGACCGGCAGCTGGTCGCCGGCGGAGTCGCGGATGATCTCGGTCGACTGGTCCCAGCTCGTGATGGCGGTGCCGTCGATGCTCACGAGCTCGTCGCCCGGCTGGAGGCCCGCGGCGGCGCCCGGCGACTCCTGGTCGCCCGTCTCGCAGGTCTGCCGCTCGCTCGTGGCCGGCAGCACGCACGCGCTCACGCTGCCCACGGTCGTGGAGGGCTGCAGCGTGCCGAAGCCCACGAGCACGATCGAGAAGAAGACCACGGCGAGCACGAGGTTCATGAACGGACCGCCGAGCATCACGATCATGCGCTGCCACACGGGCTTGCGGTAGAACGCGCGATCCTCGTCGACGCCGATCGAGAGCTGCGACTGCGCCCTCGCATCCGTGACCATCTGCTGGAAGAAGCCCGTGCTGTTGGAGGCGGCCCGCTCGTTCGCGCCACGAGGCGGAAACATGCCGATCATCGAGATGTAGCCGCCGAGCGGGATGGCCTTGAGGCCGTACTCCGTCTCGCCGCGCCGCCTCGAGAACACGGTGGGCCCGAAGCCGATCATGTACTGGGTGACCTTGATGCCGAAGAGCTTGGCGGGCACGAGGTGCCCGACCTCATGGAGGCCGATGGAGACCGCGACCCCCACGGCGACGATGAGCACGCCGAGCACGAATTGAAGGACCGTTTCCACACGAGGACACTACCCGCAGGGCCCCCGGGCGCGCTGATGGTTGGCTGTGCGGGAGTGAAGAGTGTTCTGGGCGCGCCGAGGCGGTCAGATCGCGGCGAGCAGCCGATCCGCCGCCGCGCGAGCCCAGAGCTCGGTCTCGGCGAGCGACTCGCGGATGACCGGCAGGGAGTCGCTCTCGTGCAGGTCGACGACGCGGCGCACGGTGTCGACGATGTCGAGGAACCCGATCCGCCCCTCGTGGAACGCCGCGACGGCCTGCTCGTTGGCCGCGTTGAAGACGGCCGGGTAACCGCCGCCGGCCCTGCCCACCTGCTTGGCGAGGGCCACGGCGGGGAACGCGACCTCGTCGAGCGGCTCGAAGCTCCAGGTGTGCGAGGCGGTCCAGTCGATCGGCACCCCGACACCCGCCACGCGGGAGGGCCAGTCGAGGCCGAGGGCGATGGGCAGCCGCATGTCGGGCGGCGAGGCCTGCGCCAGCGTGGAGCCGTCGCAGAACTCGACCATCGAGTGCACCACCGACTGCGGATGCACGGTGACCTCGATGTCGGAGTACGGCACATCGAAGAGCAGGTGCGCCTCGATGACCTCGAGGCCCTTGTTGACGAGGGTCGCGGAGTTCGTGGTGACCACGAGCCCCATGTCCCACGTGGGATGCGCGAGCGCCTCCCGCGGCGTGACGGCCGTCATCGACTCCCGGCTGCGGCCTCGGAAGGGGCCGCCCGAGGCGGTGAGCACGAGCCGGGACACCTCGCCCGCCGTGCCCGAGCGGAGGGCCTGGGCGATGGCGGAGTGCTCGGAGTCGACCGGCACGATCTGGCCGGGAGCCGCGGCCCGCTTCACGAGGTCGCCGCCCACGATGAGGCTCTCCTTGTTGGCGAGCGCGAGGGTGCGGCCGGCCTCGAGCGCGGCGAGGGTGGGGCCGAGCCCCACCGAGCCGGTGATGCCGTTGAGCACCACGTCGGCCTCGACATCGCGCACGAGCTGCTCGGCCTCGACCGCTCCGAGGCCTGTGTCGTCGACCCCGAACTCGGCGGCCTGGGCGTCGAGCGCCTCGCGGTTGCGGCCGGCCACGAGCCCCACCACGTCGAAGCGGTCGGGGTTCCGGCGGATGACGTCGAGCGCCTGAACGCCGATGGAGCCGGTGGAACCGAGGATGATGACGCGTCTCACCGCTTCATCATGCCACTGTTCTCACCGGCTCCATCGGGGCTGGCTGGCGTTCCGGCCTGTCGACCGGAACCGCCTCTGCTATCCGGCCGAGGCGGTCGCGAGGATGTCGATCACGAACACGAGAGTGTCGGTGCCCGCGATGCCGGCGGCCTCGTTGCCCTCGGTGCCGTAGCCGAGCTCCGGCGGGATGACCACGAGCACCTGCGAGCCGACGGTCTGGCCCACCATGGCGGCCGAGAAGCCCTGAACGACTCCGGTGGTCTGGAAGGTGCGCGGGCCACCGTTGCCCCAGCTCTGGTCGAACACCGCTCCGGTGCCGTAGATCGAGCCCTGGTACTGCACGGTCACGCTGTCGCCCTCGCCGACCACGGCGCCGTCGCCCTTCTTGAGCACCTCGAGCTGCAGCTCGGTGGGTGCTGCGCCCTCGGGCATGGTCACGGTGGGGGCGCCGTCGTCATCGAGCTCCACGGTGGGGAAGCCCTCCTGCGCCGGCTGGTCCTCGCCGTCGGCGCGGAGCGGCACGATGCCCTCGACGTCGGCGACCATCACCATGGTGTCGGAGGCCCCGATGCCGAGCGACTCGTTGCCGGTGTCGCCGAACGCGTCGGCGGGCGGGATGACGGCCACCACGCGCGAGCCCACGGGAGCGCAGGCCACGGCGTTGACGATGCCGGGGATGTACTGGGTGGCGTCGACGGTGAGCTGCAGCTGCGTGCCGCCCTCGTCGAGGGTGGAGAACACCTCGTCGCCCGTGTTGCCGTTGTAGATGGTGAAGTCGATGGTGGCGACGTCGCCGAAGGCCACCTCGGCGCCGTCACCCTCGGTCACGATGGTGCGCTCGGTGCTGTCGACCGTGAGCGGGCCCTGGAATGCCGTGGTGGGCTTGGCCCCCAGGTCTCCCGTGACGGTGACCGCGTCGGAGGCGGTGCCGGACTCGGCGCACTCGTTGGTGGGGGTCGCACCGGCGTCGGGAGACGACGTGGCGGAGCTCTCGTCTGGGGTCGCGGTGCAGCCCGCGAGCAGGAGGGTCGCGGCGAGTGCTGCGGCGGCGACGGCCGGAATTGAACGCATGAGTCCTCTTCGTAAGGGGGTGGGGATCGCGGCCAGTCTGGCTCAGTCGCCTTGGGTCAAGCTGGTGACCCGCTGGGAGCGGGAGAAGACTCCGCCTCGCGGGGCGGGTTGCGGATGCCCGCGAACGCCACGATGCCCCCGGCCACGAAGAACACGGCCGTCACGAGCACCACCCGGTGGAACCCCGCCAGATCGAGCACGGCCGTGCCCGCGATGAGGCTCGCGAGCGCCACCGCGATGAGACCGGCCACGCGCGAGACCGCGTTGTTGACCGCCGAGGCGATGCCGGAGCGCGACGAGTCGATGGCGCCGAGGATGGCGGCGGTGAGCGGCGCGACCGTGATGGCCATGCCGAGCCCGAACACCACCACGGCCGGCAGCACCTGGGTGAGGTAGTCGGCGCTCTCGTCGAACCGCAGCATGAGCAGGAACCCGGCGCCCGCCAGCAGCGGGCCGACCGTCATGAACAGGCGCGGCCCGATCCGACCGCTCCACCGACCGAACAGGCTCGAGAGACCGATGAGGAGGATGCTCGTGGGGATCATTGCGAACCCGGCGAAGGTGGCGCTGTAGCCGGCCACCTGCTGCAGGAACACGGCCACGCTGAAGAAGCCCAGCGAGAGCGCTCCGTAGATGAGGAACGTCGAGACGTTGCCCACCGAGAAGTTGCGCACCCGGAACAGCTCGAGCGGCAGCATCGGCTGCGCGGTGCGCCGCTCGTGCAGGAGGAACGCCACGAGCGCCACGAGGCCCACGATGAGCGGCACGAGCACGACGGGCGATCCCCACCCGAAGTTCGCCTGCTCGATGAGCGCGAACACCGGCAGACCGAGGCCGAGCATGCCGAGCACGGCACCCGGGTAGTCGATGCGCGCGCCCGGAGCGTGGTGCGCATCCGTCTCCATGCGGAGCAGCAGGACGACCGTGATCACGATCGGCAGCACGTTGATGCCGAAGATGAGGCGCCACGACACCTGGTCGACGAGCACACCACCGAGGATGGGGCCCGCGATGTTGGCCACGCTCGTGAAGGCCGTCCAGGTGCCGATGGCCCGGCTCTGCGCGGATCCCTTGAACGTGGCGATGATGAGGGCGAGCGAGGAGGGCACGAGCAGCGCACCCGCGATGCCCTGCAGGGCCCGCGCCACGATGAGGAACTCCACCGTGGGGGCTGCGGCGCAGAGCAGCGAGGCCACGCCGAAGCCGATGAGGCCGATCAGGAGGATCTTCCTGCGCCCGTAGACGTCGCTGAGCGAGCCCGCGAGCAGGATGACGGAGCCGAGGGTGATGAGGTAGGCGTCGACCACCCACTGCTGGGTCGAGAGCTCACCACCGAGCTCGCGGCTGATGGCGGGGAGCGCCACGTTGATGACGGTGGCGTCGAGGAAGGAGACGAACGCCGCGAGGATGGCGACGACGAGCACGAGGCGCTGCTGCCGGGTCATCGCTCTGCTCGCTCGGAGAGCGGGGTCTTCTCGGAGTGCGGGGTCGTGATCACCGGATCAGGCCACGACGAGTCGCGGCTCGTGGGCCACGGGGAAGTTCACCGAGTTGGCGATGAAGCACTTCTGGGCGGCCTCGTGGTGGAGGGCCCTGAAGTCCTGCTCGGAGATGGTGGATGCCCCCTCGGGCACCTGGACGGTGACGACGGGGTGCAGCTCGGCGCTCGTGAAGTGGCCGCCGTCGCCCTGCTGCACCATGGTGCCCGTCGCGGCATCCGTGTACGCCGTCACCACGAGACCGTGCAGCACGGCCACGTGGAGGAACGAGAGCATGTGGCACTCGGCGAGGGCGGCGAGCAGCAGCTCCTCGGGGTTCCAGCGGTCGCGGTCGCCGTGGAAGGTCTTGTCGGCCGAGACCTCGACGTCGTGCTTGCCCTCGGCGGTGAGGAGGCCCTGCCTGCCGTAGTCGCGGTAGTGGCTGGTGCCGGTGCCCCGATTGCCAAGCCACTCGACACCGACGCTGTAGTGATGCTCAGGAGTCACCCGGCCATGCTAACCCGGGTGCGGTGGCGGCTGGCCTAAACTGGAGACCACTATGACTGACACCCTCGACGCCCCGGTCTACACGGTTCCCCAGGAGCGGAAGGTCGTCACGGCGATTCCCGGCCCGCGGTCGCAGGAGCTGCACCAGCGACGCCTGGCCGTCGTGCCCCCCGGTGTCACGGCCGCGCTGCCCGTCTACGTCGCCAAGGCGAGCGGCGCCGTGCTGGTCGACGTCGACGGCAACCAGTTCATCGACCTCGGTGCGGGCATCGGTGTGACCACCATCGGCCACACCAACGCCGCCGTGGTGGAGGCGGCTTCCGCCCAGCTGGCCGACCTGACGCACACGCTGTTCACCATCACCCCCTACGAGTCGTACGTGCGGGTGGCCGAGCTCCTCGCCGAGCACACCCCCGGCGACTTCGCCAAGCGCACCGTGCTCGTCAACTCGGGCGCCGAGGCCGTGGAGAACGGCGTGAAGATCGCCCGCAAGTTCACCGGCCGCAACGGCGTGGCGGTGCTCGACCACGCCTACCACGGGCGCACCAACCTCACGATGGCCATGAACTTCAAGGCCGCGCCCTACGCGACGGGCTTCGGGCCGCTCGCGGGCGACGTCTACCGCGCCCCGAACTCGTACCCGTACCACGACGGTCTCTCGGGGGCCGAGGCCGCCGCCCGCACCATCTCGTACCTCGAGAAGACCGTCGGCGCGGCCGACCTGGCGTGCCTCGTGGTGGAGCCCATCCAGGGCGAGGGCGGTTTCGTGGTGCCGGCCGACGGCTTCCTGCCCGCGCTGCAGGAGTGGTGCACGGCGAACGGCGTCGTCTTCATCGCCGACGAGATCCAGAGCGGCATGGCGCGCACCGGATCGTACTTCGCCTCGTCGCACTTCGGGCTCGTGCCCGACATGGTGCTCTCGGCCAAGGGCATCGCGGGCGGACTGCCACTCGCCGGTGTCACGGGGCGCGCGAGCATCATGGACTCCGCTCAGCCCGGTGGGCTCGGCGGCACCTTCGGTGGCAACCCGGTGGCCTCGGCCGCGGCAGTCGCCGTGTTCTCCGAGATCGAGTCGCGCGGGCTCCTCGCCGAGGCCGATCGCATCGGTGCCACGCTGCTCTCGGGGCTGACCGCCCTGCAGGAGAAGTACGACGTGATCGGAGACGTGCGCGGCATCGGCGCCATGATCGCGATCGAGCTCGTGGAGTCGGGCACGGGCTCGACCACCAAGGTGCCGAACGCCGACGCCGTGAACGCGATCGTGGCCTACTGCGCCCAGCAGGGAGTGCTCGCGCTCACCGCCGGGACGTACGGCAACGTGCTGCGGTTCCTGCCCTCGCTCGTCATCTCGGACGAGCTGCTCACCGAGGCCCTCTCGGTGATCGACGACGCGCTCGCGCAGCTCTCGGCGTGAGCCTCGAGCCGGGCACGGCGGGGGTCGGCGGGTCGGCCGGCGCTCCGGAGCCGGGCACGGCGGGGGTCGGCGAGTCGGCCGAGCTCGCGGTGGTCGACCGCAGCGGGTTCGTGGAGTCGCGGCACATCGGCTCCGCCGTGGTGCTCTCCGCCGACGGCTCGGTGGCGCTCAGCGTGGGGTCTCCCTCGCTGCCCGTGTACCCGCGTTCGTGCATGAAGCCGTTCCAGGCGCTCGCGGTGCTCGAATCCGGGGTCGAGCTCGACCCCGTGCAGACCGTGCTGGCCACGGCGAGCCACGCCGCCACCCCCGCGCACCTCGAGGTCGTCTCGTCGATCCTGGCCCTCGCCGGGCTGCCCGCATCCGCTCTCGGGTGCCCGCCGGACTGGCCGGGAGCGTCGAGCGCACGCGACGAGGTCATCCGCGCGCACGGCGGGCGCGAGCGCCTCTACATGAACTGCTCGGGCAAGCACGCCGCGATGCTGCTGGCCTGCGTGCAGAACGGGTGGGAGACCGCCTCGTATCTCGACCCGTCGCATCCGCTGCAGCAGCGCATCCTCGCCGTGGTCGAGCGCGAGACGGGCTCACCCGTGGCGCACTCGGGTGTCGACGGATGCGGCGCCCCTGTGCACGCTCTCTCGCTCGAGGCGCTGGCGCGCGGCATCGGCCGCATCCGCCGTGCCACGTCGGGGCCCGCGGCGTACCTGACCTCGAGCATCCTCGCGAACGGCTGGGCCATCGACGGGCCGGGGCGGGCGAACACCGTGGTGATCGACCGCCTCGGCGTGGTGGCGAAGCTCGGTGCGGAGGGCGTGATGGTGATGGCGACGCCGGATGGCGCGTCGGTGGCGGTGAAGGTGCTCGACGGCAGCCTGCGGGCGGCGTCGCTCGTGGCGCTCACCCTCCTCGCCCGCCACGGCTCCCTCACGCCATCCCAGGTCGCCGACCTCCTGCCCGACCTCGACCTCACCATCCACGGCGGCACCACCCCCGTCGGCACCATCCGAGTCTCCCCCACCCTCTGACCTCACCCGGCGTAGGAGGTTCCGATGTTGCGGATCATCGTGTGCCCGCTGCTGCCGAACACGACGCTCCGGGGGTAGCGATCAGGCGTGAGGTTGGTCGCGCTCGTGGACCAGACCACGTAGCGCCCATCTGCAGACAGCATGGGCGAGAACGACGGACCATTGCCCGGGTCGACCGAGCGGGAGACGCTCAGGATGCCCGTTGCTCCCGTGGCACGGGATCTCACGTGCACCTGCCCGCCGGAGGAATAGGCGATCGCGACCCCGTTCGACGACAGGGTCGGGTTCGTCGCCTGCACGACAGCTCCAGCGGAGTTCCTGCTCTCGATCGCGGTCCTTCCGGCGCCGCGATCGCGGACATAGATGTAGCTGCCGTGAACGAACTCGGGAACCAGGTTGGTCGCACTGCTCGAGAAGGCCACCGAGCGGCCGGCACCGGAGATCGTCGGTTCCCCGGCATCCGCGTCGCTCGAGCGGGTGAGGGCTGAATCCGCGCTGATGAGCTCCGTGGTGCTGAGAGCTGTGTCGCGCACATAGACCTGCTGAACACCAGCGGTACCGATGGCGGTGTGGGCGTCTCGGGAGACGAAAGCCACGAACCGACCATCATCGGATACCGACGGCTTGTCCGCACTGAGTACCGGATCGTAGGCGACATGCGTGGTCTCCCCCGCCGCGTCCACCTTGTAGACGCGGGTGCGCGGCACCACATAGGGGTCGCCGGGAAGCACGTCGGTCGCGGAGGTCGCATAGACGATCGTGCTGCCGTTGCCGGAGAGGTCGAATGAGGTGATCCTGTCATTGACGGGCTGGGTGGGCGATTCCCACCCCGCGCTCACGAGCCTGGTGAGACCGGTGGAGAGCGACCAGGCGACGACCTGTGGCCGCGTAGGAAGGACACCGGGAACGATGTTCGTCGCCGCTGTGAGGTACATCACGACGCTTCCGTCGTCGGAGATCTTGGGGTGGAGCGACTGATGGTCGCCGACGACTCCCCCCGCCGCACTGATGACTCTGGTCGTGCTCGACACCGTGTCGCGCAGATAGATCTGTTCGAAGTCGTCCCGTTCCGCCGGCCTCGGAGAGACGATGTCCTGAGAGCGCGAGCTGAAGACGACGTATCGCCCGTCGGCCGACACCGACGGCTGGAAGTCCGACCTCTCGTTGTCGGTCGAGGCGACGCCCGGAGTGGCGGAGACGTCGACGAGTTGAGTGGTACCGGAAGGGGGCGGCGCGGCGTGCACGGCTGCGGAGCCGGCGAAGAGGGTGAGGATCGTCGCCAGGGCGACGACGGGGGGCAGGGTTCGGATGGGTCTCATACCTGAGATAATCTCATCCCGGGCTGAGGATCAGCCGAGCTGGCGGGAGAGGCGTTTGGCTCGGGAGGCTCGGGAGACTTGGGCCACGATGACGAGGATGATGGCGAAGAGGAAGACTGCTGAGGCTATGACGTTGACCTGGGCCGGGATGCCGCGGGCCGCTGCGATGTAGATGAACTTGGGGAAGGTGTCGACCGAGCCCGAGTTGAAGTTGGTGATGATGAAGTCGTCGAAGCTCAGGGCGAACGACAGCAGCGCGGCCGCGGCGATGCCCGGGAGCAGCAGCGGGAACGTGATGCGCCAGAACACCTGGCCCGGTGAGCCGTAGAGGTCGCGGCCGGCCTCCTCGAGCGCAGGGTCGAGCGAGGCCACCCGCGCCTTGACGGTGACCACCACGAAGCTGATGCAGAACATCGTGTGCGCCAGGATGATGGTGCCGAGCCCCTTCTGGGCGCCCACGGTGAGGAACTGCGCCGCGAGCCCCGCTCCCAGCACCACCTCGGGTGTGGCCATCGGCAGGAACAGCAGCAGGCTGATCGCCGAGCGAGCCCTGAACCGGTAGCGCACGAGCGCCACCGCGATGAGGGTGCCGAGGGCCGTGGCGAGCACCGTGGCCGTGATCCCCACGAGCACACTGTTGGCGAACGACTCGCAGAGCCCCTGCACGCTGCACACCGTGGCCCACTTCTCGAGCGTGAACCCCTGCCAGGCGATGTTGAGCTTGCCGGAGTCGTTGAACGAGAACACGAACGTGTAGATGATCGGGATGAGCAGGAAGGCGAGGGCGATGAAGGTGTAGACCCAGAGCCCGAGACCCCGCGTGCGCCGCCTCATACGAGCTCCTCCGTTCCCGTGCGCTTCACGTAGACGCCCACGATCACGAGGATCACGCCCATGAGCACGATCGACAGCGACGCCGCGGCCGGATAGTTCTGCAGCACCAGGAAGTTCGCCTCGATCGCGTTGCCCACCATGGCGGTCGACGACGAGCCGAGGAAGTCGCGACTCGCGTTGATGTAGTCGCCGGCGGCCGGGATGAAGGTCAGCAGGGTCCCCGAGACGATCCCGGGCATGCTGAGCGGCACCGTGACGGTGCGGAACACCGTGAACGGGCTCGCGTACAGATCCGACCCCGCCTCGAGGTAGCGGGTGTCGAGCCGCTCGAGCGTGGCGTAGAGCGGCAGAGTCATGAACGGGATGAAGTTGTAGGTGAGACCGAAGATCACCGAGAACGCCGTGCCCGTGAGGTGCCCGTCGGAGGGCAGCACGGCGATCGACTTGAGGAAGACGACGACCGGCCCCTCATCCGACATGATCTGCTTCCAGGCCAGGGTGCGCAGCAGGAAGCTGATGAAGAACGGCGCGATCACGAGCGTGAGCAGCAGGCTCTGCAGCAGCGGGAACCGACGGGCCTTCACCCCGATGAAGTACGCGATGGGGTAGCTGATGACGAGCGCGAGCACCGTGGCCACGAGCGCGTAGCCGAAGGCGCGCAGGATGAGCGGCCAGTACTCCCCCACGGCATCGACGTAGTTCTCCCAGCGGAACGCCGTGACGTAGTCGCCGATGTCGCCGTAGAGATCCGGCTCCTGGAACGACGTGATGATGAGCGAGATGAGCGGCGCGAGGAAGAACAGCAGGAGGTAGGCGATGCCGGGCAGGAGCAGCACGAGCGCCACGAAGCTGCGCTTCTTCGGCACCGGGCCCTGCGGCTGCTGCCCGGGGGCGGCGGTGGGCGAGGCGAAGGCGGTGAAGGCCACGGGTGCTACGCCTGCTCAGGAACGTCGTCGAGACCGAAGCCGTGGTCGGCGTTCCACGACAGCCACACCTCGGCCCCCACCTGCACGACGGGCCCGAACACCATGTTCTGCGCGAACACCACGAGCTCGCCCGCCCCCGGCACGTCGACGAGGTACTGCGTGCTCACGCCCGAGAACGAGACGTCGGTGACCCGCCCGGGGCCGAACACGTTGCGCCCGGCCTGCGCATCCGGTGCCTCGGTGAGCAGCGTCACCTTCTCGGGGCGCACCCCGATGGCCACCTGGCCGGAGTGCCGCCGGCTCCGCGAGCGGGGCACCACCACCGGGACCCCCGCCACGTCGACCGTGATCGCCTCGGCCGTGGACGAGATGACCTCGCCCGCGAAGAGGTTCGACTGCCCGAGGAAGTTCGCCACGAACGCCGTGCGGGGCAGCTCGTAGAGCTCCTCGGGGGCGCCCATCTGCTCGATCCGGCCCTTGTTCATCACCGCGACCGTGTCGGCCATGGTCATGGCCTCCTCCTGGTCGTGCGTGACGTGCAGGAAGGTGAGGCCCACCTCGGTCTGGATGGCCTTGAGCTCGAGCTGCATCTGCCGCCGCAGCTTGAGGTCGAGGGCGCCGAGCGGTTCGTCGAGCAGCAGCAGGGCCGGCCGGTTCACGATGGCGCGGGCGAGGGCGACGCGCTGCTGCTGACCGCCGGAGAGCTGGGCGGGCCGTCGGGAGGCGACGTGGTCGAGCTCGACGAGCTTCAGCGCCTCGTGCGCCTTGGCCGTGGCATCCGTGATGCGTCGACGGCGGAGCCCGAAGGCCACGTTCTCGAGGATCGTCATGTGCGGGAACAGCGCGTACGACTGGAACACCGTGTTGACGGGCCGCTGGAACGACTTCGTGTCGGTCACGTCCTTGCCGCCGATGAGGATGCGCCCCGCCGTGGGCTCCTCGAGCCCCGCCACGAGCCGCAGCGTGGTGGTCTTGCCGCAGCCGGAGGGTCCGAGCAGCGCGAAGAACGAGCCGGCCGGGATCTGCAGGTCGAGGGACTCGATGGCGGTGAAGCCGGGGAAGCGCTTCGAGATGCCGACGAGCTCGAGGTCGGCACCGCTCTCGGCGAAGGATGCGCGGGCGGATGCGCCGGTGGATGCGCCGGTGGTGGTCGTCTTCGTGATCGCCATCAGCTGCCCAGCAGCACCTTCTGGAACTGGGCCTGGTAGTCGTTCTCCTCCTGCGGGGTCAGCGTGCGGAACACGTTGACGGTGCTCAGCGTCGTCTCGTCGGGGAAGATGAGCTGGTTGGAGGCGAGCTCGGGGTCGATCGCGTCCATCGCCTCCTTGGCGCCCACGACGGGGGTGACGTAGTTGACCCAGGCGGCGAGCTCGGCGGCGACCTCCGGCTCGTAGTAGTAGTCCATGACGGCCTCGGCGTTGGCCTTGTGCGCCGACCCCATGGGCACCACGAAGGTGTCGTTCCAGAGCGTGCCGCCCGCCTCCGGGATCACGAACTCCCACTTGTCGCCGGCCGTGGCGTTGAGGCTCGTGATGTCGCCCGACCAGCAGATGGCGGCGAAGGTGTCTTCGCTCTGCAGGTCGTTGAGGTAGGCGTTGCCCTTGATGTTGCGGATCTGGCCGTCCTCGACCTGCTTCGTGAAGGCGTCCATGGCATCCGCGAACTGGTCGTCGCCCCACTCCCCCGTGATGTCGGTGCCCTGGGCGAGCATGATGAGCCCCATCGTGTCGCGCATCTCGGAGAGCACGCCCACGCGGCCTTTGAGTGCGGGATCCCAGAGGTCGTCCACGCTCTTGAGGCCTGCGGGCACCTTCTCCTTGTTCCAGCAGATGCCGGCGAAGCCGCCCTGCCACGGCAGCGAGAACCTGCGGCCCTCGTCGAAGTCGGGGTTGGCGAACGACTCGCTGAGGTTGGCGATGTTGGGGATGTTCGCGTGGTCGAGCTCCTGCACGTAGCCCTGGCGCACGAGGCGCGCCACCATCCAGTCGGTGAGGCACACGGTGTCGGCGCCGATGTCCTGGCCGAGGGCGAGCTGATCCTTGACCTTGGCGTAGTAGCTGTTGTTGTCGTCGACGTCGACGTCGTAGGAGACCGTGATGCCGCTCTCCTCCTGGAAGCGCATGAGCGTGGGGTAGTTGCCGTCGTCGTCCTCGTCCATGTAGGCGGGCCAGTTGCTCCAGGCGAGGGTCTTCTCGGTCGCGGAGAGATCCTTCGCGGCGGTGAGGGCCTCGCGCTGGCCGGGGGCGCACGCCGCGAGGGCCAGGGCGGTGGCGCCGAGACCCATGGCGCCGAGGAATCCGCGCCGGCTGAGGGTCGTGGCTCTCGCCTTCTGGAGCGCCTGGGTGTGTTGGATGGCCTGGAGGATCATCGGATCTTGGGGTGCGCGCACGGTCGGCCTCTCGGTCACGGAAAAACTGTGATCCCGATAGTGGCACAGCGCTCAGAAGGCGCGACAGTCAGAACGACGAAGTACACATGATCGAAACATACCTTTTACGAAATCGGTGCCGTTTCTCGCATCCGACAGTCCATCTCGTCTGTTTCGGCGATTCTCAGTGGAGGTCGAAGTACTGGTCGGCGATGCCCACCCTTGTGCCCCTCGGAATGCGGATGCGCTCTCCCGGGGTGAGCTCCACGGGGTCGACGAGGTCGAGGCCGAGGCGGGTGCCGTTGGAGGAGCCGCGGTCGGCCACCCAGAACTCGCCGTTCTCGAGGCCGAAGACCAGGTGGGTCTTGGAGACGCTGCGGGCGGGGTCGACGATCTGCACGAGGTAGTCGACGTGCTCGCCGGGGAGCGGCGTGGGGTTGCGGCCGACGAGGCCGCTGCCGGAGACGCGCACGCTCTCGCCTGTGCTGAAGACGAGGCTGTAGAGGGGGCGGGAGGGGTCGTGCTTCTGGGGGGCGGCGTGGCGGGGGGTCGCGGGCTGGGGCTCGGGCGCTTGGTCTGGGTTCAACCCTCGGTTCGACTCTGGCGCGATCGCCGGGTCGTGCTCTGGCGCGACGGTGGGCTCGTGCTCTGGCGCGACGGCGGATGCGAGGGCCGCTGCTGCGGCGGCGGGGGAATCGGTCGCCGGGATCGATGGGGTGAGCGGATCCCGTTCGGGGGCGACCTGGGTGGGGATCGCGGCGGTGGAGTCGTCGGAGGTCTCGTCAACCGGCGGCGCGGTCCAGCGGGCTACGGCGGGCGTGATCGGGCGGGCCGAGGTGTGCGGGGGCCTGCCTGCCGAGGCCGTCGCGGACTGGCGGGCGGCGGCGGCTCGGCGCTGCTCGCGGAGGATGGTGTCGAGGAGGGCCTTGCGGTCGAAGCGGGCCGTGTCGCCGAGGGTGGGTCGTGGCGCGATGGCCGAGGTTCCGCACTCTCCGCAGAGCAGGGCTCCGGCGCTCAGAGTCGTGCCGCACGTTCTGCACTTCACTGCTTGTCCTGCCTGTCGTCGTCACTCCCATGATACGGGCGCAGCGACCTGGTCGACAGCCGGGCCCGCAGCCGAGCGAGCCGCCCGCGCCCGGCCAGCAGCCTGCGGCGCTCGGCATCCGAGGCCGCCCAGAGGGCGTCGAGCTCGCTCGGTGCGGGCTCGCCGGGGCCGTACAGCGCACCGTCGACCCGCACGGCGAGGGCCGTCGCTCCCCCGCCGCCGAGCGCTCTGGCCGTCTCGCGCCGCGTGGCCGAGCGAGGGGTCGCCACCTCGGCATCGCGTGCGGCGTCGACGAGCTCAGCCCAGCTGCCCGCCGCCCGACCCCGCACCCCGCCGAGGGTGCGGCGCCGGCGTCGGCGCCGGCTCTTCGCCGCGAGCACGAGGAGGAACGGGGCGAGGGCCACCGCGATCACGGCCAGCACGATGCCCACCGTGAGGGCGATCTGCAGCAGCTGGGCCGGGAGCGGGTCGGCGGGCGGCGGGTCGGCGTCGTCCTGGGTGAGCGGGGCCGTGGCGGTCGTCTCCTCCGCGTCGTCGTCGGCGGGCGGCACCACGTCGGGCGGGCGCACGGCCGTGCTGCTGTCCTCCTCGGCGGCGTCGGGCACGGGACCGGGGTCCGGCGTGACGTCGAGCGCCACCCAGCCCGCTTCGGCGGTGAGCACCTCGACCCACGCGGTGGCATCGCTGCCCCGCACCGCGATCGGTGTGTCGGCGGCGGCGGACGGGTCCGATCCGGCCGGTGATGTGTCGGATCCGGCCGGCGTCGTCTCGTCGCCTGCCGCGGTGGACTGCGCGTCGGTGGATTGCGCGTCGGTGGAGGCACCGGCGGGCGCGGACGGGTCTGCGGGCACGGTGAAGCCGAGGGCCACGCGTGACGGGAAGCCTGCGGCCTCGGCGAGGAGGGCCGCGGCGGCCGCGTACTGCTCGGCGTCGCCCACCATGGGGGAGGCGGTGAGCAGCTCCTGCAGTCGGTCCGAGCCGTGGCCGGAGCGGGAGAAGACCTCGCCCTCCCTGCTGCTCGAGAGGTAGCCCGAGCGCAGTCCCGCCACGATGCCGGCGAGGCGCTCACCCGGCGAACGCGACTCCGGGGCCCACTCGGCCAGTCGCACGGCGACGGCATCCGGAACCTCGTCGGTCTGCACCCGCACAGCGGCGCCCGGCGTGGCGGCGGCCGCGTCGGAGGGGCTCGAGGGGGTGAGGGATCCGCGGACGTCGAGGCTGTAGGTGTCGCCCTCGGTGAGGGTCTCGAGGTCGGCGGCGGTGGCGAGGCCCTCGCTGTAGAAGAGGGAGTTCTGCAGGGGCTCGGCGTGCGGGCCGTCGAAGCGGATGGCCGCGGGCTCGCCGGCCGTGGGCACCCAGAGGCCGCTGTACGCGCCGACCGTGACCTCGAGCGTGCGCTCGGACGCGCCGGCGGACCGCGGACCGCCGGCGGATGCGGCGACGGCGTCGGATGCGGCGGCGGACGGGTTGTCGGCACCGGAAGAGGTGGCGGTATCGGATGCGCTGGCGGCACCGGCACCGGCACCGGCACCGGCATCGGCTTCGGATGCGGCTGCGGCTGCGGCGGGCAGGGTGTCGGCTGTCGCGCTCCCGGCGGATGCGGCACCGCCTCGGGTGGTGCCGAGGCGTTCGGGGACTCGGCGGAAGAGGGAGTCGGCGGTGGTGGATCCGACGGTGAAGACCACTCCGTCGTAGTCGTCCATGCGCGCGACGACCAGGCGCTCACCCGGCTGCGCGCCCTCGATGGTGAGCATGACGGCGGAGTCGGCCGGGGCCGAGACGTAGGCCCGGTAGGCGGAGAACGGGCTGGACTGCTCTCGCGCGTCGAACGGCTGCTCGACGGCGTCGCGGAGCACCGCGCGGGAGGCACCGGGCAGGGACTCGGCGGCGAGCAGGCCACCCACCACCCCACCCGCCCCAGCATCCGCCCCTTCACTTGCTCCGGACCCGTCTCCCGACCCGGCACCCGCCCCGGCTCCGGACCCGGCACCGGCACCGGCACCGGCACCGGCACCGGATGCCACCAGGCCTACGGCGAGCGCGGCGGCGACGCCCGTCGCGAGCATGCCGAAGGCCCCGGCGACCGCTCGCCCCCGCCGGCGGGGTGCGCCTCGGTCGGGTGCGGAGGTCGCGTTCAGGAGGCCGAGCCACACCACCACGACCACGCAGAACGCTCCGCCGACGAGCAGCGGTGCGAGGGCCTGTGCCCCGCCGAAGGCGATCCCGGCCACGAGGATCGCCGCGGGGAAGGCCACGCCCGCCACGGGCACTCGCGTGCGGAGGGCCACGGAGACGCCGCCGAGGGAGGCGACGAGCAGCAGGGTGAAGACCGGGACGAGCAGTGCCTGGTAGTCGCCCACGGGGAGGGCGATGGTGAGCAGCTGGCGCCATCCGGTGGCGGTGGTCACGACGAGGTCGGCGAGGCCGCCGGGCGTGGGCAGCACTCCCCACAGCGCTTTCGAGGGCACCGCGAGCGGCACACCGAGCAGCAGCCAGGCGAGCACGCCGGCCCCGAGCACCGCGGGGCCCGGCCAGCGCAGCACAGCACCGGCCGTGCCGAGCAGCACCCCCGCGGAGACGGTCACCACGGCCAGCACCACGAACGAGCCCGACACGTACACGGGCCACCACGCAGCCGCCGCCACGAGCACGAGCACCTCGAACACCACCGCGGCCAGCACCACCCGCCCATCCCCACCCCGCACACCGCCGCCACTGCCCGCGCCGGTCCTGCGTGCGCCGGCCCGGCTCACCTCAGCCACGAGCGCCTCCGCCCCGACCACGGGCCAGAGTGCGGGAGCATCGGTGCGCATACGTGTCGGCGCATCAGGTGCCTGCCGCTCGGGTGAGGGTGCGGGCTAGGTCGTCGAGGTAGCCGATGCGGGTGATGCGGAGCGCGTCGATGCGCACGAGGGCGGGCGGCGACTCGGGCTCGGCGACGACCGCGATCACCTCGACCCCGGTGGGGAAGTGCGACGCCGCGGCCCGCACCTGACGCGCCGTCACCGGGCTGCCGCACGCGAGGAACACCACCGACGCGTCGGAGGCCGCTTCGCCCACCGACCTCGCCAGCGCGGTGAGCCGCGGCGCCCCCGACAGCTCCTCCACGCCGCTCAGGTCGTCGAGCAGATCGCGCGGCGCCCGGGTGCGCAACCGCCCACCGCTGCGGGCCGCGCGCTCCTTCCCGCCGAAACGCGCGCCGATCCGCGCCTCGGTGCCGGATGGTGCCCCGCCACTCGCTGTCGCGGCCCGCGTGGACTTCGCGCCATCAGCAGCCGTCGCACCGTAGGCCGAAGTGATGCCATTGCGCGGCGACCCGCCACGGGTGGATCTCGCGAACGCGCCCGCCGTCGCGGCGGGGGTGGGGACGGGGCCGCGGGCTCCGCCGGCGTAGACGGAGACGGTAGCGCCGTCGGCTATGGCGCGCACCCCGATGGAGGCCACCACGCTCACGGCTAGCTCGAACTCCTCCGCCGAGGCGTAGTCCTCGGGCGCTTGCGACTGCACCACGATGAGGTGGCTGCGGCGCGTCTGCTCGAACTGGCGCACGAGGAAGGCACCGGCACGCGCGGTGCTCTTCCAGTGGATGTGCCGGCGGTCGTCACCCGGCACGTACGGCCTGAGCGCGTGGAACGACATGTCGCTGTCGGTGAGGTCGCTCGTGGGAGTGCCCTCGAGGTCGCGGAGGAGTCCGGTGCTGCGCACGGCCAGCGGCACGGTGGCGGGGTGCACGTAGAGCTCGCCCGTGCCGGAGAGCACGGACTCCCTCCTGGCCAGCCCGAGCGGATCCCGCCGCACCACCACGACCGGCCCGAGCGCGATGATCCCCCGCCGGAGCGCAGGCACGAGCACCTCCACCTCCCGGGTGACACCCCGAGGCACCGCGGGCAGCTCGATTAGCCGGGTGAACGACGCCCCCGCCCCGCCACCCGGCGCCGAGGCGAAAGACGACCCCGCGGCGCCACTCGACGCCGAGGTGAACGACGACCCCGCGCCACCCGGTGCCGAGGTCGACCCCGACACCGGACGAACCGTCAGCTCGACCGTGCGTGCCCGGATCCGCGAGCCCGAATCGTTGAACGCCCGCACGGCCACGACGGCCGTGCCACCCGCCACGACGTGCCTGTCGACAACGGCGATCTCGACGCGCCCACTGGTGCGCCCCACGATGAACAGCCCGGCCGCGACAGCCACCCCCAGTGCGACTGCCCCGAGCGCGACGAGCTCCAGCCACCCCAGCAGCAGACCACCCCCGATGCCCAGCACGACCATGGCCACCACGAGCCACCCGCCCGCCGAGACCGTCACGGCAGCCGGCGCGGGGGCCGCGGGGCGCGCCGGGGGCCGGGGGGTGCTCATGACGACGGGGCGTCCCCGGGCGGCGGCACGTCGAGGAGGATGCGCGAGATCACGCTCGACGCCGTGACCCCGTCGAACTCCGCCTCGGGGTCGAGCACGAGCCGGTGGGCGAGCACGGGGCCCGCGAGCGCCTTCACGTCGTCGGGCACCACGTAGTGCCGCCCATCCGACGCCGCGAACGTCTTGGCGGTGCGGATGAGCGCGAGCGCCGCCCGCACACTGGCCCCGAGGCGCGTCTCGGGGGCGTCGCGCGTGGCCTGCACGAGCCGCGAGACGTAGTCGTTGAGCGTGGGGTCGACGTGCACGGTGCGCGCCTCGGCGGCCAGCAGCGTGACGCCCTCGGCCGTGATGATGGGGGGACGGGATGCGCCGTGGGCCCGTTCGGTGGCCCCCTCGAGGATGCGCAGGGTCGTGGCGTGGTCGGGGTACCCGATGGAGGTCTTGAGCAGGAAGCGGTCGAGCTGGGCCTCGGGCAGACGGTACGTTCCGGCCTGCTCGATGGGGTTCTGCGTGGCGATGACCATGAACGGCTCCCCCACCGGATGCGAGCTGCCGTCGACCGTGACCGTGCCCTCCTCCATGACCTCGAGCAGGGCGGCCTGGGTCTTCGGGCTCGCCCGGTTGATCTCGTCGGCGAGAACGACGTTGGCGAACACCGGACCAGGGTGGAACGTGAAGTCGCCCGTGCGCTGGTCGTAGACGCTCACGCCCGTGATGTCGCCCGGCAGCAGGTCCGGCGTGAACTGGATGCGGCTGCTCGTGCCGCGCACGCTGTCGGCGATGGCCCTGGCGAGCGAGGTCTTGCCCGTGCCAGGCGCATCCTCCAGCAGCAGGTGCCCCTCGCTGAACAGGGCGGTGAGCGCGAGCCGCACCACATGCGCCTTGCCGTGCAGGGTCTGCTCGATGTTCGCGGTCAGCTTGTCGAAGACATCGGCGAACCTCGTCGCCTGCTCCGTGGTCATCGTCATCGTGGCCGCACCTCTTCCGTCATCCAAAGTACACATACCGGTGGTCGCCGATGGTCAGCTGCAGCCACGCGTCGCCCTCCGCCACGGCCGTGTCCGGAGTGCACGTCGTGCCGACGACGACGCCGGTTCCGGGCGACGGATCGCCGGCCACGACCGAGCCGCAGCTGTACTGCGGCACGATGGCGCCGTTCGGCGGATCGTTGAGCCAGCTCCAGCTCGTGCCGTCGTAGGCGGGAGGCACCTCGAAGTCGAAGGTGAGCGAGGGCTCGGGCGCGCTGATCGGCGCCGAGTACGGCGTGCACACCTCGAGACCGATCGAGAGGTCGCACACCCGCACGGTGTAGCGGTAGACCTCCCCGAAGGCACCATTGGTGACCGCGCGCGGGTACCCGCCGAGGGTGAACGACTGGGCGACCCCCACCGGTGCGCCGCTGCCGTCGACCTGCTGCACCCAGTAGCGCGGAGCGAGCACGGGCAGCCCGGAGGTGACGGGCACACCCCGCAGCTGCAGGTCGACGACCCTCCCCTGCACCTCCATGGAGGCATCGATGCCGTTCACGTCCACGGATCCCGGACTCGGCACGGTGACCGCCGAGACCACGGCCGAGGGCGTGCAGCCCGCCGCGTTGTAGCCCCACACCACGAACGCGTAGCTCGTGTCGACGGCGTCGAGCCCCGTGAAGACCGCCGACCGGGCGCCCTGTCCGAGCGCGACCTGCTCGGCGACGGCTCCTCCAGGCACGGGTGCGACGACACGACCGGGGGCGGGCGACGTGACTGCACAGGCCTGAGAACCCGAGGGGACCCCGGTGGTGCCCGGCGCGAGACGCTGCACGAAGTAACCGGCGACCGCATCGCCGTTGCCCGGGAACTCCGGCCAGGTGAGGGTGACCGTCCCCGCGGCGGATCCGCTGCCGGCGAGCGCCGACACCGTGGAGGCGGCGGGGGCTCCGAAGGGTGTGCCGGTGGCGGAGGACGAGGCCCACACGGCGAGCGCCGGGTAGGCGTCGTTGCGGGCGGTGACGGTGACCGTGGTGGAGGAGCCGTTCGAGAGGCCGCGCACGACGGTGGCGCATCCGGAGCCGCAGCTGCCCGCGTCGACGGTCTCGACGAGCTGCCCGCCCGCGCTCACGTCATAGTGCCGCACGGGCGATCCGCCCGCCCCCACGCCCGCCGCCGACCAGCGCACCTCGAGCGCTCCGTCGAGAGGAGCGAGCTCGACGGCTCCCGGCGCCGACGGGAGCAGATCGGACCACACGGATGACGCGTAGACCGTGGGCACCGAGGATCCGATGGCGTTCTCGGCGGTCACGCTGATGGTCACCGCCTCCCCCGGACCGTTGCCCGCCGTGCGCACGGCGCAGCGCGTGCTCGCGCACGGCGTCGTGACCGTGCTCCCCGAGGCTGATTGCGCCGTGGCCGTGAAGCCCGTGATCGCCGAGTTGTTGGAGGCTCCTGGCGAGAATACGACGTCGACCGTGCGGTCGCCGAAGCCCGTGACGGCCAGCCCGCCCACCTGCCCCGGTCGGTCCTGCACGGCGATGCGCACGGTGCCCCAGGCAGCGCGCTGCGGATCACCGGTCGCATCCTGCACCTGGTACTGCACGGTCACATCCGAGGGCGGGGCGTCGGCCGCCGCGGTGATGCGCAGCTGCCGGCGGTCGGCGCTCGGTTCGACCGTGAGCCCGGCGGGCAGGGAGGCCGCATCGGCGCCGCGCACCGCGGTGACGACGAGCGGGGTCTGCGGGAAGGGATTGGTGGCCGAGTCGTTCGCGAGCACGTCGATCGTGGTGGTGGTGCCGCGGGGTGCGACGACGGAGTCGGGGGCGGGCACCGCGAGCGGCCGCGTGGAGGGCACCACCGAGAGCTCGATCCGCCCCGCCTTGCCCTGCACGGGGGCTGCGCCCGCGGCACCTCCCGAGCTCACACCGATGGAGAGGGAGGAGGAGGCGCCGATGCGGGTGCCGGGGTCGGCCGTGATGGTGAGGGTCTGCCCGAGCAGCACCGTGCTGAACCCCGCTGGCCTCGGCTCGAGCACCTGGAAGGCGAGGGGGCCCGCTCCCTCGGGGGCGGAGGTGAGTCTGGCGAGGTCGACGACGCGCTGCGAACCCGGCTCGAGCTCGAGCACGGCCCCCGTGAAGACGGGCGGCTGGTTCTCGCGCGGCGTGACGGTGATGGGCAGCACGAGGGTGGAGGTGCGCGCATCGGGGCCCGTGCCGTCGGCGACCTCGAACGAGAGCGAGGCCGGCCCGAAGTAGCCCTCCGCGCTGCGGTACACGAGCGTGTCGGAGCCCGCCGTGAGCGAGCTGCCGTCGGCATGGGTGGCACGCACGGAGTTGGGGTCGGCGATCACCACGTTGCGGCCCCCGACGGCCACGACCTGCTCGTCGAGCGGGATGCGCAGGGTGCGGCCCGACTCGACCATGAGGCGCGGCGCTCCCTTGCGCAGCTGCGGCAGGGCGTCGTCGCTCCCCGGTACCCACAAGAACCCGGTGGAGCGCACCGTCGGGTCGTCCGGATGCGCGACCGTGAACGGGATGACCTGCCGCTGCCGCTCCACAGCCACCTGCACCCGGCCGTCGACGACCTTCGCCGTGCCCGCGTAGGCCGACGGCACGGCGAGACGCAGCTCGCGGGTGCCGCCCTCGGCGAAGAAGACGTTCTCGAGCACGTCGGCGTCGACCGTGTCGGTGTCGAGGATGTCGCTCAGCGAGAGCACGGTGTCGCTCACCTGCGGGCGGGCCAGTGGTGCATCCTCGCGCACGTCGACCGTGGCGAAGCTCGAGCTCGTGCCTCCTCGCTCGTTGGCGATGGAGTAGAGGAAGCCGTAGCGGCCGGGAACCTGCGGGGTCTGCACCGAGAGGAGGCCGCCCTCGAGGATCGTGGCGGTCGCGCCCTCTCCCTCACCGAGCGCGGCCACGTCGGTGACCGTGAGCGCCGATCCGTCGGGATCGGAGTCGTTCTCGAGCACCTGCAGCAGAACGGTCCTGCCCGGCCGCACGAGCACCTCGTCCGGGGTCGCGACCGGGTTGCGCGCGCCCTCGAGGCGGGGGCTCACCCCCACCCGCACGGTGCCGGAGGCTCGAGCGCCCAGCCTGTCCACCACGGTGTAGCCGAAGCTGTCCGTTCCCGTGGAGTACTCACCGGCGGTGTAGTCGATCCAGTCGGAGCCCGTCTCGGCCACAGCACCCTTCTCGGGTGCGGAGTCGGCACCGAGGAACTGCACGGAGTCGCCATCCGGATCGATCCCGGCGAGGGGCACGGAGATGCGCACGGTCTCGCCGGCGATGACGCGGGCGGTCACGAGCTGAGGCACGGGCGACGCGTTGGCGGTGGCATCGGCCTCGCGCACGCTGATGGTGACGGTCGCCGTCGACCACTGGCCGTCCGGCGCATCCACGCGGTACTCGGCCGTGAAGTCGCCCGGCGTCTCCGGCGCGAGGTAGCGCAGCACCGATCCCGACGTGAAGAGCAGCCCGGCGTCGTCGGCGAGGGGCTTCACGAGCTCGGGATGCAGCGAGAGCGAGTCGCCGTCGGGATGCGTGTCGTTGCCGAGCACGGGGATGTCGACCACGTCGCCCACGCGCACCGAGGCGGTGTCGGCGACCGCGACGGGCGGCTGCCGCACGGCCGGCTCGGGGATCTCGACCACCGTCACCGATCCCGTGGCGTCGGCGAGGCCGTTCGTCACCCCGTACGAGAACGTCGCGCTCCCGGTCTCGAGCGGGCGCGTGAGGGTGACCCGCAGCAGGCGCTGCTCGATGACCTCCACCCGCAGACCGTCGGATTCCGCCTCCGCAGCGCCCTCGGACGTGCCCGCGCCCTCGGCTCCTGTGACGATGAGCACCCCGCCCGCCGGATCGAAGTCGCCGGCCAGCACATCGACGTCGACGCTCGTGCCCTGCCGCGCGAACGAGGCGTGCGGCACGGTCACCGGGCGGGTGTCGGCGTCAGGGGGCAGTGTGGCGATCACGCGGATGACCCCCGAGGCGGTCTTCGTGCCGTCCGTGACCGCGTAGTCGAGGAGACCCTCGCCCGCCGAGGTCGCCGTGATGCGCACGGTGCCCCCGGCGAAGTCGGGGAGCAGCCCGAAGCCCTCGCGGGCGGGCACACCCGAGAGCCTCAGGGCGCTGCCGCCGCCCGTGACGTGGACGAGCGGATCGACCTCGAGCTCCTGACCCACGTGCACGAGCGCCACGAAGCCCTCGGCCACGAGCGGCACGTCGGCCGGTTCGTGCACGTCGACCACGACCGTGCCCACGGTCGAGGCGACACCGTCGCTCACCGTGACGGAGATCTCCTTGCGCCCGGTGCCCTGGCCGGAATCGGTGAGGGTGAGCACACCCTCGGGTGTGAACGACACGACGTCGGGGGCGGCGATGCCCGCGGACTGCAGGTAGAAGGCGTCTCCGTCGGGGTCGAACCAGTCGGCGCGGATGTCGACCTCGCCGCGCCCGCCGAGCGCCACGTCGAGCCGCGGGGTCGTGCTCTGCACGGGCGCCGCGTTCTCCTCGTCGGGGCGCACCTGCACACGCACGGTCGCGTCGTCGGTGCCGCCGCGACCGTCGGAGACGGTGTACCCGAAGGTCAACTCGCCCACGGCGTCGGCGGGCAGGGTGAGCTGCAGCTGCTGGGAGTCGGCGATGGCGTCGACGGTCCAGCCGGACTCCGGTGGCACTCCCGCACCGTCGATCACGATCACGTCGCCGTTGGGGTCGTAGTCGTTGAGCAGCACGGGCAGCACGGTGGTGCGGCCGGCTCTCGCGCCCAGCTCGTCGTCGGTGGCGACCGGCGGGCGCTGGGCGGGGTCGACCTCGACGGGCTCGTCGGTGACGGCATCCTGGGACTCCTGGTCGGCGGCGGGATCGGGCAGCAGCTCCTCCCAGCCGTCGATGAGGGCGTTCTCGCGCGTCACGTCCCAGGCCCGGCCCGAGATGCGGTCGGAGAGCAGCACGGCGCCGCGGCCGTCGGTGCGGAACACGAGCTCGTCGGCGCTCGAGGCCGCCTGCCGGGAGGACTCGGTGCCGACGGTGGCGGCACTGTCGGTGCCGACGGTGCCGGTGCCGTCGGTGCTGGTGCCGTCGGCGCAGTGCGACCACGAGCGGCCGTCGCTCCAGGCGGCGTAGCGGCACGCGCCGACCTGCATCGGCCGCACCGAGGTGCCGGAGTGGCCGTCGGAGAGGGTGGTGACGACCCCGTCCGACGGCGAGACCTCGAGCAGCGCACCACCCGTGGCGAGCAGCACCGAGTCGGTCGACCCGGCACCGGATGACGCCGAGCCCGAAGCGACGGCCCCGGACTCCACCGACGGCTCCTGCAGCCACACCCGGTCCTCGGCCCCCACCGAGTCGGCGAGGTCGATCGTGCCCTCGCGGGTCAGCAGTCGCCGCTGGTCGTGGTCGTAGACCACCCACCGGTCGCCCACCGCGGTGAGCGAGAGCTCGTCGTCCTGCTCCACGTCGAGGGAGTCGCTCGAGGAGCCCGCACCCCCAGCCGATCCGCCGACCGACCCCATCGCCGCCGAGGAGGCGGCGTCGGCGAGGGTGAGCACGGTGCCCGTCGCCGCGGAGGCGGCGAACAGCTCGCCCCCGCCGCCCAGCGCGACGCGACCCCCGGCCCCCAGAGTGAGGTCGGGTGGGCTCTCGGGATCGAAGGCGGCGAGCGACTCGGGATCGGCGAGCCACACATCGCCCGAGGTGAGCGAGGACACGAGCGCCACGCCGTCGCCGAGGTGCACCTCGGCCTCCCCCACCGGCAGCGGGAACGTGTCGGCCACCTCGGCGCGCGCGGTGTCGAGGATCCTGGCCTCGGCGCCACCCAGGTCGCTCACCACGACCATGCGCCCGTTCTGAGCCACGTCGAGCGAGCCCGACTCCATGCGCACGGCGGCATTGAGCAGCCCGACCTGCGGATTCGCCCGCCCCGCCGCCTGGTGCAGATCGCTCGTGAGCCAGACCGCCCCGTCGTCGAGCTCGACCTTCTGCGCCGGGTAGCCCGTGGAGACGAACGCCGTCGTGGTGACGAGCGCGAGGAGCGCCGCACTGCCGACGAGGGTGGAGAGGAGGGAGCGATGGCTGCGCGCCCAGGCTCCGGGGCGCCTGATCATCCGATCTCCGCGCACTTCTCCGAGCTCGCCTCGCCCGCGGTGCCCGAGCGCACCACGGAGACCGTGATGCACACCTGCTCGCCGTCCGCGGGGAAGGCGGCGAACTCACGGCCCTGCTGCAGCGATCCCGAGCCCTCTGCCGTGCTCACGCGGTAGCTGTCGCCCTCGGCGAGCCCCGGATCGTTCCAGCTGAACAGGATGCGGCCGTCGCTCGTGCTCGCCGCGATCTCACCGACCCGGGGGATCGCACTGTCGGATCGGGTGAGCGCGAACGCCGCGATGCCCGCACCGGCGAGGAGGGCCACTCCGGCGATCGCCGCGGTGACCACGACGGTGCGCCGCCCGGATCGGGGGGAAGCGGGCCGGCGGCCATCGGGCCCGCGGCGCCCGGTCAGGCGGGGATCGGCCAGATGGGGATCGGAATGCTGGGGATCGGAATAGCGGGGATCGGCCAGGCGGGAATCGGACCGCCCGTCGGAGCCTGCGCGGGTGCTGGGCCGGGTTCGCGTGCCGCCACCACCCGGCGCGCCGCTGAGGCGGGTGCGATCCGCGTCGTCGGACCCGGTGAACGAATGCGGATCCTCTGCGGACCCGTCCGACATTCCAGACCCCGAACCGTACCCAGAACCGCCGCCCGGCGCCCGCCGTCGCAAGCGGCCCCGCGTCGGGGCAGCGGCAGTCGGCGGGGTCTCGGCCCGCAGCGCGGTGCGCGCCTCCGCGTCGCGGCCGAAACCGCTCGCCCACTCCGCCATCGCGATGTCGGCCGGGGTCTGGCCGAGGCCGAGCTGCGACTCTATGCCCTGCAGTTCTCGCAGCAGGTCGAGCACGCTCGCCGGCCGCTGCTCCGGCTTCTTCGAGAGAGCCCCCGCGAGCACGCGCTCGAGCGAGTCCGGCACATCGTCTCTGCCGATCGGTGCGAGCTTCGCCTTCACGATGCGGCGCGCGAGATCACCGGGCGCCGATGCGGCCCCCGGTGTCTCGAACGGCGAACGACCCGCCAGCAACGAGTAGAGGGTCGCCGCGAGCGACCAGACCTCCGAGGCCACGGTGCCCTGCGTCTCCTCCGAGACCACCTCGGGAGCCGACCAGGGGATGGAGAGGCCGACCGCCTGCGCGGCCGCCGATCCGCGGGTCGTGGAGGAGATGCCGAAGTCGGAGAGCACGGGGGCGCCGTAGGCGGTGAGCAGGATGTTCGAGGGCTTCACATCGCGATGCAGGATGCCCTGCTGGTGAGCGGTGTGCAGGGCGCCGCCGATCTTGACGCCGATGCGGAGCACCTCGGCGACGGGCAGCGGCTGCCGCCGGTAGGTCTGCCCGAGCGACGACGAGCAGAGCTCCATGACGAGGTAGGGGCGGCCGTCGGAGGAGACCCCGGCCTCATAGACGGTGAGGATGGAGGGATGCGCGCTGAGCGTGGCCATGAGGTCGGCCTCGACCTGGAACATGCGCCGCACCTGGTCGTTGACGACCTCGGGGAGCATGACCTTGACCGCCACCTGGCGGCGCGGCATGTTCTGCTCGAAGAGGAACACGTCGGCGAAGCCACCCGCCCCGAGCACCCGCACCGCGGTGAAACCCGGGAGCGGTGGAGGGGACGAGGGAAGACGCCGGGCCATCGGCCTCAGGACCGGTCGCTGCCGTCGTCGGTCTCCACGTCGACCACCACGACCGTGACGTTGTCGCGACCACCGTTGGCCAGCGACGCCGTGACGAGCTCCTTGGCGGCGGTCTCCGCATCGGGGGTGGTGGAGAGGTAGTGGCGGATGCCGAAGTCGGTGAGCTCCTTCGTGAGGCCGTCGGAGCACACGAGGATGCGCTGGCCGGCCACCACGGGGAGGGTCGAGTAGTCGGGGACGGGCTTCTCGTGGAAGCCGACGGCGCGGGTGATGACGTTGCTGTCGGGGTGGTGCTCGGCCTGCTCGCGCGTGATGAGCCCCGCGTCGATGAGCTCCTGCACCACCGAGTGGTCGATGGTGAGCTGGCGGAGCTCGCCGTCTTGGTAGAGGTACACGCGGGAGTCGCCGATGTTGAAGACCAGCCACGCCAGGTCGTCGTCGACCTCGGCGAGCGCCACACCCGTGACCGTGGTGCCGGTGCCGAGCACCGACTCGTCTCCCACCTTGTCGATGTCGGCGAGGGCCTTGGCGAGAGCCACCTCGAGGGAGTCGGCATCGGTGACGGCCGCGGCGATCTCGCCCAGGCGCTCCACCACGGCCGCGCTCGCGAGGTCGCCCGCGGAGTGGCCGCCCATGCCGTCGGCCACCGCGAAGATCGGCACGTCGGAGATCGAGCTGTCTTCGTTGCCTGCGCGCTTGTTGCCCACATCGCTGAGGGCGGCCCACGACAGGGTGACGCGCCGGGGCTCTGCACCCTCGCGGGTGACGCTCACGCGCGCGCTCGTTCGACCGATCTGGGTCACGGGACCATCTCCTGACAGCTCTCGAGGAATCCTAAGCGGTCGGTACGGTCTTTCCGCGGTCTCGCGACGAGATGTGGATAACGTTTCCGTCGCCGATTTCGACGATAGCCGACCCCGTGGCCACGAACGAATCCCCCTGCCGCAGGCGCACCGGCGCAGCGCCCTCGGGGCGCACGATCGTGCCGTTGGTGGAGCGCAGGTCGGTCACCACGATGGTGCGACCGCTCGGTGCGATCTCGACGTGGTTCGACGACACCTCGCGGGTGGGCGAGGCGACCGTGACGAGGTGCTGCGGGAGGGAGGAGAGGGTGCGCCGCTCGCGGGGGCTGCGGCCGATGACGAGGGGGCCTGAGAGGTCGACGGGGGCGGAGTCGTTCACGCTCACCGTGAAGTGGGGCTCGGGGGCGGCGGGCTGGGTGGGATCGGAGCCCTCTGCCCGGGCGGATTCCGGTTCCGGTTCTTGCTCGGGTTCTGCTTCCGGCTCCCCTGCCGGATCGGCCGGGGCCTGGGGCTGTCTGAGCAGGGTGTCGTCTGCGACGGCTTCATCGTGAGCCGGGGCGAGCTGGGGCGCGACCTGGGCGAGGTCGTCGGCGTCGGCGGCCCAGACGATGCTCGAGGCGTGGGCGATCCCGCGGTCGTGCCGTCGGGCTCCGATCGGCACGACGGGAGCCGACTCCGGCACGGGAGGGAGCCTGCCCGCCGTGATGCCCACGATGTCGGAGAACTCGGCTAGCGCCCACGGTTCGGCGCCCCGGGAGCCGAACCGCCTCGCCCCTCCGATCGAGAGGAGGTCGACGACGGCCGAGCCGCGCACGACTCCGGTGACGCGCTGGGCGGGGGCGTTCCACGGATCCTCGAAGTGCAGCACGGCGAACGAGGGCACGGCGTCCGTGCCGCGCACGGGGATGGCGGAGACGACCGCCTCGATGCCGGCGGCGCCCTGCAGCGCGTTCCAGATCGCCTGCTCGAGCGCATCCTGGGCCGTCTGGGCAGCCGCGGGGATCAGCACCAGGCCGGGCCAGTCGGCGAGCACGAGCCACTCCCCCTCGCCGGGAACGATCCGCAGTCCACCCATCCCGACACGCTACCGCGCGTGGCAGCCACCTCTCCTCCGATGACGGTTTCAGCACTCGCACTGCCGGATCGCTACGGATCCGCTTGCCGGGGGCATCCCCACATGACAGGATCGGAGGCATGAGCAGCAGATCACGCCCACCCGGGCTCGACGACACGTCGAAGGCCATCATCGAGCAGCTGCAGGATGACGGCCGTCGTTCGTACGCCGAGATCGGCAAGGCCGTCGGCCTCAGCGAGGCCGCGGTGCGGCAGCGCGTGCAGAAGCTCACGGACGCGGGGGTCATGCAGATCGTCGCGGTGACGGATCCGCTTCAGCTCGGTTTCCACCGACAGGCGATGATCGGCCTCAAGGTCTCGGGAGACACGCGCCTCGTGGCCGACGCGCTCGCCCGTATGCCGGCGGTCGACTACGTGGTGCTCACAGCGGGCACCTTCGACATCCTGGCCGAGGTCGTCTGCGAGGACGACGACGACCTCATCGCTCTTCTCAACTCGGAGATCCGCGCGCTCGAGGGCGTGCTCGCCACCGAGACCTTCGTCTATCTCAAGCTGCACAAGCAGCTCTACAACTGGGGAACACGATGACAACCACCGAACAGCCCGTCTCCTCGTCCGCCGCCAGGGCCTCCCGCTCCGAGGTCGAGCTGCAGCAGATGGCGAAGGACCACCTGTGGATGCACTTCTCCCGCCAGTCGGTGATGGAGTCGGGCGCCGGTGTGCCCATCATCACCAAGGGCGAGGGCCACCACATCTGGGACTCGACGGGCAAGAAGTACATCGACGGCCTCTCCGGCCTGTTCGTGGTGAACGCCGGGCACGGTCGTCGCCGGCTGGCGGAGGTGGCGGCGAAGCAGGCCGAGGAGCTGGCGTTCTTCCCCATCTGGTCGTACGCGCACCCCTCGGCGATCGAGCTCGCCGACCGGCTGGCCGATCTCGCCCCCGGCGACCTCAACCGGGTGTTCTTCTCCACCGGCGGTGGCGAGGCCGTGGAGACCGCGTTCAAGCTCGCCAAGTACTACTGGAAGCTGCAGGGGCGGCCCACCAAGCACAAGGTGATCTCGCGTGCCGTCGCCTACCACGGCACCCCTCAGGGCGCCCTCGCCATCACGGGCATCCCCGCCATGAAGGAGATGTTCGAGCCCGTGACCCCCGGTGGCTTCCGGGTGCCCAACACGAACTACTACCGCGCCAAGGAGATGGGCTTCGAGGGCACAGAGGAGGCCTTCGGGCTGTGGGCGGCGAACCGCATCGAGGAGATGATCCAGTTCGAGGGCCCCGAGACGGTGGCCGCGGTCTTCCTCGAGCCGGTGCAGAACTCGGGCGGCTGCTTCCCGCCCCCTCCCGGCTACTTCCAGCGGGTGCGCGAGATCTGCGACCAGTACGACGTGCTGCTCGTGAGCGACGAGGTGATCTGCGCCTTCGGCCGCATCGGCAACTACTTCGCCTGCGACACCTACGGCTTCGAGCCCGACATGATCACGTGCGCGAAGGCCATGACGAGCGGGTACTCGCCCATCGGCGCGACCATCGTGAACGAGCGCGTCTACGAGCCGTTCAAGCACGGCCAGACGTCGTTCTACCACGGCTACACCTTCGCCGGGCACCCCGTTTCGGCCGCCGTGGCGCTCGAGAACCTCGACATCTTCGAGGAGGAGGGCCTCAACGCCCACGTGCGGGAGAACTCGCCCGTGTTCCGCCAGACGCTCGAGCGGCTCACCGATCTGCCGATCGTGGGAGACGTGCGCGGCGACGGCTACTTCTTCGGCATCGAGCTCGTGAAGGACAAGGCCACTCGCGAGACCTTCGACGACGACGAGTCGGAGCGACTGCTCCGCGGCTTCCTCTCGAAGGCGCTGTTCGAGGCGGGGCTGTACTGCCGCGCCGACGACCGGGGCGACCCCGTCATCCAGCTCGCTCCCCCGCTCACCATCGGTCCGAGCGAGTTCGACGAGATCGAGCAGATCCTGCGCGGGGTGCTCTCCGAGGCCTGGACGAGGCTCTAGGGGCCTCGGGCGGTATGAGCGAGCTGCGTGAGACCTCCTTCTGGTTCGATTCCCTGGTGCGGTCGGGTGCCGACGATCTGGCGCCTCGACCGCCGCTGACGGGTGACCTGAGCACGGGCGTGTGCATCGTGGGCGGCGGGCTCACGGGGCTGTGGACGGCGTACTACCTCAAGAAGGCCGATCCGACGCTCGAGATCACGGTCGTGGAGAAGCACATCGCCGGCCACGGTGCCTCGGGGCGGAACGGCGGGTGGTGCTCGGCGCTCTTCCCGAAGTCGACCTCCGGGCTCCGTCGCCTGTACGGCGACGAGGCGGCAGCCGACCTGCGGCGGGCCATGATCGACACGGTCGACGAGGTGGGGCGGGTGACCGCCGCCGAGGGCATCAACTGCGACTTCGTGAAGGGCGGCACCCTCACCTTCGCGCGCGATGCTGTGCAGCGGGGCGCTGCGGTCGACGAGGTCGACGAGGCTCGCGCCTTCGGGGTGGATCCGCTGGAGCTCGTGACGCCCTCGACCCAGGACGACAGCCGCGCCAGGGCCCTCGCCGCCACGTCGTCGCTCGCCGCGGCGTTCGATCCGTCGTGCGCCCGCCTGCACCCCGCCAAGCTCGTGCGCGGGCTCGCCCGGGTCGTGGAGGCGCTCGGTGTGGTGATCGCCGAGCAGACCGAGGTGGTGGAGTGGGCGCCGCACCAGGTGCTGTACAGCGGACCGCGAGGTGATGGCCTCGTGACGTGCGACCAGGTGGTGCTGGCGGTCGAGGGCTACGGCGCTCAGCTGCCGGGGGTCGGCAGGCGGATCCTGCCGCTGTACTCGCTCATGGTCGCGACCGAGCCGCTGCCCGCCGAGCTGTGGGACGAGCTCGGGATCGAGCATGGCACCACCTTCTCCGACTTCCGGCATCTGCTGGTCTACGGTCAGCGCACGGCCGACGATCGGATCGCCTTCGGTGGCCGCGGTGCTCGCTACCACTGGGGCTCCTCGATCACGCCTGATCACGACAGGGACGAGCGGGTCTTCGGGCACCTCGAGCGCACTCTCGCCGATCTGTTCCCAGCCGCTCGGAACGCCGCCATCACGCACCGCTGGGGCGGGCCGCTCGGCGTTCCCCGCGACTGGCACGCCACGGCGAGCTTCAACCCGCGCACCCAGGTGGCGTACGCGGGCGGGTATGTGGGCGACGGGCTGAGCACCACCAACCTGGCCGGTCGCACTCTCGCCGATCTGATCACCGGCCGGAGCACTCCGCTCACACGGCTGCCGTGGGTGAATCACCTCTCGCCCAAGTGGGAGCCAGAGCCGCTGCGCTTCGTCGGCGCCAACCTCGGCCTCGTGGGCACGAGCGCCGCCGACGTGGAGGAGTCCGTCACAGGCCGCCGCTCCCTCACCGCACGCCTCCTCGCCCCCCTCACCGGCCACTGACCCACCCCACCCCCACTCCACCGCCCGCACAAAGCCGAGCTCGGACCGAGGACAGCGCCCGAACCGCGCGGGGTGGCCGGAGCGGGCGGAAGGGCCGGTGGGGTGGAATGGCCTCTACGGGTGGAATGGCCGGCTCGGGTGGGGCAGGCGGGGTGGACGGGTGGGTCAGCGGGCGCCGCACCAGTCGGGGAGGCGGCCGGAGTCGATGAGGCGGCGGAAGAGCCGCGCGAGCGTGTAGTCGGGGTCGGCCGACGAGCAGGCTTCCAGGTAGCCCGCCGCCGCCGAACCCCGGCCGCGGCTCCACTCGAGCCACGCCAGCAGCACGAGCGGCGGCCCCGCGAGCGACGCGGGAACGCACTCGGCCACACGGCGCAGCACCTCCACGGCACGCCGCACCCGCTCCTCCGTGGGCGCCTCTCCCCCGTGCCCGGTGAATGTCGCCACCACCGACGACGTCGGCCCGGACGACGCCCTACCCAGTCCTGCCCGCTCGCCGCCGCCACGGAAGGAGTCGGCGACGGCGCGGTAGGCGGCGTCGGGGCCCCAGGCCGCGAGCATGAGCGCGGCGTCGCGCGTGAGCCTGTCGCGGAGAGACCAGGCGAGGCGGATGGCGAGCGGATCCGAATCGAAGGTCGACCCGAGCTCGAGTGCCGACGTCCACGCCTCGAGGTCGGCCACGATGTCACGTGTGCGGGGCTGCTGGGCCTCGAGCACGGCGAGCGCAGCCGCCTGCCGATCCGGAGCGGCAGGTTCGATCGGTACGAACCGCCCGCGATGGGGATCCCCCACGACGGCCGACCGCGAGCCGAGCACAGCCGGCGGCAGCGGCCGCCACCGCCCACCCCCCTGCCGCAGCCCCGACACCCACGCGGCAGAAGCCGCAGCCCCCGATGCGGGCGCGGGGTGCGACCGGGGTTCGGGGGGTGGGGTCGCGCGGCTGGGGGTGCTTGTGAGGGCTAGGGAGCACCAGTGCTCGTCTGTGACGAGGTAGGCGCCGTGCGAGATGCGCCCGACGAGGACGAGGCGGGTCGTGACCGCATCCACTGCACGCCGCACCACCGGCATCGGGCCGTAGCCCACGACGTCGAAGCCCGTGGCGCCCACTATGCGCCCCACGCGCTCCTCGACCACGTCGCCGAGCGCGTCGAGCAGCTCATCGGACGCGTCGAGATCGACCAGGCGGTGTTGGCCTGACGATCGCAGTCGCGGCAGATCGACGCGCAGCACCGCGAACGGCCGCCTTCGCCGGCGCACCCGCAGGGCGACAGAATCGGCCGGGCGATAACCGAGCACCGACTCGATGTCTCGGAGCACGGGCGGCAGGGACGGAAGTGGGGAGTGCGCGGCGGCACGCGCTCGGGATGGTGCGGAGATCGTGGTCATGCGCCCAGTGTCGCGACCACGCACGAGACGCAGGGCGGCCCGGAGCGATCTGTGGAGGCGACCCCACCGCATCCGCTCTGTGCAGGACCGGCCACGAGCGCCGCCAGACTCATCATCAGCCGCCAGCGCCGCCTGACGTGGGGACAGGTAGGTAAGCGGCAGAACGCAGGGCCAGGGAGAGCGGGGCAGGACGCGCGAACGCCGGCCGGGTGGGGCCGGCCGGCGTTCGGTGGTGCGGGGCGAGAGCGCACCGAGGGTGGCTGCTCGCGGAGGGCGTGAGCCCGGGAGACTACGCCTGCAGCGCGGCCTGCACGTCGAGCGTGATGGTGACCTTGTCGCCCACCAGCACGCCGCCGCTCTCGAGGGCTGCGTTCCAGTTGACACCGAAGTCGTTGCGGTCGATCTCGGTCTTCGCCTCGAAGCCGGCCTTGTAGTTGCCGTAGGCGTCGGCGCCGAAGCCACCGAACTCGAAGTCGAAGGTCACGGGCTTGGTGACACCCTTGATGGTCAGGTCGCCGTCGACCTTGAAGTCGCCGCCCTCGTTGCGCACGCCGGTGGAGACGAAGGTGATCTGGGGGTGGTTGGGGGCGTCGAAGAAGTCGTTCGTGGCGAGGTGGCCGTCGCGGTTCTTGTCGTTGGTGTTCACCGAGGCGACCTCGGCGGTGGCGGTGACCTTGGTGTCGAGAGGGTTCTCACCGGTCACGAAGGTGGCGTCGAAGGTCTCGAACTTGCCCTTGACCTTGCTGATCAGCATGTGACGCACGCTGAAGCCGACCTCGGAGTGCGAGGGGTCGATGGTCCAGGTGCCGGCCTTGTAGCCGGGGATCTCGATGGTGTCGGTCATGTTCTCTCTCTTCATTCAGGGCAGTAGATGGCGGAGCGGAGTGAGCCCCACGGTCAATTCAAATGCATCGACCTGGGACATTATTCCGAACCGAGGTGAACGAGCGATGCTCTCGAGAGCGGACGCGCGCAGTCTCTTCTTCACAACTTTCACTTTCGTCACATACTCTGGAGGTCATGAGGAAGCGTTCAGCGTACGGCTGGAGCGTGGTGACCCTCGTCGCCGCGCTCGTCACCCTGCCCGCCCTCACGGCCACAGCAGGCACGGCCGCGGCCCCCACGGCATCCGTTCCGACCGTCGACTACCCCTCCTGGGACGAGGTCAACGCCGCCAAGAACAACGAGGCCGCCAAGCAGGCCGAGGTCGACAACATCCGCGGCCTCCTCTCCGACCTGCAGACCCGCGCCGCCGAGCTCGAGAACATCGCCTTCGACCGCGGCCAGGAGTACCAGGAGGCGAGCTACGCCGCCCAGGTCGCGGCCGAGTACGCCGGCACCCTGCAGACCCAGGCCGACGCCGCCACCGAACGCGCCACCGCCGCCAACACCCAGGTGGGCCTGCTCGCCGCCCAGCTCTACCGCAGCGGCGGCGACCACACCATGAACCTCCTGCTCGACCAGGACGACTCCGATTCGCTGCTCTACCGCCTCGGCGCCATGTCGAAGCTCACCGAGCAGACCGCGGGCGTGCGGAACGCCGCCGTGGCCGCGCAGAACACCGCCGATGCCCTCACCGAACAGGCCACCAAGGCCACCACCGAGCGCCAGCGTCTCGAGCAGGAGGCCGCCGACCGCAAGGCCGAGGCCGAGGATCTGCAGGCGGATGCGGTGGAGCAGGTCATCGAGACGCAGTCCCGCACCGCCGAACTCACCGCCCAGCTCGCATCCCTCGACGCGGCCGCGGCCGAGGTCGAGGCCCAGTACCAGAAGGGCAAAGAGGAAGAGGACCGGCGTCGAGCTGCCGAAGCCGCGACCGAGGCCCCCGGCAGCACCTGGGTACCCGGGGGCGACGAGATCATGAGCCCCGACGAGTCGAAGGCCTACGCCGAGAGCATCATGCCCGAGTACGGGTGGGGCAACGACCAGTACCAGTGCCTCGTGCGGCTCTGGATCGGCGAATCCGGATGGCGCGCCAACGCCTACAACGAGTCGAGCGGCGCCTACGGCATCCCCCAATCGCTCCCCGCCTCGAAGATGGCCTCGGCCGGTGCCGACTACGTGACCAACGCGATGACGCAGATCCGCTGGGGACTCACCTACATCGAGGGCCGCTACGACACCCCATGCGGTGCCCTCTCGTTCTGGAACAACCAGAGCCCGCACTGGTACTGATCCGCGGGGCTCAGTGCCCGCGGTGATCCTGGATCGTCATGCGCGGTCCGAGCCGCGGCGGCGCCACTCCCGTGGCCAGCACGAGCCGCACGATGCGCTGCCGGTGACCGGCCCACGGCTCGAGCAGTTCGGCCAGCGCGTCGTCGTCGAGCTTCTCGCCCACCAGGGCCCAGGTCACGGTCGCCGCGACGTGGAAGTCGCCGAAGCTCACCGCATCGGGATCGCCGAGCGCACGCTGGGCCGTCTCGGCCGCCGTCCACGGGCCGACTCCCCTGACCGTCTGCAGCAGACGCCTCGCCTCGGGGCCCGGCTGCGGATGCGTGCGGTGCAGGTGGGCCGTGCGCTCGAGCCCGCGCGCCACCGCCGACGCCCGCACGAGCGTGGCCGAGCGGCGCGGATCGACGCCCGCACGATGCCACTCCCACGAGGGGATGCGACGCCAGCGCTCGGCCGTGGGCGGCACACGCATGCTCGCGGGGGCGGGGCCGGGCGCGGGATCGCCATGCGCGGTCACGAGGATGCGCCAGGCCCGGAACGCCTCCTGGGAGGTGATCTTCTGCTCGATGATCGCGGGAGCGAGAGCGTCGAAGACGCGACCGGTGCGGGTGAGGCGGAGGCCCGGATTGCGGTGCAGCGCGGTGCCCAGCAGCTCGAAGCCGCCCGGCCCGAACGCGCTCGTGTCGAGGTCGCTCCAGTCGTCGTGCTCGCCGAGCAGCTCGGGCACGGTGCCGAGGGCCGCCTCGGCGCCATCACCCCAGGCACGCACCCGCACGGCTCCGCGAGCGACGGGTGTCGCGCGGGAGATGTGGAGCGTGGCGGTGAGGTGCTCGGCCTCGGGCGGGCGGAGCGTGAGCCAGATGCCCGACTCGTCGAAGCGCACGCACGGGTCGTGCGGGCCGCGGCGGAGCGGACCGAGGGTGGCGCGCAGATCGAGGGGACGCGACGACTCGTGCAGCCGCTCGAGCGCGGGGGCGGCGGTGTCGGCGATCATGGTGCGAGGAGACTAACCGTCGCCTCGGACATCGGGATGCGCATCGCTCGCAGGATCCGCGTCGGGCACTGCTGTACCCACGCCGGGCGCCGCAGCATCCGCCAGCGCCAGAAGCCAACCCGGCCCGCGCACCCCCGCCCCCACCGCGGTCACACGCTCGCGCAGCTCCCGATCGGCCGTCACCACGAGCACCCGCTGCCCTGAGGAAACGGCCGCAGCCGCCTCCTCCACGATCGTGTCGTCGCCCTCACCGGCGGCGATCGAGACGTCGACCGCCCCGGGTGCGAGCAGCAGCGACCCGCCGAGCTGCCGAGGCTGGGCCGCCCGAGCCCGCTTGGCCTGCCCCTCCAGCACGACGGTGACCGAGGGCCACGAACGCGCCTCGGTGCCGTCCGACAGGACAACAGGGACGGCGTCCCGGACGGCGTCGGGGTCGGAGCCTGGGCCAGCTTCGGAGTCAGCCGCGCCAGGCTCGCCCAGTGCCGACATCGCGACACCAGCCGCACCCAGCACCGTCAACCGCTCGAGCAGCGCCTCGTTAGCGCCCACCCTGTCCTTCCACCAGCCATCCGGCCGAGACCCCACCACGTTCGCCGCATCCACGACGATCCGCACCCGATCGTCGAGCCGCTCCCGAAGAGCCGGCCACGACGATCCGAAAGCCGGATGCAGCGGAAGGCCATCGACCTCATCGACCGGCACCCACCGCAGCTCGAGGCTCTCGGCGTCGCCGATCCGCGGGGTGAAGGGTCGCAGCGTGCGCGTGACGACGGTGACGTACGACCAGTAGCCCAGGTCGAGGGTGGAGGTGAACGCGAGATCGAGCGCGTCGATGGGCACGCCCGCCTCCTCGCCGGCCTCGCGGATGGCGCCGTCGATGGCGGACTCCCCCTCGTGCCGCGCGCCCCCCGGAAGACCCCAGGTGCCGCCGAAGTGGCTCCACTCCGCCCGGTGCTGCAGCAGGATGCCGGCCTCGGCGTCGTGCACGAGCAGCCCGGCCGCACCGTAGCGGCCCCAGTGCCTGCCGCCGTCGGGCCCCTCCACCCAGGCGTCACCGCTGTCGCGCGGATGCTGGTGGGGCGGGACCACGGTCATGCCTCCAGCTTCTCATGCCTGCATGATGGAACGATGCAGATCGTCCGCCCTCCGCTCACCGATCCGGTGCGCCGCTTCGGTCGCCGTGAGATCGACTTCGACCGTCGGATCGCGGTGATGGCGATCGTCAACCGCACCCCCGACTCGTTCTTCGACCGGGGCGCCACCTTCGCCCTCGACCGTGCCGTCGAGGCCGCCCTGCAGGCAGCGGCCGACGGCGCCGACTGGGTCGACATCGGTGGGGCCAAGTTCGCTCCCGGCCCGGAGATCGGTGCCGAGGAGGAGCTCGACCGCGTGCTGCCCGTGGTGCGCGAGGTGGCCGCCGCGAGCGATGTGGCGATCTCGGTCGACACCTTCCGCGCCTCGGTGGCCGCGGCGTGCCTCGAGGCGGGGGCGCACATCGTCAACGACACCACGGGGCTGAGCGACCCCGACATGGCCGCCGTCGTGGCCGCATCCGGCGCCTCTCTCGTGATCACGCACAGCCTCGCCGCTCCCCGGCAGCCGTACCCGCGCCCGCGCTACGACGATGTGGCGGGCGAGGTGCGTGCCTTCCTCGAGCGCCGCATCGACGCCGCGGTCGCCGCCGGCATCCCGCTCGAACGGCTCTTCGTCGATCCCGGGCACGACCTCAACAAGAACACCGTGCAGAGCCTCGAGCTCACGAGGCGCCTGGCGGAGATCACCTCGCTCGGGCTGCCCACGCTCGCGGCGGTGTCGAACAAGGACTTCATCGGCGAGAGCCTCGGCGCCCCGAAGGGCGAGAGGCGCGAGGGATCGATCGTGGCGGCGACCGTGTGCGCACTGCTGGGGGCGCGCGTGGTGCGCATGCACGACGTCCCGACAGCCGTGTCGTCGATGCGGATGCTCGAAGCCGTTCTCGGATTCCGGGCGCCCGTGGAGGCGGTCCACAATGTCTGATGCGCCCATCCGCTCCCTGGTCGCGAGCACTCGAGAGCTCCGGCCGTCCGACCTGCGGGAGCTCTACGCTCCCGAGCCCCGCGACGTGCCCAGGCTCCGGGTGAACTTCGTGCAGAGCCTCGACGGATCCGCCACGGTGCAGGGCCTCTCCGGCGGCCTCGGTGGGCCTGCCGACAAGCTCGTCTTCGACACCCTGCGCGGGCTCGCCGACGTGGTGCTCGTGGGTGCGGGGACGGCCCGCGCGGAGGGCTACGGGGCCCTCACCGTGAGCGACGACCACATGGCGCACCGGAGGTCGCTCGGCCTGCCCGACCACCCGGCCATGGCGCTCGTGAGCGGCCGGCTCGACCTCGACCCCGCGAGCGCGCTCTTCACGGCCGCCCCTCGCCGACCGCTCGTCTTCACGAGCCGCTCGGCCCCTGCCGAGGCGCGGAGGCGGCTCTCCGAGGTGGCCGACGTCATCGACGCGGGCGACGAGCACGTCGACCCGGCCGCCGTGGTGCGGCACCTGCACACGAGGGGCCTGCTGCAGACGCTCTGCGAGGGCGGGCCGTCGCTCTTCGGCGACCTCATCGCCGCCGACCTCGTCGACGAGCTCTGCCTCACCATCAGCCCCGTTCTGGAAGGCGGCTCAGGCCCGCGCATCGCCCGCGCCCCTGGTGATCGAGTCGATCCCTCGATGCCGCTCGGCTTCGAGCTCGCCCACGCACTGGCGAGCGGGAGCCTCCTGCTGACCCGCTGGCTGCGCAGCGCTCGTGACGAGGACGGCACGGCGTCGGCGTGAGCGCTCCCCCGCTGGTCGGCAGGTGGCCGGGTGCGCCGTTCGCCGCGGATGCATCGGGGTTCTCGAGGCTGCTGCTGGAGTACCACCTCTGGACCGAGGAGGGCAAGGGCGGCCCGGCCACGGCGGTCGAGGAGCTGGCGGCCCGCTACCGCACCGAGATCGACGACCCGGCGCGCGCCTTCGCCCGCGACACCGTGCTGCTGGGCGCCCTCCCTGCGCCCACGGCCACGACGGATGCGCCGCTCGAGCCAGTCGGCTGCGTGGTGCTCTCGGGCGCCGGCGAGGTGAAGCGGCTCTGGGTCGATCCCGCTGCCCGCGGCCACGGCCTCGGCACGGCCCTGGTGCGAGCGGCGACCGAAGCCGCCGTGGCGCGCGGCCTCACCGCCGTGCGTCTCTCGGTGTGGGAGTGGCAGACGACCGCCCTCACCCTCGCCGAACGCCTCGAGTTCGCCGTCGTGCAGCCGTGGGACACCCGCCCCGGCCTCGTCGCCCTGCGCTGGGACGCGCCGGCGCCGACCTCCACCCCGGCCTAGACCGAAGCAGCGGAGCACAGGGGCCGCGCGGCCAGCGCTACAGCTGGTCGACCGCCAGCACCCGCACCACGGCAACGCCCGCCTCGTTCGAGGCCGCGAGGTCGATCTCGGCCGTGATGCCCCAGTCGTGGTCGCCGGCCGGATCGTCGAAGATCTGCCGCGCCCGCCACAGCCCCGCCCCGGCCACCGCCTCGTCCTCCTCGAGGATCAGCAGCGCGGCACTCCGCGCGTGCGGCCCGATGCCGAGCGAGTCGTGCTCGTCGTAGTAGTCGTCCATGGCGGCCTGCCAGCGGTCGGCGCCGAAGCCGGCCGCCGCATCCAGCTCGCCGAGCTCGTCGAACGCATCGCGGGCGGCGAGCGACACCCGCCGGAACAGCTCGTTGCGCACGAGGATGCGGAACGCCCGCGGGTTCGAGGTGAGCAGCCGGGGCGCGGGCGGCACCACGGCCTGCTCGTCGTCGAGAGCCTCAAGCACCGCATCCGGGTTGATGAGCGACTCCCACTCGTCGAGCACACTCGAGTCGGTCTGCCGCACGAGCTCGCCGAGCCACTCGATGAGGTCGAGCAGGTCGTCGTTCTTCAGCTCGTCGGGCACCGTGGAGCGCAGCGTGCGGTAGGCATCGGAGAGGTAGCGCAGCACGAGGCCCTCGGAGCGCGCGAGCTTGTAGAACGCGATGTACTCGCCGAACGACATCGCCCGCTCGTACATGTCGCGCACGACCGACTTGGGCGAGATGTCGAAGTCCCCGATCCACGGCTGCGAGGCACGATACGTGTCGAACGCCTCACCCAGCAGGCCCTCGAGGGGCTTGGGGTGGGTGACCTCCTCGAGCAGCTCCATGCGCTGCTCGTACTCGATCCCCTCCGCCTTCATGGCCTGCACGGCCTCGCCGCGCGCCACGAACTTCTGCGCCGAGAGCACCGGTCGCGGGTCGTCGAGGATGGCCTCGGTGACCGACACCACATCGAGGGCGAAGGCGGGCGACTCCTCGTCGAGCAGGTCGTAGACGGCGAGCGCGAACGGCGACAGCGGCTGGTTGAGCGCGAAGTTCGGCTGCAGGTCGACCATGAGGCGGATGGAGACCTCACCCGTGGAGTCGTCGGTGATCTGCCGCACGATGCCCGCCGTGCGCAGGGTGCGGTAGATGGCGAGCGCCTGCCGCACGAGCTCGCGCTGCCTGGCCCGCGGCTCGTGGTTGTCCTCGAGCAAGGCGCGCATGTTCGCGAACACGTCGCCGCCCCGCGCGATGGTGTTGAGCACCATGGCGTGCGTGACCGTGAGCTGCGAGACGAGCTTCTCGGGATCGGCCGCGATGAGCTTGCCGAAGCTCGGCTCCCCCCACGACACGAAGCCCTCCGGCGCCTTCTTGCGCATGAACTTGCGCTTCTTCTTGGGGTCGTCGCCGATCTTCGAGAGCGCCTTGATGTTCTCGGTCTCGTGCTCCGGCGCCTGCACCACCACCGTGCCCGCGGTGTCGAACCCCGCACGGCCGGCCCGACCGGCGATCTGGTGGAACTCGCGCGCGGTGAGCTGGCGCATCCGGATGCCGTCGTACTTCGTGAGGGCCGAGAGCAGCACGGTGCGGATGGGCACGTTGATGCCCACCCCGAGCGTGTCGGTGCCGCAGATGACCTTGAGCAGCCCGCGCTGCGCGAGGCGCTCCACGAGCCGCCGGTACTTCGGCAGCATGCCCGCGTGGTGCACACCGATGCCCATGCGCAGGAGCCTCGAGAGGGTCTTGCCGAAGGCCGTGGTGAAGCGGAACGGGCCGATGAGCTCGGCGATCTCGTCGCGCAGCTCGCGCGAGGCCACCTTGATGCTCGAGAGCGCCTGCGCGCGCTCGACGGCCGCCAGCTGGGAGAAGTGCACGATGTAGACGGGGGCGCGCTGGGTCTGCAGCAGCTCCTCCACGGTCTCCTGGATGGGCGTCGTGGCGTAGCTGTAGCTGAGCGGCACGGGCCGGTCGACACCCGTGATGACGGTCGTCTCGCGGCGGGTGCGGCGGGAGAGGTCGGTGGCGAGCCAGTCGACGTCGCCGAGCGTGGCCGACATGAGCACGAACTGCACGTTCGGCAGGGTGAGGATGGGCACCTGCCAGGCCCAGCCGCGGTCGGGCTCGGCGTAGAAGTGGAACTCGTCCATGACGACCTGGCCCACCGGCGTCTCGGCCCCCTCGCGGAGGGCGAGGTTGGCCAGGATCTCGGCCGTGGCGCAGATGATGGGCGCGTCGGGGTTCACCGACGAGTCGCCCGTGACCATGCCGACGTTCTCGGCGCCGAAGATGCCCACGAGGTCGAAGAACTTCTCCGAGACGAGCGCCTTGATGGGGGCCGTGTAGTAGGTGCGCAGGCCCTGGGCGAGCGCCACGGCGTGCGCGCCGACCGCCACGAGCGACTTGCCGGTGCCCGTGGGGGTGGAGAGGATGACGTTCTCGCCCGCGACGATCGCCATGATCGACTCGTCCTGCGCCGGGTAGAGAGGGGTTCCGCGCTCGGCGGCCCACGTGGCGAAGGCGTCGTAGGCGGCATCCGGATCGAACGGGGTCGGCATCGCCGGGCGGGTGGCGGCGGCGATGGCTGGGCTCGGCATCCCTCAAGACTAGGTGGAGCAGGTGTGACAGGCTGGGTGGATGGCCGAGTCCGTGCGCATCGACAGCTGGCTCTGGGCCGCGCGGGTCTACAAGACCAGGTCGCTCGCCACCGCCGCCTGTCGCGCCGGTCACGTGCGGTTGAACGGGGAACGCGCCAAGGCCGCGCAGAACGTGCGACCCGGCGACGAGGTACGGGCGCGCATCAGCGGCTTCGACCGCATCCTGAAGGTGGCCGGGCTCGGTGTGAAGCGCGGATCGGCGAGCGTGGCCGCCGAGTACTTCGTCGATCTCACTCCCCCGCCGCCCCCGCGGGAGACCGTAGCCGCCGTGCCCGTGCGCGATCGGGGCGCAGGTCGACCCACCAAGCGCGACCGCCGCGAGATCGAGAAGCTGCGCGGCCTCGACATCGATCGGTGACCCGGGGCACTGCCGGACTGTCAGGGTCGACTACTAACCTGGGATCCGACGAGCCGCGATGACCCGCGGCAGCCACCCGCTACCAGGCCAGTAGGAGCAACATGTCCGACGCCACGACGACCGGCGCCACGAACCAGCCCCGCGACCCCGAGAACCGGGGTGCGCTGAACGACACCGGCGAGAACGGCCTGCAGGCCCTCGGGCTCCAGGCTCGCGACGAGACCGGCCCCACCGAGACCTACGCGCCCACCGAGAGCTACGGCCCCGGCGCCTTCGAGGCCCCGACCGAGCAGTTCGCCGCAGGCGAGCAGCAGGGTCAGCAGGCGCAGCCCGAGTACCCGGCGCAGCCCGAGGAGCCGGTGCAGCCGGAGGGCTACCAGCTCACCGGCCGCGACCGCACGGCGCTCAAGTTCGTGGGCGCCTCGCTCGCCATCGGAACCACGGAGTTCCGCGCGCGCTACGAAGCCGCCATCGACGACCTCTACCGCCACCACTTCATCGATCCCAAGGCGCGCCCGGCCTACGTGCCGCCGGAGATCGTGCCCGCCGCCGACGTGGAGGGCGAGAACGACCCGCTCGAGATCATCCGCTCGCAGCTCGGCCTCGTGATCGACGACCGCCGTGTGCGCGACACCGCGCGCACCGACGCCGAGCGCGAGCTCGCCGACACCTCGGCGCGCCTGGCCGAGATGACCGCTCGCTACGAAGACACGCAGGCCAGGCTCGACGCCACGGCGGCCGCCCTCGCGGCGCGCGAGGCCGAGCTCATCGCCCTGCACGAGCGCCTGGTCGGCGAGACCTCGGCCCTGCAGCAGCAGCTCGCCGCCGAGACCGCCGCCGCCGAGGAGCGCCGCGTCGCCGAGACGGGCGGGCTGCAGGCCCTCCTGGTGGCCGAGGCCGCCGCTCACGAGGAGCGCCGCCTGGCCGAGACGGGAGCGCTGCACGCCCAGCTGCTCGATGAGACGGGCCGGCTGCAGGCCGACCTGCAGGCCACCATCTCGGGCTACCAGAACCAGATCGCCGGTCTGCACGCCGCGCACGCCTCCCAGCTCGAGGAGCTCACAGCGTCGCACGCCTACCAGACCGAGCAGATCACGGCCTCGCACGCCGCCCAGCTGGGCGAGCTGCGGGCCGCGCACGCCACCGAGACCGAGCAGCTGCGCACCGGGCACGCCTCCGAGTCCGACCAGCTGCGCGCTCAGGACGAGCGCCTGCGCGCCGAGCACGAGTCGGCCCTCGAGCAGCTGCGTGTGCAGCACGAGGCCGCCCTCGAGCAGCTCCGCACCGAGCATGACGCCGAGACGGCCCAGCTGCGTGCCGAGCACGACGCCGAGGTCGAGCGACTCACGGGCGAAGCGGATGCGCTGCGCTCCGAGAACGCGAGCCTCGAGGCCGCACACGAGGCGCAGACCGCCGAGATGCTGCGCGAGCACGAGAGCGCCCTCGCGGCTCTCGGCCAGGGCAACGAGGCGGCCATCGCCACGCTGACCGAGCAGAACGAGGCGGCCCTCGCCGAGCTCGCCCGCGAGCACGACCAGGCGGCTGCCGACGCAGCAGCCGAGACCGAGGCCGTCGCACACGCCGAGCCCGTGGTCGAGCAGGTCGTCGTGGTCGAGGAGGTCGCCGACCCCGCCGAGCTCGATCGGGCGCAGGCCCGTCTGGCGGAGCTCGAGTCCGAGCTCGCCGAGGCGCGCGCCGAGATCGACGCCGTCACCGCGGCCAGGGATGCGGCAGAAGTCGACGCCGCCGGTGCCGCGGAGTCGAACGCCGCGGAGGTCGCGAAGACTCGCGAGATGGTCGTGGACGCCGACGTCACCGAGACGCTTCTCTTCGCCGACGACGGTGCGCTCCGGGCCGCCGAGGCCCGCGTGGTCGAGCTCGAGCAGGAGCTCGTGGATGCCCGCACCGAGATCAGCATCCTCTCGGAGGAGCGCGATCGCGCCCTCTCCGACTCGGCGATCTCGCTCGAGGACCGCGAGCGCCTGAGCGATGCCCTCTCGGTGCTGCAGGCCGAGCGCCGCATGGGCGGCCCCACGGTGGAGCTGCAGGCGCAGCTGTCGAGCGCCAAGGGGCTCATCGACGAGATCGAGGAGATCGCCACCGGCCAGCTGTGCGCCGAGGACGAGACGAGCGAGTACGCCATCGGCGCCAACGACTCCGCCGTGCTCGTCCTGAACGCCATCGCCGGCGCCGAGTAGCGGACCCGGCAGCCACCGGTTCGTCGGGCGGTCACGCCCGACGAACCGGGATAACGTGGGAGCTCCACGAGGGCGCACCCGGATGTGTACACTGTCCACTACCCCGGTGCCCCAGCACGACCTTGAGAGCACAGATGAGTGACGAACCCGAACTACCCGGTCGCACGACGTATCGGCACGGCGACCTGCGCGGTGCGCTCATCGAGGCCGGGGTGGAGATGGCGCGCGAGGGCGGACCGCGAGCGGTCGTGCTGCGCGAGACCACCAGGCGGGCGGGTGTCTCCCCCAACGCCGCGTACCGCCACTTCGCCGATCGCGAGGCACTGCTCAAGGCGGTCTCCGACACGTGCCTCGGCTTCGCGGCCGACCGCATCGACGAGGAGTGGGCCGCGCAGCCGCGGAGCGGTGACGCGGCCGCCGACGCGCGGCTGCAGCTGCGCTCCGTGGGCAGCGGCTACATCGCCTTCGCCCGCGAGGAGCCCGGGCTCTTCCGCACGGCGTTCTCGGTGCCCGACGACCTGCGTCAGGCCCTCTCCCCCGCCAAAGCCGGAAAAAGCGGCCGCACTCCCTTCGAGCTCCTGGCGCTCGCTCTCGATGCGCTCGTGGCGGCCGACGTGCTCCCCGCCGAACGCCGGGAGAACGCCGAGTTCCTCGCCTGGGCCACGGTGCACGGCCTCGGCATGCTCGTGATCGACGGGCCCCTCCGCGGCCTCACCGACCCCATGATCGACTTCGCCACGGCACGCCTGCTCGACATGGTCGATCGAGGCCTCTGACCATCGTTCGAGACGGTCGGTCGCACCATCCCCGCATTCGCCGCGAGGCCGGGGCAGGAGCACCTCGACTGGCTAGACTCGAGCCATGACCGACCGCGCCGTCGACCACCCCGAGCACCCCGCGGGAGCCGACGAGCGCATCGTGCAGGCCACCCTGCAGCTCCTGCGCGACCGCGGGCCCGCCGGCGTGAACGTCGAGGCCGTCGCCGCCGCCTCCGGGGTGGCGAAGACCACCATCTACCGTCGCTACGAGGACCGCGAGGCCCTGCTCACCGCGGCCATCGACGCGGCCACCACCGAGGTCACGCTGCCGAGCGGCATGTCGACCTACGACACCCTGCACTGGCTCCTGGGTGCCGCTCGCGTGAGGGTGCAGGACATCGTGGGGCGCGGCACGGTCGCCGCCATCCTCATCGACGACGACGCGCCCTTCACCGAGCAGCTGCGCGACATGATCCGCATGCGAAGCCACCAGCTCGTGGCGTTCCTCGACGAGGCCGTCGCCCGCGGAGACCTCCGCGAGGGCCTCGACGTCAAGCTCGTGGTGAGCGTGCTCCTGGGCTCGGCCGTCGGCCACGTCATCCGCGGCGGTGAGCCCGACGAGGTCTGGGCGGACCGCCTCCTCACCCTCCTCTGGCCGGCCCTCACGCCCCCCTCCTGACGACCGGAGTCGCCAGGACAGGGGCGGTGGGTCAGACCTTGGCGGGCGCGGTGGAGGGTGCTGGGGTGTCGCGCGGGGCGGCGGCCACGAGGGCCTCCACGTCGGCGCGAGTGACCTGGGTCGGGCCGAGCACCTTGCCGGGGTTGAACTGCGCGTCGGGATCGGCGGCGTCGAAGAGGCCCTGCATGAGCGCCACCCCGCCCTCCGAGATGTCCTGCGCCATCCACGGCGCGTGCTCCACACCCACACCGTGGTGGTGCGAGAGCGTGCCTCCGTGCTTCATGAAGGCCTGCTGCACTGACGACTTGACCACCTCGTACTGCGCCACGGGGTCGTCACCGTGCACGAACGCGAACGTGAAGTAGAGGCACGCCCCCGACTTGTACGAGTGCGAGAGGTGGCACATGATCCAGCCGTGGATGCCGAGCGCCTTGTAGGCGCCCTCGGCCGCGGCGACCGTGTCGTCGTAGACCTGCTGCAGCTTCGACCAGGGCGCCGCCGTCTCCGACACGTCGGCCGCTGCGCCGTGGTCGAGCAGGAAGTCGCGCAGGTACGGGGTGTCGAACTTCTTCTGGTCGTAGAGCGCGCCGGGGCCCTTGCCCACGCCGAGGCCGCCGTGCTTCTTCACGATGGCGCCCACGAGCTTCTTCTCGTAGGAGACGTGCGAGGCGGATCCCTCGAAGCCGATGAAAGACAGGCACATCTCGTCGAGATCCCAGCCGCGGCGCTTGAGCACCGACATCAGCACGTTCTGCGCGGCACCCGAGACACCCTTCGATGCCTTGCGGGTCGACAGCGAGAAGCCGCTCTCGCGCGCATCCGACACCCGCGTGATCGAGGGGGCCGCGTCGGACTCCGAGATCGCGTGCATGGCGGCGAGGCCGGCCTTCCAGTTGGGGAAGAAGTAGGCCTGCACCTCGCGCACGGCGGGCTGACGGTGCACCTGCACGGTGACCTCTGTGATGACGCCGAGGCGACCCTCGGAGCCGATGATCATCTCGCGCACCGACGGGCCGGTGGAGGTCGAGGGCAGCGGGCGCAGCTCCACGATCGTGCCGGGCCGCACCATGCGGAGGCCGCGCGCGATGTCGGCGATGTCGCCGTACTTGTCGCTCTGCATGCCCGAGGAGCGGGTGGCCACCCAGCCGCCGAGCGTGGAGTGCGTGAAGCTGTCGGGGAAGTGCCCCATGGTCCAGCCCTTGGCGTTCAGCTGCTCCTCGATGTCGGGGCCCTGGGCACCGGCCTGGATGCGGGCGAGGCCCGATCCCTCGTCGATGTCGAGCACCCGGTCGAGCCGGCCGAGGTCGAGCGACACGATCGTGCGCTGCTCATCGGCGAGCGGCTCGAGGCTGCCGGCGATGTTGCTGCCACCGCCGAAGGGGATGATCACGGCGCCCGCGGCGACCGCGGCGTCGACGATCTGCTGCACGGCGTGCTCGTCGCCCGGGTAGACCACCACGTCGGGAACACGTGCGATCTCGTTGCGACGGATGCGCAGGAGGTCGCGGATCGACTTGCCGTAGGTGTGCACCACACGCGTCATGTCGTCGGTGAACGCGTTCTCCTCGCCGACGATCGCCACGAGCTCGGCCTCGAACGAGGGCGAGATGCGCGAGGGGGCCACGGTGAGCTCGTCGAAGGCCAGCGGCGGAATGGCCGGGGTGCTCAGATCGAGCCCGACGGCCTTCTTCACGAACGGCGCGAACGCGGGCTTGTCCTCGAAGTGGAAGCCGACACCTTCGAGGCCCCAGCCCCACCACTTCATGTGCTTGACGTCGGTCATGCGGCTCCTCTCGTGGTGCTTCGGCCCTGCTGACGCGAGAACATGACGGGCAGTGCCGGGATCTCGTCGGTCTCGGCCGCCGTGGAATGCAGTCGACGCACCTCGTGTGCGATGCGTCGGGAGAACTGTTCGGGCGTCTCACCCGGGAGGCCCAGCATGGGCTCACCGAAGATGACGGCCACGGGAGGGCGGCCGGGGATGGGCCAGTTGCGCCCGCGCGGCATGGCGAGGCTCGCCCCCACGAGCGCCACGGGCACGCACGGCACGTCGCAGGCCATCGAGAGCGCGGCGGCACCGGCCTTGAACGGCGCCATCTCGCCCGTCTTCGAGCGCGTGCCCTCGGGGAAGACCAGCAGAGGCACGCCCCGCGCGAGCAGCTTCTTCGACACGCCCTGCTTCTGGGCGGTGCCGGTGCGGTCGATCGGGAAGGCGTTGAAGAACAGGGCGGTGAGGATGCGCCGCCACCAGATGTCGAAGAAGTAGTCTGCGGCGGCCCCCGCGGCGAGGTAGCGGCCGAGGCGGCGGGGCAGCGCGCACATGATGAGCGGGGCGTCGAGGTGGCTGGAGTGGTTGGCCACGGCGATGAACGCGCCCTGCACACCCTTGACGGCGTCGTGGCCGCGCACGCTCACGCGCGTGATCGACCAGACCACGGGCTTGAGCAGCATGCGCTGGGCGACGAACCGCATGGCGGCCATCGTGCTCGAGGTGAAGCGGTCCTTCGGACCCTGCAGCAGGCTGGGGTGCTGTTCGTTCATCGGGCCTCGACCTTCGTGTCGCGACTGGAGGAGATGCGCCCCGAGATCCAGCGGATCCCCCGCCGCGGGATGTGCCGGGTGAGGAAGTAGAGGAACTTGAAGCGCACCGACGGGATCGAGAGCACGGCACCGCGGGCCACGTCGTGCAGGCACTCCTCCACGAGCGCATCGGCGTCGAGCCACAGCGAGTCGGGGATGGAGCGGGTGCGGATTCCCGCCCGGTCGTGGAACTCGGTGCGCACCCACCCTGGCAGCACGGCGGAGACCTGCACGTTCGTGTGGCGGAGCTCCACGGCGAGCGACTCGGTGTAGGCCGTCGTCCACGCCTTGACGGCGGAGTAGTCGCCCGTGGCGATGGTGCCCGCCACGCTCGAGACGTTGAGGATGGTGCCCTTGCGCCTCGCGGTCATGGCGCGACCGGCCGCTCCGCCGAGCACGAGCACGGCGAGGCACATCACGGCGAGCGCCCGCTCGTGGATGGAGACGTCGCGCTCGAGCAGCGAGCCGTGGATGCCGAAGCCGGCGTTGTTGACGAGGAAGTCGATGGGGTCGTCGGTCGACTCGAGGCGCTCGGCCACACGGTCGACGTCGGCGCGCACGGCCAGGTCGGCGGAGATGGTCTCGACGCGCGTGGCGCCGTCTCTCTCGAGCTCGGCGGCCATCTCGGCGAGCCGCAGCTCGTCGCGCGCCACGAGCACGATGTCGTAGCCGCGGAGCGACAGAGCACGGGCGAAGGCCGCTCCGATCCCGGAGGTGCCACCGGTCACAAGAGCAGTCGCCATGATCCTTAGGATACGCTACGGAGTGCGTAGCGCGAGACGTTCGCACCCATCCAGCACCCCATGTACACCGCCCACGCGGAGGGAATCCGTTGTGAGGAGAGCATTCGATGTCTGACGAGAGCACCGCTGCGAGCACGGCTCCGGCGAGCACCGCGCCACGTTTCGACGTGCGCGATTTCGCGCGCACCGCGGTGGGCAGCCACCGCAGCGAGATGGACCTCTCGGTGTTCAACGAGAACCCGCTGCCCCACACGGTCGTGCAGCTCCTGGCCTACGCCCGCGAGCTCGAGCGCTCCACCATGACCTACCTGCGCAACGTGCTCGTGACCCCGACCCACAAAGACGCGAGGGTCACGGCGTTCCTCACCACGTGGGCGTACGAGAAGTACTGGATCGCCGACTCGTTCGAGGTCGTCGTGCGGGCCCACGGCGTCGACCCCGCCGAGGCGGAGACGCTCTCGCGCTTCCGCGCCTTCGCGCTCGAGGTGGCCGAGCGCGCCACCCCCATCGTGGAGTCGTTCCGCGCCAACGCCATCGGCACCGACGTGATCGGGCTGCACATGGCGAGCGTGGCCGTCGACGAGTGGATCACCGAGGCGGCCTACACCCGGCTCATCGCCGAGGCCCCGCATCCGGTGCTCACCCCCCTGCTCGAGCACGTGCTCGAGGTGAAGGCCAGGCACCGGCTCTTCGTGGAGCCCGATGCCCGTCGCCGCCTCGCCGAGTCGCCCAAGGCCAGGTCGCTGGCCCGCCGCGCGCTCCCCCGCATCGACTGGCCGATCGGCGCCGCGAGCCTCGCCCGATCCGACACGGCGCTCTTCTACGAAGAACTCATCGACGAGGGCCTCGCCGAGGCCATCGACGCGAAGGCCGGCGCTCTGCCCGGGCTGGAGTCGCTGCACCTCGTGACGAACGCCAGGCGGGCGGCCCTCACCGGACCGCACAGCTCCGGCTCATCTGGTTCCGGATCACGCAGCTCCGGCTCGACCTCCACCATGGGCCGTCGCCTCGGCCGCCTCGCGGCCGGCCTCGCCCACACCCTCCGCTCCACCACGAAAGGCGGTACGAACGGATGACCGACTCGGCCCCGAACGACCAGACCACGCCCGCCTTCCCCGATTTCACCCTCGGTTCGTCGCACGTGCTGCTGACGGGCGCCACCGGGTTCGTGGGGCAGGCCGTGCTCGAGCGCCTGCTGTCGACGCATCCCGACACCCGGATCTCGCTCTTGATCCGACCGAAGTCGTCGAGCGGCGAATCGCGGCTCGGCACGCTGCTCAAGAAGCCCGTGTTCCGCGCCTGGCGCGAGACGGTGGGCGAGGAGGGTGTGGCGCAGGCGATCGCCGAGCGGCTGAACGTGGTTCAGGGCGACCTCGCGAACCCGGGCGAGCTGCCGGGCGACCTCGACGTGGTCATCCACGGCGCTTCCACGGTGAGCTTCGACCCACCCATCGACGAGGCCTTCCAGACCAACGTCGACGGCGCCACGGGCATCTACGGTGCCCTGCTGGCCTCGGGCAGCGATCCGCACGTCGTGCACGTCTCGACCGCCTACGTGGGCGGCATGCGCAAGGGTGTGCGCCTCGAGGCCTCGCTCGAGCACACCATCGACTGGCGGGCCGAGAACGCGGCCGCGAAGTCGGCCAGGCGCCGTGTGGAGATGGCCTCGCGCCAGCCCGAGGTGCTGCGCCGGCTGCTCGCCGAGTCGCGCGCCGAGCTCGGCAAGGTGGGCCCGCAGGCGGTGGCGCAGGCCGCAGAGGCCGCTCGCATCGACTGGGTCACCAAGCGGCTCATCGACCACGGTCGCATCCGCGCGGAGTCGCTCGGCTGGACCGACGTCTACACGCTCACCAAGGCCTTCGCCGAGCGCGCCGCCGAGGAGCTGTGGGGAACGGCTGGGCACCGGCTGTCGATCGTGCGCCCCTCGATCATCGAGAGCGCGCTGCGCCATCCGTTCCCCGGCTGGCTCGACGGCTTCAAGGTGGCCGACCCGCTCATCATGGCCTACGGCCGCGGCCAGCTGCCCGAGTTCCCCGGTGTTCCCGACTCGATCCTCGATGTCATCCCCGTCGACTTCGTGGTCAACGCCATCCTCGCCGCCGCCGTCACGCCCGCGACCGTCGACGAGCCGAACTACTACCAGATCACCTCCGGTGCTCGGAACCCGCTCCCGTTCCACACCATGTACGAGAACGTGAAGGAGTTCTTCACGAAGACGCCCATGCCGATGCCCGACGAGGGCGGAGACATCGAGGTGCCCTCGTGGCGCTTCCCCGGCGGCCGTTCGGTGGAGCGCACGCTGCGCCTGCAGGAGCGGCTCACCTCGGTGGCCGATCGCGGTGTGGCGCGCATGCCGTCGACCCCGCGCACGCGGGAGTGGACGAAGTCGCTCTACCGCAGGCAGAGCGGTCTCACCCAGCTGCGCTACTTCGCCGAGCTCTACCGCGCCTACGTGCAGACCGAGCTCATCTTCGACGACCGCAACGCCCTCGCGCTGCACAACTCGATCCCGGAGGAGCTCAAGGCCGATCGCGGCTTCGACGTGGCGGAGATCGACTGGCACGAGTACTTCCAGACCGTGCACTTCCCCTCCATCACGGGGCTCACCAAGGCGTTCGCCAAGCGGCCCGCCGGCAAGGTGCGCGCCAAGCGGGCCCTGCCGGTGTGCAGCGACGTGCTCGCGGTCTTCGACTTCGAGGGCACCGTGGTGGAGTCGAACCTCGTGGAGCAGTACCTCTGGGTGCGGCTCGCCATGCTGCCCAAGGCGCAGTGGCCGCAGGAGCTCGCGAGCCTCATGCTCTCGGTGCCCAAGTTCCTGCGCGTCGACCGCCGCGACCGCGGCGAGTTCATCCGCACCCTCGTGCGCCGCTACAAGGGCATCAGGGTCGACGAGCTGCAGCAGCTCGTGGAGGGCCGCTACGGCGCCGCCATGCTCAGCAGGGCTATTCCGGATGCGCTCGACCGCGTGGCGCAGCACCGCGCAGCCGGCCACCGCACCGTGCTCGTGACGGGGGCGACCCGCTCGGCCGCCGAGCCCTTCGCCGCGTTCTTCGACGACGTCGTGGCGGGTGAGATGCACTCCTCGAAGGGCGTGCTCACGGGCTACCTCGCGACTCCCCCGCTCGTGGACGAGTCGCGGGCGGCGTGGCTCCGCGAGTACGCGAGCGCGCACGGCGCCAACCTCACGCAGTCCTACGGCTACGGCGACTCGCTCGCCGACGTGGCGTGGCTGCAGCTGCTGGGAAACGCCACAGTGGTCAATCCCGACACCGATCTGTATCGGCACGCGCAACGAACCAAGTGGACGGTCGAGGATTGGACACGTCGTTCATCCGAACGGTCGTCTTCGCCCGCTACTCTGTCCCTGCTGCCTGACCCGCAACGCGCCGCACCCGAGGAAGGAGACCGGTCACGAGGCTCTGAGCCCCGCTGACCGACATCTGCCATGGCATTCGATATCGACAAGTACACCGAGACCTCCGAGAAGGTCGCCTGGCAGGATCTCGACTTCTCCGAGTTCCGCACCAACCCGCTGCCCGAGGGCACGCTGCGATCGCTCCGCTACATGTGCGACATCGAGTACCACACGGTCTGCTACCTGCGCGACATGCTCGTGACCCCGTCGCACAAGGACGAGGACGTGACGGCGTTCATGACCATGTGGAACCGCGAGGAGTTCTGGCACGGCGAGGCCCTCGCGGCCGTGCTCGCCGAGCACGACGTGATCGTGGACTTCGACGAGCTCAAGGCCACGCGCCTCAAGCTCGGCTGGAAGGACCGCCTCGACCCCGTGAAGCAGTCGCTGCTCGGCAACATCGTGGGCGAGGGCTTCATCGCCGTGCACATGGTGTGGGGCGCGGCCAACGAGTGGTCGGCCGTGGCCGCCTACAACCGGCTCGCCGACCTCGAGCAGCACCCCGTGCTGGCCGAGCTGCTGCGCCGGATCGCCAAGCAGGAGGCGCGTCACGTGGCCTTCTACGCCACGCAGGCCCGCGAGCGCCTCGGCAAGTCGAAGCGCGCCCAGGTGCTCGCGCGGTTCGCGCTCAAGAACTTCTGGGGCCCTGTGGGCTCCGGTGTCATGAGCGACGCCGAGGTCAAACACGTGATGGGCCACCTCATGGGTGGGCCGGAGGGTCGTCGCGAGGCCGCGAAGATCGATGCGCACATCGCCCGCATGCCCGGCCTCGACGGCCTCACCATCGTGCAGGACGCCCTCGACGCGCGCGGCGTCGCCGCCTGATCGACGTCGCGGGCGTCACTGCCCGATAATCGCCTCATGGAGTTCACGACCACGATCCTGGCGAGCGGTAAGAACAACACCGGCATCCCGGTTCCTGAGAGCGTGGTGACGGCGCTGGATGCCGGCAAGCGCGTGCCCGTGGTCGTGACGCTCGGCGGGCACAGCTACCGCAGCTCGATCGTGGTCTACGGCGGGCGGTTCCTCATCGCCCTGAGTGCGGAGAACCGCACCGCGGCGGGGGTCGCCGCGGGCGACGAGGTCGCGGTGCAGGTGGAGCTCGACGACCAGCCGCGCGAGGTGGAGGTGCCCGCCGATCTGGCGGAGGCCCTCGCGAAGGACTCGGATGCGGCATCCGCCTTCGCGGCGCTCAGCTACAGCAGGAAGCGTGCCCTCGTGCTCTCGATCGAGGGTGCGAAGACGCAGGAGACGCGCGACCGGCGCGTGCAGAAGGCCCTCGCGGACCTCATCTGACCGCTCGAGCGGTCAGTGGCGGCGCTGCGTGGGGAGCAGCGAGAAGGCGACGGCGAGCGACGCCGAGACGCACAGGATCCCCCCGAAGAACACGAAGGCCTCGGTGTGGATGCCGAAGAGGAAGATTCCCAGCATGAACAGGGCGATGGCACCGACTGCGGCGAGCACGTTCAAGGGGGATCCTCCAGTTCTGTTGCTTCCCCAATACTAGAGGGTGTGAGCGATGGACCGGTGATCGGGGAGGACGGCCTGGCGCGCCCCGCGTGGGCCGCGGTCGATCCGCTGCTCCGTGAGTACTACGACACCGAGTGGGGCATGCCCGTCCAGGACGAGCAGGGCCTGTTCGAGCGGATCAGCCTCGAGTGCTTCCAGTCCGGTCTCTCCTGGGCCACCATCCTGCGCAAGCGACCGGCGTTCCGGGCCGCGTTCGACGGGTTCGATCCGGATGCCGTGGCCCGCTACGGCGGGGCGGACATCGACAGGCTGCTGGGCGACACCGGCATCGTGCGCAACCGCGCCAAGATCGTGGCCACGATCGGCAACGCCCGCGCCACGGTGGCGCTCCGCGACGACCCCGCCGTCGAGGGCGGGCTCGTCGGGCTGGTGTGGTCGTTCCGACCCGAGGTCACGCCGGAGCCGGTGAGTCACGCCGACATCCCCACGAGCTCCCCCGCATCCGCCGCTCTCGCCGCCGCCCTGCGCGCGAAAGGGTTCCGGTTCGTGGGGCCCACCACGATGTTCGCGCTCATGGAGGCCGTGGGCATCGTCGACACGCACCTCGTGGGCAGCCACCGCCGGAGCAGTTCGGGCGTCTGGCCCTCCTGAATCGCGGCCTCTGCTACGAGATGACGGGCGCCTGACGTGCCCGGCGTAGGGTGAAGCCATGAGCGAGAACGAGAACCAGGTCGTCACCCACGAGCCCGCCGAGAACCGCTACGTGCTGACGGTCGACGGCGAGCAGGTGGGCTTCGCCGCCTACACCGACCAGGGCGGCGAGCGCGTCTTCACCCACACCGAGATCGACCCCGCGCAGGGCGGCAAGGGCTACGGCAGCATCCTCGTCGCCGGCGCGCTCGGCCAGGTGCGCGAGGAGGGCCTCACGGTCGTCCCGGAGTGCCCGTTCGTGGCGAAGTACGTGGAGAAGCACCACGACTTCGACGACATCATCACTCCTGCAGCAGGCCGATGATGTTGCCGGAGGGGTCGAGGAACCACGCGATGTCGGGCCCCATGTCGTGCTCTGAGCCCCGCATCACGCCCCTCGCGTCCTGAGGCATGCCCTCGTAGCGCTCGAACGTCACACCCGCGGCCGTGAGGTCGTCGATGGCGCTGTCGATGTCGGTCACCATGAGATTGAGCACGGTGTAGACCGCGGGCTCGTGGTCCTCCTTCGGGTAGACCATCACGAGTGAGCCTCCGGGCAGGGTGATGGTGAGGATGCCCATGCCGCTCACCTCCGTCTCGAGCCCGAGCGTCTCGCCGTAGAAGGCCTTCGCCGCGTCGATGTCGCGCACGCTGAACCCGCTGAAGCCGTGGGTGTACTCCATGATCGTCTCCTCCTCGTCGTCAAGCGGCCGCGTGCCGCCCCGTCTTCGCGCGCAGATCCTTGCGCAGGATCTTGCCCGACGCCGATTTCGGCACGACGTCGATGAACTCCACGAGCCGCACCTTCTCGTGCGGCGCCACCCTCTCCTGCACCCAGGCGATCACGGCCTCCTCGCCGAGCTGCGCCCCCGCACCGGGCCCCTCCCCCTGACCGGGATCGGCCTGCGCGGTGCGCACCACGAAGGCCTTCGGCACCTCCTGGCCGTCGTCGTCCGGCACGCCCACCACGGCGGCGTCGGCGATCTGCGGATGCGCGAGCAGCACGGCCTCGAGCACCGCGGGGGCCACCTGGTAGCCCTTGTACTTGATGAGCTCCTTGAGCCGGTCCACGATGGTGAAGACCCCGGTGGCGTCGACCGTGGCGATGTCGCCCGTGTGCAGCCAGCCGTCGGCGTCGAGGGTGCGCCTGGTGGCCTCCTCGTCGTGCAGGTAACCCGGCATCACCTGCGGCCCGCGCACGAGCAGTTCGCCCCTGGCGCTCTGTCCGTCCTCCGGCAGGCCCACGTCGAGGCCTGTCTCGACGTCGACCAGGCGGCACTCGGTGCCCGGAACGGTCCTGCCGATCGACGAGCGGTCGATGGCGGACTCCCCGGTGGGGATGACGTGCGTCACGGGGCTCGTCTCGGTCATGCCGTAGCCCTGGCAGACCTCGCAGCCGATCCGATCCGCCACCGCACCGGCGAGAGTGCCGTCGAGCGGCGCCGCCCCGGAGAACACGACCTTGACGCTCGAGAGGTCGTAGTCGTCGACGAGCGGATGCTTCGCGAGCGCCACCGCGATGGGCGGGGCGATGAACACCCAGGTGCAGCGGTGCTCGCTCACGGTGCGCAGGAACTCGGCCAGGTCGAACTTGGGCATGGTCACGAGAGCGGCGCGCGTGAGGAGCGCGAAGTCGAGCAGCACCGACATGCCGTAGATGTGGAAGAACGGCAGCACCGCGAGCACCCTGTCGTCGCGCTCGAGCGAGATGGCGCGCTCGCACTGCAGCACGTTGGCCACGAGGTTGCGGTGCGTGAGCATGACGCCCTTGGGGTGACCCGTGGTGCCTGAGGAGTAGGGCAGCACGGCGAGGTGGGTGGCCGGATCGAACCGCACGGTCGGGGGTGCGGCGCGATCGAAGAGCAGGTCGCGGAGCGACGGGTGGCCGTGGGCGCCGTCGATCACCACGAGGCGCTCTGCCGGGATGCCCACCGCCTCGGCCGCCGCTCTGGCCTGCGGGTAGAGCGGCGAGACGGTGAACAGCCAGCCGGCCTCGGCGCTCCGCAGCTGGTTGGCGATCTCGTCGGTGGTGTAGAGCGAGTTCACGGTGGTGGCGGTGCCTCCCGCGCGGAGCACACCGTGGAACACCGTGGCGAACGCGGGGATGTTGGGGCACAGGATGCCCACGCGGTCGCCCACGGCGAGGCCGCGCGCGGCGAGCGAGCCGGCGAGGGCGTCGATCTGGGCCACGAGCTGGCGATAGCTCGTCTCGTCGCCCGAGGCGCCGTCGACGAGGGCAACGCGATCGAGGTCGTCGTCGGCCAGGTCGGAGAAGAGGAGGTCGTAGACGCTGAGGGGCGGGATCTCGAGGGGCTCGCCGGCGGTGGGGAGCGGGAGTGGGGCCGGGGTCTGTGGGGCCGGGGCCTGCGCTTCCGGTGCCTCGGCTGCTTCCGGTCTGTCCGGCGCCTCGGTGGAGTCGGCGCGATGGAGACGGCGGGAGAGGAACGAGCGGGCCATGGGCTATCTCCTTCGATAGACGTGCCGCTATTTGACTACCGTCTCACCGTCCACCGCAAGGGGCGGGGCCCTCCGACGCCCCGCCGACTCGCTTTCAGGCCAGGCGGATGCCGTTCTGCAGCCGGGTGCGCAGGTCGAACACGCGGTCGATGCTCTCGCGCCCGCCCTCTCGAGAGTTCTCGCGGCCGCGACCGGCACCGGATCCGTTGCGCAGCAGCTGCGGCAGCAGCGAGCGACGCACGAGCACCGCGCCGGCCAGCCGCCCGCGACCGACCACCTCCATGGGGTCGGCGAGGGCCGCATCCGGAACCACCACCACGAGAGCGGTGAACTTGACGCCGAGCGAGCGGCCGAGCGCCTTGGTGCCGCGGTAGAGCTCGTGCAGGGGCTCCTCGTCGGGGTGGATGCCGTCGCCCACGATCTCGTCCTTGCGCAGGCGCACGTGGCCGCCGCGATCCTCGGACTGCACGGCGAAGAGGCCGGCGGGGCCGAGCACGAGGTGGTCGATGGTCTCGGGCACGCCGTCGAGCTGACGGCCCGTGAGCACGTTGTTCCAGATGGTGTAGCCGAGGCCGAGGCCGCCCACCACACCGGCGGTCGCCTCCTCGGCGAGCGCCTTCGCGAGCCACGCCCGGATCTCGCGGGGGGCCGACCGCACGAGCGCGGGGTCATAGGGGTCCTGGACCGGCACTCCACGGCCGACCCACTCGCGGAGAAGGCGGTTGTAGATCTCGCGCTCCTGGCCGCCCGGGTGGCCGTAGGTGCGGGCGCGCACCTCCGAGCTGCGGGAGCGCGTGCCGGCCGGCGAGGCGTGCGAGGGCGGACCGAAGCCGGCGCCCGAGGTCGAGGCGGAGCCGGTGGCACCGGCGGCGTGGGCCGATCCGCTGCTCGCACCCCGGCCGTGGCCGCGGTCGTAGGCCGCGCGATCCTCCGGCGTGCCGATGAGCTCCCAGGCGTGCTGCACGGCTACGAAGCGGGCCGAGTCTCCCCCGGTGTCGGGGTGGGTCTCGCGGAGCAGGCGGCGGTAGGCCTTCCGCAGCTCGTCGTGCGACACGGAGGCCTCGACACCGAAGACCTCGTAGGGGGTTCTCGCGGAGGGGCTCTCGGACACCCGCTCCACGATACCGGGCCGTCGCGGGGAGCCCGCTGGCAGCGAGGGCGGCGGGGTCGGCGTCAGCGTGGGCGGCGGCCCGACGGAATACTGGACGGAGCGCGGCGTTGACGATTACATACGTTCGCATGGAACCAACCAGGAGATCACGATGACACAGCAGCTCGAACTCGGCCTCGACACCTTCGGAGACGTGACCGCCGACGACGCGGGGCAGCCGCTGCCCGCCGCCCAGGTGCTGCGCAACCTCGTGGAGCAGGGTGTGCTCGCCGACGAGGTCGGCATCGACTTCATCGGCTTCGGTGAGCACCACCGCGACGACTTCGCCGTGTCGGCCCCCGAGGTCGCCCTCGCCGCCGTGGCCGCGCGCACCTCGCGCATCCACCTCGGATCGGCCGTGACGGTGCTCTCGTCGGACGACCCCATCCGTGTGTTCCAGCGCTTCTCCACCCTCGACGCGATCTCGAACGGGCGCGCGGAGGTCATCCTGGGCCGCGGCTCGTTCACCGAGTCGTTCCCGCTGTTCGGGTTCGAGCTGGGCGACTACGAGACGCTGTTCGAGGAGAAGCTCAACCTCTTCGCCGCCGTGCGCGAGCAGAAGCCGATCAGCTGGGAGGGCACCACGCGGGCCCCCCTGGTCAACCAGAGCGTGTATCCGGCCGTGGAGAACGGGCTGCTGAAGACGTGGGTGGGCGTGGGCGGCAGCCCCGAGTCGGTGGTGCGCACGGCGCGCTACGGGTTCCCGCTCATGCTCGCGATCATCGGCGGCGACCCCGCCAGGTTCGCTCCCTACTCCGACCTGTACCGGCGGGCGCTCGACCAGTTCGAGCTGCCGCTGCAGCCGATCGGCGTGCACTCCCCCGGGCACGTCGCGCCCACCGACGAGGAGGCGCGCGAGCAGCTGTGGCCGCACTACCAGGCGCAGATGAACCGGATCGGCCGCGAGCGCGGCTGGTCGCCCATGGGGCGCGCGCACTTCGAGCAGGAGGCGGGGCCGCACGGGTCGCTCTACGTGGGGTCGCCTGAGACGGTGGCGCAGAAGATCGCCGCGACCGTGCGCACCGTGGGCCTGCAGCGGTTCGACCTCAAGTACGGCAACGGGCCGCTGCCGCACTCGGCGCTCATGCGCAGCGTGGAGCTGTACGGCACCCAGGTCATCCCGCGCGTGCGCGAGCTCCTCGCCTAGGCCCCCGCCGACCCGCACCACCCACCCCCACCCCACGCGGCGGCACCCCGCGCCTTGCCCCGCCCAACTCCACTCCGCCCACCCCACCCCGCCCCACCGCCAGTGAGTCGCGGCTAAGTGCTGCTTCAGGGCCGGTTTCGTGGGTTTTGGGGACAGTTGGACGCGACTCAGTGCGTGTGCGCGGGGGCGGTGAGGTGGGCGGCGAACTCTCGGGCGAGGAGGGAGCGCTTGACCTCCACCCCCCACGCGAAGCCGCCCATCGTGCCGTCGCCGCGGAGCACGCGGTGGCACGGCACGAAGAGGGCGGGGGCGTTCTTGGCGCAGGCGCTCGCGGCGGCTCTGACCGCCGTGGGGCGGCCGAGCTCTGCCGCGAACTGCTGGTAGGTGAGGGGGTGGCCTGGCTCGATGTGCCTGAGCTTCTGCCAGCCCTGGCTGTGGAACTTCCCGCCGTGCTGGCGGACCTCGACGGTGTCGATGGCGGCGATGTCTCCGCTGTAGTAGGCCTGCACCGCTTGCACGGCTCTCGACTCCGCTCCCGTCGCCGGCACGAGGGCGGCGGGGCGGATGCTCGGGGTGAGGCGGGCCAGGAGGGCGTGGGGGGCGTCTGTCCAGCCTGAGGCGAGCACTCTGTGGTCGTCGTCCTCGATGATGCCGAAGGGGCCGTCTGGGGTGTCTACGAACTGGACTGTGGCGGTCATCTCTTGTCCTTTGGTGGTGGCGTTCGTTTGTTGGCTTGCGCTGGGCGGGGTGGGCTGGATGTCCTGGTCGTGTCACGTCCCGCGTCGGCTGCGCCGACGCCTGCCAGGCCCACCTGTGACTCGACCAGGACATCCAGCCCACCCCGCCCACGGGTTGTGGGGCGGACTTGGGTTCTGCCGCTCTTGGTGGCGGGTTTCTTGGGGGCTGAGGCCGACCAGAGGTGGAGGGAGAGGTAGGTGCGCCAGGGGGTGAAGGCGGCCGACCAGGCGGTGAGGGTCGCGGGGGTCGCAGGGAGGCCCAGGGTGCGGGCGCCGGTGCGGAGCGCGACGTCGCCGGTGAGGAGGATGTCGGGGTGGTTGAGGATGCGCATGGCGAGGTAGCCGGCCGTCCAGGGGCCTATGCCGGGGAGGGCTGTGAGACGCGTGTGGAGGTCGTCGGGGTCGGCACCGAACGAGAGCTCGAGGTCGCCGGTGGCGAGTGCTCTCGCCACCTCGACGACCGTGCGGATCTTGGCGCGTGGGCCGGTGAGCACCGCCTCGGCGTGCTCGGCCACCTGGGCCGGCGTGGGGAAGAGGAGGGTGGGTGGGGTGCTGTCGGTCGGGTGGCTCGTGGGCGGCATCGGGGAGCCTGCTGCGTGCGCGAGGCGGTGGAGGAGGGTTCGGGCGGCGGCCACGGTGATCTGCTGGCCGATGATGGCGCGGAACAGCATCTCGTCGGGATCCACGGCCCCCGGCATCCGGATGCCCGGGGTCGCGCGGATGCGCTCCGAAAGTGCCTCGAACCCCGCACTCTCCGCAGCCCCGCCCGCCGCGGCGGCCCCGCCCTGCGCGGCTGCGGCCTCGCCCTGCGCGGCTGCGGCTTCGAGGAGGGCTGTGTCGATGGCGGTGGGGTCGGCGTCGAGGTCGAAGAGGCGACGGACACGCGCGACGAGCACGGGGAGATCCGAGAGGGCGGTGAGGTGGGCCTCGAGGGTGAGCACGCCCCGCGCGGTGGAGTCGTGACGCACCGTGAACCACGCGGCACCGTTCGGCAGCCGCAGCGACCGGGTGTACGTGGCCACCCCGGCCGCCGCGCCGGCGGTACTGGTGGGCGGGGCGTCGGGGGCGAAAGTGACGTGCTCGATGCCGGGGATGGCTCGGGCCATCAGCCAGGTGAAGACACCCAGGGCGTCGTAGGGCTCGCGGTACGGGAGGGTGAGCGTGATGGTGCCGGGAGCCGGCGCAGGTGCGGCGGCCGTGGCGGGGGCGGTGGCCGCCCCAGGAGCGGCGGCGCTGGCGGGGGTGGACGCTGGTGCGGGGGGTCGGCGGTGGCGGGTGCGGATGTCGGTGGGGGTGAGTTGGAAGACCTCCGCGACGCTGTCGTTGAACTGGCGGATGCTGCGGAATCCCGCGGCGAACGCGATGTCGGCCATCGAGAGCTCCGTGGAGGTGAGGAGGGTGCGCGCCGTCTGGGCACGGTGCGCCCTGGCGAGGGCGAGCGGGCCCGCGCCGAGCTCCTGCGTGAGCACCCGCGTGAGGTGCCGGGGCGAGTAGCCGAGGCGGAGGGCGAGACCGTCCACGCCCTCGCGCTCCACGAGGCCGTCGCCGATGAGGCGCATGGCGCGCGCGGTGAGGTCGTGGCGGAGGTTCCAGGCGGGGGTTCCGGGCACCGCCTCGGGCAGGCAGCGCTTGCACGCCCGGTAGCCGGCCTCATGGGCCGCGGCGCTCGTGTCGTAGAACGCCACGTTGGCCGGCTTGGGGGTGCGGGCGGGGCAGCTCGGCCGGCAGTAGATGCCCGTGGAACTCACGGCGGTGATGAACTGCCCGTCGAACCGGGCGTCGCGCGACTGGATGATGCGGTAGCGCGCCTCGAAGTCCATGCCACGAGTCTCACACGCCCCGCGCGCCGTCTCTAGCGGGAATCGGACACTGCGGTGGGCGGCGGGGTGGGGGGCGGGGTGGGGTGGCGGGGCGGCGGGGTGGGGGATGTCGGGGGGTCCACGTAGGGTCGGGGCCATGGCGCACTCCATTGTTCCCCCGTATCTGCTCGCCCGTCTCGCCGAGACCGAGGCCGAGGGGCTGCAGGGGGCCGCGGCCGCCGCGCGGCGCTCGCTGGCGGCCGATCCCCCGCTGCGTGCCGAGCGCCGCCGCGAAGGAGTGTTCACCCCGAGCTCGGTGCTGCTCGAGGCCGTCGACCCCCTCCAGGCCGCCTTCACGGGCCTCGTGGGCATCACCGAGCCCGATCGCTCCGTGTTCGACGCCGAGGGGCGCGAGAACCTCCCGGGCACGCTCGTGCGCGCCGAGACCGATCCGCCGGTCGACGACGTGGCGGTGAACGAGGCGTTCGACGGCCTCGGCGCCACCCACGCACTGCTGTTCGAGGCGTTCGGGCGTGCATCGATCGACGGCGTCGGCCTGCCGCTCCTCGCCACCGTGCACTACGGCGAGGCCTACGACAACGCGTTCTGGGACGGCGAGCGCATGGTGTTCGGCGATGGCGACGGCGAGGTGTTCGGGCGGTTCACGGCCTCCCTCTCGGTCATCGGTCACGAGCTCGCGCACGGCGTGACGCAGTACACGGCCGGTCTCGTCTACGAGGGCCAGTCGGGGGCGCTCAACGAGTCGTTCTCCGACGTGATCGGTGCCCTCGTGGAGCAGTACAGCCTCGAGCAGACGGCGGAGGAGGCGACCTGGTTGATCGGCGAGGGCCTCTTCACCGACGCGGTGCAGGGCCGGGCCCTCCGCTCCATGCTCGAGCCGGGAACGGCCTACGACGACGACGTGCTCGGCCTCGACCCCCAGCCCGGAGACATGGCGGGCTACATCGAGACGACGGATGACGACGGGGGTGTGCACCTCAACTCCGGCATCCCCAACCGCGCCTTCGCCCTGGCGGCGCGCGCCGTGGGCGGATTCGCGTGGGAGGGCGTGGGAGTCGTCTGGTACGACGCCATGACGGGTCCGCTCGATGAGAAGGCCGACTTCGCGGCCTTCGCCGAGGCCACGATCGCTGCATCCGGAGCTCGCTTCGGCGACGACTCCGAGGTGACGAGCGCGATCGCCGAGGCCTGGCGTACGGTGGGCGTGAGGAGCGATGACCGAGCACACTGACCACGACCCTGCGCCGCACGACGACACAGCCGGCGCAGTCTCGCGCGCGCTCAAGATCACGGTCGCGCGGTCGGGTGGAGTGGCGGGCATGGCACCGACCTGGACGGTGACGGCGGAGGGCGAGCCCGACGTCGACGACTGGCTCGACCTCGTGGACTCCTGTCCCTGGAACGCCGACGATCCCTCGAACACCGACAGCGACACTGGCACCGGCTCGGCGGCTGGCACGAGCACCAGCTCCGGCGGCTCGGGCGGCCACGGTGGCGATCGGTTCGTCTACACGATCCGGGTGCTCGTGGAGGCCCCGGATGCGACGGCTCGCGACGCCCGGGTGCCCGAGCGCGAGCTCACCGGCCCGTGGCGCGACCTCGTCGACCGCGTGAAGGCCGAAGCCAAGCCACGGCCCCGCCGCGCCCGCCGCTGACGCGACCGCCCGCCCGCCCCGAGACCACCCGTCGTCGAAACCACCCGTCGTCGAAACCACCCGAGTCCGCGCCCAGCTCCAGCTCCAGCGAGGCGAGCGCGCGGATCAGCCGAAGACGCCGTTGACGTAGTCGAAGGTGCGGGAATCGATGGGGTTGGAGAACATCGCCTCGGTGCTGCCGTGCTCCACGATCGCGCCAGGCTGCCCCTGCGAGGCGAGGAAGAACGCGCACTGCGTGGAGACGCGCTGCGCCTGCTGCATGTTGTGCGTGACGATCACGATGGTGACGTCGTTGACGAGCTCGAGCATCGTCTCCTCGATCACGCGGGTCGAGGTGGGGTCGAGAGCCGAGCACGGCTCGTCCATGAGCAGCACCCGCGGAGTCACGGCGAGCGACCGCGCGATGCACAGCCGCTGCTGCTGACCACCGGAGAGACCTCCGCCCGGAGCACGCAGACGATCGCGCACCTCCTTCCAGAGGCCCGCCTTCACGAGGCACGACTCCACGAGGTAGTCCTTGTGGTCGCGGCTCGACTTGGTGCCCGTGAGCTTGAGGCCCGCCAGCACGTTGTCGTAGATCGACATGGCGGGGAACGGGTTCGGCTTCTGGAACACCATGCCGATGCTCTTGCGCGCCTCGACGAGCTTGCGCGACGGGTCGTAGATGTCGCTGCCGTCGATGAGCACCTCGCCGGCGAGACTCGCCGAGGGGATGAGCTCGTGCATGCGGTTCAGGATGCGCAGGAACGTCGACTTGCCGCAGCCCGAGGGCCCGATCAGCGAGGTGATGACCCCGGCGGGCATGGTGAGCGACACCCGGTCGAGCACCTGGTGATCCCCGAACCAGGCCGAGATGTTGCGAGCGTCGAGCTCGGCCAGCGGCGGCCGGTCGTCGAGCCCGAGCACCTGCTGCTCGAAGGAGACCGCCGACGCCGCTCCCGCCACCGAGTACTGCATGGTGGGCGCGTACCCGGCTGCGGGCGCGGGCGACAGCACCTGCGGCTCGTCGACGGGCGGAGTCCAGTCGCGGGGGCCTGCCGTCGCGCCTTTCATGATGCGACGCTGGTCGCGCCGGCTGAGGGAGGGCAGAACCGTCGTCACATCGTCGGCGGGATCGACGGCAGCGGGAGCAGCGGCAGCGTCAGCGGGAGCAGCTGCGGCAGGAGCGTCAGCAGCGGCAGGAGCATCAGCAGGAGCAGAAGCAGGAGCAGAAGCAGCAGCGGGAGACCCCTCGACGGGATCGATGTCGGCAGGATTGCGGTCGGTCATGACTTGTTCCGATTCTCAGAGCAGGTTGGGCAGGAGGCGGGTGATCTGGTCGGCCACCACGAGGCCGGACAGCACCATCACCGGGACGAAGACCACCCAGGTCTTCTGGGCTCCGATGCGGCGATACGACCACACGGCCGCGATCTCCGCGATCACGAAGAACTGCAGGGCGAACACGAGAGCCCACACCGTGGTGGTGTCGGTGGCGAGCTCGGTGGCCTGGGGCGGGAGCAGGTTGTAGGTGCTCTGGCGGGCACCGGCCGGCTGCACCTCGGAGACCAGCTGGGCGTCGACCCTCGCGACCCCGCTGGGGATGAACGCCGGACCGCGGGCCGTCTCGAGGATGAGCCTGCTCTCCCCCGCGATAGGGCTCGGCGGAGACGGATCGCCGGCGTAGCGCACACCGATGACCTCGTACTGCTGCAGCCCCTGGCCGGTGAGCACGGAGAAGGTCTCGCCCGGCGCGAGCTCCTGGATGCGACCGAACGGCCCGCCGTACGCGGCGGCCCGACCCATGATGACGCTCACGCCCGCCTGACCGGGCAGCACGGTGTCGCGGCGATGACCGGGGCCGGACTTGAGCTCGCCGCCCGAGGTGCCTTCGACGATCACCTGGCTCACGCCGATCGAGGGGATCTCGATGATCCCCACGGGCGCACCGCCCACCAGCAGCGTGTCGTCGAACGCCCCTTCGCTCACGGGAGCCGTGCCGGCCGAGAGCTGTTCCCGGTAGGTGTCCATGAGCTGCTGCTGCGCCACGACGTGCTGCAGGTGGCTCAGCACCATCAGGTTGAAGGCGAACGCGAAGAACACGGCGGCCACCAGCGCGAGGCTGCTGCGGGCGATCACCTGGGGGATGCTGAGCGGCGCCACGGGCATCATCGACCGCGGCATGCGCTTGGGCATGCGGGGCGGCTTGGGCGGCTGCGTCGCCGGGGCGATCAACGGTGACGCGAGGGGCCCGGGCTGGGTGGGAGGAGAGGCCGGGCGATCCGGATCGGAGTCGGACTCCGAGGTCGTGGGATCGGAGATGATCGTGGTCACGCGGTCGACTCCTGCGGCCCCGTGCTCACGATGACCGGCGCGGACTGAGCCCGCACCACTCGCACGACGGCGTAGGCGACTCCCGCGAGAGCGAGGAGGATCAACAGGAACCACGGCGGCAGGAACACGAAGGCGTCGCGCGTCATCGGTTCGAGCGGCACACCGTCGACGACGTCGGGCGGAGTGATCGTGACGTGCGCGGTGGCGAACGTCCACTGCCCCACACCGGTGAGGGTGGCGCTCACGACCGTGGTCTCATCCGGGTTCAGCCCATCGATCTCGACCGGATCGACGGCGCTCAGCTCGGCGCCGAACGGCCCAGACACCCAGAACCGCGCGCTGCTGTCGATGGTGGAGCTCGACACGTTGCGCACGGTGAAGGAGGTCACGAGCTCACCGGCGAGCGGATCGATCGACGGCCGGTACTCGGTGCTGAGGCCGCTGATGTAGAGGATGCCGCCGAGGCTGTACTCCCCCTCCTCGAGAGGCGGGGCCGACACCGGGCCGGTGACGACCGTCGAGCCGCCCTCCGTCGTGGTGGTGGTGCGGGAGCCGCCGGGCGCGGTGGCCGCGGGAGGGGGTGCGGTGGGCGCCTTGGTGCTCGGCGCCACGGTGACCTGGAGGTTGATCCCGGCGGGAGGCGGCGGGGCGTCGGCGGCTGCACGGGATCCGGATGCGTGCGCCGCTGAACCTGTCGCTCCACCGGCCATCCCCGTCACGAGCGCCGCGAGCGTGAGGGCTGCGGCGGCCGCTGCGAGGGATCCCGCCCGTCGAGCGCGCCTCACCGTGACCCGTTCACGGCGGCGGGCTTCTCGGCCTCTTCGCGCGCCTTCCGACGCGCCTCGGCCTCGGTGTAGGCGATCCAGTCGCGGGCCGTCTTCTCATCCCGCGCCCGGCGGATGCGGAAGAACAGCAGCACCCCGGCGGCGATCACGAGCACGGCCAGGAAGAGCCACGGGATGGCGAAGGTGATCGTGTCGCGGTTGACCTGGCCGAGGGCGCCCGGGTCGAGGGCGTCGTCGTCGACGGTGGGCTGCAGGCTCACGTAGGGGTTGAGGTAGCCCCACTGCCCGGTGCCCGGAACGGTGAGGGTGACCGTGCGGGTGCTGCCTGGCAGCATCTCGGCCAGCTCCTGCCGCACCTGGCCCGCCGCACCGATTCCGAAGTAGGTGTTGACACCCGCCACCATGGTGGCGCCCAGGGCGACGTTGCCCGAGTTCTGCACGGTGAACGTGATGGTGGTCTGGCCGTCGAGGGGGTTGAACTCCCCCTGGTAGTCGGCGGCGATGCTCGAGATCGTGAGGGCCGGCTGGAGGTCACCGGGAACGCGCACGTAGAGTCGCGTCGCCACCCGCCGGTCGACGAGGATCTGGCCCTCCACACCCGTCACGGAGATCACCATTCCGGCTGCGTGGTCTCCGGGCCGGGCGTCGGCGGGCACATCCAGAGTGAACGGGACGACCTGCGAGCCCCCGGGATCGAGCGGGATGTCGAGCTGCTTGGCGCCATCGGCGAAGGTGACCCAGCTGCCCGCGTCGGTCGGGGCCACGCCGGTGTCGAGCAGCCCGAAGGCGCCGTCCTCGGTGTTGTACGCATCCGTCGCGTAGACCTTCATGGTCTTCGCCGTGGTGCCCGTGTTGCGCACGATGAGGTTGTCGGTGAGCTGCTGCCCAGGGCTCGCCTCGTAGCTGTAGCGGCTGCGGCCGTCGGCGCCCGTCTCGGAGGAGGGAGCACCGGAGATGCCGTCGGTGTCGTCGGCGGAGGCGGACGACAGCGGGCTCGCAACGAGCAGACCGCCCGTGAGAGCGGCAGCCACGAGGGTCAGCGCGAGCGCACGGCGGGAGATGCGATTCAGAGCGGGGATGAGAAGCACAGTTGATTTATCCAGAGTGAGTTGGCGGGATGGTGACGGAGACGTGAACGACGGGGGCGCATCCGTCACACACCCGGGAAGAGGGGGGCCGCGACAGGCGCGACCCCCCTCTCGGGGACTACTTCGAGGTCAGCGTGAGCGTGAGCTTCGAGTTGTAGGTACCGGCCGGCATGTCCGCGGGAGCCACGAACGTGAGGTCGGCGTCGAACTTCGACGACGGCACTGCAGCGCTGTCGCCCGCCTGCGCGAACAGGTTGCCCTGGACGGTCGCCGGGGTCGTGGTGGCGACGTGGTTCGCCGATCCCGCGATCTGCTCGTTGGCCAGCGTGACGATCGGGCTGAGGGTGGTGCCCTCGGCGGCGAGCGGCTTGAGGCCGAGCTGCGAGCTGGAGATGATCTTCGTGGCGTCGAGCGCGTTCACGAAGTTGTCGACCTTCGTGGTGACGGTCCACCCCTTGTGGGTCACGACGCGCGTGTCCTGCACCTCGAAGACGCCGAGCTTGCCCTTCGACGTGGAGAGGCCGTTGACGAGCGTCGGGTCCTTGATCTGCGCGGTGCCGAGCGACGGTGCCACGAGGTTGAGCGTGCCGTCTTCTGCAGCCATGGTGATGGCCTGCAGGTTGACGTCAGCGGAACCGACGGGCGGGTCCACCGGCGGGACGACGGTGTCGTCGGGAGCGAACTCCCAGGTGGGCAGCGCGTTGCCGACGCCCGGCGTGACGGTGATGTACTTGAAGTACACGCCGTCGGTCGAGACGTTGAGGCCGTTGTTGTTCATGAACGCGAAGCCGACGCTCCAGTTGCCACCCGCACGCACGGCGGAGAGCGAACCGATGGTCTGGCCGTCGAGGGCCAGGTTCGGGTAGCTCACGTTCTTGGTGCCGTTGACGAATCCGTTGTAGGCGTAGGCCACCCAGGCGCTGGGGGTCGCCTCGGAGCCACGCGGCGAGATGAAGGTGCGCACCTCGGTCGAGTCGTCCGAGCCGATGAACAGGGCCTCGAGGTCGGTGTCGCTGGCTCGGGCGATGACGGACTCGTCGAACGGGAGGATGGTGCCCGGTGCGATGAGCGATCCGTCGAGGGCCGAAGCCATGTAGATCGGGCCCTTGGAGCCGACCGTGGGGTCGACGGCCGCCTGAGCGGTGCCGGCCGTCACCGCGACCAGGGCGGCGGCGACCACGCCGACCACCGAGGCGCGGAGGAGGTTCTTCTTGAACATGTCTGCTGTCTTCCGATTCTCTGGTGAGCGCTACAGCGTCGCGTAGGCGCGGATGGGGTCGAGGTTCGACGGCGCGAGGAAGCCGAACTTGAGCTTCACGGCACCGGAGGTGCTCGAGAAGGTTCCGTTGTTGGTGAGGGAGGTGGCGCGGCTCGCGTTGACGAGGTTGGCCAGGTTGACGTCGTACTTGGCGTCAGACGGGTTGACACGGGCGAACTCGACCACGAGGTAGGTGTCGCGGCCGAAGCTGCTCGAGTAGAAGGCGGAGTTCGCGGCCAGGGCGGTGCCGGTGCCGGTGAACGGCGCGATGCCGTTGATCGAACCGAGCTTCACGTTCGAGGTGCCGATCGTGTTGAGGCCGGAGGCGTTGTTCGACTGAGCGATCCAGCTGGCGGCCGAGAACGGGATGATCTCGTTCGCGGCGAGCACGCTGGCGTCGTTCTCCGGGGTGGTGTTGGCGGAGCTGTCACCCACGGTGGAGCCCAGCGTGGTGACACCGATCGCACCGAGGAAGAAGCTGCGCGTGCCGGAGGCCCCCTGCGGGATGCGCGGCTTGACGACGGTCGAGCCGATGGTGACGGGGGTGTTCGACTCGTAGATCTGCTTGAGCTGAGCCGTGGTGAGGTTGGCGAGGTCGGAGTTCGTACCGTTGTAGGCGTACGAGACCGCGTCACGGGCGAACGGCACGTAGCTGAGCAGGCCGGCCGAGTTGGCGTTGCTGCCGGGGCCGCTCGAGGAACGGGCGATGTCGACCTGGTTGGCGACGTTGCGGGCAGGGATGGTGGCGTTGGGCGTGTAGGTGGTGCCCTTGATCGAGGCGCGGAGAGCGCTCACACCGGCACTGGAGCCGCCCGGACGCCCGAAGAAGGGTCCGTTCGACTTGGTCTGGATGACGGCCGAGCCGAATGCGTCGAACGACGCGATGTTGGCACCGCCGGCCACGACGCGCACGTTCGAGCCACTGATGGTGGTTCCGTTCGAGAGCGCGTTCGAGACATCCTGCAGGGTGTCGGAACCGACGAGCACGTAGCTCGACGAGACCGGCTCGGCGCTTGCCGGAGCGGCGAGCGCGATGCCCGCGAGTGCGACGCCCAGGGCGGCGCCCATCGCGACTACCTTCTTGATCTTCACTGGTGAGTGATCCTTTCGGGATGTTGTTCCGAGCGTCCGCGGCGCGGCAGCTTCGACTTGGTGCAGACCCGGGGTGTTTCCGCGGGACCGGCGGGTCCAAGAGTGTGGGGCATCAGAGTCGCCTTCTGATGCGGGTGATGATCGGCACGGCGATGGCGGCGAGCAGCCCGGCGAGGATCGATCCGGGAACGGCGGCCGAGATGGCGCCGATCTTCTGGTCAGCGGGCGTCGCCTTGCCCACGAGCGAGCCGGCAACCTGGCCCGTGGCGCCCGGATCGACCACAGGTGGCGTGACCGGTGGCGCCGCGGCGGCAGGAACCGGCGGGGCGGCCACCTTGACCGGAGCCGCAGGAGCAGCCGGGGCCGGAGCGGGGGTGGGAGTGGGCGTGGCTTGAGCTGGACCGTTCGCGATGACGTCGGCCGCGTCGAGCGCCTGCTGCTGCCACCCGGCCGGGATGGGTGCGTAGCCCTCGGGCAGCTGGCCGAGCGCGGTGCCGCGATCCTGCCCCACGGTGGCGGCGTAGGTGATGAAGTCGGCGTAGTCCGCTCGCGCCGCGGTGTCGGTCATCTTGGGATTGACCGCTGCGTAGACGGGCATCGCGAGCGGATAGGCGCCCTGGGCCGCCTGCGCCTCGGCCGAGCTCGGGTCGAACCGGTACACCTGGGACTGGGCGGGGTCGACCGTCATCGCCGCGGCGGCCGCCGTGAGCGACTCCTCCGTGGGCGGCACGAACGCGCCGGCCGGGTTGCGCAGGTTGGCCTCGAACACCTGGTACTTGGCGGAGGCCCCCGTGTCGGTGATGCCGATCACGCGCTGCAGGCCGGGCAGGCTCCGCGAGGTCTTCGTGTACTTCGGTGTCGAGGCGACCGAGTCCCAGGGCCCCAGGATCTGGCCGTCGCCGCGGAGCACCAGGTAGGCGCTCGTCGACAGGTCGTTGGTGTACGGGCGCCAGGTCACCACGTTGACGGGGGCTGCGCCACCCTCGACTCCGGGCTGTTCGGTGGGGTCGGCCTTCGGGAAGTCGTCACGGGGCAGCGTGAGCTCTCCGCCGCTCGTGCCCACGCCGCCGTACACGTCGGGGTTGGGCGAGCTCCAGGGGTTCACGATCATGTTCCACTCGTCGGGCTTGCCGTTGAGGAAGTCGACGGCCTCCTGGTCCGACATCACGTAGCTCCACAGCGCCCAGGCCGCGTCGGATCGGCCCTGCGGGGAGAGGAGGTCGGCGAGCGACGGCGAGTTGATGGACTGGTACTTCCACTCCTCGTCGTTGATCGCGAGGAAGTCGGGATCGCTCGTGAGGTTGCGGGCGTTCGACCCGGGACTCTCGGGGCTCGTGTAGCCGAGGTGCGTCTTGTCGGCCCCCGTGGGGAGCGAGTCGATGTAGGAGTTCGTGAGCAGCTTCGCCACCAGTCGCGGCGTGAGGTTCAAGCTCGTGAAGGGCAATCGCGCGCGATCGGTCGCCTCGGGAGGGACGTTGCCCAGGGCGTTCGGTTCCCTGTCGATGGCGAACGCTATGGAGATGCCCGTGAGGGCGACGGGTGCGTAGGTGAGGGAGTCGGTCACATCCGGCACCGAGAGCGCACGGGAGGTCAGCGCGAGAGGGGCCGGGGTCGTGCCGTTGGCGGCCAGGGCCGCATCCGACTCCGCTCCGGTGATCGTGGTGTAGACCGCGCCGCCCTGCGCGCTGCAGAGGCTGGGCTGCCAGGAGGCGATCGCCACGCCGGCGAGCTCGCTGCCCGAGAGCTGACGCTCCTTGGCACCGATCGAGCAGCGTGCGCCGTCGGGCAGGAAGTCGAGCTTGACCGCGAGACGGTGCTTCCAGGCCTCCCAGAAGAGACCGGGGCGGATGATGTCTGTCGCGCCCGCGTCGGCCTCGCCTCGGGGGATGATCACGAGCCAGCACGAGCTGCCGCTGGTGCTGCCGTCGGGGTTGGTCACGGGCGTGCCGCAGCCGAGACCGGGAGACTGCGCCACGGTCTGGACCTCGAACTTCACGGATCCCTCGCCGTTCGAGCCTGATCCCGCCCACGAGACCTCGTTGGTGGTGAGGCGCGTGAAGAACGGGTTCGTGTTCACATCGACGTTGACCTTCTTGCCGTCGACGACCGAGGCCACGACGTCGCCGGTCTTCGACCGGAACGGGATCGACGTGTACGTCGGGTTGAAGAAGTCCGTGCCGATGGCGGTGTAGGCCGCATCCTGCTCGGGCACCACGGCGGTCGTGCCCACGGTGGAGTCGCGCGTGGCCCCCGGGGTGTTGAAGCCTCCGTACTGGCAGGTCGAGCGGTCGGGCTGGCCGGGGTTCTGGGGGTCGTCGCCCCAGCACTGCATGATCTGCAGGAAGTTCTTGCCACCGGTCTGACCGCTGGGGACCTCCGACTTGACTCCGCCCTTCCAGGTGATCTCGATTCCCTGGGCCTGCAGGTCGCGGGTCTGCGAGACCGTGACCTCGAGGTCGGGCATGGGGGCCGAGTCGAGATCGGTGTCCTGCTGGTTCGCGGCGACGGTCACGGCCGAGGAGTCAGCTCCCTGCGCGGTGGACACCGGATCCGCGATGCCCGTCACGATCAGGAGCGCCCCGACCGCGATCCCCGTGGCCACTCCCGAGACCATCGAGGTCACCCACTGACGCCGCGGACGGCGGCGGGCGTTGGCATGACGAGACAAGGCGAACTCCAAGCTGAATTACATGAGATTTTCGGGATCAAGCATTAAAATACGCGCGCTCGATGTCGTCAGGATGAACAGAGCGCGAAGGAGAATTCGCAGGTAGCCGTCGCGCCGACGTCAGGTCGGTCAGGCTCCCCCTCGAACGGGTGACGTCAGGAACCGCCGCCGTGCTTCAGGCGACGGGACACCAGCGGTGGCACCACGACGGCCACGAGCAGGAGCACTCCCGCCGCCACCATGAGCCACTGCTGCGGGCCCATGCCGGAGTCGGCGAGCGTGAACGGGCTCGACACCGCGGCTCCTGCGACAGCGGTGCCGCCGGAGATGAGTGCTCCGTTCTCGTCGTAGACGGGGGCCGTGCCGGCGGCCGCAGCTGCACCCGCGGTTGCTCCTGCCGCAGCCCCCGCACCCGCTGAAGCCCCGGCTGCGCCCGGCGCGTCCGACGACGAGCCGCCGGAGCCGGTGCCGGTCACGGGAGTCTCCTCGACCGCTCCGCCGGTGCCCGTGGTGCACTGGTTCGGGCCCTGCTTGTCGCACTCGGCGGGCTGGGGGGCGGTCGCCGCGAGCTGGTTGCTCGACGGGGAGTCGCCCGGGCTGAACGTGGGGTTGTTGCAGGCGTTCGGGTCGATTCCGCTCGAGCCCGCCCCGGGGATGCGCGCGATCTGCGCCGATCCGGCGAGCACGAGGTTCATGGGCAGCGGCGAGTAGCCGAGCGTGTCGGCCTGCTGCTGCCCCTCGCACAGCATGTACCGCGCGAAGGCGCCGAGGGTTCTCCCCTTCTCCTCGGTGAAGATGCCCGCCACCGCGGTCGGCACGATCATGTAGGAGTAGCTCGACAGGGGGTACGAGCGGGCGTCGGCGTTGTTGTAGACCCCATCGAGGATCTGGGTGAGGTAGTCGGGTGACCCCACTTGCTCGTTGATCTGCGCCTGGAGGAGCGCGACGGCCACCGAGGTCGCCTTGGGCTCGACGTAGTACCCGGCGGTGTTGAGCACCTTCGCCACGGGGAAGCCGGAGTTCTTGGCGTAGGAGTACTCCACGTAGGTGATGGAGCCCTCGCCGTAGCCCTGGGAGACGTAGCCGGCGACTCCGAGCGATCCGTTCTGCGACTTCATGGTCGACGTCGCCGGGTACTGGGAGGTCAGGCCGGTGCGGCCGCTGTAGGCCGACCAGAGAGCGGGGTACTGCTTCGACATCCACAGGGTGAACTGGGCGGTCGAGCCGGAGCCGTCGGAGCGCACCACGGGCACGATGCCCTGGTCGGGCATGGCGAGACCGGGGTTGTCGGCCACGAGTGCCGGGTCGTTCCACTTGGTGATGGCACCCGTGAAAATCTTGGTGATGTTCTCGCCGGAGAGCCGCAGGTTCGTCACCCGCTTGCCGCCGATCTTGAGGTTGTACATGAACGAGGTGCCGCCCGCCACGATCGGCATGTAGGCGTAGCCATTCGGCGGCGTCTCGGCGGGCGACCCGTCCTCGGGGGCGGGCTGGAACGGGATCTCGCTCACGGCGAAGTCGACCGTGCCATTGATGAAGTCCTGCCGGCCGGCGGAGGAGCCGACACCGGAGTAGTTCACGGTCATGCCGTAGTTCGAGGCCACGTTCTTGCGCCACTGGTCCAGGGCGTTCTGCGACCAGGTCGAGCCGGTGCCGGAGATGCTGACGTAGGGGTCCTCGGCGAAGGCGGGTGCGGCGGCACCCGTACCGGTTGCGACGACCGCCACGAGGGCAGCGGCGATCATCATGAGTGCTGCTCGCGCGGCACGGAACTTCGGCGTCACGGAGACGTCTCCTCGGGGTCGGAGGTGGATCGGGTGGGCTGGGTGGTCGAGTTCGCAGAAGCGGAGCCGGTGGCCGACTGAGGCAGGTAGTGCCCTTGGGCGACGCGGTCGTCGAGCATCGTGATGCGCTGCAGGTCGCGCATCGACTCCGCTCGCGCGGCACGGCGCTGGCGGTCGGACTGCTGCCCTGGGCCGCGGCCACCGATCATGCGGGCCACGATGAAGAGGCCCAGCACGAGGAGGATCAGCACCGCCGCGGTGCCGAAGCCCCTGGCGATCATGTTCGGCTCGGGCGAGCGCACGAAGTCGAACACCTGGAGCGGCAGCGAGATCATCGGGCCGGAGAACGGGTTCACGTTCATGACGGCGGTGATGCCCGAGGTGAGGAGCACGGGCGACGTCTCGCCGATCCCGCGAGCGGTGCCCAGGATGACGGCGGTGACGAGACCGGAACGGGCCGTCGGCAGCACCACGTGCCACACGGTGCGCCAGCGGGTGGTCCCGAGCGCGTACGACGCCTCGCGGAGGTTCTGCGGCACCAGCCGGAGCACCACGTCCGAGGCCCGGATGACGATGGGGAGCATCATCACCGTGATCGCCATCGCGGCGGCGAACCCTGAACGCTGCTGCGTGACGAGCTGGATGATGGCGGCGTAGACGAAGAGCCCCGCGACGATCGAGGGCAGCGCCGTCATCGCATCCGCGATCGTGCGCACGAAGCGGGCGAAGCGGCCGCCGATCTCGTTGAGGAAGACCGCGGTGGTGATGCCGAGCGGCACCGTGATGGCCAGAGCGATCGAGATCTGGATGAGCGTGCCCACGATGGCGTGCAGGATGCCGCCGGAGGAGAGCGGGTCGAGGGGGCCGGTGAGCTCCATCGTCTCGGTGAAGAAGTTGACGAACGGCAGGGCCTCGGAACCACGCACGAGCGTGTAGATCACGATGAAGACGAGCGAGCCGAAGAGGAGCACTCCCGCGCTGATCATGAGCACCGTGACGACCTTGTCCTTCACCTCCTGCCAGTCCGAGCGCAGTGAGACGAGGAACACGTAGAGGCCGAGGAAGGCGAAGAACGCCACGATGACCCAGCCGATGATCCCCGTGAGCGGGCCGATCCAGCCGAACAGCAGCGTGGAGATGGCGAGGCCGCCCGCGAGCGAGCCGACCACGTTGAAGCGCTCGTCCACGGTGGCGGAGCGCACCGTGCGGCGGGGACCGACCTCGATGCCGTCGGCCGAGGGGATGCGGGTGGGCGCGTCTTCGGTGTCGGGGTCGACCGGCAGAGTCGTCGTCATGGCTCAGAGGCTCTCTGCGCCGGAGCGCGATCGGGCGACGATCGACGACGCCGTGAAGTTCACGACGAGGGTGATCAGGAAGAGCACGAGGCCTGCGGCCATGAGCGCCGAGAGGCCGAACTCGCTCGCCTCGCCGTAGCGGAGGGCGATGAGGGCCGAGACGGAGTTGGTGCCCGTCTTCAGCACCTCCCAGTTGATGACGAAGATCGGCGAGATGATCATGTAGACCGCGATGGTCTCGCCGAGCGCGCGGCCGAGGCCGAGCATGGTGCCGCCGATGATGCCGCCGCGGCCGAACGGCAGCACGACCGTGGAGATCATGCCCCAGCGGGTGGCGCCGAGGGCGAAGGCGCCCTCGCGCTCCCCCACCGGCGCCTGCGAGAACGCCTCGCGCATGACCGAGGCCTGGGTGGGGACGACCATGAGCCCCACCACGATGCCCGCGATGAAGGCGGAGGAGGTGAAGGCGCTCGCCTCGGTGAGGGTCGAGCCGTCTTCTCCGGTGACCGCGAAGATCGGGATCCAGGCGAAGTAGTGCGAGATCCACTCGGCCACGGGGATGATGTTCTCCTGCAGGAAGAACACGCCCCACAGACCGAAGACGATGCTCGGCACGGCCGCCATGAGGTCGACGAGCGACACGAGGAACGAGCGCAGGCCGCCCCGGACGACCTCCGAGAGCAGCAGAGCGGTGCCGAGGGCGAGCGGGAAGCCCACGATGAGGGCGATGATCGCGATCGTGACGGTGCCGAACAGCACGGCCGCGATGCCGAACTGCTGGGTCTCCGGCGACCACTCCTGCGTGAACAGGAAGCCGATGCCTGCCACCTCGAGCGCCGAGCCCGCACGGATCGACAGGAACAGACCCACCGCGAGCATGATGCCCACCGTGGTCGCTCCGGCCGTGAACGCGACAACGCGGAACACGGTGTCGGAGGTCGAACGGCGTGACGCGAGCGAACGCCTCTCAGGCGATCCGCTGCCCCCGTTGCCAGGCACCTCGCCGTTCGACCCCCCGGCGCCACCCGCACCAGGGGCGCCGTCACCACCGTCCTCCGCGACGGGGGTCAGGATGTCCGTCCGCTCGTGCTCGATCAAGACGTCGTCGATCGTCTGAAAGACGTCGTCCTGCTTCACGATTCACCGGCCATGGGCTGATCGTGGGCCGTGCAGGTGAACTCCTGGAGGCCTCGATCTGAAGTCGACATGGACGAGATGTGGAGAGATCGCCCAGGAGACTTTAAGGCGCTCGATCGGATCTGGGTGTAGTGGCCTGAGGAGCGGTCGTCGGGGCGGGAACCGGCGCTGTCGGCTCCGGGGTGGGGATGGGCGTTGCGGTCGGATCGGGGTCGGGGCCGCCGCCGTCTCCCCCGCCCGTGCCGTCTCCGTCGCCGCTTCCCGTCCGCGGCACGGCCAGCACGAGGGTGACGGTGGAGCCGACCGGCGCCGTGGCACCCTCCGCCGGCGTGGAGGCGAGCACCGTGCCGGGGGCCGCGTCGTCCTCCCGCGTGGTGATGGCGGTGTCGAAGCCGGCGGCGCGGAGCGTGGTGACCGCCTCGACCTGGTGCCCGCCGATCGCGCGGGGCACGAGGTTCGAGCCCGAGGCCACCACGAGGTCGACCGCGGTGCCCGCCGTCACGGCGGTGCCGGCCGCCGGGGTGGTGCGCAGCACGGTGTCGAGCTGACGCGGCGAGTTCTCGGCCACCACGACACCGGGCACGAGGCCGAGCGCGGCGAGGGAGTCCCTGGCCGCCGCCAGCGTGCCGTCGGCGAGGGCGGGCACCGGGATGTCGGCGGAGACGAGCGCCGCTTGGCTGGGGGCCGCCGCCGCGGGTGTGGCGGTCGGGGTGTCGCTCGCGGTGGGGGCGGCGGAGGGGCTGAGCGCTAATGGCAGCGGGGAGGTGGTGCCCGACGCGGCTAGTGCCCAGGCGACTACCACTACGGCCGCGAGCAGCAGGGCGACCAGGCCGAGCACGAAGGCCGGGCGCGAGGCGGCGGGCTCGAGCGGCGCGGCGGCGGCGGATGCGGATGCGGATCCGGATGCGGCGCGCGGCGCCACGGGCACGCCACCGGTGCGTGGCCTCTGGGCCGGAGTGGGGCGGGGGGTTGCGATCACCACTCGTCGAGGGGCGGGAGTCGGGGCGGGCATGATCGCGGTGGCGGGGAGATCGGGGGTCGATCCTGCGTGGCGGCCCGGGGCCGATCCGTCGAGGTGCTGCAGGGCGGCGCGCACGGCGACCTGCATCTCGGCGGCGTTCCGGAACCGGGCATCCGGATCCTTGAGGAGCGCGCGCACGATCATCCGGTCGACGGCACGCGGTACACCCGGGCGCACGACCGACACCACGGGGGGCGGAGCCTGCAGGTGGGCGATCATGGTGGACCGCGCCGAGTCGCGCACGAAGGGCGGGGTGCCGAGCAGGGCGAAGTGCAGCACGGCGCCGAGCTGGTAGAGGTCGCCGCGGGCGTCGACGGCGTCGCCTCGGGCCTGCTCGGGCGAGAGGTAGTGGGCGTTGCCGAGGATGCCGAGGGCCTCTGGCGCTTCCGGGGCGTCCGTCGTGCCTGGCGCCTCCGAATCGGGCGCATCCGCATCCGCGTCCGGCGCATCGGCGTCCGGGGAGTCCGCATCCGCATCCGCATCCGGGGAGTCCTTCTCATCCGTCGCATCAGCCGTGCGGAGCAGGTCGCGGCCCACGGCGGCGCGGCCGGCTGCATCCGCCAGCCCGAAGTCGAGCAGGCGCACCCCGGCGGGCTCGAGGGGTGCGTCGGGGCGCCGTTCGATCATGATGTTCGAGGGCGAGACATCGCGGTGCACGAGACCCGCCGCGTGCGCGTGCTCGAGGGCGGCGAGCACGCCGTCCGCCACCACGAGCGACTCGCGCACGGTGAGCGGTCCGCCCTGCTCGACCGCCTCGGCGAGGCTCGTGCCCGGGGCGTGCTCGAGGGCGATCCAGGCCTGGGGGTCGGCCCCGGTCTCGTGCACCCCCACGCCCAGCACCCCCACGATGTTGGGGTGCTTCAGGGCCCCAGCCGCGCGGGCCTCGCGGAAGAACGCCGTGCGGGCCGCCTCCGACCGCGAGAGGTGCGGGTGCAGGATCTTGAGGGCGACCGACTCCCCCGTCTCGGTGTCGAGGGCGCTGAACACAGAGGCCGATCCGCCCGTGCCGAGCAGCTCGACCAGGCGGTAGCGGTGGGAGATGAGGCCGACGTCAGCCATTCGTGCCCGGTGTGCCGGCTGCTCTGGCCGCGTAGTCGTTGGCGGTCGCGGCCACAAGGTCGACGTAGCTCTCCACGTGGTTGTAGGCGAACACGGCGGTGCGCCAGGTCGCCGGGTCGGTGAGGGTGCCGTAGTGGCAGAGGTAGCGGCCGGCGGCGAGGGCGGCGTCGTCGATCTGCTGCGGATCGGCGAGGGCGTCGCCGCTGCCGTCTGCGCCCCACTCGGCCCAGGTGCCGGGGATGAACTGCAGCGGCCCGACCGCACGGTCGCCACCGGCGTCGCCGTCGAGTCGGCCGCCGTCGGTGTCGTCGATGCGGTCGTAGACGGTGCCGTCGAGATCCGGGCCGAGGATGGCGGGTGCGGTGCCTCCGTCGGAGGCGATGGCGGAGCCGCCGTGCGTGCCGTGGCCCGACTCGACGGCGCCGAGGGCCGCGAGGGTGTTCCAGCCGACTCCGCAGTCGGGGTCGGCGGCGCTCAGGGCGAGGGATGCGCCGGCGTAGCCGAGGAGGGCGCGGTTCGGGATGCCGGTGGCTCTCGAGACGGTGTCGGCCCAGGCGGGGTCGACTAGGAGGGAGATCTCCTGGCCTCGGGGCACGGGGGTGGGCGATGTGGGCGTGCCTTGCTCCTGGGCGGTCGCGGATCCCTGTGCGGCGGACTCCGGGGTGGTCGCGGTGCTCTGCTCGGGTGCGGTCGCTGAGGGGTCTGTCGCTGACGGGTCGATCGCTGTCGGGTCTGTCACGGCCGGTGGAGCTGCGGGCGAGCCGGCGACCGCCGGTCCGAGCTGGGTCGCGGAGGAGGTGCCCGCTGTCGCGGCGAGGGGCACGCGGGAGTCGGCCGTCGCCGCCCCGATCGTCAGCCAGGCGGCGAGGACCACCATTCCGGAGACGACGACTCCGAATCCCACGCGGGCACTCATGCCCGAACACTCCCGCTGCGGGATGACGTCGAGGCAGACGCCGTGTGAACCGGTGGTGACTCCAAGGCGTCGCGATGGGCGCCGTCGGAGCGGTGAGAATGGGGGGATGCGTTCCTTCCCCGAGGCCGTCGGTGCCGCCGATGCCCCCTCCGCCGCCCCCGTGCTCGAGCTGCGGGGCGTGCGGTTCGTGCGGGGTGGGCGGGTCATCCTCGACCACGTCGACCTCACGGTGGGCCCGGGTGAGCACTGGGCGCTCATCGGGCCGAACGGGGCGGGCAAGAGCACCATCCTGAGTCTGTGCGGGGCCGTGCAGCATCCGACGAGCGGTGAGGTGCACGTGCTGGGCGAGCGGATCGGGCGGGTCGAGCTGCAGAGGCTGCGCCGGTCGATCGGGCATGTGAATCCGCGGCATCCGCTGAACTCGGCGCTCAGCATCCGGGAGGTGGTGCTCACGGGGCTCACCGGGTCGGTCGAGGTGGTGCCGCGGTGGGAGGCCTCCGCGGCCGAGCTCGCCAGGGCGTCGGAGCTGCTGGAGCTGCTGGGGCTCGGCGCGAAGGCGGGTGAGCGCTGGCCGACCCTGTCGCAGGGTGAGCGCGGGCGCACACTCATCGCGCGGGCGCTCGTGACGCGTCCGCGGCTGATCCTGCTCGACGAGCCGTCCACGGGGCTCGACGTGGCGGCGCGCGAGCAGCTGCTCACCACACTCGACACGGTGCGCCGGGCTCATCCGTCGCTCGCGACCGTGCTCGTGACGCATCACCTCGAGGAGCTCCCCGTCTCCACCTCGCACGCCGCCCTCATCGCCGACGGCCGCATCACGGCGGTGGGGGCGGCCGCCGACGTGCTCACCACCGCCGCCGTGAGCGCGTGCTTCGCCCACCCCATCTCGATCGAGCACCGCCACGGCCGCTGGTCAGCCCGAGCCTCCCCCGCCTGACACCCCGCGCGGGCGGGCGGGTGCGCGGGTGGGCGGCTCAGGCGGGGCGGGGGCGGGCGGGTGCGTCGGAGGCCGCCCGGAGCTTGGCGAGGTAGTGACGCTGCGGAGCCTGGCGGATTCGCGCCGGGAGCACCCGGTAGACGGGGGCCACCACGCGCAGGAGTCGCCGGAAGCGGCGTTCGCGACCGGCGCTCCAGGTGTACCCGAACTCGCATCGGAGGCGCGCGGGCAGCAGGGCGACGGTCGCGAAGCGGGCGAGCGGCATGCCGAGGCGGATCGGCAGCGGCGCCTTCTCGGCGGCGAGCAGGGCCTTGGCCACGCCGCGCACGGTGTCGTCGACGGTGAGGGTCTGCACGGTGCGGTCGAAGTAGCGGCGGAAGGCGGCGCGGTCGGCGGGCCAGAGCTCCTCGGGCATCTGCAGCGCGGTACCGAGGACGGCGTACTCGCGGTAGACGTGATCGGCCGACTCCTCGTCGAGCGGCCCGTAGACGAGCTCGTACACCGTCACCGCCGTGTCGTAGAGCGTTGCCGCCACCCACAACTGCAGCCCCGGATCCCGAGCGTCGTACGCCGGATCCCCTCCCCCAGGCCGCGCCGCCTCAGCGCGCCCCGCCTCCGCAGCTCCACGCTCAGAGGCCACCCCCTCCGACCCACCCTCTCCCCCAGCGCTACCCACCGGCGAAGCGCCACCCGCGGTCGACATCGGCGCGGTGGCATCCGCACTCCCCATCGGCACCGTGGCACCCGCGACAGCTACCAGCGGCTCGACATCCCCGGTGGCCACCCGCGGCTCGGCAACTCCCGTTGCCACCCGCGGCTCGCCATCTCCCGTCGCCACCTGCGGCTCGGCATCCCCCGTCGCCACCTGCGGCTTGGCATTTGCGGTGGACGGACGGGTGGCGGGAGGCGGCGGCGGGTTGCGGACCGGGGCGTGGGCTAGGTTGACTGCTCGGCGCACGGCGCGGATGTCGGCCTCGGAGCCGGTGGAGAGGGCGTAGATGTAGCTGAGGGTGCCGTTCAGCCGATCCATTGGCCGGTTCGCGAAGTCGCTGTGCCTGGCCACCCCGTAGCCGATCGCCGGATGCGCGATCTGCAGCAGGATCGCCCTCCCGGCCCCACCGAGCAGCACACTCTCGGGGGCGATGTCGGCCATGGTCAGCATGCCGTCGACGCTAACCCACCCGCCCGCCATCCGCCCCCACATGATCCGTCCCGGTGGGCGGCGGTAGCCTGGGGGCATGACGAGCGAGGGTGAGGCGGGCCCTCGTGAGAGCGGGGCTGGGGAGCTCGACGGGACTTCGTGGGACGTCGTGGTGGTGGGCGCCGGGCCCGCCGGAGCGAGCGCTGCCCGCGCCGCGGCTCGTGGAGGCGCTTCGGTGCTGCTGCTGGATCGCGCCGCCTTCCCGCGCTACAAGACGTGCGGCGGCGGGCTGCTCGGCGAGTCGCTGTCGCTGATCCCCGAGGGCGCTCGCTCCACGATCGAGTCGCGGGTGCGTGAGACCGTCGTGACCGACCGCTTCCGTCGCCGCTTCCGCCTGCGCACCACCGAGCCGCACCTCGCCCTCGTGCGCCGCTCCGAGTTCGACGCCGCCCTCGTGCGAGCGGCCCAGGATGCCGGCGCACGCTTCGCGGACGGCGTGGCAGTCCGCGAGATCCTCGCCCCCACCGAGACCGACACCTCCCGCGACACCGCCGCCGGCACCGACACCGGCGCCATCGCAGGGAGAGCCACCGACGCTGGCGGGGTCAACGACGCAGGCAGAGTCGTCGGCACAGGCAGAGCCACCGGTGAAGGCACGGAGGATGGCGGGGTCACCGGCGGAAGGACTGAGGCTGGCACGGGAACCCGCACGGGCGTAGGCGGCGGGGACGCCGCTCCGGTGTCTCTGCGGGGCGACCTCCCGGCATCCGTGAGCCAGGAGGGGCGGACTGCGCTGCGGACGAGTGCGGGGATCGTGAGCGCTCGGGTCGTGGTGGGGGCGGATGGCTCCGGCGGGCGCGTGGGGCGGCACGTCGGCGTGGTGGCTGGCGGGGTCGACCTCGGGCTCGAAGACGAAGTGGGGATGCCCGGCGACGAGGGCGAGTGGCGCGACGTGGTGCACCTCGACTGGGGCGGCGCGCCCGGCAGCTACGCGTGGGTGTTCCCGAAGCGCGACTCGCTCACCGTGGGCGTCATCCAGAAGAAGGGATCGCCCGACGAGACGCGCGAGTACCTCGCCGCCTGGCGCCGCCATCTCGGGCTCGACGAGCAGACCGCGCCCACCCTCCACTCCTCGGGGCACCTCACACAGTGGCGCACCCCGGACTCCCCGCTCCGCCGCGGCGGTGTGATCGTGGCGGGCGACGCCGCCGGACTCCTCGAACCCTGGACCCGCGAGGGCATCTCGTTCGCCCTCCGCTCCGGCACCTGGGCGGGCGAAGCCGCGGCCACGGGCGCGCTCGACGGCTACGTGCGCCGCGTCGAGGCCGTGCTCGCCTCCGAGCAGCGCACCGGCGCCGAGCTCCTCCGCACCTTCGAACGCCGGCGCGCCCTCGTGCACACGCTCCTGCGCACCCGCTCGGGCGCCCGCTGGTTCGTGCGCTTCTGCCGCGGCGAGACCCACCTCTCCCGCCTCACCCACCACCGCCTCACCATGCACCTCGCCCGAGCCCTGGGCCGCCCGACCGCACCGCGCTCCCGCCCACCCGTCTCGTAGCCCCGCTCTCCCCGATCAGTACGGCACCACCTGCCTGACGGCTCGCGGGACGCCGACGGCTCGCGGTGGATCCAGCGGGCGCAATGAGGGCAGCCTCAGCGAGCGGATCGGGTGGACTCAGCGGGCGCAGCGGGTGGACTCAGCGAGCGGTGAGGGTGGGGTCAGTGGGCGCAATGAGGGTGGGTCAGCGGGCGGTGAGGGTGGTCGCGGGGGTGCCGGGAGGTGTCGTGGAGGCCACCTGCACTCCGGCCGTGACGGTCTGGCCGGTGCCCACGAAGGCCGCCCACTGGACGCCGCGACACGTCACCGTTCCCGCGGCCACCGAGCAGTCCATGCCCCACGCGCTCACGATCGACGTCGCTCCCGCATCCGGCCACGAGATGCTCCACGCCGAGGAGGCACCGCTGTTCGTGACCGAGATCTCGGTCACATAGCCCTCGCCCCACTCGCTCTGCAGCGCCCAGGTCGCCGACAGCGACGCGGCGGATCCACCGCCCGGTGCCCCCGGCCGCGCGGTGCCGGTCGCGCCTGTGCCCGTGCCGGAGCCCGGGCGGCCGGATGGGGACCCGGGGGACGCCGAGGCAGTGCCGGAGCCGGAGCCGGCGCCGGTTCCGGGAGCCCGCGGCCCCGGCGTGCCGGGCGCGGCGGTGCCGCGGATGCGATCGCTCGGGCGCAACCACGGCGACCCGGAGTCACGACTCGGTGCAGCGGTCGACGACCCGGATCCGCCCGAGGCAGACGGCGCCGGGGTGGGCGTCGGCGACGAAGGCTCCGCGGCAGGCACCTCCACCGCCGTCCCGGTGCCGATGAGCGGCGACAGCGCAGCGATCTTCTCCGCCTGAGGCGTCGTCCAGTCGTCCTGCACCAACCCACCCGTGTCACCACTGTTTGGGTTGAACGACCAGTACGAGAAGCTCATGCCCGTCTCGGCCAGGTACGCCACGATGTTCTCGAACCACGCGCGATCCCCGTCGGTCTGCAGCTTCGACCCGAACTCCCCCACGAGCACCGGCGCGATGCCCTCCTTGGCGAGGTAGCCCCAGTTCGAATCCCACACCGCGGGCAGGTTGGCCGGGTAGTCGGCCGAGGTGAACCACTCCTGCGGGTAGATCGACGCCGGGTAGTCGTGCGGCGAATAGACGACACGATCGGGCACCGCGAGCGTGACCGGGTCGGAGCCCGCATCCGCCAGCCCCCCGCCCCACCACGTGTAGCTCCCGTCGCCCTGGACCTCGACGCCCTCCACGATGATGAGCAGCTCCGGATTGACCGCCAGCACGGCGTCACCCGCACGCGTGGCCGCCGCTTGCCAGTCGACCGAGGGATCATCGCAGCCCCAGCACGCGGTGCCGTGCGGCTCGTTGTGCAGGTCGAACCCGATGACGGAGGGCTCGGCGGCGTAGCGCTGCGCCAGCATCTGCCAGTCGGAGATCCACGTCGCCTCCGGGAAGCGATCGGTGTACCAGAGCTCGGACTGGGCGGCGGAGTCGGGCCGGTGCCTGTCGAGGATGACGTTGAGTCCGTAGGCCTTCGCGCGCTGCACGAACTCGTCCATGAGCTGCAGCGGCGTGAGCGAGGCGAGCGTGGGGTTGGCGTAGGCGTTGATCGAGGTGCTCGCGGGCGCGGCGAGGCACTCGTTGGAGTACGGCAGGCGGATGGTGTTGAACCCCCACCCCGCGATCTGCGCGAGCCCGGCATCGAGGCTGATCGACCACAGCCCGTGAGGTGCGCAGTTGCCGGTCTCGAGCCCGAACCACGACACCGCCTTGATGACGTAGGGCGAGCCGTCGGCCGTCACGATGGTGCCGCCGTCGGTGTGCAGCCAACCGGGCAGGGCGGCCTGCGGATCGCCGGTGCTCGGCGCGGGTGCGACCGCGGGGCCGGCATCGGTGGCTGCTCCCCCGGCCTGATCATCACCGTCGGGAGTCGAGGGCGCAGTGGGCACGGGCGAACCTCCGATGGGGCCGGAACCTGCAGCGCCCGAGTGCTTGGGCCCCGGTGTCGAGTCGGCGGAGAGCGCTGACGGTGCAGACGCCACCGACGCGGCGGACGCCACGGACGCCGTGGTCACGACCCCGGCCACGAGAGCGAACGCGGCGAGAAGGGACCCCCACCGGCGCACCCGCACACGACCCTCCACCTCGCGACCCTCCCATCCATCCCTCGTACGACTGATCGCACAGTACCAGCGCCCGCCGACACCCTCCGCATGCCGCCGCCGCGCTCTCCCCGCACCGACCCGAGCCCACGCATCCGCACCCCACCGCGCGCACCCCCGCCGCTATCGTGGACCCATGGCCCGCAGCCCCCGCCCCGCCAGAGCCACGCGCCGCTTCTCGGTCAACGCGCTGCTCGACAACCTCTTCTTCGTGGTGGCGGGCGTCGCAGCGGTCTGGCTCGCCTACCTCGTTCTCTCCGAGGGCTTCTCGTCGGGCTGGGCGCAGCTCTGGTTCTACCTCGTCTTCTGGCTGCTCGTGGCCTACATCGCCCTCCCCCGGCTCCACCGCATCCTCACCAACATCTACGTGCCCAACTACTTCATCGGTCGCACCCGCACGAGCGACGGCCTGCTCGGCGATCCGGTCAACCTCGGTCTGCTGGGCAGCGAGGAGCAGCTGCACACCACGATGGCCGCGGCGGGCTGGACTCGCGCCGACGACCTCACCTTCCGCAGCGCCCTCATGATCGTGGTCTCGACAGTGCTTCGCCGCAGCTACAACGAGGCCCCCGTGAGCCCCCTCATGCTCTTCGGCCGCAACCAGGACTTCGCCTACCAGCAGGAGGTCAAGGGCAACCCGGCCAAGCGGCACCACGTGCGCTTCTGGCGCTGCCCAGAGGGCTGGCTGCTGCCCGGCGGCCACGCCACCGACTGGCTCGCGGCCGGCACCTACGACCGCGCCGTGGGCTTCTCGCTCTTCACCCTGCAGATCACGCACAAGATCGACGAGAACACCGACATCGAGCGCGACCACATCGTCGAGACGATGCAGACGGCGGATGCCGCGGTGTCGGTCACCGTGCTCGAGGACTTCGCCACCGGCTACCACTCCAGGAACGGCGGCGGCGACTCCATCGCGACCGACGGCGACCTCCCGGTGATCGACCTGCGAGCGGTGACTCCCACGACGGGCAGCCTGCACGAGGTCGAGGCCCCCGTGCCCACTCCGCACACGATCGGTGCCACGAGCCCGGCCCCCGACAAGGTCGTGCGACGGCCGGCCCCCACGCTCTTCGGCTCGATCGTGGTGATGCTGAGCGCCCTCACCCCCGTGGTGATCGCACTGCTGGTGCTGACCGACTGGGCGGGAGCGCGGGAGACGATCTCGGTCGATCTGGACACCGCCGTGCCCGCGAGCGGAGACCAGCGCGACATCGCGCTGTGGGTGATCCTCGGCCTCATCGTCGTGCTCGCACTCGTTGAACTGCTGCTCGGGATCTTCGTGTTCCTCGGCAGCAACATCGCCCGCATCGCCGTGCTCACGTTCAGCGTGATCGGCATCGTGGTGTCGGCGATCGACCACATCCAGGGGCACCAGGCGATCACACTCGGCACCAACCTCGTCAGCCTGTCGCTCGACATCCTGATCCTCATCGCCCTCTCGAGCGATCGCGCCCGCGACTACGCGCGGCGGCCCAGATCGAAGAAGGCCGAGCTCACGCGCTCGACGTCATGACCGCTCAGGCGTCGGCGGGCACCTTCACCACGAGGCCGCCGGCGTCGACCCAGGTCTTGAGCCCGATCGCCTTGCCGAAGCCGTCGCCGTCGAGCTCGATCTCCTCGGGGCGCTGCAGGCGCAGCACGAGCTCCTTGCCCTTGAGGTAGTTGAGCGCCCGCACCTCCTTGGTGAGTCCCATGAGCTTGCGGCCCACGGTGGTGCGGCGCAGCACGCCGTTCTCCCAGAACACCTTCACCATGATCTGCACCCAGCCGATGAACCCCTCGGGCCGCAGCACCACGATGTCGAACTCGCCGTCGTCGACAGCGGCATCCGGCAGCAGCAGGATGTTGGCGGGCAGCGATCCGCAGTTGCCGATCATGATGGTGTGGGCGCGCACGGTGCGGTTGCCCTTGCCGTCGAGGTTGTAGCGCATGCGCAGCTGGTTCTTGTCGCGCAGCACCTGACCGATGGCCTTCACGTAGGCGAGCCAGCCCACCTTGGCCTTGAGCTCGTCGTCGGTCGCGGCGAGCATCTTGGCGTCGAGGCCGAGGCCCGCCATCACGAGGTAGGCGTGCTGGGTCACCTTGTCGTCTTCGTGACGGATGCGGATGATGCCGAGGTCGATGGCCCGCTCGCCGCCGCGGAACGCCGTCTCGAGGGCGTTCTCCACGTCGTCGAGCGTGAGGTCGAGGTTGCGTGCGAGCAGGTTGCCGGTGCCGGAGGGCAGCAGTGCGATGGGCACACCGGATCCGTGCAGGCCCTCGGCGACCGCGCGCACCGTGCCGTCGCCGCCCGCCGCGATCACGAGGTCGACCTTCTCGGCGAGGGCCTCCTTGACCATGCCCTGACCGTTGTCCTCCGCCGTGGTCTCGATCCACAGCGTCTCCTGCCAGCCCGATTCGGCCTCTTCGGCCGTGACGGCGAGTCGGAGAGCGTCGAGGTCGACCTTGGTGGGGTTGTAGATGAGGGCAGCGCGTTTGTCGGTCACCCGTGCGACCGTACCAGGGGCACCGATGTGCGGAAGAGGGTTGCGCCCGGCCCCTGGACGGTCCACTCGGAAACGCGGATCGGCGGATCGGCGGCCCTGGATCGGGTAGCGCGGCTCAGAATCCGGGGAAGTCCGCTCCGAAGATCATCCGCAGGTACGCGCCCGAGGTCTCGAGGTCGCCGTCGATGTAGGCGTTCACGGCGGCACGCGCGCTCGTGGCAGCCCGCTCGATCGGGTACTGCGCCTCCACGGCCCCCGCCAGCGTGGCCGCGGCGCGCACGGACTGCTTCTCCCCGGGTGCGGTGGGGTCGGGCAGGCGGGTGAGCCCGTCGAGCCGCAGCCGCTCCCACACCCAGCAGGCATCCCAGAGCACGCTGAACGAGGGCTGCTGCAGAGCTTGGCGCACGGCCGCCGTCTCGAGGTAGTACGACGAGATGGGCACCTCCTGCCGATGCTTCCAGGCGAGCAGCAGGCGGATGAGCCGGCGCACGCTGCCGTCATCGTCGAGCCTCGAGAGCAGCACCGAGCGCGCGGCCGGCTTGTGGCGCACCCAGCGGCCCGCCGCATCCGGGACCCGCAGCACGGTCGCTCCCCCTGCCTCCCCCGCGTCGTCGGGGTGGTCAGACGGGAGGGCGGGCACGAGCCTCAGCCCGGGGGTGCCGAGCCGTTCGAGCACGAGGGATCCGTTGCTCTGCGGTGAGACGAGCAGGTCGGCGGGGAGCAGCGGGGCGAGGGCAGCGGAGATCCTGGCGGCCGGCCTCGTGCGACCGGTGACCTGAACGAAGAGATCCGGTCGGCTCCGGCCCTGCACCGCGGTGCCGTTCAGGTACGAGCCACCTTCGACGGTGCCCACGACCAGCGGATCCGCCAGCAGCAGCGCGGTGACCTCGTGGCGGAGGGCACGGGCTCCCGCGAGATCGTCGGCGCCGGGTCGCAGCTCTGCGTCGAAGACCTCGAACGCGATTCCGATCTCATCGTCCACGAGCGCTCCTCCACCGCCGAATCTACTCCTCAGCGGCGGGCCCGGCGGCGGCCGTAGTTCTGATCGGCCAGGTGCCACAGGTCGAACTCGCGCAGGCGCCGCATCCGCTCGTCGCGATCGCGCAGGTACTCGTCGTCGACCACCACCGTGGCCGCTGTGCGTGCATCGTCGAGGCGGGCATCGATCTCGCGGCTGATGTCGTCCCAGGCCTTGACCCTGGCCTCCTCCACGAGCCCCGCCACGTACTCGGGGTCGGCGGCGTCGAGCCGCAGCCGCTCCGCCACCTCGCGGTACACCCGCCGTCGGGCGTTGAGCAGCTCGAGGTCGCGCATCTTGTAGTCGTGCTCGTGCCGCGCGGCCCCCGAGTCCGACTCCGCGAAGCCGATCACGTCGACGGTGTGGTCGGTGTTCTCGTCCTGCTCGGCGGCGATGGCCTCGAGCACCTCCTGGGCGAGGCGAGCGGCGTTCTCCGGTTCGAAGGGGACCTCGTCGCGGATCGAGGCGACGATGAGCCGGTTCTTGAGGGTCAGCACGGCCGAGAACCGGGCGATCAGCACGCCGTCGGCGATCGCCGCCTCGACCTCGTGCTCGGGGAGCGGAGCGGGCGGCTCGACAGCCTTGCCGGTCGCCAGCCACCGTGGACCGCGCCCGCGCCGTCGTGCCATGGTGACCTCCTGCTCTCCAGGATATCCGGGTCGGGTAACGACTCGCCCGGCTCGAAAACTTCACATTGAGAAAACTTTCGTGGTGTGAAACAATTTCTGCATGTCCGAGACCACCTCCACCGAGCACCTCGGTCTGCGCGAACGCAAGAAGCGCGAGACCGCCAGGGCCATCGAGGTCGCGGCTCTCGAACTCGTCTCCGAATCCTCGCTCGTCGAGGTGACCATCGAGGCCATCAGCCAGAGGGCCGACGTGACCAGCCGCACGTTCTTCAACTACTACGCCGGCAAGGAGGACGCGGTGCTCGGCAACTCCCGCGCCTTCCCGCCGCCCGACCTGCACGACCTCACGGTCGAGCCGGGCGGATCCGTCGTCGACGCGGTGCTCGATGCCGTGCTCGCCGACTTCGAGGCCTTCGACCTGGGGCGCCCCGATCTCGAGAAGCGCAAACGCGCCATCATGATCGAGAACCCCGACCTGCTGGCCAAGAGCTTCCGCACCCTCGGCGACCTCGAGGAGAACCTCGCACGGCAGGTCTCCCGCGTGCTCGCCCAGGAGGCGGCCGCGCCCGAGCCCCTGCCCGATCCCGAGCGCGAGAACCGCGCCTGGGCCGTCGTCTTCCTCGTGGGCGCCGTGATGCGCCTCGCCCTCCGCAACTGGAGTCTCGACTCCGACACCACGCATCCCGTTGCCCACCACATCGCCGAAGCCCGGCAGACCCTGCTCGCCGCCGCCGGCCGCTGAGCATCCCGACCCACCCCACCCTGCGAGGAACGATCATGTCCACCACCCCCAAGGCCGGCCTGCCCACGGGCCCTGCCACCGGTTCTGTGCCCGCTTCTGGGCCCGCTTCTGGGCCCGCGGTGCCGAGTAGCGAGGCGCCCAAGCTCGGCGTCAAGCAGGTCAACCTCATCTTCGCGGCCCTGCTCGTGGCGATGCTGCTCTCCGCGCTCGATCAGACGATCCTCGGCACCGCCCTCCCCACGATCGTGGGCGAGCTCGACGGCGTGAACCACATGCTCTGGGTCGCGACGGCGTACATCCTGGCCTCCACGATCGTCATGCCCGTCTACGGCAAGGTCGGCGACCTGATCGGCCGCAAGTCGCTCTTCGTCATCGCGCTGTCGATCTTCGTGTTCGGCTCCATCGTGGGCGGGTTCGCGGCCTCGATGGAGTGGCTCATCGTGGGCCGCGCCATCCAGGGACTCGGTGGCGGTGGGCTCATGATCCTGTCGCAGGCCATCATCGCCGACGTCATCCCCGCCCGCCAGCGCGGCAAGTACATGGGCTTCGTGGGTGTGGTCTTCGGGCTCGCCTCGGTGGCCGGGCCCCTGCTGGGCGGGCTCTTCACCGACGTGCTCAGCTGGCGGCTCGCGTTCTGGATCAACGTGCCCCTCGGCATCGCGGCCATCGTGGCGGCCGTCGTGTTCATCAAGCTGCCGAAGATCGAGACCGTCGGCCGGCCCAAGATCGACGTGGCCGGCATGATCACCCTCGCGATCGCCGCGTCGAGCCTCGTGCTCACCGCGTCGTGGGGCGGCACGGAGTACGACTGGAACTCCCCCGTGATCATCGGGCTCATCGTGGTCACCGTCGTCGCAGCCGTGGCCTTCGTGCTCATCGAGCGCCGCAGCGCCGAGCCGGTCATCCCGATGTCGCTGTTCAAGAACCGCAACTTCACGCTCACGACCCTCGGCGGGCTCGCGGTCGGCATCTCGATGTTCGGTGCCCTCGGCTACATGCCGACGTTCCTGCAGATCGTCAACAACGTCAACGCAACCCAGTCGGGCTTCATGCTGCTCCCCATGCTCGCGGGCCTCATGATCACGGGCATCGGCGGCGGCTTCCTCATCTCGAAGACGGGTCGCTACAAGTGGATGCCGATCGCCGGCACGGTGGTGGTGGCCGGGGCGCTCGTGCTGTTCTCGACCATGCGGGCCGATACTCCGCTGTGGCTCATCCTCGCGTACCTCACGGTGCTCGGGCTCGGCATCGGACTCGCGCTGCAGGTGCTCGTGCTCATCGTGCAGAACTCGGTGCCGCACAGCATGGTGGGAACGGCCACGGCGGGCAACAACTTCTTCCGCGAGATCGGGGCGTCGCTCGGATCGGCCATCGTGGGCTCGCTCTTCGTGGCGCGGCTCACCGAGCAGCTGGCCTCGCTGGGGTCGGCCGGTGGTGGAAGCCTTCCCACCGACACGAACGCGCTCACCCCTGCGGCCATCAACGCGCTGCCGCCCGAGGTGCACTCGCTCATCGTGGAGGCGTACTCCAACGCGCTCAGCCCGGTGTACCTGTATCTGGTGCCGCTCATGCTCGTGGCCGCGGTGCTGCTGTGCTTCGTGAAGGAGATCCCGCTCGAGACCACCGTGGTGCAGCAGGAGCACTGAGCGGATCCAGTCCCGGTCTCGGCCCCTGTCGCGGACCGGACCGGGTCCGGGTCACGGTCCCCGTCCCGTCCGGGTCACGCGGACGCGGCCCAGTGGGGGTCGCGCCCGATGAAGCCGATGAGGCGCTCCTGCACGGAGGCCCCTGCGGGCACCTCGACGCGGGCGCCGTACTGGCCCGAGGCGCGGATGACCTCCTCCATCTGCTCCATCCCGCCGAGGAGCTGTGCCGCGAAGGCGGGGTCGAGGTGAAGCTCCTGCCCGGTGGCGATCGCGAGATCCCAGCCGTGCATGAAGACATCGGCGGTGTAGAAGCGATCGATCGCATCGGCCAGGGGCATCTCGCCCACGTGCGGATGCCGGAACATCAGCCCGGCGGTCCGCGGGTCGTCGAGCACGGACTGCACCCCGGCGGCGTGCACGCGCCAGGCCTCGGCGGGCTCGTCGTCGACCGAGGGGCCCGCGAGGAGCACGACGTCGCTGCCGCCGGCGAGGAACCCCGGCAGCCAGTTCACGAGGTGCCGCACCACATCTCGGGCGCGCCATCCCTCCACGGGGGTGGGCGCATCCCAACCCGACGTATCGGTGCTGTCCTCTGGCTCGACGCCCTCGACGAGGGCGGTGAAGGTGTCGGCGATGCGGCGGTGGCGTTCGGCCGGATCGACGGTGATCAGGTCCTGGGATTCCATGGCGACATGGTAGCGAGCGGATGCGCCACCGTCACCCCTCGCGCTGATCCCGTGGGCCCTAGGGCGGAGGCGCGGTGAGCAGCTCGGCACGCTCGCGCAGGTAGGACTCCAGCGGTGCGTAGCCGGTGCTGCCCGCCTGCAGGTTCCACCGCACGAGCACCGTTCCGTCGTCACCGAGCGCGAGCATGCGCTCGCCTGCTCCCGGTCCGCTGCCCATGATGCTCGCAGCGTCGAGCGGGACCGGCGTCGTGTCGAAGTTCACGGTGTCGCCCTCGGCGAACTTGGCGTGGAAGGCGGCCCGCCGATGGTCCCGGCGGATCTCGGCGCGCTCGGACTGGTTCGTCACGCGCCCCGGATCCACGGCCCGCGTCACGGTGCCGACGGTGTGCAGCCCACCGTCCTCGTCGAGCAGCAGCACCCCGAGCCGCCACACCCGCCCCTTCGGCACCATCACGGGCGACCGCGCAATACCCAGGATCGCCTTGCGCTGCACGAACTCGGCGAGCGCCTCACTCCGCGCCCCCGACTCCCGCAGCAGCTCGACAGTCTGTAGCAGCACTTCCCGCACCCGCCCCTCGAGCGCGGCACCACCCCCGCCGCCACCCGCACCCCCGCCATCCATGCCCCCGACGCTACCCGCCCGTGATCAGATCTCGGCGAGCCACACGAGCACCATCTCGCGTGCACTTCCTTTGAGCATGCAGAGCGCCACGACAGCGATGCCGACCACCGGTCCGAGTGCTCTTGTCCACGAGAGGACCTCAGGGCGCACGCTCGTAGAATCGCGCACCCATCGCGACCACTCTCCGCCCCATCCATTCGAGGAGAAAAACCCCAGCGCCCAGCTGAGGAGCACCCATCAGTGCGAGAAGTACGATCTCCCAATCATCGACGAACCACAGGATCATCACTCCGACGGTGACGAGCACCCCAAGTGCCGAGACGAGCACAGCGCCGGACCAACCGAGCCGACCCGATCTCCACGATAGAGCGAGCCCGCCCGCAACCACCCCACCGACGACTGCCCCCAGAGCCGATCCGAAGAACGATCCCACGACCACGGCGATGAGCGCGACAGCCGGGTTGCCGACGCCTCCGTTGATGCTGGGATCCGTGAAGACCGGAACGACGAATTCACGCCCCACAAGGCAGAGAGCGATCGATGCACTCACCACCGCGCCGCCGGGAACAGCGAGCAGCGCAGTGGTGAGCGGAGGTCGAGCCAACCGTGGTCTCACGAGCGTTGAGATCCAGGACGCTCGGTGTGTTCGACTGCCCGCCAACTGCGGGCGGACATGCGTGCATCCTTCTGCGCGGTCATGGAGCAGACGAGCGACTGACGGTGTGCACGATCACAGCACACCTGATGAATCATCGTTTCTGTCGCAGATGTCGCGCAGGTGCGAACCAGAGGATGAGCAGCAGCCCCCCGAACGCACCGATACCAGACCACAGGGCGAGGATCAGGGTGTCTTGGATCTGGAGGCCGATGGCGCCGAGCAGTACCAGGACCAGGGCGGACGTCGTCATCCCACCCGCCACGGCCGCGGGCAGGACGGCCTGGTGCACGAGAAGCACCAGCCAGGCCACCAGGGCCACCGCAGCCCCGACGACCAACCCCGCCCCCATTCCTGCAACTGCGCCGATGACCGCTCCGCTGCCGAACAGCCCGCCCAGGCCGCCCAGCGCCATCTCGGGAGAGGACATGAAGCTGGTTGCGAGAGTCACGATCCCGAATTCGAAGCCGTTCAGTGCACCCAGGGCAACGCCGCCAGGAATGGCGAGGAACGGACTGAACCCCTCAATAGGACGGGCGCCCGAAAGCGCCCACCGCTCCTCAGTCATCGATCTCACACCCTCCAATTTCGCAGGCACGTTCGGCCACACGCTGCCAAGTAGCCGCGATCCAGATGGCACTTGCCACTGGGACTCATCGTAGACCAGTACCTGACTTTATCTCATGTTACAGCTCTGAAATCCAGACGATCAGCACCAGACCGGCACATCCCTCGACAGCGCCGAGACCCACGACGGCTGCCCACAAAGGGTCGAATGGCACCTCAGAAAGTGGAACGATCATCACGATCGCCATGGCGGTGACAGCAAGAACTCCGGCGATGAGTACCGCCCGTGGCCGAAGACCGATCCGCCAGGAGAGCGCTAGAACCAGGCTGATCATCGCCCCCGCTGCCGCGCCGAGCGCGAGTCCTACCGCCCCACCGATCAGTGAACTGACGTGGGCATAACCAAGAGTGCTCGCGCTCGGTGTGCTGATGAAGTGGCCGAGACCGACCACAAGGGGCAACAGAACCCCGGATCTCACTCCGATGAGCGCGCCGCCGAAGACCGCCAGAGCAGAGACGCGCGTTCGCTTCTTCATCACTGATGGCGCGCCCCTACTCTTCATTCACACCCCCGTGACGAATGCGTTGTCGGCGACCCGCTTCCAGTAGTTCAGCCAGTTCGCGCCCGCGGCTGTCGAGTTGAGGATATTGAGGTGGGGGCCATTGTCCTTCACCACCATCGCGTGCACGTAGAGATGGATGTATCCACTCGGATCGTTGTACCAGGAGAACGTGATGAGCGATCCGGCACCATCGAAGTGTCCCGGCAGGGCCAGGAACTGCATAGCGCCTCCCATTGCCGTCCGGACTCCGACCGGAGCCGGGATCGTGACGATGGTGAAGGGGCTTGCATTGAGATTGATCACATCCCCGCCGGCCGGGTACGCGCGAGGTGCACCGTTGATCGGGAAGTAACAGTTGAAGCAGCTGTGGAGCAACCGGGAGACCGCACTCGCGGTTGCCTTGGGGTAGCGCACGGACAACGTGGGCTTGTTGAGGGCGGAGAAGTCGTAGGCGTAGTACCAGGTGGGGTCGAGGAGGACGGGGAAGGGGGTGTCGTCGGCGAGGTCGACGTGCTGGGTGAGGGTGTCGCCCTCCCAGGTGTAGCGGGTGGGGAGAGGCGCGCCCGTGGCGTCTCGGGCCCAGGCCGGCTCGAGGGTGCCGATGTAGTTGTGCTCGGCGTCGGAGAGGAGGGTCTGGCCCGTGGGGAGCACGGTGCTGTAGGCGCCTTCGGGGAGGTCGAAGGTGTAGTAGAAGGCATCTCCGGCCGCCGGGGCCGCCAGAGCCGTGAGGAGGCGGACGCCGTTCTGCAGGGGCTGGATGTAGGCGGCCGCATCTGGGCGATCGGCATCTGCGGGATCCGCGTTCGCGGGGGCCGGGCCGTCGGTGGTTGCGGCGGCATCCCCTTCGAGGTCGAAGGCGGTGATGCCGGCGTGGGTGCGGGGCTGGCCCGTGGCGCCGTCGATCGAGAAGGTGATGGGCTGGCCCGCGCCCTCGACCTGCACCGGGGAGAGCACGAGCGGGTCGGCGGCCGTGGCGGGGAGCTGCAGGCGGAACGGATCCGTGCCGGTCTGCGCCCTGAGCGAGTCGGCTTCGGCGGGGGTCGGCGGGGTGCTGGTCTGGGCGAGCTCCTCGGGTGCGAGGGCCTGCAGCAGGCCGATCGGATCGTGGATGTCGAGACTCCCGCCCCGGCCGGGATCGGCGAAAGAGGCGCTTGCGGGAGCGAGCAGAGCGGCGCAGAGGCTCGTCGCAGCCACGGCCACAACGACAGGAGCAAGCCGCGGCTTGGATCGGTGGAATGTGGGCATGGGGCGACCTTTCGTAGTCCGTCGACCGTTCCCAGGGCCTTCCGCTGCAGACAGCATAAACACATGTGGTGTTGGATGCGCATGCTTTGCGAGTATTTCTCATCGTGTCGGATCCGAAGCACCGCGCGTCGTCGATCGCGGGGTGGTGCGATGTCGGTGGTGGGGTGCAGAGTCGGGGCATGACCGATTCGTCTGCCGCCCCCACCGATCCGCCGTCCGGCCGCGCCGCCGACCTCGAGATGATGCACGGCTACCTCAAGCTCAGGCGGTCGGATCTGCTCGGCAAGCTCGATGGACTCGGCGAATACGACGTGCGGCGACCGCTCACGGCCTCCGGCACGAACCTGCTGGGGCTCGTCAAGCACGTGGCGAGCGTCGAGCTCGGCTACTTCGGCCTGGTCTTCGGCCAGCACCGGCGGGAGACCCCGTGGATGGGCTTCGACGCTCCACCCGACGCCGACATGTGGGCGACGGCCGACGAGTCACGGGCATCGATCATCGACCTGCACCACTACTCGGCCGCGGAGAGCGACGCCACCATCGAGCTGCTGGGGTGGGATGCGCGGGGCGAGGTCCCGTGGTGGCCGGCTGAGCGTCGGGTCGTCACGATGCAGCAGATGCTCACGCACATGTGCGTCGAGACGGCACGGCATGCCGGCCACGCCGACATCCTGCGCGAGCAGCTCGACGGCTCGATCGGGCAGCGTCAGGCCGATCCGAACATCCCGCAGCGCACGCCCGACGAGCTCGCCGCCCATGTCGCCCGCATCGAGGAGGCCGCGCGGGCGGCCGCTGACGCTTCGCGATAGAAGAGCTGCGGGTGGCGAGAGCTGCTTGTAGCGAGAGCAGCATGTGGCGAGAGCTGCAGGCGGCGGGAGCTGCGGTAGCGAGAATTGCAGGCGGCTAGTCGGTGAGCGGCGTCACTCGGGGTCGCACTTCGTGAGGTCGGTCTCGGCGAGGGGATCGCCCTGCGGGATCACGTAGGTCACGAGCAGCACCACGTCATCGGTGCCCTCGTTCTTGCCCTCGTGCACGTAACCGGGGCCCTCCTCGATGGCGTCACCCGTCTCGTAGACGTGCACGCCCTCGGGGTAGATGGGAGCGTAGTGCGTGAGCGCTCCCGCCTCCACCACAGCGATGAGCCGCCCATCGTGGCAGTGCTTGCCCGTGCCGGCGCCTGGCTTGATCGTGATGCGTCGGAACGCCACCTGCACCGGTCCGTCGACCTCCACGTCGACCGCCGCATCCTGCTCGCCCTTGCCGAGCTCCTCCACCACGACCGGCGCGTCGGTGGCCGGCGCGGTGGGAGTGGCGGAGGCGGGCGCGGCGGCCTCGGCGGGTGCCGCGGCGGCAGAGGTGGCGGCGTCGGTGGGCATCACCGCGGTGGCCGTGACGGCGGCGTCGACCGATCCGCCGCCCGCGCACCCGGCGAGCAGCAGGGTCGACGCGACCCCCAGAGCCAGCGCGGCCCGCGACACCGCACCGCGACGGCGGGAACGAGGATCGATCTGACGTTCGGGGAGCTGGTGACGACGGTGCATGGTCCTGACCTCTTCGCTACCGGGGCTGCGTGTGCTGTCACGTTGCGCGACCGCGCCCCGTCGATCTCGGCGATCGGCGGAACCCCCGCGCGGGCCACCCCGCCTGAGCCGCCTCCATCGTCCCAGAGCGCGAGGCCCCACGGCAGGCGGTGCGCACCCCCACTTCGGGGCCGCGTGCGCCCCCGGATCGGCGCGTTCCCGCGTCGTTCCGCGGAACCTCGGCACCGCCGTCGATCACGCTTCGGCCACGACCACGAGATTCCCCGCGTCGGGTCGACGGATGTCGGAGGGGCTCCCCTATCCTGATCGCGGATGCGGGCCGGAGCCGCCGACCGCTCACCCCCAGAGCACGACGAGGGCACCTCCATGACCACCCGCGAGAGACTCGACCGTCGGCGATCGCCGCTGCGCCTCGTGCTCGTGGGCTCGTTGGCCGCGGTGCTCGGCGTGGCGGCGGCCGTCGCAGTCGTCGCGCTGCCGCCGGTGCTGGCCGAGACCCCTCGCGAGCGGATCGCGGTGGAGGCGCGGGAGAGCATCCTCGGTCCTGCCGGTTCGGCGTCGATCGTGGCCCCGGTCGGCTGGGTGGTGCTCGGCGTCGGCCCCTTCCTCGACGAGAGCAGACTCACGCTCGTCTCCCCCGATGACGCCTACCGTGCCGAGTTCGCTCTCGGTGACGATGGAGACGATCTTCTGGCGGCGCACGACCTCACGGTGGCGGTCGAGGAGGCCGCCTGGAACTCGGAGACCCTCCCGTCGGGCAATCGAGTGCGGTGGGCCGAGCTCTCCCCCGAGGCCTCCGCCGATCCGCGGGTCGACACCTCGGCAGGTGCCCCCATCCGGGCACCCCGCGACGACGAGCAGACCCTCACGGTCGTGGCGTTCGTCACCGCGGCCGACCCGTCCGAGTCGGGTCGGCTGACACTCGTCGCCACCATCACCGCCGCCGGTCCGACTGCCTACCGCACGGTCACCGCCGACCTCCTCGACGCAGCCACCCTCACCCCCGCCGGCATCACCACCTCGACGCCACCCCCAACCCCGACCTCGACACCCACCCCGCCGTCGTCGCCATCTCCCCCGCCGACCCCCACCCCGGCAGCGGCAGCCGCGGCAGCCCCCACCCCGACGATCGCACCCGCTACAGCCCACGCTCGAGCGGTGGCGCCTGCTTCGGTTGCGGGCAGCGGCCGGGCGGGAGGTGGCGCGTGGACGGCCTGATGCGGCACCGCCCGCGCAGGTGGGCGGTGGTGCTCGCGCTGGGTGTGGTGGTCCTGCTCGCGGGGTGTGCGAGCATCCCGCCGGCCCCCGAGTGGGCGCCTCCAGCACCCGCTGCTCCGATCGTGAGCATCTCCGACGGCTCCACTCCGGAATCCGGCGACCCAGACACAAATCCCACTGCCGACCCGACCTCGGCCGGCACGCCCGCCACCTCGCCCAGCGCCCCGGGGCTCGATGCGCGGCTGCTGTTCCGCGACGATCCCGCGTCCGCGGTCGGCGCGCGCTGGGGCGAGATCCCCGGCAACGCGGTGTTCACCGACACCCTCCGCGGTCGGGTCACCACCGCCCTCCGCGATCTCGAAGCGGTCACGGGCATCCCGTACACCCCCGCCGCCGACGCCCCAGACCTCGCGCCGCAGGATCGCGGCTGCACCCCGGGATCCTCCATACGGCCCGCCGCCGAGCTCATAGCCGATGCGGCATACACACCCCAGGGTGCCGCCGCGAGCCTCACCGTGACGTGCGAGGTCATCGCCGCCGCGGGCACCGTGCTGGTCGAGGCCCTGCGCATCACGACAGCGGCCGGCGGCCAGGTCACCGGCGACACCACCACCGTCTACTACGCCGACACCATGGGCGCCTTCCTCACCACGAGCGACACCTTCCTCACCGAGGAGGGCCTTCGCACCCTGCTGGTGGAGATCGTGCAGTCGCTGAAGGCCGAGGCCGGCGCCCTCGTGCCCGACATGGTGCAGAGCCCGGATGACTACCCGGTCGAGCAGCTGCGCTCCTGGTTCTCGCGGTTCTCGTTCCAACCGGGCGGATCGCTCGCGCTCACGATCCCCTCCGACTTCTCCGTTCCCGAGCTCGAGGCACTGGGCAGCCTGCAGGTGCCCGATCCGCTCGTCGTCACCGTGCCGCCCGAGGTCGCCTCGCCCCTGCTCAGCGACACGGGCAGGCTCGTGCAATCGGCACTCGGCTCGGGTACCGCCTTCACCGTGCCCCCGGCTCCCACACGGGGCCAGGAGAATGTGGACTGCCGCTTGTTCGCGTGCGTCGCCGTGACCTTCGACGACGGCCCGGGCACCTACACCGACCAGGTGCTCGACGATCTCGACGCCCGCCGCGCCGCCGCCACCTTCTACGTGCAGGGGTATCGCAGCGCGAACAACCCGTCGGTGCTGCGGCGCATGCTGGCGACCGGCCACCAGATCGGCAACCACACCTGGGACCACCCTGACCTCACCAAACTGACCGACGAGCAGATCAAGGCCCAGCTCGACCGCACGAGCCAGGCGGTGCAGGATGCGACGGGCTCCCGCCCGTCGACCTTCCGACCGCCCTACGGCGCGGTCGACGAGCGCGTGCTCCTGCAGACCGAGCTGCCCGCCATCCTCTGGACCGTCGACACGAACGACTGGCGACTCCCCGATGACGACGTGCTGCTCGAGCGCGCCGTCCAGCAACCGAGCCCCGGCGGGATCGTGCTGCTGCACGACATCCACGAGAACACGGCCCGCATGACGCCCGCCGTGCTCGACGGCCTGCTCGGCCGCGGCTTCACCCTCGTCACGGTGCAGCAGCTGCTCGGCACGCCTGCACCGCGCACCACCACGACCCGCGGGTGACCTGACGGCCGCTGAGCTCACGCGGCCTCTTGCGCTCCCGGATCGGACTGCGTAACGTACAACCACATGGTGGTACAAGAGCTCAGCGAAACCGAGGCGGATGCGATGTTCCGTGCTCTGGCCGACTCGACCCGTCGCGACATCCTGAGGCGGGCCATCCGGCACGAGCAGTCCATCTCGGCGATCGCCGCGAGCTACCCGATGAGCTGGGCGGCGGTGCAGAAGCATGTGAGTGTGCTCGAGCGGGCCGCCCTCATCAGCAAGGAGCGCAGGGGCAAGGAGCAGATCGTGAGGGCGAACCTCGACTCGGTGCGCCGGGCGTCACTGCTCCTCGACCGGTTCGAGCAGCTGTGGCGCGATCGCGTCAGCCGCATCGACGACCTGCTCGGCGAGACCACCACCACTCCGCAGCACGACCGATCGGAAGGCCAAGACCGATGCCCGTCATCGATGTGAAGAAGGACACCGAAGCACTCACCCTCACCTTCGTGGCCGAGTTCCCGGCGCCGCCCGAGCGCGTGTGGCTTGTGTGGGAGGATCCGCGTCAGCTCGAGCGCTGGTGGGGCCCGCCCACCTGGCCCGCCACCTTCGACCGGCACGAGTTCGTGGCGGGCGGCGAGTCCCGCTACGACATGACCGGGCCCGAGGGCGACAAGGCCGGCGGATGGTGGCGCAACGAGGTCGTGGAGGCCCCGACCCGCTTCGAGTTCACCGACGGTTTCGCCGACGAGGCGGGTGAACCGAACGACGAACTGCCCACCACGAGGGCGGTCGTGACCCTCGAGGCGATCGAGGGAGGCACCCGGATGACGACGGTGTCGTCGTTCGGTTCGCTCGAGCATCTCGACCAGCTCGTGGAGATGGGCATGGAAGACGGCATGCGCCTCGCCATGGCCCAGATCGACGACCTCCTCGCCGCCTGACGGCTCGGGCGATGGCCGCCGGGAGCGCCGGCCGGGCGTTCAGGGTCAGTCGCAGAGGCTCGCGGTGGCTGCGGGGAGCGCGGCCTGGCCGACGGCGCTTGCGGGCGGAGTGGCTGCGGCGATGCCGGCGGCGAGCGCCTCGGCGCATCCGGGGTCGTCGCGATACTCCTGCACCTCGCCGAGCGCGGGCACGAGTTCTGCCGTGATGCGGTCGAGGATCGGGCGCACCTCGGTCGCGAGGTCGGGCGCCGATGCCGGCGGAGTCGCGGATCCCGCCGCCCACTCATCCAGCAGCTGCTGCTGGATCTGCTTGCTCGCTGTGATCTGGTCGGCGAAGACGGCGGCCACGTAGCCGGCATCAGCACCCACCTCGGACGCTCGCGCCGCCGCCGCGTCGAGCACGGCGGCCTCGCGCGCCTCGTCGGTGACGGGCTGCCCGCTGAAGAACTTCGACGCCGCGACGGTGTCCCCCGTGTCGAGCCGCTCCACGACGAGCGCGAGCACCGCCGTGAAAGCATCGTCGGGCACGGAGAAGGCGGCATCGCCTTCCGCGTCGCCGGGAGATGCCGTGCTGGACGCGGTAGATGTCGCCGCGGCATCGGCGGTGGGAGGAGTGTCCGTGACCGTTGCCGAGCATCCGGCGAGCACCCCGGCAGCGATGAGAAGACCGGCCATGGCCCCCAGGGATCGGGTCGAACGGACGGCTCGCAGTCGCATCATGCTCACAGGGTAGCGGTCGGTCTTGTGTACGCTGTCCACATGACCGATGCTGCCCCAGAGCCCTCCCGCACGCGGGTGTGGGTGTCAGAACCCGAGTTCCCCGACCGGTCCGTCTTCGAGAGCACAGGCAAGCACTGGGACGAGTGGGTCGACCTCATCGACGCCGGCCCAGGTCGCGAGGCCGGGCACACCGCGATCGCCGCCTGGGTGCTCGCCGAGCACGGCCTCGGCGGGTGGTGGGGGCAGGGCGTGGTGGTGGGTTACGAGCGCATCACGGGCATCCGACTGCCGGGGCAGATGCCCGACGGCACCTTCTCGATCAGTCGCTCCAAGATCGTCGACCTGGAGGCGGATGAGCTGCGCGCGGCCCTCGTCGACGACGGCCGGCGGGCCGCACTCGTACCCGGCCTGCTCTCCGCGCTCCGGTCGAAGCCCGGATCGAAGTCACCCCGCTTCACCGTCGCGAACGAGGGCGGCGAGCCCCTCGGGGTCATCCTCGTGACCCTCGATCCTGCGCCGAAGGAGCGCCTGCGCGTCACGGTCACCCACGAGAAGCTCCCGACCCCCGAGGCGGGCGCGCAGTGGAAAGAGCGGTGGGGTGAGTGGCTCGACGACCTCGAGCCCACCGTGCGAGCCCAGCAGGAATAGGGACCGCGATTCCGATCCGGACCCGGCAATGCGATCCGGCCCAGCCATCCCGATCAGGACGCGGCCTCCCCGCCAGGAAGCGGGTGCCGGTCGGGGCGCGGCATCCCGGTCAGGGTGCGGTCGGGTTCTTGCGGCTCTTGCTGCGGGCTCTGGCGTCCTTCGCCGCTCCGAAGGCCTTCTTGGCGGCGCTCTCCGCGGTGTTGCGCACCTTCTTGGCGCCGTCGAACTCGGTCGACAGGATGCCGAGGCCGCCGAGCGCGATCAGAGCACCCGGGCCGGGCAACGGCATCATCACCACACCGAGCGCGACCGTGCCGCCACCCACCACACCCACACCCGTGCGGTAGACGGAGTTCGCGGTGGGGTTCTTGCGGATCCCCTCCCGCGCTCCCTGCGCCGCCTTGCCCGCCGTGCGTCCGGCGGCGCGACCCACGGTGCGGCCGATGTTCTTGGCGGTGGTCACGCGGTCGCTCCGGGGTGTGGTCATGCCTCCAGCATAGGAATCGCCCCGCGTGACGCCAGGGATCCCGGCCACCCTCCCGGGGATTCACAGCCCATCCCGCCCCACGCTGACATCCCGGCCTGCGGGGCGCGATAGCGTCGAAGGTGAACCATCCGGTCCCCCGATGTGTCCACCACCGTCGCCGGCGGCCCGCACCGCCCGCACGGCCCAGCCGCGAACCGCTCCACCCCCGACCACCCGTTCCGCCCAGGAGTTCCATGTCAGACGCCACCCCCATCTCCCCCACCACCCGTCCGGCCGCCGGCCCCGGCACGAGCCCCGGCCCCACCGCCGGCCGCCCCGCCCGCCCCCCGCAGCCGCAGCGGGTGCTCACGATCGCGCGCGTCGAGCAGCTCTCCCCCCACCTCGTGCGCATCATCGCCACGGGCGAAGCGGTCCACACCATCCCCGACGCCCCGCACACCGACCGCTACGCCAAGATGCTCTTCGCCCCGGCGGGCTCGGCGCTGATCCCCCCGTACGACCTGGCCACCCTGCGCGAGACGCATCCGCTCGCCGAGCTCCCCGCTCAGCGCACCTACACGCTGCGGCGCATCGACAAGGCGGCGGGCGAGGTCTGGATCGACTTCGTGGTGCACGGCGACACGGGTGTGGCCGGCCCGTGGGCAGCGGCGGCGCAGCCCGGGGATGCGGTGGTGCTCGCGGGCATCGGGGGCGGCTACGAACCCGATCCGCTCGCCGACCACCACGTGCTCGCCGGCGACGAGTCCGCCCTCCCGGCGATCGCCGCCTCGCTTGAGGCGATGTCGCGCGTCACACACGGCACGGTGCTGATCGAGGTCGACGGCGCCGCCGACGAGATCGCGCTGACCGCGCCGGAGGGCGTGACCGTGCAGTGGGTGCACCGGTCGGGAGTCGAGGCCGGTGTGAGCACGGCGCTGGTGGAGGCGCTCCGCGCTCTGCCCGCGCCCGCCGGTGACACGCAGGCCTTCGTGCACGGCGAGCGCGGCGCGATGAAGGCGCTGCGGCCTCTGCTGCTCGAGCAGTGGGGCATCCCGCGCGCCCGACTCTCGCTCTCGGCCTACTGGGCCCACGGGCGCATCGAAGACGCCTTCCAGGCGGAGAAGCGGGAGCCCGTCGGCCAGATCTTCACCGACTGACGGCCCGACCGCAACCCCCACCCCGGATCGCCTGCTTCACGCGGAACGCTCATGCAATCCGCGTACGGTGGAACCATGCCCCGACGACGACCCGAGCCCGTCTACACCGTCGCCATCGGCGTCGGTCGAGCCCTCTTCGCCTCCTGGCGTCTCAAGCACCGTGCCACCGGTGCGGAGAACATCCCCGACGTCGGCGGCGCCGTGTTCGCCATGACCCACTTCGGCTATCTCGAGTTCGCCCTGGTGGAGTGGCAGACCTGGCTGCACAACCGTCGCCGGGTGCGCTTCATGGCCACCAAGCGGGCGTTCGACAAGCCGATCGTGGGCAGCCTCATGCGCGGCATGAAGCACATCCCCGTCGACATGGCGGCGGGCGCGGACGCGTACGCGCAGGCTGTCGCGGCCCTTCGGCGTGGCGAGATCATCGGCGTGTTCCCCGAGGCGGGGGTGAGTGCGAGCTTCACGGTGCGCGACCTCAAGTCCGGTGCCGTGCGGCTGGCCGCGGAGGCCGGCGTGCCGATCATCCCGGTCGCCGTCTGGGGCGGTCACCGCCTGCTCACGAAGAACCGCAAGGTGCGCATGCGCGAGCGCTTCGGTGTGCCCGTGCACTTCGCCTTCGGCCCTGCGCAGCACATCGCGCCGGATGACGACGTGGCAGCCGCCACCGCCGAGCTCCGCACCACTCTGCAGAGCCTCACCGACGACCTGCAGCGCGACTACCCCGTCGACGGCGACGGGCAGTGGTGGCAGCCGGTGCACCTCGGCGGAACAGCCCCCACGGTCGAGCAGGCCGCGGCCGCCGACGCCGAGCGCGACCGCCGCCGCGCCGCCCTGCAGAAGAACTGACCCGAATCCGCCCGCGCGCGGATCCGTTCACGGTCAGAGGATGTAGACCTTCCGCAGCGTCTCGGTGATCGTCCACCGCGTGCGGGTTCCCGCGGCGAGGCGCCCGACCGTGCCGGGCTTGAGGTCGAGCGGCGCGGGCAGGGTCACGGCGTCCACCCCACCGCCGGCCCCGTCGCCGGCATCGTCGACCGCCCCGAGGAACTCCACCCGCCCACGCCCGCTCAGCACCACGAACACCTCATCGGCCTCCGTGTCGGTCACCACGCCGGGCGTGATCTCCCACAACCCGATCCGCGAACCCCCTTCGCCGACCAGCTCGACCGACGCGGTCGTGGGCGACCCGGCCACCACGTCCTCCGCCGCGACGGCCTCGTGCACGAGACCCACATCGGCCGCCTGCACGGCGGCATCGGCTACGAGGGCGGATCGGGTCTCGGTCATGCTGGCTCCTCCGTGGTCAATGCGGGATCTTCATTCTGGCCGAACGTCGCCGGCTCCCAGTCGCGCAGTTCGTCCCGCGTCATCGGCCGCAGCGTCTCCGGCAGAGGCCAGGAGAGCGCGAACTCCCGCACGGGTGCCCGCATGTCGCCGAAGTCGTCTTTCTTCACCAGGATCCGGGCCGTGCTCACCTCGACGATCCGCACCCGCATCCCCTCACTCCCTGGCCCGAGGAGGTGCGCATCCTGCAGCAGGTAGGCGTCGGCCAGGTAGCCGATGCCGAGGTCGTCGAGCAGCTCCTCCGCCTCCAACCAGTCGACCGCACCGGCACGTGAACGCCCGAGGAGGTCCACCGGCACGAACCCGTCGCCAGAGGGCCGCATCCAGCCGACGAGCTCGCCATCCTGCCGCCGATGCTCGATCCACCCGTCCCGCAGTGGCGACACCGAAATCGCCGAAGACCCAGCCTCGGGCTCGACCCCAGGCACCGGGCTCGCGGCGTCGCCGCTCATCGCTCCTCGACCTGCCCCGCGTCGACGTGCCAGTGCCGGTTGAGGCGCACGGTGTCGAGCATCCGCCTGTCGTGGGTCACGAGCAGCAGCGTGCCCGTGTACGACTCGAGGGCCTCCTCGAGCTGCTCGATGGCCACGAGGTCGAGGTGGTTCGTCGGCTCGTCGAGCACGAGCAGGTTCACCCCACGCGCCTGCAGCAGAGCGAGACCCGCGCGCGTGCGCTCACCGGGCGAGAGCTCGTCGACGGGGCGCGCCACATGGTCGGCCTTGAGTCCGAACTTGGCGAGCAGCGTGCGCACCTCTGCCACGGGCCAGTCGGGCACCTGCTCCTCGAAACGGGTGGCGAGCGGCGCGGATCCGGCCAGCACCGCCCGCGCCTGATCGATCTCGCCGACCGCCACCGAGGTGCCCTGCGAGGCCGTGCCCGACGTGGGATCGACCCTTCCGAGCAGCAGCCGCAGCAGCGTGGACTTGCCGGCTCCGTTCGGCCCTGTGATGCCGATGCGGTCCCCCGCATCCACCTGCAGCGACACGGGCCCGAGCGTGAACGCCCCTTGTGACACCACGGCCTCCGACACCGTCGCCACGACTCCCGACGAGCGCGGTGCCGACCCGATGGTGAACTGCAGCTGCCACTCCTTGCGCGGCTCCTCCACCTCGTCGAGGCGTGCGATGCGGCTCTCCATCTGCCGCACCTTCTGGGCCTGCTTCTCGCTCGACTCGGCCGCGGCCTTGCGCCGGATCTTGTCGTTGTCGGGCGACTTCTTCATCGCGTTCCGCACACCCTGGCTCGACCATTCACGCTGCACGCGGGCTCGCGAGACGAGGTCGTCCTTCTTCGAGGCGAATTCGTCGTACTCCTCACGGGCGTGCCGCTTGGCCGTCGCCCGTTCCTCGAGGAAGGCGTCGTACCCGCCGCCGTAGACGCGGTTGGTGCCCTGCGCGAGGTCCAGCTCGAGAACTCGCGTGACGCTCCCGGCCAGGAACTCGCGGTCGTGACTGACGAGCACGACTCCCCCGCGGAGGCCCCGGATGAACGCTTCGAGGCGCTCCAGCCCGTCGAGGTCGAGGTCGTTCGTCGGCTCGTCGAGCAGCACGATGTCGAAGCGGGAGAGCAGCAGGGTGGCGAGTCCCACTCGGGCGGCCTGGCCGCCGGAGAGTGAGGTCATGAGCGCATCGCCGGCCACCTCGAGACCGAGCTCGGCGAGCACCACGGGCAGCCGTTCGTCGAGGTCGGCGGCTCCGCTGGCGAGCCAGCGCTCGAGCGCGGTCGAGTACACGTCGGCGGGATCGGGGGCACCCGGGGTGGTCGGCGCTGCATCGCCCAGGGCGTCGGCCGCGGCATCCATCTCGGCCGTCGCTTCGGTGGTGCCGGTGCGTCGCCCGACGTACTCGGCCACGGTCTCGCCGGCCACCCGCTCGTGCTCCTGGGGCAGGAAGCCCACGAACGCATCCGTCGGAGCGAGCGAGACGCTCCCCTCGAGAGGCGCGTCGATACCCGCGAGGATGCGCAGGAGCGTCGACTTGCCGGCGCCGTTCGCCCCCACGACACCCACGACGTCTCCGGGCGCCACAACGAGGTCGAGCGAGCTGAACAGGGTGCGGTGGTCATGCCCACCGGCGACCCCCTTGGCGACGAGCGTTGCGGTCATCCCCCCATGCTCTCGCACCACCCACCCCTCCCAGAAATCCCTACGACGCCTCCGCCAGAGTCACGTCGGCCAGATCGACAGTCATCCGGATCGGATCGGCGCCCTCGACCGTCATCAGCACTTCCACTCGGCCGTTACGCGGCTGGATGACCGTGGCCGGCAGCATTCGGGTACCGAAAGGTACGACAACCGCTGTGCCGAACTTGGGGACCCGCGTCAAACCCCTCGTGCCCATGTCACCCCTCCTCGCCTCACCAAGGCATACCGCCCGTTCTGATACTCAAATATACCTCAACTAAGGCATCCAACGCTGAGGCGAACCCGCTCACGGCCCGTCGCGCTCTCCGGAACGTCGCGAGGGTCAATGGATGCTCGACGTGGGCGGTCAGGAGCTTTTCGGGATCATTGTGGGCGATCCCGTTGCGAGCAGTATTGAGCCACTCGATCCAGTCATGCCAATGCCGACCCGCAACTGGGTGGAGCGCATGGATGTCCGGCCACAGCGCTAGCCCCAACCTGAGAAAATCATTACCGAGATTTCCTGCGTTCGCATTCCCAACATCGAGTTTGCGGCCCTGCTCCATCCTCACCCGCACGATCGCACGGATGTGCTCGTCGGGGACTGTTGCCTCTGTCAGGAGCGCATCCGCCGCCTGGTCGTGGAGGTCGCGGGCGAAGCCCTGCAGCTCCGAGGCCAGGCGTGCGATGAGGGCGTGGTTGAGCTCGGTGGTCAGGCTCGGCCGGCCCGGCAGCCCGCGCGTGACCGCCTGATGCGCCCCCACGAGCGCATCGAGGTTCGCCGATCGAGTGGTGTCCCACTCCCGGAGCGCTCTCGAGACCATGGCCGAAGAGTAGATCCTGCTATCCGGGCGGCTGGGCGTCGTTCGGACATCGGTGGAGAAAGCCCCTCTCCACAACCCCACAGCTGCACGAGCGGTGGCGGGCAGGGTGACCGCGAGGGTCGGCTACTCGAGGAGGTCGCTGCCACTCGCTGTGCAGCTCGCCGTGGCGTAGGGGCCCGAGGCCGTCTGCTCCACGAGGATGCGGCTGTCGAGGATGATGCGGCAGGTCACGTCTCCGTCGTTGTCGCCGTTGGTGGCCGTGATCGTGTAGCTGTTGTAGGTGTCGGCGCCGCCGAACGAGACGTCGAAGTCCTCCTCGAACGGCAGCCGCTGCGCGGTCTCCTGCTCGGTGACCGAGATCCCGTCGTCGTAGGCGGAGTACGAGATGTCGACATCGGATCCGGTGCCGTCGACCTGGTAGACGAGCGGGATCTCGGTGCCCTCGCCGCCGTCGAACCCGTTCGATCCGTTGAGGCCGTCAGCGCCGCCCGCCGCCCCGATCAGGTGCCCGAAGAACACGAAGGTGTAGACGATCGAGAGGATGGACGCGATCACGAGCGCGAAGAACCCCAGGATGGCGCCGGCGATGGCCGCACCCTTCGAGCCGGGGCGGATGAGCGCGATGATCCCGAGCACGACGGCCGCGAGCGCGATGAGCACGGCGAGGTAGCTGAAGAGGGGCACGAAGGCACCGATGAACGCCACGATGCCGACGATCAGGGCGATGAGACCGATCCGGTTGCGCCGCGGCGGCACGGGCGGGGCCGACGGATGCTGCGGCTGTGCGTACGGGTGCTGCGGCGGCTGATAGCTCATGCCCCGATGATGGCACAGGGCGCCCGCGGCCGAAACGACTCCTCAGAGGGAGTCCGGTGCACCGCAGGCGCTCAGGAGACCGCGGTCGCCCGGGAGCCGGCGGTCGCCAGGTGCCACAGCACGTCGCGGAAGGTGTCCCGATCCGCGGGCGCCACGCCCTCCAGCAACCGGTCGACCGTACTGTCCCTCGACTGATCGATCGCCACCTGGATCGCTCGCCCGGCCGCCGTCGGCTCCGGGATGCGCACGCGGCGATCGCTCGCCGACGAGGTGCGCACGATCAACCCAGCGCGCTCGAGACGGTCGAGGATGAGCACCATCGTGCTCTTGTCGATGCCGAGCTGGGTGGCGATCTCGAGCTGGGTACGCTGCGTTCCGTCGCCCGCGAGGTTGAGCACGAGCCAATCGCGCAGGTCGGCGAGACCGTGCTCCACGGCGAGGGCGTCGAACGACGAGGCGACCGAAGCGGTGGCCCGCTGCGACAGCCACGCGAGGTCGGCCGTGCGCGCACCGTCGGTGACCTCGCAGAAGGTCGCGGCGGGTGCCGGACACGTCGTGGGCTCGGAGGTCATCCCCACAGTCTAGCGATCGCACGTCAATCTGTCTTGCCTCAAATGATCTTGTATTAGACGATCTGATCATCTACGGTGGATCAGGTGCGTCACGACGCATCACCACCGAACTCCCCCGCGCATCCCGCAGGGCCCTCGAGAGGAACTCCACCATGTCCGACCTCCGCATCGCCGTCATCCTCGGCAGCACCCGTCCCGGCCGCAACGGCGAAGCCGTCGCCAAGTGGGTGCTCGAGCAGGCCGCCGGCCGCTCCGCGAGCTACGAGCTCATCGACCTCGCCGACTTCCCGCTGCCCCACCTCGACGAGGCCATGCCCCCGGCCTACGGCCAGTACGCCAATGACCACACCAAGAAGTGGGCGGCCACGATCGCCGGCTTCGACGGCTTCATCTTCGTGACCCCCGAGTACAACCACTCCACGTCGGGCGTGCTCAAGAACGCCATCGACTACCTCTACGCCGAGTGGAACAACAAGGCCGCCGGCTTCGTGAGCTACGGCAGCCTCGGCGGATCGCGCGCCATCGAGCACCTGCGCGGCATCTCGGCCGAGCTGCAGATCGCCGACGTGCGCCAGCAGCTGAGCTTCTCGCTCTTCACCGACTTCGAGAACTTCTCGACCTTCACCCCCGGCCCCCAGTTCACCGACGCCGCCGGCGTGCTGTTCGACCAGGTCGAGGCCTGGGCGGGTGCGCTCAAGCCCCTCCGCGGCTGAGCCTGAGCCATTCGCAGCCGGCGCCGGCACCCCTCGACCTTCGAGGCGGTGTCGGCGCCGTCCGTTTAAGTGTTGCCGACTCCGGCGTAGTGCTCGGCCAGGCGCTCGAATCCCTCATCGAGGGGCACGGATGGCGCCCACTGCAGCATGCGCCGCGTCTCGCGCTGGTCGAACCAGTGCGAGGTCGAGAGCTGCTCTGCGAGGAACCGGGTCATCGGCGGTTCGCCGCTGAACAACGCGGGTCGCAGGCGCGCGGCGACACCCCACACGCGCTCGACCGCCGACCCCGCGGCCTGCCCCACCCGTGCCGGCACGCGCCAGCGCGGCGCCGGTACGCCGGCCGCGGCGCAGATGCGCGTCATGAGCTCGGCGACCGTGCGGGGCTCCCCGTTCGTCACCACGAAGGCCCGCCCGTGGGCGTCCTCGGCGCGGTCCAGCGCAGCGGCGATCGCCTCGGCCGCGTTGTCGATGTAGGTGGTGTCGATGAGGGCGGTGCCGTCGCCGAGCAGCGGCAGCGTGCCGCGGCGGGCGCGGTCGACGACCCGCTCGATGAGCTGCGTGTCGCCCGGGCCCCACACGACGTGCGGGCGGATGGCCACGACCGGCATCCCGGAGTCGTCGCGCGAGAGCGCCAGCAGTTCGGCGGCAGCCTTCGTGCGCGCGTAGTCGCCCCTGGCGGCGAGGGGGTCGGCCGGATCGGCGCCCACTCCCGCGAGCGATCGGCCCGCGTGAGCGACCGACGGCGAGGAGATGTGCACGAAGCGGGTCACCCCTGCGTCTCGGGCGGCGTCGAGCACGATGCGCGTGCCCTCAACATTGATGCGATCGAAGTCGCGCGGATCCCCCGCCAGCGACACCTTCGCCGCGAGGTGCACGACGGCGTCCCTGCCGGCCGTCGCGCGCCGCACGGCGGCTTCGTCGGTGACGGTCCCGAGCACATCCTCGACCCCCGCGACGGTGGAGGGCCGCCGCTGCAGCGTGCGCACCTCGTGCCCGCCGTCCCGCAGCACCTCCGCAACCGCCCGCCCGAGGTACCCGCTCGCCCCGGTCACCAGCACCTTCATCGCGCAGCCTCCGAGTGACGGAGGTGGTGGTCGGCCACACCGCAACTCGCGCGATCGACCTGACGGCGCCCGGCGTCGACGTGGCCATCAAGAGTCGCGGTCATCGGCGGATCGGAGGCGTCGAGGTGAACGCGGCTCGGTGGGCGGCCGGGGGCGTCAGTCGACCACCGGAGAGGGCTTCGGCGGCCCAGGCGGCGAGGGCCGTGCGGTCGATCTTCGAGTTGTGGCGGATGTCGGTGGGCAGCTCGGGCACGACGAACACGGCCACGAGCGGCTCGGTCGAGTGCCGCCGCACCTCGTCGGCGAGCGCCGTGTCGGCGAGCTGGGCGCGGGAGGCGCGATCCGTCGTCTCGACGACCGCCACGATCTGCTGCACGCCGGCCGGGCCTACGCCCACAGCGGCCGCCCGGCGGATGCTCGGCACGCCCTCGATGGCCTGCTCCACACCCACGGGCGCGCGGAGGCCGCGATCCGTGGTCATCACGTGCCGGATCCGCCCCTCGATCCACACCCGACCCGCCTCATCGAGGTGCCCGATGTCCCCCGTGCGGTGCCACCGCATCCCAGCGCCATCGCCCGCAGTCGCGCTCTCGAGATCCATCGCGGTGGTGGCGGTGCCCACGGCGGCATCGGTGGTCGTCGCGGTGGCAGGGCTCGTCGCAGTGGCGAGGTTCGCGGCGTCATCTTGGCCGGTTGGCACGGCGCCGCCGGTGGTGCCCGCGGTGGGGGCGGCGCTTGCGGTGTCGCGGACGGCCTCGCGGTCGGCTCGCCAGAGGCGGTCGTAGCCCTTCTTGAGGTGGGGGGCCGAGATCACGATCTCACCCAGCACACCCGGCGTAGCGGACGGCGCACCCGTGGCGGCGCCCGACGCATCCAATGCGCTGATGAGCACTCGGTTGCCCGCGATGGGCGAGCCGACGCACACCCCCACGTCGGGCCGGTCGGCCGCCTCGATGATGCCCTCGCGCGTGATGTCGGTCACCAGCAGGCACTCCGTCATGCCGTACGGGGTGTGGGCGCGCGCGTTCGGCATGAGGTCGGCGACCGCGTCGAGCAGCGGCCGCCCGATGGGCGCCCCGGTGGAGAGGAAGCGGCGGATGGCGCGCAGCTCGTCGCGATCGTCGGTGGTGAGCGCATCCGCCGACCCGGTGACGCCGAGGATGGCGGCCGGCGAGAGGAACGCGATGCGCGCACCCGAGGCGCGGGTGGCGTCGGCCATGGCCTGCGCGGTGAGGGTGCGCGGTGAGGTGTGGTTCATGCGCGGCGAGACGGATCGGGTTCCGAGGGCCGGACCGAGCAGCGCGAACGGCGCGAAACCGGTGACCAGGCCGGGGTCGTCGGTCACGTCGTAGGCCGCGGCGAGGGTGTCGCGCACGGCCGAGAGCTGGCGGTGCGTGTAGACGACGCCCTTGGCGGGGCCGGTGGAGCCCGAGGTGAAGAGCACGGCGGCATCGTCGTCGGCGCGCGGAGGGGTGGGCAGGCGGTCGCCGTGCTTCGGGGCCACGAGCTCGGGCAGGGTGTGCCGCACGCCGAGTGCCCAGCGGGCGCTCGGGGGCAGCTGCCGCACCGAGATGCGCTGGCCCGGCCAGCCTCCGGCGCGCGCGGCGGCGAGCCCCGGGGTGTCGGCGATCACGTAGTCGGGCCAGGCACCGCGGATGGCGCGACCGAGGCCCTTGAGGCCGAGACCGGCATCGGCCACCACCACGACCGCGCCGATGCGCAGGCACGCGTAGACGACGGCGGTGAGGGTGGCACCCGGTTGCACGAGGAGCGAGACGCGGTCGCCCTTGGTCACGCCGATGCGGCCGAGGCCGGTGGCGATGCGGTCGACCCGATCGGCGAGCGTGCGCCAGCTGACGCGGAGGGGCTCGCCGTCGGCACCGACCGCCGACATGTCGATGACGGCATCGGCGCGATCCTGAGCCCGCGCATCGAGCGCAGCCCACAGGGGCACGTGCGCGTCGTCGGCGGGCACAGCAGCGTGCCGACCGGATGCGGGCTGCGGTGCTGCGGACGCCGGAGCGGAGGCTCCCTCGGGCGTGCCGGGGCGGAGCGCCGGAGCGGGGAGGGTGGCGAGCCAGTCGAGGACGGTCTCGGCGTAGGGGGTGTCTTCGGCGATGAGGTGGCCTGCGCCCTCGAAGCGGTGCACGTCGGCGTGCGGCAGGCGGTCGAGGAGGTCGTTGAGGTAGCGGTCGGAGAAGATCGGATCCTCCGGCCCCCACAGGAACAGAGCGGGCACCTCGAGGTCACGCAGCCCCTCGGCCACCGACACGAGAGCCGCATAGCTGCGGTGCGAGGGGCCGACGGGGATGTCCTCGACGAAGGCATCGATGCCCCGCCGGTCGCTCGCGCGGGCGTAGGGGGCGCGGTAGGCGTCGCGCACGCCTCGCGGCAGGGCGGGCTTCGCGAGAGCGAGAGTGGTGTCGAGGAACGCGGTCGTGAGCGCGGTCGCGGGCGTGCGCACGCCCCGGGCGCGGGCGAGCGTGAGCGGCGCGGGGATGGGCAGCCCCTCCGGCTGCCACACCGCGGTGTTGAGCGCGGCGACGGCCACGAGCGACTCCGGATGACGCACGGCCCAGCCGAGCGAGACCACTCCGCCCCAGTCGTGCCCGAGCGTCACCACGGGTCCGTCGATCCCGAGCGCCTCACTCAGCGCCCCGAGATCCCGGATCCGCTGCTCGAGCCCGCGATCGTGCCCCGTGCGCTCCGAGAACCCCATCTCGAGCTGATCGACGGCCACGACCCGCCAGACAGCAGCCGAAGCCGCATCGGTCGCGGCCGCATCCGTCGCCGCCGCTACCAGGCGGCGCCACAGGTACGACCACGTCGGGTTGCCGTGCACCGCCAGGATCGTGCCGGTCGGCTCCACCCCGAGCGCGTCGAGCGCAGCCGCGTTGTCGAGCACATGCCACGTGCGCACGCTCCCGACATCCACCCCCACTCCCTCGGTGGAGACGAGGCGGCTGAACCGCGGCTCGTACTCGGCGAGCGAGGCCGGGGGTAGCGAAGCGGGCTTCACCAGGCGAGTTCCATCATGGCGGTGTTGAGTCCCGATCCCACACCCATGAGCAGCACCCGGTCGCCGCGCTGCAGCTTCGACTCCTCGGCGGCGAGCGTGAGCGGGATCGACGCGGGCCCCACGTTGCCCCAGGTCGGGTACGTCACCGGCACCACGGCCTTGTCGAGCCCCACGGCATCCACGATCGCGTTGGTGTGCACACGCGAGACCTGGTGGGTGATGTAGCGGTCCATCTTCGACCAGTTCCAGTCTTCGGAAGCGTCGCGCCAGGCGGAGGTCACGAGCTCGAGGCCGCCCTTGAGCAGCGCCCGAGCATCTGTGAACATGCCCTGCACGCTGCCCACGCACAGCTCGTGGAATTCGGTCGCGGCACGCGTGACCCCGCCCAGGATGCGGTGACCCTCCGGGTGCTCGTCGGCGCGCCCCAGCACGGCGGCGGCGCTGCCGGAGCCCAGCGTGAGCGAGGCGAACTCGCTCATGAACTCCTTGCGCTTGATGTCGCCGCTCAGCAGCCGCTCGATGGTGTTGGTCTGGATCTGGTCGGCGTCTTCGCCGTTGATGATCATGGCGTAGCGGATCTGGCCCGACTGGATCATCCCCGCCGCGAGCGACATGCCGTTCACGAAGCCGAGGCACGCGTTGGCGACGTCGAAGTTGACGGCCGAGCTCGGCAGCCCGAGACCGTGGTGCAGACCGACGGCCACCGAGGGCTCGAGCTGCATGCGGGTGACGGAGGTGTTGATGAGCAGACCGATGTCGGATGCCTTCACGCCCGCCTTGGCGAGAGCGTCGTTGCCGGCCTCGATGGTGGCGTCGATGCAGTTCTCGTCGCTCGCCCAGTTGCGGCGCTCGAGCACGCCGGCCACACGTTCGAGCAGGCGCGGCGGCAGGCGGAGGCGGGAGAGCACGGAGGACAGGCGATCCTCGAGCTCGGACGACAGGGTGACCCGCGAGGGCATGCGGCCCGCGACCGAGAGGAGGGCGACATTGTCGAAGTGGGTGGTGGCGTTTCCTGACATCATTCGTCTTTCGGTGCGCCGGAGCGCGGAAGTGTAGAGGTGACCGATCGGGCATCGGCGTCACGGCATGTCAAACAACCTACTCGCCCTCGCCGTGAATCGGCGGCGCGAGAGCAGTGGTCACTCCACCCTAGAAGACACCCCATGCACCTCGCGGCATGAACGGTGCCCGTGCATGCCCGCGCCGTCTCTGGTCCGACGTGGTCTCAGCGGGGCACCTTGACCGTCTCGTTCGGATGCCCGGTGGTCACGCGCTCCAGGATCACCCGCCCCGCCACCTTCGACGCCGGAACCACCGCGTACCAGATCCGAGCACCCCCACGCGCCTTGTACTGCCACCGCTCGCAGTTCACCCCCTCGACCACGACGATGCCCAGGTCGCCGCGCAGCCGGTAGCATCCCGCACCCGCGGCGGTGGGTGTGCTCGTGAGGAACTCCCACGCCTCGACGGCGGAGTTGCGAGCCGTGGCCCTGAGGTCCGACCAGCCCTTCTCGGCCTCCCTCGTCCCGAACGTGATCTCGTACTCCGTGGACCTCAGCGGGCGGCCGACCGTCGAACCGCGTGGCATCGCTACGGCCGGTCGACGGGTGGCGCGGGATCGAGCCACTGAAGGCCTTCGCCCCGTCCACGAGGGAGCCCAGCGGCGTAGGCCTCAGCTGTCCCGCGCCACGCTGCCTGCACCGCCAGCAGCCCTTCGTACTCGCCGAGCTCGGCGGCCGACCACACATGGCGGTCGATCTCCTGCGCATAGGCCTGGACCTCGTCGTCAGTCAGCAGCGCGGTCCACGCGAACAGCTCGGAGAGCACGGTGGTGAGCTCACGCGTTCGGAGGAGACTTCGCATGATGCGACTCGCCAGTGCGATGCCCTCCTGCTGCTGCTCCAGATCTTCAGCCCGGAGCAGCACAAGGTCGGCTGCGTCTCGTCGGGTGATGCGCACGGCACCCTCTTCGGCGCGTGCCGCGACCTCCTTCGGGGTGCGGAGGAAATTCGTGAAGGTCGCTTCAGACATCATTCCTCCACTCTACATCTGATAAACATCTGACAACTTCGCCAGACCAGTATGACGGGGAATCAGGAGGGGGTCGCGTGAGTAGTTGTCACCTAGGAGGCGACGGCGTCTGCTAGTGAGAAGTTGCGAGGAAGCGGTCGGCTGTGCGGAGGGACATCGCCATGATGGTGAGGGCCGGGTTGGCGATGAGGGAGCTGGCGAAGGTGGAGTTGTCGGCGATCCAGAGGTTGGGGATGTCGTGCGAGCGCCCGTCGGGGTCGACCACCGAGCGGCCGGCATCCGTGCCCATGCGGCACGCCCCCACCGTGTGGGCCGTGCGGGCCAGCACCCGGGTGCTCGTGGCGCCCGCGGCCTCGACGATCGCCGTCATCGTGGCGATGGCGTGCTCGTCGATCGCCTTCTCGTTCTCGCCGGCGGAAAAGAGGATGCGGGCCTCCGGGATGCCGAACTCGTCGAGCTCGGTCGACAGCTCGAGGTAGTTCGAGTCCGACGGCAGGCACTCGGCGTTGATGCCCACGCCCGCGGAGAAGGGGTAGTCGTCGAGCGCGTGCATGAGCTCCTGCCCCCACAGTCCGCCGCCGCGAGTGAGCGCGGAGGCGTAGGTGAGGGGCATGACGCCGAGGCTCTGCATGAGGTAGCCCCCGGCGAAGCCGGCATCCGCTGGTCGCACCATGTCCTCGCTGATGATCGACGACGGGTAGCCGCGGTAGCCGCGCATCTCGGTGTCGAAGGTGCCCCAGACCTGCGTGGCGCCGTGCACCATGAAGTTGCGGCCCACCTGGCCGCTGCTGTTGGCGAGGCCCGTGTGCAGCAGCAGGCGCGGGGTCTCCACGCCGCCGCCGCAGAGGAAGAGGTTGGCGCAGCGCTGGCGGTGCTCCACGCCGTCCTGCCGGTAGACAACGGCGGTCACGCGACCCGTGCTGTCGGTCTCGATGCCGTGCACCATCGCGTTCGCGCGGATCTCGGCTCCCGCGGTCACGGCGGCCGGCAGGTAGGTGGTGTCCATGCTGGTCTTGGCGGTGGTGCGGCAGCCCTGGTGGCAGTTGCCGCACGAGGTGCAGGACTGCCGGACGCCGTGGTCCGGCTGGTGGCGGTCGCGCGTGAGTACGGCGGCGGGGGCGTCGGTGGCGCGGATGCCGAGGGCCTCGCAGCCGCGCATCATCATGTCGGATGAGGCGTTGCGGCGCGTGGGCGGGAGGTCGTAGCGGCGGTCGGGATCCCACGGGTAGTGGGCGGGGCCCGAGACGCCGATGAAGCGCTCGACGCCCTCGATGTAGCGGGTGAGCTCGTCGAAGTCGACGGGCCAGTCCTCGCCCTTGCCCGAGTCGGTGCGCAGGCCGATGTCCTCGCGGGTGGGGCGCGGGGTGAACGCGCCCCAGTGCAGGGTGGACCCGCCCACGCCGCGGCCGCTGTTGTTCTGGCCGAAGGCGGTGGGGTCGCTGCCGCCGCTCAAGCGCTCGGCCATCCAGTTAATCTCGGTGGCCTCGGTCTCGTCGGGCGTGTGGCCGTCGGGCTCGAAGTGGGGGCCGGCCTCGAGGGCGACCACGCGCAGGCCGCGGGCGGCGAGGGCGGCGAGGATCGGGGCGCCACCGGCGCCCGTGCCGATCACGACGGCGTCGACGATCTCGTGCTCGGAGTGGCGCTGCATGCCGCTGAGGTTCACGCGGAGGCTCCTGCCTGGTCGGTGCTGCTGAGCGGAGTGGTGGCGGCGGCCGGAGCGGCGGCGGATGGGCTGGCGCCCGCTCCGGCAGCCGGGTCGGTGGCGGATGGGCTGGCGCCGCGGGTGGGCGCGGGCTGCGGGGCCGGCTCCCAGGTCTCGCGCTGGCCCGCGGCGAGGAGCTGGAAGCCCTGCTTGCGCTCGCCATCGCCGCCCGTGGCGAACCCGTCGAAGCCCACGCGGGCGAGCGACGCCGGGTGCGCGAGCCAGATGCGCACCAGGTCGGTGCGCGCATCCTCGAACCACGTTGCCAGCTGCGACGGAGTCAGCCGCGATGCCGCGGGCGCATCCACGCGTCGACCACCTCCCCCGCGCTCGGCGTCGCCGCCCTCGGCCCCACCGTCGGTGCTGGTGGTGGCATCGGCGGTCGCAGTGTGAGGGTCGGCGAGGGTGTGGAGGCGGATGTCCTGTTCGGGCGCCGGGAGGTTCGCGAACCCACTGAGGGCCTGCAGGCCTAGCCGGTAGGCCTCTGTGTCAGCGGGGAGGTCGGCGTTGCGCCAGCCGTCGCCCTTGCCTGCGGCGAGCTGGGCGTCGACGCGCGCGGCGAGGTCGATGCGGGGGCCGTCCTGCGGGACCACGCGATCCGCCACGGCCCGGAGGGTCTCCAGGGCGGCGGGCGTCAGGGACTGCGGCGCGTAGCGGGGATCGTCGGCGAGGGCTCGGCGGGCGAGGATGCCGCGCGTGCGGGCGCTCGTGTGCGCGGAGGCGATGACCGCCGCCGTGTCGCGGGGAACGACGGGAGCCGTTCCGGCCTCGTCGCGCCAGAAGTTGCGGATGAGATCAGCGACCACCGTGGGCTTCTCGAGCGGCAGGAGATGCGCTGCGCCGTCGACGACCGCGAAGGTCGCCCGCGGATACAGTGCCCCGTTGAGCCGTTGCTGCGCACCCTCGCCGAGATCGCCGTCCTCGCGACCACTCACGATGAGCGCGGGGACCTCCATCGTCTCGGTGGTCGCACTCCAATCCTCGAGACTCCCCCGGTTGAACCACGCCGTCCATGCCTCGGGCGCAGTGCGCGCCAGATCACGGAGCATGAGCGCGTCGGCGGCCGGTGCGAGCGGCCCCGCAATGTTCGCGTCGATGAAGGTGCGCGCATCCTGAGGCCCGATCCCGCCACCATCGCTGCCATGGGCCCACCCGAGCATCTCGGCGCGCCTGGCCTCGTCCATGGGCTCGGGTGAGACGGGCGACCCCGCGAGCAGCACGACCCCGCACAGCCCGAAGAGCGGCGCGGTGCCCGCCAGCACGCGCGACGCCACGAGGCTCGCGATCTTCCCACCCATCGAGTGCCCCACGAGGATCCACCGGTGGGGAGCCGCGAACGCCAGCTTCGCGATCACGAACTGCACGGTCTCCTCGACGGTCGCGGCCCCCTTCGCCGCTTCGTCGCCGAACCCCGGCAGATCGATGCCCAGCACGTCGAACTCGCCCGAGAGCAGAGCCCCGACGTCGGCGAACGCCTCGCGGCTGGATCCGAGTGCGTGCAGGTAGACCAGAGTGGGCAGGTCGCGAGACCCTGCCGCAGGAGAAGTATCGATCGTCGTGCTCTTTCGTTCGGGCTGAGCCATCACTCGCCAACCTAGTCAGATCGCCCCCATCGGCAAGCCACCGCCGGGGTCACTCGTCACGCAGGGCGGCGTCAGGCGCCGCGTCGGCCCGAGAAGACGGCGTGCAGGGCCGGGATGATCGACGCGACCATGAGCACGGTGCCGAACACTGCGTCGTCGGGGCGCAGGATGGCCCCCGTCACGAGCAGCGCCCCGAACAGCAGCGCCGAGACCACACGCCCCGCCGCCCGCTCCAGCCGAGCGACCCGCCGTTCGAGCGCGGGGCTCGACACAGCGACCGACCCGTCCTCGAAGCGCGTGATGAGCCCGTCGAGGCGCTTCGGCAGTCGCCAGGCGAGCGCGAGGTTCTCGAGCGCCTGCTTGCCGACATCCGACGCCACGTTGCCCCGCTCCTCGCGGATGAGCTGCTGCGCGTAGGGCTCGACGGAGTCCCACAGGTTGAACGACGGCTCGAGAGCGCTGCACACCCCCGACGTGAGCGACATCGCCCGGATGATGAGCAGGAAGTTCTCGGGCAGCTGGAACGGCAGCGAGCGGATGACGTCGCCGAACTGCACGGCGAACTCGCGGAACTCCCGCGGATCCACCTCCCGCAGCTCCGCGAACCCCATGCCGCCGAATCGCGCGAAGAGCTGCGTGAGCGCGCGCTCGAGCTCGTTGGTCTCGGCCGACTGCAGCAGCACACCCAGCTCGCGCGCCGCATCCACGAGCCCCTTGCCGTCGCGCGAGGCGGCGGCGATGAGCATCTTGCGGAGGCCGGCGCGAGTGGAGGGGCCGACCTCGCCCATCATGCCGAAGTCGATGAAGGTGAGCTTCCAGGCGCGCGCGCCCACGGTGTCCGACGCGCCGGTGGCGGCGACCGCCGACGGGTCGACGGGCAGCGGGGTCACGAAGATGTTGCCGGGATGCGGATCGGCGTGGAAGAACCCGTTCGTGAAGAGCTGGTCGAACATGACGGCGGCGAACACCGGCGCCACCTCGGCGGGATCGATCCCGGCCGCCAGCAGCCCGGCGTGGTCGTTGATCTTGATCGCGGTGACGTCTTCGAGCGTCAGCACACGCCGAGTGCTGCGCGGCCACACCACGGCGGGAACGCTCACCCGTGCGTCGCCCGCGAACTGCTCGGCGAACCGCTCCGAGCTCGCGGCCTCGTGCAGGTAGTCGATCTCCTCGAGCGAGGTCTGCGCGAACTCCTCCACGAGCGCGGGCGCATCCACGCGCGAGTAGACGAGGCGCACGTGGCTCAGCCAGCCGCCCACCTTGCGGAGCGCCGCGAGGTCGACCTCGACGATGGCGTCGATCCCGGGCCGCTGCACCTTGAGCACGACGCCTTCCATGCCGGCGTCGATCGCCTCGAGGGGCAGCAGTCGAGCCCGGTGCGCCTGCCCCAGTGAGGCGGCGGCGACGGGTGTCGGATCGACCCACGCGAACGCCTGGGAGAGGGGAACACCCAGTTCGGCCTCGGCCAGTGCCCGGATCGCCTCGAACGGCACGGCGGGCACCTCATCCTGCAGACCCTCGAGCTCTTTCGTGATCTCGGGCGGCAGCACGTCGAGGCGCGACGACATGAACTGGCCGACCTTGATCATGAGACCGCCGAGGTCGACGGCGAGCACGTGGAACTTGCGGGCGAACCGCTGCATCCGCTTGGTGCGGGTGCGCTCGGCGATCTTGACGAGGCCGATGCGCGGCAGGGCGAGCTCGAAGAACCACGTGACCGCCAGGTTCCAGCCGGCGAAACGCAGGATGCGACGGTAGCGCGCGCGAGCTTCTCGGGGGCTGGGGACCGAGTCGCCGCGATCGGGTCTAACCGATGTCACTCCCGTCAGGCCTGGGCGAGGATGCCGTACAGGCGACGACGTGCGTCTTCGAGCTCCGTGACGGCCTGCTTGATCTGCTCGGGCGTTCCGGTGCGGCCGATCTGGGCGGCGGCCTGAGCGAGCTCGAAACCGGCCTTGGGAAGGGCACCGAAGTCGCTCTTCTCGTCTTCGTCGTCCATGGCCCACGGCGAGGTGGAGCCCGTGGCGGCGACCTCGGCGCGACCGGCCTCGGTGAGGGCGTAGGTCTTGCGACCGTTCGACTCCTCGGCCGCGATCAGGCCCTCGTCGGCGAGCAGCTGCAGGGTGGGGTAGACGCTGCCGGGGCTGGGCTTCCAGCTGCCGCCGCTGCGCTCCTCGATCTCACGGATGATCTGGTAGCCGTGCATGGCGCGCTCGGCCAGAACGGCGAGCACGGCGGCGCGCACGTCGCCACGGCCCACGCGGGAGCCGGTCTTCTTCTCGAAGCGGGCCTTGAACTGCTCCATGGCCTGGAAGATGGCGTCGGGGTTGAAGCTCGCGCCGTTGTTGCCGTTGCCGCCGAACGCGCTGCCGAAGCCGCCGCCGAATCCGCTGCCGGGGAATGAGTTGCCCATGATGACCTCCGTTGTGTGTCGCGAACGATACTTAACGATACGTCTGACCGACACTCACCGACACACCCAACGACACACCCACAGTCAACCGTCAGTTCGGGGTTCCTGTGCTGCTCATCCGCAGGCGATGCCGTTGGCGTCGCGGTCGAGATGGGGGCCGAAACCGGGGTCGCCGGCGCGGAGGGGGGCTGCGCCGGCCTGGCGGACCGCGTCGCAGTTCGCGTAGGTCGGCGTGGGCGCTGTGCCGTCGGTGTCGGGCGTGGCGGCCTGCAGCGGGGAGTCGAGGGCGGGTTCGGACGGGCAGGTGTCGAGGATGCGGTCGAGTGCGTCTTTCTCGGGTGCCGTCACCCACAGGCCGTAGGCGGCCTTCACCGAGACCTGGCGCGCGGCGTACTCGCAGCGGAAGGCCTTGTTCGATGGCAGCCAGGTGGCCGCGTTGCCGGCACCCTTCTGCGAGTTCGCGGGCCCGTCGACGGCGTAAAGGTTGAGCGGATCGTTCGCGAACGCCACCCGCTCCTCCTGCGTGAGCTGCTGCGCCCCCGACTGCCAGGCGTCCAAGAGTGCCACCACGTGGTCGATCTGCACGGCTGGCGACGTCGCCTCGCCTCTCACAAACGCGATGGTGGCACCGGTGTACGGATCGCTGAGCGTGCCGCTCAGCACCCTGCAGGATCCCGCCATCGTCAGGTCGACGAGGTCCCGGACGAGGATGTCGTTGCGGGTGTCGCACCCGTTCCGGTCGACGTCGATCCACGCCTCCCCGAACCGCCCCTCGCGCTCGTACCCCGTCTTCGGCGCCCGCCCCTTCACGGGCAGCGTCTCGAGCACGGCCGCCGCGCTCAGCCCGGCCCGAGAGCCGAGGTGACCATCGTCCCCACCACCGATCACCAGAGTCCCCGCAGCACCGACGGCCAGCACCCCCGCGAGTACCGCGGCCACGGTCACCGCCCGCCATCGCCGCCGCACTCGCTGCACACTCCCCCTCGGACTCGAAGGCACAACCCTACCCGCGAGCCACCACCCACCCGCCCAGGCGCGGCCGCCACCCCCGAACGCACGAACTGCGGCGCCGGTGTCCCGGCGCCGCAGTCGTGTCGTGCGGTGGTGCGTGTCGTGCGGTGGTGCGGCTTAGCCCGCGGCGCAGACCGTGAGGTTCTCCACGGCCGGCGACAGCGTCTTCTCGCCACCGAGCAGCGTCACCCGAGAGGCACCCAGGGCGAGGATCTGCTCGAGCGTCTCGGCGGGCACGCAGTCACCGGGAACGGTGAACAGCGGCGCGTCGATCCGGGGAGCCAGCGCCGAGCCCGAGAGGGCGTCGGGGAAGTTGGCTCCCGTGGCGAGCAGCACGCGGTCGGCCGTCTCGAAGAAGTACTCGTTGATCGAGCGCGACGCCTCGTAGCGGTCGGCACCGCCGAGACGCACGGTCGTAGCGATCCGCGATGCGTCGTCGAAGACACCGGCCGAGACCGAGCTCTCGCCACCGGCGACCACGATCTCCGCCACGCCGAGACGTGCCATGAGCGCGACCGTGGCGTCGTCGAGGCCGGAGGCCGATCCGTCGACGAGGATCAGCGGACCGGTGCCGTCGAGCGCTGCTCCCGCCGACAGGGCGTCGGGGAACGTCGCACCTGCCGCCAGCACGGCGACCGGCGCTCCGTCCGGGAACGCGTCAGCCGCGACGGCACGGGAGGCCGCGAAGCGGTCGGCGCCACCGAGACGGCTCACGGGAGCCACCTTCTCGAGGGCCGTCTGCACAGCCGGCGTGACACTCGAGGTGCCACCCACGACCACGATCGACGACGGGTCGAGCCGCTCGAGCTCCGCCAGCACGACCGGCGGCAGCGAGGCCGCGGTGGTCAGCAGGATGGGCGCGTCGTCCGTCGCCGCCGCGGGAGCAGCGGAGAGGGCGTCGGGGAACTTCTCGCCCGAGACCACGTAGACGGTGTCCGCCCCGTCGGGGAAGCCCTCCTTCGACGTGTTCACCGAGACCTCGTAGCGGTCGGCGCCGGCGATGCGGTCGGCATCGAGTGCCACCGTGAGCGTGGCGGTCGCGGTGCGACCCGATCCGTAGCCCGTGGCGACCAGCTCGAGGGGTCCGCGCGCCGCGTCAGCGGGAACGGTGACCTCGAACGAGACGGTGCCGTCGGTGCTCACGACGCTGCCGGCACTGGTGCCGCCCACGGTGAGCTCGACCGACTCGCCCACGCGGAATCCGGATCCGGTGACCGTCACGGTGTCGCCGGGCGAGACCGAATCGGCCGACAGCGTCAGCGCATCCGGAGCGGCCTGCGCCTCGGCGCACGCGTCGCCCTGCGCACCCACCTCGGGCAGCGACGGCAGCACGGCACCCGCGCGGTCGACGACCCCGTCGTCCTCCCGCACCACGATGCGGCCGAAGCTGTCACCGATGGTGACGCCCTGCTGCGTGTTCGTGGTGTTGGTGATGAACGAGGTGGAGGCGGAGGTCGAGGTGCTCGCATCGCCCTGCAGCGGCACGGTGATGACCTTGCAGACCTCACCGACCGAGAACGACAGCTCCTGCATCGAGGAGAGCACGCGGGTGTTGCCGTTCACCGGGATGGAGCTCACGTAGACCGTGGCGGCCTGCTCGGCGGGGCGGGAGAGCACGACGGGAACGTCGACCGAGCCGACACCCGAACCCTCTTCGACCTTCACGTCGGGCATCGACGCCACCGGGAGGGTGGAGGTGGCCGGCGAACCGAGGGTGGCACCCGACTGCAGCGCGAGGTCCGAGAGCAGCACGCCGCCCGTCTCACGGGGAGCGGTGAAGCGCACCTGGGTGACGTCGGCCAGGTTGACACCCGTGAACGCCGTGGTGGGCACGGCGATCTGCTGCAGCAGCACCTTGCGCAGCGGGTTCGTGGAACCCGGCAGCACGGTGAGCGCGTCGCCGTACTCCGAGGCGGTGACGGAGGCCGATCCGCCCGTGGAGTCGAGCAGCGTCACGGTGAGGTCGGTGCTTCCACCGATCGCGACCGAGTCGTCGGGCGAGACGCGGAACGACAGGGTCTCGGCGGTCGTGAAGTCGCTCGCCTCTGCCGGCACCTGCACGCGGAGCTCGCCGGGGGCGGCGCTCCCTGCGGGCTCAGTGTAGGTGAAGTGCAGCGACGGGGTCGACGGCACCGAGGTGGCGCGGCCGTTGCCGTAGGTGGCGCTGAGGAACCCGTAGTCGGGAGCCTGGGCGAACCCGAGCTCGGTGACGCAGTACGGCATGGTGGCCGGCACGTCGAGCGGGCTCATGCTCTCGCAGTACTGGTAGGTCCCGGATCCCACGACCTGCGTGGTGGTCTCGGGCTCGGCGAACGTGTTGATGTCGACACGGTCGGAGGGCGCGAGGGTCGAGCTGACCCGCACGTCGGCGCGGCCGGCCGAGGCGGGCTTGGCGTCGGATCCATCGAAGAGCGGCATGAACTGCTCGTCGCCGCCGAGGGTGAGGCGGAAGAAGCCGGCGATGTAGGCGTTGCCCACGGCGTACTGCTCGGCCGCGTTCAGACGGCTCGGCGCGGACTCGCCGCACGTGGGGTCGGTCTGGTCGCGATCCATGATCGCCCAGTCGTCGCTCGTGGCGACGGGGTAGAGGCCGGGGGTCCACGCGGTGTTGAAGAAGTTGTGGTTCGTGCCCATCACGAGCACCGACGAGCGGAACACGTCGTCGCCGTAGGCGTGACGCGAGTCGTCGATGTACTTCTGACCCATCTGGTCCTCGACGTCGCCGTCGCAGTACGGCAGGATGACCGCGGTCGGCACACCGGGAACGGTCATGCGCGTGTAGTCGGTCGGGGCGAGCGGCAGCACACCCGTGATGCCGTAGGGCTCACCCTGCTCGGAGTTGAGCAGAGCGGCGCGCATCACGCCCTCTCCACCTCGCGAGTGCCCCATGAGGCCCACGTTGTCGAGGTCGAGGCGGCCGGTGAGCGCGGTGCCGAAGCCCACGTCGGTGCCGGCGTTGGCCTGGCGCAGCAGGTTGAGGTGATCCATCACGAGCTGGCCGCGGGCGGCTGCTCCGGTGTCGTCGGCGAGCGAGCCGTCGAGCGCGTTGATGGCGTTGGCCGAGATCGAGACGACCACGTAGCCCTGGCTGGCCAGGATCTCCGCGGCCTCGTTGTAGCCGAGGTAGCTCTCGACGTCGACCTGGTCGGGGTTGCAGGGCCAGGCGGCGGGGTTGCGGGTTCCGCCGGCGCACGAGGTGTGGCGGCCGTGCAGGAACACGGCGACGGGGCGCTCGCCCTCGGCGCCCTCGGGCAGGAACACCGCGGCGCGGATCTCGCCCTTGCGGCCGAAGTCGCGGATGTCGACGGCTTCGTCTCCGAGGTCGTAATCGGCGCGCGTCACGGCGTACTCGCCGCGTGCGGAGGGGTCGTCGGCGAGGATCGGCGCGTCAGCAGCGGCCGGCGGCACCTCCTCGGCGAAGCGGCGGGCGGCGTCGCCCTGGTCCTCGACCTCGACGGCCGGGTCGCCCGCGCCCGACCAGCCCTGGTCGATCACGGTGGCGTCGGCGACCGCGGGATCGGTGGTCACCACGGTGAGGGTCAGCCCGTCGAGCGACTCCTTCGCGATGCCGAGCTCGACGCCGTCAGCCCAGAGGGTGGCCGCATCGCTGCGGATCTCGAGGGGCTCGGCGAGGGTCTTGGTGACTTCGTAGCCACCGGGGATCTCCTCGACCGTCCAGTCGTCGCCGGTGGCGATGGGTGCGGTGGCGGTGAGGGGGGCGGATGCGGCGGGTGCGGTGGTCGTGCTCGCCGCGAAGGCGGGGACTCCCACCAGGGCCGGCGAGACGGCCACGAGGAGTGCGGTGGCGATGGCCGCCGCCCTCCAGCGCTCGGTTGATCTGGGCACAGTGCTCCTGAGTGTGAAGGTGACGGATGGCCGTGCACCGACCGTGAGGAGTCCCGCGGGGTGTGCAGGAGCCGCACGGCCCGCGTTGGCCGAGTCTTCACGCTAGCTGTGAGCCGACCCCGGATCCGGTGGGGAAACACGATGGAAACGGGATGTTTACACCCGTGTGCCCGGGCTCAGGTCTGGCTCAGATCTGGTCGGGCAGACCCGCTCTGCGGAGGAAGGCGGACTGGTCCGAGCCGCGCGGGAGGGGGCGCGTCGCCGCGGTTCCGGCGGGGCGCTCCGGGGCCGTCGAGCGACCGAGCTCGGCGGGCAGCACGTCGGTGTCGGCGAACAGATCGGCGAGCTCATCCGTCGCATCCGCCGCCTCCGGAGACGCCGACGACTCCACTGCGGGACGGCCCGGCGCGTTGCGTGAGCCGGGTGCGTTCCTGGACCACACCCAGTCGCGCTTGCTCGCGCCGCGCTGAGGGGTCGCCTCCTTCGAGGGCACCGCCGCACGCACATCGCTCGCCCCGGCGCCGGCACCGGCACCGGCTGCGACGCCGGCAGCGGACCCGGCACCGGCGGCCTCCTCGGCCTCCAGCGCGCGCTCCCACTCCCCCATCCGCGCCTCGGCGCGGGCGCCGGCGTAGCCGCCCCACACCTCGAGCGCCCGCGAGATCACGGCCTCCTGCTGCGCCAGCACGGCCTTGTTCACCCGTTTGCCGTGCTTCACCTGCCGCTCAGCACGATCCTCCGCCACGGCCACCTGCACCCCGGCCTCGACCGCGATGGCGCGCGACCGCTCGGCGGCCCAGATCGCACCACCCGAGACCTCGCCGTCCTCGCGCACGTCGAGGATCCGGTCGTAGGCGGTCTGCCCGCCGAGGTTGCCGAGCACCTTCACGATCACGGGCAGCAGCTCGATGCAGATGAACAGCAGCGCGATCATGATGTGCGCGAAGTTCAGCAGCGCATTCGTCTCACCGAGCCGGAACAGCGCATCAAGGCGCGAGAGCAGCCCCGCACTGTTGTCGACGGCGCTCTCGTAGGCGGCCTGCTCTGCGGCGCGTTGATCCTGCGCCGTCGCGAGCTGCTCCTTGTCGGCCGCTAGCTGCTCGGTGGCCGCATCGAGCCGGCTCTGAGCGGATGCCTCGAGGTTGGTCGTCGCGGCCTCCTCCGCCGCCTGCTGCGCGGCCTGGGCCGCGGTGAGCCGGGCCTCGGCGGTCTCGAGCGCGACCTGCTTCGACTCCGTCACGGGGCCGTCGCCGCGCACACCGGTGCCCCCGCTGCCGTCGATCTCGGCGAGGTACGCGGCCTGGGCGGTGTCGTACGCGGCCTGGGCCGCGGCCGTGGCGGCCACTGCGGCGGCGTAGTTGGGGTCGGAGGCGAGGTCGGTCTGCAGCCCCTGGTCGACGATCGCCTGGTTCGAGGCGATCGAGGCCTGGAGGTCGGGGATGGCGGCGTACCGCGGATCCTCGGCGATGCGCTGCTCGAACGCGGCCTTGTCCTCGGCCTGCATCACCTGGATCTCGGAGTTGATCTCGGCCTGGAAGATCTGCAGCGTGAGCGGGGTCGAGATGACCGTGCCGATGATGAGGGCCAGCGCCACACGCGGGATCGCGAGCGCGATGTTGCGCCACACGCCCTTCTGCTTCGCCATCCCGATGATCAGCAGCCGGTCGAGGTTGAGGATGATGACGCCCCAGAAGACGCCCACGATGATCGCCACCGCGAGCGGAGCCCCCACGGCCATCACGAGCGCGAAGGTCGCCGACACCGCCGAGAGGAAGGCCGTGCTGAGGATGACGCCGCCCATGGCGACGAACCGCGCGCGGTCGCCGGGCGCATCCGCCAGCACGTCGAGGCGGGCGCCGCCCAGCCAGGCCATGAAGTTCGAGACGGGGTTGGAGTTGTAGCGACGGGCCATTCAGCGGCGCCCTTTCAGGGAGGTGGCATCGATCACGGCGTCGGATGCGCGCTCGAGCGCGAGCAGACGTCTGACACGAGGAGCGAAGCTACCCCATCCGCATCCGCACTCCCTGGCACACCCCTGTGCGCCCGCCGTCACCCCCGACCTGACTGCGCGAGCGCTGGAGCGGGTCGGAGCCGACTCCGGGCTCACGATCCGGATGCCTGCGGGCGGTCCTTCGAGGAGGTGATGTCGGTGAGGAAGTCTTCGAAGGAGGGGAGGTGGCGGTCTCGGGAGACGCGCTCGGCGTCGAGGCCGATACGAAGGACGTCATTGAGCGGGAGGGCGTCGGCAGCGATGCGCTCGCGCAGCTCTGCGACCCGCTCGAACGGCGATCCGGAGCCTGAACCGGTTCCAGTGCCGTCCGAGCCACTGGCGTCGGAGGCGATGCCCAGAGCGGCCTGCAGCGGCGCCAGGTCCGGGAGGACCCCGAGCACGCCCGGCACCTCCGGCGAGGCCACCGCGATGCGCGACGGCGCGGGCACCGGGAGCACCCGCACGAGGTTCGACAGCGCCGCGGTCTCGCCGTGCTCGTTCGCGGCGCGCACGCCGATGCGTCCGCTCTGGCGTGCGGTGAACCGCTCGCTCACCGAACGCCCGCTGATCTCGCGCGTGATGTCGGCGCGCCCCGGCATCTCGATCGTCAGCCGCTGGGCACCGGAGAGGCTCACGTCGAGCCGCACCTCATCCCCCTCGGCCACGAGCGCCGGGCTCACCACGACGCTCAGGATGACGGGCGCCTCGAGGTTCTCCACGATCACGCCGCGCAAGTACCGGTACCAGGCGGCGGCGCTTGGCCGCACCGAGGGGTCGTCGCCGAGGGCCTCGCGCATCATCCGGTGCCCGGTGTCGTCGACCACACCCCGGATGCGGTCGGCATCGCGACTCCGCTCGAGCCCGTCGCCGGCGGGCGCGAGCACCCGGAGGATCAGCAACCCCAGCTTGTATCGATCGCTCTCGACCGTCTGCACCGATGGCTCGCGCGACATCGAGGCATCCGTTACCGCACCGGCCCCGCGACCCCGGCCACTGTCGGTGACATCGCCATCACCACTTTCACCGCCGCCGCCATCATCGTCGCCGCCAAACGCCTCGGGTGCCGCCCACCCGGCACTGTTCCGCTGCAGCACGCCGTCCTTTGCGAACGCCGCCCCCTCCCCGCCCACCACGAACGCCTCGGCCACCTCGCCGACCCCGAACAGCACCGATCGATCCGACAGATCCCCGAACACGACCCCCTGCCGATGCAACAGCCCGAGCAGCAGACACACCCGCGCCAGCACGGTCGCCCGCGCCACGAGATCCCGCTCCCCCACCGCGACCGCCCCGGCCCGCCGAGCCCGCTTCGGCGCGTTCACGAGCCACTTCGCCGGCTGGGGCACCTTGCGATGGGTCTTGTCGCCAGCGGGCAGGTAGTAGAACGGATGCGCCGCCAACGGCACGAGGCACCCCACGACCTCCCCGTCGTCACCCTCCACCACGGCCAGCGGCCACGCGGCCAGCCCATCGAGCACCGCCCGCTCGCGGGCATCGAGCCCCCACCGCAGTGCGATGAGCTTCGACAGCGTCGCAGGATCCCAGCCGATCGCGTCCCGGCCAGTCGAGTCCCTGCCAGTCGTGTCCCGGCGATCGGCGTCACGCTCCCGCAGGCGCACGAACGCCAGCCCACCCGGATGCCCGGGCACGGTGAACGCATCGAGCCGGAAGACCTCGGTGACCGCCCCGCTGCCGATCGCAGCCCTCGACCCGAGGTCGGCCTCCCGCACCCGGATCCCCGCAGCCCGCGACACGCGCTGCCCCTCAACCTGCTCCACACCCTCTGCCACGAGCACCGAAGCTACCCCACCCGCATCCGCGTTCCCTGGAGCGGCGCTCAGGCCACGTGCACGCTGCCGTCGCCGTGCTCGGGGTACTGGTCGAGCGCCTCCAGGATCCGGTCGGCGATCCGCCCGAGAACCTCCGTGGTGACAGCGAGCTCGTGCGCATCCGTCGTGGTGGTCGCGGCGCCGACCATGGCGAGGAACTCCTCGTGGATGCGATCCATCACCGCGACCCCGTGAGGGGTCAGCTCGAGCTGGATGCTCCGTCGATCCTCGGGATGCTCGACCCGGTGGATCAGCGATGCCGCGACGAGCCGGGTGGAGACCCCGGTGACCGCACCCGAGGTCAACGAGAGCCGCTCGGCGAGCCGCTTGGGCGTGATCCCGGGTTCTGCGGCGATGCGGAAGAGGGCTCGCAGTTCCATCGGGGAGACCCCCTCGTCGGCCGCGATGCGAGCCCGGTTGTGATCGAGAGCGCGCTGCAGACGCAGGGCCGCTTGCGGGAACCCGCTGAGCGCGTAGGCCGCCACCTCGTCATCGGCCATGGTCTCTCCGCTCCTCGCGCAGGCACTTTCTGCACCCGTGCAGATTTTACGGCCGAAGGCAGAGAACCGAGAATCCACTATTTATTTTAAGAGCTAAATCATTTAGCGTCTAAAGCAGATGCGATCGCCGCCTCCGGAGCGCCGCTCCACTCCGATCGCACGGAGGAGATTCTCGTGATTCCCGACGCATTGACGCAGGGCCAATACGACACCGTCTACAACTTCCTCTCGCTGGTGATCGCGTCCCAGCTGTTCGCCGCGCTGTTCATGCTGATCTCGTTGCCGAGGCTGCTGCCGCGCTACCGGCAGGCGATCACCGTGGCCATCATCGTCTGCGGCATCGCGGCGTATCACTACTTCCGCATCTTCGATTCGTTCAAGGAGGCGTTCGTCAGCTCGGAAGCCGGAGGCACGGGCGACTACGTGCAGGCGATCGGCGCCTCCTTCAACGAGGGATACCGCTACGTCGACTGGCTGCTCACCGTGCCGCTGCTGCTCGTGGAGCTCATCGCGGTGCTCGCCCTCGCCCGCTCGGTGCAGCGTTCGCTGCTACTCAAGCTCGTGCCGGCTGCGATCCTGATGATCGCCCTCGGCTACCCGGGCGAGATCAGCGACGACAACGCCGTGCGCGGCATCTTCGGGATCCTGTCGACCCTCCCGTTCCTCTACATCCTGTTCGTGCTCTTCACCCAGCTGAGCAAGTCGCTCAAGAACCAGCCGGCCTCGGTGCGCAAGACGCTCGGCCGTCTCCGGTACCTCCTGCTGCTGAGCTGGGGTGTCTACCCGATCGCGTACCTGCTGCCGCTGCTGAACATCGAAGGGGCGGATGCGTGGGTCGGCAAGCAGATCGGCTACTCCATCGCCGACATCGTCGCCAAGGCGGTCTACGGACTGATCATCTTCTTCGTCGCCCGCCGCAAGTCCCACGAGGACGACCCGCAGTTCGCGGCCCTCGAAAGCTCCACGGAAGACCGCCCCCGCCCCTGACCCCGCCCGCATCACCCCCCTAAAGTGATCCGGATCCCGCGCTGATCGCTTCGACTTTTCGCTCGAGCACGTGGTCGATGCGCTGCGCCTCTCGAATCAGTCGCGCGGCATCCGGATGCACGCACCCGGCGATGGCGATCAGATCGTCGCGCAGCTGCTCCAGCGGTGCGCGGAAGATCGGCTCGTGGTGCGCGAGCCGATTTCGGAACCGCCTCACGTCGTCGAGTTCACGGTGGAGCTGCTTGCGGCGTCGAACGCCAAGGTGCGGGAAGGCATGGACCAGCCGCGGTTGCCACAGCGCAGTCTCATAGCTGAGCAACGGGTCGCGGGGGCGTCCCGCATCGGTGAGTCCGACCCACAGGCCGAGACTCGTTGCGGCGACCACCTGACCAGCGCTGGGAGCATGCACGCCTCTGCGCGAGAGATCGGAGTGCGCAGTGTCGATCATCGATCTTTCGCGACGCATGAGGTGAACCGACGGATCGTTCCACCAGTCATCAGCTCGGCCGCGACGGAGCGCATCGTGAACGGCGTTCCGCAAGACGACCTCGAGAATGCTGATGGGCCCCCAGAACGCTGAGGTCAGTTCTGCGTTCCAGAGGTACAGCCTTGCGGCCAGCCGTGCGTCACCTTGGTAGTGCGCCAGATAAGCGCCGAACCGTGGCTCACTGACCAGCACCGGCAACTCCGACAACGAACTGGGATCTAGCACCGAGCACCCGTTAAAGACGTTCGCCCCAGGAGTCCGGAGAACCGAATGGTCACTGGGGCGTTACCTCCTTATTCTCACTCACGGGGAACGATTTTCAAAGCCTGCAGAGCATCACAGGGGAATCGAACCGAATATTTCTCATGACTATAGTGCGTTCGGCCTCAGGGGTGGATGTCTGTTGAGCGGGGCAGCATGCAACTCCTCCGCGCGGGGGACGGCGTTCAGTCCCGGGCCGGATTCGGGGCGGCGGGGCGCTCGGGAGGATGGGAGGGCCGCATCAGCCGGGCGGCGCTGCTCGAACGATCGGTTCCCGTGAAGAAGCCCCTCAAGATCACTCTCATCACCCTCGCCTCCCTCGCCGGAGCCCTCACGCTCAGCCTCGTCGCGACGACGACCGTCAACGCCGTCGCCACCGCATCCGAGGCCGCCGAGCTGCAGCCCTACGGCCAGCGCGTGCCGGTGGACGGCAGGAACATGAACGTGGTGGTGAGCGAGGAGGCGCCCGCCGACGCCGAGACGATCGTGCTGCTCCCCGGCCTCGGCACGGCGTCGCCGGCGCTCGACTTCGCGCCGCTCGTGCGCGAGCTCGACGACGACTACCGCGTGGTGGTGGTCGAGCCCTTCGGGTACGGCCTGAGCGACCAGACCGACGAGCCCCGCACCTCCGCCGCCATCGCCGCCGAGGTGCACGAGGCCCTGCAGGTTCTGGGTGTCGACCGCTACGTGCTCGCGGGCCATTCGATCGCGGGCATCTACGCCCTCGAGTACCTCACCCACTACCGCGACGAGGTGACGGCGTTCGTGGGCATCGACACGAGCGTTCCGGGCCAGCCGGGCAGCGACGAGCCGACCTCGGTCGAGGGCGTCGACACCCTGAAGCAACTGGGCATCCTCCGCCTGCTCACGGCACTCTCCCCCGGTGCCTACGACGGCCTCCCCGCCTACGACGACGTCGCCCGCCGCCAGCTCGCCATCCTGAGCAACCGCAACACGATGAGCCCGACCCTCCTCGACGAGCTCTCCCGCACCCCCGAGAACTTCGCCGCCGCCGGCTCCCTCACGTTCCCGCGCGACCTCCCGGTGCTCCTCTTCGTGGTGGGCGCGGATGCCGAGGTGCCGGGCTGGGTGCAGCTCCACGAGTCCCAGCTCACCCAGGTCGACCGCGGTGAGTTGAAGACCCTCGACGGCGCGCACTACCTCCACCACACGCACTCCGCGGAGATCGCCGAGGCGACGCGCACGTTCCTAGAGCCCTGAACAAAGCCCCGCCCTATCGGTCGCCTCCGCCGCCGCCCGCGCCCCCATGAGAGAGCCCGCCGAGGTGACCGAGGTGCCGGCGCAGGGCCCCCGTCACGTCCTCGACCGCGCCCAGGCCAGGCGCATCCGAGTCCCCCGCCCGCCCGAAGGCCTGCACGAAGAGCTCCTGCACCGCCCGCAGATGAGCCGCCGATGCCCGCCGGAACTGCGAGGCACCGACTGCTGTCAGCACCACCTCGGCCCCTCGCCCGTCGGCCACCGAGGCCTCCCGCACCACGAGCCCCCGCCCCTCCATCCGCCCCAGATGATGCGACAGCCGGCTCCGCTCCCAGTCGATCACCGCGGCCAGCTCCGACGATCGCAGTCGTCTCTCCGAGGCCTCGGAGAGCGCGAGCAGCACCGAGTAGTCCCCCGTCGACAAGCCCGACTCCGCCTGCAACCGGGCGGCGAGCAGAGAGCGGATGCGATCACCGGTCTCCACATAGTCACGCCAGGCCCGCAGCTCGTGCGCCGTGGGTGACCGCCGCCCACCCGCTTGGGAATCTTTCACGCATCCTCCTAGTTGACATGTCAATAGTACGAGCGACAGAGGAGCACGCATGCCCACCACCCCGATCGAATTCGGTCTGAACTCCTTCGGCGACGTCCCGACCGACGGCACCCGCACACTCTCCGACGCCGAGACAGTGCGCCTGGTCGTCGACGAGGCGAAGCAGGCGGAGGCCGTGGGCCTCGACGTCTTCAGCCTCGGCGAGCACTACCGAGAGGGCTACGTCGACTCGGCCACCCCGGTCCTCCTGGCCGGCATCGCCACGGCGACCGAGCGCATCCGCCTCGGCACCGCCGTCACCGTGCTCAGCACCAACGACCCTGTGCGCCTCTACCACGAGTTCTCCACCCTCGACGCCCTCTCGAACGGCCGCGCGCAGCTCGTGCTGGGCCGCGCCTCGCAGACCCAGTCGTTCCCCCTCTTCGGCTACAACCTCGAGGACTACGAGACCCTCTTCGAGGAGAAGCTCGACCTCTTCATGAAGCTCCAGCGCGAGATGCCCGTGACCTGGCAGGGCACCGTGCGCGCACCCCTTACCGACCAGACCCTGCACCCCACCATGCGCCCGGGCGGCATCCCCACCTGGATCGGCGTCGGCGGCAGCCCCGACTCGGTCATCCGAGCCGCCCGCTACGGCCTGCCCCTCATGCTCGCCATCATCGGCGGTGAGCCCCACCGCTTCGCCGGCCACGTCGACCTCTACCACCGCGCGCTCGACCAGTTCGGCCAGCCCCGGCAGCCCGTGGGCCAGCACGCCCTCGGCCTCATCGTTGACACCGACGAGGAGGCCGCCGAGACCTGGTGGCGGTCGTGGGAGCCCCTCGTCACGCAGATGGGCCGCGAGCGCGGCTTCTACCCGCCCACGCGCGAGCGCTACGAGCTCGAACTCGGCACGGGCGCCCTCTTCGTGGGCTCACCCGAGACCGTCGCGCAGAAGATCGTGCGCATGACCCACGAGCTCCACATCGACCGCTTCGACCTCAAGTACGACATCGGCGGCCTGCCGGTCGACGCCCGCGCCCGCACCATCGAGCTCTTCGGCACGAAGGTCGCGCCCCGCGTGCGCGAGCTGCTGGCCGCCGAGCGCGACCAGCCGCAGCCCGACGAGCACGAGACCCACGCCCTGCACCAGATCGGATCGACCCATGCCTGAGACCCAGCACACCCAGAACCCCCGGCTCACCCAGCCCGGTGACGCCCCCACGTACTCCGACGCCGCCCTCCCCACCATCGGCATCCTCGGCGCCGGCAAGGTCGGCACCGTGCTCAGCCGCCTCCTCCTCGCCGCCGGCTACCCCGTGCTCATCGCGGGCTCCGGCAGCGCCGACAGGATCGCCCTCATCATCGACGTCCTGGCCCCCGGCGCGGTAGCGATGACGGCGGATGAGGTGGCTCGCGACGCCGACATCGTCATCCTCGCCCTCCCCCTCGGCAAGTACCGCACCATCCCCGCCGACCTCCTCGCCGGCAAGCTCGTGCTCGACGCCATGAACTACTGGTGGGAGATCGACGGCCACCGCGCTGACCTCAACGACCCCCGCGCCTCCACGAGCGAACTCGTGCAGTCCTTCCTCCCCACCTCCCGCGTGGTGAAGGCCTTCAACCACATGGGCTACCACGACCTCGACGAGGGCCCCGCACCCGAGGGCACCCCGGCCCGCAAGGCCATCGGCATCGCGGGCGACCACGACGCAGACCTCACCGCCGTCGCCACCCTCGTGAACGCCGCCGGCTTCGACCCTGTGCGCGTGGGCACCCTCCGCGACAGCATCCTCCTCGAACCCGGCAGCGACCTCTTCGGCGCCAACCTCCCGGCCGACGGCGTAGCGGATGCGGTAACCCGCTTCCCGACAACCGCCCGCGGCCAGGCGGTCGCAGCAGCCCGCTTCCCGACGACCGACCGCGGCCAGACGGTCGCCTCAGCCCGCGCCGGCTACCTCACCGAGGAGGATGCCGCCTAGCGCCCCATCCGCACCGCCCATGCGACCCGACGGCAAAGCCGAGTAGCGTGACACCCATGACAAGCAGAGCCGGGCGCACGACCCTCATCATCGTCGGTATCGCGGCCCTGCTCCTCGGAGCCCTCTTCGCAGGCCAGGGCGCGAACCTGATCCCGGGCAGCTCCATGACCGGCGACCCCACCTGGCTCTACATAGGCCTGGCCCTAGCGGTCGTAGGCGCAGTCCTCCTAGTCCTCGGCCTCCGCCGCCGCAGGGATAGCCGCTGATTCTCGACCACCTTGTGATCGAGCATGGGAACGGTCCGATCACCCCGCGCACGTGAGCCTCCGTGTCGTTGTCAGACGCGCGGAATAGAATCGCCCACCAGGAGGACTTCGATGACAATCACCGAAACGCGCGCCCTGCAGGTGGAGGCGGCGATCCACAGTGCCGAGATCGAAGGGCTGACCGTGACGTCAGACACCCGGGCGGACGCGGAGTCCTACGTGGCAGGCGAGATCGACTCGAGCGAGCTCGTCGATCGAGTTCGCGCTCGCTATGGCCTCACCTGATTTCGTTGACCCCTATCTGATACCCGGCACACCGGTCCTCCGCAACATCGTCGGGGCAGTTTCGGTGTCGGAGTTGGCCGCTGCAGAAGCGGATCTCTCCTTCGCACGCGCGCTGGAGCTTCTCGACAACCCGGTCGCGTCGACGAACGATCTCCGCGAGCTCAAGGAGATCCATCGACGCCTCTTCCAGGACGTTTTTGACTGGGCAGGACAGGTGCGCTCCGTGGATGTTCGAAAGGACGTGCCGGGCGCGGAGTTCTTCATGCCCGTCGGATTCATCGAGTCGGCTGCCGAGATCTGTTTCCGCGAGCTAGCCGAAGAGGACTACCTCACAGGGCTGGGTCGCGCCGACTTCATTCAACGGCTCGCTGTCCACTACGAGAAGATCAATTACATCCACCCGTTTCGAGAAGGAAACGGCAGGACGCAGCGGATCTTCTGGAACAGGATCGCCCTCGAAGCCGGCTGGCAGCTCGACTGGCGCCCCGTCCACGGTGAAGAGAACCATGCTGCTGCGCGTGCGGGTTCCGACGACGGCAACCTCGAGCCTCTGATCGCGATGTTCGACAAGGTCGTGGCACGGCCCCAAGATCGTCCGGCCCGCGAGTGGATCGCGACGGAGATCGAACGGCTTTCCATCAACCCTGCGGATGCGCCTTAGCGGCGACCCGTCGGATGGCGCCTACGAGCGCGGGGGCGGCTGGTACGTCTCGCCCAGGACCGACGACAGCCCCACGAAGATGCGCACCGCCGACACCTGGCAGATCTCATCTCCCGGGTCGTCCTGCAGCGTGGGCGAGTTCTCGCACCCACCGGAGGCGACGTCGCTGTTCGTCTGCACGACCACCGTCGTATCCGTGGCCGTGTCGTAGAACTGCGTGGTGTTGTACCCCGACAGCTCCCCCGCGTGCCCCACCCACCCCTGACCGCATCCCATCTGCAGCCCGTATCCACCGGCACCGGGCGCAGGCGGACTCTGCGACGGGTCGAGGAAGCTCTCGAGCCGCACCCTCTGCGTCGCATCGTCGAGGATGCCCCGACCGGTCCCCAGCGCACGCCCCATGGTCAGCAGGTCGTCGGTGGTCGAGATGATCTCGCCGGCCGTCCAGGCCCACGACGGGTTCCAGTCGGTCGAGTCCGTGGGCACACCCGTGCCCGCCGCATCCACGTTCAGGGTGAACCCCCGCGCGAACGGCTCCGGCAGCGCAGCCGATGACTCGGGCCACACCGTCGCCGTCAGCTCCAACGGGTCCAGGATGCGCGACTGCAACTCGTCGGCAATCGCGTTCCCGGTGACCTCCTCGATGATCTCGCCGAGGATGACCGAGTTGCCGTTGGAGTAGAGGAACCGCTCCCCCGGCTCGGCAGCCGGTGACACCTCGACGGTCGCCTCGACGAGCTCCGAGGGCGTGAAGCCGGCCGTCGGATCGGCGAAGTACTGCGTGATGAACTCGTCGTTGGCCGTGTAGGTGTTGACCCCGCTCGTCATGTTCGCGAGCTGACGGAGCGTGATGCGATCGCCGTTCGGGATGCCGTCGACGTACGTGTCGACCGTGTCGTCGAGCGACACCTCCCCCTCCTGCACCAGCTGCAGCAGGATCGTGCCGGTGTACATCTTCGTCAGCGAGGCGATGCGGGTGCGCATGCCGACGGCCATCGGAGTGCCGGCCGCCGGATCGGCGAGCCCGTACGCCTTCTCCCACCGCCCCTCCGGCGTCTGCACCCCCACGATGGCGCCGGGCGAGGCCCCGAGATCGAACGCGGCCTGAGCCGCGGCGTCCAGCGAGCTCACCAGTTCGGCGGGCAGCTCGCCCGTCGGCTGATCGGTCTTGCCCGCCGCGATCGCCGCATCGGGATCCGCCACGCAGGTCGATGCGGTGAGCGCAGCACCCGCGGTCGACGTGGAGGACGGGGTGGAGGTGGATCCGGCCGGATCCGCGGGCGTCGAGCCGGTGCAGCCGGCCAGCAGCAGCACTCCGGCCACCAGAGCGGCGGCACGGGCGGCGGTCGTGGGAGCGATCACGGTGGTCCTTCGATCGGGGGGTCGTGGCGGCCGCGCAGGCCTTCCCGGACGCGCAACGCGAGGCGTCGCGCACGACTAGGGAGTGCGGCGACGCCAGTCTGAACGCGGCGCGGCAAGCCGTCCATAGACCCAGGTCATGTCCCTCCCGCCAGAGGGGACTCAGGTCCATGGTGCCGCCTCGGCTCGCACGCCACAGTTGTCGTGGAGGCAGCCGAGCCGGCCTCCGCGGACCGTCCCGCACACACCACCACCACCCGTCTTCGTCGGGCCGAACATCGGAGTCGCCATGCGTCGCACCCCCCTCAGCTCACCGCGTGCGGCCACCGCAACCGCACTCACGCTGGGGCTCGCCGGCCTCCTGCTTCTGACGGGCTGCACGGCCGGCAGCCCCGCATCGGAGACACCTGCAGCAACGCCCGCGGCCGGCGCGAAGACCCCGACACCCGTCGCCGACGGCGAAGACCTCACGCCCGACACCTCGTTCACCCCCCTCATGGCCTCGACGACCACGACCCCGGCCCCCGTGCTCGGCACCGACGGCAAGGTGCACCTCGCCTACGAGCTGTTCCTCACCAACGCCGTCTCGCTGCCCTACGCCGTCGATTCGCTCGACATCGCCGACGCCGAGACCGGCGACACACTGCTCACCATCGGACCCGACGACATCCAGAGCGCCATCACCCGCCTGGGAGACGACGCCGAGGGCACCGACGAGACCGGCCCCATCACGATCGACCAGTCCGAGACGTGGATCGCCTGGATCGACGTCGCCGTCGACCCCGACGCCGTGCCCGAGCGCCTGCAGCACACCGCGAACGGAGCCATCCAGCGCCCCGACGGTCAGGCCATCCCGGTCGACGCCGTCATCAACACCACCACGATCAGCGACGCGGATGCGCAGGTGGTCTCCTCCCCCGTGGCGGCGGGAGACTGGCTGATGAGCGAGGGATGCTGCAGCAACTTCACCCACCACCGCAACGGCTTCGCGCCGATCAACGGCCAGGGCCTCGTGCCGCAGCGCTTCGCCGTGGACTTCTACAAGGTGGATGCCGAGGGCGTCACCTGGGAGGGCGACCCGAGCAAGCCGGAGAGCTACTTCTCCTACCGCCAGCCGATCGTGTCGGCCACATCCGGAACCGTCGTGCGAGCGGTCGACGAGTTCGACAACAGCACCTCGCTCCCCGAGCCGCCGCCCATCCCGCCGATCATCGAGACCGTCGGCAACCACGTCGTCGTCGAGATCGAGCCCGGCCGCTACCTGCTCTACGGGCACATGGACCCCGGGTCGGTGAGGGTGAAGGTCGGCGACACCGTGGAGGTGGGGCAGGAGCTCGGCCTCATCGGCACGAGCGGCAACTCGACCACCCCGCACCTGCACTTCCAGCTGCAGACCGAGCCGACCTTCTTCCCGACCGACAGCCTGCCGTGGGTATTCGACGACTTCACCGTGCTCGGCACGATCACCGAGCGGATCTGGGACGACGACCTCGGCCTCCAGCCCACGGGCCGGCTCCCCTTCGAGACCACCGACCCCAGTGACCGCACGAACGAGATGCCCCTCGACCGCGACGTCGTGCGGCTCGACTAGGAAGACGACGATGAAGCAGACAAGAACCACGGTTTCGCTGGCCACCCTGGTGGTCGGATCACTCCTCCTGGCGGGCTGCTCGGCCGGCGGCGGGAGTTCCTCCCCCGCCCCGGCGACGAGCAACCCGGCACCCGCCGCCCCGAGCGCCACCTCTGCCGCAGCATCCGACTGCGTGACCGACCCGGATGCCGTGATCGCCCGCACCGAAGAGCTGCCCACCTCGCCGATGCCGGAGGCCGCGGCATCCGACATCGACGCGGCCGCCCGCCAGGGTTTCGCCGATGCGGCTGCTCCCGGCACGATCGTCGCCGTGCAGTCGCCCGACGGCCTGTTCCTGCAGGCCTACGGCGTCGCCGACCCGGCGACCGGCGCCCCGATGACCACCGGCATGCACCACCGGGTCGGCTCGATCTCGAAGACGTTCACCGGCACCCTGCTGCTGCAGCTGGTCGACGAGGGCGATGCTGGACTGGACGATCCCGTCTCCGACTACCTCGAGGGCGTTCCGAACGGCGACGAGGTGACGCTCCGCATGCTCGCCGACATGTCGAGCGGGCTCGCCAGCTACACGAAGGACGAGGCCTGGCAGGCGTCGTTCTTCGGCGACCCGCTGAAGGTGTGGGAGCCCGACGAGCTGATCTCGACCGGGTTGGCACTGCCGCCCGTGTTCGCGCCAGGCGAGAGCTTCGACTACTCCAACACCAACACGCTGCTGATCGGCAAGGTGATCGAGAAGATCACGGGCAAGACCTTCGACGAGGTGATCGACGAGCGCATCATCGAGCCGCTCGGCCTCACGAACACGAACTGGCCCGGCGCCTCCGCCGACTTCCCGCAGCCGCACGCGCAGGGCTTCACGCTGCAGGGCGAGACGGCGACACCGGATGCGCCCGCGAACGCCACCGACTGGAACCCGTCGTGGGGCTGGACCGCCGGCGAGCTGATCACCACCGCCGCCGACCTCGCCACCTATGCGCGCCACCAGGCCACCGGATCGGGCCTGCTGTCACCCGAGCTGCAGCGCGAACGCCTCACCGGCTTCGACGACTACTCGGGGTACGGCCTGGCGATCACGTGCGCCGGAGGCTGGATCGGCCACACCGGCGAGCTGCCCGGCTTCAACACCGTGATGCTCTACGACACGGCGAACGACATCACCCTCATCACCATGACGAACAGCGACATCGCCTCGGGCGACTGCCCAGAGGGCGCCACGATCACCGACAACCCGACGGTCGACCTCCCCTGCTCCTCACCCGCCCTGCGAGTGGCGACGTCCATCACGACGGCCCTCGGCAACCCCTACGTAGGCCCGGGCCAGAAGCGGTAGCCCCGGTGGGCCGGCGCCACCGACCCGACCGACCCCGAGAACTGGATGCCCCTCCACCGCGACGTCGTGCGCTTCGACTAGGGCATTGCAGTTAGACCGACGGTCCCGCCACTCCGGCCGATGCCACGACGTGGCCGGAGTTCCCTCGCACAAGATCGACTCTTCGTGCCGCCGGGTCAAGGACGCCCGTGAAGCCGACGACCACTTCTTCCGACAACACCATCCCGCCGGAGGTCGTCGCCTTATGCGGATAGCTCCGACCCGTATCGTCGCGAAGCGACAGGTCATGCTCAAGCATCCGAGCGACGAACCCATCAGAGAGCCCGACCATGCGGACGACTGTCCCCCAGGCCCACAACTCGACGAAAGACACTACGTAGCGGATGCCACCGGATAGCGCCAGGAGCTCGTCAACGACCACCAACCGTGGCGCTGCACCTGAAAGTCGCGTCATCGACGTCCCAGCGCGACCTTGACCTCGCTGTCGCTCTGCACGATCGATCCGTTCACCGACAGATCGGCAATCGCCTCCCACCTCGTACCCTTGACCGGGCAGAAGTCATTGCCTCGAGTGGTGAGATACGTCGAAGTCGTCGACGGCCCCGCCGTGCCACAACTCGACCACGCCTTGGAGGGGCCGGTCACGGGCTGCATCCGATAGATGCAACCGAGAACCTTCGTTTTCTTGTCGCGGGGAATCGAGTTGGCGTATGCACTGATACCCATGTTTCCCGGCCTGGAGCTGATCTGCGCCACAACATTCGCGTAAGACCTGAGCTGCTCGGGACGGTCGATCGACGCGAGGTACTCCTCCATGGTGATCGAGCTGCCGACCCCGACATCGCAGAGGTGCTGAACCTGAGCCATGGCCACCGCTACGACCTCACTGCTGAGCGGTTGCCCCTCGGCATCCGTCGTGACGAGCGAGTTGCCGGCGCACAGCTCGACCGAATTGTCAGGTGGTGACGCTTGATCACTCGCCGCATTGGCTGGTGCGCCTCCAAACCCGAGCGACAGAAGAACGAATGGCACGGTCAGCAAGCGAAACGATGTCCTCATCGGAGCCTCTCCTCAACGTTTGTAGGGTCGAGGGCCATCCTTCTCCGGGACTTCGGCCAGGTGTTCTGAGCAATTTCTACCCATATGTCGAGCTCCCCGGAGTCGCCCGCAGGGGGTCAGTCACACAGTCTCGCTTTCGCCCTGCTGCTCGGAGCCCTCTTCGCAGGCCAGGGCGCGAACCTGATCCCGGGAAGCACCACGGCCGGCGACCCCACCTAGCTCTACATCGGCCTCGCGGTCGTCTGCGATGTGCTGCTCGTCGTCGGTGTAAGGCAACGCAAAGTCGGCCGCTGAACCAGCTATCGCCGAGAGCTCCAGGCGAAGGAGGAGGCGGGATAGCCCCTACGCGAACCGGGCCGCAGCGTAGCGGTCAGCTGGCGAGCGTGAAGCTGCGATCCCCGAAGTCAGCGACCACGCGAACATGGCCACCGAGCGCCTCGACGTAGTTCTTGATGGTGTCCAACTCGAACGACTCGAGCTGTCCTCGCTCGATTGCAGACACCCGACGCTGCGACACACCCATGCTCTTGCTCAGCTCGGATTGCGTCAGAGCAGCCTCCTTGCGAAGCGCTACAAGCTGGTAGGCGAGCGCCTCCGCCTCAGCAGCGCCGCGTGCGGCGGCGACGCGCTCCGGGTCGCGGTCGAGTTTCGCGCGAGTGCGCTTCCAGCTCACAGGCTTCTCAGTCATCGCCTTCACCTCTCCGCCACTCGTGGAATCGTTCTTCTGCGGTCTTGATCGCTGGCGGATACCAGCCCTTCCAATCCCCGCGCTTATCGCCCATCACCAGGAGAATCCCGCGGCTGTCTTCGTCGAAGACAAAGAGGATCCGGATCGAACCCGCTCGCAGTTCCTTCATGTTGTGGATCGCACTGCCCTTGACTCGATCCACGATTGGACGCCCGAGGGATGGGCCGTGCTCTGCGAGCATGTCTATCCGCGCCGTGATCTCGTCGCAGAGATCAGAGTCCGATTCTGTCAAGGCAAGTATCTGAGCCTCCACGTCGGGCCATAAGCGAAGATCCCATTGATCCCCAACATGGTTCACTTTAGAACACCAGGGTTCTGAACACCAGTGGCTTTGCGACACTGTCCGACCGCGGATGCACAGACGGATGCGGGTGGTCGGGAGACCTTGCAGAGTGAGACATTCATGGGACTCCTTCTCGCAATTCGGTACTGCGAGGAGGAGTTTGCTCGGGCTGAGGGGTTGGCCTTCGTGAGCAATTTGTACTCATCGAGTGCCCTCACTCGACGAACGGAGAATGCACGTTGCCGGGTGGGGATGGAGGCTTATCCAGTTGGAGCCGTAGTCCCCCGCCCGCTGCGCGGGCTCCCGCCAGGCCCGATGCCTACGGCTCCAACCGGATAAGCCTCCATCCCCACCCTCTCGTTCGTGGTGCTAATGACCCGCACGTGACGAATGCCCTACGCCGCGGGCGTGCGAGCGGCCGAGCGGATCGCCAGCGCCGGTCCCGGCAGGATCATCAGGTGTAGCCGCGGCGTCCCCGATACTAGGCTCGACTCACGCAGTGACTACGTGCCCGTGCGCTGCGAGTTCGATCGTCGTACAGCGCCGGGAGCAGCTCCATGGAGTCCAGCAAGAACCGTGAAGTCGTCGGCCGCGCACTGGAGATCGCCATCTCCGGTCTGCAGCCTTTCGTGGAGAGTGTTCTGACGCCGCGGCTCAGCGCCGGAGTGCCGTGGACCGCCGTGCTCGAGCTGCGCGACGCGCAGCGCGGCATCGTCGGCAAGGAGTATTCGCCGAACGACCTCTCCGTCATCCTGAGGGTGCTCACCGAGAACCTCGGCGAGCGCCTCCGTCATCCCTTCGCCGAACGGCTGTCGAGGCGGGGCCAGAACTACGCGCAGGAGCTGCGTGAGGTGCGGAACGCCTGGGCCCACCACCGCGAGTTCAGCGACCTCGACACCGTCAGGGCTCTCCAGACAGCCGAGCTGCTGCTCAGCGCGATCGACGATGCGGCCGGCGCCCAGCAGATCCGCGACCTCGGCGCGCAACTGAACGAGACCGAGGCGGGAACGACAACAGCAACGACGTCGACTCCGGCTCCGGCTCCGACGGCGGAGGCCCCGTCGGGCCAGCCGATCGCGGTTCATGACGCCCCGGCCGACCAGCCGCACACAGCCACCGCCCTCACCCTCCACCTCACCACGGCCGGCGTCGTCAGCTACGCCCTGGCCAACGCCCGCCTCTCCGCCCTCGAGTCCGTCACCATCACGAACCCTGGCCAGATGCTGCGGGGCGCCTCGCTCGAGATCGAGGCCACAGACGCCTTCGGCTCGCTCGGCACTCCCAGCACGACCCTCATCGACCTCGCCGAGCAGGCGACGGTCACCCTCTCCGAACTCAGCCTCTTCCTCGATCCGGCGAAGATGCTCGCCGTCGATGAGCAGCGTCCCGGACGCGTCACCGCCCGCCTGCGCGACGCAGCGGGAACCACACTCGCCGAGGCCTCCTCGGAGGTCGACGTCCTGGCCGCCTCCCAGTGGCGCACCAACCCGGTGCAGCTCGGCATGGAACTGCTGCCCGCCTACGTGCAGCCCAACGCGGCAGCCATCCAGCCCCTCCTCCAGGAGGCGGGCGAGCTCCTCGAGAAGCGCACCGGCGACCGCAGCATGACCGGCTACCAGCTCGACGATCCGAACCGAGTGGATGCGACGGTCGAGGCGATCTACGAAGCCATGCGTTCACGGCGCGTCCGTTACGCGGAACCGCCCGCCAGCTGGTCGAGCACCGGCCAGAAGGTGCGCACACCGGCCGAGGTGCTGGAGGGCCAGGTCGGCACGTGCCTCGACACCACGGTCGTGCTCGCCGCGGCACTCGAGCAGGCGGGCATCAACTCGACCCTGTGGATCTTCGATGGCCACGCCTTCCTCGGCTACTGGCGGCAGAACAGCGAGATGGGCTCGGTGGTCGACTTCGAACTGGCCGATCTGCTGAACCGCACCGCGCTGGGCCAGATCGTGCTGATCGAGACCACCGCGGTCACCGACTCCCGAGAGGGTGACTTCGACGCCGCCAGGAGGGCGGCCCTGGCACGTGTCGAGGGAGGGACGAGCACATTCATCGGTGCGATCGACGTAGGGGCTGCCCGCTCGGCGAGCATCTTCCCGCTCCCATCCCGGTCCGTCGCCGCTGACGGCACCGTCGTGGTCACCGAGTACAGGGTTGCTGCGAGAGTCGCCCTGCGGGATGACCGGGAGTCCACCGCGTCCGCGGCCGATGGTTCCACCCGTGTGGCCGCACCGCCGCGGGTGGCGCAGTGGAAGAACTCCCTCCTCGACCTGAGTCTCCGCAACCGCCTGATCAACTTCACCGACCGCGCCGGCTACTCCCTGGCCGTGCCGAGCAGCGCTCTCCCGCACCTCGAAGACAAGATCAGCTCCGGCATCCAGCTCTCGTTACGACCCTCCGACGCGGTGGGCGCCGTCGACCGCGAGCGCAAGATCCAGTACGGCCGCGACCTCCCCGATGACACCCGCGCGCAACTGCTCGCCGACCGCAAGGAGGCGTACATCGACATCACCGAGGACGCCTACGCCACCAAGCTCCGCTACCTCGCCTACAAGGCGAAGACGATCGTGGAGGAGACCGGCGCGAACAACCTCTACCTCGCCTTCGGGATGCTGCACTGGACCTTCAACGACCGCGAGCTCCGATCGCCGCTCATCCTGGTCCCCGTGACACTGACGACCGCCAATCGCGGCTCGCTCTACCGCTTGACCCTCGACGAGTCCGGCGCGTCCACTCCCAACTACTGCCTGCTCGAGAAGCTCTCGCAGGCTTACGACCTGAAGATCCCGGGCCTCGCCGATCCGGCTCAGGATAGCGCGGGCATCGACCTGCAGGCCGCCTTCACCGCCACCCGCCAGGCCATGCTGGATACGCACCTCCCGTTCCGGGTCGAGGACACCGTCAACCTGGGCATCCTGCAGTTCGCCAAGTTCCGGCTCTGGAAGGACCTCGACGAGAACTGGGAGTCCCTCGCCGGCAACCCGCTCGTGAAGCACCTGATCGAGACACCGACCGCGGCGTTCGTCGACCCGGTGCAGGCCGCCACGGCCGAGAACGCCGTCGACCTCGACGCGCTGAGTGCGCAGTGTCCGGTCCCGGCCGACTCCTCGCAGCTGGAGGCGGTGGCCGAGGCCGCGCAGGGCAGGACGTTCGTGCTCGAGGGCCCTCCCGGCACCGGCAAGTCGCAGACCATCACCAACGTCCTGGCGAAGGCCCTCACCGACGGCAAGCGTGTGCTGTTCGTGGCCGAGAAGCGCGCCGCACTCAGCGTGGTGCAGCGCCGTCTGGAGGAGATCGGTCTCGCCCCGTTCTCCCTCGACCTGCACGACAAGGGCGCCCGGCCCGCCGCGGTGCGTGCTCAGATCAAGTCCGCTCTCGAGCACCGGGTCACCACCGACGGCGCCGCACTCAGCACGAACCTCGAGATCGCGAACTCGAACCGCCGCAGCCTGTCGCGCTACGCCGACCGCCTGCATGAGAGCAACCCCGCCGGGCTCTCCCTCTACTCCGCCCGCACGAGCGAGCTCGCGGCGGATGCCTTCGTGCCCGAGCTCCCGGTGCCGGCATCGCTGGTCTCGGGCGGGTCGTCCGACGACTTCGACGCCATCCGCACGGCCCTCCGCGACCTCCCCGAGACAGCCGACTACGTGAGGCCCCAGCGGGTGAACCCGTGGGGATTCGTCGTCGACAGGCCGGAGAACCCCATCGATCCGGCCGCCACCCATACCGCCGCGCAGAATCTCGACACAACGATCGCGGCGGCCCTCGACTCTGGAGCAGCGTGGGAGTTCATTGCGCTCGCGCACTCCCCCGAACAGCTCGCAGACTGGTCGCGCATCGACGGCTACCAGCGCGAACCTCTCGCAGCGGTCGATGCCGCGAGAGACGCCGCATCGCCGAGCGACTGGAATCGAGCGGCCCAACCGGTCGTCGACCAGCTCACCGCCCTCGCGCAGACACCACCGGCCTGGCTGCAGCAGGCCCAGCCGGAAGCGGTCACCCTGGACGTGTCAGGCATCCACGCCGGCGCCCTGGCCGCTGACCAGTCCGGCTTCTTCGGCCGCAAGAAGAAGCGACGCGCAGTGGCCGCAAGGCTGTTCTCGGTGCTGCGGTCCCCCGACGCCGTCGACCTGAAGCAGCTCGCGACCCTCACCGGCCAGATCGCCGAATCGGCCGATCACGTGCACACCCTCCGGGTCGCCGCTCAGCAGCTCGAGGGGGTGCGCATCGCCCCGGACTGGAACCCGCTGCGCCCGGCCGACGCGGAATCCGTAGTCGCGCAGATCGCCTGGCTGCGCTGGGTCGGCTCGACGATCGGCGTGCGGCCCGGGGAGATGCCCGGAGAAGAACCCGACGCCTTCACCGCCGAGATCCGCCGACTCTACGAGACAACAGCGCCCGACGCGAACCGCTCCGCCGCCACGGCCGCCCTCGCCACGGCGTGGGCCGAACTCATTGCCGCAGCGCACACCACGGCGAACGATCTCGACTTGTGGGCACAGACGCCGACGAACCGCGGCTTCTTCGACGCCTGGGCCGCCACCCGGGCCGGTCGGAACCTCGACTCCCCCACCCCCGTCGCCCTCAACCGTTGGCTCGCGTTCTCCCGGGCCCTCGAACCCCTCCGGCGTCGCGGAATGACCGACGCCGTCAAGGCTCTCCTGGTCGGCGAGCTCTCGGCCGACGACGCCCGCCTGTCATTCGAGAAGGGACTGGCCGCCGCCTCCGTCGACGAGCGCGAGCAGAGCACCGGGCTCGCCGACTTCGACCCCACCGCCCACAACCGCTCCATCGAGCGATTCACCACGAGCGCCCTGGCCATCCGGGCCGAACTGCCCAACGCCATCCCCGCCCACGTCCTGAACCTCCGACGCTTCGACTCCTCCGCACCGGCCGGCCAGGTCGGCCTGCTCCGCCGCCAGCTCGAACGCCAGCGCGGCGGCATGAGCGTGCGCACCCTGCTCGACACCTTCGGCGAGCTCATCACCCAGATCCTGCCGATCACCCTGATGTCCCCCGAGTCGGTCGCCCGCTTCTTCCCCGCCAAGCCGGGCCTGTTCGACATCGTGGTGTTCGACGAGGCCTCGCAGATCCGGGTGGCGGATGCGGTGGGCGCGATGGGCCGGGGCACCTCGGTCGTCGTCGTGGGCGACAGCAAGCAGATGCCCCCCACCAGCTTCGGCGAGGCCGCCATCGACGCCGACGACGAGATCGACCTCTCGGCCGAGGCCGTACCCGACGAGGAGTCGATCCTCTCCGAGTGCGTGCAGTCGCAGGTGCCGAGCAAGTGGCTGTCGTGGCACTACCGCAGCCAGGACGAGTCGCTCATCACGTTCAGCAACCACCACTACTACGAGAGCCGCCTCTCCTCCTTCCCGGCCCCCCTCCGGTCCGCCGAGCGCGACTCCCTCGACGGCTACGGGGTGTCGATGGTGCGCGTGAACGGTATCTTCAACCGCTCCGGCAAGGGCAAGGAGCTCCGCACCAACCGCATCGAGGCCGAGGCGATCGTGGCCGACATCCGCCGACGATTCGACACCGCCGCCGAGGCACAGGCGAACGTGCCACTGGCCGAATTCGAGGCACCGTCGCTCGGCGTCGTCACGTTCAACGCCCAGCAGCGCGACTTCATCGAAAACCTGCTCCGCGACACCGGCGACGAGCGGATCCTGAAGGCTCTCGACCACGACAGCGAGGGCCTGTTCGTGAAGAACCTCGAGAACGTGCAGGGTGACGAGCGCGACGCGATCCTCTTCTCGATCGCCTTCAGCGTGAACGATAAGGGCTTCCTCCCCCTCAACTTCGGGCCGCTTCAGCGCGCCGGCGGCGAACGCCGACTCAACGTGGCGGTCACGCGAGCACGACGCCAGGTGCTGCTCTTCGCGAGCTTCGACCCCTCCGAGCTGCGGGCCGAGCAGACGAGCTCGGTGGGAGTGAAGCACCTCAAGTCGTACCTCGAGATGGCCACCCGCGGCTCCGACGCCCTCGAAGCCGACCCTCGCCGCACCGCGATCTTCGACCGCCACCGCGACGAGATCGCAGCAGAACTGCGGATGCGCGGCCTCGCCGTGAAGACCGACGTCGGCCTCTCCGACTTCCGCGTCGACCTGAGCATCGCGCCCGCGGACACCCCCGACCGCCCCGTGCTCGCAGTGCTCCTCGACGGCGACTCCTGGAAGGCGCGCCGCACCGTCGCCGACCGCGACGGCCTCCCCATCGAGGTCCTCCGGAACCTGATGAACTGGCCGGCCGTCGAGCGTGTCTGGCTCCCGGAGTGGCTGCACGGGCGCGAGGCGGTCCTCGACCGCCTCGAACTGGCGATCACCGACGCCGTAGCGGCCGCCGACAACGGCGAGCAGCTGGCGCGCGTCGACTCCATGGTGGAGCAGGCGCTGGAAGACGACGTTGAGATCGACAACGCCACACCGGCCTTCGACACCCCCTCGCCGGCTCCCTTCGAAGAGGCCACGCCCAACCTGTTCCTTAAGTCAGTCGCCACCTCGGCGTCAGCCGGATCTGTCGTGGACGCCCTCATCGACACGTACACCCCGTGGGTGCCGCGGCCAGTGGGTTCGATCTCGGTACTGGATGCGCTCCCCCGCCACGACGCCGGCCGCGCCGTCGAGGCCGTGATCCGCGAGATCGTGGCGACCGAGGGCCCGGTCCACCTGGTGCGACTCGCGAAGCTCGTCGCGGCAGCGTTCGACCTGACCAAGGTCTCGCAAGCCCGCGCCACCGCCATCCTGCAGTTCGTCCCCGCCGAGATGACGGCCCACTCGACCGAGCCGTTCGCGTGGCCCACCGACGTCGACCCCACAACCTGGCGCCGTGCACGATCCTCTCAGCAGGGCGACAGCCGGGCCCTCGACCACGTCTCGCTGATCGAGATCGCGAACGCCATGTCGATCGCGGCCGAGGCCTCCGCGGGCCTCTCCGAGCCCGACCTCAAGCGCGAGGCCCTGGCCATCTTCGGCGGCAGACGAATGACCGAGTCAATCAGCACCCGCCTCGACGCGGCCCTGACCTGGGGCACAGAGAACGGACGCCTCCACCGCACGACCCTCGGCATCATCCAGTCCACGACCCTGACCTGAGGCCAGGCACCCGTGGGCGGATGCCGTCTACTCTCGTTGCCGGGTGGGGATGGAGGCTTATCCGGTTGGAGCCATAGTCCCCCGCCCGCTGCGCGGGCTCCCGCCAGGCCCGATGCCTATGGCTCCAACCGGATAAGCCTCCATCCCCACCCTCTCGTTCGCGGTGCCCACGACCCGCAGGCCACGAACCCCCTACGCCGCGTGCATACGAACAGCCGAGCGGATCGCCTCCGCATGCTCGTAGATGCCGTCCACCGACTCGATCGGGATCTTCGTCTCGATCTTCGCCGCATCGAACACCCACAGGTACTTCTGCTTCTTCCCGTTGAACCACAGCCGCGCAATCGGCTTGCGATTATTGTCGTCGAGAAGAATCGCGAAGTACGACTTCGCGTCCCGGTGCACGACCCGCTGCAGCTTCACCTCGGCACACGCGATCGCCTTCACGATCTGGTAGCCCTCGAGCTCCTCCAACGTCGTCTCGATGCCGTCGTTGTTCTCCTCGATGTCCCGCTCGGCAGCGGCCTCACTGGTGATCGAGGACGCGCCGGCCCCCTCGACGCCAGAAGACACAGGCAGCGCCGTCGCCCCGAGCGCGGTCTTCAGTCGATCGTTGACCTGCTCGTTCAAGAACTGACGAGTCGCCTTGCTCACGAGGGTCGTGAACTGCGTGCGCACCTTCTGCGTGTGCGCCCCGTCATAGACCCGCGAGGTGAAGAACTTGATCCACTCATCCGTCGGCTCGCGGAACTGCGCCGCGATCTCAAGCTTGAGCGCCCCCACGTACTTGAGCTCCTCCGCGGCGCTGATCACGGAGTCCAGGTCGAAGACGTCCTTCGTGAGCTTCTTGAGCTCCGGAATGAGTGTCTCGTCGATGTCCGACAGGTCGAGCACCAGGAACGGCTTCTCGTCCATCCGGTTCGGTGCGTCGAGGTCGGTGTAGAAGTTGTACACCTGCCCGTTCGTAAGAACCGCGATCCGCGCATTCGTGACGGCGAAGTACCGGAACAGCTGCGACGCGTGCTCGATCTTCAGCTGCCCGGTCGCCGTCTTGCACTCGATGAGGGTCTGCACCTCACCCTCACGCATGATGGCGTAGTCGATCTTCTCCCCTTCTTCACCCCTACGTCGGCGGTGAAATCAGGAACGACCTCCAGAGGGTTGAACACGTCATACCCGAGGATCGTCGAGATGAACGGCATGATGAACGCGTTCTACGTGGCCTCTTCGGTCCGAATCGCAGCCCGCCGTTCAGGCTGAGGGGCAGATCCATCATCGAGTTCCTTCCGGATGCAATCCTTCAAGAAATCTACAGGGGTAGCGACTCGGACTCCCAGAACTGCCGCACCTCAATCCCGATCTTGCAGGTTCAGCGGGTCAGAGTCGCAATCAGTAGTTGGCGAAGTCGGGATGCGATGCGGGCTCGTGGTCGCAGGTCTGACCTCGTTCCATCACGAGCGCACGCGCACGGCCCCTGCCTGCTCAGCCTCAACATCTATTTGACGATGGAAGGAAGCCAACAATCTCAGTCAGAAGACGGCACCTTCGCAGTGAAACTGGACGGCGCCGCCTCCCCAATGCCTTTAGTTTGCAGCTAAGCCCAAGTGGCCCGAACGATAACATGAGCTCGAAGGTGGGGTGGGCATGTTCGACTGGGTGGGCGTATGGACGGCTCAGGAGTGGCAAGCAATTTGGGGATGTGCGACCTTCATCGTCGCGGTCCTCGCTGCCGCTCTGGCACTTGTACAACTTCGAGCGCATTACGCACAGCAACGAGAGCAATCGCGTCCTTTCGTTACGGTCGATTTTGCTTTTCGATCGACGGCTATCTTGATGATCGAGATCAAGAACATCGGCGCCACTCCCGCAGCCGATATCTACTTTGAATGGGATCAGCTTCCTCGGGGCTCGGACGAGCTTGCTCAAGATCCGATCCAGCGCCAGCTCATTGACGGTCCAATGCCGTTCCTGGCCCCAGGACGTGTAATTAACTTCTTTGTCGCAACCATGAGCGAGATGGAACAACAGGGTGCACCACCTCGGCGCCTCACAGCGATCGCGAGGTACCGAGACTCAGCAGGGCGTTCTTACGCGGATAAAAATGTGCTTGATCTGGACCAGTGGGCTCTCGCTCTTGCTGACGACGATTTCGAGCAAGACAGTTACAACGAGCTCAAAAGACAGACAGCTGCATTGGAGAAGATCGCAAAGGCGGTTCCAGAGGTCGGAAGCAAGCTCGACAATCTGAACGTTTGGTTCGCTTCACAATCAGAGGTGAAGGCCGCCACTAATCGCGACGATGAGTACAGGTTCTGGCGGCGGCGGAGAGTGGACCAGCTTCTGCGACGCAATCCTGACCATCGGGGCTAACGGTCCACTTGGGATTGGTAGCGCATCCGTACTCCATCGGTGGACTCACTAGCGCAGTTAGTCGGGTGTGCCTGGAGATCAATTTTCGACTCGCTTCACAAGAGTTAGCGGCCCTTGCCGCATTCGAGTGCAACCCAGATTCGTTGGACCAGACAGAGTTTTCTCTGGGCATTGATGACGTCGATGAGGGCAGTGAAGGTCGGTTGCCATGCGTTGTCGCGGTATATGTGTCTGTGGCCAACTTCGTCCATCCCAGGACCCTCAGGTCTACGAGGGCACCCACCTCGTAACTAGACAAGGTGTCGCTATCCGTGGCGAGTTCACCGGAGGCACCACAATCGCAGGATCATAGGAGCTCCGCGTTGGCGGTGTTCGCTCTAACCCAGAGCTCGTCGGCACAATCATCCGAGCACGCTTTCCATGGCATTTTGCGAAGCGCCTTGGGCACGCGAACTCCACAATTCCGGCACCGGCGCAGTTTGTTGCCATACCGGAGACCAGAGACGCGGGAAGCGGGTTCGACTTTGCCGACGCCGGTCGTGCCGTGCGGGGCCTCGGTCGCGTCTGTCCCACCGAGCTTCGGCTCGGGATCGTTCACCCAATTTGAGAGCAAGCGGATGAGAGCTTCCTCTGCGCACAAGTCGTCTTCCCATGCCCTGCTCTCGAATGCCTCTGCAAGTTCCGCGGGGATGAGTACTGAGACGAAAGCGACCGAAGGTGTCATACCACCTATTGTAGGGGGTGGATGTACACCTCGCAAGGACTCGGAGGGGACGAGACTCTGGCACGATGAGTCAATGCCCAACCAGCCAAAGACGCCCCACAAGTCGTTTCGGATTCCACCGGAGCTGTATTCGGCCGCTCAGGCAAAGGCAGCGCGGCAAGGGCGCACGCTTACAGATGTCGTCAAGGAGTTGTTACAGGGGTACGTAGACGCAGCGGACTAGGTTGCGAGTTTGCGCTTCTAACGAGTCACGTATTTGCGCGGATGCGCCCGCAGCGCCGGGACGTGGACGTAGACGTAGGTGCCTCGGATACCTAGCGTGAGCAGCACAGCGTAGACGTTGTGACTGTACCAGAGCAGGTCGTTGTTGGAGTGGATGGGACCGAGGGCCTTGTTAGCCTCCCTGCCTTTTTGTCGAGGTACGAGGCGCGGTCGACGACGATGCGGCCGGTGGTGGTGTCGAAGCGGAGGTCGGGGCCGATGATCACGCCAGCGTAGTTGAGGTCGTAGCCTTGCGCCGTGTGGATCGAACCCACCTCGTCGAGAGAGCCCGGCGACGCGATCCAGTCAGTCTGGGTGCTGTTCCAGCGCATCCGCAGCTCGCCGATCTCGATGTCGTGACCCGACTTCTTGCCCTTCGTCTTCCACTCCCAGGCGTAGCCCGCGACCAGGCATGACAGGCCGACCTCGCAGTCTCGGCGCACGATCTCCGCACGCATCTCGGAAGCGTCGTCGAACATCCGGAAGTCGTAGTCGCCGAAGTAGGGGACAGATGCGGGCGGCTGCGATCCTGACCCCGTTGCGGCACCGAGCATCCGTCTCCCGTGACCGACGTAGTCGGAACCGGCACGCACCCTCATCTGCGAGAGGAGGGGGTGGTGGTGGCGGCTGCCTTGGCATCGGTGACAAGCCGCTCGAGGGCCGCGATCGGGATATCGGCCGGCTTCACGCTCTGCGCGGGGTCGACCAGGAAAATCTGGTGGGTGCTCTTGGCCGCGATCCAGTCGAGCTGGGTCTTCGATGTGTCGTCGTGGCCGAACCGCCTCGTCGTGATGTCGCGGAACTTGATGTTCATTGCTGCGGCCGGCTGGTTCGCGCGGAGGCCAAGGCGATGATTCTCATCGACGATAAGAACCTCGAAGTCCTGCTCCAACTCCCCCACGTCGAACGCCGTCAGAACCATCGACGGGTCGAGGTCGCGGGTCTGCGAAAGACCTTCTGCGTCGATTTGCGGAGCGACTGCTGCGGGATGACGAAGCCAATGCGGAGGTCGTGGAGGAGCATCAGGAGCCTCCAACAAACTCAGGGCGCTTCACTGATTTCGCGAACCGTGCCACATGGCATGTTGGGCGCCATACCCAGGAACGGGCGTTCAGTTTTGAGGCGACGGAATGAGGTGGCAGCGCTCCAGCGATTCAACCAAGGAGCACTAGGCGTTCCCTATCGCCCATTCATCCCATCCGGACGCGACAGCGTGCCCGGCTATGCCGGCGATCGTCTGAGGCGAGTAAACATCGCTCAAAGGCCAATTCTTGGTATCACCGCCCCCGGCACCCCAGAGGCCGGCAAGTCTGAAATAGTCGGCCAGCGGCCGCATTCCAGGATCTTCCCAAGCAAGCGCCTGAAGAAGCAACGCGACGAGCACGGCTACTGGGTTGGAAGGAGATGAATCGTCTCTTCGCGGGAATGTGGTCATAACGCCCCCTTCAGCGGGAAGCCCATAGATGGGCCGGAGATGTTCCCATTGCTCCTTAGCTATCACGACCGGCCCAATGTAAGCGACCCTGAACAGGTTCCAGGACGCAAGGTCAGCCACGCATACGACGTCGATCAAGTCCCGGGGATGTTCCGCAGCGCGATGTAGCGCGTCGATCGTCGAGTCTACGTTCGCGAGGGGCGTGGACTGAGCTGAGTTCCAAGAATGGCTGTGAGCTACAAGTCCGAATATTGGCCCACGCTTAAGCTCCCTCTGGAACGTACCCTCGCCGAGCGCACTCATATTCTTGACTATCTTCGCCGTGCTGAACGCCGACTTGATGTGCGCCGCAGTCAGAGTCGTCTTGCACTCGAATACCGCAGCCACCCCGCTGACCAAGTAGACCTTTTTCGTCAGGAGGCGCTGCGGGTAGGAGGGTTTCAATACGATGACATCAACCTGGGGACTGGCTGCTCCGTCAGTTCCTAAGATCCTTCCCCTGGTTACAACGGTGTAAGTGGCCGGAAGCCACAGCCGCAACAACTCGGCCCAGTTCTCCTCACCCTCGTCCCCCGCCGTTCCGGGATCCTCAGTCGTTCGCGCCCGAATGCGCGCGTACTCAGAACTAATCTCCGCTAAGTCTTGACCAAGAAAAACCGCCAGCTCATGCGGCCGTTCCTTGCTGTCAGCGTCCTGAGGAGATTCTTCCGTCATCGTCATATACAACACCAGGATGCCGCCGGGCGGCGTAGCCAGATCCGCCGCCCGCGCCCCAGCGCTCCTCTCACATTTCACTGGCGTAGTGCCATCCGCAGACCTTGCAAGTAAGGAAGGAGTATTCGTCGTCGCCCTCCCACCTGACTTTGCAGTCGATGTTGTCAACGGTGCGCCCACACCTGGGGCAAGCGACCATGGCGCCGAATCCCGGAAAGTACTCGACGCGGATCTCCATTGAATCGAGATAGCGCTGCATGGCTTTCAATCGATCGCCTGCGCTGAGACCCAGTAGCTCGTTCGCAACCCTGTCGGCGTCCTCGTCCGCGGCGTCAATCCACTTCAGGTCTCTTACGAGTTCCGGAACCTCGGATTCGTCGAGCCGCACAACGACCAAGAGGCGACTGTCATCCTCGATAAACCGCGTTGGGCCAGCTTGGAATTCTCGCCGCACCCACGCCGATGAATCGGCCGCACTAGACCAGAACAGGACCAGTGCCTCAAATGACCGAATGGCTTCAGCAATCGCACCAGGAGTCGATTCCCCAGCACCGATGGATCAAGCGTCGAGAAAACGATCCCGTCCGGCAAAGCGGATGCGGGTAGCGACCTCCTTCACGAATGCTTTGTCAGCGCCCGCATGCGAGAGGACGTAGTTCTCGACAGAAGAAAGATCCGGCATATCCGTCACGATACCGTCGGACGCTCAGGTCACGTTGGGCGTGTGTCGTGACGGTAGGGGTATTAGTGCGCTGACCCCCAATCCGCCGTGTCGGCGAGGGAAAGCATGTCGACGCTGATACAGGCTCAGGTCCGATAGCCTCGGAGCGGCTACCACCGGAGGAACCATTGGCGATAAGCATCCACGACATCCTTTCCGAACTGCGCTCGTACTCGTACGACGAACATGACAAAGGTATGCGCTTCGAGAAGCTGATGGTCGCCTACTTAAAGGCTGATCCGACGTACCAGCAGATTTATAGCGATGTCTGGATGTGGACCGACTACCCGGCGCGTAACGGGCGCATAGACAACGGGATCGACCTCGTAGCCCAGTCCCGTGACACAGGCGAGATGACTGCCATCCAATGCAAGTTCTATGCGCCGAACCACCCGCTGAACAAGCCCGACATCGACAGCTTCCTGTCGGCATCGAGCAAGACCGAGTTCACCGGTCGCATGATCATCTCGACTACGGACAACTGGGGCAAGAATGCCGAGGATGCGGTTGAGGGTCAGAACCCTCCCGTGCTTCGGCTCCGTGTTCAAGACCTCGATGACTCGCCCATCGACTGGTCGCTGTACACGATCGCTAAGCCGTCCGAAATCGTCCTGAAAGCCGCCAAGCAGGCGTTCCCCCATCAAGAGGCAGCCATCACCGAAGTACTCGCTGGCTTCGAGAATGCCGACCGAGGCAAGCTCATCATGGCGTGTGGCACAGGCAAGACCTTCACCTCGTTGAAACTCATGGAGCGCGTGGTGCCGAAGGGCGGAACTGTGTTGTTCCTCGTGCCCTCCATCTCATTGCTTTCCCAGACGCTCAAGGAGTGGACGAGCGAAACCGCTGACGCTGCCGAGAACCTCCGATCTTTCGCGGTGTGCTCCGACGTAAGCGTAGGAAAGCGGAAGAGTGACGAGGACATCCCGCTCACAGACCTTGCATACCCGGCGACCACCAACGCCAAGAAGCTTATGGAGAAGATGTCACAGGTGCCCGTCTCCTTCAATGGACGCACGGTCATCTTCTCGACCTACCAGTCCATCGATGTGCTCTCAAAGGCACAGGATGAAGGTCTGCCGGAATTCGACCTCATCATTTGCGACGAGGCTCATCGGACCACGGGCGTAAAGCTCGCTGGCGACGAAGACGCATCGGTGTTCACCCGCGTTCACAATCAGTCGTACATCAAAGCGAAGAAGCGCCTCTACATGACGGCGACTCCAAGAATCTACGCTGACTCCGCTCGCACGAAAGCTGAAGAGGTCGGCGCGGAAGTTAACGACATGAACAATGTCGCCATGTACGGCGAAGAATTCCACCGTCTGAGCTTTGGGCAGGCGGTGGAGATGGGTCGCCTTTCCGACTATAAGGTACTGATTCTTGCTGTTGATGAGTCGTACATCAGCAGCCGTTTCCAGCGAATGCTTGCCGACGACGACAACAGCATGAAGCTGGAGGACGCGGCGAAAATCGTTGGCTGCTGGAACGGTCTCTCCAAGAGATCGTTGACTCCCGAAGAGTTCGATGAAGACCCGCTTCCGATGAAGCGCGCTGTCGCCTTCGCTCGCAACATCGCCGAGTCGAAGAAGATCGCGGGCATGTTCGCCAGCGTTGTCGAGGCAGAGATTGACGCCCTCGATGAAGACTCCGGTGATCTTCTTCACACCGAGGTGGAGCACGTCGATGGCACGTTCAACGTGCTGAAGCGCAACGCGAAGTTGGACTGGCTTAAGGAAGACGGCGGCGAGAACGTAGCTCGAATCCTCACCAACGCAAAGTGCCTGTCAGAGGGTGTAGACGTTCCGGCTCTCGATGCCGTCATGTTCCTCAACCCGCGAGAGTCTGTTGTTGACGTAGTTCAATCAGTTGGTCGCGTGATGCGAAAGCTCGACGGGAAGAACTATGGGTACGTGATCCTGCCGATTGCCGTTCCCACGGACATGGACCCCGCCACTGCGCTGAATGACAACAAGAAGTACAAGGTGGTCTGGCAGGTACTTCAGGCGCTCCGCGCACACGACGAGCGGTTCGATGCGATGGTCAACAAGATTGACCTGACGGGCAGCACCGAAGGAAAGATCAACGTCATCGGAGTTGGTGGACGAGGCGGTGGTGATGACGAGAAGGACTACGGCAACGTCACCCTCGATTTCCCAAACATCGACAAATGGCGCGACGCGATTCTCTCCAAGATCGTCCAGAAGGTCGGTGAACGTCGGTATTGGGAGAACTGGGCATCTGACGTTGCCGGGATTGCCGAAGCGCATATGACGCGTATCAAGACCCTCGTGGATGACTCAGATGCCGAACTGCACGATGAGTTCACGGATTTCGTCAAGGGTCTCAAGGACAATCTCAATCCCTTCATCACAGAGAAAGACGCAATTGAGATGCTGTCCCAGCACCTCATCACCAAGCCGGTTTTCGACGCGCTCTTTGAAGGCTATTCCTTCTCGGAGCACAACCCTGTCTCCCTGGTGATGCAGAAGATGGCTGATGCTCTCGAAGGACAGAATCTCGAAAAGGAGACTGAGCAACTCAATGCTTTTTACGATTCAGTTCGAAAGCGCGCATCGGGAATTACCGATGCGGCGGCGAAGCAGTCCATCGTCAAGGAGCTGTACGAGAAGTTCTTCAAGACGGCTTTCTCAGGGACGAGCGACCGGCTCGGGATCGTTTACACCCCAAATGAAGTTGTCGATTTCATCATCCATTCGGTGGACGATGCACTCGGGACTGAATTTGGGACCAGTCTGACCGAGAAGGGAGTTCATATCCTCGACCCCTTCACGGGAACGGGAACGTTCATTGTGCGACTTCTCCAGTCCGGGCTTATCCAGCCTGACGATCTCGCATACAAGTACCGACATGAACTGCACGCTAACGAGATTGTTCTACTTGCTTACTACGTCGCAGCAATCAACATCGAAGAGACCTACCACGACCTTACGAGCGGCGAATATACCCCGTTCGAAGGCATCGTCTTAACTGACACCTTCCAGATGCACGAAGACGATGACGAACTCGACAGCAACGGTGTATTCCCCGAGAACAACGAGCGCGTGAAGGCGCAGAAGGCGCAGGATATTCGCGTCATCATCGGGAACCCGCCATATTCAGTCGGGCAGTCAAGCGAGAACGATAACAACAAGAATCTCAGCTACCCGACATTGGACAAGAAGATTGAAGCGACTTACGCGCGTCGCGCCAATGCGGGTCTCAAGAAGAGCCTCTACGACTCATACATCCGAGCCATTCGATGGGCGTCTGACCGTATCGGTGACCACGGAATCGTTGCCTATGTTTCGAACGGCGGCTTTATCGACTCCAACTCTGCGGATGGACTTCGTAAAACGCTCGTCGAAGAGTTCAGCTCGATTTACGCGTTCAACCTTCGCGGCAACGCGCTCGGTTCGGGCGATGAGAGACGCAGAGAGTCCGGCAATGTTTTCGGCGCTGGCACCAGGACTACAGTCGCTATCTACTTGCTGATCAAGAATCCGAATGACCAGAACCCCGGCAAGATCTTTTATCGAGATATCGGCGACAACCTTAGCCGGGAACAAAAGCTGGAGACCATACGAACGGCTGCCACGTACCAGAACGTGGATTGGCAATCCGTAGTTCCAAATGACGCTGGCGACTGGATAAACCAGCGAAACGAGGACTTCGAAACCCTGACTCCTTTCACACTCAAGTCGGGCGAGAGGGGGATCGCTGTGTTGGGTATGTCCTCATTTGGAGTCGTTACTAACCGGGACTCGTGGGTCTACTCATACTCCCGAGCGGGTCTCGACAAGAACGTGAAGAGACTTGTATCAAATTACAACTTGGCGGTGGATCGCCTGCAAGGTTCTCCTGATGATTTCGACGCAATCACTTCTTCGGCAAGAAGTGAGGTCAGTTGGACTCGAGCGTTGAAGAACGACCTTGGCAAGGGAAAGCTTGCAAAATTTGACGCAGCCGAAGTGGTCAGCGGCGCTTACCGCCCCTTCTCGAGGCAGTGGATCTACTTCGACAAGCAGTTCAACGAGATGCAGTACCAGATACCAAAATTGTTCCCATCCGGTCAGGTGGAGAACTACGGGTTCGTCGTTACTTCCCCGTCTACGCATCTCCCCACTTTCGAGGTCTTGATGGTTCGTGGGGTTCCCGATCTGCACCTGCTCGATACCGGACACTTCTATCCTCGATATCGCTTCGAAAAGCGAGACCCTAGCGGCGACCTGCTGGACGCGCTTGACGACGACGGCTCGGAGTTCAGAAAGATCGACAACGTAACCGACGAAATTCTTGCCGACTACAGAAAGACCTTCGGTAACGATGTTTCGAAGGATGACATCTTCTTCTACCTCTACGGCATCCTGCACAGTCCAGACTATCGCAGTCGGTTCGGCTCGGACCTGAAGAAGATGCTGCCACGCCTGCCCAAGGTCAAGGACTTCCAGGTCTTCTCCGATTCGGGGAGAACGTTGTCGGGGCTGCACCTCGACTACGAAAGCGCTAATCGATATCCGCTTGACGAAGCTCGGCGTGCCAATGCGACCGACCGCGTGGAGAAGATGCGCTACGGAAAGGTCGGCAAAAAAGTCGACAAAACTACGATTCTGTACAACAGTGGCGTGACGATCAAAGGCATCCCTGAAGAGGCGCACGGATACATGCTTGGTTCACGTTCGGCGGTGGACTGGATTGTCGAGCGATATCAGGTGAAGACTGACAAGCCAAGCGGAATCGTGAACGATCCGAATGACTGGGGTGAAGAACGAGGCAACCCTCGCTACGTGCTCGACCTTCTCGCCCGCGTCGTGACGGTAAGCGTGAAGACGGTAGAGATCGTGAAGTCTCTTCCTCCCCTTGATGTGATCGAGGCGTAAATGCCGGAGCTCGCGGCCGGCTTTACCGGGTGGATTGTTTTTTTGAAGTCCGACGAGTGGGCGGCGATAGGCACTGTGGGCACGCATATCGTTGCAATCATCGCGGCAGTCTTTGCCTTTATGCAGGTAGGCGAGGCTCGGCAACTGCGCGTTGAGCAAGCTCGTCCCTGCGTTGCCGCGTACCTGGAACTAGGGAGCGAAGTAGATGTCTCCTTCATCCTGTTGATAGTCAAGAACTTTGGAGCCACGACGGCACGCGATACCACTGTGAAGAGTGACAAACCGATGATGCTCGCCTGGGGCAATTCGCAGAATCCCGAAGAACTCCTGCTCTTCGACAAGTTGCCGGTATTGGTGCTGGGCACTATTGGCCTACTTCCTCACCGGCGCTGACACGCAGCTAGTAACGTCCGGCGTGCGAATTGATCCGTCTTCTACTCAGTACGGCTGAGCAAGGGCAAATAGGACAGGTCACCTCGCCGGACATCTCAACCCGATAGTCATCGCAAGCCAGTTCGATCGAAGCCGGTTTGCCCGCGCCCGTTTCGGATCGACGCGGTCACCGTGACCACACGTACGACGATTGACGGGTTGCGCCGAGCTGGAATCACTGGGTCGGCTGCGGGCAGTCATTCCGGTAGTCAACCCTCAAACGGGGTCAGCTCCGCGGGGATGAATGGGATACGGAACTAGTCCCGGGCGGGACAATCACCAAGTTGATCAACGGGATGTGAAACATTAATGATTGGGCACCATACCCAGACCAACTAGAGTCCGGATCTATTCCGTACCTTCCGACCGTTGGGATATTGACCGATCATTCAGTGCAGGCCCGCCCGCGACCGCCTTATGTTTGAGCACGACTGGGAATGGTCGGCGTCGGAAGTCAGAGCCGGTCCAAGGTCGTGACTAGGGCCCCTGCTGCAATAACCATGCCATCTGGTTGCGACACATGGTTGCAAGAATCGTCGCCCGCCACATTTGTAGGCCCGTCGTCTACTCGCCGCGGCCAAGACGAGACACCTCTTATCCGAAGGGTTGCGAGACGCCCCTGTCAACCCCACAAGGTGATTACTTTTTTGAAGCTCGACCGTCCCCGTTGATGACCTCTCCAAACTCATCAACCAACGACCGCAGGTTGTCACGCAGTTTTAGGCGAAATTGATGATCATCCAGGTTCTGCTCCGTGGGGCCAAACTGGTGTTGCGGCAACGACGACATCTGCATGGACATCGCCAGCTTCCTGATCACCCCGGGTGCAATTGCCACCTCTTCCTCAAGAATGTTGGCCAGCACACGAAGAAGTCCGACAGTCGCAAGTAAATCGTCTCTGGCAACGTTCGTTGGCGCGTCTAAGCCAAATTTGGGATCAAGCAGCGGATCTGTATCGTCTGGTTCCATATTTCGACAGTAGGGGACCTTGGCTTCCGATATCGCTGCGTCAAGCATCACGACTCTGGCGCAGCGAACCGCAAACCAAACGGGTGGCTGGCGATCGGCGGCGCGGGCACAATTGAGGCATGCCCTTCTCGCCGTCGTCACTAGCTCACATGGAGCGCCATGGGCATTAGTAGTGAAACAGGAACACTCGCCAGAGAGCTTCTTTGGACCGATGCCGCCTGGTGCTTGGATGTCTTCAAGTCCGCACAAGCCACCGAGGACGGCGTCAGCTTCGCGACTTGGATGATGCTGAGCATCAATGCCCGGGTCGCCTACGAAGGTCGCAAGGTAATCCAATCGGCGAACCCGAACGTGGGCGTCCCGCACCTCGTGCCATTCCTCGCCGAGAACGAGAGCCCGTCTGTCGAGAAGGCACGTCATGCCGCTAAATTGCTCGACAACACGAAGAAGTCCATAGAGGACTTTCAAGCGGAGATGCAGAGCTATCGCTCAGCGCACCGTATTTGGATGAGTGGGCGCACCCCGTGGTTCCTGCAAGGCATAGTCAAGGAGCTCGGTATCGCAACATTTGACGGCCACCTTGTGCTGGCCACAATCCCCACCCAGGTGCGGTTCGTTCTTCCTGCCGGCGACTCGAGCGCCATGCGGGACGCCGTGATAAAGCTAGGCACGGACCTCGGCGAAGACCTTTCTGCATTCCACCTTATGGTCGGCTCAGCCCACCAACCTACGGCGACCCTTGATCTCAGCAGCCTCGAGAAGGTTTCATGGGAAGACCACCACGTGAATAGGTTCCTCCCCAGACAGTACGAGACGGCGCTGGGCGACGAAGCAAAGATGCTGGTGCTTCTCCTCGAATCAGACCTGAACACCCTAGTGTTCCTGCTGTCGCAGACATCGTCGGGGCACGAGGGGGCGTTCTTCCGCAATGCAATGGTCACGCTATGGCACGTGCTTGTGTCACTTCAGACGCTGCTCGACACACATCCCGCAGCGCTAGCCATTCGGGTACGTGAGCTTCTCGCGTCGGAAAACGTAACTACATTCTTAGACTCCCGCAACAAGCGCATACGCAACACATTCGTGCACTACGTCCCGCAAGACCTCCCGCTTGACGCAACCAGGCCACTGCGAGGCTTCGTTGAACTCCTCAACCCGGACCAGGACCTCGCGTCATTAAGCGCCCTCACCTGGCGACTTGCGCATGCAACACGAGAGACGATCGAAATGTGGCGGCTAGGGGTTTGAATCACATGCAAGCCAATCGGCTGGCACGCTTTCCGGCAATTTCATCGGGTGGGCTAAGGGGGCATCTCAGCAACGGCGGCGCCGGCGAAGCGCACCGACCTTCTCGCCGCCCACTGGCCGACCCTCCCGCAGACAAGGATCGGATCCCCGTTACGGGAGGCCTCAGCAAGGTCCGAGGTTGTCAGAAACCCCTCACGGGACTACTTCGAGTGCACGAAAGTGGGGTCAGGGTCAGAATCGCCCGACAGAATCTGGTTACTCAAGTAGCGAGCCGCTTCGCGCGACGGACCGCCGCGTCCCGGGCCGCTAGAAGCCCATGAACATCGGATTGGGGTCGTCGTCATCCTCGTGTTCTCGAAGCTCCGCCACGCTCACGGAACGAGAGACCTGGTGGGACGTGATGTCATCGGCCGCCAAAGTCAATGTCGGCTTCCGCTGAATTGGACGAGCCAGCTCGGGTGCGGTTGGCGGGACGGACTGAAAATGGGCCCCATACCCGAAGAACAGTGCCACGTTCCGACCAAGAGGAACATAAGCGGCATCGTGGGCGCCGCTGGAGGCGTCACCGGAGTCACCAGCGACGGCGCCTTTTTCCTCCGCGAGGTGTGAGGGCCACGCGATGCCGTCGATGCGGTCCTCCGGCACCCATCTCAGCCATTCTGCGACGACCTGCGTTGGCGTGTAATCAACGGCCTCGCGCCCATCGAGGACCACAGGAGCCGTAATCATCTCGGTGAAGTGCTTCTTGAACCGAGCGAAAGTCCACCTCCGACGGCTCTCGTCGTCCGTCGCGAAGATGCTCGGCAACTTCGTCAGGGGGCGCGTAAAGTCGAGGATTCGCAGTGACCGCGTCGTCTTAAACGCACCCATCACCGCCTGGTCGTACTCGGAATGGAGCGCAATCTCCGCCACCGCGACATGGAGGTCATCGGCTGAGTAGAACAAGCTGATTCCAGGCGGCGACAGGCGACCGTTCTTGGCAAGCTGCGGAGGCGCAGACCCTAGCTCTGTACTTGGCTCTTTTCGGACCTTGTCGAGTAGAGCACGAGCATCATCAGTCATGCGTCCGCGATACAACGTCGAACCAGTGGGTAGCTCGACTAGCAGGTCTGACTCGACGTATGCGAGCAGCGCTCCGAGGAACTTGCCAATACGGGCGGGCGGCTCGTCCTCGTATCCTGGCCGGTTTGAAGCTCCAACGACGACGAACCGGCTCTCGGTACGAACTGTCGCGGAGTAGGTGCCCCACCCGAGCGCAGACGGGTCCGTGCTGGCACTCGGAATCCATGCGTCCGTCGAACTGGTGGCCGCAATCAGGCGCTCCACGATGGGCATGGCGTACTCGGGGTCGATAGCGTCCTCAACGGTCTCGTACATCACGTACGTGTTGTCAAACTCCTCGTAGTATCGCCAAGGTGCGCCGCTGTCCTCCGTCCCCTGGTAGAGCCAGTTGAGTACGTCCCACACGCGCACCCCGAGTTCGTCCAGCTCGACGGCGAACGCCTGCTCGCCTGGCTCAGGTTTCCGCCCGCAGAAGGAGCACTCGAACTTATCGGCAACGTCAGAGAGAGCGGTATGTAAGACATGGTCACTGATGTGGTCAAGGCAGACGCTCCCCTGCATGCCGCCGATGCCATAAAAGTCTGAGGGTTCCACGAACCAATGCTATGCACGGCCTGACCGGGGGGTCGGACGCGTCAGCCCGGTGACAGGGTATGAGCCGTTACGGAGACCGGCGGAAGAGCACTCCGATCATTCTGACTTTCAGGTGGCTCCCGAATGGATGAGCTGACGAGGGGCTCGTCCGCGCTCATCAGCTCGGGTGCCGTTGGATGAAGGGGCTCAGTAGTAGTCGTCAACCATGTCGTTCAGCGTGGGGCCTGCAGAGTAGAGACCCTCCACATAGTCCTCTAGTACCGAGAGCATCGTGAACTGATTGTTTAGGAGCGTTGCAAGGTCAGGGAAGTCGGCGTGCTCCTGAACGTCGGGGAGTTGCCCTGCGTACCGGAACGCTGTGCCTGCAACGTCTGCGTCGTGGAGCATGATGATGAGCTTCTCGACATCCTTTGGGAACGCTTCGGGCAGGTCGAGTGCATCGTAGTGCTTTTTGACTTCGTTCAGGAGCTTGTAGAGATTGTGGCCGAAGTCGTGCTTGATGCGCTCCTCTTTGATGGAATCCTGGAGTTTAGAGGTCTTGCCATCGACGTAGACCATTCGTGTCTTGATGAGGAACTTGATCGTGTTCTTTAGCTCCAGCTCAAATGCCTGGCGATACAGCGTGAGGAACGGCAAAGGGAGTAAGTCGTCTTCAGGGTTTCCCGAAAAGGTTTCTGCGAGTCGCTGGGCCGAGAAGTGGTAGGCAGCCGCGTAGTCACGATCCGTTTGGAACGCATAGCGAACAACGAGTCGGTCGTAGACCTTGTTGGGCACGGAAGTGAGGAGCCTAAGCGGCTTCGCTGGGAGATCGGTTGCCATAGCCCATCGTCCCATCAGCGTGTGTCCTCGGCCAATTGGGTCGGGGGACATCAGGCCTGTCGGGTGACGACCGTACTCTTAGAACCATGGCAAGCGCCAACCGATTTGAGCCGCTGCATTCAGAGCTGTGGCGACGAAGGAGGATCCCTATGCGGCAGCTGAGCGGGAGGGACTCTAGCCCTCGTCCTGCTCGTATCTGAAGCAGTGGTGATCCTAATCACCTTTGCCGGGCTGCGAAAGAGCCTGAACTCGTCGAGTCGCGTGCTCGCTGAGGAATCTCCCAGCGGGCACAGATAGCTAATATGTTGGGCGGAACATTGGGCGCTATACCCAGTAACTTCGGCTTCGATACTTCGGGAGACGGCGCCTGACGCCGTCGCTCAGCCCAGACCCATGCGCGTCCCTCTTGTCCGGCCGGGTTGGTCCAGCGCACAGCGCAGGCACGGGCGTCCAGGCGACGACTTCATCCCACAGTCGCAGCGCGATGGTTTCATGGTGGCCCCACGGCCGGGCGGCAATGGGAAGGCGCGTGCGGGTCATTGGCAGCCGGTCTAGCTCGAGCTCGCTCTGCGTCAGAGTGGCCGGCTGCCGATCGCGCCTGATCGTGACATCGGCGTTTGCGGACGCCCTGGACGAACCGGGATTCGAACTCGACGAGTGCATGCGATCCGTCGATGACTAGAGGTACTCGAGCCCTGGATCGTGCGCCATACGACCGGGGTTGGATGGGGAATTCAATGTCGGCCCGTAGGGCGATGATGTCGGCACCGGGCAAGCCATTAAGGTAGAAAGGGTGGGTAAAGGATGATGCGGTCATGAGGGAAACATCAGGCGCTCGCCTTGACTTTGGTGGCCTTCCGATGCGAGTCCGAGGAGTTGCCGCAGACGTGTCGCTGGAGATAGATGTCCGCGAACACGAGTGGCGAGCATCTCTTGGCCTAGGGCCGATACTTCGCTTCGATCTATTGACGGCCCTTCTGCCGATCTCGGCCACCGAATGGACGTCAGCTGCCGGACTGACTGCTTCCGCGATCGAGCTCGTGAACGCTGAGCCTGACTACTTTGACGTCAACTATGAGGATTCAGGCGTGCACGTACGTCGAGCCGTTAGGCCAATCGTGCATCCAATCGGCGTGCGTATAGCTACCAATCATTGGCGACAAGGCTTGGAGTGGGCCGGAAGATTTGCGGGCTACGCGGAGCGGACCCTGATGGTCTCCGAGAACACGTCCGACCTGGAGCAAGCTCGCCTGGAGGCCATGTATTTCGGAGTGGGCCTGGTGGTGCAGCGCCCAAACGAACTTGACGAGATTGTCAGCCACCCGGCGCCGTTCATGCCTGAACGGTTTAGTGCTGCATCCTGGTACTTCTCCGAGCAGCTCTACGGTAAATGGATGGAGCGAAGCTCCTAGGCCGTACGATCAAGCTTTGCCCAGGCTGCAAGGTCGGCTGGAACGCGTACGTTGCGTGAAATTTCCGCACCGAGTGACCGGTGACGGACGATCGCATCCTCGCGAAGCTTCCGCCACGCAAGGGCTCGATCGTTGATCCCTGCGAGCTGGGCAAAGAGCTCCTGCATCGCCGCGACTGAGTGATGATGAGCTTCATCCCGATCGGCGTCTGAATCAGAGAATCGATCAATAGGGCGGCCGTTGCAAACTCGGCAGAGGCAATTTGGAGCGGAACGCGAAACGAACCACTCCCGCTGCAGGGTGCTCGCCTGGACATAACGCAACATGTCGGGAATGAACACGTAAGGCGTTCGATCCTGCGGCCTTCTAGCCTTTCCCTCATTATCGGGACCTGTGCTACGTCGGTTTGACGGGATCAAACCGACGCCCATGCCGAGGGCACCGCGGGCGTACCCATGGAGGCCCGCCTGGTCTGTGCGCCAGGGTACGGCCGCGCGTCCAACTTCATCAAAGAGCCGACTGTGGCCAGCAAGCGCCTTCGCTCCATCAAGGGGATTCTTGTTGCTTGAAAAAGAAAGAAGGAGGGGGTGGACACTCCGGGTCACGATCTTTGTCAGGAGCTGCAGGTCCGATTCAACCGTGAGCCACGTTGGAGCCAGCGCGAGATGTGGAGCAACGTCGTCGCCCTCAAGCTCATCGCACCACCTCAGGGCTGCCCGCAATGAGTCAGAGTCCGCTGCCTGAATATGCCCAAGCCTCGGCATTACGACGGTCGCCCCCGCGTCGCGCTGTGCTTGGATCGCATCTAAAGATGGGAAAAGCTGGTTCTCGTCATCGCTAGCCGGACCAAGCTTGTCGGGCTTGGCGTGATGATGTTCGGGGGTGTCCGGCTCGGCAATGAGCGCGAGTTCGGGGAATTGCGCGCGAAGAGACCGCACTTGGGCCGTCGAGTGGGTGCCTGAAACCGCTAACCCGCCTGAGTCCACGTCGATCACCCTGGCGGCAGTGAAGGCGCCCGCGTTAGCGATGAAGAAGGCGCGGTCCGCCATGACTTCCCGCGCGTCAGGACGAGTCCGTACTGGTGCGACGGCCGTCGAAGTTGGGCTAAGTATGACCTCAGACATTCTTGTCCTCCATGAAGCGCTCTCGGAACTCGACTACATGCATTCCGGCGCTTCGCGCCATCTCCTCGGGAGATCTACCAATCGAAACTTGAGTCTCGACCCAGCGCGCGGCATATTCCGGGCGCTCGGGCAATATCGGAACCGGCTCCTGACGGCGCATCCCGCTCGCGGACATATGAACGTTAAAGTTCCTGTAGTGCGCGTCGGACATCAAGCCAAGATCCCGGGCCCGTCGGGCTAGCGCGGCCATAGAAACTCGCCAACGAAGTTTGAGCCGCACCAAGTTTTCCAACGATGTGTCACGCAACTCCACCCGCATCGCAGAAGCTGGCATCAACAGCTCGCTCGCAAATTCGTCAGCTTCGCGTTCCTGTCCCTCGGCCGGGAAATCATGGAGCACTGCGTGCCCAATTTCATGTGCGAGTGTGAACCGCTGACGATCTCCCGGAGCACCTTGGTTGAGCATGATCACCGGTCGGCCCGCGGCCGGCCAGGTCGCTATCGCATCAAGCTGGGTTGTTCCAAGATCCCGCACCGTGACGATTACGCCCGCCGCCTCCAAGGTCGCAACCAGGTTGTCGATCGGACCATCGCCCAAACCCCAATCCGATCGCACATGACGCGCGACATCCCCGGGCGTAAAAAGACTCTCGTCGTCGAGAACCTCTCTTCGGAGGTTGAGCGGAAGCAGGTTGCTCTCGAACAGACCTGCCACCTGGGACTGCATCATTGACGCTTCAGCCCGGATTCGCTTGTCAACTTTAATTGGCATCGAAGATTGCTTCCGGTGGAAGATGCGCGCGTCCTGGTCGATCGCCGGCAAATTGAAGTAATTGAGCGGCACCTCCAGCACCTCGGCGATGACTGGCAGTCGCTCGTCATCGAAATTCGACAGACCAGACTCGATCTTCGACAGCAATCCCTGCGAGATTCCGGCGCGCGATGCCAATTCCCGCTGGGTCAGTCCGCGGGCAGTGCGAAGCACTTCGATCGCTCCGCCAAACTCCGAGTTGCGCACGTCCTAAGGATATCGGCGGCACAAGGCATCTGTAAACATATCTCCGAAAATATTCCGAAACATATTCTCTGCGACGAGCAACCGGGCATTGCCTCACCACTACGATCTAAGTGTCAGCAACGGATGCTGCGCGTGAGTCGAAATCGCGGGAGGTCAGGTAATGAAGTTCCGCGTACCTGATGATGGGCGAACCGGCACCGAGTTGGATACCGTCTACATCTCCCCTACTGGGTGGGATGACTGGTTTAAGTACTCCACACTCTTTTACGCGGAGTACCGTGACAGGACTGGGAATATTCAACCGATCGGTACAACAAAGATTGGCAAAGTCGGCCTCTTGCCTGCCCGCGCATCAGAGCCCTCAGTTGATGGAAAGCGTATTCCGCGACCGCCCGCGAGGTTCTCCAAACTTGATGCGTCATTCTTTTCGCTGGGCCAAGATCCTGAGTTCTACGAGGCTTTGACGACAATCGGGGATGAGTTCCGCGAGGAATTCCTAAAAGCGATTCGGGACATCGCGTATAACCCGGACATCCTTGCCGCAGTTGAGGGCGAAGACGTCACGCGGGTGTCTCTGCTCAGAGGAGTCCCGCTGCCGACCGTTCGCGATCAGTTCAACCGCCTCGCACATGGCGGGGCGAAGCTGACGGCGTTCAACTTAGGATTCAAGCTTGGCTACACCAGGAGTGAGCCAGTCCCTTCCATCCGATTCGCAGTTACGCCTGGCCTAGTACCTCCGACCAACATTCACGTCATCATCGGTCGCAATGGCGTTGGTAAGAGCACGCTGTTGAACAAGATCGCGTCCCATTTAGTCAAGCAGGGGTCGAAACGGGATCAGGAATCCGACGTGGATTCCTCTACCAGCGCGGACATCACAAACCTTGTATCGATCTCCTTCAGTGCTTTTGACTCGTTCGAACCCCTCTCCGTACCCCAGGATCGTTCGGGGCTCACGTATCACTACGTTGGGCTGAAGAAGCGGCGTACCCGCTCTGATGAGCCGGACGCGATAAAGGGCCCCAGAGCGCTCGCGTCTGAAATGACTTCCTCCAGTCGTCTGTGTTTTGAAGGCGCCAGACGGGCGCGTTGGCTTCAAGGCCTGCGACTTCTCGAGGCTGACCCCATTTTCGCAGCACTTGGCATCGCAGACGTAGTGGAGTCAGCCAAGACAATTGACGAAGCGCTTGAGCACGTTGGCCCTTCATTCAGGCTTCTGAGCTCGGGGCACAAGATCGTGCTGCTCACAATCACCAAACTCGTCGAGACCGTTGAAGAGAAAAGCTTGGTGCTGCTGGATGAGCCTGAGGCTCACCTGCACCCACCACTCCTCTCTGCCTTTATTCGCGCTCTTTCTGACCTTCTGATCAACCGAAATGGTGTTGCGGTCATCGCGACCCACTCGCCGGTGGTGCTGCAGGAAGTGCCGCGCGTCTGCGCCTGGAAAATAGATCGCGTTCTTGGGCAGACCTCAGTTAAGCCGCCCCAGATCGAGACCTTCGGAGAGAACGTCGGAACCCTAACGAACGAGGTGTTTGGTCTTGAAGTGGCCGCCACCGGTTTTCATCGAATCCTTTGGGAAGCCGCTCAGGAGGAACGCGACTACGACCTCGCTCTTGCACGTCTCGGTGGTCAGGTGGGGACTGAGGGCAGAGCGATTCTGAGGGCTATGACGAACGCGCTCGGAACCGTGAATGTGGGCAGCTAGTCCCCCGTCCGATTCGGCTATCGAGGCTGCGCAAGCCTGCGGTTGCGGGATCAACGACCAAGATCTTGTTGCCCGATTAAAATCGGTCGAGAACGAGTTGGACGCGAACTCCCGACTTCTGCAACATGCCGCTGCCACCCACACTCTGAGCTCGGTTTCGCCAGCAAACTACCCCGTGAGCTCTGTCAGCGGGGCCGAACTCAAGACGATCTATCTGTATCAGCTTGGCCGAGCGAACCGACCCGCGCAGAAGGTTAGAGGCCGCCTTCTGTCGGCTGGTCCATTGGGGCTCTGCTGCTACTGCTTCTATGGACAGTCCACGACCCTAGATCATTTTGTAGCGAAGGACGCTGTTCCGACCCTGTCGATAGATCCGTGGAATCTCGTCCCGAGTTGCTCCAGGTGCAATCACAAGTTGCTCGCGTATGCCCCTACCAGCCCGAATCAGCAATTCCTCCATCCCTACGCGATGCCAAATTTGGGCCGCTGGCTGTTTGCCTGCGTAGTCCCTGGCGATCCCGTCTCGGTCCGATTCGAAGCGCGACCAGCGCCGGGACTTCCGAGTGACATCATCGACCGCGCAATGAACGAATTTAGGAAATTGGAACTGGGATTGTTGTTTTCGATCGTGGTCGGCCCGGACATATCTGAGATGAACGCGGAGCTTCGCGGTCGGTTCGCCGTGAATCAGCCTCACCAAGTGAGACTGCATCTAGTCGCTGCCGCCACCACCGCGTTCACCGTCGACCCGAACAGCAGACGAGGGGCCCTGTTTGAGGCGCTCGCGGCGGACGATGCCTACTGCCTCGGCGGATACACGAGCACCGCTCCGATCCGCTTCCCGTCGTGATTGCGACGCGCTTGCCAGCGGAATGTGGTTGTACGTGACTCATCGCGAACTGTCGAGACACTCGTACGCTGGAGCACTTCTACTAGATCACTCAATCCAGGAGGCAACCGACGAGCCTCTCGGATTTGCCGACGTTCGTGAAGAAGATACGGAACGCGCGTAGTCGGACATCGCAACCCTCGCACTCAGCACTTGGGAGCTGGAGATAGCAGGCCGGGACCGCGCCGCATCACTGGACCGGATCGCCAGGAGGCAGGGTTTCGATCAGACATCTTGAGAAGCGAAGTCGAGTGACATCGCAGTTGTTGCAGCCGCAGTCAGACACGTAGTCAAACCACAGGCAAAAGGCCCCGACGCAATGTCGGGCCTTGCACTTACTGGCTGCGGGGACAGGAGTTGAACCTGCGACCTCTGGGTTATGAGCCCAATAGTCGTTAGAGCGAAGCACAAAAGACTTCCGCATTCGGCCCGAACCCGACACCGACACTGACCACCGCAGTTCGCATCATGTGCGCCCGTCGACTGCCTCGCGCTCCGATCGAAGCGATGCGACTCGTCGGCTTTGAAGCGACGAGATATGCAAAATCTCTGCCCTGACCCGATTCTGCTCCGAGGGTCTCATTCCAGCCATTCTTGGCTTTGCTGCCGTGACGGTGAGAAAATCAACGTCGCACCCGGCGCATCCATGCCCACTTCTTAAAAAGCACTCGATCCCGGGTACCGAACGGCCTCCAGTCGTCCCGGAACCGGGCGGCGTGGGGTGGGTGATCCGGTCGAGTCATAGGCATCGGGTCTGGCGGGAGGCCGCGCAGCGGCCGGGGGACTATGACTCGACCGGATCACCCACCCCACGACGACCACCCACCTGAAACACACGAGCTTTGTGGTTTCGTGGCGCGCGGCAGGGACCCCGAGGGATGCACCCCGCCTGTCTTGGTAGCGACTTAGGTCCATTGTTCGGGGCGGCGGCGTCGGGCAACGTGGGTGCTGCACGTCGGGGTGCTCGGTCGAGTTCCGCTGGCGTGCATCGACGTTTCGAACCGAGTCCGATGGGGTGCGACATGAAGCTGTCCGTTGTGAGGAGTGCTGCCGTGGTCGGCGCTGTGGCCCTCTTCAGCGTTCTGATTTTCGCGCCCGTCGGGGCGTCTGCCGATACGGGGGATGTGCCGATACCTTCTGTCGAGGTTCAGGCTCCGGTCGAGGGGTATCCGAGCGTCGCTTCGTTGGCGACGGCGTTCGCTAATGCGGCTCATGAGGCGGTGATCGTGTTGGATCAGGATCTCACCGGGGTGCCCTCTGATCCCGTGGTGTCCGTGCGCGAGTCCGCGGCGATCACGCTCGACCTCAACGGGCACACGTTGAAGCTGACCCGCACCGATCTGCACGCTGCTCTCGGGGTTCCTCCGACCAGCGAGCTCACGATCACCGACTCGACCGTCGATCTCGGCGGGCATCTCATCGTCGACGCCGGTGCCGGTGCCGGCATCGGCGGTTCCGCGATCGGGCACCCGGGCGTGGCTCCCGGATTCGGGACCATCGTGATCGCCGGAGCGAAGGTCGACGCGGCCTCGAGGAACGGGGCGGGAATCGGAGCCGTCGAGAACGGCGGCCCTGGCGGAGACATCACGATCACCAACAGCACCGTGGGCGGCTTCAATTTCGGAAGCCGTGTCACGGCGACATCGCAGAACGCCGCCGGCATCGGTGGCGCGTTCTTCAGTCAGTGGCGGGGATCCCTCGCCATCACGGGCAAGAGTTCGGTCGAGGCGACCGGTGGGTTCGCCGCCCCCGGCATCGGCGGTGGACCGGACGGCATGGTCGGGACGATCACCATCGATGACGCTTTCGTGTACGCGACCGGAAACGGTGGCGCTGCCGGCATCGGCGGCGGTGCCGGTGCCCATGGTCTGCTGCCGCCCATCACCATCACCGACGGCATCGTCGAGGCGACCGGTGGTGTGAGAGGCACCGGCATCGGCGCCGGCGACCGAGGTGATGGCGAGGAGGTCCCCCTCCGCCTGAAGATCACCAACCAATCCGTCGTGACTCCCTCCTCACTCAGTGGCGTCGCGATCGATCTGAGTGTGCAGGGCTCGGAGCTTGCCCTCGACAAGGGCGAACTGTGGCTTCCGCTCGACAACTCGATGACGATTCCCGCCGGCATGACCGTGGTCAACGACGCTGGCTGGATCGTCGCGAAGGGCACGATCGCCAACCATGGCACGATCCAGAACCTCAACGGCGGAAAAGTCGACTACCCCCAGAACGTGTCCGACAACAACACCACGATCAAGTGGGACGGCAATGGGGGCACCGCGCCGGTTGCCGAGACCGGGCCGATCTTCGCGCGCACCCTCGATGAGGCGGGCGACGTCACCTTCCCTCTCCCGGTGCGTGCCGGCTACCTCTATGAGGGCTGGTACACCGAACCCGACGGCGGCACCCGGCTGACCACCACCACCGACCTCGGCGGCGGCGGGCCGAAGACCGTCACGTACTACGCAGCATGGTCCGTGGCGGGCAGCGTGGGAGACCCGCCGCCGACTGCCGGCCCCGGCACCTCCCAAGCCGGCCCCTCCGACTCCGCAGCGGGTGGCGCAATGCTCGCCGCCACGGGCTCTGGCATCGGCCCGTGGGCGCCGATCGGCGTCACGGTTCTGGCCATCGGCATCGCTCTGGCCGCCACCGCTTCGGCCGCTGTGAGGCTTCGCGGCGGAGGGTCACGGCAGGGAAGTCGACGGGCGCGGCCAGGATCCATGTGATGTTCGCGACGAGCATTTCAGACGCCACACGAGCCCCAGGCAAGCTGCACCGGCGGCGCTACACCGTCACCTGCGCCCGCTCGTAGACTTTGCGGCCCTCGAAGTAGGTCTGGTCGACCTTCGTCTCGTGGATCTCTCGGGGTTCGATCTCGAAGATGTTCCGGTCGAGCACGATGAAGTCGGCCGACAGCCCCACCTTCAGCGACCCCGTCACCGAGTCCAGCCCCATGGCCGCCGCGGGGTTGCGCGTGAACGCGGCCACCGCATCCGCCACCGAGAGCTTCTGCGACGGGTTCAGCTCACCCGGAACGGAGGGGTCGATGTTCGCCCGCGTCACCAAGGTCTCGAGCCCGATCCACGGGTCGGGGGAAGGCAGCACGCACGGCCAGTCGGAGCCCGCCGAGAGCAGTGCTCCGGTGTTCACGAAGTCGGCCGTGGGCCAGCTCGCCTCGACGGTCTCCAACGGGATCTGGTTCTTGATGCTCTCCTGGATGATGCCGGGGTACCAGATGTACGGTGACGCATCCGGAACCACGCCGAGTGCCGCGAATCGCGGCACGTCGACCGGGTCGACGAACTCCACGTGGGCGATCTGGAAGATCGGTCCTGGTCCACGACGCTCACGCACGATCTCGACCGCGTCGAGCACGAGTCGAACCGACGCGTCGCCGGTGGCATGCAGTTTGCCGTTGAGGCCGCGGTCGTAGCAGAGCTCGATGGTCTCGATCAGCTCCTCGAGAGTCCAGTAGCTCTCGCCGGTGAACTGCGGGTCGTCGTGGTCGTGGCAGATGTAGGGGCGCAGCATCGCCGTGGTGCGGGTCATCGGCACCCCGTCGAGCACGAACTTCACGAAGTCGGGGCGGATGTGCTCGCTGCGGTGGGCGGCGCCGATCGCGAACAGCTCCTCCCCGACGGTTCCCGACTCGATGAACGGGCGGGCGGGCATCGAGCCCACCACCCAGGCGGTGACGTCACCGTCGGCTTCGATGGCGCTGAGTGCCTTCCAGCTGTACTCCATCGTCGCCGCATCCTGAACGGCGGTGATCCCGTAGGAGTTCACCACCTCGAGCGCCTTCTTCAGTGAGATCTTGTTGTGCGCGTCGGGGTCGGCGATCGACTCGTCGTGGGCCTTCTCGACCACGGCTGAGGCGAGCTCCTGGAGCACGCCGGTGAGGGCGCCGCTCTCGTCGCGCCCGTAGTGACCGCCCTCGGGGTCGGGGCTGTCGGCGGTGACGCCCATCAGCTCGAGCGCACGCGAACTCACCCAGCGGTTGTGCATCGAATCGTCACGCAGGAGCACCGGACGGCCACCGCTGGCGGCGTCGAGGGAGGCGAGGTCGGCGGTGGTGCCGACGACGTCCATCACGATGCTGCCCACGATGCCGCCGACGATCCACTCGTCCGGGCCGAGGTCGGCGGCCCAGGCGGCGACCTTCTCGAAGATCTCCTCTTTGGTGTCGGAGGGGAGGATGGGCAGCTCCCACGCGGCCTGGCCACCACCGAGACCGAGGTGGGTGTGGCCGTCGCTGAGGCCGGGCAGCACGAGGCGGCCGCCCGCGTCGAGCACCTCGGTGGAGGCGGCGGCGAGTGCGGTGATCTCGGCGTCGGTGCCGATGGCCACGATCGATCCACCGGCCACGGCGAATGCTTCGGCCCACTCGTTCGCCGGATCGGAGGTGTAGACCCGGCCGCCGGTGACGATCAGCTCGGGCTGGATGGTGTCGCTCATGTGGTTCTCCTTCGTCGGTGGTGTGGTGCGGGTGGGGAGGTGCGGTTCGGCGGGTCAGGTGTGCAGCAGCATGACAGCCACGCCGGCGGTCATCAGAAGAACTTCAGCGAGACGGGCGACACGGATGCGCGTGAGCGCCACCGCTCCGCCGCCCGCCAGAGCGGCCGTCGGACCGGCCGTGGTCGCCCGGTGCTCGCGGACGGAGCGCACGGCGAAGACCACGCCGATGGCGCCCACCGCGACGGCGAGGCCGAGGAGGGCGACGCCGGGGCCGAAGGTGATCGAGTGGTGGCCGGTGGCAGCGGAGGTGCCTGCGACCGCGGTGGCGGAGGCACCCGTGGACGATGGGGTGGGGACGGCGACGGCCGTGATGCTCAGAGCGGCCATGGCGATCGCCGAGATGCCGCGGTGGATCGACATCAGGCGGTCGTGGCCACGAGCCGCCAGCACCCCGGCGACGAGCAGGGCGACTGCGAGGAGCAACACCGCCCAGCCCGGCACCAGGGAGCCCGCCGCGAGGGCGAGCATCGCTGTGAGCATGGTGACGGCCGGCAACCAGCCCGCCCAGAGCGAGCGCTCGCGACCGACGGCGAGGCACACGAGTGCCCCGGCCGCAAGCGCGATCATCGCCGCTTCCATCGTCGGTCAGTGCCCGTGGTGGTCGTGCCCGGCGTGGTCGTGTCCGGCGTGGCCGGCCTGGCCGGCCTGGTCAGCCGCAGAGTGCTCGGCCGATGCCATGCCCGGCGCGAGCTCCGAGGAGTGGTCGTGCCCCGAGTGCCCGGCGCCGTGCGACCCGCCCGGGGCGCAGTGGTCGGGCGCTCCCGGCACGTTGAGCGTGGGGTTGCGGTCGAAGAAGCCGTAGGGCTTCAGCGTGAACTTGGCGTAGTCGACCGGCATGATCGGCCAGTCCTCCAGCCTGGGCACGTGCGTGGGCCCGAAGGTGTGCCAGAGCACGATGTCCTCGCCGTCGATACTGCGGTCGGCAGCCGTGTAGGCCGGCAGGCCCTGCCCGCCGATGCTCTGGTTCACGAAGTCACCCGCGGCGTAGAGCTCGTCGGGCGCGTAGGCGGTGACCCAGAGGTGCTTGGTCGCGAACGCGGCACGTGACGCGATCACCGACGACGCGTCGGCCATCAGGGTGGGAGCCCCCTCGGCCAGCAGCGCGTAGCCCGCGGGCTCCCCCATCCGGTTGTCCGACGTCGTGCTCACGATGTGCCACGCACGGTTCACCGAACTGTCGGCGAGCCGCCCACCCTCGGCCTCTGTGGACAGCCGGGTGGACTGCTTCGTGAACGCGTTGCCCCAGGGGTTGCGCTCATCGATCGGCAGGCGCACCACGTCGACCTCGTCGACGGCGTTGGCCGTGCCATCCACCATCATGTCGAGCCGCGCGCAGAACAGGTGCTGGTGGTAGGGCGCGCCCAGTCCGGGCGCGATGTTCGTGGCGAAGTCGCTGCCCTCTTCGGGATAGGCCGAGGTGAACAGGAAGCCGGTGAGCTTCGATTCGCACTCGATGGTGCCGTCCAGATAGAGGTACCAGTAGAAGCCGTAGTCGTAGTTGCCCACCGTGGTGAAGAACGAGATGACGAGACGGCGCTGGCGCCGCACCTCCTCCACCCCGGTGTAGAGGTCGGTGTGCTTCCAGAGCGTTCCGTAGTCCTCCTCGTGGATGCAGACGCCGTTGGTGATGGTGCGCGGGTTGCCGAACTCGTCGGCCAGCGTGATGTCGAGGTAGGTGATCTCGCCCACGCAGTCGCAACCGAGCTCGAGTGAGTTCGCGTAGCGGCCGAAGAGGTACTCGCCGGTGTCGAAATAGTTCTGCCAGTAGCGCACGGGAGAAGGGTCGGCGTAGGGCACGACCATCTCCGACACGGAGGCTCGGTAGACGATCGGCCGCACGGTGCCGCGGTCGTCGTATCCGATCTGGTGCAGCACGAGCCCTTCGCGGGCGTCGAAGGAGGCCCGCAGCGACCAGTTGGCCCAGGTGATGAGCCCCTCGTCGTCGATGTCGAACGAGGAGCCCTCGGGCTGGGTGATCGAGATCGGCTTGAGGTCGAGCGGCGGCCCGGCCAGCTCGGGGTCGTTGTAGTTGCCGCCCTCGGCCGGCACCGGGAAGATGCGGTCGTCGACGAGCTTGAACACAGCCCGCTCGGTGAGGTCGACGTACGCGCAGAGGCCGTCGATGGGGTGAGCCCACGGGTGGTCGCCGGGGTGGTCCTGCCTGAAGGCGAGCACCCGCAGCAGGCGCTTTCCGGTCTCGTCGTCGAACGCGTAGTTGCCGGCCGACAGTGGCGCGAGGGCAACCGACTTGGGGTCGACGCCGCGGGTGGCGAGTGCTGCGCACCAGCCCTCGTCGGCGAGCAGGATGTCGTTGATGACCTCGAACTCCTCGTTCAAGATGGCGGCCTGTCCACGCGCGTTGTCGACCGCCACCACGGAGACGATCTCGCCCGCGGTCAGCGAGACCCGCAGATCAGTTGAGGCACCGGTGGAGACATCCAGCATCAGCACGCGGGCCAGGCGCTCGACGGACGCGCCGGAGAGCACTGCGGCCTTGTCGGGTTCGGCCAGCCCGACGTAGGCGAAGCGCATGCTGGTGCCCGCCCATCCGGCGTCGGTGACGATGTCACGGATGCGCAGGAGCTCGTCGCCCGTCAGCGCGCGCAGCGGGTGCGGTGCGAAGGCGTCGCCGGCCGTGGTGGCGGGAACGGTGAGGGGAGGTGTGACGGTCATCGTGATGCCTTTTCTGCCGGCGCCGGTGTGGCGGATTCGGAGGGGGTGTCGCGCAGCAGCGATCGCGCTTCGAGCACGACCAATCGCTGCCGCAGTCTGTCGGTGAGCAGAGCGAGGGCGATCGCGGCGATGAGGGCGAGCCCGCTGGCGACGTTCTGCCAGAAGTTCGGCACGTTCAGCAGCACCAGAGCGTTGTTGAGCAGACCCATGAAGAGCACGCCCACGAGCACCCCGAAGATCGAACCGGAGCCGCCGGTGAGCGCCACGCCGCCGAGCAGCACCGCGGTGATCACCTGCAGCTCGAAGCCCTGGCCGAGCTGCCCGGCCGGGGCGCTGTTCAGCCGCGCCACGGTGATGGCGCCGGCGAGCCCGGCCGCCGCTCCCGAGAAGATGTAGAGGACGAACGGGATGGTCTTGACCTTCACGCCCGAGAGATAAGCGGCCTCGCGGCTCACCCCGATGGCGTAGACGTGCCGACCCGCGGGCACCCGGGTGAGGAAGACGGAGGAGAGCAGCAGCACCACGGCGGCGATCCAGATGGCGATCGGCACGCCGACGAGGGTGCCGACGCCGAGGAATCCGAACTCGGGCCCGAAGTCGCTCACCGGCAGGGGTGCCACCAGCTGGGCCACGCCGCGCACAGCGATCATCATGCCGAGCGTGGCGACGAACGCCGACAGCCCTACCACCGTGGTGAAGATCGCATTCAGCGCACCAACCACGGCGCCGACACCGACCGCGGCGAGCACGGCCAGCAGGGGGGATCCCCCATCCGTCATGATCAGGCCCGCCGTCACGCCCGAGAGCGCGAGCACCGAGCTCACCGAGAAGTCGATGTACCCGGCGATGAAGAGCATCGCTGCGGGGGCGGCGACGATGGCGATGATCGCCGCGTCGAGTCCCACCCCGCGCAGGTTGCCGGGGTTGAGCACGGCTCCGGTCATGGCCTGCACGACCACCACCATCAGGATGAGGAGCACGAGCAGGGGGTTCTCGGCGAGGAAGTAGAGGATCCTGCGCCCGGGGTGTCTGGTCATGGGACGAGCTCGCTTTCGGCGGCGGGGACTACGGCGGATTCGGACACGTGGCGGTCGGTCGGGCCGGCGAGGTGCTCGACCGGGTGGATGGCGTCGAGCAGCTCTTCGGCGGTGGTGTCGGCCACGTCGATCACCCGGTGGATGGTGCCGCCCTCCATCAGCGCCACCCGGTCGGCGAGCGCGATGATCTCCTCGGGTTCGTTCGTGGAGAACAGGATGGCCATGCCCTTCTCCCGGGCGAGCGTGCGCAGCACCTCGTAGATCTCGGCTCGTGCGCCCACGTCGACGCCCTGCGTGGGATCGTCGACCAGCAGCACCCGGGCATCCGACGACGGATTCACCCAGCGTGCGATCAGCAGTTTCTGCTGATTGCCGCCCGAGAAGCGGCCCGCCGGCAGAGCGCCGTTGTGCGGCTTGAGCGACATGAGGGAGGCGGCCTCATCGAACACGCTGCGCTCGGCGCGCGCAGAACGGAACACGCCCTTGGCGAGCAGGCCCATCACGCGGGTGACGGTGTTCTCCTGGGCGGACAGGGTCTCGAACAGCCCCTGCTTGTGGCGGTCACCGGGCACGAGGGCGACGCCGTGCTTCAGGGCGTCGAGCGGTTCGGTGATGCGAACGGATGCGCCGGCCAGCTCGACGGCGATCCGCGAACGGCGCCGCGAGCCGTAGATCGACTCGAGCAGCCGGGTGCGCCCCGAGCCGATGAGTCCGTAGAGCCCCACGATCTCGCCGGGATGCACCGCGAGCTCGAGCCCGGTGTCAGTGCCGCCCATCGGGGTGCCCGCGGGCACCCGCAGGGCCGCAACGCCCGAGCGGTCGATGACGGCTCGCTCGGCCGGGGCATCCTGAGCGTGATCGCTGATCGCCGCCACCAGGTCGCGCTTGCCGATGTCGGCCAGCTGCGCGGCCCACACGGCACGGCCGTTGCGCAGAACGGTCACCTGGTCGGCGAGCGCCATCACCTCGTTCAGCAGGTGGGTGACGTAGAGGATGGCGATGCCCTCGCTGCGCAGCTGCGACACCAGAGCGCCGAGCCCGGCGGCCTCGACGGGCGACAGCGCCGCCGTCGGCTCGTCGAGGATGAGCAGCTTCGCATCGCGCTGCAGCGCCTTGGCGATCGCCACCATCTGGCGCTGACCGCTGGAGAGTTCCACCACGGGAGCCGAGGGATCGACGTCGGCACCGATGCGCCGCAGCGACTCGGCGGCCACCGTGCGCTGGTCGCGGGCCCTGATGAACAGGCCCACCGTGTGCTCCTCGCCGAGAAACAGGTTCTCTGTGACGTTCAGCCGGTCGATGAGGCCGAGGTGCTGGTAGATCACGGAGATGCCGGCGTCGATGGCCGAGCGGGGGGTGAGGCCGATGAGCGGGCGGCCGTCCATCGAGATCGTTCCCGACGTCGGCCGCTCGCTGCCGCCCAGGCACTTGATCAGCGTCGACTTGCCGGCCCCGTTGTGGCCCAGGAGGGCATGCACCTCGCCGGAGGCGATGGTGAGGTCGACCGAGTCGAGGGCCGTCGTGGCGCCGTAGCGCTTGGTGAGGCCGCGCAGTTCGACGGTCATCGGGACTAGCCGCCGAACTCGGTGATGAAGTCCTGGATGTTCGGGGTCTCGGCCGTCACCAACGTGATCGGCACCTGGTAGTCGACATCCGTCTCGCCGGCGCCGAGCTTCAGCGGGATGTCGATCACGGCGTTGCCGATGTCCTTCGCCGACACGGTGACCTGGGCGCGGAAGAAGTCGCCGTCGGCCATGCGCTGCAGGCCGTAGGCGTTGCCGTCAAGACCTCCCACGTAGGTGTTCGGGTCTTTGGCGTCGCGGCCAGCGGTGGTGAGCGCCTGATAGGCGCCCTGCGCGGCGTCGCCGGCGACGGTGAGCACCACGTTGAGGTCGGGGTACTGCGACAGCACCGAGGTGGTGATCGACAGGCCCTGCTCAGGGGTGATGCCCTCCTGCTGGGCGACGATCTCGGCGTCGGGTGCCGTGGCTTCCAGTCCGTCGATGATGCCCTGCGTGCGCTCCTTCGAGAACTGCATCGTGGTGTCGGAGACCAGGAGCACCTGGCCTTCGCCGCCGAGCTGCGTGGTGATGAACTCGCCGGCGTTCTCGCCGAGCATGACGCCCGAGGCGTGGGCGTTCAGGCCCAGCACGCCGTCCTGCTCCTCGAGCTCGTTCGCATAGCTCACCCAGTACTTGTCGGCGCTCATGTACTGCTGGGCGATGCCCTCGATGCTGGCCGGGTCGGCCGGGAAGGAGACCACCGCGTCGATGTCACGGTTGAGGTTGGTGGTGAGGTTGGTGACCTGCTGGCCGAGGTCCATGTTGTCGTTGGTGAGTTCGAGCGTCACGCCCTTCTCGTCGGCGCGGGCCTGCGCGTAGTTGACCACGGCTGTGTAGACCGGCAGGGCGGTGAAGGGGTAATCGAACAGGATGGTCTCGACGGGCGTGGGCTCGCTCGATGCGTCTGACGCAGCGGGCTCGGCCGCATCGCTGATGGTGCCGCAACCGGCTAGGGCCGCGGCTGTGGCGACGGAGAGGAGGGAGAAGCCGATGGTGCGAAGTCTCATGGCGGTACTTTCTGTGAACGTCGGTGAAGCGATCGGGAGGAGCAGAAAGGGTGCGGGATGTTCGTCTGGACCGAGTATTTCGTACCGCCGTACAGAATAGATTTCGTCTCGGTTACGGGTTTATTTCGTACGCTTGTACAATTATTTCGAGCGTGTTTCCCCAGCGGGTGCCTGCCGCCTCCCGCGTAGGATCGGAGCACGGACCGCGGCCCCACGCACGGCCCGGAACGCAGAACGTGAGGACACATGCCGAAGATCGTCGACCACGACAGCCGCCGGCAGGAGATCATCGCCGTGGTCTGGCGTCTCATCGCTACGGAGGGCATCGATTCGGTCACCACCCGCCGCATCGCGGAGGTCACCGGCCAGGCCAACGGCACCCTGCTGTACTACTTCCCGAACAAGAGCGCGGTCCTGGAGGCGGCGTTCCGGTACGCCTTCCAGGCGACGAACGAGCGCACCGATGCCGCTGACCCGCTGCGGCACGGACTCGCCGGCCTGCGCATCCTGTGCCTGGAGATCATGCCCCTCGACGAGACCCGGCTGATGGAGGCTCGGCTCGTCATCACCTTCTGGCAGCGCGCACTCGCCTCGGCCGAGAGCGCTCAGCTGCACTCCGAGTTCATGAACGACTGGCGCTCGGAGATGACCGAACGCATCCTCGAGGCACAGGCTGATGGCGAGGTGCCGGCCGATCTGCCCGTGCAGGGCACCGTCGACGAACTGCTGTCGATGCTGATGGGCGTCCAGGTGATGGCAGTGCTCTCACCCGCCGACACCGGGCCTGAACGACAGCTCGCACAGCTCGACGGTTTCATGGAACGCATTCGCCTCCAGCGTGCGGGCGCCGCAGTCTGACGCCGAGGCAGTGACCGCCTGCAGGTGCCGAATGTCCTCGAGCCGCCCTGCGGAGGAGCTCAACGTCAAGAACGACGCGCGTTATTGCGGGCCAGCACGTGGTCCCGTTCGCGGAAATTATCGTGATATCGGCATAGCCGCTACATACCGCGAAATTGCGATAAACAATCCGAAATCGCTCAGCCCGCCCCGCAACCGGGCGGCGTGGGGTGGGTGATCCGGTCGAGTCATAGGCATCGGGTCTGGCGGGAGGCCGCGCAGCGGCCGGGGGACTATGACTCGACCGGATCACCCACCCCACGACGACCATCCACCCGAAACAAACGAGCTTTGATCAGGTATTCCTGATAGAATCTCAGCATGCTGACAGCCGCTCGACTCCGGGAGATCGCGGGCGATCTTCGGGTCGTCGCGCGGGAGATCGGTGCGGGGATGGCGGGGGTTCGCGACGACGAGTTGCTCGAGGTCATGGGGGCGATCGAAGAGGTCGGGCGGGTTGTTGGCGCGGTGCAGGTTCGAGTTGCTGGGGAGGTCGGGGTGCGGTCGCGCCGGGAGCTCGGCGACGAGGGGCTGAGTCGGGCGCAGAACTTCACGAGCGCGGTCAAGCTCGTCGCGAGCGTCACGGGGGCGTCGGCGCACGAGAGCAAGGCGCGGCTCGAGATCGGGCGGCGGCTTCGCGGGGCTGTGCTTCTGGGTGGCGGGGAGGGACCGGCGCCGTTCCCGCTCGTCGCGCAGGGGCTCGATGAGGGCGCGCTTGGCGTCGAGGCGGCTTCGGTCATCGTTCGGCACTGCGTCGCTCTCGCGGAGCGCGGGTGCTCCCCCTCCGTCGTGGCGCGTGCCGAGCAGACGCTCGTCGATGAGACCGTGGCACTTCGGCTGACTACGGATCAAACGGCGAAGCTCGCCATCCGCCTGCGTGAGGTCGTCGACCCCGACGGTGCTGAGCCTCGGGATGAGGTGCACCAGCAGCACCGCTCGCTCACCATCGCGCAGGCTCACGACGGTATGATCCGCGGGCGGTTCGCACTCACGCCCGAGCAGGGCGGGGTGTGGCTGGCGAGCATCCGTGCGATGCAGAGCCCGCGCGTGACCGGGCCTTCGGCCGGCGGCCCGCGGTTTGTCAGCGACTCCGAGTTCGTGGCGCAGACCGCCACCGCCGACACCCGCACGCAGGCGCAGAAGAACGCCGACACTGTAACCGAACTCATCGCGCGTGCCGCTGGTGCCCCCGACATGTCCCGCATCAACGGATCTGCCACCACGGTCAGCGTGCACATCTCGCTCGACGACCTCGAGGCGGGGCGCGGGGTCGGGTGGATCGACGGTGTCGACGAGCCCGTCCCCGCCTCCACCGTGGCCCAGCTGCGCTGTCACTCCCCCATCGCCACGACCCTCTTCGGTGACCGGGGCGAGGTGCTCTATCACGGCAAGTCGAAGCGGCTCTTCACCGCGGCCCAGAACCGGGCCCTCGCAGCGCGAGACGGCGGATGCGTGTGGCCCGATTGCGATCGGCCGCCATCCTTCTGCGAGACGCACCATGCAGAGGAATGGGTCTCCGACGATCATCCGCCGGGGCGCACCGACATCGACAACGGGGTGCTGCTCTGCCACTTCCACCACAGCCACCTGCACCGCTCGGCGTGGAAGCTCGTGATGCGCGGAGGTGTGCCGCATATTGTCCCGCCCCGCTGGGTGGACATCGAGCAGACCCCCATCCCCAGCACGCGCCGTCGCACAGGCGCGCCTCGGCGCGAGGCTGCCTGAGCGGGGCCTCTCTGCAGCGACCTGATCAACAGGCTCCCGCTCACTCACACGACTGCATACAGGAGACGAATATGACGACGAACGGCCCAACGGAAGTCAAGGCACTCGCTCGACACGATGGCCGTTGGTGGTACATCGAATTCCCCGAGCTCGGCACCTCGGGTCAAGCGCGCACGATCAAGGAGATCGATGAGATCGCCCTCGAGGTCGCTGCACTCTGGCTCGACGTGGACGAATCGACGCTGAACGTCACCGTCGCGACTAACACCGAGAGGAGGGCACCATGAGTACCGCACACGCACAGATCCACCCGGGAGAGATCCTTCTCGAGGAGTTCCTGAAGCCGTTGGAGATCAGTCAGTACCGGCTGGCGCAGGCGATCAACGTGCCCGCTCGGCGGATCAACGAGATCGTTCACGGGAAGCGCGGGATCTCCCCCGATACCGCTGCACGGCTCGCTCGGGCGTTCGGCACCTCTGATCGGTTCTGGACGAATCTGCAGACCCGGTACGACCTGGAGCTCGTCACCGAGGCGAAGGCCGGGGAGCTCGATCGGATCGTGCCGCTGCTGAGTGCTTGACGCGATCCTTTCGGAGGCTAGGCCGACAGTTCGGCTCGGAGAAGGGACGCTTCTGCACCTGGCGTTCCGCAGACGGCCTCCGGTTGGAGATCGTGCTGGCGCGGCTGCAGCGTGCAGACTGGGCGTGAGCGCACCGGACGGGCTGGTGGCCGACTGCTGCGAGGAGCCCCATGATCACGAGCACCGAGATACTCGGCACCGAGGAACTTCTGCTTCAGCGCAACCCGGGCGCCGCAGCCGTGCACCAGGCGATCGTGGCTGCGGGGCAGGCTGAGGTGATCGCACTGAACGATCGCTACGGCGATCCGTCAGACGAATCGGCCGACGAGCGACTCGGCGCCGAGCTCGATGCGATCATCGCGCGACACCTCGATGAGTACGCGCGGAAAGGCAAGGGACTCTTCAAGGACGATGACGTCGCGCTGTGGACCGCGAAGATCAGCCGGGTGACCGGCAGCTACGTCGGTCGGGCCGCCGCCGTGGGTGTGCCCGGGGCCCTCCTGCTGCTCGATGCGCTCGAAGAAGCGGAGGCGGACGAGCCGGGCAGCGCCTTCGTCTCGCTTGACAACACCCTGGCCAACGGGGCCAAGTACTGCCAGTGCGGCTATGCCCGGAATCGTGCCGTGCCCGAGCGGTTGTGTCGCCTCTGTTCAGATGCCGTGCTCAACGAGTGGAAGGCCGAGGAGGATCGCGTGCTCGCGGGCTCCCCGAAGGTCAGTGCCGACCTGCAGGGGGTGTTCGACGAGGTGCTCGACGAACTCGCCGAGGTCCACCTCGCGCCCGGCGGCGGCTCGGCCGCGACGTCCGTGCGCCGCCGGGCGGGCGACGGAGGGGTCACTCGGGTGAACGAGGCTCGGGCCGAAGACATCGCGCTTCTGGATCTCGCGCGCTGGCGGGAGCTCAGCGAGCTCAACCGGCTCAGCACGATCGAGGCAGTGCGTGCTCACGGCAAGTACTGGTCGCGCTGGGGTCTCGGATCGGCGCGGTTGGCGACCCTCGCGCTCGAACTCACTCCCGAGCTCCAGGCACGCATGCGCAAGGTCGCCGGCAGTCGGCCCGCCCCGAAGCCCACCCTCTTCGAACGGCTCTTCTCCCGCAAGTGACCCGCGCCAGGCGCAGCTGCCTCGCTGGGCTCTCGTCGTCCAGGTACTCGATCCAGACGGCCCACGTGGCAGCCTGAATGGCGTCGGCGGCCGGAACGCCGTGTTTCAGAGCGGAAGGATGGACCTTCACGCCGCCGAGGCATCCAGAGCTTCTCGAATCACTTCGGAGCGCGTCTTGCCCTCACGCTCGGCACGCAGATCCAGTGCGGCGAGCTCGCTCGACGTCAGACGGAGCGCCACGACCTGTGACGGCTCGGCACCACGACCTGGACGCCCGCGACCGCGCTTCTTGAGCGCATCCACGTCGTATCCCGCCTCGGCTTCCGCGGCCCACGCGGCGATCTGCTCCTCGGTGACCGGCACGCCATCGATCGTCTCTCTGTCCGCCATGCCAATATCGTAAAACGAAATTACCCGAGCGTCGAGGCTTTAAGTCCCTTCAGTGCGTTGGGGCTACGCCGAGAGCTCTGCTCGGAGGAGGGCTGCTCCTGCGCCCAGGGCGGCGAGCTTGCCGCGGGCTACGGAGCGGGGCAGGGGGGCCATGCCGCAGTTGGTGGAGGGGTAGAGGTTCTCGGCGTCGACGAACTGCAGGGCCTGGCGCAGGGTGTCGGCGACCTCGTCGGGGGTCTCGACGGTGGTGGTGGCCACGTCGATGGCTCCGACCATGACCTTCTTGCCGCGGATGAGCTCGATCAGGTCGATCGGCACGTGCGAGTGCTGGCTCTCGAGCGAGACGATGTCGATGTCGGAGGCCTGGAGCTTGGGGAAGATCTCCTCGTACTGGCGCCACTCCGCCCCCAGGCTCTCCTTCCAGTCGGTGTTGGCCTTGATGCCGTAGCCGTAGCAGACGTGCACCGCCGTCTCGCACGTGAGCCCCTCGATCGCCTTCTCCAGGGCGGCCACACCCCAGTCGTTCACCTCGTCGAAGAACACGTTGAAGGCGGGCTCGTCGAACTGGATGATGTCGACGCCCGCATCCTGCAGTTCGCGGGCCTCCTGGTTGAGGATGGTCGCGAACTCCCAGGCCAGCTTCTCGCGGCTGCCGTAGTGGGCGTCGTAGAGGGTGTCGACCATGGTCATGGGGCCGGGGAGGGCCCACTTGATGGGCTGGTCGGTCTGCTCACGGAGGAAGCGGGCGTCGTCGACGAAGACCGGCTTCTCGCGGGTCACGGCACCCACGACCGTGGGCACGGAGGCGTCGTAACGGTCACGGATCCGCACCGTCTCGCGCTTCTCGAAATCCACTCCGCTGAGGTGCTCGATGAAGGTCGTCACGAAATGCTGACGGGTCTGCTCGCCGTCGCTCACGATGTCGATGCCCGCCTGCTGCTGATCAGCGAGTGAGAGGCGGAGGGCGTCGTGGCGGCCCTCGGCCAGCTCGTCGCCCTCGAGCTTCCAGGGCGACCAGAGCTTCTCGGGCTCGGCGAGCCACGCGGGCTTGGGCAGGCTGCCGGCAGTGGAGGTGGGAAGCAGCTTGGTCATGAACGTTCTCCCTGCAGCTCTCGGTGGGTCTCCGCGAAGTCTCTCGACCACTCCTCGAGGGCGGCCTTGTGCGGCGTGATGAAGTGCTCCTCGGCGAACGCGCCCTGCTCGCGCGCCAGGCGGCTGCGCTCCTCGCGGTCGTAGACGATCGACGTGGGCGTGAAGTCCGGATTCGTGAGGCTCGCCTGGTAGGTCTCCCCCGCCGGCTCGTTGGCGTTGTAGATCTCCGGGCGGTAGATCTTCTGGAAGGTCTCCATCGTGCTGATCGTGGCGGCCAGCTCGAGGTCGCTGTAGTCGGCGAGCAGATCGCCGAGGTGGTAGAAGGCCAGAGGGGCCACGCTGCCCGGGGGCATGAAGAAGCGCACCTGCAGGCCCATCTTGGCGAAGTAGGCATCCGTGGCCGAGTACTCGCTCTGGCGGTACTCGACGCCGAGCACCGGATGCGTGGTCTCGGTGCGCTGGTAGGTCTTGCTCGTCGAGACGCTCAGGCAGATGACGGGAGGCTTGTCGAAGTGCTGGGCGTAGGCATCCGAGGTGAGGAAGGCCTTGAAGAGGTTGCCGTGCAGTTCTCCGAAGTCGGCGGGTTGGCCGGCGGGGAGCACGATGCTGAAGTCGTAGTCGCGCACGTAGGAGGAGAAGTTGTTGCCCACGATGCCCGGGGTGCGCCGGCCGGAGTTCTTGTCGACGATGGTTGTCTGCAGGACCTCGATCAGCGGGACGGCGTCGCGGAGGCCCTCGCCGTCGATGTCGACGCTCACCGACATGATGTCGAGTTCGACCGCGTATCTCGTGCCGTCGTCGTTGTCGGTGCGAGCCAGGTCGTTGAGACGGCCGTCGATCATCGTGAACGTGTTGCGCAGGTTCTCCTGGCGCTTGTCGCCCCGGGCGAGGTTGGCGAAGTTCGTGGTGATGCGGGAGTTGGGGAGGGGGCGGTAGTCCTCGTCGAAGCGAGTGCTGTCGATCTCGAAGGCGATGGTCGTCATCGACAGGACTCCGCCCGGGAGAGAGCGGCGGATGCGGCGGGTGCGGCGGGTGCGGCGTGTGGGCCGGCGAGGTGGGGGTTCGTGGTGGTGACCATGGCGTGTGCTCCTCGAGTCTGGGGGCCGCTACTGCGCGACTCCACGGATGGGGATGTCGCAGGCGTGTCCTGGTGGGGACGCGAGGCCTCGTTGTGCGCACTGCCCTCACAGGCTAGGCCAGTCCCGCACGATCCCCCGCCTCATGACCTCCCGTTACGGCAGCGTGTCCCTGGCGACCACGGTCTTCGGCCCACCGCACTCAGCCCTCGGGAGACGCCCACGGGAATCCACAGGCCGGGCTCGGTGTCACCGCTCAGTTGTACTATTTGTGCACTCCCTACAGTGCACACGTTCGGTCGACCGCGAAAGTAGGAGAGAGATGCGACGCCACGCTGTGGAGCTTGCCGTACCTGTTGATCGAGAGGTCGACCGGATATCCTCAAGGCACCATCTGCGACCGGGCGAAGGGGATGACATGACGCTCTCGATCGATCTGAACGACGACGAGCAGCGCCGTCTGGAATCCGCCGTGGTTCGCACGGGCAAAGCCACCGAAGACCTCGTTCACGAGGCGATCGCCCTGCACCTCGCCGAGATCGAGGAGATCGCGTGGGCCGAGAAGGCTGCTGAGAAGTGGCGGGCCTCAGACAAGGCGACGCGTCCGTTCAGCGAGATCCGCCGCGAGCTCGGACTGTGAGCCGCTGGTCCATCGAGACCAGCACGGAGTTCGACAAGGCCCTTCGCAAGCTCGACCGCACCATCGCGGTGCGTCTGGCCGCCTACCTCGACGAACTCGCCGGCCTTGATGATCCGCGATCACGAGGGAGGGGGTTGACCGGTGCCTACGCCGGCGTGTGGCGCTACAGGCTGGGCGATTACCGCCTTCTGGCTGAGATCGTCGAGGACCGGCTGGTCATCTACGCCATCGAATTCGTTCACCGATCCGAGGCGTATTGATCGGCTGAGATCCTGAGCTGGTTCGGACTACGGAGTTCTGGACGGGTGGATGCCGCCGGCTGGGCCCGGGTGGGGCGGCCGGCGGCATCTGCGCTAGTTAGGGGCGGGGGGTGAGGGAGTCGGCGTAGAAGGCGGACGGGTCGTTCGCTAGGGCGGACTTGACGAGGCGGGACCAGTCGTCGGCTAGGACTTCGATGGCGCCTGACTCCAGGCCGTCGAGGGAGGCCGTTGCTACCGCTCGGGGGGTGATCATCGGGCCGTCGTAGCCCGCCATCATGTCGGTGTCGGCGGCTCCGAGGTGCACGCCCTGCACGAGGGTGCCCTGGGCGGCGAGCTCGAGGCGCACGCCGTTCGTCATCGCCCACTCCGCCGCCTTCGCCACCGCGTAGGCGTTGGCCCCGGTGGTGGAGAACCACGAGAGCGCCGAGTGGATGTCGACGATCGCTCCCCCGCCGTTGGCCGCGAGCACCGGCGCGAACGCGCGGATGACGCCGAGAGTTCCGAAGAGGTGCGTGTCGAGCTCCCGGCGGAGGCCCTCGAGGTCGTTCTCGCCCAGGAGGTTGGCGCCGGTGGTGATGCCCGCGTTGTTGACGAGGAGGGTGAGGTCGGTGGCGTGCGCCGCCGCATCCGTGATCGACGCCTGGTCGAGCAGGTCGAGGCGCAGCACCTCGACCCGCGGGTCGGTGAAGTCGCCCACATTCACGCTCTCGGGGCGACGCACGGCGGCGTAGACCTTCGCCGCGCCGCGCTCGAGCAGCTCGTCGACGAAGCTGCGGCCGATGCCGCGGTTCGCTCCGGTGACTAGAGCGACGGATCCTGCGATGTTCATGGGTGTCCTTTCGACGTGGGGCGGCCGCGGTGCGGCGCCATCCATCGAGTAGGCTAAGACTTCACGTTGACGTCAAGGGCAAGTCGGATGCTCACGCTCAGGGCGAACACGCCAAACGCACACGATCATGACCACGAGGGATGCACGATGCAGGAGATGCGGATCGGCGATCTCGCCGCGCGAGCCGGAGTCAGCACGCGCGCGCTGCGCTACTACGAGGAGCAGGGCATCCTGCACTCCGAGCGCACCCCGAGCGGCCAGCGCATCTACGGCGAGGTGGCCGTCGATCGCGTGCGCCTCATCCAGCACCTGTTCTCGGCGGGGCTGGCGAGCCGCACGATCGCGCTCATCCTGCCGTGCGTCGACACGGGCCACGCCCCGCCCGAGATGCTCAGCAGCCTCTACACCGAGCGCGACCGCATCACGACCGTCATGGCCGACCTCGAACAGGCCCGCCGACGCCTCGACGAAGTGATCGAGCTCACCGAGAACCCGGATGCCGCGCACTGCGAGGTCATCCGCGATGCAGCGGGCCGCACCTCCACGATCCTCGAATCCGTCGCGTAGGTCTCGCCTGCTCCGCGCCCGCCTAGTGGAGTTCGGCGGCCGCAGCCCTGAGCTCGGCGAGGGCCGTGCGGGTGTGGGTCGCCAGCTCGCCCGGCACATCGTCTCCCGGCTCGGACCAGCGGCGGTAGCCGAGGCCGAACGCGAGCACGCCGAGCTCGGCCGCCACCTGCGCCACCGACTCGGTCACCCCGCGCGCCTGCAGCGCCTCTGACATCGCGGCCGCGAGGCCGATGGTCTTCAGGGCGTTGCGGGTGCGGAGCTCCTCGTTGGCCTCGATCGCAGCGTGCAGACGCGGGCCGAGACCGCGGTTGAACTCGGTCATGGCTCCGGATGCCCGGTCGAGACCGGCGGCGACCGCCTCGAGGGGCGTCGCGTCATCCGGTGCCCCGGCGATCCCTTCGGCCAGCAGGCCGCTGAGCATCTCCTGGCCGGCTGAGAGCAGCTCGCGCTTGTCGCTGAAGTGCCGGAAGAAGGTGCTCTTGGTGAGGTCGGCGCGCTCGGCGATCTGCGCCACGGTCGTCTCGTCGTAGCCCTGCTCGGTGAAGAGGTCGAGAGCGGCCTCGATGAGCCGCTCGCGCGCATCCGGTTTCCATCTGGGCATCTGCACAGTCTACGCGATGGGACACTTGTCTCATCAGCGTGCTACGGTGATGGGACATCAGTCGCATCACCTGGAGGTTCTCATGCGCGTCTTCCTCACCGGAGCCACCGGCCTGATCGGATCGGCCGTCGTGGCCGAGCTGCTCTCGGCCGGGCACTCCGTCACCGCCCTCACCCGCTCCGATGCCTCGGCCGCCAAGGCCACCGCAGCGGGCGCCGACACCGTTCGCGGCGAGCTCGCCGACCTCGACGTGCTGCGGGCCGCGGCTCAGGACGCCGACGGCGTCATCCACCTCGCATTCGGCAACGACTTCAGTTCGGCCGAGGCGCTCACCCGCAGCATCGGCGAGGAGACAGCCGCCCTCGCGACCCTCGGCGAGGCCCTTGTCGGCACCGACAAGCCGCTCGTCACCGTCTCGGGTACGCCGTGGATCCCTGGCCGTGCCTCCACCGAAGACGACCCGCTGCCGACCGACGGCCCGGTCGGCGGGCGCGGCATCACGGTGAACCGCACCCTCGCCCTCGCCTCGCAGGGCGTGCGCGCCTCGGCCATCCGACTCCCCCGCACCGTGCACAACAACGGCGAGGGCGGATTCGCCGGACTGCTCACCCAGTTCGCCAGGCAGGGCGGCATCGCCGGCTACCCGGGCGACGGCACGCAGCGCTGGCCCGCCGTGCACGCACTCGACGCGGCCGTGCTGTTCCGGCTCGCGCTGGAGAAGGCCCCCGCCGGGAGTGCCTGGCACGCGGTGGCGGATGAAGGCGACACCGTGCACGACATCGTCTCGGTCACCGGTCGCCGGCTCGGGCTGCCGGTCGCATCCCTGCCGGTGGAGGACTTCGGGCCGATCGGCCCGGTCTTCGCCACCGACCAGCCGGCCTCGAGCGCCCGCACCCGCGCCGCACTCGGCTGGGAGCCCACGCACTCGAGCCTCCTCGCCGACCTCGAGAACCTCGAGCCCTGATCCTCAACCCGGAAGCCGACCTGGATTTGGGGACGAGCCACGAGTCCGACTAACTCAGGCAGTGGCGGGGCGGGGGTTGAGGGTGACGAGGAGGAGGGCGCCTGCTACGGCTGAGGCGCCGCCCACCAGGAGGGCCGTCTGCACTCCGATGCCGTCGACGAGGAGGCCGCCGACGATGGCGCCGAGGGCGATGGCGAGCTGGAAGGTGGCCGACTGGAGGCCGCCGACGCTCTCGAGGCGGCCCGGCTCTGCTCGCGCCATCCACGTGGTGAGCGTGGTGGGCACGGCTCCGAAGCCGAAGCCCCAGACGGCGACCGCCGTGACGATGCCCGCCGTGGTGGTGCCGGCCAGCGCGAAGGTGATCATGGCGGCGCCGAGCGCGACCGGGAAGAGGAGCACGGCGAGGCGCATCCGCTTGTCTGCCAGCGGGCCCGCCACGAGGTTGCCCGCGAAGACCGCGACGCCGTAGACCACGAGCAGCACCGCGAGCTGCGACGGGTCGAGGCCGCCGATGTCGGTGGCGGCGGGGCGGATGTAGGTGAAGCCCGTGAAGTGCCCGGCCGCGACGAGGGCGGTGGCCAGGAGGCCGAGGAGGATGAGGCGGGAGCTCAGGGTGTCGAGGAGCGGGCGGAATCCGGTCGCCGTGATCGAGCGCACCGAGGGGAGCACGAGCGCCTGCGCGATCACCGCGACCACACCGACACCGGCTGCCAGCACGAAGACGGCACGCCACCCCCAGACCTCGCCGAGCCATGTGCCGAGCGGGATCGCCGCGACCGTAGCCAGGGAGACACCGACGTTCACGACCGTGAGACCCCGACCGAGACGATTGGCCGGCACCAGGCGGGCCGTGATCGAGATGGCGAGCGCCCAGAAACCACCGAGCGCGATGCCGAGGAGCACACGCGCCAGGAGCAGCACGGGGTAGGTGGGGGCGAGCGCGACCAGCAGGTCGGAGACGACGGCGAGCGCCGAGAGCCCGAGCATGAGGTGCCGGCGGTCCACCCGGGGCAGGAGCACGGGGATGGTGAGGCCGGCGATGGCGGCGACGATGGCCGTGACGCTCACCGACTGGCCGGCCACGCCCTCGGTGACCCCCACGTCGGCCGCGATCCGGGTGAGGAGGCTCGCGGGGAGGAACTCGGCCATCACGATGGAGAAGACACCGAGCGAGAGGGAGACGACGCCGAGCCAGGAGGTGCGGTCGTTCGGGTTCGTCGACGTCGACGACGGGTCTCGCTTGCCGGCACCCGCCTTCGCTCCGGCGGCGGCCGGGGGGAGGACGGTGGGGGTCGCGCCGGTCGCGGCGAACTCGTTCGAGGTCATGACGGAGTACAACCACCGAAGGCCCACATCCTTCCCGCCCGCCGGCCAGGTATTCGATGAACTTCTCGTGCGGCGGCCCCATTCAGGCGGGGGCCCCGAACGAGGGACAGCGCCGGAGTAGTCGACAGTCGTAGAGTTCGGGTGGGGCTGCGGGGCGCGATGGCTGGCCCGGCCGCGTGCCGACGTCCCCGCGTACCCTCGCGGGCCCCCCGACCCGATTGCGACGACGATGCCGAACTCCGCTCTGCCCGAAGGCTGGTATGCCAACCCCAAGAACCCCGGACAGCAGCGGTGGTGGGACGGCACGAAGTGGACCGGCTTCACGACGGCCTGGGCGACGGAGCCGAGCGCCGCCGGTGCCGATGCAGGCGGTGCCGCATCGAGCGCTGCCGCACCTGCCGCTGCCTCTACGACCGCTGCCGCGGCTGGCGGTGCCGCTACGAGCGCTGCCGTGTCTACCGGCGCCGCATCGAGCGCTGGCTCGCGCGCCTCGACCGCGCCCGGGGCGGCCTCCTCGCCGGGAGCGCCCGCTGGGGCGGGCCGACGCGGGTGGCGGCCCTCGGTGAAGACGGGGGTCGTGGCCGGGGCGGCTCTGGTGGCGGCGATCCTCGTCGGGTCGGTCGCCGCGGTCGCCTCGCAGGGTGGATCGTCGAGCGAGGCCGCAACCGAGCTCGCGAGCACCGAGACCGCCGCACCGACATCCGCCCCCTCGAGCGCACCGCGCACCACGCCCTCGCCGAAGACCACGCCGACGCCGGTGACGACGACGCAGATCGTCGAGACCACCGACCCGATCGCCTTCGGGCAGTCGAGCTACGAGGATCCCACCATCGACGTCGGCACCTCCGTCGTCGCGACGGCCGGCGTGGCGGGCACGAAGGTGTCGCGCTGGGAGGTGACGCTCGTCGATGGCGTCGAGACCGGCCGCGTGCTCGTCTCCGAATCCGTCACCGCGGCCCCCATCGACGAGGTCACCGCCATCGGCACCCGCCAGCCCGCGCCCCCGGCCCCCGAGCCCGCACCCGAACCCGCCCCGGAGGCAGCCCCGGGCGGAGGGTGCAGCCCCAACTACGCCGGCCCCTGCGTCCCCATCGACTCCGACGTCGACTGCGCAGGCGGCAGCGGCAACGGCCCCTCTTACGTGACAGGCCCCGTGCAGGTAGTAGGCCCCGACATCTACGACCTGGACCGAGACGGCGACGGCATCGCCTGCGACTGACCGCCCACCCCCACGCCGCCCGCGCCCGTGAGTCGCGCCCAACTGTCGCCATTCCCCCGCTTTCACACCCCGAAGCAACACCTAGCCGCGACTCACGAGCACGATAGGTGACGCCGGCAAGGCGGCAGCCAAGCGCGAACCCGCGAAGCGGCAGCCCGCCTGCCACTAGGCGCGAACCCGCAACGCGGCAGCCCGCCTGCGATCAAGCGCGAACCCGCAAAGCGGCAGCCCGCGTGCGACCAAGCGCGAACCCGCAAAGCGGCAGCGCACGTGCGACCAAGCGCGAACCCACGAAGCGGCAGCATGCGTGCGACGAGCCCGCGCTCGCCCGCAGGGGGGGGGGGGGGGGGGGGGGGGGGGGGGGGGGGGGGGGGGGGGGGGGGGGGGGGGGGGGGGGGGGGGGGGGGGGGGGGGGGGGGGGGGGGGGGGGGGAGGGGG
>NZ_JBHFHG010000001.1:0-119774 GCF_041927495.1 Herbiconiux liukaitaii | reverse complement strand
CGTGGGGTGGGTGATCCGGTCGAGGCGCTGGCTCGGGTCTGGCGGGCGTCCGCGCAGCGGACGCGGGAACGCGCCTCGACCGGATCACCCACCCCACGCCGCCCACCCCGTGCCACCCCACGCCCGAGCCGAGGCCGAGGCGAAGCGAGGCGAGGCGTCAGCCGATGCCGAACACCCGGCCCTCGGAGACCCCCACCAGGTACCCGCCCGCGAAGATCCAGCTCTCGTCGTAGTAGGCGGGCACGCTCCAGAGCGAGGCTCCCGTCACGGTGTCGTACGCCGTGCCGACCCCGCTCTGCGGCAGCGGGTACGTGGGCGCAGCCTGCCCCTTCGTGGAGTACAGACCCCCGGTGCCCATAGCCCCCTCGAGCCGATAGTTGCCCAGGGCTCCTTGGGCGCCGAAGTACATCGAGAGGCGGCCCGTCACATCCGCCGCAGCCCCCGTCTCCGCGTCGAAGCCGCAGGCCACGCCGTCGTCGCCGGACTGCACGACCAGCCCATCCGCCGTCACCGACCACCCGAAGGTGGTCACAGCCGGGCCGCTCAACCCGCCACCCGCCGGGCAACCCGATCCGTCCACCACCCACCGCGACTCCCCCGTGACGCCGTCGACGAGCTCGAGCTGCGCGCCCGGCCCGATGAGCAGCACCTCGGAGGCGGGGCGGATGCCCAGAGCGCCGGGCAGGGTCGCGATCCGCGAGACCGGAGCCACCGCGTAGCCCGACTCGAGCGACCGGCTCCAGGTCTCGTTGCCCGCATCGTCGATGCCGGCGACCGTGCGTGAGACCTCGTATTCGATCATGTCGGAGGCACGAAGGGTGAAGCCGTCGAAGTAGCTGTAGCTGCGATCCGTGGTGGCCCCCACCATGAGCGCCCCGGAGTCGACGTCGTACACGTCGAGTACCTCGGCGCCGTCGCCCTGCCGGTGGGTGACCTGCATCATCGAGCTCGAGTTGGTGATCGGCTGCGTCGACGACTGGTCCGCCTCGTAGGGCACCGACCACCGCGGGGTGGCGAGATCCTGCGGATCTGCTCGCATCACGGCCCACGAGGTGATGGGCTGCCCGGCAGCGTCGAGCTTCTGCGTGACGAACGAGACGTCGCCCGAGTCGCCTGGCACCGGGTAGAGATCCGTCACCGCGAACCCCGCGGGGGCCGTGACGGTCGCCAGGGTCTCCCCCGTGGCGAGATCGAGCACCTCCTTGGGCCCCGGACCGTTCAGCCGATCCCACACGAGCACCCGCCCCGACGTGCCGAGCAGGCTCGCCGAGGTGCCGTCGCCGTGGGTGAACGCCCAGCTCCAGTCGCGGCTCCACAGCTGCTCGCCCGTGCTCGTGTCGATGAGCGTGAGCGAGTAGCGGCTGGCGTCGAGGTCGCAGGTGTAGTTCGAATCCTCGGGCGGATACGCGGGGCCGGACTGCAGCAGGGCGAAGCCATCCGAGACGTCGATGGACGAGACGTGCTCGCACATGTCGCCCGCGCCCGGCAGCTGGACCGACCAGGTCGGGCTGCTGGCGGGGGCCGTGAGCACGTCGTGCGGCGCGATCGGCTGGTCGGTGACGACGAGCGGATGCGCTGCCGGTGCGCTGGGCGCGCTCGTGGCGGTCGGCGAGGCAGTGGGTGCGGGTGCAGTGGAGGTCGGCTCGGCCGTGGCGACCGGTGCGGCGATCGGGAAGAGCGGCGTGCCCGTGATGGCGAAGGCCACCGCGGTGCCGCCGAGCCCGATGCCGAGGGCGGCGAGCACGGCCACGAGCGCGATGCGAAGGCGACGACTGCGGCTGCGGGCGTGCGGATGCGCGGCAGTGGCGGCGGCATCGGCGGCGACGGTCTCGACCAGGGCCGAGCGGATGGCGGCGCTGCGCGCCTCGTCGAAGCGGGGGCTGTCGGTCATTTCGCACCTCCGGAGATGCTCGGATCCAGCAGATCGGTGGTGTGGGCGGCGAGCCGCTGCTTGGCTCGGGAGAGGCGGGACTTCACGGTGCCGGCGGGGATGCCGAGCACCTGGGCGGCCTGCTCCATGCTGAGCTCCTCGAGCACGCAGAGGGTCATGACGTTCTGGTCGGCCTCGGTGAGGCGGGAGAAGGCCGCGCGCACCTGGGTGTCGCGCGCCTGCCGGTCGATCCGCTCGCCGACCTCGTCGGAGGGATCGGGGTGGTCGCTCACCGACGGCCGTGGCAGGCGGTCGAGCACCGCCCGGTAGCGCCGGGTGCTCCGCGAGAGATTGCGCACGACGTTGTTGGTGGTGACGAGCAGCCAGCCGATCACCGACCCGTCGACCACGCGAACGGATGCGCGCTTGCGCCAGGCCTCGAAGAACACGAGCGCCGTGACGTCCTCCGCGTCGTGAGGGTCGCGGATGAGCCGCAGCGCCTGCCCGAACACACGATCCCGGTGCCTGTCGAACAGTCGGCCGAATGCCGCAGCATCCCCGCCTATGGCCGCGGCCCACTCGGCCGCCTCGTCTTCCGTCCCCGTACCCTCTACTGTCCGCCCGCCGCACGAGGGTTCCATTCTGCGTCACTACGCATGCTGACCCCGCCCAAGTCGCGCACCTGTCCCCATCGCCCCGATCCCACCCCGCGAAGCGAAAACCCGCGCGCGACGAGCCCGCGCTCGCCCGCAGGGCGGCGTGGGGTGGGTGATCCGGTCGAGGCGCTGGCTCGGGTCTGGCGGGCGTCCGCGCAGCGGACGCGGGAACGCGCCTCGACCGGATTACCCACCCCACGCCGCCCACCCCGTGCCACCCCACGCCGCCCACCCCGCACCGCACCACACCACACCGCGGAGTCCAGGGCCACAAGGGACCTTGGTCCTCTTCTCGGTGGCCCAGCGCTGGGATGATCGGAGGACCGCGCCACCACCGGCGGACCACCGCACCCCGGTGGGCCGCTCGACGAAAAGGGTTCTCATGAAGGCTGCACGTTATTACGCCCGCCACGACATCCGCATCGAGGACATCCCGGAGCCGGAGCTGCTGCCCGGCACCGTGGCGATCGATGTCGCCTGGTGCGGCATCTGCGGCACCGACCTGCACGAGTACCTCGACGGGCCGATCTTCATCCCGGCGGCCGGTCACCCGCATCCGCTCTCGAACGAAGACGCTCCCGTCACGATGGGGCACGAGTTCTCCGGGACCGTCTCGGCGCTCGGCGAGGGCGTGACCGACCTGACCGTGGGCGAGAACGTCGTGGTCGAGCCGTACATCATCGCGCCCGAGGTGCCGACGGGCGAGGGCGACGCCTACCAGCTCTCGCACGACATGAATTTCATCGGTCTCGGCGGTCGGGGCGGGGGCCTGAGCGAGAAGGTCGTCGTGGAACGGCGCTGGGTGCACCCGATCGGCAACATCCCGCTCGATGAGGCGGCCCTCATCGAACCGCTCGCCGTGGGCCACCACGCGTTCGTGCGCTCGGGAGCGAAGGCCGGCGACGTGGCCGTGATCGGTGGAGCCGGCCCGATCGGCCTGCTGCTGGCCGCAGTGCTCAAGGCCGAGGGGCTCACGGTGATCATCTCCGAGCTCAGCGAGGCCCGCAAGGACCGGGCCCGCACCACGGGGGTCGCCGATCACGTGCTCGACCCGCGCGAGGGCGACGTGGCCGAGGCCGTGCGCGCGCTCACCGATGGGAAGGGCGCCGACGTGGGCTTCGAGTGCTCGAGCGTCGATGCCGTGCTCGACACCCTGCTCGACGCCGTGCGCCCCGCCGGCGTGATCGTGAACGTCTCGATCTGGGGGCATCCCGCCACCGTCGACATGCAGAAGCTCGTGCTCAAGGAGCTCGACCTGCGCGGAACGATCGCCTACGCCAACGACCACCCCGCCACGATCGCGCTCGTGCAGGAGGGCAAGGTGGATCTCGCACCCTTCATCACGGGCCGCATCGCCCTGGACGACCTCGTCGACGAGGGCTTCGACCAGCTCATCAACCACAACGAGACCCAGGTCAAGATCATCGTCCACCCGTAACGCCCCACACCCCTGCCCCGCGCGAGTCGCGCCTAAGTGTCCTCATTCGGGCCGAAATCCGCGGAATGACGACACTTAGGCGCGACTCACCCGCGCGGGGAGGGGGTGGTGCGGGCGAGGGGCGACGAGTGGGGGCCGGCGACGGATGGGGGCCGGCGACATTTGAAACGGGCGAGACGGCGGGCGGGGCGGCTGGCGCGGCGGCGGGCGGGCGAGACGGCGGGCGGGCGCGGCGGCGGGCGGGGGCCTTCAGAGGGTGGTGTAGAGCTCCGGGCGGCGGTCGGTGAGGACGTCGTTGCGGGGGCCGATGCGCGTGCGGGTGGGGTCGAGCTCGAAGGTGGCGTCGACCCGGCCCGACGCATCCTTGGGTGCCAGCGGCCAGCCCTCGGGCCCGAGCACGGTGGTGCCCTCGGTCCAGGGGTGACCGCGTTCGTCGCCCGTACGGTCGCAGCACACGATGGCGACAGCCGAGGCACGCGCTGCGGCCATGGCCTGCACCACCTCGGGCGCCCGCTCCCCCACGGGCCGCGGCACGAGCGGCCAGTTGGTGGGCACCGCGATGATCTCGGCCCCCGCCACCGCGAGGCTCCGAGGCATCTCGGGGAACTCCAGGTCGTAGCAGATGAGTGTGCCGACACGACCGACCGCCGTGTCGACCACGGCGGGTGCGCGGTCGCCGGGCGTGAAGAGCAGCTTCTCGTCATCCCACAGGTGGGTCTTGCGGTAGACCGCGAGCACGCCGGAGGCCTCGAGCACGGCCGCACTGTTGAACAGCTCGTCGCCCGCGAGTTCACAGAAGCCGAGCACGAGCGTGGTGTCGACCGGCAGCAGGCCCGCGCACCGGGTGAAGAGATCGTGGTCGGTGGTGATGGCCACGGATCGGGCCTCCTCCACGTCGCGCAGGTAGTAGCCGCTCGTCGAGAGCTCGGGCAGCACGAGCAACTCGATGCCATCGGCCACCGCACCGGCCACGGCGTCGAGGATGAGAGCCGTGTTGTGCTCGAGGTCGGCGATCACCGGAGCCAGCTCGTGCGCTCGGACGCGCACCTCCCTGGTCGGCCGCTCAGGTGCGCTCATGGGTGTGAGCCTAGGCCTGCCAGGTGGCGAGCCGCATGGTGGCCGTGGCGCTGTGGGCCGCCATCCCCTCGGAATCGGAGATCACCTGCACAGCCGGCGCGAGTGCGAGCGTGGCCTCCCGGGCGATGCGCTGGTAGGTGAGCGGCTTGAGGAAGCGCGACACCGAGAGCCCGGCGCTGTGCTTGGCGCCGCCCGCGGTGGGCAGCACGTGGTTGGTGCCGGCCATCCCCTTGTCGGAGTAGGCCACGGTGCTCCACGGCCCCAGGAAGACGGATCCGTAGTTGCGCAGTTCGGCGTGGTACCAGGCATCGTCGGCCGTCTGCACCTCGAGGTGCTCGGGGGCAAGGTCGTCCATGAGCGTCACGGCGGTCGGCGCATCCGCCGCCACCGTGATCGAGCCGTAGTCGCGCCAGGCGGGCCCGGCGATCTCGGCGGTGGCGAGGGTCTCGAGCTGCTTCTCGACCTCGGCGAGAACCGCTCGACCGAATGCGTCGGAGGTGGTGACGAGCGCGGCGGGCGAGTTGGGCCCGTGCTCGGCCTGACCGAGCAGATCGGCGGCCACGATGGCCGCATCGGCGGTCTCGTCGGCGAGCACCGCGACCTCAGAGGGGCCCGCGAGCAGGTCGATGGCGGCCGTGCCGAAGAGCTGCCGCTTGGCCTCGGCCACGTACGCGTTGCCCGCGCCCACGAGCATGTCGACGGGCAGCTCGCCGAGCAGGCCGAAGGCCATGGCGGCGAGCGCCTGCACCCCTCCTAGCACGAACACGCGGTCGACTCCCGAGAGGTGCGCGGCGTAGACGACCGCGTCGTTGGCGGCGCCGTTCGGCTGCGGCGGCGTGCACGCGATGACCGTGGGCACGCCGGCGGCTTTCGCCACGCCGACCGTCATGAACGCGCTCGCGGTGAGCGGGAAGCGGCCGGCGGGCAGGTAGGCGCCCACCCGGCCCACGGGGATGTAGCGGGCCCCCGTGACGAGACCGGGCACGAGCTCGACCTCGAAGTCCACGAGGTGGCGGCGTTGCTCGGCCGCGAAGGCGAGCGTGCGCTCGGAGCCGAGCTCGATGGCCTCGCGAAGAGCCGGTTCGAGGCGACTGCCGCTCGACGCGATGTCGGCGGCGGAGAGCTCGAAGTCGACCCCGCTCTGGTGGTCGAGCGTCTCGGCGTACTCGCGCACCGCATCCAGGCCCCGCGTCTCGATGGCCCGCAGCATCGTCGACACGGTCTCGATGACGGCGGGGTCGCGCTGAGCCGCCGGTGCGTCGATGCCGGGTGTCTTGAGGTGGTGGAACGAGCCGTCGAGGCCCGCGAGAACGGAGGGCGTGAAGATCATGTCGCGAGCCTACGGAGCGCCTTGGCCGCGTACAAGACCGATGCATCCGATCGTTGCCATAGTCTTTCCCTATGACGCTGACGCAGCTCCGAGCCTTCCTGCTGGCCGCCACCCTCGGCACCTTCACCGCCGCCGCCGAGGCGCTCGGCACCACGCAGCCCACGGTCTCCGAGCTCGTGCGCAAGCTCGAGACCGAGAGCGGCATCGAGCTGTTCGTGCGCACGGGCCGCCGCCTCGTGCTCACCGCGGCCGGCACCGAGCTGCTCTCCTGGGCCCAGCGCGTGGTCGACGGGGTCGACGGCGCCGAGCAGGCCCTGGATGCGCTGCGCGGCATCACGGGCGGCGTCGCCTCGTTCGGGGTGCTGCGCAACGCCTCGTACTACTTCCTCTCCGACCTCGCCGAGCGCTTCCACAAGGAGCGCCCCGGCGTGCGCTTGCGGCTCGTGGGGCAGAACTCGTTCGAGGTGGCCGAGGGCGTGCGCTCGGGCGAGCTCGAGGCGGGCCTCGCGATGCTGCCGATCCCGGATGAGGGGCTGCGCATCACCCCGCTGCTCCGCGACGAGGTGCTCTGGGTGAGCGCCGACCCCGCCCGCACGGCGCATCCGATGGCCATCGAGTCGATCCCCGAGGCACCGCTCGTGCTCTACGACGCCCACTACGGATCGAACGACCCCACCCGCCGCCAGCTCGCCGAGCGCGCCCAGCTGCACGGAGTGCGACTCGAACCGCTCATCGAGGTCGAGAACGTCGACGCCGCACTCGCGCTCGTGGCCCGCGGGATCGGCGACACCCTCGTGTCGCGCTCCATCGTCTCGAGCCCCACGTTCCCCGAAGGGCTGCACTCCACACCCTTCGCCGAGCCCATCTTCGACACCATGGCGCTGCTCGTGCGCGAGAACGCGACCCTCTCGCCGGTGACCGCCGAGCTCGTGCGCATGGCGACCGCCATGGTGCTCGACTCGCGTGTGGAGGCGCAGCACCTGCCTGACCCATCGGCTCGACCTATGGCTGCGATCGGTTGACATAGCCTTGTGCCATGCTCCGCGCGGCGGCTATCGTCGGGCAACCGGATCCCACCCGATCCCACCGGCCGACCCGTCCCCGTTCCCGCCACGCACCGTCGTCTCCGAGGAGAACCATGACTTCACCCACCGCGCCCGTCGAGCGGATCGAGTCCCGCTCCATCAACTGGGTGCCCCTCAGCGAGCGGCGGGGCAAGCCGTGGTCGCTCTTCCCGCTGTGGTTCATGTCGAACGCCAACGTCACCACGCTCGCGACGGGCATGCTCGGGGCGGCGCTCGGCGCCTCCCTCGTGACCTCGCTGCTCGCGATCGTGCTGGGTGTGGCGGTCGGCACGGTCTTCACGGCCTTCCACTCGGCGCAGGGTCCGCAGCTCGGGCTGCCGCAGATGATCCAGTCGCGCGCCCAGTTCGGCTACCGCGGTGTCATCCTCATCTGCGCCATCGTGGTGTTCAGCCTCGTGGGCTTCAACATGTTCAACCAGATGCTCGCGGCCGACGTGCTCACCATGACGACCGGCATCGACGCCGCTCCCCTCTGGTACGCGCTCATCTCGGGTCTCGCGGTGCTGCTCGCGATCTTCGGCTACCACTGGATCCACAACACCCAGAAGTGGCTCACCCTGCTCTTCCTCGTGACCTTCGGCGTCTTCACGGTGGCCGCGCTCTTCGTGGTGCCGCTCGATGCCTCGCAGTTCTCCTTCGAGGGCTTCAACTGGGTCGCGTTCCTCGTGCAGTTCGGCGGGGCGGCGGCCTACGCCCTCGGCTGGGCGCCCTACGTCTCGGACTACTCGCGCTACCTGCCGCCCCAGACGAGCCCGGGCAAGGCCCTCGGCTACACCTACGGCGGCGTCTTCGTGGGGGCCGTCTGGCTCATGGCGCTCGGCGCCCTCGTGGCGGCCGCCTTCTCGGGGGCGTCACCGCTCGAAGGGGTGCGGGATGCCGCCGACCTCATCCTGCCCGGTGCCGGCATCTGGCTGCTCGTGGCCGCACTGCCCGGGCTCATCAGCGTCATCACGATCAACATCTACGCTGCCTCGCTCGAGCTCATCACCATCCTCGACTCGATCAAGGCGGTCAAGCCCACCCGCACGCTGCGGGTGGTCGGCTGCCTCGTGATCGCGGGCGCCGCCGTGGTGGGCTCGCTCGTGAGCTCGGGAGAGTTCCTGGCCAACTTCGGCAGCTTCCTCGTGGTGCTGCTCTACGTGCTCGTGCCGTGGACCTCGGTGAACCTCGTGGACTACTACTTCGTGCGCCGCGGCCGCTACGCCGTGCGGGAGATCTTCAACCCCTCTGGCGTCTACGGCACGTGGGGATGGCGCGGACTGGCCTCGTACGGCATCGGGATCGTGGCCATGGTCCCGTTCGTGGTGACCGTGTGGTTCACCGGCCCCGTGGCCCAGGCCCTCGGCGGCGCCGACATCGCGCTCTTCGTGGGGCTCGTCGCCTCGGGTGTGGCGTACGCGCTGCTGGGGCGGAGCATCGACTTCGCCGCCGAGGAGCGTGTGGCCGCCGCCGACAAGGCGGAGTACGGCGAAGAAGCCGTGCAGTTCGGCCGCTGAGCCGCGCCGCTCCTCCCGGTCAGCAGCTCCTCTAGGTCAGCAGCTCTTCCCGGTCAGGAGGTGAGGTGGGCGAGCTGGGCGTCGAGGAGGGTCTCGAGGGCCTCGGCTCGGTCGGCCACCTCGGCCTCGGTGGCCTGGGGAGCCGTGTAGGTCTGCACGAGGGCCCAGGTGTCGTCGTCGCCAGTCCACCAGGTGGTGGTGACGCCGTCGTCGCTCGACGACGGGCCGCTCACTCCCCGCCAGTCGCCGTGCTCGACCGCGGTCTGGCCGGAGGTGGTGCCGTCGCCGAGGCACGCTTCCACCTCGGCGTCGAGGAGGGCCACGGCGGAGGATGACGATGTCGCGTCGTCGGCGGCCGCGGCGTCGACGGCACCGGCGGGGAGCACCGCGATGCCCACGGAGCCGAGCGATCCCTCATCCGGAACGCCACGCGGGGCGGCGGAGCCGGTGGGGGCGGGGGCATCCGTCGAGTCGGCCGCGCCGGCCTCGGGTGCGGGCCCGAAATCGTAGGTGGTGATCGCCTCCTGCACGCCCTGCCAGGCGTTCCACCAGGCGGCCTGCCGCGCGACGTCGCAGGCGGCCGTGGTCTCGCCCCAGCCGGTCTGGTTGATGACCAGCACGAATGGCGACGCCGCCCAGGTGCGGCCGTCGAGCTCGCACAGCTCCTCGGCGCTCACCACGGCCGAACCCTCCTCGTCGGGAGAGGCGGCATCCGTAGGACTCTCGGTCGGGACTCCGGATCCGCACGCGCTCACGGGTGCGGGGCTCGCGGTGGGCTCGGCCGTTCCCACGGAGCAGCCCGCCAGGAGGGCCGCCCCGGCGAGGGCGGCCACGAGGGTGAACAGGTCGGCGGAGGGGCTCCGGCGGGAGGTGGACATACGTCCACGCTCCCACCGTCGAGCCCCACCGCCAACCCACCGGGGTCGGGAACCGGTCAGAACCCGGTGAGGAACCGGCTCAGAACCCGATCGACTCGTCGATGAACTCGTTCGTGGCGATCGTCTCGGGAGCCACGTCCGAGGCGGGCGGGGTGCCCTGCTCCTCGAACAGCGGCGTGGTGATGTCGATGATCTCCTGCACGCGGTCGAGATCGAAGTTGCCGACGGTGTCGTCCGATCCGTTGCCCACGAGGCCGAGGTCGACCTGCGCCTTCACCGAGTACTCGGCCACGCCGGGGGTGTAGACCCAGCCGTTGTCGAACTCCTCGACGGCCTGGAGGATGAGCTCGTTGGTGGCGGCGGGATCCGCGTAGTAGTCGACCGTGGCCTGCTGGATGACCGGCACGAGCTCGGTGAGGCACGGCGAGAGCTCCTCGAGGTCGCCCGTGCGCACCGAGAGGGCGGAGGCGTAGATGGGGTAGCCGGCGTCGTGGATGAGCTGGAACGCGACGGGCTTGGCCCAGTCGGCGATCTCGTTCTCGTACACGTACGGCTCCACGGTGGCGAAGCCCTGCTGGGCGTCGGCTCCGTTCGCCGCGATGAAGCTCGCCGGCGTGCCGTCGTAACTGCCGTCGACGTGGTCGGCGGGCAGGATGCCGCTGCCCATGAGGTACTCCATGTAGGCGGCACCGCCGAAGTAGCGCACCACCGCGTCCGTCTTGCCGAGGTCTTCGATGGTCTCCACGTCGGGGTAGGTCTCCGGGTCCCACATGATGATCTGCGGGCCGACCTCGAAGGGCGCGAAGACCGCGGTGGTGGGCATCTCGTCGGAGAGCTGCACGGCCTCGTCGGTGTTGGCGTAGCCGAGGGTGATGTCGGGATCGGTGTACTGCTGGCTCGTCACCGTCTGGAAGCCGATGGCGGGGCCGCCCGAGCGCACCTCGACGTTCACGCCCGTGTACTCGCCGCTCGCGAACAGGGGGCCGGAGACCGCCTTGTTCTGGGCGTCGATCTCGGCATCCGGGCCGATGAGCTGGTACAGGTTGCCCTGCTCGGCCTCGGGGTTCCAGTCGGTCTGCAGCACGACGTTGGCGGGGCAGCCCGCCGCGGCGAGGTCGACGGCGCCGATCTCGAGGTCGGCGGCGGGGCTCGATTCGGTGCCCGTGCTGCTCGAGGCGCAGCCGCTGAGGGCGGCGACGGAGGCGACGAGCGCGCCGCCGGCGAGGGCGGCCCGGAGGCGGGGGTGGCGGGTGCGGTGCATGGGATCTCCTTGGTGGTGGGATGGGAGTGATGCGAGAAATCAGAGCTCGTCGGCGTCGGCCATGGCCGGGGCGCCGCGCAGCGTGAAGCGGTCGCGGGTGGTCGTGTAGAAGCTCGCGCCGAAGCGGGCCACGGGGGCGTAGTCGGTGAGCCGCACGCGCCACGCCTCGGTGTCGATGAGGTCGTCTCGTGTGTGCAGCGAGACGATGCGGCCGAGGAAGATCTCGCGGCTCGCGGTGTCGAGCTTCTCGTGCAGCACGCACTCGAACGCCACGGGCGCCTCGGCGATGGTGGGCGGCTCCACCACGAGCGACGGCCTGGTGGCGAGCCCCACGGCCTCGAGCTCGCTCATGCCGTGCGGCAGCGAGTCGCCGCAGCGGTCGGCGGCCTCAGCGAGCGGCTCGTCGACCATGTGCACCACGAACTCGCCCGACGAGTCGATGTTGCGGGCGGTGTCGCGGCGACCATGATCGCCCGCGCGATTGAGGCTGATGAGCACGAGCGGCGGCTCCTCCCCCAGCATGCAGAACATGCTGAACGGAGCGGCGTTCGCCACCCCCGAGGGGTCCACCGTCGTGACGAGCGCGATGGGCCTCGGCACGATGAGGCTCGCCATGAGCTTGTACCGCTCGTACTCGCCGAGCGTGGTGAAGTCGACGTCAGGCACGGTGCGACGCCGCCCACCAGGCGAGCAGCACATCCCGCAGCGCCTCGCCCTCGGTGGCGTAGAGGTCGTGCCGCCAGAGGTCGGCGAACGCCGCGCGCGTCTCGGCATCCAGCTCCACCTCGACCGGTTCGTAGCGGATGGGGGTGTTCGCGAACGCCGGCACGTAGGCCGGGTCGCGTTCGAGGGCACGCTGCTGACGGATGACGGGCTGCCGGAACTGCTCCACCGTGCGCTGCGTGTCGTAGGCGTGCAGCTCCGGCACGGCGTCGAGGTCGGCGGAGGCCGCTCGCCAGCGCTGCACGAGCACGGGCTTGATGGAGAAGTTGCTCGTCTTCATCACGTCGGCGCCGCAGATGTTGGGCACCGCGAGCACGTCCATCACGGCGAGCAGCTCCACGTGGTCGCCGGGCACCGACGACTGGTGGTGGATGCCCGGCATGCCGTCGTCGACCGACGTGGCCATGAACAGGTTGAACGAGTCGTGCACGTCGTCGGGCGTGAGCCCGTACTCGCGCTGGGCCTCGGCCTGGATGTCGGCGCAGTTGGTGTGCGTGGCGAAGCCGTAGGCGGTCTCGTAGAGGTTGGCGCTGCAGCGCGGGAACACCACGTCGTTGCAGTGCACGGTGTCGGTGAGGATGAACATCATCGCCCGCTCCCGAGGCGGAGACGACCAGAGGAAGTCGCCCGCGCCGGGGTTGATGCCGTGCAGCGTGCGCGTGCGGCCGGTGTGGAAGAACTCGCGGTAGTCGTGCAGGTTGAAGACGTTGAAGTCCACACACTGGGCGCCCTCGATCTGCTCGATCCGCACGATCTCGCCCGCCTTCACCTCGAGCGCCTTGCCGGTGCCCGGCTCGAGCACGAACTCCTCGAGCAGCATGCGCTCGGCGGCGACCGGATGCTCGATGCGGCTGCGCCAGTCGAGCGGACGCCCCGAGACGGCCGGCACGGGCAGCACCGAGATGTCTCCCGCGGCGGTCTCCTGCACGGCGCGACGCACCAGCCCCGAGAGGTCGTCGGCCTCGCCGGCCTCGAGGCTGCGGGTGAGCAGTTCACGCTGCTGGGCGTTGAGCTGGAGGAGTTCTGTCATGCCCTCAGTATGCAGTGCGTTCCATTTCGGTATACGTAAACTCTGTGTTTCGTATGCGTTTCGAGCGCGCTTCGGCATCCCCGGCTTCTATACTCGGCTCATGCCCACCCCAGACTCCGGCCAGGAGAACCGCAGCGCCGCGGCCTACGCCGCCCTCCGCGAAGCGATCATGGAGAACGCGCTCAAGCCGGGCACCAAGCTGCCGGAGGGCGACCTCGGAGTGCACTTCGGGGTGAGCCGCACACTCATCCGCGCGGCGATCGCCCGGCTCGCCGCCGAGGGGCTCGTGGACGTGGGCAAGACGAAGTCGGCGACCGTGGCTCAGCCCAGCCGGGAGGATGCGCAGGAGGCGTTCGAGGTGCGGCGTGCGTTGGAGCGCGAGGTCGTGCGCCTCGTCGCCCTGCGCTGGAACGACGACCTGCACGCCGCCCTGCTCGCCCAGATCGAGGCCGAGCGCGAGGCCTCCGAGGCGGGCAGGCACAAGCTGTCGGTGCGGCTCGCGGCCGAGTTCCACATCCTGCTCGCCGAGATGACGGGCAACTCGCTGCTGCGCCGGTACGTGTTCGAGGTGCTGGGGCGCACCACGCTGATCCTCGCGGTCTACGGCGTTGCGCATCCGCAGGACGACAGCCTGGCCGAGCACGTGGCCCTGGTGGAGGCGCTCGCCGCGGGCGACACAGCGGCCGCCGAGCAGCTCGTCGACAGGCACATCGCTTCGGTGGAGGGGCGGGCGCTCGAGCCGCTCGCGCCGACCGAACCCGAGGGGCTCGGCGAGATCCTGGGGCGGTTCTCGGGCCGCACGGCCCTGCGGGGCTGACGCGCCCTACTGGCCCGCCGGCCTAAAGCCCGCCGGCCTATAGCTCGCGGAGCTCGCCCCTCACGATGGAATCGCCCGAGTGGGTGGGGTCTCCGTCGTCGGTCTCGGCCGAGATGTCGACGAGCGAGTACTGCGCCAGATCGATGCCCGTGGGGATGTCGAATCGGCCCTCGGTGCCCTCGAGGAAGCCGATGCTCACGAGGCCCGTGCCATCCGAGCGGATGAGCCACACCTCGCGGAGGGCAGGCGCGCCCGCCGCAGGATCGGCGGCCGGGCCGGTCGAGGCGTCGACGTCCACGATCACCTGGCGGCGCCCGTCGTCGGTCTGCTCCACCACGGCGCTGCCGCGAGCATCGGGCCAGCCGGGGAACGGCGCGAGTTCGGCCCCCGCCACGGCGATGCCGCGCGGCGACTGCTGAGAGCTCTGCCACCAGGCGCCCACGCCGACTCCCGCCACGAGGCCCACCACGAGGGCGGCCCCGGCGAGCGGCGCCCACAGGCGCGCCCGACGGCGCGACGAGGGGCGTCGACGCGCGACGTGCGGGGTGGAGGGATCGCGAAGACCCGACGGGCCTTCGGGAGAAGCGGATGCGGACTCGCCTGCGGGTGCCGCCACGGACGCAGGCGCAGGTGACGCCGCGGGTGGGGATGCAGATGCGGGTGCAGCCGAGGACACGCGTGCCGTTGCGGGCGCGGCTGCGGCTGCGGCTGCGGCTGCGGCTGCGGCTGCGGCTGCGGATGCGGATGCAGGCCAATCCGGCAGTTCGGTGGAGAGCTGCAGCTCGGCATGGATGCGCGACCACAGCGCGGGAGGCGGCGCGATGAGTTCATCGTCGGCCCCGCCGGAGTCCGCCGCTCGCCGCCCCTGCTGCACGGTGCCGGTCAGCGCGCCAAGTTCGTCGGAGCACGTGGGGCACACCGCGAGGTGCTCCGCCTGCTGCGGGGTCGCGTGAGAGTCGCCGAGCGCGATCAGCGCGAGCTCATCCGGATCAATATGTCTCATCATTCACCTCCAAACGTGTTCGTAGCCGAACCAGACTTCGGCGTATGTGACTTTTCACGGTGCCGAGCGGCAACCCCAGTCTGTCGGCGATCTGGGCGTGCGTGAGGTCGGCGTAGAAGGCGAGTCCCATCACCCGCCTGGGCACCGGATCGAGCTGCGCGAGCTCCTGGGTCATCATGAGGCTCTCGGCCAGGCGTGCGGTGTCGTCGGAATCCACGAGCGGGCGTTCGGCGGCGTGCGCCTCCTCGGCCCGGCGCGCTCTGCTGCGCGCCTCGTGGGTGTCGGCGATGCAGTGCCGCGTGATGCCCACGAGCCACGCGCCGAGCCTCGCCCGCGACGGGTCGTAGCGGGCCCGGCCTCGCCAGGCCTCCACGAAGACCTTCTGCGTCACGTCCTCCGCATCACGCGGATCGCCCAACGACCGCAGGGCGAGCGTGTGCACGAGAGCCGACCAGCGCGCGTAGGCCGCCGCGAGCGCGGCCTCGTCGCCTGCTCGGAACTCCTCGGCGAGCGCGGCCTCCGCGAGGTCCGCCACGTCACCGGCGTCGACCACAGGGGCAGCGGAGGCCGGGCCGTCGGTGCCGCGGGCGGCAGCCGTCGAGGGCCGGTCGTCGGTGTCTCTGTCTGTCACGTCGAGGTGCTGCCTCCTGGTCGTCGTCGCGCCATAGCGAGCCGAACCGGTCGGGTGGATGCGGCGGAGGGTCGTCGCCGTCGCCGTCGCTTCGAGCATACCCGTGGCCCCCTCACCCGACGGGGACCGCGGTCACGAGCACGTTGCTGAGGTAGTGACCTGTGCTGTAGTCGAACTCGCCACCGCACGTGATGAGCACGAGCCTGGGCGACCCGGTGCGGTCGAACACCTGGTTCCAGTCAATGCCGTTCTTGTCGGCGACCTTGACGCTCTGCACCTCGAACTCGGCGACGCGGCCGTCGTCGGAGGTGACCGCGACCCGGGTGCCGGCGGGGGCGTCCCTGAGGGCCGCGAACTGGCCGAGGCCGTACTCGAGCGAGTCCACGTGCGAGGCGATGACCGTGGCACCTTCGGCGCTCCACGGGGAGGGGCCCCAGCGGTACCAGGAGGCCACGTTGGGGTTCTCGGGGAGGGCGAGCGCGCCGGCCGCGTCGACTCCCTCGGCCGCGACGGTCACGTCGATGCCGAGCGACGGCACGACGACCTGCACGGGGGGAACGGTGGCTGCGGTGGCCGCGGATCCCAGGCTCGCGTCGGAGAGGGGCACCGCGGGAGCAGTGGGGGTGCCACCGCCCGCACCGGCACCCGTGGGGGGCGTCGATGCGGGCGGTGGGGAGGGAGCCGCGGTCACGGCCGGTGCGACCGCGTTCTGTGCTCCCCGTTCAGGACTGGTGGCCGCGCATCCGCTGATCAGGAGTGCGGTCGCCAGGAGGGCGACGGCCGCGGCCGGGGGTCTCACCCCGGCCGCGACTCGCCCGGGGTGCTGTCGGGTCAGAGCCCGGCCTTCGCGGTGGAGCGGCGGCGCACCACGGTGGCGCCCGCGGCTCCGAGCATCAGGACGAGGGCGGCACCGATCCACAGGGGGGCGGCGTCGGTCGGCTGGTTGGTGGCCGCGAGACCGGCGGAGCCGGCAGGCACGCCACCCGGGTTGGAGTGCAGTCCGCCGATGGTCTGCACGGCGAGGGCGAGGTTGCCGTCGGCGAGGCTGCCCCAGGCGTACACGATGGTGTTGGTGCCCTCGGCGATGGTCACGTCCGCCGGGCCGATCACGGGCTCGGTGGTGCCCGTGGCGGCCACGGAGGCCGAGACGGTTCCGGCCGGGAGGGTCAGCACCGACTCCGCCGGGTTCGACAGGTTGGTGATCACGGGAGCGCCACCGGCGAGCACGTCGACGGCCGGAGCGGCGGCGGTGTGACGCACCGTTAGACGGCCTTCGCCGGCACCCAGGGTGGCGGTGTCGTTGGTGTAGAGCGTGGCGGTCGGCGTGCCGGCGGGGTCGAGGTGGGCCACGGCGGTGTAGTTGCCGTTCGCCGCGAGCGGCAGGTCGATCGGGCCGATGATCGGGGCGCTGGCGTCGGCCGCATCCGAGGCCGTGATGGCCACCGAGTAGGTGCCGGGCGCGAGCGGGAGGGGGCCGGCGAGGGTGCCGGGGGTGAAGTCGTCGAGGGTGAGTGCGTTGTTGACGTAGACATCGACCGTCACACCGGGAACGGCGTGCAGCACCGAGAGCTGTGCGTCGCCGTCGGCCGCAGCGGCCGGCAGGGCCACTCCGGTGGCGATGAGGGCGCCGGCTGCGATGCCGGCGAAGATGGTCTTGCGCATGAGTACCTCCAAATAGAGCTCCAGAGGAGCAGGGGATGACTTACACCCCCACTTCCCTCCCCCATGCGGTTTTGGATGCACCCGGCGCGATCTTTTTTCTGCGGTGGTCTCGCGCCGGGTGCGTCGGCCGTCACGGCAGCAGCACGACCTTGCCGTTGAGGGTGCGCGATTCGGCGAGCTGCAGGGCCGCCACCACGTCGGTGAGCGGGAACCGGGCGGCGATGTTCGCCGTGATGAGGCCGGCCTCGAGCAGGCGGAACAGCTCACCGAGGTCCTGCTCGAGGTGGCGGCGGAACCGGGCGGGGCGCAGCACGTGGCCGGACCACAGGTCGTAGAAGGTGGCGCGCCGGCGGTTGGGCAGGGCCGTCCACAGCATGGCCTGGCCGATGGCCCTCACGAACGGGAGCATCGCGGGCCCGCTACCGCCCATCTGCGAGATGACCGAGTAGGTCACGAGCGTGCCACCCGGAGCCAGCAGCTTCCAGGCGAGGCGGGTGGTCTCTCCGCCCACGTTGTCGAACACCGCCGCCACACCGTCGGGGGCCAGTTCGCGCACCCGGGCGGCGAGCTCGGGGTCGCTGTAGTCCACGGGCTCCACACCCTGGGCGCGCAGGGCGTCGTGGTGGCGGGGCGAGGCGGCGCCGATCACGCGGATGCCGGCGAGGTGCGCGAGCTGGAGGAGGATGCCGCCCACTCCCCCGTTGGCGCCGAAGAGCAGCACGGTCTGGCCGCTCTGCACCCGAGCCGTGCGGTGCAGCATCTGCCATGCCGTGACGCCGTTCACCACGACCGTCTCGGCCTCGTCGGAGAGCACGGCATCCGGAACCGGCACGCTGTCGCGGCTCTCGACCACGGCGTGCGTGGCCCAGGCACCGGTCTTGGTGAGGGTGGCCACGCGGCGCCCCACAAGGTGGGCGTCGCTCGGGTCGCCCGCGGCGAGCACGCGGCCCACGAGGTCGTAGCCGGGGGTGAACGGGAAGGCGGGCTGGCCGAAGTAGAGGCCGCGGCGCATGGACTGCTCGGCGAACGAGATGCCGGTGGCCTCCACGGCCACGAGCAGCTGGCCGGGGCCGGGGGTGGGAGTGGTGTCGGTGTGCAGTTCGAGGCCGTCGGGCTCGACGAGGCCGGGGAGGACGACTCGGGTGGTGGTGCCGGTGGCGGTGGTGTTCATGGCTTCTTCTCCTTGTTTGTATGTGACTGAACAGTCACATAAGTGCTGAAATGAAAATGATGAGATCGGGGTGGTGAGAACTACTTGTGGCGGATGCCCGCGGTGATCGTCTCGGCCCAGCCGGCGGGGACGCCCGTGAGCTCGGCCTGCACGATGAGGTGGCACAGCTGGCCGAAGGCGAGGAAGTACTGCACGGCAGCGGGCTCGGCGCCCGAGACGCGCGCCACGTTCTCCACGACCATGCCCACGCCGCGCTGCACGGCCTCGCGGATCTCGGGGATGTCGCACGCGCTCTGCGCGTGCCCCTGCAGCATGATGAGCGAGCGATCTTCGATGAGGTCGATGTAGGCCTCGGTCATGGCGTCGAGCACCGTGTCGGAGGGCGCATCGCCCACCTTCTCGCCTCCGGCCACGAGCGCCTCGGTCACGCGCTCGTAGCAGTGGTCGATCGTGGCGACGAAGAGCCCGAGCTTGCCCGGGAACAGCCGGAAGACGTAGGCGGGAGAGACCCCGGCGAGCTCCGCGATCTCCGTCACGGGAGTCGCGTGGTAGCCCTTGTGGGCGAACCCGCCCAGCGAGGCCTCGAGAATGCGCGATCGCTGCGCATCGGCCGTGGAGCGCATCCGCCCGACCTTCGCTGTCGTCGTCGTGGTCATGTATGTGATTGAACACCCACAACCAGCAGAAGTCAAGCGATGAGCTGGATCACCTGCTCCGCCACGAGGTCGGGTCGGGTGAGGAAGGGGTGGTGCCCGGTGTCGAGCTCGACCGCGCGCGTGGCCCGAGCGGCGTGCCGGCGCTGCAGTTCCACGGACGTGCTGCGGTCCTGACCGCACACGAGATACGTGGAGTCGACGCCCTCCCAGCCGGCCTGGGTCGTGGGGGTCATGAACGCCGCTGCCGCCTGACCGGTGACGCGGTGCCACGCCTCCTCCTGCATCCGCTCGTCGCCGTCCTGCAGAAAGCGGGCCCCGAACGAGGAGGCGTCGAAGCCCGCGAGGCCCAGGGTGCCGTGGCCCGCGTCGGCGAGGGCGACGGGATCGGTCTCACCGCTCATGATCGCCCCCTGCGACAGCCCCACGTCGGGCAGGTACGACGAGATGTAGAGCAGATGGGTGACCGAGGCGTGCGCGCCGGCCTCGGCGATGACGGTGCCGCCGTAGGAGTGCCCGACCACCACCGCCGACTCCACCTCGTCGAGTGCTGCACGCAGTGCGGCCGCATCGGCGGCGAGCCCCTCGGCCTGCTCCTCGGCGTTCCCTGGGGCGGTCGTTTCGCCGCACGAGGGCAGACCGAGCGCACGGCTGCGCAGGCCGGTGCGTTCGAGCAGCAGCTCGGCGGTGGGGCCCCACCACCAGTCCCCGTCTCGCACCAGGGCTCCGTGCACGAAGATCAGGTCCATGGGGTGCTCATCCCTCTCGGTGGTGCGATGGCCGTGGGGTCAGGAGTCGAAGCCGATGCCGAAGACGTCCGCGATGCGGATGAGGGCGCCGTCCTTGCCGCCGTTCTCGTCGGACTTGGCGATGGCGCGGCGCATGAGGGTGATCGCCGGGGTGGCGAAGGGTTCGGGCGGAATGGGGATCGGGGTCGAGCGCACGAGCCGCAGCTCGGTGAGCTCGGTCGACCGACCGCTCAGCAGATCGAGCACCACCTTGGCCCCGAACCGCGTGGCCCCCACTCCGAGGCCCGTGTAGCCGGTACTGTACGCCACACGACCGCCGAAGGCCGTGCCGTAGGTCGCCACGAAGCGAGTGCTCATGTCGATCATGCCGCCCCAGGCGTGCGTGAACGTGACGTCGAGCTGCGGGAACGTGGTGAAGAAGTGGTCGGCGAGCGTCTCGAACGTCTCGGGGCGCTGGTCGTAGGCCGGGCGGATGCGACCGCCCGGGTGGTAGACGGCGTCGTAGCCGCCGAACAGGATGCGGTTGTCGGCGCTCTTGCGGTAGTAGTGGAACTGCCTGGAGGAGTCGGTGATGCCGAAGCGGTCGGTCCAGCCGATCGACTCGAGCTGCTCGTCGGTGAGCGGTTCGGTCATGAGCACGTAGTCATAGACGGGCACCGTGAGCAGGCGGGTGCGCTTCACGAGCGAGGGGAACCCGTTGGTGGCGAGCGCCACGTGCGTGGCGAAGACCTCGCCCGTGGGGGTGGTGACCCGCACTCCCCCCGGCGACTTCGAGAGCGAGGTGGCCCTCGTGCGCTCGAAGATCTTCACACCCAGGTCGAGGCACGCGCGCTTGAGACCCCAGGCCAGCTTGGCGGGGTGGATGAGCGCGTTGCCGTGCATCTCGAGCCGGCCGGCCCGGTAGACGGGCGAATCCACGAGGTCGCGGAGCGCCTGCCCCTCGTAGAAGCCCTCCGCTCCCCCGGCCCGCAGGTCGTCGACCTGGTGCGGTTCGGTGGCCACGGTGAGTGTGCCCGTGGGCTCGTACTCGGCGTCGATGCCGTGGCGCTCGAGGGCGGCCACGAACTCCTCCACGTTCTCGTCGGCCAGGCGGTGCAGCTTGTCGAGCTCGTCGCCGAAGTGCCGCTCGCCGTTCTCCTCGCCGTGGGTGAGGCTCGCCTCGAAGAAGCCGCCGTTGCGGCCACTCGCCGCCCACGCCACCTCGGAGGCCTCGATGAGCACGACCGAGCGCTCCGGATCGGCCTCCTTCGCCATGAGCGCGGCCCACAGGCCCGAGTAACCGCCGCCCACCACGAGCAGGTCGGCGGCCACGGCACCCGCGAGGGCCGGCTCGGGCGCGGGCCGGTCGGGGCCGTCGAGCCAGAACGGCACGGTCGACGCCCCCTCCAGCGACCGGCGGATGCGCTCCGCCGGGTTGCGCCTCGCGTGGCTGTAGGCCGGTGGCACCGACTCGCTCATCGTTCTCCCATCACCATCAGGTCCTTCCCACTCTGCCACTTCGCGGCGCGCTTCGAGCCGCGGCGTCGATCCGAAGCTCCCAACCGAGCCACCTTCGCCAGCCAGCCGGCGCGCTGCTCGGGCGTCGATCCCTTCACGGGGCCGAGACGCGTGGCGCGCACGGGCGTGATGCCGCAGAACTTGAGGGTCGTGGTCCGCACGTGGCGCACCGTGGTGTCGCCCACGAGCGGGAGGTACCACAGCGGCGAATCCGTCGTCACGATCACGCGGCCGGTGCGCCCGCCCAGCATGCCCTCGGGGAAGCCGTTGGGCTTGGTGCGGTAGGCGCGCTGGGGCAGCAGCACGCGGTCGAAGAAGCCCTTGAGGAGCGACGGCACCGAGCCCCACCAGATGGGTGTCACGACCACCACATGGTCGGCGGCGACAAGCTGCTGCCACGCCTGCTCCAGGTCGGGCTCGAGTTCCTGCCGCCGGGTGTAGCCGAAGCGCATGTCGCGCTCGAAGTCGAGGTCGCGGAGGGCGAGCACGGTGGCGTCGCCGTGCTCGGCGGCGTAGCGCGCGGCCAGGGCGGCGCAGAGCGAGTCGGGGTTGGGATGGCCGTCGATGACGAGCGTGGGCATGGTGTCTCCTTGCGGTGGGGTGGGGATCGAATGGTGTCGGTCTGGGCAGTGGCCACATTCTTGACAGTGCCAACATAACCGCCGGGACCGACGTTACGGCTACGATGTTGCTCGTGTCAAGATCCGAGACCTCGTACCATCACGGCAACCTCGGCCCCGCGCTCGAAGTCGCGGCTCTCGAGCTCATGCGCACCCAGGGGCACGCCACGCTGAGCCTTCGCGAGGTGGCGAGGGCGGCGGGCGTGAGCCACAACGCGCCGTACCACCACTTCGGCGACCGCGGAGCTCTGCTCAAGCGGCTGAGCGAACGCAGCATGGCCGAACTGCTCGACTCGCTGAAGGCCGCCGCCGCTGAACCGGCCGAGTCAGCCGAGGCCGCCAACGTGCGCGCCGTGCGCATCGGCGGGGCCTACGTGGGGTACGCGGCCGAGCATCCAGAGCGCTTCCGGGTGATCTACGACCCCGAGGTGTGTGTTCCCGGCTCCCCCAGCGAGGCGATGGCACCGCTCATCGACGAGGTCGAGGCCATTCTGGCCGAGGCGACGGCGGCGCTCGCGCCCGAGGCGTCGGGGGCCGCGATCGGAGCGCTCACCACCGCGGTCTGGGGCACGGTGCACGGCCTCGCCGAGCTCGTGGTCGCCGGCCACATCACGCCCCAGGAGGTGGAGCCGGCCCTCCTCGCCCTCCTCGGCTCGAGAGCCGGCGGCTAGGGCCCCGGGTCGGCGGCCGGCGAGCAGCCGGCGAGAGGCCGACAAGTGGCCGGCCAGCGGCCGTCGGGAGGATCGGGTCGGCGGCTGACGAGAGGTTCGGGTCAGCGGCCGGCGAGAGGTCCGGGTCAGCGGCCGGCGAGCGCCACGCGTCAGAGGTCGACGACGAGCTCCGGCGAGCGCGACCGCGAGACGCACGGGTACCACGTGGTCGACGATGCGTCGGTGGTGAGCGAGTCGCGGTGATCGGGCTCCCCCGCCAGCACGGTCAGCGCACACGATCCGCACACGCCTCGGCGGCAGGACGCCACGGGAGCCAGCCCTCGGGCGTTCAGAGCGCGGAGCGCCGTCTCCTCCTCCCCCACTTCGATCCGCACCGAGGAGCGTGCGCCGATCACGCTGAACGGGGCCGCAGCCGCGGCGTCCCGCGCCGCCGACCGCGCCCGCGGCTCGAAGCGCTCCAGCTGCAGGCTCCCCTCCGGCCACGCGCGCATCGCGGCCTCGACCGCCTCCACGAAGCGCGCCGGCCCGCAACACGACACCGAGACGCCCTCCCGGGGCTCCCGCAGCAGCCGCTCCACATCGAGCCGACCCGCCCGCTCCGGCGAGTGCACGGTGACGTCGGCACCCCGGGCCTCGAGCGCCGCGAGCTCGCGCCGGAACGGCAGGTGCTCGGCATCCCGCACCGCGTAGTGCAGCGAGAAGGGAGAACTCCGCCGCTCGAGTTCGAGAGCCATCGGCAGGATCGCCGTGATGCCGATCCCCGCGGCGAGCAGCAGATGCGACGATGCGGGCTGCAGCGCGAAGTGGTTGCGCGGCGCACCCACATGCACCGTGCTGCCCTCGCGGAGGTACGAGTGCACGTAGCTCGAGGCACCCCGCGAGAGCTCCTCACGCAGCACCGCCACGCGGTACGAGAAGCGGTCGGCCGGGTCTCCGCACAGCGAGTACTGGCGCTGCTGCCGGGTCACGAGCTGCAGATCGATGTGTGCGCCGGGCTCCCACGCGGGCAGCGGTGCGCCCGACGGATCGGCCAGCTCGAGGCTCACGACATCGACGGACTCCCGCACGATGCGCCGCACCACGAGGGCGCGCAGGCCGCGACGGTCGCCCACCTCAGTAGAGGGTGCGGTAGGCGCCGACCATACCCGCGTCGATCTCGGCGGCCGCCTCCGGTGCGAGCCCGCTGGCCTCGGCCCAGAAGGTGCCCGAGGTCGGCAGCTCGGCAGCGAGATCCTGCATCTCAGGGTCCCAGAGCCCCGAGCGCAGCAGCGCCCGGCCGCAGTGCAGGTAGGCCTCCTCCACGCGGATGACGGTCGCGAGGCTCGGCACCACACCGTCCTGCTCGAGCATCGCCAGCAGGTCCTCGTCGTCGGTGAGGTAGGCGGATCCGTTGACGCGCAGGGTCTCGATCATGCCGGGCACGAAGCACACGAGCCCCACGTGGCCGTTTCGCAGGATGTTGACGTGCGAGTCGGCCAGCTGGTTGCCGAGACGGTCCGGGATGACGAGAGTGCGCTCATCCAGAGCCCGCACGAAGCCGGGGTGGTCGCCGCGCGGCGAGTTGTCGCACGCGCCCGTCTCATCCGAGGTGGCGAGGCAGCAGAACGGCGAGTGGGCGAGGAACGCGAGGCAGTTGCTGTCGAGGTGGTCGAGGATCTTGGCGCTGATCGACGCGTGCGGATGGCCGAGGGTGGCGCGCATCCCCTCTTCGCTGAGGCGCGGGAACTCGGTCTTCACGGTCGCTCCGATCGGAAGGGTGCTGCGGACACTCGAGGCTACCGAACACCGCAGCCCACCGGGCGGCCGCCACGTGTGCACCCGACCCGCGCACCCGACCTGTGCACCCGCCCGGCCATGCTCCGCCGCGCATGGCCGTCAGGGCAGGATGGGAGCATGACCCTCGAGAGCAGCCCGTACGCCGATCGACCCTGGCTCAGCGCCTACGCCGAGGGCGTGCCCGACGAGATCGAGGCGCCGAGCGAGACGCTCCCCGAGATGATCGCCGCGAGCGTGAAGCGCTACGACAAGGCCACGGCGCTCGAGTTCTTCGGTGCGGGCACGACCTATCGCGAGCTCGGCGAGCAGATCGAGCGCGCCGCCGAGGGGCTGCGCAGGCTCGGCGTGGGCAAGGGCGACCGGGTGGCGATCGTGCTGCCCAACTGCCCGCAGCACGTCGTGGCGTTCTACGCGGCGCTCCGGCTCGGCGCCATCGTGGTCGAGCACAACCCGCTCTACACCGCGCGCGAACTGCGGCACCAGTTCGAGGACCATGGCGCTCAGGTGGCCGTTGTGTGGGACAAGGCCTTCGACACCGTCGCGGAGTTCCCCTCGGATGTGGCGCTCGAGCACATCGTGAGCGTCGACATCACCACCGCCCTCCCGCTCGCCAAGCGCCTCGCGCTGCGGCTGCCGATCCCCAAGGCGCGCACCTCGCGGGCGCAGCTCACGAGCACGCCCCGCGCGAAGCATCCGCTCACCTGGGAGAAGCTGCTCGACCACCGCCGCCTCAGCCGCAAGGTCGCCGGCCCGTCGCTCGACGACGTGGCGCTGCTGCAGTACACGAGCGGCACCACCGGCACTCCCAAGGGCGCCATCCTCACGCACGCCAACCTGCGCGCCAACGCGCTGCAGGGCCAGGCCTGGGTGCCCGGGCTCGTGGAGGGCGAGGAGATCTTCTACGGCGTGCTCCCGCTCTTCCACGCCTACGGCATGACGCTCTGCCTCACGTTCGCCATGAGCATCGGCGCCAAGCTCGTGCTCTTCCCCAAGTTCGACCTCGGTCTCGTGACGCAGGCGGCGAAGTCGAGCCCGCCCACCTTCCTGCCTGCCGTGCCGCCCATCTACGACCAGCTCGCGCGTGCCGCCGGCCGCGGCGCGATCGACCTCTCGAGCGTGCGCTTCGCCATCTCGGGCGCCATGAGCCTGCCCGTGGCCACCGTGGGCCGCTGGGAGGAGGCCACCGGCGGCCTGCTCGTGGAGGGCTACGGCATGACCGAGACGTCTCCCGTGGCGCTCGGCAACCCCATCGGGCCGTCGCGTCGGCCTGGCACCGTGGGTGTGCCGTTCCCGAGCACGGAGATCCGCGTGGTGGACCCCGACGACACCTCCGTCGAGCGGCCGTTCGGTGAGGCCGGCGAGCTGCTCATCCGCGGTCCGCAGGTGTTCCAGGGGTACTGGGGGCGGCCGGAGGACTCGGCGGCCTCGCTTCTCGACGGCGGGTGGCTGCGCAGCGGCGACATCGCCTCCGTCACGCCCGACGGGTTCGTGACGATCGTCGACCGGCTCAAGGAGCTCATCATCACGGGCGGTTTCAACGTGTCGCCGAGCGAGGTGGAGGATGCGCTCGTCTCGCACCCCGACATCGAGGCGGCCGCCGTGGTGCCGTTCCCCCGCGCGAGCGGTGGCGAGGAGGTCGCGGCCGCCGTGGTGCTGCGGCCCGGCGCCGCGCTCGACGTGGAGGGGATGCGCGACTACTGCCGCACACGCCTCGCCGCCTACAAGGTGCCCAAGCGCATCGTGGCGGTCGACGACCTGCCCCGCTCCCTCATCGGCAAGGTCCTGCGCAAGCAGGTGCGCGAGCGCCTCCTCGCCGAACAGGACTGACGCGCCTCGGCTCGGGCGGGGCCGCCTTGGCCCGGCCGGCCCGGCTGCCCCGGCCTACCGCAGCGATCCGAAGAACTCGCGGAGGTCGGCGACGAGCATCTTCGGCTCCTCGAGGGCCGCGAAGTGTCCTCCGCGATCCTCCACGTCGGTCCAGCGCACGATCGTGTTCGCGCGCTCGGCGACCTGGCGGATGCCGATGTCGTGCGCGAACTGGATGGCCGCGGTGGGCACTCCTGAATCCGCGGGGGCCTCACCCCAGCCCTCGTTCTGGGCGTACCCCACGAGGGCGGCGGATCCTGCACTCGCCGTGAGCCAGTAGAGCGAGGCGTTGGCGAACACGAACTCCTCACCGAGCACCTCGACCGCGGGCGTCTCGGCCGGATGGCTCCAGGCCTCGAGCTTGTCGAGCATCCAGGCGAGCTGGGCCACGGGGCTGTCGGCCGCCATGGCCCCGATGAGACCGGGGCGCGTGGACTGGATCGCGATGTAGCCGAACTCGTGCTGCATGAACTCGCCGACCCGGCGCATCCTGTCGCGCTCGAGCGGGGTGAGGGCGGCCATCGCCTCTCCGTCGGAGTCGTCGATGAAGCCGCCGAGGGCCCCGTTCACGTGCACGCCGATGATGCGCTCGGGGTCGAGCCTCGCCACCTCGGGGGCCACGCCGGCGCCGAGGTCGCCGCCCTGCACCGCGAACCGCCCGTAGCCGAGGCGGGTCATGAGCTCGAGCCACGCCCCGGCGATGCGCGCCATCGGCCAGTGCACGCTCTCGAGCGGCGTGGAGAAGCCGAAGCCAGGCAGCGAGGGGATGACGAGGTGGAATGCTTCGGCCTCGGTGCCGCCGTGGGCGACGGGGTCGGTGAGCGGGCCGATGAGCGCCTCGAACTCGAGGAACGATCCGGGCCAGCCGTGGGTGAGCAGCAGCGGTGTCGCGTCGGCGACGGGTGAGACCACGTGCAGCGCGTGGATCGTCTGGCCGTCGATGCGCGTGACGAGCTGCGGAATGGCGTTGAGGCGCTGCTCTGTGGCCCGCCAGTCGTGGTCGGCCCATCGCGCGGCGAGGTCGCGGAGGGTGCTGATGGGCACACCGGTGCTCCAGTCGTCTCCCGGCAGCGGGGCGGGGAATCGGGAATGGCGGAGGCGATCCCGCAGGTCGGCGAGCGCCTCGTCGGGGATCGCGATGCGGAAGGGCAGGACGGTGTGGGTATCGGTGTCGGTGTGGGTGTCGGTGGACGAAGAGGTCATGGTCCGAGACTGCTCACCATTCCGGCCACGATACGACCGGAATACCTGAAAGGGTGGAACCATGACTCGCACGACCGGCCGCACCCTCGCGCTGCTCGGGCTGCTGCAGGCCCGCCGCGAATGGACGGGAGCCGACTTGCTCGAGCGCCTCGAGGTGAGCGAGCGCACGCTGCGACGCGACATCGACGACCTGCGCTCGCTCGGCTACGGTATCGAGGCCAGGCCCGGTGTGGGAGGCGGCTACCGGCTCGGCGCGGGAGCGAGCGTGCCTCCGCTCACACTCTCGCCCGCCGAGGCCGTGGCCATCGCCGTGGGACTGCGGGCGGCCGCCCTCGCAGTGGTCACGGGCATCGAGGATGCCGCAGCCGGGGCGCTGGCCAAGCTGGAGAAGTCGCTGTCGGCGTCCACTCGCGATCAGATCACCGCCGTCGAACGCGCGATGGTGCCACTCGGCGTTGGCGTCAGCGGCGGCGGCGCGGCCAGTGCCGGGAGCACGGTCGGCGGATCCGTCGACCTCGAGACGGTCGTGACCGTCGCCCACGCCATCGGCGAGAGCCGCCGGCTGGGCATCTCGTACCGCAGACACGACGGCGAGCGCGTGGAGCGACGGATCGAGCCGCACCGCATCGTGCACACCACGGAGCGCTGGTACCTCCTCGCGTGGGAGGCCGACCGCGCGGCCTGGCGCACCCTCCGCATGGATCGCATCGTCTCGCTGCGGGAGCTCCGGGAGACCTTCACGCCGCGGAGCATCCCCGACGACCAGCTGCGCGCCTACACGACGCACAGCATCACGTCGGCGCCCTACCGGCTGCAGGTGAGGGTGCGACTGCACGCGCCGCTGGCCGACGCGGTGCAGCACTTCGGCCCCACCGTGGCGCAGCTCGAGGCGGAGACCGAGCGCACCTGTCTGCTGCGAGCGGGAGCAGGCTCGGCCGCCGAGATCGCTCTGCATCTCGGACTCTGCGGCCTGGAGTTCGATCTGCTCGAGGGCGAGGAGGTGCGCGCCGAGCTCGTCGCGCTCGCGGCGCGCTTCACCCGCGCGGCCCGCGACCCGCGCCATCCCGGCGAGCCTCACGACCCGGGCGAGCCGGGCCATTCGAGCGAGCCGCGCCATTCGAGCGAACCGGGCGAGCCGGGCGAGCCGGGCTAGCCGCGCCATCTGGGTGGCACGGGTGGCACGGGTGGCACGGGTGGCACGGGTGGCCCGGGTGGCCCGCGGTCGCCGGATGCGGCGTAGCGTGGTGGGCATGGCTCGTATGTGGATCGCCCCGGAGTTCGGAGACCTCGACGTGTTCGAGGAGGTCGAGGTGGAGGTGCCCGCCCCCGGTCCCGGTGAGGTCACCGTGGAGATCAGGGCGGCCGGCATGAACCCCGCCGACTTCAAGCACGTGGCCGCCGGCACCGACCGGTCGAAGCTGCCCGTGGCTGTGGGCTACGAGATCGCGGGCGTCATCACAGCGGTCGGGCCCGACACCGAGATCGCCTCGGGCGGCGGGGCTGTGGGCGATGAGGTGCTCGCGTTCCGCATCAGCGGCGGCTACTCGAGCTCGCGCACGATCCCGGCGAAGGATGTGTTCGCCAAGCCCGCGAGCGTGCCCTTCGAGCAGGCCGCCAACCTGCTGCTCGCGGGCACGACGGCCGCCGAGATGCTCGACGTCACCGGCGTGCAGCCTGGCGACAGCGTGCTCGTGCACGGCGCATCCGGATCCGTCGGTGTGAGCGTGCTGCAGCAGGCTCGGCTCATCGGGGGCGTGCGCGTGCTCGGCACCGCGAGCGAGTCGAACTCCGACGTGGTGCGGCGGTTCGGCGGCGAGCCGATCGTGTACGGCGAGGGGCTCGAGGAGCGCGTGCGCCATGCCGCGCCCGAGGGCATCCACGCCGCCCTCGACTGCGTGGGCACCGACGAGGCCGTCGAGACCTCCCTCGCCCTCGTGGCCGACCGCGCGCGCATCGTCACGATCGCCGCCTTCGGGCGCGCGAGCGACGACGGCATCAAGGCGATCGCCGGTGCGATGCCCGCTAGCACGGTGTTCCGGGATGCGGCGCGCGCGCACCTCATCGCGCTGGCCGGCCGCGGGGAGCTCGAGGTGCCGATCGCGCGCACCTACCCGCTCGACGACGCGCGCGCCGCCCTCGAGGAGCTCGCGGGCCAGCACCCGGGCGGCAAGCTCGCGCTCATCCCCTAGCGCGCTCGCGACCCGCTACGGGCGGTGCCGCAGGCTGTCGTCGCGGAACTCGGTGCAGGTCTCGGTGCCCGCGGCGATCCGCTCCTCGCGCTGCCTGAGCTCAACCCGGCGGATCTTGCCCGAGATGGTCTTCGGCAGCTCGAAGAACTCCACCCGCCGCACCCGCTGGAACGGCGCCAGCGCCTCGCGCGCGAACGCCAGGATCGACTCGGCCGTGGCCGCATCCGCCGCGTGACCGGCCGCGAGCGCGATGTAGGCCTTCGGCACCGCGAGCCGGATCTCATCCGGCGCCGGCACCACGGCGGCCTCCACCACCGCCGGGTGCTCGATGAGCACGCTCTCGAGCTCGAACGGGCTGATCTTGTAGTCGGAGGCCTTGAACACGTCGTCGGTGCGGCCGATGTAGGTGAGGTACCCGGCCGCGTCGCGCGAGGCGAGGTCGCCGGTGTGGAAGAGCCCTCCCGCCGTCGACTCGGTGTTGCGCTCAGGATCGGCCACGTAGCCCGTCATGAGGTTGAGCGGGCGCGCTCCGGCCAGGTCGAGGCAGATCTCGCCCTCATCCGTGTGCTCCCCGGTGAGCGGATCGACCAGCACCACGGGGCAGCCGGGCAGCGGCCGTCCCATCGAGCCGTCGGTGATCGGCTGGCCGGGCGAGTTCGCCACGATCGCGGTCATCTCGGTCTGGCCGTAGCCGTCGCGGATGTCGAGACCCCACTGCCGGCGCACCTGCCCGATGACCTCGGGGTTGAGCGGCTCCCCCGCCGAGACGAGCTCGCGGAGCGCCCCGCGGCCCGACCCCGCCGTGAGATCGCTCTGGATGAGCATGCGCCACACGGTCGGCGGCGCACAGAACGAGGTCACGCCCTCGCGGCGGATGGTGTCGAGCATGCGCTCGGCGTCGAAGCGCGCGTAGTTGTAGACGAAGATCGTGGCCTCGGCGATCCACGGCGCGAAGAAGCAGCTCCAGGCGTGCTTCGCCCACCCAGGGGAGCTGATGGCGAGGTGCACGTCTCCCGGGCGGAGGCCGAGCCAGTACATCGTGCTCAAGTGGCCGACGGGGTACGAGACGTGGGTGTGCTCCACGAGCTTCGGCCTGCTCGTGGTGCCCGAGGTGAAGTAGTGCAGCAGAGCGTCGCCTGAGGCGTTGCCCGGGTGCGACAGCGGATCGGCCGCCCGCTCGAACGCCTCGGCGTAGCGGGCCCACCCCTCGGCGCCCTCCCCCACCACGATGCCCGTGAACGGGGCCTCCACGTCGGCGAACTTCGGCACGTCGGCGGCGGCGGCGATCACGAAGCGCACCGAGCCGCGCACGAGCCGGTTCTGCAGCTCGTCTCCCCCGAACGCCACCGTGGTGGGGAGGATGACGGCGCCGATCTTGGTGAGCGCGAGCATCGCCTCCCAGAGCTCCACCTGGTTGCCGAGCATGAGCATCACCGCGTCGCCCCTGGCCACACCGAGGCCCTGCAGCCAGGTGCCGAGCTGGTCCGACCGCGCGGCCATCTCGGCGAAGGTGCGGGTGGTGCGCGATCCGTCCTCCTCCACGATCACGAGCGCCGGCCCGTGGTTGCCGCGGGCGATCGCGTCGAACCAGTCGATGCCCCAGTTGAACGAGGGGCCGACGTCGGGCCAGTCGAACTCGGAGGTGGCGCGATCCGGCGTCTCCCGCAGCGCCACGAGCTGATCGCGGGCGGCACGGAGGAGGGCGGTGGAGGTGTTCTCGGGCATGTGGTGCTTCCTCGTCGTCGAAGTCACGTTCGGCTTCGACCCTACCCGCCGCCCGATGTCCAGCCCCCGCCATTGCCTGTACTTACAGGCGTACCATGGATTTCAGAGATTGCCGGGTGAACCGCACCCGACACAGTCGAAAGGTCTGTTCATGAACCGCTTCACCGATCGTGTCGTCCTCATCACCGGCGGAGGCTCCGGCCTCGGCCGCGCCGCCGCCGTGCGCCTCGCCGAGGAAGGCGCTTCCCTCGCCCTCGTCGACGTCTCCGAGCAGGGGCTCGCGGCCACCGCCGAGGCCGTCACGGCTGCCACCCCCGACGCGAAGGTGCTCAGCATCGTCGCCGATGTCTCGAAGGAGGAGGATGTCGACCGCTACGTGGCCTCGACCCTCGCCGAGTTCGGCCGCATCGACGGCTTCTTCAACAACGCCGGCATCGAGGGCCGCCAGAACCTCACCGAGGACTTCACCTCGGCGGAGTTCGACAGGGTCATCGCCATCAACCTGAACGGCGTGTTCCTCGGCCTCGAGAAGGTGCTGAAGGTCATGCGCGAGCAGGGCTCGGGCATGGTCGTGAACACCGCGAGCGTGGGCGGCATCCGCGGCGTCGGCAACCAGTCGGGCTACGCAGCCGCGAAGCACGGCGTGGTGGGCCTCACCCGCAACTCGGCCATCGAGTACGGCCAGTTCGGCATCCGCATCAACGCCATCGCCCCCGGTGCCATCTGGACCCCCATGGTCGAGAACTCCCTGAAGCAGATCGACGCCGAGAACCCCCGCGCGGCGGCCGAGCAGTTCATCCAGACCAACCCCACGAAGCGCTACGGCGAGGCCCCCGAGATCGCTGCGGTGGTCGCGTTCCTGCTGAGCGACGACGCCAGCTACATCAACGCAGCGGTCGTCCCCATCGACGGCGGCCAGTCCGCCAAGTACTAGCGCCGGGGTAGCGCGGAGAAACGCGAACGTCGCGGCGACCTGAGCCCTCTGGAGCTCGGTTGCCGCGACGTTCGCGTTTCTCCGCAGCTCACGGCAGCGCGAGTGGCGGCACAGGCGGGTCGCCGGCGCAGGTGGCGTCGAGGTCGCCCACGGTGCCCACCGCTCCCGCCGTGCGGTCGGCGGGAAGGGTCACGGTGGTGACGCCGCAGTTGGGGTAGCCGGGCGCGACTCGGGCGCCGGGCACGAGCAGTGGCACGAGCGACTGCAGCACCGCGCCGTGGGTCACCACGAGCACGTCGCCGGCCGGCACCGCCGTGATGAGGGCGATCGCTGCGCGCAGGCGCTCGTTCACGCTCGCCGCGTCTTCGGCGAGGCCGGATGGATCGCTCGCCGCGAGCGCGTCGAGCACGGTGTCCGGGCCGTCGGCGGTGAGCTCGTCCCAGTGACCGGCCGATCCGTAGGTGAAGCCGTGGCGCTCGAAGAGCGGCACCCAGAGGGCCGAGTTCGCCTGGCCCTCCCAGCCGCCGAAGTTCCACTCCCGGAGCGCGGGCGTGAACACCGGCTCGATCGACGCGTGCCCCGCAAGAGCCGCGTGCGCGGTGGTGCGGGTGCGCGTGAAGTCGCTCGAGAACGCCGCCACGAGCGGGATCTCCCGGAAGTGCTCACCGAGCGCCGCGATCTGCAGCTCACCCCGCGGCGTGAGCGGGGAGTCGCACCACCCCTGCAGCTGGTGCCGCACGTTGAAGAGCGTCTCCGCGTGCCGCACGAGATGGATCCGCAGCTCCCCGCCGGGCGGGGTGGGCAAGGCGGGCGAGGTCACTCGGCGTCGAGGTCGGAGGCGAGCAGGGTCGCGAGCTCATCGGCCACACGCTCCTCCTCGGCGCCCGTGACCTCCAGCGCCACCTCCTCGCCGTGCCCGATGCCGAGCGACATCACGCTGAGCAGGCTCGCGGCGTTGGCCGACTTCTCCTTGGCCGTGATCTGCACGGCGTGACCCGAGGCGGCGACGGCCTTCACGAAGAGGGCTGCGGGGCGGGCGTGGAGTCCGGTCGAGGCTCCGACGGTGACGGTGCGTGAGGTCATGGTGATCTCCTTGGTGTGGTGATGGATCTGGATGGAAGATTCAGTCGGCGAGCACTCGCGCGATGTGCAGCGCGAGGAACGCGATCTCCTCGTTCGGCAGCCGCTGGTCGTACTGCTGCTGGACGAGGGTGCGCACCCGCTCGGCCGCCTGCACGGCCGCCGGGTAGCGCTCGCTCAGGCTCGTGAACAGGAAGTCGTCGGCGCTCTCGGCGAGCTTGCCATCGAAGAAGCGCCGGGCGAAGTACTGCAGGTGGGCCACGAACCGAGCACCGTGCAGGTCGTCGTTGTGCAGCTGCACCCCGGTGGAGTGCGTCACGATCGTGGCCACCTGGCTCACGAGCGTCACCACCCGCAGCGAGTCGACACCCGCGTTGCCGGCATCCGCGTTCACGAGGTGGAACGCCACGTTCGCGGCCTCCTCCTCGGGCAGCGCCACGCCGAGCCGGTCCGACAGCAGCGCGACAGCGCGCACGCCGATCGCGTACTGCCGCGGGTAGATGGTGCGCACCTCCCACGCCAGCCGGTTCACCGTGACGAGCCCCTTGCGCTGCCTCTCGACGGCGAAGTTGAGGTGATCGGTGAGTGACAGGTAGATGTGCGGATCGAGCTCGAGCCCCTCGGCCTCCGCCAGCTGCACGATCGCCCGCGACACCTCCACGACCTCCCCGGGGATCTGCGTGAGCAGTTCCACGAGGTTGCGCTGCTCGCCCTCGGGGAGCGACACGAACACCTGGTTGGCGTCATCCGGAGCCACGGCCTCGCCCGGCTTGCGGCCGTAGCCGATGCCCTTGCCGAGCACCACGAGCTCCACGCCGTTCTCGTCGACGGCGAGCACGACGCTCGAGTTGAGCACCTTCTTGATCGTCTGCATGGGGGTCTCCGTCGACTCCGTCGGTGCAGTCGCCCGCTCTCGCAGTGCGACGCTCACGACAGGTCGGCTCCGTTCGACGCGATGACCTTCTGGTACCAGAAGAACGAGTCCTTGCGTCGGCGTTCCATTGTCCCATTGCCGAGGTCGTCCATGTCGACGTGGATGAACCCGTAGCGCTTCGTGATCTGCGAGGTCGAGGCGCTGATGAAGTCGATCGGCGCCCAGCTCGTGTAGCCCATGAGCTCCACGCCCTCGTCGACCGCGCGGATCATCTCGGCGAAGTGCGCGCGGAAGTACTCGATCCGGTACGGGTCGTGGATGCGGCCGTCGGCCGTGACCTCGTCGCGCATGCCGAGCCCGTTCTCCACGATGAAGAGGGGCTTCCGGTAGCGGTCGTAGAGGTCGATGAGCGAGATCCGCAGCCCCACGGGGTCGATCTGCCACCCCCACTCGCTCGAGGCGAGGTAGGGGTTCTTCACGCCGAGGATGGTGTTGCCCGGCGTGCGCTCGGCATCCGGATCCACCGACTCGGTCATCGACATGTAGTAGCTGAACGAGATGTAGTCCACCGGATGCGCAGCGAGCAGCTCGGCGTCGCCCTCGGCGAACGGGATGGTGATGCCGCGACGCGACAGCTGGTTGAGCGCCAGCCGCGGGTAGGCACCGTCGGCCTGCACGTCGGTGCACAGGTAGAGCAGTCGCTCCTTCTCCTGCGTGGCCGCCACGTCGTCCGGGTGGCAGGTGTGCGGATAGGTCGTGAGCATCGTGAGCATGCAGCCCATCTGCGACGAGGGGTACATCTCGTGCAGCAGCTTCGTGGCCGCCGCCGAGGCCACGAACTGGTGGTGCAGCGCCGTGTAGCAGGCCTGCTCGAGGCCGCTCTCGCCGTTCGCGAGCGGGGGCACCGTCTCCTCGATGATGCCGCCCGAGGTGAAGGGGTGGCGGATGATGCCGTCGATCTCGTTGAAGCTCAGCCAGTACGTGATGAGGTGGCCGAAGCGCTCGAAGCACGTGCGCACGAAGCGCTCGAAGAGCGGCAGGATGCTGCGGTCGGCCCACGCGTTGTTCTTGAGCGCGAGGTGCAGCGGCGGGTCGTAGTGCGCGAGCGTCACCAGCGGCTCGATGCCGAGGCGGCGCATCTCGGTGAAGAGCGCGAGGTAGAAGGCGATGCCCTCCTCGTTGGGCTCGAGCTCCTCGCCCGTGGGGTACAGGCGCGTCCAGGCGATCGAGACCCGCAGCACCTTGAAGCCCATCTCGGCGAACAGCGCGAGATCCTCCGGGTAGCGGTGGTAGAAGTCGATGCCGCGGCGCTTCGGGTAGTACGTGAGCTCGTCGGGGTCGGCCATGGCCGCCCGGATGCTCTCGACCGTGTTGACGTGGTGGATCGCGTACTGCTTGGGGTCGGCGTTCGGCTTGTAGGTGTTGACGTCGGTGACGGCGGGGCCGCGGCCGCCCTCCTTCCACGCGCCTTCAGCCTGGTTGGCGGCGAGAGCGCCGCCCCAGAGGAATCCGTCAGGAAGCGCCATGGGTGAGCTCCTTCTCCGTGATGTCGGCGAGGGGCTCGCCTGTGGTGATGGATCCCGCACCCGACACCGCGACCGCGAAGCGATCGGCGTTGGTGACGATGACGGGAGTGGTGAGGTCGTAGCCGGCTGCCCGGATGGCGTCGAGGTCGGCCTCGATCACGAGCTGCCCGGCCTCGACGCGGTCGCCCTGGGCGACGTGGGTGGTGAAGGGGGCGCCGTTCAGCTTGACGGTGTCGATGCCGACGTGCACGAGCACCTCCACACCCTCGTCGGAGGTGATGCCGATCGCGTGCTTCGAGTCGAGCAGCGAGGTCACCACACCGGCGAGCGGTGCGCGCACGCTGCCCGAGGTGGGCAGGATGGCGACGCCGTCGCCGAGCACACCGCCGGAGAACACCGGATCGGCGACCTCGGCGAGGGGCACGACGGTGCCGGCGAGCGGCGAGACGAGACGGATGCTGGCACGCGGCCCGGCGGCCGCGGCCGAGGTCGGGGCAGTGGCCGTGGCCGTGGCGGCTGCCGAATCCTCGGCGGCGAGCTCCTCGCGCTCACCCTTGAGCGACGGCGACGTGGCGTCGTTCCAGGTGATGAGCGAGATCACGAACGCCACAGCGAGGGCGATGACGGCACCGATGACGGCGTTGATGAGGTTCCACGGGTTGGCGGCGTCGACGAACATCGTGATGCTCGCGAGGCCCGGGCCGACCACCGCGAACGAGGTCACGAACGTGAGGCCGAGGTACGCGCCACCGGCGAACGCACCGGACATCACAGCCACGAGCACCTTGCGGTTCTGCAGCGTGACGCCGTAGATGGCGGGCTCGGTGATGCCGAAGAGCGCCGAGATGCCGGCCGAGACCGCGGTGGAGCGGAGCCGCGTGCTGCGGGTGCGGATGGCCACGGCGAACATGGCGCCCGACTCGGCGATGTTGTGGGCGAGCGAGGCCACGAGGTAGAACGACTCCTTGCCGTTCTGCGCCATGGTGGCGATCGTCGGCGGGATGAAGGCCTTGTGCATGCCCACCGAGATGATGAGCGGCAGAATGGCGGCGAGCACGGCCACGGCCACGGCCACCCAGCCGAGGGTGCTGTAGAGGCCGATCATGGCGGCGGTCAGCAGCGAACCGACCCAGTAGCCGAACGGTCCGAGCACGAGGATGAGCAGCGGCGCCACGATGAGGTAGCACATGAGGGGCGTGAAGAACACGCGGATCGGGCCGGGCGACACCTTGTTGAAGAAGCGCTCGAGCGGCCAGAGGGCCAGCACCGCGAGGATCGACGGGAACACCTGCGAGTTGTAGTTGACGACCTGCACGGGGATGCCGAAGAGAGCGACACCGCCCTCCTGGTTGATGAGCGTCGTGAAGTTCGCGAACATCAGCACCGCCACCACGCCGAGGGCGAGCGGGCGGTTGACGTTGAGCTTCTTGGCCGTCGTGTAGGCCACGAGGAGCGGCAGGAAGGCGAAGACCGCATCCGGGATGGCCGAGAGCAGCAGGTAGCTCTCGGAGTCGGTGGTGAGCCAGCCGAGCGCTCCCGCGCCCACGAGGAGCGACTTGAAGATGCCGGCGCCCGCGATGGCGGGGATGAGGGGGGTGAAGACGCTCACCACGAAGTCCATGAACACGCTGCCCGCCCGCTTCCAGGAGAACGGCTTGCGGGGGCCGGCGGGCGCATCCGTCGCCCCGCCCTTTCCGCCGCGTTCCTTCTCGACCGCGTTGTAGACGTTGACGACGTCGTTGCCGATCACGACCTGGGTCTGCGATCCGCTGCGCACGGCGCTCATGACACCGGGGAGCTCCTTCAGAGCAGCGAGATCGGCCTTGTCGTCGTCGACGAGCGTGAAGCGGAGCCGGGTGCTGCAGTGGGTGAGGCCGGCGACGTTCTGGGTGCCGCCGACTCCGTCGAGGATGGCTTTCGCCTCGTCCTGTCTCGTCATGGTGGGTCCTTCCTTGGATCCGTGTTCGGGGCGTCATCCCGCCCGGGGCGGCACGCGGGCACAAAAAAAGGACCCGAATGCGTTCGCTCTCGCGATTGCCTTCGGATCCTGCCTGCGTGACCAGTTACATGTCCTGACAGGCAATCTACCACAGGGCAATCCCTCCCCCGATCGACAGCTGTTCACCTGCGCGCCACCCCGCCTTGGGGGGCACTCCATCAAGCCACTGCGGCCCCCACCTAGCCTCGACGAGCCCGCACCACCGATCGAAGGTCCCACCGCATGCGACTGCCGTCCAGCACCCTCCGTCCGTCGTCACAGACCTCAGGGGCGCCGCAGCCCCGTGGTTCGAGGGCCCGCGTCGGCGCCCTCCTCGTGACCGCGGCCCTGCTCGTCGGCTCCGCCGCCACCGGCACGTTCGGTGCCCCCACCCCCGCCCAGGCGGCCCCCGACACCGGCGGGCTCGACCTCTCGGGCGGCGACTCGTCGCTGCTGAGCGCCGAGACCACCACGCTCGCGCCCGGCCTCGTGCTCACCGACTTCCGCCGCCTGCAGCCCGCCGGCTGGGTCACCGGCCACGTCATGACCGCCGACCTCGGCACCCCCACGCTCTCGCTCGACGTGCTCGACTCCGGATCCGTCTCGGGCGGCGCCACCCTCACCGAGCAGATCGCCGGCACGGGCGCCGTGGCCGCGGTCAACGGCGACTACTTCGACATGAACTACAGCGGCGCCCCCGTGGGCACCAACATCTCGCCCACCGAGGGTCTGCGCTCCGCCGCCCCCGGCGCCCGCCAGGCCTTCACCCTCAGCGACGGCCTCGCCGCCGTGCAGGCCCTCACCGCCACGGGAACCGTCGTCATCTCGGGCGAGAGCACCCCCGTGAACGGCGTCAACACCCCTTCGCTCCCCACCGACGGCCTCGGCTACTACACGAGCGCGTGGGGCGCCCACCCGCTCAACCGCCCGCTCGGGGCACCGGATGCGCTCAGCGCCTCGGTCGCCGCGGTCACCATCGTCGACGGCATCGTCACCGCCGTCACCACCGACCCCGCCGTGCTCGCCGCGCCCACCGCGATCGCCGACGGCACGGGTGTGCTCATCGGCCGCGAGGCCTCCGCCACGCGACTGGCCGCCCTCACGGTGGGCCAGTCCGTCGAGGTGACCGTCGGCACGAACGCCGACGTCGACCTCGCGGTGAGCGGATCGCAGCGCCTCGTGATCGACGGAGCGCAGACGACCGAGGACCAGGTCGAGGCCGCCCGCACCGCCGTGGGCGTGAGCCGCGACGGCACGCACGTGAGCATCGTCTCGATCGACGGCCGCGCGGGCGACGGTCGCGGCATGACGCTCCAGGAGCTCGGCGACCTGTTCCTCGATCTCGGCGCCTACAACGCCGTCAACCTCGACGGCGGCGGCTCCACCATGCTCGCCGCCCGCCTGCCGGGCACCACCGACGCCGCCATCGTCAACCGCCCCTCCGACGGCAGCGAGCGCGTGGTCGCCAACAGCCTCGCGTTCTTCTCCACCGCCCCGGCGGGCACCGTCGACGACGTGCAGGTGGGCACCGCGCTCACCACGGCCGACGCCGATGCCGTCTTCCCCGGCCTGCACCGCACCGTCACCGCTCAGGGCCTCGACGCGAACCTCGCCGGCGTGCCCGTCTCGGGCGCCTTCTCCTCAGCCGACGCCACGGTCACCGTGACCGCGGCGGAGGGCGAGCCCGCCACCGCCGTCGTGGCCGGCGTCTCCCCCGGCACCGCCACCGTGGCGTTCGACGGCTCGGGCGACGCCGCGGGCCGGAGCGCCACCACGACGCTCCGCGTGCTCGGCGACCTCGAGCGCGTGCGCCCCAGCTCCACCGTGGTGGCGCTGCCGCAGCCCGGCCAGACCGCCACGCTCACCGTGAGCGGCCTCGACGCCGACGGGTTCGCGGCGCCGCTCGAGACCTCCGACCTCACCGTGACCCACGGCGACGACGTGACCGTGACCCCCGAGGGCCTCGACCGCTACACGATCGCCCCCACCACCGAGAGCGGATCCGCCACCGTCACCGTGACGGCCCGCACCGCCACGGGCGAGGAGGTCTCGGCCGACGTGGCCGTGACCATCGGCTACCGCAGCATCTCGGTGGCCGACTTCGCCGACGGGGCCTCCTGGACCTCGGCCGCCGACCGCGCGACCGGCAGCACCACCCTCTCCACGGGCCCCGACGGCGAGCCGGCCCTCACGCTCGCCTACGACTTCACGCAGAGCACCGGAACCCGCGGCTACTACGCCGTGGCCCCCGAGATGTCGACGCCCGGCAGCCTCGGCCGCACCCTCGAGGGTCAGCCGCAAGCGCTCACGATGTGGATCAAGGGCGACGAATCCGGCGTCTGGCCGCGCATCCAGATCAAGAACGGCGCGGGCACCACGGTGAACCTCGACGGACCCTTCGTGAACTGGACCGGCTGGCAGCAGGCCAGGTTCGCGGTGCCAGCCGGCACGCCGTACCCGCTCTCGCTGCAGCGCGTGCGCATGCTCGAGACCAAGTCGACCGCCAGCTACCAGGGCGAGGTGAGCATCGCGGGCCTCGAGTCGGTGGTGGCACCGGATGTCGATCAGCCCGTCACTCCCGTGGTCTTCGATCCCGCGATCGTGACCAACGGATCGGTCGCGGGCCGCAGCCAGCAGATCGCCGTCATGAGCGACGCGCAGTTCGTGGCGCGCAACCCCACGAGCGAGCTCGTCGAGGCCGCGCGAGCCACCCTGCAGGAGATCGTGGCCGCGGATCCGGATTACCTCGTGATCAACGGCGACCTCGTCGACGAGGCCTCCGAGGCCGACATCGCGTTCGCCGCCGACCTGCTCGAGGAGGAGATCGGATCCAAGATCCCCTACCTCTACATGCCCGGCAACCACGAGATCATGGGCGGATCGATCTCGAACTTCGAGGCCGTCTTCGGCGAGACGCACCGCTCGGTGCAGCTCGGCAGCACGCTGCTGATCGGGCTCAACAGCTCGGCGGGATCGTTCCGCGCGTCGGAGCTCGAGCAGCTCGAGTTCCTCGACGACGAGCTCGCCCGAGCGAGCTCCACCTCGACCATCACGGGTGTCGTGGTGTTCGACCACCACCCCGCCGATGACCCGCTGCCCAACAAGGCCTCGCAGCTCGGCGACCGCTTCGAGGCGGCGCAGTTCGTGCAGACGCTCACCGACTTCCGTGCGGACTCGGGCAAGTCGGCGGCCATGGTGAACTCCCACGTGGGTGTCTTCGACGCCACGAGCTACGACGGCGTGAGCCGGCTCATCAACGGCAACTCGGGCAAGGGACCGGCCGGCACGCCCTCGACCGGCGGCTTCACGGGGTGGACGATGCTCGGCATCAACCCCTCCGCGGGTGTCGTGGGCTCGTCGCCCACCGTGGTGACGGACCGCACGAGGTGGCTGCAGGCCGAGACGAAGCCGCGCGTGGAGTCGCTCGCGCTCGACGCCCCGACCGTGATGACCGTGGGCGAGACCGCGCTGGTGGCCGCCACGGTGACCCAGGACGGCACTCGCGAGGTGCCCGTGCAGTGGCCCGTGAGCGCCGAGTGGACCGGCGAGTCGCTCGCCGTCGACGACGGCCTCGCAGAGCTCGAGGACTCGGCCGCGGGGGTGCTGCGGCTCAATCCCGCCACGGGTGAGCTCACGGCGGTCGCCGCGGGCACGGGCTCGGTGGCGGTCACGGTGAACGGCGTCACGACCGTCGTCGACGTGACGGTGGCCCCGGACCCCACGGATCCGACCGACCCCACCGACCCGCCGGACCCCACCGATCCGACCGATCCTCCGGTCCCGACCGACCCTCCGGTCCCGACCGATCCTCCAGTCCCGACCGACCCGCCAGCTCCGACGGATCCCACCGACCCGACCGACCCCGGCCAGCCGGGCTCCCCCACCGTTCCCACCCCGGGCGACGGATCGGGCGCGGATGACGACGGCGCCTCGGGCGACCTGGCCTCGACCGGGTTCACCCCCCTCATCGCCGGGGCCGGCGCGGCTCTCGTGCTCGCCGCGGGCCTCGCCCTGATGCTCATTCTCCGCCGCCGACGCCGCCAGGGCACCGACCCCAGCTGACCTGATCCGAGGTCGAGAGAGCCGGCGGGAATAACGGGCCCCCGCCGGCGTTGAACTTGAGCGTATGGCACTCAAGTTTCAAACCAGGAGGTTTCGTGCCCGAGAACTTCACCCCTGAGGGGTCCACTGACAACACCGGCGCCAACTCGTTCGACGAGTTCCTCGCCCGCTACCTCGAGGGCGAGCAGCGCGCGGCGAGGGCCGGGCGCTCCATCGACCTCTCCAAGCTCATCAGCCGCCGCACCCAGGAGCTCCTCTCCCAGGCCGGCAGCTACGCCGTCGAGCACGGTCACTCCGAGCTCGACGCGCTGCACATCCTGCGCACCATCGCGCCGGTGTCGCCGGCGGCCGAGGCCATCCGCGGCGTGGGCGCCGACCCGCGCGCCGTGGCCGACGCGGCCGAGCAGCGCCTCCCGCGCGAGAGCAGCGATCGCGTCGTCGCCCCCAACCTCACGCCGAGCGCCCAGCGCGCGCTCTTCCACGCCTACCAGGTGGCCCGCGCCTCCGGGTCGACCTACATCGATCCCGAGCACCTCTTCTTCGCGCTCGTGATCGCGCAGGACTCCCCCGCCGGCCAGGTGCTCGCCGCCGCAGGCGTCACCCCCGACGCCCTGCAGGAGGGCATGCGGCAGAACGTGCAGGCGGGCGGCGACGGATCCGCCTCCGCCTCCGACCCCACCCGCACGAGCGCCTCAGGCACCGGAGCGGCGCCCGACGCCGCCTCCGACACCCCCACGCTCGACAAGTTCGGCACCGACCTCACGGCGCTGGCCGCGGCCGGCGAGCTCGACCCCGTGGTCGGGCGGCTCGACGAGATCGAGCAGACCGTCGAGATCCTCTCCCGCCGCACCAAGAACAACCCCGTGCTGATCGGCGAGGCCGGCGTGGGCAAGACCGCGATCGTCGACGGCATCGCGCAGGCGATCGTCGACGGCGGTGTGCCCGAGCAGCTGCGCGACAAGCGCGTGGTGTCGCTCGACCTTCCCGCCATGCTCGCGGGCACCCGCTACCGCGGCGACTTCGAGGAGCGCCTGACGACGCTCATGGACGAGATCTCGGCGCACAAGGACGAGATCATCGTGTTCATCGACGAGATCCACACCGTGGTCGGCGCCGGTGGTTCAGGCGAGGGCGGAATGGACGCGGGCAACATCCTGAAGCCCCGCCTGGCGCGCGGCGACCTGCACCTCGTGGGCGCCACCACGCTCAAGGAGTACCGCGGCATCGAGAAGGATCCCGCCCTCGAGCGGCGCTTCTCGCCCGTCACGGTGGGCGAGCCCTCGGCCGACGACGCCGTGCTCATCCTGCAGGGCCTCCGCCCCGCCTACGAGGAGCACCACGGCGTCTCGTACACGGATGCCGCGCTCACCGCGGCCGTCGAGCTCTCGGCGCGCTACGTGAGCGACCGCTTCCTGCCCGACAAGGCCATCGACCTCATCGACCAGGCCGGCGCGCGACTGCGGCTCTCGCTCGGCAAGGCTCCCGAGGTGGTCGACATCTCGGGCCTGCAGGCCGACCTCGCCGCTCTCGAGGGCGCCAAGAACGCGGCCGTCTCGGCCGAGCACTACGAGGAGGCCTCGCGCATCCGCGACGAGATCGAGGACATCCAGCACCAGCTGGCCGAGGCCACCTCGGTGGCGCACCGGGTCGCCTCGGAGCGCGCCTCAGGCGGGATCGACCTGGATGCGGTCGTGGATGAAGCCGAGATCGCCGCGGTGATCTCGCGGTCCACGGGCATCCCGATCTCCCGCCTCGGCGACGTCGACCGCACCCGTCTGGCCGCCCTCGAGGGCGAGCTGCACGAGCGCGTGATCGGGCAGGACGACGCCGTGACCGTGGTGGCCAAGGCCGTGCGCCGCAACCGCACGGGCATGGGAGACGCGAACCGGCCGATCGGCTCGTTCCTCTTCCTCGGCCCCACCGGCGTGGGCAAGACCGAGCTCGCCAAGTCGCTCGCGGAGTCGCTGTTCGGCGACGCCTCGGCCATGCTGCGCTTCGACATGTCGGAGTTCGGCGAGCGCCACACCGTCTCCCGTCTTGTCGGTGCCCCTCCCGGGTACGTCGGCTACGACGAGGCCGGTCAGCTCACCGAGCGCGTGCGTCGCAACCCCTACTCGGTGGTGCTGTTCGACGAGATCGAGAAGGCGCACCCGGATGTCTTCAACCTGCTCCTGCAGGTGCTCGACGACGGTCGGCTCACCGACTCGCAGGGGCGCACGGTCGACTTCCGCAACACCGTGGTCATCATGACCTCGAACCTCGGTTCGGAGTTCCTGGCCTCCCGGTCGGGCGCGATGGGCTTCGTGGCGGCCGCGGCCGACGGGTCGTACGACGCCACGGGCTTCGGCTCGGACAAGGCTCTGCGCGACCGCGTGATGGGCAAGCTGCGTGAGGCGATGCGGCCGGAGTTCCTCAACCGGATCGACGAGATCGTGCTGTTCCGCAAGCTCGAGAAGGCGCAGCTGCGGCAGATCGTGTCGCTGCTGCTGGGTGCCACGCGTACCCGGCTCGGTGCTCGCGAGATGACGCTCACGGTCACGGATGCGGCGATCGACTGGATGGCCGAGACGGGCTACGAGCCCGAGTACGGTGCCCGGCCGCTGCGCCGGGTCATCCAGCGCCACGTCGACGACCGGATCGCCGACCTGCTGGTCTCCGGATCACTCGTGGATGGGGGCGAGGTCGTGCTCGACGCGGCCGACGGCTCCCTCACGGTGACCTCCGCCTCGGCTCCCACGGAGCTCCTGGCGGCCTGACCCGATCCAGCACTCCGCTGCCAGCCGTCGCCCGCCCCGCCTACCCGGCGCGGCGGGCGGCGACGCGTCGGGGGCGCGGGTCGTGGAGCAGCACCTCGTCGGGGGCGCGCAGGCGGTCGAGCACGAACTCGGTGAGCGTGCTGAGTCTCGGCGAAGTCGCCGGGGCCGAGTCGCCCTCCCGCTCACGCTGCAGTCGGCGCACCGAGAACGCGGCCGCGAGGCCGCCGGCGATGGCGGGCACGGTCACGATCCAGAGCACCACCCACAGCTCGGGCACGAGCGCGACCGTCGTCACGATGGCCGCGACCACCACGAAGAGCGATGCAGCCACCCCCACGAGCACCGCACCCGCGCGGGTCGGCATCAGTCGGGCGCCGTTCCGCCAACCGAGGGCCGCGCCGAGCGCGGAGCACACCGCGAGCAGCAGCGCGATCTGCGCGCCGAGCAGCACGAACGATCCGGAGAACCCGAGGTCGACCTTGGCCGAGATCGCCACGACGGCCTGGATCGAGAAGAAGCTGGAGAGGAAGGTGGCGACTCCCCCGGCAGTGGAGAAGCGCAGGACTGCCCGCCTGCTAGACACCGTTGTCACACGTCCACTGTAACAAAGGCGGCTGAGCCCGTGGCGTCGGCTAGGGTCGACGGACACCCCGGCGCCTTGGCGGAGTGGCTACGCAGCGGTCTGCAAAACCGTGTACACGGGTTCGAATCCCGTAGGTGCCTCCATTCATCCTCAGATGAGGAAGTAGAGTCGGATCCGTGACTCAGATACGGATCAAGGATGCCGCGCTCTATCTCGGCGTGAGCGACGACACCGTGCGCAGGTGGATCGACTCCGGTCTGCTCGGGTCCGACCGCGACGACTCGGGGCGCACCGTCGTCGACGGCCTCTCGCTCGCGCAGCTGGCCAAGAAGAACGCGGTGCTGCCCGCCGACCCCTCCGAGGTGGGTCGAAGTGCGCGCAACCGCTTCGTGGGCATCGTCACCGACATCACCGTCGACACCGTCATGGCGCAGGTGGAGCTGCAATGCGGCCCGCACCGCGTCGTCTCCCTGCTCTCGAGCGAGGCCGTGCGCGAGCTCGGGCTCGAGCTCGGCTCGGTGGCGATCGCCGTGGTGAAGGCCACCACCGTCATCATCGAGACCCCGGGCGGCAAGGCGTGAGCTGGCGGCGCGCAGCTGGGGCGGGGATGGCCGCGATGGCCGCCTGCGCCCTTCTCGCCGCGTGCGCCGGCCCGAGCACCGCGGTCGTCGGCGCGGGCGAGACGGGGTCCGGGACCGGTACCGGAACCGGGTCCAGCATCACGGTCTTCGCCGCCGCCTCGCTCCAGGGCACCTTCACCGAGCTGGCCGAGCGGTTCGAGGCCGAGAACCCCGGCGTCACGGTGCAGCTCAGCTTCGCCGGGAGCTCCGACCTGGCCACCCAGATCGCCGAGGGCGCTCCCGCCGACGTGTTCGCCTCGGCCGACGAGAGCACCCTGTCGAGGCTCACCGACGCCGGACTCATCGACGAGGCGTCCGCCGTCGACTTCGCCACGAACGTGCTCACCATCGCCGTGCCTCCCGGCAACCCGGGCGGTGTCTCGGGGTTCGCCGATCTGGCCTCGCCCGACGTCACGACCGTGGTCTGCGCCCCCCAGGTGCCGTGCGGCGCGGCCACGGCCGCCCTCGAGGAGGCCACGGGAGTCGACATCGCACCCGTGAGCGAGGAGTCCTCCGTCACCGACGTGCTCGGCAAGGTCACGAGCGGCGAGGCGGATGCCGGGCTCGTCTACGTCACCGACGTCATCGCGGCCGGTGACGCCGTCGAGGAGGTCGCGTTCCCCGAGTCGACCGAGGTCGTCAACACCTATCCGATCGCGACCGTCGCCGCATCCGCCCACGCCGACACCGCCGCGGGCTTCGTGCGGTTCGTCACCGGCAGCACCGGCCGCGCGGTGCTCGAGGCCGCCGGCTTCGGCGCACCGCGGTAGGCCCCGCCGTGCGCCCCTCCCGCCTCTCTCCCTCCCCCTCCCCGTCGCTCGGCGTGCCGCGCTGGGTGGCCGCCGTGGCCGTCGTGGGCGCGCTCTTCGTGGTGGTGCCGCTCGCGGCGATCGTGCTGCGCGTGGACTGGGCGGAGTTCGTGCCCCTCATCACCTCGCCGTCGTCGCTCGACGCGCTCGGGCTGAGCCTCCGCACCTCGCTCGCGGCCACGGTGCTGTGCGTGCTGCTGGGGGTGCCGATGGCGATCGTGCTCGCTCGCACGCGCATCCGGGGCCAGCGGATCCTGCGCTCGCTCGTGCTGCTGCCCCTCGTGCTGCCCCCTGTCGTGGGCGGCATCGCCCTGCTCTACACGTTCGGCCGGCGCGGGCTGCTCGGATCGACGTTCGAGCTTCTCGGCATCCCGATCGCCTTCTCCACCACCGCGGTGGTGCTCGCGCAGACCTTCGTGGCGCTGCCCTTCCTCGTGCTGAGCCTCGAAGGGGCCCTGCGCACGGTCGGCACCCGCTACGAGGCCGTCGGCGCCACCCTCGGGGCGGCACCCGGCACGGTGCTTCGCCGCATCACGCTGCCGCTCGTGCTGCCCGCCCTCGTCTCGGGGGCCGTGCTCTCGTTCGCACGCGCACTCGGCGAGTTCGGCGCCACCCTCACCTTCGCGGGCAGCCTGCAGGGCGTCACCCGCACGCTCCCGCTCGAGATCTACCTGCAGCGCGAGACGGATCCGGATGCGGCGGTCGCGCTCTCGCTCGTGCTCGTCGTGGTGGCCGTCGCAGTCGTGAGCGTGGCCCACCAGGCGGGCGAGGGCCCCTTCCGCGGGCGGGGTTCGTGATGCTCGAGTTCGAGGCTCGTGTGGGCGAGCGCGGGTTCGACGTCGCGTTCACCGTGGCCGAAGGCGAGACGGTGGCCGTGCTCGGGGCGAACGGGGCGGGAAAGTCGACGCTGCTCGCGCTGCTCGCGGGACTGCTGCGCCCCGATTCGGGTCGTGCGGTGCTCGACGGCGAGGTGCTGTTCGACCTCCCCGCGGCGGCCGGTCGGCCACCGCGCCGGTGGCGGCCCGCGCACGAGCGCGCCGTGGCGCTGCTCGCGCAGGAACCGCTGCTGTTCCCGCATCTGAGCGTGGTCGACAACGTGGCCTTCGGACCGCGCAGCGCGCGAGGTGAGGCTCGGAGAACCCGCTCGGCCGCCGATGAGCAGGCCCGGCACTGGCTCGCCGAGGTCGACGCCCTGGAGTTCGCCCGGCGTCGGCCCCAGCAGCTCTCGGGCGGTCAGGCTCAGCGCATCGCCGTGGCGCGCGCCCTGGCCGCCGACCCCAGGCTGCTGCTGCTCGACGAGCCGCTCTCGGCCCTCGACGCCGAGGTGGCACCAGCCCTCAGGCGCACGCTCCGCCGCGTGCTCGAGCACCGCACGGCCGTGATCGTCACCCACGACATCCTCGACGCCTTCACCCTCGCCGACCGCGTGATCGTGCTCGAGGCCGGCCGCATCGTCGACGAGGGCCCCACCCGCGAGGTGCTCGAGCACCCCACGAGCCCCTTCGCGGCGGGCCTCGCCGCCCTCGACCTCTTCCTCGGCACCGTAGTCGCCGCCGACACCGCGTCAGCCCACCTCTCCCTCGAGGTGGATCCCCCACCCGACACCCCGCTCACGCTCACGCTCACCGTGGCACCCACGTCCTCCACCCACCCGGCGGGGCCTCCCGCGGTGGGTGCGCGAGCGGCCGTCTCGGTGCGCCCGGCGCACGTCTCGGTACACACCTCCGACCCCGGCGCCTCCGCGGGCCCGAACGTCGTGGCCGGCACCGTGCTCGACCTCGAACCGCGCGGCGACCTCGTGCGCGTGCGCACCGAACGGATCGCCGCCGACCTCACCCCCGCAGCAGCAGCGGCCCTCGACCTCGAGCCGGGCACCCCCGTGTGGTGCACCTTCGATCCGGTCGCCGCCGCGATCTACCCGCGCTGACGAGCTGCGAGCACCGAGGCCTCGGTGTCGACCCGCCGTCGCCCCACGATGAGCCGCACCGTGTACTCCACGTTCGCCAGCGCGTGCAGCACCACCCCCACGCCCACCACCACGAGCCCGAACAGCTCGAGCCCCGCATCACCGGGCGCCAGCCACTCGATGAGCAGCAGCAGCGGGAACCCCACCATCAGCAGCACCGTGCGGAGCCGCCCCATCCACCGCACCGGCACGATGCCCGGCTTCGTCACGAGCGCCGTCACGCCCAGCAGCAGATCGGCCACGAGCAGCACCACCGCCATCCACAGCGGCACGATCCCCGCCACCACGAGCGTCACGCACACCACGAACTGGCTCACCCGGTCGGCGATCGGATCGAGCTTCTTGCCCAGATCGGTGATGAGGTCGAACCGCCGGGCGATGAATCCGTCTGCCCAGTCGGTGACGCCGAGCACCACGAGCACCATGAGCGCCCAGAACGGGCTCTCCCACACCAGCAGCACCACCACGAACAGCGGCGTCAGAACGATCAGCCGCCCGAGGGAGATGCTGTTGGGGATGTTCACGCGTCGGGCATCGACTCTGTCGTGATGATCGTGCCCGTCCAGCCCGGCTGGGCGGCGATGATCTCGGTGAGCTCGGCGTTGATGTAGAGCGTTCCACCACCGGGCCCCGCCTGGTGGAAGTAGGAGTCGCTGAACACCATGTCGCTCAGCACGACCTTCACGTCGGGGTAGGTCTGCACGATGCGCGCGATGGCGCGTTCGGGGTCGGGCATCACCTCTCCTTTCGCTAGCCTGGGTTCAGCTTACTTCTAGGGGGTATCCGGCAATGGAGTTCCAGACCGAATCGATCGGAGACGACATCGTCGTGATCCGGGGAGACGGGCGCCTCAACATGGTCTCGGGACCGGTGCTCCGCGAGACCGTCGCGAGACTCACAGGCGAGGACCACGTGCGCATCGTCGTCGATCTCTCCCGCGTGCCCTTCATGGACTCGTCCGGTCTCGGTGCCCTCATCGCGGGCCTCAAGGCGACCAGGGAGAAGGGCGGCGACCTGCGGATCGTGAAGCCGTCGACCCAGGTCGCCATGGTGCTGAGGCTCTCGAAGGTCGACACCATCCTCCCCGCCTACCCGAGCGTGGAGGAGGCCTTCGGTGACTGAGGAGCGCAAGAACCTCGTCTTCATCGCGCCGCCGGACGACGTCGACGCCGTGCACGAGTTCCTCGAGACCGTGTGGGCCGCCAACCCCGAGGTGAGCGAGCACGACCGCATGGCCTTCGAGACGGCACTCGTGGAGCTCGCCGCCAACGTCATCCAGCACGCGGCCGGCGAGGGCGGGGTCACGTGCGTGCTCACCGTCAACGCCGACGAGAACGGCCTCACCGCCTCCCTCACCGACACCGCGGATGCGGGCGGCATCGTGCTCGTGGCCAGGTCGATGCCCGACGAGCTCGCCGAGTCGGGCCGCGGCATCGCGCTCATCCAGGCCCTCGTCGACGACCTCCGCTACGAGCGCATCGACGAGCGCAACGTCTGGTCGATCACCAAGGCCAGAGCCGCCGCGGAGAGCTAGCTAGGCGCTGCGGAAGACCACGACCGCCGTCACGTCGTCGTCGGCTCTGTCGGCCGCGCGCACGAGCTCGGTGATCGCCCGCACGGCGTCGGCGGGGCTGTCGGCCCCTGACACGAGCGCCGCGATCTCGTCGAGCGACTCGAGGGTGCCGTCGTAGAGGTCGAGCAGGCCGTCGGTGAAGGTGATGAGGCGGTCGCCGGCGCCGAGAACCGTCTCGGAGGCCGTCCACAGCCCGTCGGCCACGATGCCGATGGGCAGGCCCGTGGCCTCGAGGCGCTCGGAGGAGCCGTCGGGGTGCAGCACGATCGTGAGACCGTGGCCCGCATCCGCGAAGTCCATCCGGCCTGTCGTCGTGTCGATCCTGGCGTGGAAGAGGGTCGCGAACGATCCGGTCGCACCCAGGTCGAGAGCCAACTGCTCGTTGACCTGCTCGACCGCCGGCAGCACGTCGACCCCCGTCTGCGCCTGGAACGCGGCGCGCACCGTGGCGGCGAGGATGGCGCCGGCCGTGCCCTTGCCCATCACATCGGCGAGGGTGAGCTCGATGCGGCCCTCCGTGCCGTGCCAGGAGTAGAAGTCGCCGGCCACCGTGCGCGAGGGCAGGCACACGCCCGCCACCTCGAACATCGGCAGACCCGGCTGACCCATCGGCAGCAGCTGCTGCTGCACCTCGGCGGCGCGATCGAGGTCGGCCGAGTCCTGCAGCTCGCGCTCCACCCAGTCGCCGATCTCCTCGAGCAGCTTCAGCTGCTCGTCGCTGAACTCGCGCGGGGTGGTGTCGACAAGACAGAGCGTGCCCACCCTCAAGTCGTCGCCGAGGCTGAGCGGTCGCCCGACGTAGAAGCGGATGTGGCGCTCGCCCGTGACCGTGTCGCGCGAGGCGAACCGCTCGTCCTTCGTGGCATCGGGCACCACGAGCACCCCGGGGCGCTGGATGGCGATGTCGCAGAACGACTGCGACCGAGGGGCGAACGGGTTCGCGTCGCGCGGCTGGGGCGACTTCGTGAATTGCTGCGTCTGGTCGAGCAGGTTGATCTCGGCCACGGGCACGTCGAAGAGCTCGCGGGCGATGCGCGTGATGCGGTCGAAGCGCTCCTCGCCCGGCGTGGCGAACAGGTTGAGGCGCTCGACGGCGGCCACCCGCAGCTCCTCGAACCGCTCGTGGTCGCTCGCCCTGCGGTCCGCGCCCGTGTCGCCCATGTCACCCATGTGGTCCAGCGTACTCACCGCCGGAGTCGGGGCTCAGTACCAGTTGACCGACTGCGAGTGCGACCATGCCGAGCACGGGGTGCCGTAGCCGCGGGCGATGTAGTCGAGGCCCCAGGTGATCTGGGTCACGGCGTTGGTGGCCCAGTCGTCGGCCACGGTGGCCATCTTGCTGCCGGGCAGCGACTGAGGGATGCCGTAGGCGCCGCTCGAGGCGTTCTCCGCCTGGTAGTTCCAGCCCGACTCCTTGGTCCAGAGCGAGTCGAGGCACTGCATCTGGTCGCTGCCCCAGCCGCGCGCGGCCACCATGTCGGCGGCCACGGCTCGGGCGCCGTCGGGCGTGTTCGCCAGAGCGAGTCGCTCGGCGGCAGCCTGCTCGGCCGCTGCGGCCTCGGCGGCGGCCTGGGCGGCAGCGTCGGCGGCGGCCTGGTCGACCACGGCGGCCTGGTTCCTCGCCGTGTCGCTCTGCAGGAGCACGTCGGTCGAGAGCGACTGCACGGTGGTGGTGTCGAGGTACTCGTAGTTCACGAGCGACGCGAGCGAGGCCGTGAGCGGTGCCGTGTCGACCTTGCCCTTCACGGCGCTCAGCAGGGCGTTGCCCTCGGCCAGCGCGGTGGCGGCGCGCTCGTCGGCGCGCTCGGCGGTGCGCTCGAAGAGAGCGGTGGCAGCGGAGTCGTCTTCGGCTATCGAGGCGGCCGTGGTGGGCATGGTGCGCGTCGCCGTCACGCTCTCGGCGTGCGCCACGAGCGGATTCGCGAAGGCGCCTCCCGTCACGAGCAGACCGGCCACGAGCGTGGCGGCCACGGGGGCGATGGCGGCGCGGCCCCGGCCGGGGGCGGGGCGACGTGCTTCTCGGAGGGAGCGGCGGGTGGGGTCGGGTGGGGCCTGGAGCATGTCTTCCCTGGGTTTCGGCCACCTGGGCATGCCTCGGCGAGGGTCGGCGCGGGCGCGCGACGCCTCGGCGGGGCGGTGGCGGTGACGGTCGGTGTCGGGTCACTGTGAAGCCGTCACGGCTTCTGCGTGGTGTTCGGGTCACTCTGTCGTTCGGGGGCCGACCACAGGTCACCCGCAAGAACGATTGAAGCCACAAGTATGAGCAGGCTTTCTGGGAGAAGACTCCATACACCCCAATGGAATCCGCGCACGAGCCCAGGATGGGCGTGTGATGCACGCATACACGGCGCAGCAGGTGCGCGACACGGAGGCGCCCCACCTCGCCGCCGGGGAGCCCCTCATGCAGCGGGCGGCGCACGGGCTGGCGCAGGAGATCCGCCGCCTGATCGACACCAAAGGTGCCGCGACCGCAGCCGGGGGAACCGGCGATCCGCGCCCCTCCACGGTGCTCCTGCTCGTGGGCTCCGGATCCAACGGCGGCGACGCCCTCTTCGCCGGCGCCGAGCTGGCCGAGGCCGGATTCCCCGTGCGCGCCCTCGCTCTCGGCAGCCGTCTCCACGAGACCGGCGCCGCCGCGGCGCGCGCCGCCGGCGTGGAGTTCCCCGATGTCGACCCCGCGCTGATCGAGGCGCTCCCCACCTCACTCGGCGATGTCTGCGTGATCGTCGACGGCATCCTCGGCATCGGCGTCTCCTCGGGCTCCCTCGCCCTCCGTGGGCCGGCGCGCGAGGTCGTCGGCCGTCTTCTCGCGGCGGGCGGGGCACAGGATGCACCGGGGTCGCTCCCGCCGGTGGTGGCGGTCGACGTGCCGAGCGGCATCGATCCCGACACCGGTGAGACGGCCGACGACGTCGTGCTCCCGGCCACCGTGACCGTCACCTTCGGGGGCGTCAAGGCGGGGCTCCTGGGCGGCAGGGGCGCCGAGCTGGCGGGAGAGCTCGTGCTCGTGCCGATCGGGATCGAGGAGGATCTGGCCCTCGTGCACCCGGTCATCCGCCGTGAAAGCACGACCCCGAAGGTTGCGGATTCGGCGAAGCGCGCGACGATGGAGCAACAGGACCGTCATCGGGCGGACCGCGGCTAGGAGCAACTCATGAAGAAGATCGCATTGATCACCGCCTTCGCACTCGGCTACGTGCTCGGCAGCAAGGCCGGCCACCGACGCTACGAGCAGATCAGCTCGAAGGCCAAGGAGCTGTGGAACGACGAGCACGTGCAGTCCGCCGTGCACAACGCGGGCGACGCTCTCGGCACCGCAGCGGGCATCGTGGGCGAGAAGGTCGGCGAGAAGGCCGACGAGATCATCCACAAGGTCAAGCGCTGATGGCGAAGGCCGACGCGAAGTCCAAGACCCCGGGTGTGGCCGGCCCCACGGGCAACCCCGCCGAGGACCAGCTGAGCGTTCCCGGCGCGGTCGTCGAGGTCGCGCGCGCGGCCGTGAAGGCCAAGTCGGTTCAGCCCGACCGGTCTTCCGCCGCGTCCGACGACGCCGACGCGCCGCCTCAGCGCAGCCGCAGTGAGCTGCAGGCCGACATCGCGTCGCAGCGGGCGCGGCTCGCGGAGCTCGTCGACGAGCTCGAGCACCGCCTCGACGTCGGATCGCTCACCCGCGAGATCGTCGAAGACGTGAAGGCCGACCCGGTGGAGGGCGTCAAGCGCCACCCCGCCGCGGCCATCGGAGCGGTGGCCGCCGTCGCCGCCGTGGGCGCGGGCATCGCGCTCGTGGTGCGCGCCATCCTCAAGTAGCGGGCGTCCCGCCGAGGTCGGGCCTACGGGCCAGGAGCCTCGGCGGGTGCCGAGCCGGCAGCGGAGCCAGAGCTGGTGGCTGGGGCGGCTCCGGATGCGGGGGCCGGGCCGGATGCGGGAACCGGGCCGGATGCAAGGGCACCCGCCGGCACCGGCCGCTTCGGCTTCTTGCGCAGGCGAGGCGGCTCGGCGGGCGGATCCGGCTCCCCGTTCCAGGTCTTCACGATCGCCCAGCCCACGGCCGCGATCGGCACCGAGAGCACCGCCCCGACGATGCCGCCGAGGATGGTGCCGGCTGTCAGCGCGATGAGGATGACGAGCGGGTGCAGCTTGAGCGACTGCGCCATCACGACCGGCTGCAGGAAGTTGCCCTCGAGCTGGTTGACCGCGATGACGATCGCGATCACGATGAGCGCGACGAGCGGCCCATTGGCCACGAGCGCCACGAGTGCGGCGAGCACACCCGCCAGGGTGGCACCGATGAGCGGGATGAACGCGCCCATGAACACGATGATCGCGAGCGGCAGGGCCAGCGGCACGCCGAGGATGGCGAGCCCGATGCCGATCGCCGCGGCGTCGACGAACGCGACCGTCGCCGTGCCGCGCACGTAGCCGCCGAGCACCCGCACGGTCGTGCTGCCGATGCGCTCTCCGCGCTCGTGCCGGTAGCCCTTGAACGGCTTGAGCAGGAACTTCCAGATCCACGGCCCGTCCTTCATGAAGAAGAAGAGGATGACGATCGTCAGGAGGGCTCCCGTGATGATCTCGCCCGCCACCGAGACCCCGGCGAGGGCGCCGCTGCCGAACTGGCTGCTGGTGAGGAAGTCGACCACCGAGTCGCGGAACGAGTCGAGCTGCGCCTGGTCGATGTCGAAGGGCAGCCCGAGCACGTAGTCGTGCAGGCTGTCGATGCCCTCGACGGCCGACTGCCCGAGCTCGCGCCACTGCCCGCGCACGGCGAGCACGATGAGCGTGACGATGCCGCCGAACACCACGACGCCCGCGAGCAGCGTGATCCAGGTCGCGGCGATGGCCGGCAGGCCCCGGCTCTTGAGCCAGCGCAGCACGGGGCTGAGGGCCGCCGCGATGATGAGCGCGAGCAGCACGGGGATGACCACGAGCTTGAGCTGGAGCAGCGCGAACACCACGACCGTGGCGAGCACGAGCACGATGATGACCTGCAGGCTGCGCACGCTCAGGTGCCCGAACTTGTCGGTGAACAGGGAGCGCAGGCTCGGCCGCGGGTTGGGATCGTCGGAGGACATGGGTCCAGACTGACACGGATGCGGTCCGCACGCTCGATGGCCCCGCCCCGCGTGCGCTCAGCGGCTAGCCTCGTGGCATGAGCTCCGACCCGCCCGCACCCACCGCGGTCGAGACCGTGGCCGCACGGCTCCGCGAGCTCATCCTCGACGCCGGGATCGCGCCGGGCGCCCCTCTCCGCGAGGAGTCGCTCACTGCGACCCACGGTGTCAACCGGCACACCGTGCGCGCCGCGCTCCGACTGCTCGAGACCGAGCGGCTCGTCGTGATCGAGCCGTACCGGGGTGCCAGGGTGCGAGCGTTCACCGCCGACGAGGTGCGCGCCCTGCTCGAGTACCGCACCGCCCTCGAGGCCGAGGCCGTGCGCCTGCTCGCCGACCGAGCGGGCTCGCATCCGCTCGCCCTCCCGGCGGCCGTGGTCGAGGCCAACGATCGTCTGCGCGCCGTCTGCCGCTCGCAGCCGCACGAGCACCGCGCCATCGAGGCCGCGCACGCCGCTCTGCACCACGCCCTCGTGGCCGCGGCAGGCAGCCCCCGCATCACCGAGGCCCACGCGCTGCTCGAGAGCGAGCTGCTGCTCTTCCTCAACCAGCTGCGCCCGCTGCTGCCCGCCGACGAGATGGCCGAGCAGCACGACCGCCTCCTCCTCGACGTCGCGGAGCGCGGCGAGCAGGCCGTGCGCGACCACCTCGCGCACTCGGCCGAGCAGCTCATCGGCCTGCTCGCGCGCTGAGCGCACGGCCGACTTCTGGGCGGGCGCGGCAGACGGGGAGCAGGATCGTCTCATGACTCCGAGCGCCGCCGATCCCGTCTCTCCCATGCTCGCCAAGGCGGTCACCGCCGTGCCCGCCCCCGAGGCGGTGGAGGGCGGGTTCGCCTACGAGCCGAAGTGGGACGGCTTCCGCGGCGTCGTCTACTTCGACGGCGAGTCGATCGAGATCGGCAGCCGGGGGTCGAAGCCGCTCACCCGCTACTTCCCCGAGCTCACCGAGGCCCTCGCAGCCGTGCTGCCGGGGCCCTGCGTGCTCGACGGCGAGATCGTGGTGCCCACCGGGCAGGCCGGCGCGGAGCGACTCGACTGGGAGGCGCTGTCTCAGCGCATCCACCCGGCCGCGAGCCGCGTGCGCACCCTCGCCGCGGAGACCCCCGCGCTCTTCGTGGCCTTCGACCTGCTCGCGGAGGGCGAGCGGAGCCTGCTCGACGAGCCGTTCTCCGAGCGCCGGGCCGCCCTGGAACGCCTCGTGGGCGGCATCGCGGAATCCGGAACGGCCGGCGCTCCTTCGCTCAAGCTCTCGCGCACCACCCGCGACGTCGAGCTCGCCAGGCGCTGGCTCGTGGAGTTCGAGGGTGCCGGCCTCGACGGGGTCGTGGCCAAGCCCCTCGCCGCACCGTACGCGCCAGGCAAGCGCGTGCTGCAGAAGATCAAGCACAAGCGCACCGCCGACGTGGTGGTCACGGGCTACCGCGTGCACAAGAGCGGCACGGGTGTGGGGTCGCTGCTGCTCGGCCTCTACGGCGACGACGACCAGCTGCACGGCGTGGGCGGCGCCTCGGCGTTCACGGATGTGCGCCGCCGGGAGCTCATCGACGAGCTCGAGCCGTTCGTGCAGCGCGACGCCGACGGCGAGCCCGTGCGCGGTGAGGGCGAGCGCAACCGCTTCTCGTCGAACAAGGATGTCTCGTTCGTGCCCCTCGAGCCACGCCTCGTGGTGGAGGTGCGCTACGACCAGATGGAGGGCGACCGCTTCCGGCATACCGTGCAGGTCGAGCGCTGGCGCATCGACCGCGAGCCCGAGTCGTGCCGCTTCGACCAGCTCGAGCAGCCCGCGGGCTACGACCTGGCCGACGTGCTCGGCAGCTAGTCCTTCTTCGCCCTGCTGGGCTGCACGCGCGGCGGCTCCCCCGGCATCTTCGGGAAGTCGGGCGGAAACGGCAGCTCCCCGAGCCCGTCGCCGAGATCGCGTTCCCACCAGCCGAGCAGCGTGTCGATGCGCCCGGGCTTCTCGTGCATCCGCGCCCACGGGTCACCGGTGGTGGCGAGCCGCTCGGGCACGCTCCGCACGGTGAAGCTGTGCGGATCCACCTCGGGCAGCTCCTCCCAGCTCACGGGGCACGAGACCGGCGCGTGCGCCAGGGCCCGAGGGCTGTACGCGCCCGCCATGGTGCGGTCGCGGTTGGCCTGGTTGAAGTCCACGAAGATGCGCTCTCCGCGCTCCTCCTTCCACCAGTGGGTGGTGACCTCCTCGGGCATGCGCCGTTCGAGCTCACGGGCGGCGGCAATCACGGCGTGCCGCACGTCGAGGAACTCGTGCAGCGGCTCGATCGGCGCGAAGACGTGCAGCCCACGGTTGCCCGAGGTCTTCACGAAGGCCTCGAGCCCGGCCTCGGCCAGCACCTCGCGCAGGGCGAAGGCCGAGGTCACGGCGTCGGCGAAGTCGGTGCCCGGCTGCGGATCGAGGTCGATGCGCAGCTGGTCGGGCAGGTCGGGCTCCCCGGCCTGCGAGGCCCACGGGTGGAACACGACGGTGTTCATCTGCGCCGCCCACACCGCCACGGCCGGTTCGTCGACCACGAGCTGCGGATGCACGCGGCCGCTCGGGTAGGTCACGGGCACCGACCGCACGTAGTCGGGGGCGCCCTTCGGCGGGTTCTTCGAGAAGAACCGCTCGCCGTCGATGCCGCCGGGGAAGCGCTCGAGCGAGAGCGGCCTGTCACCGTTGGCCGCCACGAACGCCTCGCCCACGGCGATCAGGTACTCGGCGAGCTCGCGCTTCGTGATCCCCAGCTCGGGCCAGAGCACGCGCGACGGGCTCGAGAGGCGAACCTCCCTGGGCCCGTCGGGGCCCTCGACCTGCAGCTGGACCGCTTCGCTCGCCATGGCCTCACGCTACTCCGCGGGCGGCGCCTTCGGTGCGGAGCCGGTGCGGCCGACGGCGGTCGAACCCTGCACCCGACCGGCCTGGGCGCTGGCCTGGGCGAAGCCCCGGCCGGCGGCCTCACCGGCGACACGGCCCGAGACGAGCTCGGCGATGTCGATGCCCACGAGATCCTTGACGATCTGCATCGACGTGGCGAGCTGGCTCGAGACGGCGCCGCCGACCTGCTCGGTGCCGTTGCCGTCGCTCGAGATGACGGTCATGTTCGCGATCGCCGCGAGCGGCTCGGAGGCCGCACGCACGATCGCGGGAAGCTCGGCGATGATCTGCTGACGCAGCAGGTCGTCGGCGCGCTCCTCGAGCGCCTCGGCCTTGGCCAGAGTCGCTTCAGCCTCGGCAGCACCCTTCACGCGGATGGAGTTGGCCTCCGCCTCACCCTCGGCCCGCAGCGCCTCGGCGGCCGCAATGCGTCGGTTCTTCTCGGCGATGCCCTCGGCCTCGGTCGCCTCGGCGGCCGAGCGGCGGCGGTTGCGCTCGGCGAGACCCTCGGCCTCGACGGCCTCGGCCACGGCCTTGCGTCGGTCGCGCTCGGCGTTGGCGGCGGCCACGGCGGCGGCGGCATCGGCCTGGGCCTTCTTCTCGAGCGAGTACGCGTCGGCGTCGGCCACGGCGCGGATCTCGGCGTCGAGCTCCTGCTTGCGGAGGCCCACGCGCTTGCCGGCGGTGATCTCCTGCTGCGAGATGACCTCCTGCTGCGAGATGGCCTCGGCGAGCGGGCGCGAGGCGGAGGCCTCGGCGCGCGCCTTGTCGGTCTCCTTCTGGATCTCGGCGTTCCGCAGGTCGAGCTTGCGCTGCTGCTCGGCCACGGCCTGGTCGGCCTCGATGCGGGCCTCCTCGGAGGTGCGGCGTGCCACCGACTCGGCGACCTCGGCGACCTGCTTCACGCGGGCGGCCTCTGCACGACCGAGGTCGCGGATGTAGCCGTTGTCGTCGTCGATCTCCTTGATCTGGAGGGTGTCGATCTGCAGTCCCTGCACGTCGAGCGACTCGCGCACGGCGTCGAGCACCTGGCCCTGCAGCGCCTGGCGGTTCGTGATGATCTCGGTCACGGTCAACTGACCCACGATCGATCGCACGGATCCCGAGAGCACCTCTTCGGTGGAGGTCTCGATCTGGTCCTGCTGGTTGAGGAACCGCTGGGCGGCGGCGCGCACCATCGACTCGGATCCGCCGACCTTCACGACCGCGACGGCGTTGACCTTGATCGTGATCGCGTCCTTCGTCTGCGCCGTGGCCTGCACGTTGAGCTGGCGGCTGCGCAGCGAGAGCTTGAAGTGCGCCTCCACGATGGGCTTCACGAACACCCGCGATCCGAAGACCACGCGCTGGCCCGCGTTCTCGGTCTCGTGCAGCGACGGCTCGCCGGTCTGGGCGTGCGCCTCCCCCGCCTTGAGGGGTCGCTGGCGCGAGGTCACGATGATCGCCTCGTCGGGCTTGGCCACCTTGATGCCGCGCAGCAGCACGATCAGCACGATGAGGGCGAGGAGCACCACCACGACCACCACGACAGCGATCACGATCGATTCGGGCGAGAGCAGAGGGGGCATGACGGCCTTTCCGTGGTTGGCAGAGGTCACAAGCAGTATGACGGATGGGGGCACTGTCCGACATGAGTAGTGCAGACCGCAACGCGAGTGACCTGCCCGGGCACGTCGCCCCCGTGTGCCAGGATGGGCGCACCGCCGCGCACCTCGCCCGAGGTCTGCGCGCCGTCGAGGAGAGGACCGCCGTTGACCGAGCACTCGGAGTTCGTGCAGCGACTCGCCGCGGCACCCAGCATCGAGAAGCTGCCGCCGATCGCCGATCCCGTGGCCCACGCGCCCGAGAACCCGCCGCAGAAGATCCAGCAGAAGTTCGTGGGTGCGAGCTACGCCGAGGCCTACTCCGAGGCCGAGCGCTTCGTCGACGCGGCCTTCGACGCCTGGCCCACGGGCGAGGGCGTGCCGCCCACGGGCGAGCAGCTCGTGCTCGACTTCGGATCGGGCTGGGGCCGCATCACGCGCATGCTGCTCCGCCGCTTCCGCGCCGACCAGGTGTGGTCGAGCGATGTCGACTCGGAGATGACCACGCTCCTGCACTCCACGCTGCCCGGGGTCAACGCGGTCACCAACGCGCCCTGGCCGCCCACCGTGTTCGCCGGTCACCGCTTCGACGCCGTCACGGCCTTCAGCGTCTTCTCGCACCTCTCCGAGGAGGCCCACCGGCAGTGGGCGGCGGAGTTCGCCCGTGTCGTCAAGCCGGGCGGCCGTGTGTTCATCACCCTGCTCGAAGACGACTTCCTGGCCATGGTCGTCGGCGCGCAGGCCGCGGTCGCGGCCGGCGAGGCCGACCGGTTCGCCACCAACCTCGCCAAGGTGGTCCCGGATGCCCTCGCCGCCCACGCCACGGCGGTACGGGGCGAGTTCGTCTTCGCGGGCGGCGGTGACGACGACGACGGTCCCCGGGCCCGCTCGTTCTACTCCTGGGCCGTCGCGCCCCGCGGTTGGGTGGAGCAGGTCTGGGGCGAGGCGGGCTTCACGCTCGAGTCGTGGACCCGCACGGGTGTGCTCTTCGACCAGGCCATGGCCGTGCTCGTGCGCAAGCCCGCCGACTGGGACGTGGTGGTGGAGGCCCCCAAGGTGTCGTTCCCGCGCCGAGTGGCCCGCAAGGTGAAGCGCACGCTCCTCCGCCGCAGCGCCTAGCTGGACTCGCGCCTAGCGCGCGGCGTCGGCGAGCGCGGCCTCGATGATCCGCAGTACCTGCTCGGCCTCCGCTGGAGCCACAGGCAGCGCCCCGAGATCGCCCGAGCGGAGCGCCTCGGCCAGCACCCGGTAGAAGCGGGCGTGACTGCCGCGCTCGAGCTCCACGCTGCGCGACCCGCCATCCGGTGTCTGCACCTCGGCGCTCTGGCCCTCGGCGTCGAGACCGTACGCGGGGTCGTCGATCGCCATGCCCGCGATGAACTGCCTCTCCTGCGGGTCGAGCCCGCGGGTCACGAGCACCGCCTCGGAGCCCACCACCCTGAACCGCGGCCGGTTCGCGGGCGACACGGCGCTGAACCACAGCCGCGATCGCACCCCGCCGAGGTGGTGCAGCGTCACGAACGAGTCGTCGTCGCCCTCGCCGCCCGGCCGTCTCACGTCGAGCTCGGCGTGCACCCCGCGCTCGAGGTCCACGGGGCCGAAGAGGCGCACGGCCTGGTCGATGAGGTGCGGGCCGAGATCCCACAGGATGCCGCCGCCCTCGGCCGCACTCACGAGATCCTTGCCCTTCGTGCCGCGCTCGGGGCGATAGAACTCGAAGGCGGACTCGAATTGGCGCACCTCGCCGAGCGCGCCGTCGGCGAGCACGGCCTCGACCGTGAGGAAGTCGCCGTCGAAGCGCCGGTTCTGGTAGACCGTCACGGCCTTGCCCACGCGCTCGGCGTGCGCCACCACCTCGAGCGCCTCGGCGGCGGTGAGGGCGAACGGCTTGTCGACCACCACGTGCAGTCCGGCGTCGAGGGCGCGGTGCGCGAGATCGGCGTGCGTCTCGTTGGGGGTCGTCACCACCACGAGGTCGAGCTCGTCGGCGCGCGCGAAGAGAGCGTCGGCATCCGCCACCACCACGCCCTCCCCGTACCGCTCGGTGGCCTCGGCGGCCCTGCCCGCATCTCGCGTCACGATGGCGGCGAGCTCGAAGGCCGGGTCGGCGGCGAGGAGCGGGGCGTGGAACACGCGGCCGCCGAGGCCGAAGCCGATCACGGCGGTGCGGAGGGGGGCTGAGGTCGTCATGCCCCCACGTTACGGGCTCCCCCGCCTCGCTACAGAGCGCCCCAGGCGTCGGCGGGCGCCGTGACGACCGGCACGGGCGAGTACGACCAGTGCGCGCCATTGGCGTAGTGGCTCGATGCCCACGGCGAGGCCCAGATAGCGGCCTCGATCTGGGCGGTGGGGGCCGCGGCGTCGAAACCGGCCGTGATCTCGGAGTAGAGCGAGTTCTCGCGGAGCGCCTCGGCGGCGTTCTCGGCGGCCGTGATGAGGGTGTCGTAGCTGCCGAGGCCGCTGCCGCCGCCGGAGCCCCAGCCGTTGTTGAGCGGGTTGTTGCGCAGCCACCAGCTGTCGGGGCCGTTCTCCTGGCGCATCCAGCGCATCATGACGGTCACGTTCGACTCGGTCATGGGGAAGCCGCCGAAGTACATCACGAGCGTGGCCCAGGCCTTGTTGGTGCGCTCGCGCGCGATCGTGACGACACCAGGCGTGGCTCCGTAGCCGTCACGGGTGACGGCGGAGGCCACGGCCTCTCCTGGCACCTGGAGCGTCTGCGCCGATGCGGCGAGCGACCCCGCCTCGGAGCCCGTGGGGGCGCCGTCGGCCAGCGCACCCGTGGTGGGCGGAGGCGCGAGCAGCGTCACGAGCGTGAGGCCGGCCACCGTCACGACCGCGGCGGCCACGACCGTGCCGGACCGCCGGTGCGTGGAACGAAGGAAGAGTGAGCTCATGAGTGCCCTCCAGGGTACTCGCGCTCCCCCGGAGCCGCCTCCGAGACCGCTGGCGACCGGGGCCGGCGGCCGCGACCGCGGGTCAGCCCGTGTTCTGCAGGCCGGCGGCCACTCCGTTCACCGCGAGCAGCAGCAGGCGGTGCGGGGCGTCTCCCGGGTCGGTGCTCGCCGTGGCGCGCACCGTGCGGAGGGCCCGCAGCTGCAGCAGCGAGAGCGCGTCGACGTAGGGGCTCCGCAGGCGCACCGCGCGCTGCAGCACGGGGCGGCCGTCGAGGATCTCGGAGTGGCCGCTCGTCTGCTGCACCCAGTGCCTCGTGAGCTCCATCTCCTCCTGCACGAGGGCCGCGAGGTCGTCGCGGTCGCCCAGGGCGAGGTAGCGCTCCGCGATCCGCGGGTCGGTCTTCGCGAGCGACATCTCGACGTTGTCGATCATCGCCCTGAAGAGCGGCCAGCGCGAGTAGGCGTCGCGCAGCACGTCGACGTCGCCCACGGCGGCGAGCGCCGAGCCGAGCCCGAACCAGCCGGTGAGGTTGATGCGCGCCTGCGTCCAGGCGAACACCCACGGAATGGCGCGCAGGTCTTCGAGCGACTCCACCGAGAGACCGCGGCGGGCCGGGCGCGAGCCGAGCGCGAGCAGTCCCACCTCCTCCATGGGGGTGACCTGCGCGAACCAGGGCGCGAAGCCCTCGGCCTTCACGAGCTCGAAGAAGCGCGCGCGAGAGGCGGTGTCCATGGTGGCGGCGACTGCGGCGAAGTCGCCGGACGACTGGCGGTTCGCGGCCTCGTTCGACGGGCTCGACGCGAGAAGGGTGGCCGCGGCCATCTGCTCGATGTGCCTCGCCGCGATCGTGGCGTCGCCGTACTGCGCGAAGATCACCTCGCCCTGCTCGGTGAGCTTGAAGCGACCCTCCACGGATCCGGGCGGCTGCGCGAGCACGGCTTCGTTGGCCGGTCCGCCGCCGCGCCCGAGAGCACCGCCGCGGCCGTGGAAGAGGGTGAGCTCGATGTCGTTCTCGGCCGCCCAGTCCGAGATGCGGGACTGCGCCTCGTAGAGCGCGAGCGTGGCCGACACGGGCCCCACGTCCTTCGAGGAGTCGGAGTACCCGAGCATCACCTCGAGCCGGCGACCGGTCGCCTCGAGGCGAGCCTTCACCTCGGGCAGCTCGATCATCTCGCCCAGGATGCGCGGCGCGGCCTGCAGATCGTCGAAGGTCTCGAAGAGCGGCACGGCGTCGATCACCGGAGCGGCCTCGGCCGATCCGAGCGCGGCCTCGGCGAGCGCGTAGACGGTCTGGATGTCGGTCGAGGACTGCGTGAACGAGACGATGTAGCGCCTGGCCGCCGCGGTGCCGAAGCGCTCCTGCAGGTCGGCGATGGCCCGGTAGACCTCGAGCACCTCCTCGGTCATCTCGCTGAGGTCGCCGCCCGCCCTGACCTCCTCGATGGCCTGCCTGTGCACCTTGGAGTGCTGGCGCACCTCGAGCTCGGCGAGGTGGAAGCCGAAGGTCTCCACCTGCCAGAGCAGGCTCTGCAGCTCACCGTTCGCGCTGCGGGCGGCCCCTCCCGCGCGGAGCGACGTCTGCACGACCCGCAGGTCGTCGAGCAGCTCGGCGGGGCGCGAGTAGGCGAGGGCGGCGGACTCGGGGGCCGAGCCGGAACCAGAACCCGAACCCGAGCTCTTGCCCGCGGCGCGCGTCGCCGCGATGCGTGCCGCGATCACGAGCAGCACGCGCCGGTGCGGCTCGTTCGGTGCACGCTTGCCGATCTTCGAGGTCACGTGCGGCGCGAGCTCCTCCTGCCGTGCGGCGAGCGCCAGCAGCGCGTCGTCGGCGGGGGTGTCGGCGCCGTCGAGCGTGAGCGTGCGGCCGATGCGCTCGGCGGCGTGCTCGAGGCCGAGCAGCACGTGCTCGGAGGCGATGGCCGCGGCCGCCCTCGTGACCGCGGCGGTCACGAACGGGTTGCCGTCGCGGTCGGCGCCGATCCAGCTGCCGAGCCTGAGGAACGCGGGTGCCTTCACGGGCGCTCGTCCCGCCTCCTGCGCCAGCAGCCAGTCGTCGAGCAGGCGGTAGACGCGCGGCACGGTCTGGAAGAGGGTCTGGTCGAAGATCGACATGGCCGTGCGCACCTCGTCGAGCGGCGTGGGCCGCGTGGTGCGGAGCGGCGAGGTGCGCCACAGCACGTCGATCTCCTCGAGCAGGCGGCGTTCGGTCTCCATGGCGCTGATGGATCCGGCTGCGGCCTCGTCGCGGCCCGCGAGCAGCTCGCTGATGCGGCGGATGGCCGAGGCCACGGCACGGCGGCGCGCCTCGGTGGGGTGCGCCGTGAGCACGGGGTGGAAGCGAAGCGACTGCAGGCGCGCCGCGGTCTCCTCCCGACCGACCTCCTGCTCGAGCCGCTCGAGGGCGGCGGGCAGCGAGTCGCGGCGGTCGGCATCCGGGCCGGCGGAGGCCCGCGACTTCAGCACCCGCACCCTGTGGTGCTCCTCGGCGAGGTTGGAGAGGTGGAAGTAGCACGTGAAGGCGCGCGCGATCTGCTCGGCGCGTTCATGGCTGAACGACTCCACGAGCGCCTCGGCGTCTTCGATCGACGCATCCGAGTCGCGCTCGTAGGCGTGGATCACGAGGGCTCGCAGGCGTTCGACATCGTCGAGGAGCTCGGCACCCCCCGCCTCGCTCAGCACACGCCCGAGCAGCGCACCCAGCAGGCGCACGTCGGCGCGCAGCGCCTCGTCCACCTCGTCGCGCACGTGCTCCCGGCTGGCACCTGGGCGGAAGGGATCGGCACCCGCTGCGGGGTGGTCGGCGGTGATCTCGGAGGGCTCATCCTGATTGGTCACCAGATCACGCTAGCGCCCCGTGCGCCCCTCCACAGCCCAGGCGTACTACCGTTAGAGCATGACTACCCCCGGCACCACCCCCACCGACGAGGCGGCACCCGTCGCCGACACCGCCCGCGTGGAGATGACCTTCTCCGACCTCGGCCTCGCCGACGGCGTTCTGAAGGCACTGAAAGACGTTGGCTACGAGACCCCTTCGGCCATCCAGGCCGCCACCATCCCCGCCCTGCTGGCGGGTCGCGACGTCGTGGGCCTCGCCCAGACGGGCACCGGCAAGACCGCGGCCTTCGCGCTGCCCGTGCTCTCCCGCCTCGACCTCGCTCAGAAGACCCCGCAGGCCCTCGTGCTCGCGCCCACCCGCGAACTCGCCCTCCAGGTCTGCGAAGCGTTCGAGAAGTACGCCTCGCACCTCAAGGGTGTGCACGTGCTCCCCGTCTACGGCGGCCAGGGCTACGGCGTGCAGCTCTCCGCGCTCCGCCGAGGCGTGCACATCGTCGTCGGCACGCCCGGCCGCATCATGGACCACCTCGAGAAGGGCACGCTCGACCTCTCCGAGCTCAAGTACCTCGTGCTCGACGAGGCGGACGAGATGCTCAAGATGGGCTTCGCCGACGACGTCGAGACGATCCTCGCCGATACCCCGGACGACAAGCAGGTGGCCCTGTTCTCCGCCACCATGCCCGCCCAGATCCGTCGCATCTCGCAGAAGTACCTGCACAACCCCGAAGAGATCACGGTCAAGAACAAGACCACGACCTCGGTCAACACCACCCAGCGCTACCTCATCGTCTCGTACCCGCAGAAGGTCGACGCGCTCACCCGCATCCTCGAGGTCGAGAACTTCGAGGCCATGATCGTGTTCACGCGCACCAAGAACGAGACCGAGACGCTCGCCGAGAAGCTGCGTGCGCGCGGCTACACCGCCGCCGCCATCAACGGCGACGTGGTGCAGGCCCAGCGTGAGCGCACCGTCAACCAGCTCAAGACGGGCAAGCTCGACATCCTCGTGGCCACCGATGTGGCGGCCCGCGGTCTCGACGTGGAGCGCATCAGCCACGTCGTCAACTTCGACCTGCCGATCGACACCGAGTCGTACGTGCACCGCATCGGCCGCACGGGCCGCGCGGGGCGCACGGGTGACGCGATCAGCTTCGTGACGCCGCGCGAGCGCCGCATGCTCACCTCCATCGAGCGGGCCACGCGCCAGCCGCTCACCGAGATGAAGCTGCCGAGCGTCGACGACGTCAACGCCACGCGCCTCACGCGCTTCGACGACGCCATCACGGCGGCCCTCGCCGATCCGGAGCAGATCCAGCAGTTCCGCGACATCATCGCGCACTACGTCGACCACCACGACGCCCCCGAGTCGGATGTCGCGGCGGCGCTCGCGATCGTCTCGCAGGGCGACACACCCCTGCTCCTCTCCCCCGAGGCCGAGCGGGCGCAGCGCTTCGAGCGCGACAGGGATCGCCCCGAGCGCGGCGACCGTCCTGAGCGCGGTGGGCGAGACGGCGGTCGCGACGGCGCCCGTTCCTACGGCGACCGTCCCGAGCGGCGTGACCGCTCCGCAGGCGGCCCCAAGGCCACCTACCGTCTCGCCGTGGGCAAGCGCCAGCACGTCGAGCCGCGCCAGATCGTGGGCGCCCTCGCCAACGAGGGCGGCCTCCGCCGCGAGGACTTCGGCGCCATCCAGATCCGGCCCGACTTCTCGCTCGTCGAGCTGCCGGCCGACCTGCCCGCCGACACGCTGCGCCGGCTCGCCGACACCCGCATCAGCGGCAAGCTCATCGAGCTGCGCCCCGACCGCCAGGGCAGCTCCGCCAAGCGCGAGGACCGCCCCCGCTCCTAGCCGCGAGCACCAGCACGGCCGGAACCCCCTCCCTTCGCGGGAGGGGGTTCCTTCGCGTTAGGGGGGCGCGGCGAAAGAGCCTCCCACGGCCCGAGGAGTGTCAGGGAACCGTTAGGACGAGCGGATGCGCACCGCGAGGAGCGCAGGATCGATCTCCGTACCAGTGCGCCCACCGTGGGCCTATCGGATGGAGATATCCCGTGCTCGACCTCGTCTACATCGCCGCGATCCTCGCCGTCTTCGGCGTCGTCGCCCTCTTCGCACGGGGGGTCGGCAAGCTGTGATCGCGTTCGAGATCCTCGCGGCCCTCCTCGGCGCCGCCGCCGTCGTCTACCTCGTGGTGGCCCTCGTGAAGCCGGAGAAGTTCTAGATGGAGATCTGGCTCCTCGTCGCCCAGCTGGCGACCCTCGCCCTCATCCTCGCCCTCGTCCACCGCCCGCTCGGCGACTACATCGCGTGGACCTTCACGCGCGCCAAGGATCTGAAGGTCGAACGCGGCCTCTACCGCGTGGTCGGCGTCGACCCGGCCGCCGAGCAGAGCTGGAGCGCGTACCTCAGGGGCGTGCTCGCGTTCTCGCTCATCGGCGTGCTCTTCGTCTACGCCCTGCAGCGCCTGCAGGCCGTTCTCCCCTACTCGCTCGGCTTCCCCGCCGTGCCGGAGGGCCTCTCGTTCAACACCGCGGCGTCGTTCGTGACCAACACCAACTGGCAGTCGTACTCGCCCGACGTGACGCTCGGCTACACCGTGCAGATCGCGGGCCTCGCCGTGCAGAACTTCGTCTCCGCGGGCGTCGGGCTCGCCGTCGCGATCGCGCTCATCCGCGGCTTCTCGCGCCGCAGCACGGGCACCATCGGCAACTTCTGGGTCGACCTCACCCGGGCGGTGTTCCGCATCCTGCTGCCGCTCGCCGTCGTCTCGTCGATCGTGCTGATCGCCGGCGGCGTCATCCAGAACTTCTCGGGCTTCACCGAGGTGACCACCCTCACGGGCGGCACCGCCACCATCCCGGGCGGCCCCGTGGCCTCCCAGGAGGCCATCAAGATGGTCGGCAACAACGGCGGTGGCTTCTACAACACCAACTCGGCGCATCCGTTCGAGAACCCCACGCCCTGGACGAGCCTGTTCCAGATCGTGCTCATGCTCGCCATCCCGTTCTCGCTGCCCCGCACCTTCGGCACCATGGTGGGCGACAAACGCCAGGGCTACGCCATCCTCGCGGCCATGGGCACGCTCTTCGTGCTCTCGCTCGCGGCCCTCACGGCCTTCGAGCTCGCCGGGTCGGGGTCCGGTCCGCAGCTGGCGGGGGGCGCCATGGAGGGCAAGGAGCAGCGGTTCGGCATCGTCGGATCCACGCTCTTCGCCACGACCTCCACCATCACCTCCACAGGCGCCGTCAACTCGATGCACGACAGCTTCACGTCGCTCGGCGGCATGATGACGCTCTTCAACATGATGCTCGGCGAGATCGCGCCCGGTGGCATCGGCGCGGGCCTCTACGGCATGCTCATCATCGCCGTCATCACGGTGTTCATCGCGGGCCTCCTCGTGGGCCGCACGCCGGAGTACCTCGGCAAGAAGCTCGGACCGCGCGAGATCAAGCTCGCGAGCCTCTACATCCTCGCCACGCCCACCCTCGTGCTCGCGGGCACCGCGCTCAGCTTCGCCGTTCCGGCCATCCGCGACGACGTCGAGAGCACGTCGATCTGGAATCCGGGGCTGCACGGCTTCACCGAGGTGCTCTACGCCTTCACGAGCGCCGCCAACAACAACGGCTCCGCGTTCGCCGGCCTCACCGCCAACACGCCCTGGTTCAACACCGCGCTCGGAGTGGCCATGCTGCTCGGCCGGTTCGTGCCGATCGTGCTCGTGCTGGCCCTCGCGGGGTCGCTGGCCGCCCAGGGCAAGGTGCCGGAGACCGCCGGAACGCTGCCCACCCACCGCCCGCAGTTCGTGGGCCTCCTCACCGGCGTCGTGCTCATCGTCGTCGCTCTCACCTACTTCCCCGTGCTCGCGCTCGGGCCGCTCGCCGAAGGGCTCCAGTAATCGTCATGCCGTCACTCACCAGTCAACTCGTCGCGGGGGTCCCCGAGGCCGTCCGCAAGCTGTCGCCACGCCTCATGTGGCAGAACCCCGTCATGTTCATCGTGGAGGTGGGCGCGGCGTTCACCACCGTGCTCGCCATCGCCCAGCCCTTCCTGGGAGGCACGGGCGGCGACTCGCTCGCCTTCACCTGGGCCATCGCCATCTGGCTCTGGCTCACCGTGCTCTTCGCCAATCTCGCCGAGTCGGTGGCCGAGGGCCGCGGCAAGGCGCAGGCGGCCACTCTCCGCTCCACCCGCACGAGCACCATGGCCGCACGCGTGGTCGGCTACGACCCGGCCGGCGATCCCGCCGCCCTCGGCGCCGACACCGAGCAGGTGGCCTCGGCCGACCTGCGTCTCGGCGACGTCGTGGTGGTGGTCGCGGGTGAGCTCATCCCCGGCGACGGCGACATCGTGGAGGGCATCGCCTCCATCGACGAGTCGGCCATCACGGGCGAATCCGCTCCGGTCGTGCGCGAGTCCGGCGGCGACCGCAGCGCCGTGACCGGCGGCACCCGGGTGCTCTCCGACCGCGTGGTGGTCGCCATCACGTCGAAGCCGGGCGAGACCTTCGTCGACCGCATGATCCGCCTCGTCGAGGGCGCCAGCCGACAGAAGACGCCCAACGAGATCGCGCTCAACATCCTGCTCGCGAGCCTCTCGATCATCTTCCTCATCGTGGTGCTCACACTCGGCCCCATCGCCGGGTACTCGGATGCGGCCCCCTCGCTCGCGGTCATGGTCGCGCTCCTCGTGTGCCTCATCCCCACGACCATCGGCGCCCTGCTCTCGGCCATCGGCATCGCCGGCATGGATCGACTCGTGCAGCGCAACGTGCTCGCCATGTCGGGCCGCGCCGTCGAGGCGGCGGGCGACGTCACGACGCTGCTCATGGACAAGACGGGCACCATCACCTACGGCAACCGCCGCGCCTCCGAGTTCGTCGCCCTCGCCGGGGTCGACGCCACCGCGCTCCGCGACGCCGCCGCCCTCTCGTCGCTCTCCGACCCCACCCCCGAGGGCAAGTCGATCGTCGACCTGGCCATCGAGCAGGGGTTCACCAAGCCGTCGGCCGTCGACGGTGAGATCGTCCCGTTCACCGCGCAGACCCGCATGAGCGGGATCGACTTCGCCGACGGCCGCCAGATCCGCAAGGGCGCCGGTTCGGCCGTCACCGCCTGGGCGCGCGAGAGCGGCACTGGGTCGACTGGGGAGGCCGGCGGCTCACTGTTCGACGAGCTCGAGGAGTCGACCGACCGCATCGCGGGCCTCGGTGGCACCCCCCTCGTGGTCGCCGTGCGGGAGCCGGGCGCCCCTGCCCGCCTGCTCGGCGTGGTGCACCTCAAGGACATCGTCAAGGAGGGCATGGCGGCCCGCTTCGCCGAGCTGCGCTCGATGGGCATCCGCACCGTCATGATCACGGGCGACAACCCGCTCACCGCCAAGGCGATCGCCGCAGAGGCCGGTGTCGACGACTACCTCGCCGAGGCCACTCCCGAGGACAAGCTCGCGCTCATCCGCAAGGAGCAGGAGGGCGGCCGCCTGGTCGCCATGACGGGCGACGGCACCAACGACGCGCCCGCCCTCGCGCAGGCGGATGTCGGTGTGGCCATGAACACGGGCACGAGCGCGGCCAAGGAGGCCGGCAACATGGTCGACCTCGACTCCGACCCCACGAAGCTCATCGACATCGTGGCGATCGGCAAGCAGCTCCTCATCACCCGCGGGGCGCTCACCACGTTCTCGATCGCCAACGACGTCGCCAAGTACTTCGCCATCATCCCGGCGATGTTCGCGGCGGTCTTCCCCGGCCTGGGGCTGCTCAACATCATGCAGCTGCACTCGCCGTCGTCGGCCATCCTCTCGGCCGTGGTGTTCAATGCGCTCGTCATCATCGTGCTCATCCCGCTCGCGCTCCGGGGCGTCAAGTACCGGCCGCTCTCGGCGTCGCGCATCCTCTCGCGCAACCTCCTCGTCTACGGGCTCGGCGGCGTCATCGCGCCGTTCATCGGCATCAAGCTCATCGACCTGGTCATCAGCCTCATCCCCGGCTTCTGAGCCGGATTCCCCGAAGACAGAAGGAAGAAGACATCCTCATGGCCACCACCCGTGGTTCCGCCCGCCCGTACTGGGTCGCCCTCCGCTACATGCTCGTCGCGACGGTCGTGCTCGGCCTCGCCTACCCGCTGCTCATCCTCGGCATCGGCCAGCTCGCGCTGCCGGCGCAGGCCAATGGATCCCAGCTCACCGTCGACGGAGAGACCGTGGGCTCCTCGCTCATCGGGCAGTCCTTCACCGACGCCGACGGGGCCGCCCTGCCGGAGTGGTTCCAGTCGCGGCCCTCCGCCGCGGGCTACGACGCCTCGGCGTCGGTCGCCTCGAACTACGGGCCGGAGAACCCCGACTTCCTCGCCGAGATCGAGACGAGGCAGCAGGCGATCGTCGAGAGCGACGGCGTCTCCGCCTCGGACATCCCCGCGGATGCGCTCACCACCTCGGCCTCCGGCCTCGATCCCCACATCAGCCCCGAGTACGCCCGACAGCAGGTCGCCCGTGTCGCCGAGGCCCGCGGTCTCGACGAGGCGGAGGTCGCCAAGCTGGTGGAGGCCCACGTGCAGGGCCGAGACCTCGGGTACCTGGGCGAGCCCACGGTGAACGTGCTCGAGCTCAACGCCGCCCTGGCCCAGCTCGGCTGAGCGCCTACGCTGGAGGCGCAGCACGGTCGCGTGCTGCGCCTGGCGACGTCGAGGGAGACATCGAGAACCGTGCAGCTCACGAACCTGAACCTGCGCCAGCTCGAGTACTTCGTCGCCATCGCGGAGGCCGGATCCATCACCCTGGCCGCCGCGCACCTGCACGTCTCCCAGTCCGCCGTGGCGGCAGCGCTCACCTCGCTCGAGCGGGCGCTCGACGTGCAGCTGTGCATCCGCAGGCGCTCCCACGGCATCACGCTCACCTCGAGCGGTCGGCTGCTCCGCGACCGTGCCAGAGCACTGCTGCACGAGACCGCCGGCATCGAGCAGGAGGTGAGCGGGCGCACGGCGCCGCTCACCGGAACCGTCGTGGTGGGCTGCGCCGAGGAGTCGGCGCCCATGATCCTGCCGCCGATCCTGCAGGGGCTGCGGCACGCGCATCCGGATCTCGCCGTCGAGGTCGAGATCGCGCTCGAGGAGTCGTTCTGGCCGCGCGTCGAGAGCGGAGAGGTCGATCTGGCCGTGAGCCTCGACCATCGCCTCCCCGCCGAGCTGAGCCGGGTGAGGCTCCGGGCCATGCCGGTGCTCGTCGTGCTCCCGCACGGGCATCCGCTGGCCGCGCAGGAGCGGGTGCAGATGGCGGACCTCGCCCACGAGGACTACATCATGCTCACCACGGAGCCGGGTGCCACGCACGCGTACTCGATGTTCAACCGGGCGGGGGTGCTGCCGCGCATCGCCTTCCGCTCCCCCACGTTCGAGCTCGCCCGGGCCCTGGTGGGGCGGGGGCTCGGCTACACCATCCACGTCCAGCGGCCCGCCGGCGACGTCACCTACGAGGGGCTGCCGCTCGAGGTGCGGCCGCTCGTCACCGGACTGCCGGTGGAGTACGTGGCGATGGCGTGGTCGGCGCGCGTGCGCCCCTCGCCCCGCGTGCAGGCCGTCATCGACGCGGCGCTGCGGGCCTGGCCCGACGCCGGAGAGGCGCCGGGCGAGCCCCTCAGCGCGGGGTGAAGCCGCGGAGCCGCAGGCTGTTCGTCACCACGAACACCGACGAGAGGGCCATGGCGGCCCCCGCGAGCAGCGGATTGAGCAGCCCGAGCATCGCCACGGGGATGGCCGCCACGTTGTAGGCGAAGGCCCAGAACAGGTTGCCCTTGATCACCCCGAGGGTGCGCCGGGCGAGCCGCACGGCGTCGGCGGCGACCGAGAGGTCGTCGCGCATCACCGTGATGTCGGCCGCGGCGATGGCCGCATCCGTGCCGCTGCCAAGGGCGATGCCCAGGTCGGCCGCGGCGAGCGCGGCGGCGTCGTTCACGCCGTCGCCCACCATCGCCACCACACGACCCTCGGCCCGGAGCGCACGGATGGCCTCGAGCTTGCCCTGAGGGGTCACGCCGGCCCGCACGTCGTCGATGCCGACAGCCGCCCCCACCGCGGCGGCCGCTCCCGCGTTGTCGCCCGTGAGCAGCACGGGTCGGAGCCCCAGCCGCACGAATTCGGCCACGGCCGCGCGGCTGCCCTCCTTCACGGTGTCGCCCACCACGAGCACGCCGCGGGCGGTGCCGTCCCAGCCCACCGCCACCGCGGTGCGGCCCTCGCGCTCGGCGGCGTCGAAGGCCTCGGTGAGCGCGGTGTCGAGGCGGATGCCCCACTCCTCCGCGAGCCAGGCGGGGCGGCCCGCCACCACGAGGTGACCGTCCACCATGCCCTGCACGCCGCTGCCGCCGGCCGCGCGGAAGTCGCTCACTGCTGGTGTAAGCGCCGGTGCTGTCCTCTCGGAGGCGGCCACGACCGCCCGGGCGATCGGATGCTCAGAGCCCGCCTCGACCGCCGAGGCCAGCCGCAGCACCTCCGCCGCATCCTCGCCCGCCGCCGTCACCGTCTCGAGCAGCGCCATGCGCCCGGTGGTCACCGTGCCGGTCTTGTCGAGCACGATGGTGTCGACGCGGCGCGTCTGCTCGAGCACCTGCGGCCCCCTGATGAGGATGCCCAGCTGCGAGCCGCGGCCGGTGCCCACGAGCAGCGCCGTCGGCGTCGCGAGCCCGAGGGCGCACGGGCAGGCGATGATGAGGGTCGCCACGGCGGCCGTGAATGCGGCCTCGACGGATCCGCCCGCCAGCAGCCACCCCACGAACGCCACGATCGCGAGCCCGATCACCACGGGCACGAACACACCCGAGATGCGGTCGGCGAGGCGCTGCACCTCGGCCTTGCCGGTCTGCGCCTCCTCCACGAGGCGGCCGAGGCGGGCCAGCTCGGTGTCGGCTCCCACCCGCGTCACTTCCACCACGAGACGACCGCCCACGTTGAGGCTCGCGCCCACCACGCGGTCGTCGACGCCCACCTCCACGGGCACGGACTCCCCGGTGAGCAGGCCGAGGTCCACGGCGGAGGAGCCCTCGCGCACGAGTCCGTCGGTCGCGATCTTCTCGCCGGGCCGCACCACGAAGACGTCGCCGGGCACGAGTGCGCTCACGGGCACACGCACCTCGCGGCCGTCGCGCAGCTGCACGGCCTCCTTGGCGCCGAGCTCGAGCAGGGCGCGCAGAGCGGCCCCGGAGTCGCGCTTCGCCTTGAGCTCGATGTACCGCCCGGCCAGGATGAACACCGTCACGGCGGCGGCGACCTCGAGGTAGAGCTCGTCGCCGTGCCCGGCCCCGAACAGGCTGAAGCCCATGCGCATGCCGGGTTCGCCCGCGGTGCCGAAGAAGAGCGCCCACAGCGACCAGCCGAAGGCGGCGAGCACACCCACGCTGATGAGCGTGTCCATGGTCGCGGCGCCGTGCCTGGCGTTGACCCAGGCGGCGCGGTGGAAGGGCCACGCTCCCCACACGGCCACGGGGGCCGCGAGGGTGAGCGCGAGCCACTGCCAGTTCACGAACTGCAGCACGGGCACCATCGAGAGCAGCACCACGGGCACCGCGAGCACAGCGGAGACCACGAGCCGCTGCCGCAGCACGCGCGCCTCGACCTCCGCAGCGGATCCGCCGCCGGCACTCCCCCCGTCGCCCCCAGCGCCCCCGGCCCCATCAGCGGCAGCCGCCGCCCGCACAGGAACGGCCGCGGTGTACCCCGCAGCCTCCACCACCTTGATGAGCTCCTCGGCCCCGGGTGGCGTCACACCGCCGGGCCCACCGTCAGCCTTGTCTTCCTTCTCGACATCCACGTTCTCGATGTCCACCCGGATGCGCGCCTTCTCGGTCGCGTAGTTCACGGTGGCCTCGACCCCGGGCACCTTGTTGAGCTTCCGCTCGATCCGATTGGCGCACGACGCGCACGTCATCCCCCCGATATCGAGCTCCACATCGAGCACCCCCGCGCCCGCTCCACCCGCACGCGGCGCACCGGACGAGCCACCGGCTCCCTGCCCCACCGACCCGGCGCTCATCAGTGCTCCACGAGGCTGTAGCCGGCCTCCTCGACGGCGTCGCGCACGGCGCCCTCCGAGACAGCCCCATCACTCACGACCCGCACCACCGAGGCGCCGCCCACATGCAGCTCCACGTCCACCGAGCTCACGCCGGCGACCGCCGACACCTCCTCGGTCACGCTCGCCACGCAATGCGCGCACGTCATCCCCTCCACGAGGTACTCCGCCGCGTTCCCACCGGTCACATCACTCATGTCACACCTTCCGTCCCTCCCTCCAACGTATACCTACCAGGGGTATTCCCGAAGCAGTGAGATCTCGTGAGGTTTGAAGCTGCAGTCCGGTCTCACCGGGTCGCACGAGCAGCCTCGAGCAGGGCGAGATGTGCAGCCTGAGCGCTCTTCACCTCGGCGGCCGACACCGAATTCGTCGAGTACCCCGCCTTCGTCTTCACAGCGAGAAGGCGTCGGAGATGCTTGACCGCATCGCGGTCCGCCTTCTCGAGGAGCTTCAACGCCTCCTCGTGATTTCCGCTCGCGCTGTAGCCGAGGCCCCGCCGGATGCAGATCACGTCGGCCGCGGCGATTCCCGCGTGCACAGCCAGCGTGACGAACACATCGGGGCCATCCGCGACACCCCTTGCCTCGTCGAAGTGAACCGCCGCCGCATCCGCGAACTCATCGGCCTTCTTCATCCGGGCGTCGGCATCGGCAGGTGTGGCGAGTCGAACAGGCGGCGTCATGCTCCGACCAGCCTTCGGAACGCCTGCCGATTCCCCGCAAGCGGAATGCCCTCGTCGAGGATCTCCTGGAGAATCGGCTCGTCAGCAAGTCGGCCACGGATCTCCGATTCGGCGAACACGAGCGGACGAGCGTCATTGCCCGTCCACGCCGTGATGGAACGCGCCAGCTGCGCTACCCGCTCCTCCCACTCGGGCGCTTCGATGTCCCCTCCCACGAGCATGATGTCGATGTCGCTGTCAACCCGCATGTCCTTCCGCGCAGCCGAGCCGAAGAGGGCCGCGTAGGTCGGCGGCCTCGCCCACGTGGCCATCTCGTCGCCGATCCGCGAGCGGAGCAGTGCCGGCAGATCAGCGAGCCCGATGATCCACGGCGCGGCAAGGTGTTCCCGGTTCAGGCGATACGAAGCGGTCCGGCCAACGGATCTCCGGACAACGATCCCCTGGTCGGTGAGCCGCCCCAGGGCCCGACGGACCCCTTCGGTTGACCTGCCGATCATCGATTGGAGATCCGGCACGGTGAACTCAGCCTCAGCCCGCGCGAGCACAGTCAGGATCTCGCCATCGACGGCGGCGGTGATGACACGGAGCGGATGATTCAGCTGCACTTCTCAATCATACAATTCTACGTACCACCGTACAATAGTGTGACACCGGCGTAGGGATCTCGCCGTTCGATAGAGTCCTGGGCATGGCAGCAGCAACCGAGGCCGCAGGGCCCGTCATCCGCTTCGAGGCCGGGGTGGGGAGTGTGGAAGGGCGCCGCATCGTACGTCTCCCCACCGAGGCGAGCGCCCAGCTGCCCTCGCGCGGTCAGGTCGCGGTCGAGGGCACCCTCGACGGCCGCGACTTCACCGGCGTCCTCGAACCGGACGGCCTCCGCGGCCACTGGCTCGACATCGACCGCCCGTCCGCCTTGGCGCCCAACCCCGCTGACTCGAGCACCCCGAGTCCTTCGAACGCGACCGTGTCGGTTGTTCTCACCCCCACGAAGGCGTGGCCCGAGCCCGAGGTGCCGGCCGACTTGCGCGCCGCGCTCGACGCCGCCCCGTCTTCCGCCGCCACGTGGGCCGACATCACCCCGATGGCCCGCTGGGAATGGGTGCGCTGGATCACGGCGACCCGCAGCCCCTCCACCCGCGACCGCCGCATCGAGGTCGGCATCTCCAAGCTCGACCGCGGCAGCCGCCGACCGTGCTGCTTCGACCTCTCCTCCTGCACAGACCCCGACCTCTCCCGCAGCGGCAAGCTCCTCCTGCCCTCCCACTGATCGATCACCGGAGCGGCAGGGTCTCCCGATCCTCCCCGCGCAGTTCGTCACGATGTCGCGGGCGGCGTGTCCGGTGGCCTATTGCAGGTCGAGCCAGATCTCGCTCATTGTCGGAAAGCTCGGAATCGCGTGACGCAGCTTTCGGAGGGGCACTTCGCCGACGATCGCGATTGTCGCGGCATGCACCATATCGGCGACGTCCTGACCCACGAAGGTGGCTCCGACGAGTACGTCGCGGTCCTCGTCGATCACGAAGCTGACCCGCCCCTGGTAACCCTTGGCGTGGAGCTGGGCTCCGAGCACCGCGCCGAGATCGGCCTCGACCTTCCTGGCGCTGATTCCCTTCGTCACCGCTTGTTCGTGGGTGAAGCCGACGGAGGCGACCTCGGGATCGGTGAAGATGACTTGCGGTACCGCCCTGCCGTTGACCTCGTCTTGGAAATCGGATTCGTCTCCGCGGCTCGTCGCGATGATCGACGCTGCCGCTATCCGGGCGTGGTAGCTGGCCTGATGGGTCAGCAGAGCGCGTCCGTTCACGTCGCCGATCGCGTACAGCCACTCATGGCCGCGCGACTGCATGTGGTCATCGACTTCTACGAACGCGCCTGCAGCAAGGCCGACGGTTTCGAGACCGAGGTCTGTGGTCGCCGGTCTCTTCCCCACGGCGAGGAGGAGTTCATCGGTCAGTTCGCTTGTTCCATCGTCGAGCGCAAGCAGCAGCTGACCGTCGGCCTGTCGACTGACACCGATGGGTTGGACGCCGAATCTGACCTGCACACCCGTGGCGAGCAGTCCTTCGAGAACCAGGTCGCCTACGAACGGCTCGTGCGATGGCAGCAGACCCGGCCTCCTGTTGAGCACCACGACTTCTCGACTTCCCAGCGAGCGCCACGCCTGTGCCAATTCCAGACCAACCGCCCCGCCACCCAGAACGACCAGCTTGTTCGGAGCCACCGAAGCGGAGGTGCCCTCCCGATTCGTCCAGGGCTTCGCCTCCTTGAGACCGGGGATGTCCGGAATCGTCGCGGTCGAACCCGTGGCCAGAATCACCGCGTGTCGTGCGTGAAGCTCGAGCTGCCCGTCGGACGTGGCGACAGAGACGCGACGAGGCCCGACGAGACGGCCACGTCCTCGGATGAAGACCGCTCCGGCATCCACGAAGTCGTCGACAACCGCGTGGTCGTCGTGATGCAGGACCACGTCATCGCGGTAGCTCAACGCTGCCGCCGCGTTCAGGGGTTCTGTGATCGCCTCACGAGCACCGGGAAGCCGGCCGGCCGAACGAAGTGCGTGTCCGCTTCGCAGCATCGCTTTGCTCGGTACGCAGGCCCAGTTGAAGCACTCCCCTCCGACGAGTTCCATCTCGACCAGGGCCACCGACATCCCCGCAGCCAGCAAGGGGGTTGTGCAGTCCTCACCCCCAGGGCCGGCTCCAATGATCACGACGTCGTAGGTGACGGGAGCGTCTAGCGCCATCTGTGGTCTCCAATGTCAAAGCTGTCTCCACGATAGGTCAGTGCGGTCCAGGGACGTGTGGGCATCCGGACCTCAGCTGACCTGGTCGAGCGAGACGACCAGTTTCGTGGCGGAGACGCCGGCTCGCTGGAGGTCCATCGCGTGCTGGAAGTCGCCCACGGTGTGCCCGACGACGGTTGGCTTCGGGGTTGCGGTGTAACTGCCATCCGCCAGTGCGTCGGGAAGGAAGTCGCGGAAGATGGCGGTGCTGACCGTGTTCTTCTTGATGTCCGTGCCGAAGATGTACTTCAGTCCGACGCCGTGCGGGCGGGCCGAGAACTGCAGTGCGATGTTCGCGGCGATCAGGCGGATGGTCACTCGTGCGCGTTCGAGCCTGCCGCGCGCAGGATCCGCGAGGCTCGCGAAGTCGACCGGCGGCGTGGCGATCGCGACGAACTTCTTGCCGCGGGCCTTGGCCATGATCTTCACGCAGGCGGGCGCTCCGGTCGTGCCGAAGGAGACCGCGCCCGCAACTGTTCGATCTGCGAGCGCCGTGATGATGTCCGGGATCACGGTCGGGCTGTTGTAGTCGAACACCTGCGACGCCCCCAGAGACGTCACATAGTCGAAGTTCTTCGGCGACGCCGTGGTGATGACCTCGTAGCCCGCAGCGACAGCGAGCTGGATGGCGTTGCTGCCGACGCTGGTCGAGCCGCCCCAGACGAGAACGGTCTTCCCGGTGGGACGAGCCTCGGCCGAGGGACGTTGCAGACCCAGGTAGTCGTCCTGGAACAGCCCGGCCGCGGCTGTCGAGACGGCCATCGGAAGCACGGACGCCTCCTCGAAGCTCATCCCGTCCGGCACCCGTGAGGCCAGCCGCTCACGCACGACGGTGTACTGCTGGAACGCACCTTCCGAGCCGGTATTGGTGTCCTTGTCCGTCCCGACGGCGAGTGCGAACACCCGGTCGCCGACGCTGAACCTCGTGACTCCCTCACCGAGTTCGACGACCTCGCCGGCAACGTCGGTCCCCAGGACGGCGGGGTACTTGAGCCAGCCGTACAGCAGATTGCCTTCGACCTGGATGATCCAGTCCAGCGGATTGATCGCGACCGCGTGGTTGCGCACGACGACCTGACCCGGACCCGGATGGGTGTACGGAGCCGATTCGACCACGAGCTCTCCGTGCTTGCTCTGGATCTTCGCGGCGACATTGGTGGGGAGTACGGACATGAGAAGCCTCCTGGTCAGTGTGATTGCACTTGGTGCATACGCAATGGTCACACACGGTTGCACTGAGTGCAATGGCTCGGCCAGAATGGTGCGATGAGCCGCTGGGAACCCAACACCGTCGAGAGGTTGCAGGATGCGGCCATGACCCTCTTCCAGGAGCGTGGGTACTCCGACGTCACCGTCGCCGACATCGCCGAACACGCCGGGGTCACCAAGCGGACGTTCTTCAATCACTTCACCGACAAGCGTGAGGTGCTGTTCGCGGGGGCGACGGCGCTCGAGAAGCAGGTCGAGCTGGACATCCTCGGGTCGGATGCCGGGCAGCCCGCCATCGATCTCGCGATATCCGCCTTGGCGCGCGCCGGCCAGACCCTTTCGAACTACAGCGAGACGGCCCGCCTTCGCCGAGACGTCATCGCGTCATCTCCCGAGCTGCAGGAGCGCAGCCTGATCAAGATGGCCGCGCTGTCGAGGGTGATCGCTGCGGCTCTGATCGCGCGTGATCGCCACACCCCTCATGCCGCACTGGTCGCTGAGTCGGCGGTGACAGTCTTCGGGACTGCATATGCGGCGTGGGCCGACTCACCGGCATCCCCGTTCTCGGACCTCATGCACACAGTCCTCGCCGAACTGAAGGCCGCCATCGGCGCTACGGCGCCGGGCTCGCCCTGACGGTGCCGCGAGAAGAGCTAGAGGTGAGTGTGTCCGTGACCCTCGGGGTGCGCTGACGCCTCGGCCCGGAAAGCGTCCATGTCCAACGCGCGAACTTCGTTGATGAGGTCAGCCAGTGCGGGCTTGGGGAGCGCACCGCCCTGGGAGAAGACGATCGTCGAATCCCGGAAGGCCATCAGCGTCGGAACAGCCTGGATACCAGCTGATGAGGCGAGCGTGGTCGCGACTTCGATGTTCACCTTCCCGAAGACGATGTCGGGGTTGCTGTCCGAGGCCGCCGAATAGATCGGTGCGAACACTCTGCACGGAGCGCACCATTCCGCCCAGAAGTCGAGGAACACGATGCCGCCCGCATCGATGACTTCGCTGAGATTCGCTTCGGTGATATCGACGGTCGCCATAGGTACTGTCTAGCAGTTCTGCCCTCGCATCACGCGAATCTAGTCGGACGAGGCCAGGAGCTGCGTCCACGACGCTCTGTCCTCGAGCAGCGCCAGCAGGCGCTGACGGACCGGCTCTCCGGGATCTCTCCCGTCCACGGAAGCATGTCGTGCGTCCAGCAGAGTGTCGACGAGCTCGCTGCTGCCCGTCCGCGACGCGGCTTCGCCGATGCGTCCGAACCCGTGGCGATAGAAACCGGGTCCGTCCGCGAGCGCCGAGGCCGTGCCCCGGAGCTGCAGCTCGCGGCGCAGGTCGAGGAGCACCACGGCATCCTGCGCCCACCCGGGAAGGCTGCGGAACCGATCCGATCGCGGGAAGTCGGCCGGCTGGGAGGGACGCACGAACCACATGAACGACAGCGCCTCCCAGCGGTCGTCGATCTCGCGCAGCGCCGTCGCGGTCAACTCGAGCCGGTCGCCCGCCACGACACGATCCAGCCCGAGCACGTCGTCGGTCGCATCGACGCGGTCGATCACGGACGCGAGAGACCTCTGCAGCGCTCGGGCTCGTGGCGACACGGGCACGCCGTCCGCCGCCTCCTCCCTCAAGCGGTTGCGTCGGCGGATCGCCAGGTAGGCAAGGCCGACCGCGACGGGCGCGAGAGCACTCAGTCCCACGGCCACAGCGACGACGACCCCCGCGGTCTGCGAGAAGGGTTGATCCCCGGTCATCACGACCATGATCGCAATCACACCGACACCCGTCAGGAGCCATCCACAGGCTCCCAGCGCGAGACGTCGCGGATTCACTCCGGCGCGGTGAACGACCAGAGGTGGTCGACGCCGCCCGTGACCGCAACGGCCGCGACGTTCTGCCGCAGGTCGGCACCGTCGAACAGCTGGGTCGCGCAGGCGCCGACGCCGAAGCGCTCCTGGAACCACTGGGAGAGCGGGCGCGCGCTCATGCCCTGCCAGTGGAAGAACGGGCTCTGCTTCTTGTCGCGTGCCTTCCACGTCGCCTTCTCATCGTCCTGGATCAGGTCGACGGGCACGGCGCCTTGAATCGCGGCCTCGAGAGCGGCGAGATCGGGGGTGGTCTCAGCCGGGTCCCAGAACAGCCGGATCACGAAGCCGGTGCCCTTGCCACCGGGAGCCCGCACCCCGCGATACGTGCCCACGTACCGGTGGTCGGCCTGGCTCCACAGCTCGAAGGCGGCCTTGGCCTTCTTCTTGGCGCCCAGCACCCCGGACTCGTCGCACAGAGCGAGGAACCCTTCGGGTGAGGTCAGGCGGGCAGCGATCTGGGCATGGTCGACCATGGAGGATCCTTCTCTCGCTAACAGAACCCCCACGATCCTAGCGAGCACGTGGAACCGCCAGTGGTCCCATCCGGAAACGACGAAGCCCTGGTGAGGGTTTCCTCTCACCAGGGCTTTCCGTCGGCCTGATAGGACACTATTCAAACTTGTCCTTTACAGAGGTCAACTTGTTGAATCTCGAGCGAATTCATGAACGAGCCCAGGCAGGCAGGCGGAATTCCGCAAGGAAGGTCCAGACAATCCGAGACGTCGATCGCCGGCTTGGCCAACCAACTCTCGCTCGAATAGCCGCAGACTATGAAGCCGGATCCTCCACCATCCAGCTCACTAAACGCTACAAAATCAGCAAAAGCAGCGTGCTTCGGATCTTACGAGACCAGCACGTCATGATGCGCCCGGGCACACGTGAACAAGGCCCGATCAGCAGGTGACCTTCGCAGTTCGCCTCCGCCAAGGCGTCTGCGACGATCGCTCGCCGGGCGCCTCTTCCAATATGACCGAATCGCGCGAGAAATCAATCCGCCGCTCGCTGCTGCGCGAACATTACGGTCAGTCCTGTCCAGCGAAGAATTCGACGAGTCTCATTGTTCGCTCTGCAAACATCACCTCAATATGCGTATCGGTTCGACCGTCTACTTCTCTCTTGAGTAGCCCAAGCTCGCTCATCACTCGGCTGCGAGCGCCCGATGAGAGTCGATCCTCAGCAAGTTCTATCGCTAACCGTCGCCATCGCGGAGACCATCCAGAAATCCAACCCCTGAGCACATGGGTGGCCATCCATTGTGCCTGCCGTAGTGCGATCGCCTCCTGCAGGTCGCCCGGCAGCCACTGCGTGGCGGGTTCATCAGCGACAACGCGAGCAAGCACTCCCAATTCATCCACGGGGAGGACGCACTCCCGTTCGTCCAGTAATTCCGGAACCGCTAGAAGCTCATCGGCCGAAACAACGTTCGCTATAAGCACCTCATTGCGCTGATTATGATCCGCCCGCGAGATTTCGTGAAGCCGTCAAATTAACAACGCTTCTATTGGTCCCCGCGTCGGTCGGGTCCAGCCGTCTGCTCTGCGATTGTGGTTAGCGCATTGAAGGCTGAAACGAGACTCGGGGCTGTGATGAAGACGGCGAAATCTAGACCCTGCGGCGGCCCTCCATTTCCAGGGCAACATCGATTGCCTCGTAGCCCAGGAGGCACGCGAGGACTGACTGCGCGTCTCCTGAGCGTGAAGAAGTTAGCTTGTCCAGATTCCGGATACCGAAACTCTTGAGTTCATCGCCTGATGCATCGAACGGCGGCCGCTCGTCATGGGCGTCCAGCATTCGGAAGGTGATCTCGTCTTCACCGTCGTCTGCAACGAATGTGCTGGCCATCAGTGTGAGCCCAAACACCGACTCAACGGGTTGGACAAGAAGATGGATAGACCTTCGGTCGAGTGCGGCGCTCGGCTCGTTTGTACTGACGGCCCGGATTGCTGCGAGGAGGCGCTCTTGCGTATCTCGTTCCTGCCTGATCTCCGCGATGAGCTCGTCTTTGTCCAGGCTGACGCTGACCGGATCCAGTCCACTGTTGAACGCGCGACCCTTTTCAGTCAGGAACTCTGCAACCTCGTGCATTGCATCGTCTACCTCTGTCATGTTCGAGTGGGCTATCCAGTTGTCGACTCGCTCCCCAGCCCGCAAGTGTCTGTCGCGGATTAGTCGCAGTTCACGAAGCGGATCAGTACTGAAGTAGTAGCCCTCCGGGAAACGCATCTCGCGGTACTCGCTGAGCAGGCCGCCAGATACCCATAGCTCGGCCCAAGCAGCTCCATCATCTCGGATGTCGACCAAGACACTACGAGGCCCTCCCAGCCCGAGGGCAGCAGCCTCAATGGCTGGAATAGCTTCACGGATCGCCTCAAAGACTCCTCGCTTCCGATCAAGGTGACCCCTCACCGCCTGGGCGGATGGGAGAGTAGAGCGTCCCGAGAGGAGCTTGGCGGCCGAGAGATATCGCCCATGCTTCACACGGTGTTGAGGGAGATCGCGAGCCGCAATCACCCTCAACTCGGACGGATAACGAGCACCTTCGTAAGCGAGGAGTCTTTGCCGGGCGTCGTCTCGCTCCGAGGAGGTCCTGAATCCGATCGTGGCGGCGAGGCCCTGACCTTCAAATTCAACGTCCACAGCGAGACCAGGTAAGTCCCTTGCGAGCACTCCGGGTGATGAACGCTGAGCAAGCTGATCGTGGAAGTTTCGGTGAACTGGAGCGGTTCCCCGGCCAATGGCATAGAGCGCCATCTCAAACGGCAACAAGACGGGGCGCAGAAACCGGTCGAAGATTGTCGACCCGAGTCGTGGATACGGACGCAGCTTGAGCGTGTGCTCGAACTCACCTAGTAAGGCGGCGTACTCAAAGTTCCCCGGTATCACTGGGACGATTATTGACACGCGGTCATTCGCAGAGGTAACGACTAGGCCCTTATCAGTCAGCGACTCGATTGCGGCGATCGGATCGCCCGGGACCCCGCAACGCCGTCGAGCATGAACCCCAACCTCAACCGTGTTTGCGCCTTTACGGAAGTCACCGTTGGGTTCCTGCATCTCGATGGTTGCCAGAAGGATTGACAACTCATCGCGTGTGAGGCTCAACAAGCCCGCGCACCAATCATCGGCGGCCAGACGAGAACTCGCCTGGCGCGTGAGCCACGGGAGCGTCGTCGTAACCCACGGCGCAATCACCGGCTGGTCGGTGATCCAAGGTCTAAGCACAGTGATACTTCTGAGACTTGCCTCCGCTCGATCACCGTCATCCATGAGCTGATTCAGGAGGTAGTCCCTACGCCGATCGTGAAACCAGATCGCCGAGTCCGCTCTTTCGATGAGCACGCCGGCGCGTACTAATTGCGAGCGCCTTGTCGACCAGGTAAGTCGATCCGTGCTCAGGAGCTGAGCCAGAAAGTCGTCCGCGGGCGGATCGACAAACACACTCAACAACATCGCGCTGGTTTGCAGTTCTGCAGAAAGCGCCTCCCAGGACTGATGCAAAAGGGCCGCGAACGCATCTGGGCCGCGCAATTGCTCAAGCGGCTGCCCCAGGTGGTGGAGCCGAATTGCTTCCTCGACGAAGAATGGGTAGGAACTCGTTATCGTCGCTATTTGAGACCACAGCGCTTCCTCTACGGACGCGCTGCGCAGCCAGACGCGGAGGTCTTCGTCCAGGATGGGCTTTATCCGATGGACCTTGGCACCGCGCGTCTCCAGGCGGCGGACCAAATCGGATTCCTGGACGCTGTGAGTGCTAAACGTAAGAAGCACGAGAAGTTCGTCGATCGAACGGTCCGCTAGCTCTGCCAGGAGGTCCAGATCATTCGAGTGCAAGTAGTCACCGCGATCCATGCGCAGTATCAGCCGTCCAGCAAGCAGCTGCGCCAGTTCGCCAGCGACAGAGAGCAGTTGAGTCGCAACGTCAGGAACCATTAGTCCTTGAATTTGGTCGGACAGGCTCCCGCCTTCCGAGGCTTTCAGCAGCTCCGCAAGTTCGTTTCTAGACGCTTCCGCCATCTCCTTGCCGAACTTTTGCTCAAAGTAGGCGAACATGCGAGCGGTAATCAACCGTCCAGCCTGACGCTGCGAGGCGGTGAGACCGCGATCCACAACCTTTGTGATAGCGATCCAGGTGTCCCGCAACTCCCGAGGGCGCGTCGCGAGGTGATTCGCGAGTAACTCCGCTAACGAATCCACGAACGCATTTTGCAGGCTCCCCCCGCCGCTACTGAGCACTACCGGGTGCGCGACATGGTCCGAAGCTGCCCATCCAGCCTCCAGATCGCGAAGAACCTCAGACTTGCCGATGCCCGAATCTCCGGCAAGGACCACCACACCGCTGCTTGCGGAATGAATACTCTCAAGATCCTTGGCGCGTCCGTGAAGGACGAACCGGGACAGCTGATTTTCACAACTGTCAGGCGCGGGCTCGCTCATGAATCGACACTACCGTCAGGCCGCCTGGCCGTGTCGAAGGGCAAAGGGCTGGTGCAAATCCGTCAAAAGGTGACGGTTCGCGTGGGGTCCTCCTGGCAATGTCGGAGGCTGTTGCGATCATGACTTCATGACGGAACTTGCATACATGGTGCGCGAAGACTGGGCTCAGCACGGAACCGCGATGGAGCATCAGAGCGCCATCATTCGGAACTGGATTGGCGGCCCGCCGTACCTGTTTGCCGTCACAGACGTAACGAAGTTCAACCAGGATGACCGCGGCGCGGATGTTGAGGCCGCAGTATTCGTCGCGCCGAGCAGAGCCGACCGCAAGGTGTTCAACATCCGTGAGCTCAAGAGTCTCGAACGTGGCACCAATCTCGTCGACCACGCGATCGTCGTACTCCATCCGTTCGAGCAACGTGAGCTCGAGACGATCCGCCAGACGGTGGAGGCGAACTCCGTCGGCAAGCTATTCATCTTGATTCGGTCTCGGTACGAGATGGTGCGCACCTGGCTTGATGGGCTAGGCGCAATGAACCTCCATACAGGCGAAGGCGCTCCCGCAACCGACCCCCTGCTGCTTGCCGCCGCCGAGATGATTCACAACGAGGACTACAACGGCCTTGACTCCGGACGCGGCAAGGATGCTGTAGTTCAGCTCGTTCGCGCGTTCGTCGCAGAAGGCTATTCCGATGAGCCGGAGGCCTGGTTGCGGGCGTACTTCGCGGTCGGCGGCAGCTTCCACCACGCTGAGTCAATCGAGAAATTGACCAAGGAGATAAAGGCCGGCACCCGCCACCGGGTGAAGACGCGATATCGCGACGACATCGTGAACATCATCAGGGAGCAGCTCGCCGCGCAACGGTAGGCACTTCCGTGGTTGCTGTCGAGCCAAATGGGCGAGCAGTATTTCTCCTACTGTTTGATCGCGTGCTCAGCGCCTTGACCCTCGTGCACTACTTACAGATGACGCTTGGGCCGATTGACGATAGGTCCGCTTCGATCGGTTCTCTCGTTTCTCGAATGACATATTCTGTCGAGGATGACGGACTACACGCCACTAGACCCCATCTTGCCGGCCCCTGAACTAATTGAACTACAGTCGGCGATCGGCGCTGTCGCGATGGCAAGTGCGCGTCTTGAGGAGACTCTAAGTCGAATCCTCGCTTACCTTGCTGGGAGCGATGAGGCCTGGATTCTGTTCACAGGTCGCGCGGCGAGGTCGGCCATCGACCAGTCGCAAGCGATCATCGCGGAGCGGACAGGGTGGGTGGAAAAGCGCGCAGATCTAGAGGCAGTGACGGACCTGCTAAAGCAATCGGCCCAACTGCTCGAATACCGAAACGGCGTCGTTCACGCGCTTTGGTCCCTCGAAGCGTCGTCCGACGAAGCGCCCAAACTCCCGTGGCACAGATCTGGTACAGAAGAACGGATTCTGTACCCTGCCCGATCGCGCATGAACAAGGGGCCCACTGACCAAGCAGTCACCATTTCTGATGTCCAGGAACTCGCAGGCCACATTGACAAAATGAGTGTCGAGCTGATCGCCGCGGTTCGAGCGGCCAAGTACCACCTTGCCGGTGGATTTGCGGAGCTTCCCAGCGATGTTCGCTGGTACTTGTGACCACACAATTGCAGGCCACTTTGACTCGCTCTTGGATTGAGCACGACCGCCTACGCCACATCACCCAGTGGCTGTTGTCCTTGGAGTCCGTCAATGACAGTAGGAGCAAGAACCCGCAACTCTTCGACGGGAAGGACAGGCTCGCGCATCTCTGGCTGGCAGGACACCGCCAGGAGACCATCGGCTGAGATCGGATCTACCGCAAGCGCATCATTGAGGCGGATCGTGATCCGACTGCGATCGTTCATAGGCCTTGAAATTGACAAACGATCGAGGATGCCTCGCCACTTGCCCTCCAAACGAACTGTGAGGGAGGCCGAATGGTGCTCGCTTGATTGCCACCGCGATTACCGTGAGCTCCGCCAAGGGCTTGGCACGAGCGTTTTTGTAACTGGCGAGCACTGCGCCCTCACACAGCCGCACATGACCTTGTTGAGTCGCATCCACGTAAGCTACGGGTGTCGCCCTGAGCGTTGTGGAGGCAGTTGCAGACTCAGAGCAACCAGAAACCAGGGCGCGACGCGTATCGCCTGGCCTGCCAGCGAGGCAAGTCCGCTAGACGCCCACTGCTAGACGACGAGTCTTCGGGGGCAGGACAAGCGTGACGGACAGGCATCAGCTTGAAGACCTCCTACGTGAGCTGTACGGGGACGACATAGGAGAATTCAGACACACGCACGAGTGCTCATGCGCTTCCGTGAAGGACTTCGTCGCCTTCACGACCGAGGCGGGAAGCCCAGTGGGCGCGCCCTCAAGGCATCTGCTTGTAGCCGGACCAGTCCTCCGCCTTTGCAACGCTCTGAAGCTGCTCCTGGCTCGGCTTGGTCTCGGCGCGCTTGCCGGAACGTACGCGCTGGGCTGTGAAAGGTACGGCTTGCGTACGTTGCATTGGCCGTATGACCGCTAGTTGCCCCAACCCAGCTGAGCAGATGATCTGACCGAAGACCTAAGTCTGCCTTCCGAAGTTCACCAGAGGACGCTCCGCGGAGGGGACGCCTCGTCATCACCATCTATCAGGATTAGGGGACAATTTTGCGGAGATCTCGCGTTGCAAGTCGGGATCCGATTCCAAGCCCTGGAGAAATGTCTTGCCTTCTTTGCCGCCGAAACGCAGGATGGGGCGCACGAAAAAAATGCGCGTCGGGCCCAATCTTTTATCGCTAATCAGGCCCCTTAAGGACGGCAGGTCAGCGCGTTTAGCAAGTTCCGCGAGAGCGACAGCAAGTCCAGTTGCTTCTCCCTTGTCACGCGAGCGCCGATAGAGGTCTTCCAATCGCTCCCAATACAAGTGCATTTCGGGTTTGCTCAGTGCTCGCCCTAGCCATTCGGCAGTTCGTTCCGGATAGCCTCCGCGTTCAAGATGGTCCAAGGCAATCAGATAAGCCTCGATCGGGAGATCGGGCTTCCCGCGCAAATCCCCGACGGAATTCACCGTCACCCCGGCACGCTTCAAGTCGCGAAGAATTGGTTCCTCAGCTTTTGCGTATGCCTGCCTACGCCTCTCGCGTTCCTTCTGCCGCTCACGCTCCTCGCGCTGGTAGGTCTCATTCCCTGCAAGCTCACGGAGATACTCCCCGGCCGTGACTGCTTTCCTCGAACCCTTAACCATCACGTTCCTGGAGTCGGTATCGCATGCGCGTCACCTCTAGGGATCGCATCCTCTGAATGACTTCAACTACCAATGGCGCCCCCAAGTGTAAAGATCCCTGCGTTAGACACATGCTTATCAGACCCCGCGATCGAAGTGAGGCGGGTGCAGCTGGGGCGCCTTGGGGTCTTTCGACGCCGTAGCCAATCTCCGCCAGGAATCAATCAACACGCCCGCCATACTTGAGGCACACAGAGACGGCCAGGAGTGTGCCCAGTTGCGAATTGAGACGATCAATGTCGGAGACGGCGCATGCGCCGTAGCCAGTGACACCGACAAAACCACGGATCTCACAATGATTGACTGCGGGCGTTGGCGACGAGGAGATCGTGACGCCGCCAGCCGCGCCGCGAACTACCTTGGAGAGCGTCTTGGTGAAGTCACCACCCTCGTTGTCACACACTTCGATCGCGACCACTGGGGCGGCCTCCTAGAGTTAGCTGCAACCCACGAGACCCGTCGCCCCAACAACTCGCCGCCCGTCGAGATCCGTATTCCCGGCATGCCGGATACCTTCGCCGCGGACCTTCGTGCCGGCATGCTCGCGCTGATCTCGAGCCGAGACGGTACCCCGGTGAATGCCATCGAGCTCCTCGACGCATGGCAGGCGACCAACATCGGAGTGCGTCAGACCGTGCAATACGCCGGGGACGAATTCGAAGCCAACGGCCTCGAATGGAAGGTGCTCTGGCCACCTCACCAGATCCCCCCTGAAATGGGTAGCCGAATCATAACCTGGCTCAAGGATCTCAACCAACTTGCACATGAGATGGAATCCGCCGGCCATGGCAAGCTGCTAGACGACCTGCGCAGGGCCTATGCCGAGGTCGAAAGGTTCGACACCGCAGTCGACCGAAAAGAACCCTGCCCAGACGCGCCGACCTGGTCGTCGCTGCCCGAGACGCGGATTGCCGAGCACACCGCCGACGACCACCCGCGACTGGACACAGTCGAACCTGTACCAGCAGACACGGAGTTCGTTTCGGCTCCAGCGGCATTCAAGAAAGACCTCGCGAAGCTCGCCGCGCGGATGGGCGCCCTCGACAACGCGCTGAGCCTGGTGATAGCCACCAAGGCGGGGGACTTCATCAACTTCGGCGACATTGAAGGCGACGCTCTCGAAGCTCTGCTTCTGTCAGGAAAGGTCGAGTCCGAGTATCCCGTGATGTTCGCACCGCATCACGGAACCCATGAAGCTCCTTATCTGCTCCCGAAGTCCGGCGTATGCATTTCGCAGAACGGCACTGATCACCACAAGAAGAACCTTAATCATCGTAGAACGCATGTTACTTACTGCCGGTGCATCAGCACGTGGGACCACGGGAATATTGATCTGGAAACAGAATGGCGGGGAGTTTGGCCCAATCCCTGGTGGTAGCTGGAACTAGATACGGCTCCACAACTTCCGCGGGGAACGGATGAGAGGGAATGACTGTGGTCTTCGACGATATGAGTGATGAAAAAAAAGCATCCGACTCACTTCCGCGCGACTCCGAACATTTCGAACCCATGTATTTGGGGTATCAGACGAACTCCTCAGACAACCCTCCGCTGCCGCAGACTCAGCCTCTCCGAACACTTGATTCAGAAGAAGAGGTCGAGATCACCGAGGCGATTCACTACGTCGCCCGGTTGGATGGGCTCATTCTTGAGAACGGGCTACCCGACGCTCTTCTTGCGATCCACAGGCTCATCGAAGATCTGAAGACACATTCAATAAGTGACGTGACAACGTCACCATTCAAGATTCGAGTCCGCCGCACCTTCAATAACTGGTTCGCCGAGTTCACCGCATTCCGTGCGGACTTGGAGCTTCGAGCCGTTCAGGATCCGACTGCCGGGTCCAATGAACCGGCGGACTTGTTTCAGCATGCGTATCGAAACCATCCGGAGTTTCGGCTGACTTGGCAAATGAGAAACATCTCTCAGCACCGCGGCTCGGTCGGGGCGTACCTACGGTTCCAGACCTGGCTTGATACGACAGATGAGTCCCTACACTCATGGTTCTTCATCAAAACCGAGGAGATGTTCGCCGCGCATCGCGGGCGGAAGGACTGGGACGAATGCGAAGCGATGTGGATCGCCACCCATGGAGCTTCGCCGGAAGTCGATGTCAGACGCGTCTTCGGCCCAGCGTATCGAGCTGTCTTTCGCATCCTCAGTCATTTCATCTTCAATCGCGTGCCGACCTACGAAGCCGCGGCGAAGGTGTTCGCCCGGGCGGGGAGTGAAGCTGGCGCGCACGGATATCCCGTGCTGTACAGGATGCGACTCGACCGAGATGCCCGAGAAGTTCGTGGCCTGGATCTTCTGAGACTAGAGCCGAAGAACCTACGCGCAGCGTGGGTCTCAATGGAGTGTGCCTGACTGTTCCTTCTCGATCCCGACTTGCGCGGGGCAATACCTCGACTCACGACAGACCCGCCCGGCGTCATCAACGCAGCTCCCGAGCTACAGCTTCGCGACCTCCCAGGTGGGACCCCGGACAGCTCACCGACCTAGAACAAGAAGTTTCGAGTCGCGATGCCAAACGGAACCCTCTGGACCCGCCCTCGCGTCAACGGCGTTCTTCCAGAAGACCGACGAGCCCTCGAAGACTTCGTTCCTGACGACATCGTCTTTCACTTCGGTGGCCCCTACGTCAGAGCAGTATGCAGAGTCGTAGCCCCCGCAACCGATGCCCTCCGGCCAGAAGGCTACCCGTACGGTCCCAATGAGACGTCCGCCAACGACGACGGCCGGCTCGTCCGCGTCGAGCTCATCGCAGGCGACCTCAGATTGCACCGGAACCGGGTTGCGGAGCTCATCACCCACGGCTCCCCCGGGCCACTCTCCCGATACGGCGTTCCGCGCGAGGCCTACATCTCCCCCTTATCTGACCAAGACGCAGACGCCCTCCTCCAAGAACTCGACCTCGCAGTCCCAGAGCGACACCTGTCCGGCCGGCCCCACGAAGACTGGCCCGCAGGCTCCGGCGCCACAGACGCCGAGGCGATCGCCCGAATACGAAAGGAGCAGGGAAGTCTCCGCGCCCATCTGTTGCGGGGTCGGACTCTCGCACCGTGCGCCCTCTGCGGGAAGGAAACGCCAGCGACGTTCTTGGTAGCTGGCCACATCGTGCCCCGATCTGAGATCTCGGACGAGGATCGGTGGAAGTTCGACGAGATCGCAATGCTTGTGTGTCTCTTCGGATGCGACGCGCTCTTTGAACAGGGGTACGTCGCGATCGATGGAACCGGCGTCGTCTCCCCCGGGCGCCGGGCAGACGACGAGCGACTTGAGGAAGAGATTGGGGCTCGAATTGGGCGCAAGGCGATCGGATGGCACGAACAAAACGCGGCCACGTTCGAGAAGCCTTTCCTCAACCATCGGTCCAGACTGGAGGTCTGACGGATGATGGCGATCCGCGACGTCGGTGTGCGGCTTTCGGGGGCGCGGCAATGACCCTATATCTAGCACGAGGGATAGAAGACGACCACCACTGGGTTGTCCGCGAGTTGGACAGCATACTCGTGGAGACTCCATGGCGAGTCGAACGCGAAGCCGATGGCTACCGGTTGAGTCATGCCGACGACCACGAGCGGACCGCCGCGGTGTACAGACTGGGCGCTTTCCCGACACCTGACGCCGCTGTTGAACGGCTCCGCTCGTCCTTGTAACCCGCGAGAGCTGCGCCCTCACCGAGTTGCTCGTCACCTGAATGAGACGCCCCACGTGAGCTACAGGTGTTACCCGAGTGCTCTCGAGGTGGTTACTGATCTCGAGCGACTAGGAACCATTTTGCGACGCACATCACGTGGCCCGCCAGCGGGGCAAGTGATGTGCGACGCAGTGGTGGCGCTAAGGCATCGCACATGGTCACCGTTTCTTACACCGCCGACCCTCCTGGCCTGCTCGGCGAGGTCCGATCGCTGCGGCTCAAACTCTGATTCGCAATTTCCTCCACCTGTAAAGACTCGACCAATTCAGCAACGACGCGCACTACGACACCGCGTAAGTCAACACACCGTGGGGTTCATTGCGGTATTACTAACACTGCTAGGTCCTCCGAGAATCACAACCTGTTGAATGTTGAGCGCTGTGAATCTCGCCAAGACGTCGGCGGGGATGCATGTGCCAGGCACGAGGAATAAGGGGCCACTCTTTCTTGCTGCAGCAGCACTCCCGGTGAGAGCATCTGGGAAATTCGTTCCGGTAGCTATGAACGCCGTGTAGGGATTGCCGTAGATATACCCATTTGCAGCGAGGGAAGCTTGATATCGGTCAGCTCCCGATATGCGTTCAGCCGGCGCCACCGCATTGAGGGAAGAAACGAGACCATTAGTCAGAGAGGCTGGCCCGCCGACAGCGCGAATCTTGGTCGGACTCAAGCTGGCCAATTTCGAGGCGGTGGCGCCGTCAATAGCTGTCCACTGCCCGTACACGAGGATCAGTGGAACCCTAATCGCGGCTGCTGCGGCTCCCGCGGAAACCGCGTCCGGGTAGTTCACTCCGGTAGCCACATACGCGTAAAGGTTTGAGCCTGGGAAGGCGTGGGTTGCGACGTTTCGCGAAACTTCGTAGCGGTCTGCACCTCCGATTCGGACAGTATTTGGCACAAGGGCCTGGAGTTGATTACGCACCGTCTCCGAAACAGAGTTCGGACCTCCTGCGATAACGATTCTCTGCGGATGTAATCGTTGGATCTCGGATTGAACGCTTGCTGGCAGAGAAGCTTGTGTGGTGAGAAGGAGCGGTCCTCCCTGTTTAGCGGCGGCCGGGCCGGCACTCAAAGCATCAGGGAACGTTTCACCACTAGCCACCCAGACAACAGGTGCGCCCGTAGCGGCCGATGGGAACGCATACTGCGAATACGCGACACTGGCGGAATACCTATCTGCGCCCGCAACACGATTTACCTGGAATGAATACGTTGGAAGAGAAGACACACAAGTGGGTGCGGCCGCCAGAGGGTTCGCATCAAGGTCGACAAACGCCTGAGGGAAGGTGACCGGATTGTTGGCCAGCCAAGGGAAGCCTCGGCTTTGGAACTTGTACCAACATCCATCTTGTTTGGTGGCTCCAGCGACGTCCTGCTGAGCGACCCACCGGAGTTCGTGATTGGGCGCCTGGTCGTGGTAACCAGTCACGCTCTGCCAACCCAGGTTGTTAGACGAGAAGTCAATTAGGTAGTCGACTGTGGGCGCACCAGGGCAGAGAGGATCAGCGACGTAGTGATGAACAGTCCAGCTCGCAGAGGAGTTTGTCTCCTCCCGGTATTGGACGTAGATGGTGTCGCTCGATGCACGTTGCTCGGAAATGAGGTTGCCACTCGCGTTGTAGAGCCGCGTCATACCGACACCCTTTTGAATTTGACTTCCGGGAGCGAACTTTAATGGCGTCCCAGAGTAAAGGTGCTGGATCTGCATATACGTGCGGGATTGAATCGCGCTCTGGTACATGTCGTTGGTAGTGAAGCCACGGTTGTCGCCCGTGAAGTACGCCCCGCCGGCAGCGATGGCGCCTACACAGAGAGCGGGAACCGCATCTTGTCGGTCCGGGATGAATACCATCCACATCGGGTCTGCGGTGAGCGTTGTCCTGGCTGCAGCCGACACAGGAGCAATGTCCGCGTTGAGGTCCGCAGTGACCACAGTCGGATCGTCAATGCTCCTTCCTACGGCGGATTCGTCAGTAGACGGAATCGTCACCGAGTAAAAGTACGGCTGAGCACTGTTTAGGTCATCTCCGGTGTAGTCCGTGGCGGAGATCGTGTATTCATGTGCTTCAGTTCGACTGCTGTCGCCGTCAGTGAATTCCTGAGCGGTAGAGGTAGAGACAACTTCACCGTCGCGGGTGATAGTCCAGATCGTGTCCGGCGCAACGCTTGCCGACCATGTGAGCGAGACGCCCGATGTGCCCGCGGACCAGGCAAGTGGCGCTGCTGTATCGGTCTGGTCGTTGTCTCTACGAACATGCGAAACCGTGCGATCGACGATCAGTCCGTCACTATCGACTTCGAAACTAACCGAGATAGCTCTGTCGCTGGAGAACGTTCGAGCGTGGAACTGAGACTCCTCCGGCACAATCGCAAGATGTCCTTCATCTTGGTTCCACACGGCATCCACGAACCGAGTGTCCGAGGCCGAGTCTGCACGAGCGGGGACCGTGATGGCGTACGAATCGGCACTTCGAAGCTCCGGCTTCGGAAGTGTTGAATCGAGGGGCAGCTGATCCACGTCAGAAGCGACCACCGCAGTCGCGGTAGAAGGCGTCGTAACTACACTTTGAAGAAAGAGCACTCCAGAAATACCTATGCACGCCGTCGCAATTGCTCTTCGCTTTTTCACAATTTCTCCCCCGCTGCCGCAATCCGTCTTGGCTACACTAGTAGAAGAAAATTCCGCCCAAGGTTAAGTCTCGTCCAACGGAAGGTGCTCGTGAAACTCGCCAGTTCATCGACGAGATCTACACTTAGGCGGTATCTCGGGGCTGCCGTTGCAGGACCGATTCTGGGCTTCCTGCTCGGGCTGGCGATCGCGAACCTGATCATTACTCCCGGAGGGATTGCCGACAAGGATCCCGTGGCTTGGCACGTCGTCTATGGCCTGATTGGCTTCGGCGTAGCGATAATTGTCATGATCGGGACTACGTCGTCTGTGGTAGTCATTACTCGCCTGGGCGGCACGGGATGGTGGCGGGTTGCGGGTGGGTGCGCAGGCGGCATTGTTGCATACGTAGTTCTGATAGTCGTTGCCCAGTTAATTACCGGCGATCTACTCATTGTTCCCTTGTTTTTCTGGACACCTTTGCCCCTGGCAGTCGTCCTGTTGCTAGTGCTCTGCGCCGCAGAGTTTCTGGGACTATCGAGGAGTGAGCGAGGAGACAAAACCCGGGTGGACTAACCCGGAACCACCGGAACATCACGTGATCGCGCTGTGGCGAGATGCTGCACACAGCAGCTCTGCCAATCTCTGAAGAATGGAGCCGGGTGACGACCGGGCGCATACCGCGGTACTGGCACTATGCTCCTGGGAACGCGGGGAAATCTCGATGACGGACCAATACGCTGACTCCCTCCTGCACGAGCTCGACCTCACTACTCAGGAACGACGGCTGCCTGGCCGCCCCCACGAGAAATGGGCTCCGGGGTAAGGCGGCACAGACGCCGAGGCGATCGCCGGGATTCACACTCATCGAGCTGTGCAGAACTTTATGTGACACCTCCACATAGGCTACGTGTGTCGCCTTTCGCGTTCTGGGTGTAGTTGCTGATCCTAAGCAACCATCGAGTCGAGCTCGGAGCGCATCGCATCGTCCGCGAGTCCCGCTAGTCACGATGCTGGTATAACGGTGAGTCATCGAAGGGTGGGGCCAGTGTGACAGACAGGCATCAACTAGAAGACCTCCTACGTGAGCTGTATGGAGACGACATAGTCGAATTCAGACACTACCCAGCTACGCGGGAATGCTCCGTGCGCTTCCGTGACGGCGTTCGGCGCCTTCACGACCGGGGTGGTAAGCCCATCGGCCGCGATCTCCTTGCGGGACGCTAGGTCAAAACACGACGTCACATCTGTCACCGTTCTGTAGGGCAGAGGGTCGAGACAAGCCATGTATTCTGACTTCCTGCCCATACGTATGTCCACGGTTAGCCGAAGAAGCTCTGCTGACTCCCTTCGTCAGCGAGGTGAATGAACTGGCAAGAACTCTGGTCGTAATTCCGACCTATAACGAGATCGAGTCGGTCGAAACGGTTGCGGCTCGCGTGCTCGCCACCGAGCCGGCCGCCCACGTGCTCATCGTCGACGACAGCTCCCCCGACGGCACGGGTGAGCTCGCCGATCGCCTCTCAACTGCTGACCCCCGCATCCACGTCATCCATCGCTCAGGGAAGAGCGGTCTCGGTGCCGCCTACCGTGCCGGCTTCACCTGGGCGCTCGAACGCCAGTATGACTTCGTCGTCGAGATGGACGCGGACGGCTCGCACCAGCCCGAAGAACTCCCGCGCCTCATCGGATTGCTCGCGGCGGGCAACGACATGGCGATCGGAACGCGCTGGATCGCGGGTGGCGTGATCGTCAACTGGCCCGCCTACCGCAAGCTCATCTCGCGTCTCGGAACGGCCTACGCCCGCGTGCTGCTGCGGTCAAAACTGCACGACCTCACCAGTGGCTTCCGTGGCTTCCGTGCCGAGTCCCTCGGCACGATCAACCTCGCAACCCTCAACTCCCAGGGCTATTGCTTCCAGATCGAAATGGCCTGGCTGTTCGAGCGCAGCGGCGCCCGAATCGGGGAGTTTCCGATCACCTTCGTCGAGCGCGCCGAGGGCGTGTCGAAGATGTCCACGGGCATCGTGATCGAAGCGCTGGCCAAGGTCACCGGCTGGGGCCTGTCGGGGCTGATCGGCAGGTCCCCGAAGCGCCTCGATCTGCCGCGTACGTCAGATAGACCCAAGAGTCCTTCCCGTGGGAGCGGAGCTTAGCCGCCAGCCGCCATCTCGTCCTCCAGCACCCACAGCGTCACATCGTCGAGCACGATGGGTTCCAGGTCGGTGCGGTACTCCCGGAGGTACACCTCGACGTCATCGCTGAGGGGGAAGCGGACGGAGTCCTTCGTCACCACAGCGACGACATCGCCGTCGGCTGGACTCAGAACCTGGCGTCCATCCAGATAGGGTGCGTACTCCCACTCCGCGAGGCCGCCGACGAGGATGTCGCCGTCGCCCACGTCCAGCTCGTCGAGTTCCTCGACGACGAGCGCCATTCCCCGAGGGCGCTCGGCGGCGATCGTCGCAGAGGTCCACGCTCCACTCGCGACCGCAACGACGACCATCGCCACAGCCACTGCTCGGCCGACGCGCCTTCTGCGACCCGCAGCATTCCAGAGCACGGACAACCCGATGCCGCTGAGCGCGCACAGAAACCAGACCCAGACGTAGTAATAGTGCGTCAGCGCGACGCTCGAAAGCACCAGATAGAACACGAACAGCAGGGCGACCCCCGAGTACAGGAAGATGCTCAGTGCGGGAGGGCGACGCCAGAGAGCCGACACCGCGCCGACCAGCAGTACCGCGGTGGCCGCCACACCCATGCCTTCGACGCTGAACAGAAGATTGGTCCACCATGGCGGGTGCAGATACACAGCGCCGGCGACCACGACCGAATGGCCCGTTGCATTGTGTTGAGACTGCATCTCGAGCATGTACGTGATGGCAGAGCGGATGCCCATCGGGGCGTAGAGGAGCACGAACGCTGTGGCGAAGACCGCGACGAAGACGACACCCCCGACGAGCGCGTCTCTCAGGCGTCGATCCAGGAGCGGAAGCACCAGGATGGCAGGGACGAGGACGGCCGAAGAGACCTTGGAGGTCACGGACAGAGCCATCGCCACCGCGGAGACGATCAGCCAGACCCACGAGCGTGTGCGGAACCACATCCAGGCCGCCGCGAACGCCGCGATAGCGAAGAACACCATGAAGGGTTCCAGGAGCGCGAACCGGTCGAGGCGCACACCGCTGCTGACACCGTGGGGAAGAAGTGTCCAAGCAGCAGCAGCAAACGCAGCGAACGGCCATCCGATCTCTCGCCGGAACCACAGGAAGATGACCACACCACCCAGAACGACAACGACACCCACCGCAATGCGTCCAGCCAGCTCGCCCTCTCCCAGAATGAGCTGCGCGAAGCCCAAGAGATACTTGGCAGTCGGAGGGTGCTCCCTGTTGAGTGCGAAATCGCCCTGGAGGTACGCGCGACCAGCGGTCAGGTAGATCGGCTCGTCAGCGTTCAGATTCGCAGACGACAGGTTCCAGAACGATTGGTACAGCGACCACACGAAGAGAACTCCGACGACGACCAGTTCAGCGACCCTGGACCGCTGGTAGGTCGCGTGGTCCGGCATTATGCCATCGTAGCGACGCCAGACATGAGCCATCACGCGCCACGGTCTGAATCGACGACAGCTCCCCGTCCGCAGCCGCAGGTTCCTGCATGCAACACCCGAAATAATCTACACCAGCGGGCTGAGCCCCGCCGCTCAGTCTGTCTAGGCACCCCAAACGCGACCGGCCTTCAGAAACTGAGAGAGGTACTAGCGCGTCCTATTCTGAGAGAATGAACGTGAACGATGTACCGGCAGTGGTGCCGCAGTACTGGGGCACGCTGACTCAGATTGTTCCGGTGTTCGCTTTGGCACTGGTGCTTGAAGCTCGACGCCTTGCATCCACGTGGACCATCACCAAAAAAAAGGCTCGGCGCTGGTCTGCAGCTTGGTTTGCTGCGGTAGCCGTCTTCCTTTTCACGATCCTCTTTTGGGGACTGAACACCTTAGCCTCTGGCCGAAGTGAGCCTTGGCAGGTTACCGCGAGCCTGGTCTTGATTCTTGTTGCGGCTGCAATGTTGGCCATACAACCTGTCATTGGCCTCGCAATCGGGGGAAATGTGGACGCGGTCCTGCACTTGACTCGCTCGCTACCCCTTTCCAAATGGGCGAAGTCCAATCGCCGTTTCAGTAAGTGGAATACAGAGTTGCAAGAGATCCTCGTCCGCACCTTGGAGCGCGAGGAACAAGCTAAAGCGCTGCTTGAGATGAGCGAGGTCTTGGAGTCCGAGGCTTCGACAAATCTCGCCGAGTGTCGGGCACGTAAGGCGCAGGCACCAGATGGGGACCAGTCCGCAATCGACGAGGCAATCGCTGACGCCGAGCGGGAGGAAGCCGCGGCGATCAAGACTAGGAAGTATGCACAAGAAGTCTTCTCAGAAGTCGGCAGCCGTTTCGAATCCAGACTCGACGCCTTGAATGAGGCGAAGGCGGCCCACGAGAAGCTGGAACGGCGACGAGGTGCCGAAGGCCGTGCCCAAGTGATAGAGAACCTCGAGCGGATGAAGAAGGACGCACCGTAGGGGTACGGGTAGGGGTAGCCGCCTCAGAATGTTTGGTGGAACGACGAAAGCCCTGACGAAATCTGCATTTCATCAGGGCTTTCTCTTGTCGGGCTGACAGGATTTGAACCTGCGACCCCTTGACCCCCAGTCAAGTGCGCTACCAAGCTGCGCCACAGCCCGTGGCCTGTCACCCGAACCGGCGAACCGCTCCGGACAACTTGTCCATGATAGCGCCTTCTGGGAGTGCTCGCCGACACGGGCCCCGACCGTCACGGTGCCATAACGGATGCGGCCTGTGGTCAGGGCGGGTGAATGCTCCTGCATAGAATCGTGTCAGAGGCGCGCTGCGGGGAAGACCCGGATGGCCCCCGCAGCGCCCTCACCCACAGCCGTCACAGCAGTCGTGGAAACGGCGCAAAAACTGCGCAAAAGTTTGGGACAGACAGTCCCGAACGGAGCGTTTTCATAAGTTCGGCATTGCATAATTGAGCATGCCCCAGTCACCTGCCTTACCCGCACCTACCCGACGTCAGGGCGCGTCCGTCAATCTGACCGAACCCCGAGCGGCCAGAACCCACGAATCACTGACGATCGCCCTGTTCGATCTCCTGCGACAGCACGACCTCACCGAGATCTCGATCTCCGAGCTGTGCCGCACCGCAGGAGTCCACCGAACAACCTTCTACGGCCACTACGCCGACATCTATGCCTTCGCGTCGGACTCGTTCGCGCGCATCCTGGATGAACTCGCCGACGTGGCCGACCTCGAAGGCGGTGTGCCCCTCGGAGACCCCGATCCGACGGTCACCACCGCCAAGACCGATGCGGAGCTCGGCGATCCGGAGTCCGGACCCTCCCGTGCCCTCACCGCCGCCTACATGCGCTCCATGTCCGGCATCCTCGAGCACATCCTGGATCACCGCTCGGCCTACCGCATGATGTTCGGCACCCGGGTCGACGCCGGCTTCCGGCGTGACCTGCATCAGCGCCTTCTCCGCCACGCCACGCTCGCCGTGCAGCACTGGCGCCTGGTGGGCCTCGCGCCCGGCATCGACGAGGCCACAGCCGCCGCCTTCATCGCGGGCGGATCCGTGGGCGTCTTCGAGAAGTGGGCGCTCAGCGACGACACGGATGTGGCCGCCCGAACGGCCGACATCATGGGCACCGCCGACGCCTGGATCGCCTCCCGCACCCTGGCCCAGCAGTCCGCCTGACCTCTCCCGACCGACCTCACGCCACAATGGAGGCGTGAGCACCGACGCCGACTCCACCACCCCCAGAGCCCTCGCCCTCGCGATCGACATCGGGGGCACCAAGGTGGAGTCGGCGTTCGTCGATTCCTCCGCCGCCCTCGTGCCCGGCACCAGGCAGCGCGCCGAGACCGGCACCGGCAGCTCCGCCGATCAGATAGCGGATGCGGTGCGTCGCGTCATCCGCGCCACCCTCGACCGCACCCCGCCTGGTGCGAGCATCCTCGGCGCCGGCATCGGCAGCGCCGGCCCCCTCGACGTCGTGCGAGGCACCGTCTCGCCGCTCAACCTCCCCGCCTGGCGCGGCTACCCCGTGCGCGACCTCGTGCGCGAGGCGAGCGGCATCGAGAACTCCGTGCTGCGCCTCGACGGCCTGTGCATCCTGCTCGCCGAGCACTGGGCGGGGGCGCTGCAGCACCACCGCACGGCGATGGGCATGGTGGTCTCCACCGGCATCGGCGGCGGCCTGCTCGTGGAGGGTCGGCTCGTGGGTGGCCGCTCGGGCAACGCCGGCCACATCGGCCAGCTCCAGCTGCACGAGCACGAGAGCACCGGCAAGGATCTCAGCGTCACCCTCGAGGGCATCGCCTCCGGCACGAGCATCGTGGCGTGGGCCCGCGAGCAGGGCTGGGCGGGCACGACCGGCCAGCAGCTCGCCACGAGCTACGCGCAGGGTGACCCGATCGCGGTGGCGGCGGTCGAACGCTGCGCGAACGCGGTCGGCGACGGGATCGCCTCCGCGTGCGCCCTGCTCGACCTCGAGGCGGTCGCCATCGGGGGCGGATTCGCCAACGTCGCGCCCGACCTCATCGAGCGCATCAGCGCCCGCGTCGAGGCGGTCGCCCCGCTCGACACCATCCGGGGCGTCGAGATCCTCCGCTCAGCCCTCTCCGACGAGGGCCCTCTCATCGGAGCAGCGGGCCTCATCCACCGCGCCGACCTCCGCCCGTAACGCGTGAGTCGCGCCTAAGTGCTCCCACACCGGCGAAAACGCGCGGTATGACAGCACTTAGGCGCGACTCAGCGAGCGCGCGGGGTGCGGGCTAGCGCTTGCGCTTCTCGCGCACGCGCATGTTGACCACGATGGGCGATCCCTCGAAGCCGTAGATCTCGCGCAGGCGGCGCTGCACGTAGCGGCGGTAGCCCGGGTCGAGGAATCCGGTCGTGAAGAGCACGAAGGTCGGCGGCCGAGACGCGGCCTGCGTGCCGAACAGGATGCGCGGCTGCTTTCCACCGCGCACGGGGTGCGGATGCGAGGCCGTGAGCTCGGCGAGGAACGCGTTGAACTTGCCGGTGGGGATGCGGGTGTCCCACGACTCGAGCGCGAGCTCGAGCGCCGGCACGAGCTTCTCGAGGTGTCGACCGGTGCGCGCCGAGATGTTCACACGCGGAGCCCAGGTCACGTGCGCGAGATCCTGTTCGATCTCCCGCTCGAGGTAGCGGCGCCGCTCGTCGTCGAGCAGGTCCCACTTGTTGAACGCGAGCACGAGCGCACGGCCCGATTCCAGCACGAGGTCGATGATGCGCAGATCCTGCACCGAGATCGGCTCGGTCACGTCGAGCACCACCACGGCCACTTCGGCCTTCTCGAGCGCGGCCGAGGTGCGGAGCGAGGCGTAGAAGTCGGCGCCCTGCGAGAGGTGCACGCGCTTGCGGATGCCGGCGGTGTCCACGAAGGTCCACACCTTGCCGCCGAGCTCGATCTGCTCGTCGACGGGGTCGCGTGTGGTGCCGGCCATCTCGTTCACGACCACGCGCTCTTCACCCGCGGCCTTGTTGAGCAGCGAGCTCTTGCCCACGTTCGGCCGGCCGAGGATGGCGACGCGTCGAGGGCCGCCCACCTCCTGCTTGGCCACATTCGAGACCTCGGGCATCTTCTGCATGATGAGGTCGAGCAGGTCGGCCACGCCGCGCCCGTGCAGCGCCGAGACGGGGTAGGGCTCGCCGAGGCCGAGTGCCCACAGTGCCGAGGCCTGGGGCTCCTGACGGCTGTCGTCGACCTTGTTGGCGGCCAGGAAGACGGGGCGGTCGGCCCGGCGCAGCATCTTCACCACGTGCTCATCGGTGGCGGTGGCGCCCACGTTGGAGTCGACCACGAAGAGCACGACGTCGGCGAGGTCGATGGCCACCTCGGCCTGAGCGGCCACGGCGGCGTTGATGCCCGAGGCGTCGGGCTCCCAGCCGCCGGTGTCGACGAGCGTGAAGCGGCGCCCTGCCCACTCGGCCTTGTAGGCCACGCGGTCGCGGGTCACACCCGGCTTGTCCTCCACCACGGCCTCGCGGCGGCCGAGGATGCGGTTGACGAGCGCGGACTTGCCCACGTTGGGCCGCCCCACGATCGCGAGCACGGGCAGCGCGGGCAGGTAGATGACGCCGTCGCCGTAGTCCTCGGTGAGCTCGAGCAGGTCGAGGTCGCCCTCGTCGAGCTCGTAGTCCTCGAGTCCGGAGCGGAGCGTCGAGGCGCGCTGCTCGGCGAGATCCTCGTCGACGGTCGCGAGGCGCTCGGCGAGGTCGTCGTCGGGGGCGTCGAACTCGTCCGGGTCGTTCGCGGAGGCTGGGGTGCGGTTATCCGCCATGAGAGATCCTTGTCGTCTGGGCCACGACCTCGACCACCGCTTCGACGGTCTGGTCGAAATCGAGTTCCGTGGAGTCGACGGTGGTGACACCGTCTGCGGCGTTCATGAAGTCGACCACCCGGGAGTCCGCCTTGTCACGTGAGCGCAATGCCTCACCCACGGCGGCGGCCGATTCACTGGTCAGTTCCTTCGAACGCCTCGCCATTCTAGCCTCTTCCGAGGCCGTGAGCAGGATGCGCACGGGGGCATCGGGTGCCACGACCGTCGTGATGTCGCGACCCTCGGCCACGATGCCCGGCTTCGGGGTGTCGGCCATGATGCCGCGGAACCTCTCGTTGAGCGCCGAACGAACCTCGGGGATGCGGGCCACGAGGCTCACGATGCCGGTCACCCTGGGCTCGCGGATGGCGTCGGTCACGTCGTTCTCGCCCACCCGCACGTAGTAGTCGTCGGGGTCGGTGCCGATCCTGAAGTCGAAGCGCGCGAGCTCCTCGATCACCCGCTCCGGCACGGCGGCGTCGATGCCGCGGTCGAGCAGGTCCCACGACAGCGCGCGGTACGACGCACCGGTGTCGAGATAGGCGAAGCCCAGGGTGCGCGCGGCTTGCCGGCTCACGCTCGACTTGCCGCTGCCGGCGGGCCCGTCGATGGCCACCACCACGGGCGCATCGGTCACGTCACGAAATGCCGCAGTCATCCGGCGATCCTCCATCCACGGGCCGCGAGCGCGGCCGTCAGCTTCTCCACTGCTTCGGGCAGCACCGAGATCTCGGCGAGGCCGATCTGGGCCCCCGGGGAGTGCTCGAGCCTCAGATCCTCGAGGTTCACCCCCTCCTCCCCCACCTCGGCGAAGAGCCGCGCGAGCTCGCCTGGCGAGTCGTCGACCATCACCACGAGCTGGGCGTACCGCTTGTCCTGGCCGTGCTTGCCGGGCAGGCGGGCCACTCCGGCGTTGCCGGCGGCGAGGGTCTCCGCCACCGTGCGGCGCCACGTCGACTCCTCCGAGCCGGTCGATTCGAGGGCGCCGATCACCTCGTCGAGGTCGTCGCGCAGGGCGCGCAGCACCGAGGCGGTCGGAGCAGCGTTGGCACCGAGGATCTGCACCCACAGCGCCGGGTCGCTCGCCGCGATCCGCGTGACGTCGCGCACCCCTCCGCCCGCGAGCCCCACGGCCGAGGCGGGGGCGTCGATGAGCCGGCGCGCCATGAGGGTCGAGATCACCTGCGGCGCATGCGAGACGAGGGCCACGCTCGTGTCGTGCTCCTCGGCGGTCATCTCCACGAGGGTCGCCCCGAGGTCGAGGATGAGGTCGTCGATGGCCGAGGCCGCCTGGTAGCTGATGCCCTCGTGGCCCGCGACCACCCAGGGCCGCCCCACGAAGAGGTCGGCGCGGCCCGCCATGGGCCCGCCCCTCTCGCGACCGGCGAGCGGATGCGATCCGATGTACCGGGTGAGGTCTCCCGAGGCCGCCGCGACGGCGTCGAGGATGGGCTTCTTCACGCTCGCCACGTCGGTCACCACGGCACGCGGGTAGGCGGAGAGCTCGCGCACCACCACCGAGGCGGTCACATCTGGCGGCACGCAGACCACCACGATCTGCGGCTCGTCCGCATCACCCGCCCGGCGCCCCGCGCCGTAGTCGATGGCGATCGAGACGTTCGTGGGCGAGGCGTCGGAGAGGATGACGTCGACACCGCGGGCGCGGAGCCCGAGGGCGATGCTCGTGCCGAGCAGCCCCACGCCGACCACCCGCACGGGGCCCGTCAGTCGGCTCTCCACCACGTTCACTCCTCGGATCCCTCACCTGCGTCGGCCGCCCCATCGCCGTCGAGGTCATCGCCGTCGAGATCATCGCTCTCGAGGTCGTCCCCGGCGGCTCCGTCCGAGCCCACGCCTTCGCCCCTGGCGTTCCGCGAGAGCGTCAGCAGCTGGCCGAGTTCCACCTTAGTCAGGTCGCGCATCCCGCCCGATTTGAGCGTGCCCAGGTTGAGCGGGCCGAACGCGCGACGCACGAGGTCGACCACGGGGTGGCCCACCTCGTCGAGCATGCGGCGCACGATGCGGTTGCGCCCGGAGTGCAGCGTGATCTCCACGATCGAGGTCTCGCCCTCCACGCCGAGCAGGCGCGCCTTGTCGGCGGCGATGGGGCCGTCCTCGAGCTCGACCCCCTTCGTGAGGGTCGAGATGGTCTGCGGCGAGACGCGGCCCTCGACCTTCGCGATGTAGGTCTTGAGCACGCCGAACGACGGATGCGCGAGCACGTGCGCGAGATCCCCGTCGTTGGTGAGGATGAGCAGTCCGCTCGTCTCGGCGTCGAGCCGCCCCACGTTGAAGAGCCGCTCCTCGTACTGCGAGGTGTAGCGCTGCAGGTCGGGCCGCCCGTGCTGGTCGGCGAGCGACGAGACGATGCCGGTGGGCTTGTTGAGCATCACGTATCGCTTGTCGGGATCGAGCTGCACGGCGGTGTCGTCGACCGAGACGAGGTCGTTCTCGGGGTCGATCCTGCGGCCGAGCTCGGTCACGACCTCATCGTTGACCTTGACGCGACCGGCCTGGATGAGCTGCTCGGAGACGCGGCGGGATGCCACTCCGGCGGCCGCCATCACCTTCTGCAGGCGCACGCCCTGCGGTTCGTTCTCGTCCCATGCCGGGATCTCGAAAGGGGGTGTCATCGGAGTGCCTCCAGGTCGTCGAAACCCTCGCTGCCGTCGGACAGCAGAGGGGAGATCTTCGGCAGCTCCTCCAGGGAGTTGATGCCGAGCTGCGTGAGCAGCAGGTCGGTGGTGCCGTACAGGATCGCGCCGGTCTCGGCCTGCGTCGAGACCTCGGTGATGAGTCCCCTGCTGAGCAGGGTGCGCACCACGGAGTCGACGTTGACGGCGCGGATGGAGGCCACGGCCCCGCGGCTGATCGGCTGCTTGTAGGCGATCACCGAGAGCGTCTCGAGCGCGGCCTGCGAGAGCCTCGAGGGGTTCTGGGTGATCACGAAGTCGCGCACGAGCGCGTCCCACTCCGAGCGCACGTAGAGGCGCCAGCCGCCCGCCACCTCGCGCAGCTCGAAGCCGCGCCGCACCCGCGCCCCAGCAGCGCTGCCGGTGGCCTCCCCCTCGGCGGAGACGCCGTCGTAGTCCTCCACGAGCCGTTCGATACCCTGGCGCACCACGGCCACGGGCCGCCCGAGGGCGGTCGCGAGCGCCACGAGGCTCTGCGGCTCGTCGGCCACCATGAAGATGGCCTCGAGGGCCCTGTCCACGTCGAGGTCAGTTGTCATAGTCGGCACCCAGATTGGCGAGGTTGTCTTCGGTCCAGTTCTCGGCCGTCCAGCGCAGCGTGAGCTCGCCGAGCGGCTCGATCTGCTCGAACGAGATGGAGGCGTGCCGGTAGAGCTCGAGCACGGCGAGGAACCGCGCGATCACCACACCCTTCTCGTCGATCCCCGCGATCAGCTGCCTGAAGTTCACGGGCACCCCGCTCGCCACGGCCGAGCGCAGCACCGCCACCACGTGGGCGGCCTGCTCGCGGATGCTCACGAGCGGCGCGTGCAGGTGCTCGAGCCCCACCACGGGCACCTCGCGCGGCGCGAGGGCGAAGGCGGCGAGCGCGGCGAAGTCGTCGGCCGTGAGCGTCCACACGAGCTCGGGGGTCTGCTGCCGGTACTTCTCCTCGAGCCGCACGGCACGCGGCCGTCTGGTCGACTCGGCGTCGAAGTGCTCGGCCAGCCAGGTCGAGACCACCTTGAACGCCCGGTACTGCAGCAGGCGGGCGAAGAGGAGGTCGCGCGCTTCGAGCAGGGCCACGTCCTCCGCGTCGACGAGCTCGCCCTGCGGCAGCAGTCCCACGATCTTGAGGTCGAGCAGCGTGGCCGCCACCACCAGGAACTCCGAGGCGCGGTCGAGCTCCTCGGCCGAGTCGAGGTTCTTGAGGTACGCGATGAACTCGTCGGTCACCCGGCTGAGCGCGATCTCGGTGATGTCGAGCTCGTGCTTCGTGATGAGCTGCAGCAGCAGGTCGAACGGTCCCTCGAAGTTGTCGAGGCTCAGCGAGAAGCCGGGCGCGCTCGTGCCGGGCGCACTCGTGCCGGCCACGCTGGTGACAGGCGCGGGTTCCGCGAGTGCTTCAGGCGATCGCGCCACGGGCGACCAGTTCTCTGGCCAGCTGCTTGTACGCCTTGGCCGAGGAGTGCTCGGGCGCGAACTGGGTGATCGGCTTGCCCGCCACCGTCGCATCCGGGAACTTGACGGTGCGCCCGATGACGGTCTCGAACACCTTGTCGCCGAAGGTCTCCACCACGCGCTCGAGCACCTCGCGCGAGTGCAGCGTGCGGGGGTCGTACATGGTGGCGAGGATGCCGTCGAGCGTGAGCGCCGGGTTGAGCCTGTCGCGCACCTTCTCGATGGTCTCGACGAGCAGGGCCACACCGCGCAGAGCGAAGTACTCGCACTCGAGCGGGATGAGCACGCCGTGGCTCGCGGTGAGGGCGTTCACGGTGAGCAGACCGAGCGAGGGCTGGCAGTCCACGAGGATCACGTCGTAGTCGTTGCTGACCTTGCGGAGCACCCTGGCCAGGATCGACTCGCGGGCCACCTCGCTCACGAGGTGCACCTCGGCGGCGGAGAGGTCGATGTTGGCCGGGATGATGTCGAGGCCCTCGACGCTCGTCTTCTGGATGGCGTCGGCGGGATCCTTGATGGTGCCCACGAGCAGGTCGTAGACGGTGGGGATGTCGTGGGTCATCACGCCGAGACCGGCCGAGAGCGCGCCCTGCGGATCGAAGTCGACCGCGAGCACCTTGCGGCCGTACTCGGCGAGCGCCGCCCCCACGTTGACGCTCGTGGTGGTCTTGCCCACGCCGCCCTTCTGGTTGCAGAGCGAGATGATGCGCGCGGGCCCGTGCGAGGCGAGGGGCGCCGGATCCGGGAACTCGGTCACGGGTCGGCCCGTGGGGCCGTTCTTCGGCAGGTCGAGCCCTGAGAGCTCGTCGACCTGGGTCTTCTTCGCCGTTCTCATGTTCCGTGTCGGCACCGAAGCTTCTCCTCGTGTCCTGACCGCCATCCCGGCGGTCGGCTAATTCTATGCCGGTGAGGCTGTGCTGCGCGCAGCCGCTCCGGCGTGCGGCTAGCGGGCTCGGGGGTGGGAGGTTCGGTACATGTCTAGGAGGGTGTCTGCCGTTACGTGGGTGTAGAGCTGGGTGGTGGCTACTGAGGAGTGGCCTAGGAGGTCCTGTACTACTCGGACGTCGGCGCCGCCCTGGAGGAGGTGGGTGGCGAAGGAGTGGCGGAAGGTGTGCGGAGAGACGTGCGCCCTGATCTTCGCGCGCTCCGCGGCGGACTGGATGACCAGCCAGGCGCCCTGGCGGCTGAGTCGCTGGCCGCGGATGCCTAGGAAGAGCGCGGGCGTCGACGGGCCGCGCACCGAGAACATCGGCCGCACGCGCACGAGGTAGGCGTCTAGCGCCCTCTGCGCGTAGCTGCCGACCGGCACGATGCGCTGCTTGCTGCCCTTGCCGGTGAGTCGCACGATGTCGCCGTCCTGCACGTCGTCGACGTTGAGCGACACGAGCTCGCTGATGCGCGCCCCGGTCGCGTAGAGCATCTCGAGCAGCGCCCGATCGCGCGTGGCCACCGGATCGGCCCCCACGTCATCCGATCCCCCCGTCGCCGTCAGCAGCCGCTCCATCTCGTCGATCGAGATCGCCTTCGGCAGCCTCAGTCCGAGCTTCGGGGGCTTCACCTCCCGCGAGGCATCGACCTCGGTCACACCCTCGTCGGTGAGGAAGCGGTGGAACGAGCGCACGGTCGACAGCATGCGCGCCACCGACGACGCGGAGAGCTCCCCGCCCTCCGCCGTGCGCAGCTGCCGCTGGAAGGCGCCGATGTCGGCCTCCCCCACCGCGGTCACGTCCTGGAGCCCCGCCGCCCGCAGCCACTCCACGTAACGCGCCAGATCACGCCGATAAGCCGCCACGGTGTTGCCGGCGAGCCCGCGCTCCACCACGATGTGCCGCAGGAACCGGTCGACGTGCCGATCGAGAGCATCCCCGCTCGCCCCCGCCGACCCCGCGGTCACGGTGCTAGCCGCCCGCGCCCGGCCGCTCGGGCCAGGGAGCATCCGCCGGTCGCAGCGTCGTCCAGCCCCGCGAGCGGGAGTGCTCGGCCGCGAGCGCGCCGATCACGAGCGACGGGTTCTGCACGCGGCTCGCCACCACGGCGTCGACGAGCTCGGTGAGCGGCACCCAGCGCAGCTCCATGTCGGCCTCCTCGGCCGTGCGCTCGAAGGCACCGGCCGTGGGGCGCACACCGCGGGCCACGAAGATCCGGATCGCCTCGTTGTTGCCGCCTGGGGTCGTGAGGTAGTCGATGAGCACGTTCCACTCGTCGGCCTCGAGGTCGGCCTCCTCGGCGAGCTCGCGCTTCGCGGCCTCGAGCGCGGGCTCGTCGGCCACGTCGAGCAACCCGGCGGGCGGCTCCCACTCGCGACGACGCACGGGGTGCCGGTACTGCTTGATCACGAGCACCCGGTCCTCTTCGTCGAGAGCGAGGATCGCCACGGCGCCCGGGTGGTCCACGAAGTCGCGGCGCAGCGTCTCGCCGCCGTACCCGAAGGCCTCGCGGCGCACATCCCACACGTACCCGTCGAAGACGACCTCGCTCGAGGTCACCTCCACGGTCACCACGTCATCCGCGAGCAGACGGCCGTCGGCCTCTGCCGCCTCAGGCACCCCGGCCATCTCAGGCATCCGCGTCCTGCACGGCGAACAGCCGGCTCGCCTCCTGGCGCTCGAGGGCCGCGCCCACGAGCCCCTTGAAGAGCGGATGCGGCTTGCTCGGCCGCGAGCGCAGCTCCGGGTGCGCCTGGGTGGCGATGTAGTACGGGTGCACCTCGCGCGGCAGCTCCACGTACTCCACGAGCTGCCCGTCGGGCGAGAGGCCGGAGAACCACAGTCCGGAGTCGGCGATCTCGTCGCGGTAGCGGTTGTTCACCTCGTAGCGGTGACGGTGGCGCTCGGAGGCGGTCGGCGCTCCGTACACCGCCTCGGCGATCGAGCCCGCGGCCAGGTCGGCCTCGTAGAGACCGAGCCGCATGGTGCCGCCGAGGTCTCCCCCGGCGATGATGTCGACCTGCTCGGCCATCGTGGCGATCACGGGGAACTCGGTGTCGGGGTCGAACTCGCTCGACGAGGCACCGGGCAGGCCCGTCACGTTGCGGGCGTACTCCACCACCATGCACTGCAGGCCGAGGCACAGGCCGAGGGTCGGGATGCCGTTCTCGCGGGCGAACCTCAGGGCTCCGAGCTTGCCCTCGATGCCGCGCACGCCGAAGCCGCCCGGCACGCAGATGCCGTCCACGTCGGAGAGCTCGCGGGCCGCCCCCTCGGGCGTCTCGCACTCGTCCGAGGGGATCCACTTGATCTTCACCTTCGCGCGGTGGGCGAACCCGCCGGCGCGCAGGGCCTCGGTCACCGAGAGGTAGGCGTCGGGCAGATCGATGTACTTGCCCACGAGCCCGATCGTCACGTCGTGCTTGGGCTCGTGCACGGCGTCGAGGATGGGCTGCCAGCCGGCCCAGTCCACGTCGCCGGCCTTGCCGTCGAGCTCGAGGTGCTTGGCGATGTAGGCGTCGAGACCCTGGTTGTGCAGCATGCTCGGGATGTCGTAGATCGAGGGCACGTCGACGGCGTTGACCACGCCCTCCTCGTCCACGTCGCACATGAGCGCGATCTTGCGCTTGTTGCTCTCCGACACGGGCCGGTCGCTGCGCAGCACGAGCGCGTCGGGCTGGATGCCGATGGAGCGGAGCGCCGCCACCGAGTGCTGCGTGGGCTTGGTCTTCTGCTCGCCCGAGGCGTTCATGTAGGGCACGAGCGAGACGTGCACGAAGAACACGTTCTTGCGGCCGAGCTCGTGGCGCACCTGGCGGGCCGACTCGATGAACGGCTGCGACTCGATGTCGCCGACGGTGCCGCCGATCTCGGTGATGATCACGTCGGGTCGCTCGCTCGCGGGGCGCGAGGAGTCGTGCGCCTGCAGGCGCATGCGGCGCTTGATCTCGTCGGTGATGTGCGGGATGACCTGCACGGTGTCGCCGAGGTACTCGCCGCGCCGCTCCTTGGCGATCACGCTCGAGTAGATCTGCCCCGTGGTCACGTTGGCGGCCTGGTCGAGGTTGATGTCGAGGAAGCGCTCGTAGTGCCCGATGTCGAGGTCGGTCTCCGCTCCGTCGTCAGTCACGAACACCTCGCCGTGCTGGAACGGATTCATCGTTCCGGGATCAACATTGAGATACGGATCGAGCTTCTGCATCACCACGCGGAGACCGCGGGCGGTGAGAAGGTTGCCGAGGCTGGCGGCCGTGAGGCCTTTGCCGAGGGAGGAGACGACACCCCCTGTGACGAAGATGTGCTTCGTCAGCTTCGAGTCGGAGTCGGTGCCGATTGCGTGTTCCGGCCGGTGCGCAGCTTGAGCTTCATCCACGGAATTCCATCCTAACAGTGCTCTCGGGAGTCGTGGGCGTGTCGGCGGGGGCGCGCAGTCGCCGAGCGGTGCGCCGCACCACCCCGCGCACGGAGGTGGCCGGCCGCGACGGACCCGGTATCCAGGCGATCACGGCGGCGGAGAAGGCCAGCACTCCCACGATGACCGTGCCGGCGACGAGCGGCGAGATCGCCGCCTCGTAGATCGCCGCCACCGCGTCGACAGCCTCGTATCCCGGTGCGATGGAGGCCACCAGCACGACCTGCCCGATCCGCACGGCGATCCCGAGCAGCACCATCGCCGCACCGAGTGCGAGTGCGGCCCTGAACAGCACGACGAGCCGTCGGTGTGCGATCAGCACCCCCGCAGCGAGGAGCACGAGGGCCACCCACGGCAGCCACGCACCGACCGCCACCACGAGCCCGAACACGAGCGCCGCCCGGGCCAGCCCGTCGGACTGGGCCACCACCACAGAGACGTCCACGCTCGGGATGGCCGCCGCGAAGCCGAGCCCCTGCTCCACCATCGCGGCCTTCACGGCGTCGAGCACCGGTGCCAGCTGCACGGCGAGCTCGCCCGAGCTCGAGATCGTCAGCGCAGATCCCGGTTCGCCCAGCAGCGCGGCCGCCACCTGCTCGTGGCTCACCCGCAGGGCCTCCCGCCAGAGGCCTCCGAACGCGTCGGAGTCCACCACATCCGTCACCACCGAGGTCGCGAGCGACCGCAGGCCGAGTGCGGCGGGCTCCTCGAGCGCCTGCAGGGCGGCTGACGCGGTGGGCGGCAGCCCGAGCCCTGCGATCGCGTCGAACGCCTGCCCCGTGGTCGTGCGGAAGTCCACCTGCCGGTCCACCGCAGCCATCACCTCCGTCACCACGAGCGACTTCACGGCCTCGTCCTCGGCGAGCGGCGCGAAGGTCGCCACGAAGGTGTCGGTGCTCGAGAGCTGACCGCCCACCCAGTGCGCCCCCACGGCCACGGGAGCGAGCAGCAGCCCGAGCAGCACGAGGGCCACGGATGCGACGGTGCGGCCCCACGCACGCCGCGGGCGCTTCAGCGGGTCCACTCCCCCATCGCCGACCGACGCCGATGCGGACGCCGACACAGCCGCAGCCCGCAGCTCGTCGTTCGCAACCCGCAGCTCGTCGTTCTCGGCCTGCAGCCGCTCCACGAGCACCATGAGCTCCGCGTTCGTCACCCTCGCCACGGCGGCCCCCCATCCGCGAGCCCCCGGCCCGCGATGCGTCTCAGTGTGACACAGCGTGCGGCGCAGCGAGGCTCTGCGCCGTGTGGAGCAGTTCGGCGGCGTGCGCGAGGCCCGACTCCGAGTCCGGCAGCCCCGAGAGCAGTCGCGCCATCTCGGCCAGCCGGGCATCCCCCGTCAGCTGCACCACGTTCGAGGCCGTCACGGGCCCGTCGAGGTCCTTCTCCACCCGCAGGTGGTTCGACGCGAACGCCGCCACCTGGGCGAGGTGGGTCACCACGATCACCTGCGACTTCTCGGCGAGCGCCGCGAGCCGTCGACCGATCTCGATCGCGGAGGCGCCGCCCACACCGGAGTCGACCTCGTCGAACACGAAGGTCGGCACCGGATCCGCGGCGGCCAGCACCACCTCGATGGCGAGCATCACGCGCGAGAGCTCGCCTCCCGAGGCGCCCTTGCCGAGCGGTCGCGGGTCGCTGCCCTCGTGCGGCCGCAGCAGGAACTGCACGAGATCGCGCCCCGTCGTGCCGAGCTCCTCGCGGGGCGAGATCTCCACCACGAAGCGGGCGTTCGGCATGGCGAGGGCGGCGAGCTCGCCGGTCACCCTCTCGGCCAGCTCACTAGCGGCGGCGGTGCGCAGGGCGGTGAGGCCGTCGGCGCGCTCCAGGAGCGCGGCGTACTCGTCGTCCACGAGCGCCGTGAGCTGCTCGATCCGGTCGGAATCCGAGTCGAGCTCGAGCAGTCGCGGCTCGGCACTCTCGGCGTAGGCGATCACGTCGGAGAGCTCGGGCCCGTACTTGCGCATGAGGTTCGTGAGGTCGGCGCGCCGCTCCTGCACGGTGTCGAGCCGACCGGCCTCGTCGGTGTCGAGCGAGGCCGAGTAGCTGGCCAGCTGCGTCGCGATGTCCGAGACCAGGAAGCTCGCGTTCTCGAGCGCCTCCACCACCGGGGCGAGCGTCGCGTCGTGGTGGGCCACGCGCTCGAGGGCGCGGCGAGCGGCGTCGATGAGCACCACGGTGTCGGGGGTCTCCCCCGTCTCGCTCGAGATGCTCTCCTTCGCCTCGGCCGCGGCGAGCCGCAGGTCTTCGAGGTTGGTGAGTCGCCCGGCCAGCTCGGCGAGCTCCTCGTCCTCGCCCGCCACGGGGGCGATGGCCTGGATCTCGTCCACGGCCGTGCGCAGCTGGTCGGCCTCGCGGATGCGCGCAGTGCGCTCGGTCACGAGGGTCTCGATCTCGGCGGTGTGCGCCTGCCAGCTGCGGTGCAGCTCGCGGTAGGCGACGAGTCGCTCGGCGAGCTCGGCCCCCGCGAAGTTGTCGAGCGAGATGCGCTGTGCCTGCTGGCTCTTGAGCCTCAGCTGATCGGACTGCCCGTGCACCACCACGAGGTCGCCGCTGAGCTCATTGAGCAGACTGATGGGCGCCGATCGCCCTCCCACCACGGCCCGGCTGCGCCCCTCGGCCGAGACCGAGCGCGAGAGGATGAGCTCCCCGTCGAGCGCGCGGTCACCGGAGCCAGCGCCGTCGAGCGGCTCCACCTCGCCACCCGCCTCGCGCACGCGGTCGGCCACCCGGCCTCCCGACTGCACGAGCAGCCGTCCCTCGATCCATGCCTGAGGCGCACCCGAACGCACGGATCCGGTGTCGGCACGTTCGCCGAACAGCAGCCCGAGGGCGGAGACCACCATCGTCTTGCCGGCGCCGGTCTCACCCGTCACGGCGGTGAAGCCCGGTCCGAGCGGCAGCACCGCCTCGCCGATCACTCCGAGGTCCCTGATGGACAGTTCTTCGATCACAGGCAGTCAGTCACTCTCGATCGGCCCCCGCCACCCGTTCACGGGCAGATTGAATTTGCGCACGAGCCGATCGGTGAACGGCGACATGGTGAGGCGGGCGAGGCGCACCGGGATGGGCGAGCGCCGCACGATCACCCTGGCCCCCTTGGGCAGGTCGTACATGCGCCTGCCGTCGCTCCACAGCACGGCACCGCCCTGGCTGCGGTCGAGCACCTCCACCGCGAGCGCGGAGTCGGGGCCCACCACGAGGGGACGTGCGAAGAGGGCGTGGGCGCTGAGCGGCACCATGAGCAGCGCGTCGAGGCTCGGCCACACCACGGGGCCACCGCCCGAGAAGGAGTAGGCGGTCGACCCCGTGGGCGTCGACATCACCACGCCGTCGCAGCCGAAGCTCGAGAGCGGTCGCCCGTCGATCTCGATCACGACCTCGAGCATGCGTTCGCGGCTGGCCTTCTCCACGGTGGCCTCGTTGAGCGCCCAGCTCTCGTAGACCACCTCGGAGTCGACCTTCACCCGCACCGAGAGCGTCATACGCTCCTCCACGAGGTAGTCGCGCTCGAGTGCGCGGTTCACGGTGGCTGTGAGGTCGTCGCGCTCGCTCTCGGCGAGGAATCCCACGTGGCCCAGGTTCACGCCGAGCAGAGGCACGGTCGAGCCGCGCACGATCTCGGCGGCGCGCAGGATGGTGCCGTCGCCGCCCAGCACGATCACGAGCTCGAGGTCGTAGACCGAGACGGCGTCGCCGAGGGTGGAGAAGGGCTTGAGGCGTTCGAGCACCTCGGAGTGCTCGTCGTCGTCCACCTGCGCGATCACGGGCGTGACTCCCGCATCGCGGAGCTGCCCGCACACGCTCAGCGCGGCCTCGACGGAGTCGGCCCTGCCGGTGTGCAGCACCACGAGGATGTATCGTTCTGCGGCCACGATCACCCTCCGGTCAGCTCGGTCACGCGCTGCAACCATTCTGTCGGATGCGCGCCCTCGCGTTCGCTGAACCAGGCGAGGTACTCGAGATTGCCCGCTCCCCCGGCGATCGGCGACCGCAGGAGTCCCGCGGTCTTGAGCCCGAGGTCCCACGCGCTCCACAGCACGTTCGCCACGGCGTCGGAGCGCAGGTCGCGGTTCTTCACGATGCCCTCCTTCACCCCCGTGCGACCGACCTCGAACTGCGGCTTCACGAGCATCACGAAGTCGGCGTCCGGCCGGGCGAGCGCGCGCAGCGGAGCGAGCACGAGCCCGAGCGAGATGAACGAGAGGTCACCCACCACGAGGTCCACCGGACCTTCGACCCCCGAGGCCCCGGCGAGAGTCGCGGGTGTCGCGTACCGGAGGTTGTAGCCCTCCACCGACACCACCCGCGGGTCCCTGGCGATGATCGGATCGAGCTGCCCGTGCCCCACGTCGGCCGCGATCACCTGGCGCGCCCCGCGCTCGAGCAGCACCTGGGTGAACCCTCCCGTCGAGGCTCCCGCGTCGAGCGCGAGCGCACCGCGCACGGTCACGGCCGGGAACTCGTCGAGGGCCGCGATGAGCTTGTTGGCGCCTCGGCTCACGTAGCGGTCCACGCCGTCGACGGTCACGACCTGCTCGTCCTCCACCGGGAAGGAGAGCTTCACCACGGGGGTGCCGTCCACGCGCACATAGCCGTTCGAGATGAGCCGGGCGGCGTGGGTGCGCGAGCGCGCCAGACCGCGAGCGGCCACAGCGGCATCCAGTCGAGTGCTAGGCATTCGGTCCAGTGCTGTCGCTGCCCTCGAGGCGCGACTTCAGCTCATCGTGCACCTGCGCGTAGGCGGAGGCGCGCTGGTCGAGCGGCTGCTCCTCGATCACCCGGAGCCGCGGCACCAGAGCGTCGTCGAGCTCGTTCCGACCGGTGCCGACCTGCTCTGTGCTCACCCGTCCAGCGTACCCCGGCGTCAGCTGTAGAGGCCGGGCTCGACGTCGAGGGCGTGGATGGCGAGACCCGAGTTCCAGATGGCCGCGCAGCCCGCGCGCACCAGATCCACCGGGGAGTCGCCCGGCGTCACGATGCGCACGACGTGCCCCTTCATCCGCACCACGGCGGAGCCGACGGTCGTCTCGGTGCCGTCCTTAGAGGTCTCCGTCACGGGGTACTCATCGAAGAGCTGGCGCAGGTCGTCGAGGATGAAGTCGGGCCGGCAGTCGGCGGGGGCCGCGAGCAGCTGCTTGGCCCGGTCGATGCCGGTCAGCACGTGGATCGCGCGGAGCCCCGCCCGCTTGGCGCCCTTGGTGTCGGTATCGAGTCGGTCGCCGAGGAAGGCCGCCGTGGCGGCCGTCGTGCCGAAGCGCGTCATGGCCTCCTCGAAGATGGCCACCTCGGGCTTGCCCGCCACCACGGGCAGTCGGCCCACAGCGGTGTGCACGGCCGAGACGAGTGTGCCGTTGCCGGGGGCGATGCCGCCGGCCACCGGGATGGTCCAGTCGGTGTTGGTGGCCACCCAGTGCACGGCGGGGTCGTGCAGTGCGAAGCTCGCCTCGGCGAGCTGCTTCCAACCCACATCCGGCGAGAAGCCCTGCACCACGGCGGCGGGAGAGTCAGATGCGGCCCGCGTCACCACGAGGCCGGCCTTCTCCACCTCGGAGGTCAGCCCCTCCCCGCCCACCACGAGCACGGTCGCTCCCGGTTCGACGAGAGCCGTGAGCAGTCGCATCGCTGCCTGGGGAGACGTCACCACATCGTGCGGCGCCACGGTGAGGCCGAAGCTCGTGAGGTGCTCGGCCACCTGCGCATCGGTGCGCGAGGCGTTGTTCGTGACGTACCCGGTTCGAAGCCCTGCCTCGACCACGCGAGAGAGCGATTCCGCTGCGAAGGGAATGGCCGTCGGGCCCTGGTAGACCACGCCGTCGAGGTCGGCGAGCACGGTGTCGATGCCGGCGAGCGGCTGCACCGTCTCGGCCTTCTTGGAGCGGAAGATGCCCATCAGTCCTTCTCGCCGTCGGTGAAGTCGTCGAACTCCTCCACGATCTCGATCACGTCGTCGTCCTCGCCGTTCAGGGCGGCGTCGGCCCGGGCGGCGAGCTCACGCCAGCGCGCGGACTCCTCCTCCTTGCCGAGCTCCTCGAGCACCTCGGCGTAGGCGTCGAACAGGTCGGGGCTGTAGGAGTAGGCCACGGAGGCGTCGAGCTGCGGGATCTCGAGTTCGGCGAGGGCCGCATCCGGCTGCCCCAGATCGAGCCGGGCGCCGGACATCGCGATGGCCACGGCCACCTGGGCGGCGGGCGAGAGCGTCGAGCGCTCCACGGATCGGCCGGTCTCGAGCGCGCGGTCGGGTCGACCCATCCCCCGCTCGCTGTCCACGAGCAGAGCGAGCTGCTCGTTGGAGCCGGAGATGCGTCGGAACGTGCGGAGCTCCCGCAGCGCGAGGGCGAAGTCGCCCGTGCGGTAGGCCGTGATGGCGAGCGTCTCGCGCACCACGGCGATGCGGCCGGCGCGGCGGGATGCGGAGATCGCATGCTGGTGGGCGAGCTCGGGATCGTCGTCGATGAGCCGAGCCGCCATCGCGAGGTGCCTGGCGACCTCTTCGGCGTTCTCCTTGTTGAGGGTCTTGAGCTGCAGCCGGGCACCCTTGTCGAGATCACGGGCGCCGACTTCCTCGGGGATCTCCGGGTCGTCGTGCCTCGTGCGCACAGCACGGAGTTCACGGGCCCGCAGCTCCTCCTCAGTGAGAGGAGGACGCTCGAACCGCGAGGCGCTCGCATCGTTGCGAGCGGGCTTGCCATCCTTCGTCCAGAGCCGGCGCTCCCCGGGGGCTCCGCGATCCGGTCGCTGCCCACCACGCTCGGGCCGCTGCCCAGAACGCTCAGGCCGCTGGCCACTTCGCTCAGGCCGCTGGCCGGAACGCTCGGGCCGCTGGCCACTTCGCTCGGGACGGGAGCTGCTGTCGCGACGAGGCTGGAACGGACGCTTGTCCGCATCACGCCGAGGCGTGTGCGCACGGTCGCTGCGACGCTTCTCGTCTTCAGACTCAGTCACGATGGCTCCTCTGTTGATGGTGTTAACGCAAAATGGCCACCCATTGCTGGGTGGCCATTTCGTGAAGTAAGTCCGGCGGTGTCCTACTCTCCCACAAGGTCCCCCTTGCAGTACCATCGGCGCAGAGAGTCTTAGCTTCCGGGTTCGGAATGTGACCGGGCGTTTCCCTCTCGCTATGGCCGCCGAAACAC